>CANMKX010000001.1 GCA_947498595.1 uncultured Aquimarina sp.
CCTGCTATCAAATTTGAAACTACCAAATCAGACCAATTAACACTATTCTTATAAACCCTTAGATCGAATTCAGGTTTTCTGGAAGGAGATATTGCATTTAATGATGAGGTATTTACTTCTCAAACTGGATTAGGCCCTTTATTTGTAGCTAATAGCTGTGTAAGTTGCCATGCAGGAGATGGTAAAGGTACACCGTTTACAACACTTACTAGATTTGGGCAAATCGATGAAACAGGAAATCAATATTTACACCTAGGAGGACCACAATTACAAAATAGAGCATTGCCAGGATATATACCCGAAGAAATACCTATAGGAGCCACATTTTCAAAATTCACACCACCAGCTGTTACTGGTTTAGGGTTTTTGCAATACATTACTGATGCTGATATATTAGCTATGGCTGATCCTAATGATGTAAATGGTGATGGTATTTCTGGGGTACCTAATTGGAAAACTTTAAAAGAATATGTGATTCCTTTTGAAAATGCAATAACTCAAGATAATAAGTATATACACAGATTCGGTAAAAAAGCAGCAGCGTATGATCTTTTACAACAAACAGTTGAGGCCTACAATCAAGATATGGGAATTACCTCATCTTTTGAACCTGTAGACACATTTTCAGGATTAACGATAGATCCTGAAGTAACGGATAAGACTATACGTAGTGTTGTAGCATATTTGCAAACATTAAAAGCACCTATACAGAGAAACGTAAATGATCCTCATGTACAAAATGGTAAAAATTTATTTACGCAAATTAAATGCGCTGCATGTCATATTCCAGAATTACAAACAGGAAATGCTCCAATAGAGGCACTATCAAATAAGATTTTTAATCCTTATACAGATTTATTATTACACGATATGGGGACTGGATTAGATGATGGCTATACAGAAGGAAGCGCTACAACATCAGAATGGAGGACGCCTCCATTATGGGGTTTAGGATTGTCTAGAACTACTCAAGGAGGGAACTATTTTTTGATGCATGATGGTAGAGCAAATAGTATTGAAGAAGCTATTCTTTTACATGGAGGAGAAGCTATTAACAGTAGAAATGGCTACCAAGAATTGTCACAAGAAGAAAAAGAGGATATACTTAAATTCTTAGAATCATTATAATCAATGGATAGAAAAGATTTTATTAAGAAATGTAGCTATACTTGCTTAGGTGCTAGTTCTATGGGAGTATTATTACAAAGTTGTGTGAGCACAAAAATGATTACTTCAGAAATTATAGGAGAAAATATTATAGTTCCTTTTTCCGAATTTAATAAAGAAAATAAAAATTTAAAATATATAATTATTCAAAATCCTAATTTAAAATTTCCAATTTATGTATTTCGTTTTTCAGAAAGAAAATTTTCTGCCTTGTATTTGAGATGTACACATCAAGGAAATGAGTTAAATGCATATGGAGAAAAACTTGTATGCTCTGCTCATGGAAGTGAATTTGATACTGAAGGAAATGTTACTAATGGTCCAGCAAATATGCCTTTGAAATCTTTTCCAATAAAAATAACTAATCAAGAAATTCTTATTTCATTAAAGAAAGCATGAGGAAAATAACAATTATACTATGCATTTTATTGTTAAATAGTAGTACCATTAAAGCTCAAATAGATACAAACCTTTTACGTAGAATATCAATAGATACAACTAAAAATAATTTAAATATGGATGCATCATACAATCGTCCATTTTTAAACGTAGGAAAATTGCCAGTATCATTGGGAGGATATGCAGAAGTAAATTGGCAACATTTAGGGACCGATGGAGTTTCTGAAGGGCATCAATTTCAGATGCGAAGATTAACATTATTTGTATCATCGACTATTAGCAAGAAAATAAAGTTTTTAAGCGAAATAGAGTTCGAAGAGGGAGGTAAGGAAGTAGCAATAGAATTTGCCTCGATCGATGTAGCATTTCATCCTTTATTAAATGTAAGGGGAGGAATTATAGTAAACCCAATAGGAGCATTTAATCAAAACCATGATGGTCCAAAATGGGAATTTACAGATAGACCAATTTCAGCAACACAAATGCTTCCAGCAACATGGAGTAATGCAGGTTTTGGAGTGTTTGGTAAAACATATAAAAATGATTGGATGTTTGGATATGAGATATATTTATCAGGAGGGTTTGATGATTCGATAATTGATAATGATCAAAATCGAACCTCACTAGCTGCGACAAAAGAAAATGAAAACCGATTTGAAGAATCTGCTAGTGGTAAGCCTTTAACAACTCTAAAATTGGCAGTAAGACACAATACTTTTGGTGAAATAGGAATTTCATATATGGGAGGAGTATATAATACTTTTGAAGATGATGGAATTGCTCTTGATAAAAAGAGAAGCGTACATGTATTTGCAATAGATTATAATACAACTTTGCCTAAATTGAATACTTATATTGTTGGAGAATGGGCTTGGGTGAATGTAGATGTTCCTGATACATATACACAACAATATGGTGAGAAACAATACGGAGGTTTCTTGGATATTGTACAACCTGTCTTAAAGAAGAAAATGTTTGGTTGGGATAATGCTGTTTTCAATGTTGCATGTCGTTTTGAATATGTAGATTGGAATGTGGGAAAATTTAATGAAACAGGAGATAGTATTGGAGATGAGTTGTGGAGTATAATGCCAGCAATAAGTTTTAGACCAATAGAAGGAACTGTTTTTAGATTAAATTATAGGCATCAGTTACAAAAAGATATCTTAGGAAATGATCCAGCTAAAACAGGTGGGTTTAGTTTTGGAATAGCGACTTATTTCTAAATATATAGATTATTAAAAGAGCGACTAATTCAAAAATTAGTCGCTCTTTTAATAAAATGAAAAAAGAAAGATTAGAAATCTAAATAATTGATGATAGAAATATCTATATTTTCCTTATACATTTCTTGATATAAAAGATTCTTCATTTTACTATCTCCTATATTTTCTTTTTGTATTTGATAAAGCGAAGATTTTTTACCAGTAGTGATCTGCTCTATTGCAGCAGCTAAGAGAGGCTCGTTTATATTTCCAAGAACGCCTAGATTTTCATAATTTTCAGTGATAGCTACATCAGGAACTAATCCATCAATAAATCCAGTTACACCGTCTGCATTAGCACTAGTTAAGACTAATGGTTGTAAAGCATAAAAATGTCTTGGATTTGCTCCTTGACGACCAAAATCACTAGAGTCGTATAATGTAATAGAAGCTTGAAACTTACCAGTTGTAGTGTCACCAATTGTTACTACATCAATATATGGAGTTAATCCGTTAATAACAAGTTCACTTGCAGAAGCACTACTACCACTTGTTAATATATAAACTTTGCTTAGATTTAAACTATTAATAGCAGTACCAGTACGAATAGTATTGTTAAAAAAATTAGTTAACCTTTCTGGATTGTTAGCCTCTAATTGAGCTTGTATATCAGGATTCCATTGTTCTGTAGAAAAGATTTGCCCATTAAATTGCCCTGTAATCATACTTGATAGATCTATAGCAGTTTCAACAGAACCTCCTCCATTATATCTCAAATCTAAAACTAACTCAGTTACTCCTTCAGATTTTAATTGAGCAAAAGCATTGTTGAGTTGTTCATCAAAATTAGCAACAAAAGAATTGTACATGATGTATCCAATTTTTTGGCCATTTACATCCAGTGTTTGTGCAATATGAATTGGATTCTCTGTTAATTCAACTTTATTTAGAGTAAATGTTTGATCTATGGCTGTAAGTGTATTACCATTTAAGTTAGCTAAACCAATGGTATATGAATCAGGAGCAAGTAATTCTCTAAAATTACTATCACTTAAATCAGTACCATCGATACGGTTGAAAATCATACCTCGTTCTAATCCGGCATCAGCTGCGGGAGAGTTAGGTATAATGTATCGTATATATCCATAAATTCTACTAGAACCTGTTTCTAATCTAATAAGTCCAAATTCCATTCCGTTATTTAAAGTAGTTCCAGCAAAAGAGTTTTCAAGCTCTCTATAATCAAGTGTTCTAAAACTAAAACGATCAGCATCTGTAACTAAGCCATTGAAAAATAAATCATCCGCATTTTCGAAAGTTCTCAAATATTCGTTACGATCCTCTTGTGTAGCAAAGCGATCATTGGCAAGATCAGGATTGCTAGGTTTATATAAATAGAAAACGTTCATAGCTCTCCATACAAAATCTTCAATTTCTAAATCATTACGATCGTTAAAATCTATTAAATTAATGACATCATCATTATCCTTAAAACAACTGGTTACTATCGATAGCAACAAACAGCATATGGCAATTTTTTTGAGGGATTTCATTCTTTTTTGAGTTTTTAGATTATGATACCTTTTATTGAGGTATAATAACCATAATTTATATTTCCAACTAAGTGGATTTCCACAATATATTACTAGGTATAAAACACTAAAAATACAGACTTTATTATAATTTTAAAAAAAGATTGTAACAAAAGATAAAGTACTTCGTCTCCCTAGTATAAAGCAAAAGCTTTTAAACAACCAATCAAATGAAAGAAAAAACGTTTATAACATTAACTAATGGATTTAAAGATAAACTCTTTAGATTGGCTAAACGTTTACTTGTAAGTAATGAAGAAGCAGAAGATGCGACACAAGAAATATTACTGAAATTATGGAGAAATAAAACCAAAATGGAGGCATATAGAAATGTGGAAGCTTTTGCTATGACAATGACTAAAAACTATTGTTTTGATAAGCTAAAATCAAAAGAATCAGGGAATTTAAAAATAGTTCATAGTAATTATCAAGATGAAAGAGCATCTTTACAACGTGAAGTAGAAGCCAAAGATAGTTTAGGCTGGGTAGGTAAAATAATGGACACTTTACCAGAACAGCAACGAATGATAGTACAGCTAAGAGATATTGAGCAATATGATAATGCCGAAATTGCAAAAATGCTTGATATGAAAGAAACAGCTGTACGAGTAGCCTTATCAAGAGGAAGAAAAATAATTAGAGAACAATTAACAAAAAAGCATAATTATGGAATTGTCTAATATCGAAAAATTACTTGAGAAGTATTTTGAAGGAGAAACGACCCTTTCTGAAGAACAAACGTTAAAGGTATATTTTACCAGAGAACATGTGGCGCCTCATCTAGAAGAATACAAATCAATGTTTCAATATTTTTCTGTAGAAAGCAATCAAAAGACTACTGTAGATTTTACTCCTATAAAAACCCAAAAACCTAGTTATAAGTGGGTAGGTATAGCAGCATCGATTATATTAGTTATTGGATTGTTCTATAATATGTCTCCTTCAAAAGAAGCAAATGAGCGTAGAGAAGCTGAATTAGCTTTAAAAGAAGCTAAGAAAGCACTCAATATGGTTTCAAAATATATGAATGAAGGAACACAAGATTTAGTATATCTAGAAGAATTCGGAAATACTACCAAAAAATTATTAAAATAATAAAATCAAAATTTAAAGATGAAGAAAATAGCAATAATATTCGCCCTAATTACCTTACCATTAATAACCAATGCACAAAGCGCTTTTGATAAATATGAAAATATGGATGGAGTTTCATCTATTGTTATCACGAGTAAAATGTTTAAATTATTAAGTCAAATTGATTTTAATAGCAATGATGCAGAAACTCAAGAGTATCTAAATTTAGTGAAAAACATAAAAAATATAAAAGTGTTAACAGCTGATAATGATGCCGTAGGAAGTAAAATGAAAGCTGATGTTACAAAATATTTGAAAAATACAAATATGGATGAGCTGATGAGAGTAAAGAGTGATGGTAAAAATATTCGATTTTATACAAAACCAGGTAAAAATGATGATCATGTAAGTGAATTATTTATGTTTTTAAATGGTATTAATGATGGAAATAATAATACTGTTATTTTAACAATTACAGGAGATATAGATTTGAAGCAAGTATCAAAATTAGCGAATGATCTTAATGTACCTGGAAGTGAAGAATTAAAGAATGTAAAAACAAATTAGAATAATCAACCAATCAAAAAAATATAAAATGAAAAATGTAATAAAAATATTAAGTATTGCTTGTCTATTAGTGATGATGAGTTGTAATAGTGATCCATCATTGCAAGAATATTTTGTGAAGCAGCAAGAGAATTCAGCCTTTATAGCTATTGATATTCCACTAAGTTTGCTAGATACACAAAAAGACAAACTTGATAAAGAGAGTCAAGAGACATTGAATTCGATAAAGAAAATTAATTTTATAGGATTACCAATATCTGAGGAAAATAAAGCTGACTTTGAAAAGGAACGAATTGAAATTAATAAAATATTAAAAAGCGATAAATATCAAACTTTGATGAAATTTAATACTAAAATGGGAAATGTAGTATTAAAATACTCAGGGGATGATGATGCTATTGAAGAGTTAATCGCTTTTGGATCGTCTCCAGATAAGGGACTCGCTTTAGTAAGAATGCTAGGAAAGGATATAAAACCAGGAAAGATGATTAAATTAGTAGAGTCAATGGATAAACAAAACCTAGACTTCTCTCAATTAGGAAAAATAGCAGGAATGTTTGCTAAGTAATAATAGCTTGCTTTAAAATAAAAAAGCCTATCAAATAATATTTTGATAGGCTTTTTTTATGGTTTTTTTTTAATGTTGATATAAAACAAATTAATAACAAATATTAAAAAGAGTATAATAAAGATAATTTTAACAACAACATAATTGAGTACATCAATAATACCGCAGAAAACAAAACCGAGGCATATAATTCCACTGAGTATAATACTGTTTTTGTTGCTCATAAAGTATTAATTTACAACATTTTACTCACAAAAACGAGTTAAGTATTGAAAATTAACACTATTTAGATTCCTGTATAACTAGCTGGAGTTATTTGTTTTAGCTCATCTTTGATTGTATCAGATATTTCTAATGTATTTATAAAATCAGCAATAGAGTTTTGATTAATTTTATCATTAGTTCTGGTCAATCCCTTTAAAGCTTCGTACGGATTAGGATATCCTTCTCTACGTAAAATTGTTTGAATAGCTTCTGCCGCAACTGCCCAATTGTTTTCTAAATCTTCAGCAAATTTGGATTCATTTAATAATAATTTATTCAATCCTTTTAATGTAGCTTGAAAAGCAATAATTGTATGACCAAATGGAACACCTACGTTACGTAAAACAGTACTATCGGTTAAATCTCTTTGCAATCTACTTACTGGTAATTTTGCTGCTAAATGTTCAAAAATAGCATTCGCAAGACCGATATTTCCTTCACTATTTTCAAAATCAATTGGATTTACTTTATGTGGCATAGCGGATGAGCCTACTTCGCCTTTTTTAATTTTTTGCTTAAAATAATCCATAGAGATGTAAGTCCATAAATCTCTATCTAAATCTAATATAATTGTATTGATACGTTTTAAAGCATCAAACATGGCAGCCAAATGATCATAATGTTCTATTTGAGTTGTAGGAAAAGAGTGATGTAAACCTAAAGTATTTTGAACAAAATTAGTCCCAAAACCTTTCCAATCATTAGTAGGATATGCTATTTTGTGAGCATTAAAATTACCTGTGGCTCCTCCAAATTTAGCAGCATTAGGGATGTTTTTCAATAATTCAAATTGAGCTTCAAGTCTTGTAACAAAAACTTGAAATTCTTTCCCTAATCTAGTAGGAGATGCTGGTTGTCCATGAGTACGAGCAAGCATAGGAATTTCTTCCCATTCGATAACTAACTCCTTTAATCTTTCAACTAATTCTGTATATGTTGGAATGTATACATTATTAATAGCATCTTTAATACTTAATGGGATAGCTGTATTGTTGATATCTTGAGAAGTTAATCCAAAATGAATAAACTCTTTATACGATTCTAATCCTAAAGCATCAAATTGATCCTTTATAAAATATTCTACAGCCTTGACATCATGATTTGTTGTCTTTTCTATTTCTTTAATAGCTAAGGCATCTTCTGTTGAAAAAGTTGTGTAAATAGCACGTAATTCCTTGAATAGAGAATTGTCAATACCTTGAAGTTGAGGTAAAGGTAATTCACATAATGAAATGAAATATTCTATTTCAACTAAAACTCGATACTTGATTAAAGCTTCTTCACTAAAATAAGCACTTAAACTATTAGTTTTACTTGCATAGCGACCATCTATGGGTGAAATTGCTTGTAAAGGAGATAAAGACATGTGTTGTAAATTTTAAAAGCGTCAAAGATATAGTTTCTTTAAAGATCTAATGTTTATAAAATGTTATCTATCGCTTTATTTTTTTTAGAATGATACGAGCTCTAGCTTTATATGCTGCACTGCCAGTATTATAATTATTTTCAAGAATTACTTTGAGTTCTGGATGGATCCATTCAAATTCGGTACCTAGGAGATAAAGAGAAGTCATAGAATAGGCTTTAACAGCAACCTTTTGATTAGAAATTAACCAGTCAAAACAAGATTCGGTAATTAATGATCGATGTTTTTTTGTCAATGAAGTTTTGAAAAGAATTTTCTTTTGATGATAATGGATAGTAGTAATACATTCACATATTTTAGCTAAAGGACGAACAGCAGAATCTTTATATACTAAAGGTATAGTTTTGATAAAAAGATCTAGATATGGTATGATAATTTCAGGATGAGACTTAATTATAAATTCTAATACCCAAGCAGCTTTACATGATATATTATCATCAATGAGTGCTATTATTTTTAATAGATCTTTAATCTGATTAGGAGTTGAAATAATAGTGTTGGCACATTCAAGTCTTTTATCTCTCGAGTGATCAGTGATTTCTAACTGTTTTATTAAAGTTAACATATACTATGATGTTAAAAATTGTTCAACTAGCTGAGACATTCCTAAAGATGCCTTTTCCTTTATAATTGTTAGTTGTTTAGATGGTGAAATATTTGGATTAGGGTCTATAAAATAAATAGGAGTTTTAGGTGTTATATATTGCACTAAACTAGCAGCCGGGTATACTTGCATAGAGGTTCCTATAATAATTAATATATCAGCTTTTTGAGTTACTTCTATAGCTAGATCTAACATAGGTACTTCTTCTCCAAACCAAACGATATGAGGCCGTAATTGACTATTGTGCTTACATACATCACCTATATGTAAATCTTTTTGCCAATCTAAAACGATATTTTGATCAAACTGACTTCTAACTTTTAGTAATTCTCCATGAAGATGAATGATATTTTTACTACCTGCTCGTTCATGTAAATTATCTACATTTTGCGTAATAATAGAAACATTATATTTTGATTCTAATTTAACTAATTCATAATGAGCTAAATTGGGTTTAACTGTATATAATTGTTGTCTTCTTTTATTATAAAAATCAAGTACTAAACTGGGATTTTTTTTCCAACCAACAGGCGAAGCGACTTCCATAATATCATGACCTTCCCATAAACCATCGGAATCTCTAAATGTATTGATACCACTTTCTGCGCTGATTCCAGCACCTGTAAGAATTACCATGTTTTTCATTAACAAATCTTTTTAATATTTTAGTAATATGGACCTAAATATAAAAACTTAAAAACAAAGATTAATTCCGATACCCTCTAATTGAATAAATAAAATTGTGTATCAACTTTGATTTATTGTTTATAGTATTTTCTTATAGATACTGTTTTTTTGTTAATTTATATTTATCGTTTTTTAGTTAACTTGTTGTTTTTTAGGTTTTTGTGTTTTTTTAGGGTAATTATCAATAATAATATCTTTTAAGTAGGTAATCACTTGTTTAGTTGAGTGTTATGTTTGATAACGAAAAGGTTTTTATATTTAACATTTAAGGCTTGTTATAGCTTATATATATTGTGGTTTTACCGTATCCAATTAGGAAGGTAAAACTATATCTTGCTATCAACATCTTTAAATCAAATACTTAGGTGTTTTTTTTAAGTGTTGATTACTAAAAAATATAGATTTGCTATGAAATACCCATATATAATAATAGATACTGATAAAAAAGCAATTGAATCAATTCAATTAACATTAGAAGAACATTCAGATTATATCTGTACAGGGATCGCTAAAGATGAAGAAACCGCAGTTAATTTAATTTTAGAAAGAAAACCTGCATTAGTATTTTTAGAACCAGATGTACCAGGAAGTTTAACTCCCCAATGTATGTTCTTTATAATAGGAGAATTAAAGAAGTATATAGATAAATTGCCAGAATTTATTATTGTTACTAAAACCTCAAATTATGCAATAGAAGGAATACGACATGAAGTACTTGATTATATATTAAAACCATTTAATAAAAATCATTTACGTAAATCACTAATGAGATTTGAAAAGCGTACTACTATAGCTAAAGAGAAAACATTGTGTTTTAAATCCTATGGAGATTACAGATTTATTAATGTAGATGATGTATTGTATCTAAAGGCAGATAATAATGCAACAGATTTTGTTATGAATAATGGGAATAAAATAGAAGCCTATAAAACATTAAAGCATTTTCAGAATACATTACCAGACTATTTTGTAAGAATACATAATAGCTATATAATAAATACGAATTATTTATCTAGAATACATTTTGGAAAAGCAAAATGTTCAATAAAAAACACAACAGAATTAATTCCTTTCTCAAAATCATATAAAAATAACGTAGAAGAGATAAGAGATAATCTTGCTAAAAATAGCCTAATTCAGCTATAAAATTGCATTATACATATAATATACGAAGAAAAACCTTATAATTTGCGAATATTATAAGGTTTTTTTGTATTTTTACGTTTAACGTAAACAAACTCAAAAAAACAGCAATCGAATCGTAAAAGCTTCTTGTCTCCCCTTTTCTACTCCTTAGAAGCATTACCTATTTATATATACGATAAGATATATCAATATTTACTTCCTTAATATATAAGGTTTCCTCGTTTGTTTGTATGGCAAAAAAATAGGGGGAAAACTGACTATATTGATAGTTTTTTAACAAAAACAAGTAATCTACCCGTAAAATTCGTTCATCTACTTCTATTTGACGGCCAATGACTAAAGATGCTCGATAGGATGTGGGTTCATGCAAGAATTACAGTACATTTGAAGTGTACAAATAAAGATACAGAATTAGAAACCAGAATGTTATTGATGATATAAAACAATTGTTAGGTACCGAAAAAAGAATTGTTTTTTAATTACTACGTAGGATATCATTTATCACATTTATTAAAATCCTATTCTATTAATAAGTATAATTACTTGTAAGAGAATAAATAAGAACATACTAAAACCAAACTATTATGAAAACTATTATAACAACTATACGCCTAACTTTTGCTATATTATTTTTAAGTACAATGTTTATTGCATGTGAATCTACTTCTATTCAAGACGAAGTTGGAATAGAAGAGCAAAAAGCTTCAGGAGAGCACGAGGAAGAAATTAATGAAGAAAATAATCATGAAAACGGTGATTCATAGATATTAATATTTTTAAAAAAAAAGCCTTTACAAAAGATCTTTTGTAAAGGCTTTTTTTTGTATATTTAATTATATACTTGTTTAATTATTACAACTTTTATGAACTTAGTATTTAAAAAGATTTATCAAATAATTCTACCTCTTTTTCTTATATTTTTATCGTGCGATAATCAATATTTAAGTATTGATAACGAGGATAGTATACAGATTCAATTAATTGAAGAATATATAAAAAAAGCCAATGACAAAGAGAGTTCTTTAGTTGATCGAAAAAAAATAACTCAAAAAGCACTACACTTTATTAATGAATTAGAAGATTCTGAAATAAAGAGGAAAAAGCTAGAAGATGTTTCTTCTATTTATTTTAGGTTTAAAGATAATAAGAAATACAAAGAGCTTATTCTACAACGGTTGAAATTAAGTAACAATATTAAAGACTCGATAGGGTTGGCTAAAGCTTGGAGTAGTTTAGGATATTATTATCAGATTAAATTAAATCAAAATGATAGTGCATATTACTTTTTTTCTAAATCTGTTAAGATTTTTGATAAAATTCAAGAGAGTCCTGTAAACCATGGAACAAACTTGCTTAATATGGCGAGAATGCAACGAACATTTAAAGACTATACAGGAAGTGAAAGTTCGTTAACAAAAGCAATCCCATATTTTATTAAAACTGACAAGAAACAATATTTACGAATGTGTTATAATACACTAGGAATTATAGCAAATGATTCTGAAAGATATGATGAGGCTTTAAATTATTATGAGAAATATAAAGAATATATAGATGTAGGAGAAGATGGTAAATATCAAACAGCTATAAGTTATAATAATATAGGAAACGTATTTAAAGAACAAAAAAAATATGAAAAAGCCATTGCTAATTATGATAAGGCTCTCTTATATAATAATCTATTAAAAAAAGAGCCAAAGTTATTTGCTCGTATTTTGGATAATAAAGCATATGCTAAATTTTTGTTGAAAAAAAATGAAAATATTGAAGAAGAATTATTATACCCATTAAAAATTCGAAAGAAAGAAAACGATGTTGATGGTATAATTGAAAGTAGCTTACATTTGGCCGAATATTATGCATCAAAAAATGATACAATTAATGGATACGAGTATGGGATAATAGCAAAGGAGAATGCAGAAAAGTTGAATAAGAATGATTATTTACTAAAATCTTTGTTATTACTATCAGAAATATCTAGTAGAGAAAAAGGATTAGAGTACACTCAAAAATATATTGCTATAAATAATGAGTTGCAAAAACAAGAAAGAACCAATAGAGAGAAATTTGCTCGAATCAGATTTGAAACTGATCAGATAGAAGGTGAAAACATAAAAATAAGCAAGACAAATGAAATACTTGGGATTTCAATATTAATTATAAGCGCATTATTTTTATTAATATATATTATAGTTAAACAGCAACAAAGTAATAAGGAATTAGAATTTACAAAAACTCAACAAGATTCTAATGAAGAAATTTACCGATTGATGTTATCACAGCAAATAAAACTTGAAGAAGGAAGACAATTAGAACAAAAACGAATGTCTGAAGAATTACATGATGGTGTTTTAGGAAGGTTATTTGGAGTTAGATTAAGTTTAGATGGTTTAAATCAACAACAGCAAGGAGATGGATTTACTGAAATTAGAACCAAATATATTACAGAACTTAAAGCAATAGAAAAAGAAATACGATTAATATCACATGATTTAGGAACAGATACTTTAATTACAGATGTAGCATTTGTAGATGTGGTACGAGACTTGGTAAGTACACAATGTAACATTCATAAATTAGAATATAATTTTAGATCAGATATAGATATTGACTGGGATGAAATACCAGATAATAAAAAAGTAAACTTGTTTAGAATAGTACAAGAATCTTTGCAGAACATATTTAAACATGCAAATGCAGATAGTGTTAAAGTAAATTTTGTACAGGAAGAAGAAATAATTAAATTAACCATCAATGACGATGGAGTAGGATTTAAAAGTAATAAAGTGAAAAAGGGAATTGGAATCAAGAACATTACCTCCAGAGTTGAACAAATGAATGGAGAAGTTGAATTTTTAAGTGATATAGAGACTGGTACCCAAGTGTCTATTAGTATGCCTGTTTAATTTAAATTATATTGAAAAACCATTAAAATGAAGAAAAAACTTAAAGTGCTTATGATTGATGATCATCCCATGATTATCGAAGGGTATAAAAACACCCTCTTAGGTGAAAATCAACGTGACTATAATATCAATATTGAAGTTGCGTCTAATTGTGATGATGCTTATGCAAAAATTGTTAAAGCTTCAAACGGGACACCGTATCACCTGCTATTTATAGATATTAAATTACCACCATCATCAGATGGAAAGATTACTTCAGGGGAAGATCTTGCAAAAACTGCAAAAAAGTTATTGCCGAAATCCAAAATAATTATTCTTACAATGCATAGAGAGGATCATAGAATCCATAATATATTTAAGAATATTAACCCGTCAGGTTTTTTAATAAAGAGTGATTTAACATCAGTAGAATTATTATTAGCTTTTAATACTATCATGTCTGGTACGCCATATTATAGTGCTACAGTAAATAATCATTTTAGAAAAATGATGAATAATAATTTCTCATTAGACGAAAAGAACTTGAAAATATTATATCACTTATCCAGAGGAGTCAAAACAAAGAACCTACCAGATTTTGTCAGCCTATCTTTAAGTGCAATAGAAAAAAGAAAGAATCATATCAAAGAGCTTTTTGCAATAAGCAAAGGAGATGATCAACAATTATTAGAAGAAGCAAGAAAGAGAGGCTTCGTTTAATAGTTAATACTACTTACAAAAATCATAAAAACATCAAAGTGCAGCAGAAAAATCTGCACTTTTGTTATTATAAGTATAGTTTATCTATAGATTAAAAGTTATTTAATAAACACATTAATGTTGATAAAAAACTGTGTGTTTTATACTTTTGCAATTATGAAAATTGATCAAAACATAGTTGCATATTTAGAATCTTTTCTTACTCCACGAAGACTTTCATTATACGAGAAAGTATTAGCAGAACGTACAAATCATTTTACCGTAGTAACCGAAGACGTATACCAATTACACAATACAAGTGCTGTGATAAGAAGTTGTGATGTTTTTGGAATACAAAACATACACATTGTAGAAGAAATAAATGCTAAATCAATAGATAGAGAAATAGCTATGGGAGCTCAAAAATGGGTTGACATAAATAGGTATAACGCAATAGGTAATTGTATTGATACTCTTAAAAATCAAGGATATCAAATAGTAGCAACAAGTCCTCATGATGATTCTGTTATGTTGTCAGATTTTGATATAAGTAAGCCATCTGCTATTTTCTTTGGTACAGAAAGGAACGGAGTAAGTGAGGAAGTTCTTAAAAGAGCAGATACAAGTTTAAAAATCCCAATGGTTGGATTTACAGAAAGTTTAAATATTTCCGTTTCTGCGGCAATTATATTACAAGAAATTTCAAGTAAATTAAAGAAGTCAGAAATATCATGGCAATTAAGTGATGAAGAAAAAATTGCGAAAAGATTTGACTGGGCTAAAAAAGCAATAAAAAGTCATAAAGAAATTATAGAACGATATTTAGAAAAATCATAGGGGAATATTCCCCTAAATTTAGTAAGGGGAATATTCCCCCAGCAAAAGAATAAATGGAATTTGCTAATGGCTGTAAAGCTTTGTTTTTAAGACTACTATTGAGTGTTTTGAGATGAAATATTATAATTAAAGGGGACAGTTCTTTTGTGCCCTTTTTTTTTTGGATATATTTAACAAGTAAACAACCCAAATAATTAATTAATATGAGTAAAAAAAAACCAAACAAATGCATCAGCGTTGATAATGCTAAAGAATTACAACAAAATTGGTGCGATCACAGAGCTAGTCATTTACATAAATGTTTAGGACATGAAGATGCTAGAGAATTCTGGTGGAGTGTAGAAGAATTAGAAGAATACTTAGCTTATGTAAAAGAAGAGTCAGCTAAGCAAGGAATTCAAAAACCAGGTATAAGAGCTTATTTTGGAGCGTATCCTCAAGCAAAATGTAAACATGGTAAAGGAATGTCTACTTTATTTTTAGCACCAACAGGATCAAGAGAAGGGAGTCTTGGTAAAGATGGAGCTTTAGAGCCAAATAACTACGAAATAGAACCATTAAATGAAGGTTCATATGGAAATCCACCACAAATATATTAGAATTGACGTTTTTTATAATAATTAATATATGTGAACTTCTTGCCGCAATGGCAGGAAGTTTCTATCTGCATAAAAAGGGTGATTATTCTAAAAAGAAAATAGATAAATTAATTGTCTATTTTTTGTGGTTTACATTTTTTAGTGAAGTAGTATTAGGATGGCCTGGTTTTTTAAACAGAGAATTCGAAGAGCTTTCATTTCTGAAAATAATTATACCTTCAAATAATTCTTGGATATTTAATACTATCATAATAGTCAAATTCTTGATATATTCAGTTTTTTTTAAAGGGTATATTTTAAGTGTAAAATTCAAAAGAATATTGAACTTTTTAATAATAACGTTTTTAGTGACGTCAATATTAAATTTAATATTAACAGATGTTTATTTTGTTAAAATGTCTTCTTATACATATATATGCGGTTCAATATTATTGTTAACGAGTGTGTTAGCTTATTTTTATGAAATTTTAAGAAGTGATGAAATTTTAAATATTACAAAAAGTTTACCTTTTTATATTTCAATAGGGGCATTGGTTTTTCATTTATGCATGACTCCCCTGTTTATTTATACAGCATATTTTATAACATATAGAACTCCAGACTTTTCTAATTTTTATCATTTAATTTTAACATCATGTAATATTTTTATGTATTCATGCTATAGTATAGGATTTATTGTAACATCGAAGTTTCATAAAGAAATTAAAGTATCTTAAGTACATTTAAGTAATGTTTTTAATAGTAATAATAAATTTTTTTGAGGTTTTAGCTGCGATAATAGGTAGTGTTTATAGTTTTAAATATCATAAAGAAAGAGGTTCTAGATATTTGATTTATTTTCTTTGGTTAACCGTATTTGTTGAAGTGTTTTTTGGATGGTTACCATATTTTATACAAGAAAATGAATTTTTTCATTATTTAAGAGGAACTATATTAGAAAGAAACTCTTGGATTTATAATATTGAAGTTATTATTAAATTTTTATTCTATTCCTACTTTTTCTTGAGTTATATAAAAAATAAAAAAATGCGAAAAACATTGAATTATGGAATGATATTTTTTTTTATTACAACAATAATTAATCTAATTTTTTCAAATATCTTTTTTGAAACTATATCCTCTTATACTTATATTACTGGATCTATATTATTAATGATAAGTATAGTTTTTTATTTTATGGAAATTATGAATACTGATGAGATATTATACTTTAAAAAGACATTACCTTTTTATATAGCGGTTGGAGCCTTACTTTTTCATTTAAGTATGACACCTTTATTTATTTATAGTAGATATTATAGTAATTCCAGAAGTCCTGAATACGTAAGCATTTATAGGCTGATTTTGACTTTAGCTAATGTTTTTATGTATTCATGTTATTCGATAGGCTTTTTAGTATGCTTTAAATCAAATGATAAAACAATAAGAGGAAAATAATTTGATATTAATGAAAATGGAGCTAATTATTTATAATAAAGATATTAATTAGATGGTTTTTTTAAATATTTTATTTCATACAATAGAATTACTTTCTGCGATAATTGGAACTTATTTTATAAAAAAAAGATTAACAAATAATGAAACAATATATTTTGTATACTTTTTATGGTTAACAGTTTTTGTAGAAACTATAGGAATGTTACCTAGATTAATTTATTCATATGATTTTTTTAATTTTTTTGATTATAAATTGTTTTATAGCAATCAATGGTTATATAATATTTATACGATAATTTGTTTTAGTATATATATCATCTATTTTAGAGCAAGTATTATTAAAAGGATACTTAGAAATATGTTGAGTTTTTTGTTATTTATATATGTTTCAATATCAATAACATATTTTGTTGTTACAAAATCTCTTTTCGAAGTGTTTTCAATTTTTATATTTATTTTAGGCGTAATTTTACTTCTTATAAGTATCCTATTGTATTTTTATGAGATATTAAATAACGATGTTATTTTTAAAATAACTCAAAATTTGCCGATTTATATAGCGCTAGGAGCTTTAGTTTTTCATCTATGTGTTACGCCAATTTTTATATATGATAATTATTATATAAAATCTAGACCTAGATTTGTAGAAATTCATTCAATTATTCGCAAAATATGTATTGTTTTTATGTATTCATGTTATTCGATAGGCTTTTTAGTATGTTTAAAAAATAATGTAATAAGAAAAAAATAATATCCTATGAAGAATTATTTGATGTAATATTAATTTACGTAATAAAAGTCATAATGGAAATTATAGCAGTAAATAACTATTTTAAATTTAAAAAAAAATGATTCCTTTTTATTTCTGTACTGGAGCATTGTTATTCCATTATTTATGTATTCGTGTTATTCAATTAGATTTAGTATATCATCAAAGTTCTACACTGACATTAAATATAAAATAGGTCTATTAAAAAATTGAAAAGATGACATATCAGAAAATAACTTTTGAATATGTAATATTAATGACGTAATAAATTACGCATTTTATATTGCTATTATTATTAATTGTTAAACAATAATAAAGATTTAAATTTATATAAATACATAATGTTTTATATATCAATTAAAAAATTAGTATATCATTTAGTAATCAATACCAGTATTTATTCTTTTTTTAGAATAGAATTAGTCGGTACAAATACGTTTATGTGTTTTTATATAAATAGATTTTATGTTTGTACTTTAAAATCAATTAAAAATAAATGAAAGAACAAATATTATTAATAATCTACTTCATCATTATTATTCTTTTTTTTGTGACTTTTGGGATCATATTTGTGATTGCTTTTCATAGAAGAAAAAATAGTTTGTTGTTAGAAAAACTAAAAGCGGAACAACGTTTTGAAGATGAATTATTAAAATCAAAAATTGAAATTCAAGAACAAACACTTAAAAATGTAAGTTGGGAATTACATGATAATATAGGGCAACTTTTGTCTACTGCTGTGATGCAAATTAATATTTTAGGTACTTCTATTGATAAAGGATCTTCAGAATCTTTGGCAGAAGTAAGAGAGTTAGTGGGGAGTAGTCTACAAGAAATACGTAATTTATCTAAAACGTTAAACCATGAAGTTGTTCAAAACATAGGATTGATAAAATCAATAGAAGTTGAATTAGCGCGCTTTGAAAAACTAAATTTTTTAGATACCAAATTAAATATAAAAGGAGATATAGTTCATATAGATCCTAAAGAAGAGATCATTATATATAGAATTATTCAAGAATTTTTCTCAAATACAATAAAACATGCAGAAGCTTCTAATATGGAAGTCTCATTAGAGTATTCACCTAAAGAATTAACAATTGTAGCTAAGGATGATGGAAAAGGGTACGAAATGGATTCTGTACAAGCTAATTCAGGTCTGATAAATATGAGAAGTAGAGCTACATTGATAAATGCTACTATAGATTTTAAATCAAAAAAAGATAATGGGGTAGAAATCAATTTAGTATATCCTTTTAAAAGATGATTTTGAAAAAATAAAAAATTAAAACGAACATAAATGATGAAGAAAAAATCGATTGTTATTGTAGATGATCATCTGCTGTTTGCGCAATCATTACAAGGATTAATAACTAGATATGAGGATTATGAAGTACTTGCCATTTTAAAAAACGGTAAAGAACTTACTCAATACTATTTACATAAGCGTCGTAAACCAGATCTTATATTATTGGATGTTAAAATGCCAGTAATGAACGGTATTCAAACCATGGAATGGTTAAAAAAACACCGACCTAATCAAAAAGTGTTAGCCTTAACAATGGAAGATGATGAAGAAACGATAATCCGAATGTTAAGAGCAGGAGCAAGAGGATATTTACTTAAAGATATACATCCAGATAATTTTGAGTTTGCTTTGAAAATGGTAATAGAACAAGGGTTCTATTATTCATCAAAAATAGAAAGCGCTTTAAAAGCATCTGAAGGAATTGAGAATAGCGAGAAGCAATTAGCACAGAAATTAACTGAAAAAGAGTTGATCTTTTTAAAACAAGCATGTACAGAAAAAACCTATAAAGATATAGCAGTAGAACTTAATTTAAGCCCTAAAACTATAGAGAATTATAGAGAAACGGTGTTTAAAAAACTACAAGTTCGAACTAGAGTAGGAGCTGTAATATATTGTATGAAATATAAATTATTTAAAGTAGATTGAAAAAAAGTTGGATATCTTAAAAAAATATACATACATTTGTGCTAACAATGAATAAGACAAAACAAAATAGTATTAATGTCATTAATATTGAGGTGATTATTTCATCTTAAGAAAGGGACGTATACGCTATTTTTAATAATATATAATCCCTTTACAATTAGTAAAGGGATTTTTTTTTATCATAAATCGAAATGAATTTAAAGAACGCAATTATAATTAATGTCATTAGTATTATTGAGGTGATTATTTCACCTTGATGAAGGGCATTATTATATATATGATTAATAAACCCTTTGTAATTACAAAGGGTTTTTTGTTTTCAAGAAGAAACAATATTAGATAAATAAGAATTACTTATTGTAAAATATTTAAATGTAAATTATTGATTTTAAGATATTTAAATTGTTTTGTTAGCAATGTGGATATTGTAACTTACTATTAAATTCGTAAAGATTGATAATCATTAAAAATAAATTTACAGATCATATTGATATAGGTTATGATATTGTTAGAATTAAATATAAAAAAATAACAATACAGTAAAAGAAGAAGTAAATAAAATGAAATTGAACAAATATAGTACCCAAGT
Source organism: uncultured Aquimarina sp. (assembly GCA_947498595.1). Classification (GTDB taxonomy): domain Bacteria; phylum Bacteroidota; class Bacteroidia; order Flavobacteriales; family Flavobacteriaceae; genus Aquimarina. The sequence continues at coordinate 20,472 of CANMKX010000001.1, forward strand.
AACTCAAGATGATACCCAACCTGCAGCACAAGCGATGCTACATGCAATTGGATTAACAAGTGAAGATTTAAAAAAACCGTTGATCGGTATTGCAAGTACAGGATATGAAGGAAACCCATGTAATATGCATTTAAATGATCTGGCAAAATTAGTGAAAAAAGGGACTTACAATGTTGATTTAATAGGATTGATCTTTAATACTATTGGAGTAAGCGATGGTATTTCAATGGGAACGCCAGGAATGCGCTTTTCATTACCATCAAGAGATGTTATTGCAGACTCAATGGAAACCGTAGTTCAGGCTATGTCATACGATGGTATGGTAACCGTTGTTGGATGTGATAAAAACATGCCAGGAGCATTAATGGCAATGCTAAGGTTAAACAGACCATCAATATTGGTATATGGAGGAACTATAGCTTCAGGTTGTCATGAAGGAAAAAAATTAGATGTTGTATCTGCATTCGAGGCTTGGGGAGAGAAAGTTGCAGGGAAAATTGAAGAAGAAGAATATCAAAATGTTATCGAGAAAGCCTGTCCCGGAGCAGGTGCATGTGGAGGGATGTATACAGCCAATACAATGGCATCAGCGATAGAAGCATTAGGGATGTCATTACCTTATAACTCATCCAATCCAGCAATAAGTGACGATAAAGAAAAAGAAAGTATCAAAGCTGGAGAAGCATTACGAGTTTTATTAGAAAAAGATATAAAGCCTAAAGATATAGTAACTAAAAAATCATTAGAAAATGCTATTCGTTTAGTTACTGTTTTAGGAGGATCTACGAATGCAGTATTACACTTTTTAGCTATAGCAAGAGCTGCAGACGTAAAATTTACATTAGAAGATTTTCAGAGAATTAGCGATGAAACTCCATTTCTAGCAGATTTAAAACCAAGTGGTAAATATCTAATGGAAGATATTCATGAAATTGGAGGAATACCCGCAGTATTAAAGTACTTATTAAAAGAAGGAATGCTTCATGGAGATTGTTTAACAGTTACAGGAAAAACATTAGCAGAAAACCTGAAAAATGTAAAAGATTTAGACCCAAACCAAGATGTTATCAAACCAATAAACCAGCCTATAAAAGAAACAGGGCATTTAAGAATCATGTTCGGAAATTTAGCAAAAGATGGTTGTGTTGCTAAAATAACAGGAAAAGAAGGACTTCGCTTTGAAGGTAAAGCAAAAGTATTTGAAGGAGAGTACGAAGCTAATGATGGTATTAGACAAGGTAAAGTTAGCAAAGGTGATGTTGTTGTAATACGATATGAAGGTCCAAAAGGAGGACCTGGAATGCCAGAAATGTTGAAGCCTACCGCTGCAATTATGGGAGCTGGGCTAGGGAAAGATGTAGCTTTAATAACTGATGGTAGATTTTCGGGAGGAACCCATGGATTTGTTGTCGGGCATATTACACCAGAAGCTCAAGATGGAGGAATGATAGCTTTAGTTAAAGATAATGATCATATAATAATTGATGCAGAAAAAAACAGCATTACAGTTGCTATTGATGAAGATGAACTTAACGAAAGAAAATTAGCATGGAAACAACCGCCTCTTAAATTTAAACGAGGAGTATTATATAAATATGCACATACCGTATCATCAGCTTCAAAAGGCTGTGTAACAGATGAATTTTAACCAAAATTAAAAGAGAATAATGCATTCTGAAAATATTCAGGATTAAAACCAAAAGCGTATGGAAGCACAAACGCACGTATCACCACAAATAGAAAAAGCTGTTAAAAAGCGAATTACTGGAGCAGAAGCAATAATAAAATGCCTCTTAGCCGAAGATGCTGATTTAGTCTATGGTTATCCAGGAGGAGCTATTATGCCTGTCTACGATGAGTTGTATAAGTTTCAAAATGAGATTCAGCATATATTAGCAAGACATGAGCAAGGAGCAATACATGCAGCTCAAGGATTTGCACGTACTAGTGGTAAAGTTGGAGTAGCTCTAGCAACGTCTGGGCCTGGAGCAACAAACCTTGTTACTGGGATTGCTGACGCACAAATTGATTCTACACCTTTAGTATGTATTACAGGACAGGTAGGATCACATTTATTAGGATCAGATGCATTTCAAGAAACTGATATTGTAGGAATATCAACACCAGTAACCAAATGGAATCATCAAGTAACAAAAGCAGCAGATATTCCTGAAGTTTTAGCAAAGGCTTTTTATATAGCAAAATCAGGTCGACCAGGGCCTGTTTTGATTGATATAACTAAAGATGCACAGTTTGGAGAACTAGATTTTGAATATAAAAAATGCAAAGGAATTAGAAGCTATAAACCAGTTCCAACAACAGATCCAGATAGTTTAGTTAAAGCTGCGCAATTAATTAATGAAGCAAAAAAACCTTTTATTGTTTTCGGACAGGGAGTGATATTAGGAAAAGCAGAAAAGATTTTTAAAGATTTTGTAGAAAAAACCGGAATTCCTGCTGCTTGGACAATCTTAGGGGCATCAGCCTTATCAACAAAGCATCCATTAAATGTGGGAATGGTTGGTATGCATGGTAACTATGGCCCTAATAAACTAACGAATGAATGTGACTTGTTAATCGCTGTAGGAATGAGGTTTGATGATAGAGTAACAGGGAATTTAGAAATGTATGCGAAACAAGCAAAAGTGATCCATTTTGAGATCGACCCAGCAGAAATTGATAAAAATGTAAAAGCTGATGTAGCGGTTTTGGGAGATGTGAGAAAAACCTTAGCACAATTATATCCTTTAATTCAAGCAAATGAACATGATGAATGGTTACAGCAATTTAGAGCTTATGATACAATAGAATTTGAAAAGGTAATAAAAAATGAATTATATCCACAGAAAGAAGGATTGTCCATGGGAGAAGTTTTGCGAGGAATTAACCGAGAGACAAAAGGAGATGCTATTATTGTTTCTGATGTAGGACAACATCAAATGATTGCATGTCGTTATGCAGAGTTTACAAAAAGTAGAAGTAACGTTACTTCTGGTGGTTTAGGAACTATGGGGTTTGCTCTGCCAGCTGCGATAGGAGCAAAAATGGGAGCGCCTCAGAGAGAAGTAGTAGCTATAATTGGAGATGGGGGATATCAAATGACTATTCAAGAGTTAGGAACTATTTTTCAAACGAAAACTCCAGTTAAAATAGTAGTACTTAATAATAGTTTTTTAGGGATGGTAAGACAATGGCAACAACTGTTTTTTGATAAACGATATGCTTCTACAGAAATGATCAATCCAGATTTTGTAACGATTGCAAAGGGATACGATATAAAAGCAAGAAAAGTAACAAAAAGAGAAGAGTTGGATACAGCTATTAATGAAATGATAGCTTCAAAAGAGGCTTACTTTTTAGAAGTATGTGTAGAGAAAGAAAACAATGTATTTCCAATGATTCCTACAGGAGCTTCGGTATCAGATGTTAGACTAAGTTAAAAAGAATATGATGAAGAAAGAAAATTATACAATTTCTGTTTATACAGAAAATAATATAGGGTTACTAAATCGAATTTCGGCTATTTTTCTTAAAAGACATATAAATTTAGATAGTTTAACAACTTCTGTATCAGAAATTAAAGATGTATTTAGATTCACTATAGTTGTTCAAATTACCGAAGATCAAGTTAAAAAACTTGTTAAACAAATAGAAAAACAGATAGAAGTAATCAAAGCATATTATCATAAAGATGATGAAACGATATATCAAGAAACTGCATTGTTTAAAATAGCATCAAAATTACTTTTTGAAGAGCGACAAATCCAAAATGTGATTAAAGAAAACAATGCACATATAGTTACAGTAACTCCAGAGTTTTTTGTTATAGAAAAAACAGGAAGAAGAGGAGAAGTAGAGGTACTTCATGAAGAATTGAAACCTTATGGATTAATGCAATTTGTGCGTTCAGGAAGAATATCAGTATCAAAAAATAAAATGCATATATCTAATATGTTAGAAAACTTTGCATTAGCAGAATAAAAATCAATTAAACAATAAATAAAAGAATAATCATGGCAAATTACTTTAACACGCTACCATTAAGAGATCAATTAGATCAACTAGGGAAATGTAGGTTTATGGAGGCTTCAGAATTTGATGAAGGAGTTACAGCGTTAGAAGGAAAAAAAATAGTAATTATTGGTTGTGGTGCACAAGGACTTAATCAAGGGTTAAATATGAGAGATTCTGGATTACAGATAGCTTATGCTTTAAGACCACAAGCAATAAAAGAAAAAAGAACTTCGTATTTAAATGCAACACAAAATGAGTTTGAAGTAGGGACATATAACGAACTAATACCTAATGCAGATGTAGTCATTAACTTGACACCCGATAAACAGCATACACAAGTTGTTAATGCAGTAATGCCATTGATGAAAAAAGGAGCAACATTATCATATTCGCATGGATTTAATATTGTTGAAGAAGGAATGAAGGTGAGAGATGATTTAACAGTAATTATGGTTGCCCCTAAATGTCCAGGAACCGAAGTAAGAGAAGAGTATAAAAGAGGTTTTGGAGTTCCGACATTAATAGCAGTTCATCCAGAGAATGATCCTAAAAAACATGGATTAGAGCAAGCCAAAGCATATGCTGCTGCAACTGGAGGTCATAAAGCAGGTGTTTTAGAATCATCTTTTGTAGCCGAAGTTAAATCAGATTTAATGGGAGAACAAACAATTCTATGCGGTTTATTACAAACGGGATCAATCCTGTGCTTTGATAAAATGATTGAAAAAGGAATTGATAAAGGGTATGCTTCAAAATTAATTCAGTACGGATGGGAAACTATTACCGAAGGACTTAAGTACGGTGGAATTACTCATATGATGGATCGATTGTCAAATCCATCTAAAATTAAAGCTTTTGAATTATCTGAAGAGTTAAAAGAAATTATGCGTCCGTTATTTAGAAAGCATATGGACGATATTATGCAAGGTAATTTTTCAAAAGTGATGATGGAAGACTGGTCAAATGAAGATCATAATTTATTATCATGGAGAAAAGCTACAGGAGAAACAGCATTCGAAAAAACGCCAGCGAGTGATGTCGTGATTACTGAACAAGAATATTATGATCATGGAGTATTAATGGTTGCAATGGTTAGGGCTGGAGTAGAATTAGCTTTTGAAGCAATGACAGAATCTGGAATTATAGCAGCATCTGCGTATTATGAATCATTACATGAAACACCATTAATAGCAAATACAATAGCTCGTAAGAAATTATTCGAAATGAACAGTGTAATATCGGATACAGCTGAATATGGTTGTTATTTGTTTGATCATGCATGTAAACCATTATTGACTGATTTTATGAAAACTATTGATACAAATGTGATAGGAAAAGCCTTTGATAAGGATAAAGGAAATGGAGTTGATAATAGTAAATTAATAGAAGTTAATTCTAGTATTCGAAATCATCCAATAGAAAAAATTGGAGCACAATTAAGAGCATCAATGACAGCGATGAAACCTATTGTAGCATAATAAATTTGATAGTCAAACTGAACTTGTTGAAAGTTTAGGGGTATTACCTTTCAATGAGTTCAGGGAGACATAAAAAAATCTAATAATTAAAAAATGAATACTACAACTACATACTTCCCTGAAATAAAAGATATAAGAGCTGCAGCAGATAGAATTCAAACTGTAGCAGAAAAAACACCACTGCAGCAAAATATTAGGTATTCAAAAAAATATGAAACAAATGTTTTACTAAAAAGAGAAGACTTACAAAAAGTTAGATCTTATAAAATTAGAGGAGCATATAATAAAATAAGCTCTCTAACAGTAGACGAATTAAATAGAGGGATTGTATGTGCAAGTGCAGGGAATCACGCACAAGGTGTAGCATTTGCATGCGCTGAGTTGAAAATTAAAGGTACAATTTATATGCCCACTGTAACTCCGAAACAAAAAATTGAACAAACGAAAATGTTTGGAGGAGATTATGTAGAAATTGTATTAGAAGGAGATACTTTTGATGACGCATCAAAAATAGCAAAAGAAAAATGTTTACTATATGATAAAACATTTGTACATCCTTTTGATGACCCTAAAATTATAGAAGGACAAGGGACTATAGGTTTAGAGATAATAGAACAAACGCCAGTATCTATAGATTATGTATTTGTCCCAATAGGAGGAGGAGGATTAGCTTCGGGAATATGTAGTGTTTTAAAAAACATTTCCCCAACAACCAAAATAATAGGGGTAGAGCCAAAAGGAGCTCCGTCAATGTCAACATCAATAAAAAAAGGATATAATACAGAAGTATTCGATCTTGATAAATTTATCGATGGAGCAGCAGTACAAAGAGTAGGAGATTATAATTTTCATATTTGTAATAAAGAGCTATCAAAAGTAATAACAGTACCAGAAGGACTTGTTTGTCAAACCATATTGGATTTATACAATAGAGAAGCGATAGTAGTTGAACCAGCTGGAGCTTTAACAATAGCAGCTTTAGAACTTTATAAAGAAGAAATAAAAGGGAAAAATGTTGTTTGTATTGTAAGTGGGAGTAATAACGATATTACGAGAACTGCAGAAATCAAAGAAAGAGCTTTGCTATATGCAAAATTAAAACATTACTTCATTATTAGGTTTCCACAACGAGCAGGAGCATTGAAAGAGTTTGTAGGTGAAGTCTTGGGGCCTACTGATGATATAACTCATTTTGAATATTCAAAAAAATCTAGTAGAGAAAATGGACCAGCAGTAGTGGGTATTGAATTGAAGAATGAGCGTGACTTAGAGTCGTTACTTTTAAGAATGAAAAAACATAATTTCTATGGAGATTATTTAAATGATAAACCAAATCTTTTTCAATTTTTAATTTAAAAAAGATTGCCAACTACCATTATAAACCAAAAAAGTCAACGAATAATTATAATTCGTTGACTTTTATATACAGTTAATTAGTTTATAATGCTGAGGCTTCAGTTTTTAAAATACCAATTTCTTCCATACAAGATTTCATGGCCAGGTATGTACGTTCAATGTTATTGTCTAAACCGATAGAGAAACGAATCAAACCATCTGTTAATCCCATATCTTTTTGCTCTTCTAAAGGTATTTCAGAAGAAGTAGATGTTCCAGGAGCACTGAATAACGTTTTATAAAAACCTAAACTTACTGCTAAGTAACCTAAATTACGATTCTGCATTAATTCCATTAACTCATTAGCCTTATCTAATGAACCTACATCTATAGTAAGCATTCCTCCATAACCATACTCTGGATTCATCATTTTTGTATAAACTTCATGACTAGGATGAGATGTTAATCCTGGATATACAGTTTTTAGACCATCTGCTTCGAATTTTTTAGCCAAATACATAGCATTGGTACTATGTTGTTTTATACGAATATGAAGCGTACGTAAATTTTTTAATACAGATGAAGCTCTTAAACTGTCCATTGTGGGGCCTAATAGCATACTAGCACCATCATTAACATTACGTAAAGAATCTATAAAATCTTGAGTACCACAAGTTACACCTCCAACAGTATCACTACTACCATTAATAAATTTAGTTAAGCTGTGTATTATAACATCAGCTCCAAGTTTAGCAGGAGAAATTGATAAAGGAGAGAAAGTGTTATCTACAACAAGTTTTAGATTGTGCTTTTTAGCTAGCGCAGCTAATGCCTCAAGATCTGCAACTTCTAAAAGTGGATTACTAACCGTTTCACAATATAATACTTTTGTGTTTTCGTTAATAGCTGCTTCAACAATAGCCAATTTAGTAATATCGACAAAACTTGTTTGAATGTTTAATCTAGGAGCAAAGTTTTTTAAGAAAGCATAAGTTCCTCCGTATATAGTTCGACTAGAAACGATATGATCTCCTGCTTGGCATAATTGTAGAATAGTAGGAGTAATAGCTCCCATACCACTTGCCGCAACATTTGCAGTTTCTGTTCCTTCCATTGCAGCTAATGCTTCTCCTAAATGTAAATTTGAAGGAGTAGAATGTCTAGAATATAAATAACAACCGTCTGTATTACCTTCAAAAGTATCAAACATGGTCTTTGCAGATAAAAATGTATAGGTTGATGAATCGGATATAGAAGGATTTACTCCTCCAAATTCACCAAAATATTGTAAATCTTGAATTTCATCGGCTGGGTTAAAAATTGACATAGTATAAGTAGATTAAATTATATAATATTTGCTACCTAAAAATAAATGGAAAATAAATATTTATCAATGTAAATGTTAAAAAATAGATTTTAAATCTATATAAATATATTTTAATAAACTTTATTGTTGTAATTTTAAATAAAGTAACAAATCAATAGAAAATATTACAAATGATATTAGATGTTATAGATAAAAAAATTCTTCAAATATTACAGAACGATAGTAAAAAGACAACAAAAGAAGTCGCGAATCAACTAAATTTATCTGTTACGGCAATTTATGAACGAATAAAAAAGTTAGAAAGAGAAGGAGTAATAGAAAGATATGTTGCACTTGTTGATAAAGAAAAAATTCAAAAATCCTTTGTCGTTTTTTGTCACATAAAATTAACGCAGCATACTAAAGATTATTTAACAAAATTTGAAAAACAAGTTACTCAGTTAGATGAAGTACAAGAGTGTTATCATGTAAGTGGAGATTATGACTATATATTAAAAATTTATGTTACAGACATGAAAGAATATAGAGAGTTTATGGTAACCAAATTAACTACGTTGAATCATATAGGAAGTACACATAGTACTTTTATGATAAATGAAGTTAAAAAAACTACAGCTATTCAACTATAATTCGAGAATCTATTTTAAGAAAAATAATAGCCAAACAAAAAAAACCTCGGAAAGTAATTTCCAAGGTTTTTAATTAAAAGTTAAAAATTAAGGGTAAACCCCATTGACGAATTAAAGTAGTGAAAATATGGCGTATTAACGACTATTATAATTCTTCAATTAAACAGAAACTATAACCCCCATTAAAGTATACTGTTTAATTATTAACTTTATTGATGCCCTCTAAATTTAAAATGTATCGATTGTGTAATTAAAAATTTAGCTACACCAATATTAGTATCTTTTTAAAGAATTACTAATTGTTTTCGCCTCAATATTTTTACGGGGTATCCACATATTTATGTTAAATAAAACTTAAAAAATATGATTAATAACCTCTTTCTAGAGAAACCGTATTTGTAAGAGGCTTCTTACGTAATAAGTTGTTGTAATTAGTAATTATTTGATCTATAACAGATTTTGGATGAGTTATACTTGCTATATGAGGAGTGATATTGATTTTTGGGTGTTTCCAGAAGGGATGAGTTGATGGTAAAGGCTCTTTTTTGAAAACGTCAAGACTAGCTCCACTAAGGTGATTTTCGTCAATTTTATTGATTAAATCTTCTTCTTCTAAATGTGCACCTCTAGCAACATTTATGACATAAGCTCCTTTTGGCAATTTTGAAAATGTCTTTTTATTTAAGATATTTTCTGTACTCTTTGTTAAAGGTAATAAACATATTAAAATATTAGATTTCGATAAAAAAGCATCAAAATCGTTTTGTCCAGTATACATAGGAAAATTGAGATTCTTTTTAGTTGTTCTACTCCACCCAATAATAGTAGTATTTAAAGCAGATAAATTTTTGGCAGTTTCTTGACCTAGTAGCCCCATTCCCATAATTCCAATAGTTAGATCTTCAATTTCAGAATATGGTTTTGGTAGCCATGAAGAAGTATTTTCATTTAATTTATAATTAGAAAGCCCTCTAATATGATTTAATACAGTTGCTAATACAAAAGTACCCATGTCTTTTGCTAACTTTTTATCTACAATTCTAGTGATTGGAATAGATGATGGTAAATCAGGATCTTTTAGTATATGATCTACACCAGCACCCATTGATGCAATCCATTTTAAATTTGGATATTTTTTCAATATTCCATGAGGATAATTCCATACTAGAACAATTTCAATCTCATTTAAATCTCCTTCTTCAGGATATACCCTAACATCTAAAGAGTTATCCTTTTCTTTAATAGCTTTAACCCAAGGAGCGGTGGCCTTCCCATTACTAATAATTAATATAGACATAGCTTTTTTTGATTTATAAATAATTAAATATGAAGGTTTATATTCTAGCTTGATAGGTGTATAAATCATGATACCTACCTTCTTTTTGAATAAGTTCTTCATGAGTTCCTTGTTCAGCTATATTTCCAGATTCTATAACTAGTATCTGATCAGCTTTTTTGATGGTACTTAACCTATGAGCAATTACAAAAGTTGTACGTCCTTTAATAAGTTTATTTAAACTTTTTTGAATTAACGCTTCGCTTTCTGTATCAAGGTTAGATGTAGCTTCATCTAAAATTAAAATTTTAGGATCTGCTAGTATAGCTCTAGCGATAGCAATTCGTTGACGTTGACCACCAGATAATTTAACACCTCTTTCGCCAATTAATGTATTTAAACCATTATCAAAACGATCAGTAAATTCATCTACATAAGCAGCTTTAACAGCAATTAATAATTCTTCTTCGGTAGCGTTGGGTTTAGGGAATAGAATATTATCTTTTATGGTTCCTTCAAATAAAAATTCATCTTGTAGAACAAGTCCTAAATGTTTTCTATAGCTACTTAGTTTGGCTTTAGAAAGATCTTTACCATCAATTGAAATTAATCCATTTTTTGGTGTTAAAAATGTAGCAACGAGCCCTGCTATAGTTGATTTTCCAGATCCAGAACTTCCTACTAACGCTGTTACTGATCCAACAGGAGCATTAAAACTAATATTATGAAGAACGTCTTTACCTTCTTCATAAGAAAAGTTGACATTGTCAAATACAATATTTCCTTTCAGATTATCTAAAGTTTGATCACGACCTTGTAATTCATTTTCGGTAGTCATGTTCATTAATTCTTCTGTACGATCAAGTCCAGCTAACGCTTCGGTTAATTGAGTCCCTATATTACTCATTTGGACTATAGGAGCAATCATAAAGCCTAATAACATCGTAAATTCTAAAAATTCACCAGGAGTTAGTTCGTCATTTATCATATAGTATCCACCAATCCCCATAATCCCCACAGTCGCTAGCCCTAGAAGAAAAGTGGATGAGCTAGTGATGAGTGCTGTAGTCGTTAAACTCTTTTTTACATTTTGAAATAAGCGATCAGCACCTTTTTCAAAAACTAAACTTTCTTGTTGTTCAGCATTAAACCCTTTGATAACTCTAATTCCATTTAAAGTTTCGGTTAAACGCCCTTTAACTTCGGCATTAATCTTTCCTCTTTTTCTAAAAATAGGACGTATAAATTTAAAAGCTTTCATGGCAATAAAAGCAAAAATACTGATAGGAATAAAAACATATAATGTCATCCAAGGATTTATATTTATCAATATAATTAATGAGGTAATCGCAGTAATAATACCACCTACGAGTTGGACTAAACCAGTACCGATTAAATTTCGTACACCTTCAACATCACTCATAATTCTTGACACAAGTGCCCCAGCTTTTGTGTTATCAAAAAAACTAATAGGAAGTGACAATACTTTTTTCTGAACCTGAACCCTAAGTTCTGATATTAAAAATTGTGCTTGTACACTTAAAACTTTGGTAAGAAGAAAAGATGTTAAAGCTTGAACTGTTATAGCTGCAATGACAATAATTAATAATTGCTGAAGCATTATATAATCTTTTTTACCAACAACATCATCTATTAGATACTTAGAGGATATAGGTAAAATTAAACCAGCAAATTTGCTAATTACAATTAAAACAAATCCTGTAAGAACAATAAACTTTCTAGGCCATATAATAGTTTTAAAAGCATGTTTTAAAGAAACAGTACTTTTTTTTGGAGTGGATTTAGTATCACTAAATGATTTCATAGATAGTAGTAGTTATGCAATTTCAATGCTATAAGTAGCAGTATAATTTTGATTTTCTGGTAATGTTATAATACCGTGTTTTGTTTGTAGATTTTGATCTGTATCTTCAAAATCAGCAATACCTAACCATGGCTCAATACATACATACGGAACATTTGGTTTTGCCCATAAACCGATATAAGGAAAATCATTAAAATGTAAATTTAATATAGTACCAATTTTATTACTTTTTAATGCAATTTTTTTAGAATTTAGAGTCGTAAAAATTAATGCGTCATCTAAAAAAATATCAGGATGAAGATGTAATATATTTTGTTGTTGTAAAATAGGTTTTTGTTGATTTGTTATTAATCCAGATTTATTAAGTAAATGAGTATTGACAGATTCTATTTGATCAAACTCTAAATAGTAATCACTATAAGTTTCATTATTATTAATAGGGCAATTAAATGCAGGATGTCCTCCTAGAGAAAAGAAAATAGATTTATTGTCTAGATTAATAACATTATGTTTGATATGGACTGTTTTATCAATAAGCTCATACGTGATTTCATATTCAAACTTAAAAGGATATTGAGCTAATGTTTTTTTGGAAAAAAGTAAAGAGAAAACAAGTGTAGTATTAGTTTGTTTTTTTAGAATAATAGCTTCATTATATCTAATAAAACCATGTTTAGGTAAAGAATACTTTTTATTTTCGTAGGTATAATAACCATTTTTTAAAGCTCCAATTATAGGGAATAAGTTTGGAGCATGATTATTCCATATTTCAGGATTTGCTTGCCATATATATTCAGTATCTGTAATTTTTGATTTGATACTAGCCAATTCAGCTCCAGTTTTCTTAACTATAACTTGTAAGTAGCTATTTTGTAGTGTATACATTCAAGTGAATTTTAATGAAAAAGAATTATCAAAAATAGAAAGAATACGAAAAAGTAATGTAGAGGTTTTGTTAAATAAAAAAGACCTATTCATTATGAATAGGTCTTTTCTATAAAAAGTTTATATATCGTATAAATTAGAGAACTCTAACGTTTACTGCATTTAATCCTTTTTTACCTTCTTTAAGCTCGAACTCAACTGCATCATTCTCTTGGATCTCATCAATTAATCCTGAGATGTGTACAAAATATTCGTTCTTTGTGTTGTCTTCAACTATAAAACCAAATCCTTTAGAATCGTTGAAGAATTTTACTGTACCGTTTTTCATTTCTTATTTTAAATAATTACTGCGAATTTAATAAAAAAATCAATAAACAAAGCTTTTTGAAACTATTTTTTATTTATTTCTAATTAGATAAAAAATAGTTTGTTTAATTTTTTGATTTATAGCTATTTATTGAATTTTATTTGAGATTAAATTTATTGTTTTTTGATTTAAAAACGAAAGAAAAGCTATGAAAATAATTTTGAATAATCATTTTATTTCTTTTTTCGCCTTAAGTTTTGCACTTTATCTCCTTTTGTTCTTGGTTTTTTATATTTTTTTGCAATTTCTCTTCTGTATGAGCCACCTAAATTAACTTTTTGATTTTTCTTACTTTTTTCATGAAAAGCTTCACCAGGAGCATCCTCGTCATTTTTATTCCTTTTGGTAGGATTATTAATTTCTTTTACTTTCGGACGTTCTTCAGGTGTTAATTCTTCAGAGATAGCTACAGAGTCAGGAAATGCTAATTGAGGGATTTTCATGTCCATTAAACTTTCAATTTTAACAAGAGCATCTTCCTCTTTGGGAGTTGTTAAAACAATTGAGCTTCCTTCTTTTTCAGCACGACCAGTCCTACCAATTCGGTGCATATAATTTTCTGGATACGCAGGAGTATCTAAATTAATTACTTGACTTACACCGTTTATATCTAAACCTCTAGCCATTACATCAGTGGCGATTAAAATACGATTATCACCATCTTCAAATTGACGAATACTACGCAAACGATAGTTTTGAGTTTTGTTAGAATGAATAACACAACATTCTTCAGGAAATGTTTTCTCTAAACGCTCAAAAATTCGGTCAGCCATTTTTTTGTAACCAACAAAAATTAATGTTTTGTGATATGTTTCGCGATCTTCTAATAAATACTCAAGTAAGTTAACTTTTGTATAAAAATTAGGTATTTTATATCCAGTTTGTTTGATGTTATCAAGAGGAGTACCACTAGCCGCAACAGAAATACGTACAGGATTTCTAAATGTCTCAGAGATTATTTGATCTACATCGTCAGTCATAGTTGCAGAAAACATAATGTTTTGACGTTGTTTAGGTAAAATATCAAAAATATTAATTAATTGATGCCTAAAACCTAAATCTAACATTACATCAACTTCATCAATAACAAGTTTTTGTATTGATTTTAGTTGCAAAGCTCTACTTACTGCTAGATCATATAAACGACCAGGAGTTGCAACTATTATATCAAGACCCTGTGCGACTGCTTTTTTTTGAGTATTAATATTGGTACCACCATATACACCCGTTACTCTAACATTAATGTATGTTGTAAGTTTTTCAATTTCATCTACAACCTGAACAACTAGCTCTCTAGTAGGTACTAAAATTAGGACTCTAGGATTTAGTTGAGTCGAATATTTAAGAGAACGTAAAATAGGTAGCATATAAGCATATGTTTTACCAGTTCCAGTTTGTGCAATACCAACTACATCTCTACCTGACATTACAACTGAAAAAGCTTGTTCTTGGATGGCTGTAGGGGTTGAAAACCCTAAATCATCTAAGGCATTGTGTAATGGAGTACTTAAATTTAAATCTTGAAAAGTCACTTTCTATACTATTTTTTATCGATACAAAGGTAGCCTTATTTTGTGACTGTTCTCATTTTAATTACTTTTGAGCCCCAACCCCTAGTAAAGAATAGAATATTTACTGTAGGAAATAACTAATTTAAACAGTTAAAATGAAAAAAATCCTTGCTTTTGCAGGCTCAAATAGTAGTAATTCTATCAATCAAATATTCGTGAAATATGTTGCATCTCAAGTTACTGAACATGATGTAAAGGTTTTACAGTTAGTTAATTACCCACTCCCCATGTATAGCCAAGATGAAGAGGCTAAAGGTTTTAATGGAATGTTGTTAGGATTAAAGCAAGAAATATCCGAAGTCGATGCTTTAATCATATCCCTTAATGAACACAATGGAAGCTTTAGCGCCTTTTTCAAAAATATAATTGATTGGTTGTCCAGATTAGATCGAGAATTTTTAAAAAATAAAAAAATATTATTAATGAGTACTTCTCCAGGGAAAAGAGGAGGATTAGCAGCGTTAGAATTTGGAAAAAAGGTATTACCCAGATTTGGAGCAGAAATAATTCAGAGTTTTAGTTTTCCCCTATTTTATGATAATTTCTCTGAAGAAAATTTAGAAGTTACGAATGATATTCTTGCTATAGGTTTAAAAGAAGTTATTCATACCTTTTCACATCAAATACAAACAGAAGATTAGTGCGGAGCACACACAAATATAAAGTAGTAAATGCTAAGGAGACAAAACGAAAACTGTTGTCATGGGCACAACAGTTTGAGGAGGTTGTTTGGTTAGACTCTAATGATTATCATCAAAAATATGAAAGTTATGATGCTATTCTAGCGGTAGATGCATTTACATTAATAAGAACGGATAGCGAATTAGCTTTTGAACAATTAAAAGAATACCAATCTAATACAAATGATTGGATCTTTGGTTATTTATCATACGATTTAAAAAATGATATTGAGAATTTAAAATCTTCTAATAAAGATGATTTAGGTTTTCCAGAGCTGTATTTTTTTCAACCCAAAAAGATTTTTTTATTAAAAGGGAATGAACTTCAAGTCCGTTATTTAAAAATGGTTGATGATGAAATTGATGATGATTTAAAAGAAATAGAAGAAATTACTATTGTAGATAAAATTACAGACAAAACAGCTCATAAAGTAAAAATTAAATTACGAATCACTAAAGACGTGTATATAGCAAAAATAGAAAAACTATTAAAGCATATACATAGAGGTGATATTTATGAAGCAAACTTTTGTCAAGAATTTTATGCAGAAAACACGACTATTGATCCACTAGAGACTTTTTTACATCTTAATTCTATTTCAAGACCTCCTTTTGCATCATATGTAAAACTTGAAGATCAATATATCTTATCAGCAACTCCAGAACGATATATAAAAAAAGAAGGAACTGAAATAATATCACAACCTATTAAAGGAACTGCAAAAAGAGCTGTTGATTTGGAAGAAGATAATGAGATAAAAATAGCTTTATCTGAAGATCCTAAAGAACGTTCAGAAAATATAATGATAGTTGATTTGGTTCGAAATGATTTATCAAAAACGGCAGTTAAAGGCTCTGTTCAAGTAGAAGAATTATGCAAGGTATATACATTTGATCAAGTACATCAAATGATTTCTACAATAACTTCTAAAAGTCGAGAAAAAGTAACTCCTGTAGATATTATAAAAACAACATTTCCTATGGGAAGTATGACTGGAGCTCCTAAAATTTCTGCAATGGAAATTATAGAAAACCTAGAGGAAACCAAACGAGGAGTCTATAGTGGAAGTATTGGATATTTTACACCAGAAAATGATTTTGATTTTAATGTTGTGATAAGGAGCATTTTGTATAATCAAGAACGTAAATTTATATCCTACTCAGTTGGAGGAGCTATTACATCCAAGTCGATTCCAGAAAAAGAATACGAAGAATGCTTGCTTAAAGCGAAAGCTATGAGAGAAGCATTAGAAAATTAACAAATAGTATAGACAATCACATTGCGTAATTTATATCTTTATGCATGAAAGTAATAACGTAAATAATTGTATTGGAAACACAATTTGAAAAACATATTTCAAAAAGAATTTCATTTATTAAAGAAGAAAAACTTTTAATAGCATGTAGTGGAGGAGTAGATAGTATGATATTAACTCATCTATGCCAGCAAGCAAAATTAAATATAGCATTAGCTCATTGTAACTTTAATTTAAGAGGAAAAGAAAGTGATGAGGATGAATTATTTATTAGAGAATATGCAAAAGAGCAAGAACTGCCTCTTTATGTAGCACAGTTTGATACCCAAAAAATAGCCAAAGAGAAGCAACTTTCAATTCAAATGGCAGCAAGAGAATTAAGATATGATTGGTTTAAAGAATTATCTAAGAAAGAAAATTTTTCATATGTTTTAACAGCTCACCATGCAGATGATAATCTAGAAACTTTTCTAATTAATTTATCAAGAGGTACAGGGATTGATGGGTTAACAGGTATTCCAGAAGTAAATGATATATACGTTAGACCATTACTTCCGTTTTCAAGGAAAGAAATAATTCATTATGCTCAACATAAAAAAATTAACTGGAGAGAAGACAGTAGTAATAGTAGTACTAAGTATTTACGAAATAAATTAAGGCATGATGTCATTCCTGAATTAAAAAAAGTGAATACTACTTTTCTTCAAAATTTTACTACAACATTAGATAATTTACAGAAGCAAGCTGCATTCTTAGAAGAACAAATAACTAGAATAAAAAAAGAAACTTTCAAGAAAATATCGGTAGAACCATTGACCTATTCGATCAAAATAGATCAAATAAATGAACAGATAGTTTCGGTAAGTAATTTGTATTACCTATTCAAATCATACGGATTTACAACATCACATGATATAGAAAACTTATTAGTAGCACAATCAGGAAAATATATAGAATCTTCGACGCATAAATTATTAAAGAATAGAAGCGAATTACTTTTAAGCGAAAGAAGAGAAGATACTAAAGAAATAGTTCTTATAAATGAAATTCAAAAAACTATAGAGATAAAAAATAAAACGCTTGTCTTTAGTTCTGTAGATGAAATAGGTGAAAAGAATAAGGAAACTATTTATATCGATAAAAATAAAATAAACTACCCTCTTACTGTAAGAAATTGGAGAAAAGGAGACTATTTCTATCCTTTAGGGATGAAAGGGAAAAAGAAATTGAGCAAGTATTTTAAGGATGAAAAAGCTTCCTTATTAGAAAAAGAACAAACATTATTATTATGCGATAACAATGATGCTATAATTTGGATACTTAATTATAGAGCAGATAATCGCTTCAAAATAACAGCAGGGACTAAACACATACTGAAAATAACATTGAACCAATGAAATATTATATAACCTTAATTGCAATCATATTTAGTACTCTCTTTGGGCATGCCCAAATATTTGAGCCGGTGAAATGGAGTTCTAAAATAACAAAAGATAGTGATACTGAGTTTACACTAACATTTGATGGAACTATAGAAAAAGAATGGCATGTATATTCATTACACGAATATCCTGAAGATGCAATAGCACCTATACCTTTATCATTTCAGTTCATTGAAGAAGGTAAAGGTATTGAGTTGGTAGGGAAACCTTCAGAAAGTAAAACAAAGACAAGTTATAATGATGTTTTCGAATTGGATGAAACTTATTATGTTGATAAAGCAATATTAAAGCAGAAAATAAAGATAATCGATCCAGCTATTTCAAAAATAAAGGTTGAAATGGAGTATCAAGTATGTAAAGAGGTATGTCTTAATGAAATTGCTTATTTTATATTTAATACCGAGACGCTATTGGGTGAAAAGGTAGATGCAAATGTGTTTGAAGGAAATGAAGTAAAAGAAGATCAAATTAAAGAAATTGAAACAAATACTTTTATTACAGGAAACGATGATGCAAATTCAAATGAAGAGGTTGAAACAACTAATTCTTTAGACGATACTAAAGGATTATGGGGAATTTTTATCATAGCATTCTTTTCAGGATTTGCGGCATTGTTAACGCCATGCGTGTTTCCAATGATTCCGATGACCGTTAGTTTTTTTACAAAGCAGAGTAAATCAAAAGCAGCTGGAATCCGAAATGCTATAATTTATGGATTATCAATTATTTTGATATATGTTCTATTAGGATCTATAATAACAGGGATTTTTGGAGCAGATGCATTAAATATATTATCGACAGATGTTTGGTTTAATGTTGGATTCTTTATTTTAATTGTTGTTTTTGCAATATCATTTTTAGGTGCATTCGAGATTATGTTACCTAATTCATGGGCAAATAAAGTAGATCGTCAAGCAGACAGAGGAGGTATTATAGGAATTTTATTTATGGCGTTGGCTTTAGCTATTGTATCATTTAGTTGTACAGGACCTATAGTAGGAACATTATTAGTTGAAGCAGCTTCCAAAGGAGGAATGGCTCCAATAATAGGAATGTTTGGATTCTCACTAGCTTTAGCAATACCGTTTATGTTGTTTGCAATGTTCCCTGGTTGGCTAAATTCTTTACCAAAAAGTGGAGGATGGTTAAATACAGTAAAAGTAGTTTTAGGGTTTTTAGAATTAGCTTTAGCATTTAAATTCCTTTCAAACGCAGATTTAGTATTACAATTACATTGGTTAGAAAGAGAAGTGTTTTTAGCAATTTGGATAACTATCTTTGGAACATTAGGATTGTATTTATTAGGTAAAATAAGATTACCACATGATTCACCATTAGAAAAAATATCTGTAGGAAGATTATTATTAGCATTATTAACGATCGCATTTACGATTTATTTAATTCCAGGACTTTGGGGAGCTCCATTAAAATTGATTAGTGGATTTCCACCACCATTAAGTTATAGCGAATCTCCGTATGGAGTTGGATATACAAAAGGAGGGACTTCAAATACAATAACAGAATTACCTGATGGAGCAAAATTAGCAGAGCATGATATTGTAGCATTTACTGATTACCAAAAAGGATTAGCATATGCAAAGAAAGTTAATAAACCCGTATTGCTTGATTTTACAGGATACGCATGTGTTAACTGTAGAAAAATGGAAGAAAATGTATGGGTAGAAAAAAACATTTTAAAAAGATTAAAGCAAGATGTAGTTTTAATATCTCTCTATGTAGACTATAAAAAGGAGTTACCCAAGGATGAGCAATATATATCAAAAGAAACAGGAAAGAAAATAAAGACTATTGGTAATAAATGGAGTGATTTTCAGATAACTAAATACAAAGCTAATGCACAACCATATTATGTTATGATAGATCATCAAGAAAATAACCTTAATAAACCAATAGGATATACGCCAGATACTGATGAATTTTTATCATGGTTAAAAAAAGGGCAAAATAAGTTTAAATAACGATAGTTTTTTTATCTTTTGGTATAAGGTTTTACGATACGAATCAAGTGTAAGGATTATGGATCTTTTCGACTTAAATAAAGAACAAAAACTAACTCAGAATGCCAACCGATAAAATTCAAATTTCTCAGTGTTTTCCTTTTATTGAAGCTGATTTAAAAGAAGAAATCATGTCTTTTGGAGAAATAAAAACAGTTCCTAAAGGAAAATATGTAGTACGGCAAGGAAGTTATTTAAATTTTTTGCCTATAATTTTAGATGGATTAATAAAAATGTATGCAGAAGAAGATGAAGTGGAATTTTTGTTATATTATATTTATCCAAATCAAAGCTGTATTTTAAGTTTTAACCATCTTTTTAGTCAAGAACCTGTTAGGTTTTCTGCTATTACAGAAGAAGAAACTACAGTATTATGTATTCCTGTAAATAAAGTAAAGGAATGGTTTATTAAATATCCATCTTTTACACAAGTAGTACTTAAAGATTTTCAACGTAATTATGAAGATCTTTTAACGACAACAAAGCAATTAGTTTGTTATAAGATTGAAGATAGATTAATTAATTACTTAGAGAAAAAAGCCGTATTGACAAATAATAAAGAAATACAAATCTCTCACAAACAAATAGCATTAGATTTAGGAACTTCAAGAGAAGTAATTTCTAGAATAACAAAAAAATTACAAGCATCTAATAAACTTATTCAACACAAAAGACATATAGAGTTAGTGTAGACATAATAAAAATACTAAACAAAAAAGCACCTAAAATAAAGGTGCTTTTTTGCTTAGTGTAATTATGGTATTCGTATTTTATAATGTGTAATCTTTGGTTTGTAACATTTATTTAACGTTTTAGAGTAACTTTTGTCACCGTTATGAGTATTCAAGTGATTATATATTTGTGCCAGAAAGATGAACAAATAAAAATTTATTGACTATGAAAAACAAAATGCTTTATGCCATGGCAGCACTATCCTTTTTTGCCTCGTGTAGTGATGACGATGATGCAGCACCTATTACTAATCCAGTTAATACTACTGCTGAGGTAGTATTAAACGAAGTTCGTTATCAAGGTGATGATCGTGTAGAGATTTTTAACAAAGGAACTGAAACGGCTGATTTAAGTGATTATTGGTTGTGCTTAGGACCTCAAACTTATAGAAAGATTGGAGATTTAACTCCAGAAAGTGGTAACATTGAATTAGAAGCAGGTGGATACTTAGTATTATCATATGATTTGCCAGATACTGATGGTGGATTAGGATTATACTCAACAAACGAATTTGAAAATTCTGAAGCTATTGTAGATTTTGTACAATATGGAGCTGCAGGAAGTGTAAGAGAGAATGTAGCTGTTGCTGCAGGAATTTGGACAGCTGGAGAATTTGTTCCTACTGTGATTAGCGCTGATCATAGTATTATTTTTGATGGAGACGGAAATGGTGCTGCAAATTGGGCAGAAACTACGACTCCAACTTTTGGACAGGAAAATATGCTAATGGTAGCACAACGTTCTGTTGTTTTTAATGAAGTTAATTATGGAGAAGATAAATTAATCGAGATCTATAATAATGGATCCGTAACAGTTGATTTAGCTCCATATTGGTTATGCTTAGGACCAGGAAGATACCTGCAAATTGATGCAGTAACTCCAACAAGTGGTAACAAACAATTAGCACCAGGAGAGTTTTTGGTTGTTAATTGGGATGCACTAGGAGAAAGTGAAGGATTAGGATTATATTCTACAAATACTTTTGGAAGTTCTGATGCAATAGTAGATTTTGTACAATGGGGATCTTCTGGTAGCGCAAGAGAAAATGTAGCTGCTGGCGCTGGAATTTGGACAGCTGGAGAGTTTGTGCCTAATGTAGCATTAGGAAGCTATAGTATAGCATATGACGGAGAAGGAGATGCTGCTTCTGATTGGGAACAAGATGAAACACCTACTTTTGGAAGTGCTAATGATACTGCAAATGCAATGACAACTTTTGTTGTAACGCTAAAAAATGAAATTAATTATTTAGCAGCACAAGCTTTCAATACTCCAGATGGAACTAGTACAATGGGACCATTAACAACTACTGGAGCAAGTTATACAATTCCTTTTAAAGCAGTAGCTGGAGCAAAACTTAACTTTGTAACAATGAGTGCTATGACAAATGATTGGTTTTTCGCTCCAAATGGAGAAGGGATTACATTATTTGATACTGCAGGACAGCCTATATTAGGAGATATAACGAATCAAATTTATTTATGGGATGCAGGTACAGAAGAAGAAGATCCAGCAACTATAGCTACTGAACCGGACGGAATGACAGCAGGAGATCCTGATGATGATAATACAGTACGTATACAGAATATGGATGTTAGTTCATATGCATCATTTGTACTTACTTGGGATGCTGCAAATAGCCAGTTTGTTTTAACAATAACAAGAACTGATATGGGAGTAATTACTCCAGGACTTTTAGTATTACATGCTCAAAACAATCCTTTCTTTACAGTAGGAGAACCAGATAGAGGCGTAGGATTAGAGCAAATAGCTGAAGCAGGTATTCCAACAGAATTATATGAATGGTTTACAGAAACAGGTAGTCAAGGAACGCCATTGAGATTATCATCTTCAATTAGTGTTTTATCACCAGGTTTAGCATATGCATTTAATACAAACAGTGATCCATGGTTTACTCAAGGTGAAGCAGCAAGAGCAGCTAGCGGAGTAGAACAAATTGCAGAGGATGGAAACAATCAACCAGCAATAGATTATTTAGCTAGCCTTGGTTTACCAGTAGTAGCAAGTGATCAAACTGCTAATGTTGGACCAGGAGAATCATTAACATTTACAATTCAAGTTCCACAAGGACAAGATTATAAATTAGGATTTGGTACGATGTTAGTACAAACTAATGATTGGTTTATTAGTTATAACAATAATGGAACGGTATTATTTGATGCTAATGGAACTCCTTTCTCAGGAATGTCAAGTAGCCAACAAACGTATTTATTTGATGCAGGAACAGAAGAAGATCAAGATGTAGGATTTGGTATGGATCAAGCACCAAGACAAGCAAATCCTAATACAGGAGCTGCTGATGCAAATACAACAATCCGAAGAGTAAGCTCATTAGAAGATGTACAGTTTGGTAAAGGAGCAATTAATAGTGGACCAGGAGTAACTTGGTCAGGTGATCCTAGAGGAGGATATAACTTAGTAAGTATTAATGTTCAGCCACAATAATATGATTTCTAGAAACTAGTTAAGTATATATTAGGGGATATAAATTAGTTTCAATGTAAAAGACCTTCGCAATATGTCGAAGGTCTTTTTATATACAATTATTTTATAATAATGTTAAAATCACCTTAAAATGTAGCTTACTTCAATAGGCATTTTTATATTGAAGAACAACTTAAAATAACTCATAAAATGCGCTCATTTGAAATTAAAATGCTAATAATTATTAGCTTAATTACTACTCTTTTTGCATCTGCACAAAATACGACAACCTATGATGTTAAAGAACATTATACCAAGCAAGAGGTTGATATAGAAATGCGTGATGGAACTAAATTACACACTACGATTTATGCTCCAAAAGATACCAGTAAAAAATACCCAATTCTTATGCAACGAACTCCTTATAGTTCTAGACCATATGGAGAAGGACAATTTAGAAGAAGAATAGGTCCTAATGAGTTTTTAATGAAAGAAGGAAATATTATCGTTTATCAAGACGTAAGAGGGCGTTGGATGAGTGAGGGAGATTATGATAATATGAGAGCATATATTCCTAAAAAGAAGAAGAAACAATTTGACGAATCAAGTGATACATACGATACTATTGATTGGTTGGTAAAAAACGTAAAAAATAATAATGGAAGAGTGGGTACATGGGGAATTTCATATCCAGGATTTTATGCAACATATTCGTTATTAGATTCTCACCCAGCGTTAAAAGCAGTATCTCCTCAGGCATGTATAGGAGATTTTTTCTTTGATGATTTTCATCATAATGGAGCTTATTTATTGAGTTATTGGAGAGCAACAGCTCTATTTGGGTATGAAAAAACAAAACCAACGACTAAAGCTTGGTATAAATTCCCAGAATTACCAAGTAAAGATCAATACCAATTTTTCTTAGATAATGGACCATTGTCTAATCTAGATACATATTACAAAGAAGATAATGTTTTTTGGACACAATTGAAAGAACATCCTAATTATGATGAATTCTGGAAAAAAAGAGGAATTATACAGCATTTAGAAGATATTAAGCCAGCAGTAATGGTAGTTGGAGGATTATTTGATGCTGAAGATTTATACGGGCCTTTTCAAACATATAAAAATATAGAAAAAAGAAGTGATAATTATAATACCGTAGTTTTTGGACCTTGGAGTCATGGAGATTGGGCTAGAAATAAAAAGCGACAAGCGATAGGGAATGTTTATTTTGGAGATGATATATCCTTGGCTTTTCAAAGAGATATAGAGACTAAGTTTTTTAACCATTTTCTTAAAGGAAGTGGTGATAAAAATTCAGGATTACCAGAAGCTAAAATATACGATACAGGAGTTAGAGCGTGGAGCGCTTTTAATGCATGGCCGCCAAAAAATACAACTAAGAAAAAATATTTTTTAAATGCTACAGGAAATTTAGGAGTAACAAGTGATGCTTCGGCAAATGAATTCATTAGTGATCCCAAAAAACCAGTACCTTATTCTGAAGATGTTAAGATGGTTTTCACTCCACGAAAATATATGACAGATGATCAACGTTTTGCAGCTAGAAGACCAGATGTATTAGTTTATGAAACTGAAGCGTTGGATGGAGATGTTATTTTGGCAGGAGAAATATTAGCAAAATTAAAAGTAGCTACAACAGGAACAGATGCAGATTGGATTGTTAAAGTTATTGATGTATATCCTAATGATGCTAAAGATTATGATGAAACTCAAAAATATTTAAAAATGAGTAATTATCATATGATGGTTAGAAGTGAAGTGATGAGAGGGCGTTTCAGAAATGACTTTAGTAAACCAGAAGCATTTACCCCAAACAAAAAAACGACAGTAAATGTTAAGCTTCAAGATGTTCACCATACATTTAAAAAAGGACATAAAATTCAAATTCAAATTCAGAGTACGTGGTTTCCATTAATAGATTTGAATCCACAAACGTATGTGCCAAATATTTTTAAAGCAAAAGAAACGGATTTTAAAAAACAAACTCATAAAGTATTCGGAGATTCTGAAATTGAATTTACAATATTAAATAAATAACTAAAACCTCTAAATAAAATGAAAAAAACAAATTTAGCTCTTCTATTTGTGTCGGTGGCTCTTGCTGTTGGTTGTAAACAAGAACCTAAACAAGTAGAAAGTGTAGCACCAACAGAAGGTGAAATAAAAATTGCTTCGAAAAAATTAAACGATTGGTTTGAAAGTAATTTTAAAGAAGAAGTAAAAGAATCACCAATGATGCAAACCTATTTAGGTGTCAAAACTGCAGATTATGGTAAATGGGATGATATTTCAAAAAAACAAGAAGATAAAGATTTAAGCGTAGCCAAAGAACGATTAGCATACCTTGAAGATTCTGTTGATGTTAAAACATTGGATGAAGCTACAACTTTGAGTTATAAATTATTAAAAGAAGATTTAAAGAATTCAATTGCTGATCATCAATATAGATTACATACATACCCAGTAAATCAAATGCATGGAATGCAAGCAGAAATCCCTGCTTTTTTGATTAATATGCATAGAATCGAAAATAAAAGTGATGCTGAAGCATATATTTCTCGATTAAATGGAATGAATGGCTTATTTGGGCAATTAGTTACAAACTTAGAGGAAAGAGAGAAAGTAGGAATTTTGCCTCCAAAATTCGTATATGCTAAAGTTCTTGAAGATAGTAAAAACATTATCAAAGGTGTGCCATTTGATAATTCATCTAAAGAAAGTACTTTATTGAGTGATTTTAAGAGCAAAGTAAATGGTATAGAACTAAAAGATGAAGAAAAGAATGAATTAATAGCAAAAGCAGAAAAAGCACTTGTAGAAAATGTAAAACCTGCTTATGAAAAACTAATAGCTACTCTAGAAGCTCAAGAAAAGATAGCTACTACAGACGATGGCGCTTGGAAATTTCCTAATGGAGCTGCGTTTTATAACAACGCTTTGCAACGTACTACTACTACTACAATGACTGCTGAGGAAATTCATACGTTAGGATTAGCAGAAGTAGCGAGAATACATAAAGAGATGGAAGCTATAAAAGAATCTGTAAAGTTTGAAGGAACGTTACAAGAGTTCTTCAAGTTTATGAAAGAAGATAAGCAATTTTACTATCCAAATACAGCAGAAGGTAAAGCAACTTATTTGAAAGAAGCAGTAACTCTAATTGATACAATGAAATCTAAATTAGATGAACTATTTATTACTAAACCTAAAGCAGATATTAATGTTAAAGCTGTAGAAGCATTTAGAGAAAAAAGTGCGGGTAAAGCTTTTTATCAACGAGGAACTCCAGATGGATCTAGACCAGGTACTTATTATGCAAATCTTTATGATATGGAAGCTATGCCGATATATCAAATGGAAGCATTAGCATACCATGAAGGAATTCCGGGACATCATATGCAAATATCAATAGCACAAGAATTAAGTGATATTCCTAAATTTAGAAAATTTGGAGGCTATACAGCGTACATTGAAGGATGGGGATTATACAATGAGTTTTTACCAAAAGAAATAGGTATGTATAGTGATCCATATTCTGATTTTGGAAGATTGGCAATGGAATTATGGAGAGCATGTAGATTAGTTGTAGATACAGGAATTCACGCAAAGAAATGGACAAGAAATCAAGGGATTAATTATTACGTAACTAATACTCCTAATGCAGAAAGTGATGCTGTAAAAATGGTAGAGCGACACATCGTAATGCCAAGTCAAGCTACAGCATATAAAATAGGAATGATTAAAATATTAGAATTGAGAACTAAGGCTAAAGAAAAGCTTGGAGATAAATTTGATATAAGAGAGTTTCATGATGTTGTTTTAACTAACGGAGCCGTACCATTAACAGTTTTAGAAGAACTAGTAAATACGTGGATTGCTAGTAAATAAAAAATAAAACTAAAAAAAAGAACTTAAACCATCATTATTAATTAATAATGGTGGTTTCTTTTATAAATTCAATTAAATCATTTTTAGAGCCATTGAAAAAATTGATCTTATTTTCTTTTTTGTCAATAGATGGGTATCCTTTTACAAAACGCCATCCTGTTTTTTTCCATTTTGAGGGTAGTTTCCAAATATCATCATCTGTTTCAGAATGAATACATAGTGGAAATTTAGAAAATAAAGAAGTCGTAAGTAACTTATCGGCTAAATCTTTATCAGTAGAAATTATAGGAATCTTACCAGTCTTAATTCTTAATTGAGTTAGAAAAATTAATAAATCTTTTTGATAATTTTTCGGATTAATGATCTGATGCTTTTTTGCGTGTATATTAACTATAATAGGTAATTCTTGAGGATTGAGCTTACCAACTGCTTTTACAATAGGAGCTACTTGCTTTATAGGTGGGATTTTACAATCGTAAATATGATATGCACCTCTAATTAAATGATTAGATTTTAAGTGTTTCCATTGTTTTGAAAAATTTCCATTTAACGAGTCACCAACAGTAACATTACTTACAACATAAGAAACATCACTATAATGTATTTGTTGTAAATTGTTTACATATGTAATGTCAATACCTTTAGCATATTTTGAAGTATCTAATTGATAAGGATTACAACTAATAAATAGTAAAGAGGTAAATATCAAAAAGATAAATAAAGTATGAATCGAATTGTTTTTAAGCATTTTATTTTGAAATAAGCTTGTAATATTAAGTCGTAAAAGTAGTTGATTATCTAAGAATAAAATAATAAAAAGTAGGGGGAAAAACCACTTTTTTTATGGATAAACCAGTAGTAAGATGTTTTTTACTTGTTTTAAATAGTAGTAATATAAAATAAATTTAAGATTTATATAACATATATCTTATTGAAATAGTGGCGTAACTAAAATATAAATTATAGCATATTATTGTTTTTGAATTATATCAAGCACTATTTTTTTTAATTGATGGTATTCGAAATTTTTGCTAAGGTGACCAATAACAGAATGTTTTCCTTTTTTATCCATACCTATAATATATTTTGATGCAGCTTGATCATTCATTATAGGAGATGTTTCTGTTTGTACAGTAAATTCTATTTGATTATTCATGTTTATAATATAAAAAATGTGTTTATAGTATAAATCCCCTTTTTTAACTTCATAGCGTTCAAAAGCTTGAATTAAATTGTTCTTGTATTCAAATTGATCAAAACAGAACATTTCTTTTAATTTCCCAGATAGTTGTTGCTTGTAGTATGCTTCGTATAGTTTCTTACGATATGGAATTACTTTGCTATATTCTTTTTTTGCATAAAGGGTTTGTATAATTTTAGCATAAGCAGCATAGTCATAAGGATCTAAATCAATCACTTCTTTAAATGCAGTTTCAGCTTTATTATAATTATTATTGAGTAATTCAAAAATACCAATGTTATATACTATCGTTGTATATCTGATAGAATCAGGAGATATTTTTTCTTTTGCAGTATAAAATGCTTTTAATGCTTTTTGATCTTCTTTTATTTCTGCATAAATCTGCGGAATCATTATATATGGTCGATCAGTAGATAATTTTCTTTCAGTAGCATTTTTATAATAGTTCATAGCTAAATTAAGATTTCCAATATTTAAATATGAATCACCTAAAGCACTGTAGTAATCTCCTTTATGAGAATTGATATGAATCGCCTTTTT
Source organism: uncultured Aquimarina sp. (assembly GCA_947498595.1). Taxonomy (GTDB): domain Bacteria; phylum Bacteroidota; class Bacteroidia; order Flavobacteriales; family Flavobacteriaceae; genus Aquimarina. The sequence continues at coordinate 49,408 of CANMKX010000001.1, forward strand.
TAAGCATATAATCGCTTTGTCGAATTCCTCAAGATAATTATGTGATAATCCTTTTATATAATGAGTTTCAGATAAATTAGAATCCTTGTCTAGGGATAATTGCATGTACTTTAAAGCGTTAATATGATCAACTTTTACATAATATGCCATTCCGATATAATAAATAGCTTTTGCAGGATACAAATCTGCGTGATCGGTATAGTTTTTTATAATATAATTATACTGTTTAGAAAAATACAAATCTCTTAAGGTATGCGTTATATCCTCTTGAGAAGATGCAGTAAATGATACTATGGACCCTATAAAAAGGAGTATGATTTTTTGATATGTAAACAATATTTGAGGAATAATATGAATTGTATTTATAATAATAAAATGATGCAATTTAAATATTTTTTAAATGTTTATTGCAATTACTTTAGCAATGATATCTTTTTTTGATATCCAACCATTTAGTTTTCCTAAATTATTACCAATAAGAACTTGTTCATCAGTAATATCTTTTATGATATGTAATATGTAGTTTTTTTTCCAATTGATGAATACTATATCGTTAATATAAATTTTATTAAGATCGATACTTTGCAATGTAATTAGTTGTCCGCTATTAATAATTCCCTTCATGGAGTTACCAATAGGTCTTATACTACATATTTGATTTTTTTTTAAAGCAATCAAGGCTTCTTTTACCCACCCCATTTATTGAGTAATAAAATTTTTATGACGAAAAGAGATAATTATGTAAGTAAGAGGTACAAAATTAGAAAAGATAGTTTTCATAAATAGGATTTGATGATGAATGTGTAGTAAAAATACAAATAAAATTATAAAAGGCAATTCAAATTTGAATTGCCTTTTATAATTTTATTTGTCAATCAATTTTCTGAACTGATAAAAGAATCGTTCGATAAGTCTAAGATCCTCTGTGATAATTTCGACAACCCCTCTCATTTCTTGTTTAAAAGGTATTTCTTTATCGTAAGTTGTGATTAATCGATCAGGTAAACTAACATCTATCGTGTATACGCCATCTTTATTAGGTAATAAAGAAATTCTTCTAACAGTACCTTTTAAAGTCCCAAATTCGTTATCAGGAAAATTTTCTAATTTAATATTAGCAACTTGACCAACTTTAATTTTACCAGAATTTAATGAAGGAGCTTTTATTCTTGCTAAATAAGACGAATGTTGAGTAGGAACGATAGAAAAAACTAGGTCGCCTGCATTTACAGTTTGATTTTCATTCCAGTAATCCAAAAAGGATACATGTCCAGCAATATCTGATTTTAAAACATATCTAAGTTCCCAATCTTTGATACTTTTTTTAAGTTGATTAAAAGATTGTAAAACTCGATTAAATAAATTTATTTCTTCTTTACGTTTATTAATATTTGTACCAATAGATACTTTATTAGCATTGCTAATACTTTCTGTAATTTGAGAAATGGTTAGACTATTATTTTCATAGTTTTTTTTAGAAGCTAAATATTCAAGTTCTTTATTGTCATATTCTTGTTTCGAAATTCTCCCCTTATCAAATAAAGATTGATGTCTTAGATAATCAGTTTTTCTTAAGGTGAGTTCGGCTTGACTTAGTTTTTCTTGAGCTTTTAAACTCTCTAATCGACGGTATAACTCTGATAAAGTTACTTGATTAGCTAGTGCTTCACTAGAATAAGGTTGGAGCTCTTTATTTAATAGGTACTCGGTATAATTGTTTTCAAAAAGCGCATAATCTGTTTCTATATCTCCTAATATCAATATCAAAGGCATATTTTGAATAGGAAAAGAAAAAGATTTTTTATTTACTCTAATTGTATCAATTACAGACTTCAAGAAAAAGACATCCTTATAATTGGCTGTGTTTTCTATAATAGCTAAAGGAGTATTTCTAGGTACAATTTGATTATCTTTTACAAGAATAGTATCTATTTTACCTGTAGTTTTAGCAAATTCTTTTTGAGGTGGAATCGTAGTTGTAATGATTGCTTCTGCAGGGATTACATCTGGATATTTGATTAACCATGAAATAAATAGAATTACAAGTACCAAAATAAAAATTAACATATTCCCCCATCTAATCATCCAATGTGGTACCTGAGTCAGAATTTCCTGGACCTCTTCGCTTCGTAATTGTATGTCGTCTAAATTATTTTCTGGCATTTTAATTTCCTAATTCTAACTGGTTCTTAACTAAATTATAATAATTTCCACGTTTTTTAATTAGAGATTCGTGGTTACCAACTTCTACTATTTTACCTTGATCCAACACTACAATTTGGTGAGCATTTTTAACAGTACTTAATCTGTGAGCTATTACCATTACAGTTTTGTCTTCAAAAAATTGATCTAACTTCTCCATGATGACTTTTTCATTATTAGCATCTAATGCTGATGTAGCTTCATCAAAGAAAAGGAATTTTGGATTTTTATATACCGATCGAGCAATGAATAAACGTTGTTTTTGACCAGTACTAAGTCCAATCCCTTCCATCCCAATTTTGGTATTATAGGATAAGGGTAGTCCTTCTATAAAATCTTTAATATTAGCCACATCTACAGCATGTGCTAATTTCTTTTTATCTACATAATCATCACCTACAGCAATATTATTAGCTATAGTATCATTAAAAATATATCCTTCTTGCATTACAACGCCAAATTGTTGACGCCATGCTTTTTGGGATACATTTTTTAAATCATGTTTACCAATATAAATTTGTCCGTCATTAGGTTGATAAAATTTGAGAAGCATTTTCATCAAAGTAGTTTTACCGCTACCACTAACACCAACTACCGCAGTAATTTTGTTTGCAGGTATGGATAAATTTAAATTCTCTAGAACAGGACGATCAGAACCAACATATCTAAACATTAGATCTTTAATCTCAAAACCTGCTTTATCAGGTATTTCATAAACTTTTTCATCTTCTGCACTTTCTTCATTTTCCTTATTATGAATTTCAGAAAGACGTTCTAGTGATATATTAGCATCTTGTAATTCTCTTAAAAAGCTAATCAATTGAGTAATAGGCGCATTTAATTGCCCAACAATAGAGGTTATAGCAAGCATCATCCCAAGTGTAATATCTCCATCGATAACGAGTTTTGCAGAAATAACTGTAATTAGAATATTCTTTAATTCGTTAATAAATGAAGAACCCACACTTTGGTATTGTTCTAAAGCTAAATTCTCTATTGAGATTTTAAATAATTTAGCTTGTACAAACTCCCAATTCCAGCGTTTACGTTTTTCTGCATTATGAAGTTTAATCTCCTGCATACCGTTAACCAATTCAATTACTTTACTTTGTTCTTCACTAATTTGAGAAAAACGTTTGTAATCTAATTTTTTACGTTTTCTAAAGAAAATTAAAATCCAAGCAAAATAAGCGATACTACCAATAGCAAAAATGCTGAATATAGTTAAGCTATAATAAATTAATACAATGCTGAATACAACAAGATTAACCATAGAAAATAATACATTAAGCGATGACATAGTCAATATACGCTCAATACGCTTATGATCATTAATACGTTGTAAAAGATCTCCTGTCATTTTTACATCAAAAAATGAAATTGGAAGATTCATTAATTTTATGAAAAAATCGGATATTAAAGAAATATTAATACGCGTACTTAAATGTAATAAAATCCAACTGCGCAATACTTCGATTAATGTTCTCCCTATAAATAATGAAAGTTGGGCTATAAGTACGAGATAAATAAAATTTACATCTTGATTCGTGATTCCTACATCGACAATACTTTGCGTTAAAAAAGGAAATATAAGTTGTAAAATACTACTAGCAGTTAATCCTATAATTAGTTGGACTAGAAAAGCTTTGTATTTAAATACGTATTTCGAAATAAATTTAAAACCAAAAGCTTCTTCTTTATCATCAAGATTATCACTATAAAATTTTGGAGTTGGTTCTAATAATAAAGCAACACCTTCTTCGGTAGCTTCGGTAGCATTATTACCAATCCAAGCTTGGATAAATTCATCTTTAGTGTAAGTTATAAGTCCGTGAGCAGGATCAGATATATAAATAGTCATCTCACCATTACGTTTCTTTTTAATTTTATAAAGAACAACATAATGAATTTTATTCCAATGTAAGACACAAGGTAATGGTACCTCGGTTAATTGATTGAGAGATAATTTTACACCAAGTGATCTAAAACCTATTTCTTCTACAGCGTCACTTAAGCCTAGTAAAGAACTACCTTCTCTAGTTGTTTCACTTAATGTACGTAATTTTTGAGTATTAAGAACCTTGCCATAATGTTTTGCAATAATCTTAATACAAGTTGGACCACAATCTTTAGATTCAGTTTGTTTGTAAAAAGGAAATTTACGCATTAAGAAATTATGAGTTTAGTTGTTTTTGTTCGATCAGCTCTTCGATAAAATATAGTATCTCTTTTCTACCATATTCTTTAGGGTAAGTTCTGCCCTCAATAAGAATTTCTGGAGTAAAGTTTTTGTTATTTTGAATACACCAATTGTTGGCAGCCTTCAGTGTATCTAGATATGTTTCATCTTGAAAAGTTCCCCATTTATCAAGCCATGTTTTAGCAGGCATGTCGCCGTAGATCTCATGCATAGCTTCTAAGCATAATTTTTCCCCCTTAGTATTGTATATTTCAGTCAATTTGGTTGTAATTTTTAAACCATCATGATCTAAGTTTTTTGTTGGTACGTTAAAACGTATTAGAACTTGAACTTTATCCTGATAATTTTTTAATAATTGTTCGATTATAGTATGTACTTCTCTACAATGTCCACAAAGTGGATTGGTAATGATTGTAATTAATAGTTCCGGATTGGGGGTTTTATTACCCAGAATTATTTCATTTTTATTCTCAATGTTAGTATTAATCGGTTCGGATTTGGCTAACATCGCCTCAAATAAAGAGAAATTACGCTTAAATTTGACATGCTCAATTTTAAGTTCTTTCAGCTCTTTTTTGTGTTTTAAATGAGGAAAAACATAAAACCAACTTGTAGTTGTAGCAATAAAACTAAACAATATGATTAAATAATCTACTATATCAAGGTTTAAAAAATTAAAAATTGAAGTATCAAAATAAATAAGACCTGCTTGCAACCATAAGATAGAAACGATTGAAAGACAAAGTGAACACCATTTTTTAACTACTGAAAATTGATAATAAATAGAATAAATGGTAAAAGGAATAGCAGCAACACTTAAAGTACTTAAAAGAGTATAATTAGTGTTTTGCTGAAAAGAAGATAATAACCAAAACAATAGAGATGCAGAAAAATAAATAATTCCTACATCGCTAAGTTTTAAAAAACCAAACCATGTGGCACCTTCAGAATTTAAGACTGCATCACAGTTTTTACTAGTATCTTGTTCTCCAGAACAAAATGCATCAAGAGCTTTTGATTGCATTCCTAATTCGCGTTGTACAATTAACGTACTAATTATGATACCGATGCATGTAAGTACAAAATGTAATGTACTATATAGATTAGGAGTGCTATAGAAAAATAAACTAATTAATAAAGCAATCGTAAGATATAAAGGAATCTGTTTATAGTTTTTTTTTGATAATGCTGTAGTAGCGGTATCTGTTTGTTTGTCTTCTATAGCAACAATAACTCCAGTCCATATTTGTAAAAATTCTTGAGCTGAAGCATTTTGAGTATGTTCTTTATTAAAAATAAGTTTATAATATTCTTTTGTTTTGGTACAGACAACAAAATGTTCTCCCGTTTCGTTTTTTATTTGTGTAAGAAAACTGCCCTCAAGATGCTGCAACGTATCTTCGGCAACAGGAACTCTAAAAGCAGCGTTTTCAATATTAAAATGATCCAAAACACCAGTAATAGAGTGTAAACTAGGATAAGTAGGATGACTTAATAATTGAAAAGATAATTCTTCTTGATCAACTGCAATATTTTCTTTTTTGAATAATACATATAAAAGGTGAACTAGAGGGTCTTTCATAATAGAGATGAATGTTTTTTATACTATTTGTATGATTTCTAAAAGTAACATTTTATCCATAATAAATGAAATTAACTTGTATTTTAATCTAGAATCATCCATTTGTTGCATAAAATCAGTATCATTTTTTATATTTCATGTATTATTAATTTAAATATTAGTATGATCTTTTAAAGAGTTAAATTGTGTAGATTACAATTTATTAGATGTCATTTTTGATTTCCTCTGTTTCTAATTTAAAATATTGTTTTAAAATGTCTGAAGTTGGAGGATATAAATTTTTAACCTTCACAGTTAGTTCATTTAATATAGTTTCTTTATGTTCTTTTGAATTATGAATGATTTTTGAGAAGAAACCTATATTAGGAAAAAATACGTCATCAAAACACTTTTTGGATTTAATTAAAGGAAGAATGATTTTTAAGGCGGTTTTATTAGGTGTTTTATCTAAATCACCGTATTTTAATAAGCCTTTTTGAAAAAATAATAATTCGTTATCTTCTAATTCACCTCGATCATTACATAAAATATCACGTACTGTCGTAAATGTAGATTTTATTTTTTTGATATTAAGTATGTCTAAGATGGAATTCCAAAAATCACTTTTATTTGGTTTATGACTACCTTTTGCAATAGTTTCATAGTAATCATGAAAAGCACTATAAAACTCACTAGAAAACTTAGTTAGTAATTTATTATTTATAAGATGTTCTATTATTGTAAAATCATTATTATTTGATTCAAAAGCCTCTAATAGTTCTTGTTTGTTTAGGTTTTCTATGTAATTTAAAGCATCTTTTGTTATTTTTTGGATAAGTTTTAAATCTTGTTTATCAAAGTGTTTTAATATTCCTAAGTCGATACCCTTAAAATATTTTTTATAGGAAGTATTCCAAGTGTTAATGTTTTTTAAAAATAGAACTTCTTGCTCATTATTATTTCCAAATATAGATTTTACTATTAAAGAATAATTTTTAAGAATCCAGTTTATGTCTAATACTTTCCCCATATTCTTAGTAATAATATAAAGTATTATTTCTCTTAATAAAAGATATTCAGAAGAATCGGGATTATTAACGAATATTTTTAACAAATCATTATAGGTAGAATAATTAAGTGTTTCTTTAGTGAGCTCTTCTATAGAATAACCAGAAACTGGATTATTAATGAGTTGTTTAAATTCATACTTATAAAAAGAATTATCGAAATTTGCAATACCAATCGCCATAATTTTATAGAAATGAGGATCACCTTGTCGTAAAGACCGGTAGAAAGATGAGTTTAGTTTTATATTATTTTCGGGTTGTTTTAATGCGTCATATATAGCAAAGTATTCATCAAAGTGTTTTTTATTTCGAGTATTTAATTTTAAAATATTTTCTTGAACTACTTGAATCAATTCAGAAAAATCATAATCTTTTTGTAGTATTTTTAGTTCTTCAATGTACTTATTACAAATTTCTCTATTGAGTTGATTTTCTTTGATATCCACACCTAAAACTACATTTAATAGAGTATCTTGTTCTATAATGATATTGTATTTTTTATAGTCAGAAGGATTGTTCTTTATTAATTTCAAATAATCTTCAGTTCCAAAACTAACCAAAGGCAAAAGAGGATAAATATCAATATTTAGTTTTTCGTTTTTTATAAAGTTTTGAATACTAATAATTTCATGATAGTAAGTAATCTCCATATCGTTAATAACAAAACTATTTGGTCTAATAAGTTGAGATAAAATATTTTTAATAATTTGTTTGGCCTCTTTTTTACGAGAATTAGAGATAAGTAATTTAGAATTATAGTCAAAAGATATTATATCTAAATTTGAAAAACGAGAAGCTGTTTCGTTCCAATATATATAAAATCGTTCTGTAGAAAAAGTAGAGCCTAAGGAATGTAATATTTTAGGAATATTGAATAAATCCCTTCTAATATTTGATTTAAATATTTTTAAGAAATGACTATTAAAGGCAGAATGATTTTTTAGATTGTTAAAAATAGATAGGTCTCCAGTTTCAAAACCATGAGAAAGTTGGCGAGAAAGTAAAACATCATTCGCTAAATCTTTTTCAACTCCAAAAGTGAGCGCAGCAATACTCTGATCTAGTTCTTCTAGATCATCGAATAATATTTGTTGTCCATCTTTAAAGTATGATCGAGATGGGATAGTAGAATAGGGATCATTGTTTATTCCATCTTGAACAAAACTATAAAGCGCTAGGTATCTAAATCTTATAGTATCTTCCCATTGAACATAGAGAGATACTAAGTTATTCATATAGTTAATGATTTTTCGAGGTTTAATCGTCTCTCCACCAGTAAAAATATCAAATAAACGTTTTATGTATTCTAATTCTGTTTCAGGTATGATGTTGCTTCCAAATGCTTCATTTATTTTAGTGTTTAAAAATGATTCCCACTCGGTAATTACAGGGGGAGTTATACGAAAATTAATAGAAATAGATTTATCTATAAAACCTTGCCCAGATGTTATATCGTTTTTATCTTGATTCAGATGGAGTAAGAGTTCTGACTTATTATAAGGAATTATCACCCAAGATTTAAAATCACTTTCAGCAAAAAAACTATGAATAGAAGACCAAAGAGATTTAATTTTATCTTTTTCTAAACGATCTAAATTATCAAAAACAATGATAATTTTATAATTGGAACCATGTGCGCTATCTTCTATTTTTTTTAAATATTCTCTAAAACGTATAACTGAAGGTTCTTCTTCTAGAATATTTTCGACCTCTTCTGATTCGATGTCTTTACCTTGTAACCAGTATATAATTCTACTAATACGGTCTTCGAACTTTTCATGTGGATTCTTTTTTTTCTCTTCAGAATACGCTTTTTTCAAGAGATATAATCCCCAAATAAAAAATAAACAGGGGATAGAGTAAACAACTATTATTGGTTTATATATTCCTGCATCCCAAGAAGGGATTACATTTCTTTTCTCAAGAGCTAGTTTATAAAAACTAGATAAGAACCCATAAGATATAATAGCTAGTGAAAAAATAATCCAAAAGAATTTAATTTTAGGAAATTTTTGAGTGTGAGAAGTAGAAGTTTTAGCTAGTAATTTATTTCGTTCTCTACGCCATTCTTCTTGGTTTTCAAGAACTTTTTTATTGATTAATTCTTGAATGATTTGTTCTAAAAAACTTCTTCTTGTTAGATCTTCTTGAAATCCCCAAGCATCGTAAATAAATGTATGATAGTTATCAGAAGCTAATTGATCTTGGATCATTCTCACAACATTTGATTTTCCTGACCCCCAGTCTCCTTCTAAGCCTATTATTCTTTTATTCTCAAGAGCATTGTTTTTAATTAATGATGCTATTTTTGAAGCTATCTTTTTTTGAGATTGTCCTTTAAATTCATCTTTTCCTGAGGGTTGATTGGATAAAAATTGAGGATAAGTAGCTTGACCTGGCATAATGTTTTTTATTTTTTACAAAACTAAAGCTAAATAATCATTCTTTTTTACGGAAAGACGTAATTAGAAGAAAAAACAAAAGATAAATTGCATGAATGCTTATATTATATCTTTAGATTTATATTGAATGGATCGAGTTTTGAAATGCATTATAAAAATCCATTAAAAATAGTTGTTTATAAATGCTTAGCATTGTATAAATAAAAAGAGGGCACAATTATCGTGCCCTCTCAAGGTTTAAATTATAAATAATAGTGGAAGTTATTTATAACTTAATAAGTTTGCTAATAGCATTTCCTTTATCATTTTTGATATGTACTATATACAAACCGGCTGTTAAATCATTAATTGCAAAAGAATGATTAGGAGAGAAATTACCTGTGAAAGATTTTATAATCTGACCAGTGATGTTGTAAATTTTAATTTCTTCTACGGATTCTTCTAATTCAAAATGAGTATTAGCAGGATTAGGACTAATAGAAATATCCCTTAAATTATCAAATTCAGAGGTGCTCAAAGTTCTTGTTTCATTAGCATAAATTTTAAACTCTCCAGGTTGTAAATTAATATTAGCACTTGTATTAGTCACATTTATAGGAGCATTACTGTTTAAGGTATCGTACCAGGTTCCAGTTTCTTGGAAATCTGGAGTAATACTTTGCGTAGTGACACCAAAATTTCCGATAATAGTAATGTGTTTTATTTCAGAACCTGTAGCTGCATTATCAGTAAGGTGTATACGTTTTAACCCATTAGAGTTTCCTACATCTAATGTAAAGTCATCAGTATTAAAAATGCGCTCTGTGTGTTTTAATTCAATCAATCTAGAAAACATATTGTACACATCACGTCTGTCTTGAACATCATAATAATCCCAACGGATAGGTTTGTTAGCAACTCTACAATCGTTATTGATAGAACCATCAGGACATCTATTAATTGAAAAATCGTATCCTAATTCACCAAACTGCCATATCATTTTTGGACCAGGTATAGTAAAATAAAAAGCACTAGCTAGTTCTATACGATCTAATGCTGTTTCTAAATTTTTTACATTGTATGCTCCGTCAGCATTTCCAAATTGTAAATTTTTATACATCAAACGTTCTTCATCATGACTTTCCATATAACTAATATTTGCAGGAGTTGCCCAACCTCTATTTAGATAGGAAACAGATGAAAAGTTAGATTTGTTATTATCATGATATCCTAAGGTAGCTTCATTATAATTATCATTGCTGTTCCCCCAAAACATAATACCTTTTCCTTCAGCTAATCGATAATTTGACCATTCAGTTTCTTCTGTAAAAGAACCACCAAATCCTAAGTGTTCAAAAATCACATAGAAATCTGGGTCTATTTCCCATTGATCATCAGCATATTGTTTTAAAACAGCAACACGATCTGCTTGATAAGCGTTGGTACAAGAATCTTGATTTGCGCCACCGCAGTTTTGAGTGAAACCTTTGGTTAAATCCCATCTGAAACCATCTATCTTATACTCATCAATCCAATATTGAGTTACTCTTTTTACATAAGCTTGTGTGGCAGCTTGTTGGTGATTAAAATCATTGAATACATTAAATGAATGCATCGCTTGTTGATTAAAAAAAGGACTGTCTGCAGCAGCTGTACCTCCAAAACCACCATTGTCAGTATTCCACATTCTATAAAAAGGATGTTGTCCTGTTGCGTGATTAAACACAACATCTATAATGACAGCGATACCTCTTCTATGACATTCATCAATTAATTGTTTAAAAGCTGTTTGAGTTCCATAATATTTATCTAATGCCATATGGAAGGAAGGATTGTATCCCCAGCTTTCATTTCCATCAAATTCAGATACAGGCATAAATTCAATAGCATTAACACCAAGATTTTCTAAATAATCAAGTCTATCTTTTACAGCATCAAAAGAATGTAGTTGATCAAAATCACGTATCAATAATTCATAGATAACTAAATCTTCTTTTTCTGGTTTAGCAAAATTTGTTACTTGCCAATCAAAAGCAGGTGTTTGAGGATTAAACCAAGTTACTGCAGTGTTAGTTCGACCAGTAGGATAAGCTGGTAAATCAGGAAAAGTTGTTGCGTTAATAAATTGATCATTAGATTCTGATAAAATAGAAGTAGAGTAGGGGTCAGCAATTCTTAAATTTGCATCAATTACATATTGATATAGAATATTAGTTTCTACATCATTTAGATTGTTAAGCGTAATCCAAAAACGATCCTGTGCACTATCTTTATTTAATAAGTAATCATTGTGTAATGTCCAGTTATTATCATTAAAATTACCAATAACATGAACAAAGTTTTTGCCTGGAGCATATATAACCAAAGTGGCTGTCGACGAATCATTTGGGTCTAAATTTAAACCATCTTTCATACCAGCAGGTACTGGAGCTTCTGTAGGATTAGGAGTTGTGATTGCAGAAAATTCTTCGGTTAGCGTATTAGATGAAACAGGATCTGTTACTTCTAATCTGTAGCTAATACTTTCTGTTACAGGATGATTAAAGTTGTAATTAGTAATATTGTTTTGTGTGTTGATAGATACTTCATTAGCAAATAGTTCAAAATTAGCATTGATGCTTGATGTAGCATTAATAGCAAGATTATCACCATTATTAAGTATACTAGTATCTGTTGTTGGAGCTGTTAAATTGATTTGAAATGTACCAACATTAACAATGTGATCTTGTGTTTTTTTGTCACCTTCTCCATTTTTTGCTTTTGCAAGCATTCCTATACGATCAATTCCTGTAGTTGCAAAATGTGTGGATGGAACCATAGTATATGAAAAAGTTCCATCTCCGTTATTTGTGAATTTTTGGAATTCGTCTGAGTCATTCCATTCTCCGTTAGTTGTTGGACCACCTTGCCCTCCAGAAGTATCAAAATACCATGTCCATAAATATATATCACTTACACTCCAAATCCCTGGGTTCACTCCAGAAACAGTAATAGTGATTTCGTCTCCTTCTTCAAAAGTAGCAGGAGTTATTGTAAATGTTCCATTTTGTACTTGTGCAATAGTCAAATGACTAATACAAAGTAGAAAGAACAATAGTGTAATCTTTTTCATTTCACTGACTTATATAAAATTAAAGAAAAAAAAAGGCTGTTTTATCAGAACAGCCTTTTTTGTGTGTATATTAATACTATTGTAATTCAAGAGTATATGTATAAGCTCTAGGATTGCTTAAATCTAGCGTTACTAAATATGTACCAGCTTGAGATATAGCAATATTACCTTCACCAAGACCAATATTATTATCAGATGTATCATCATCTCCAAAATTCAAATCCCAAGCATCGTTTGCTCTAAATTTGATTTCATCTGCAGAAAGTGCTAATGTTACAGTCCATACTCTTGTTGTAGCATCGTATGTTAAATCTGTATCATTATCCCATCCGCCTGGTGTAGCAGAACCAATAATTCCCCAATCAGTTTGAACAGCGCTATATGTTAACGTTTCAGGATCTGTATCTGCTTTTACATAATAATATCCAGCAGGAGAAGCTTCACAGTTGTTTTCTCCATCGTCAATTAATTTTCCAGTATTGGTAGTATCGTCACCCCAATCAATATTACCCCATACAAAATCACCGGCATCATTAGGACCAACAAACTTATAACCACCATCTAACCACATAAAACCTTCAAAGTCGGTTAAACCAAATGCAGAAGCTTCAAGAAAAGGAACAAAATCAACAGCATTTATATCTGGATTCCATCCTTGATGATTTCCTGGTACAGCCAATCTAGGTGCTTCAGTCGAATATGTTGTAACACTAATAGTTCTTGTTTCAGAAATAGTTTCCATTTCATTATTAGAACCTAAAGATGTTTTTACTCTTAGCTCTATTAAACCTTGTTGAAAAGGAGGAATACCAGCTGTTACAGCAAAACCATTTAATTCTTGTACAGTCCAAGTAAAGAAATTATTAGAAGTAGTTCCAGTAACTTGTGGTTCTGCAAACTCAGTACCTGCTAATGCTATTTCTACAGTATAATTAACTTCTGTAGGAACATCAAATGTAGCACGATCCCATACTAAGCTTAAAGATGGATTAGTAGGAGTTTCTGGGTCGAGAACAAATGCAGTACCTTCTTCAGGTGATGTAATAGAAGTAGTTTGTTCGGGGTTTATGATTGTAAAATTTTCATCATCAGTACAAGCATTAAAACCTAAAAGGGTAATAAATGCTATTATTAATAAGGATACCTTTTTCATTTTTGTTTGAGTTTATTTTTTAATATAATTATCTAGTACTTAGTAAATATTAATATCCAACATTTTGGCTTAAATTACCGTTTGCAGCTCTACTTGCATCAGGAATAGCGAAAACGTTTAAGTGACTAGGTGTAGAAATACCATTAGAAGAATTACCTTTTAAAGCCCAGTTATATGCACCACCAGTGAATAAACCAAAGCGAATTAAATCTTGTCTTCTATGACCTTCCCAATATAATTCTCTAGCTCTTTCGTCAATAATAAAATCTAATGTTAAATCATTAGAAGCTATTGTTATTGAATTAGCTCTTGTTCTTAAATCATTAATATATGTAAGGGCAGTTCCTAAATCTCCATTGTTACCACCTCTTAACGTTGCTTCTGCATACATTAGATATACATCACCTAATCTGAACATAGGGAAATCTACATCAGAAAAAGTTAAATCAGAACCTTGACTTCCATCAGTTTTAACATTTGTATATTTCTCAAGAATATATCCTTCAGCAGGATTAATAATGTCATTGATTTCCGCAGTTCTACCATCTTTAATGATAGTATTTCTTTGGTCATTGTTAAACTCGGTTCCGTCAAATTTAGTAGCAAATTGAGGAGTTAAACGAATAGCACCCCCCCAACCACCGGCAGATACACCAAGGTTTACTCCATTTTGTTCTATACTTCCAACAGCTCCATTGGTCATAACAGTTGTAGGTCCAAAATTTTGAACAAATTGACCATCAGCTACTATAGGGAAAATGATTTCATTTCTAGCTGCATTTGTATTATTATCACCTCTAAATAAATCTTTATAAGTAGGAGCAAGTGTATACCCAGCGTTAATGATTCTATTTAAATACTCGATAGAATCGTTATAACGATTTTGACCAGCACCTAAGTAAACATCAGCATTTAAATACATTTTTGCTAAAATCATCCAAGCTACAGCTTTATCAGCACGACCATATTCATTTTGTCTAGCATCTACTAGATCCGATTCAATAGCTAATAATTCTTCTTCAAGAAAATTAAATAATTGTGTTCTATCATATTCTGGACCGGCTAAATTCCCTACAGGATCATTTTCTGTGTAAAAAGCAGCTTTACCAAATAAATCCATCATATGATAATATGCCATTGCACGTAGCAATCTAGCTTCTGCTCTATATGCAGGCATTTGATTACGAATATCTCCTGTAATACCTCTTTCATCTAAACGAGCATCTGTAGATTGGCGTAAAAATTCATTAGATAATGCAACAGAAAACATTACTCTACTATACATTCCTCTTAATATAGAATTTGAAGAATTCCAAGTAGATGTCTGTAAATCATGTAAACTACCACCTTCATCATTTATATAAGTCCAAACGATTTCGTCTGTAGTAAATATTTGTAAATTCATGATTCCTCGTCCATATTGACTTGTTCCAGCATCAATATCTCCAAGGTTAGAATCTGTAGGACCATTAACTCCAGTTAACGATAAATTACCATATACTCCAGCAATAGCTTGTTGGTAAGCTTCTGCATTAACAAATAAGTCTTCAGCAGTAAATTCATCATCATCTTGTGGTGATTGGTCAAGATCACTAGTACATGCAACAGATGTAAAAGCTAATAAAAGCATTATAACTACATATTGCATATAATTTTTTTTCATTATGTTTATCATAATCAATTATTTAAAATTTTACATTAGCTCCTAATAAGAACGTTCTAGATCTTGGGAATATAGTATTGTCAATACCATTAACTTCTGGATCTAAACCACTATAATCTGTAATAATAAATACATTTTGAACACCAGTCCAAAGTCTAAAAGTAGATGATTCTCCTAAGAATTTATTAAATGTGTATCCAAAAGTTAGATTATCCATTTTTAAGAAAGATGCATCTTCTACATAAATGTCAGATAAAATAACATCCCCAGTTGTGTTGAAATTTGTATCTAAAACAGAAACAGGAATATTACCTAAAGCAGAATTATCTTGTAATAAGTCATATTGAGCTAAAGATGAATTAACATTGTTATATACATAATTACCTAAGCTAGCTCTTAAATTGAAAGAAAAATCAAAATTCTTATAGCTAAAATTAGATTGGAATCCCATAGTTACGTCAGCATCTTGGTTTCTATATATATAACGATCTTCATTGTTAATTACATTATCACCATTTAAATCTGCATATGCACCTTCGATAGGTTGCCCATTAGCATTGTATAATTGTCTGAAAACATAAAATGAATTAGGAGCAAAACCTTCACTATGCAATTGTACAGTACCTCCAGTACCTCCAGCAATTCCTCCTACAGGTATATCCTCACCATTAACTAATTCTTCAATTTCTTGATCAATTAATGTAGCATTATAATTTACGTTCCAAGAGAAGTCTTCATTTTTAATAATATCTGCATTGATAGCAAATTCAATACCTTCAGTAACTAATGTACCAACATTTTGATCTCCACGGTTAGAGAAGTTAGCCCCATCAGGAACAGTTGCAAAAACAAATAAATCATTAGTTTCTTTTCTAAATACATCAACAGAACCAGAAATACGATCATTTGCAAAACCATAATCAATACCTGCGTTATATGTTGTAGCTTCTTCCCATCTAGTGTTTACATTTCTAAATGAAGGTATTACAACAGATAATGTATTATCTCCAAAAATATATTGAGAATTAATACTACCTCTTCTATATCTTTCTATATATGGTAATTCAACACCAATAGCTTGCTGTCCAGTAACACCATAACCTACACGTAACTTTAAATTACTTAATGTTTTAGAATCTTTTAAAAAGTTTTCATCAGTTATATTCCAAGCAAATGCAGCAGCTGGAAAATTACCCCATCTATTATCTTCATTAAATCTAGAAGTACCATCTCTTCTTAAAGATAATGTTAGTAAATATTTATCATTTAAAGTGAAGTTTGCTCTACCAAAGAATGCAGCCAAAACTACGTTTGGAGCAGTAAAAGTATCAGCTTCAACAGCATCATCACCTCTAAGTTCACCAGTATTAAAATTAGACACTTTAAACTCTTGGTAAGAATATCCTCCAGTAGCATCAACTTTAAGATTACCAAATTCTTTTTTGTAGTTTAAATAAGAATCAAATAATGTATTTCTTCTATAACTAGAATATTCTGTTCTAGAACCATCTAATAAGCCTCCTTGAGCATTTATAGTAGCTCCAGCAATACTATTTCGTGATAATTCATTTGAACCACTACCTTTTGATTCATCAAATCCTACATTAACTGTAGCAGTTAATTCTGGTAAAAAAGCAGGAGAATAATCTACCTTGAAATTACCATAATAACGATCTACATCACTTACATTTCTACGTTGTAATAAAGCTGCTACAGGATTATTTGTAGGTAATGCATCTTGAATGATTCCATTATTCGTATTAAAATATTCGAAAAATCCATCTCCTAATGGTGAATTTGGATCATATACAGGTTGTGTAGGATCGAATCTTAGAGCAGATCTTTCTACACCATCTGCAAAGCGGTTCTTTTCAAAAGATGCATTCGCATTTAAATTAACTTTTAATCGACCATCTAAAAAAGTTGGATTAACAGCTAAAGAAGTTGATGTTCTTTGAAACCTACTTGTTCTTCTTACTCCTGGTTGATCAAGATGGCCAGCAGAAAAACGAATTGGTAAAGTTTTATTAAATAATGCACCTCTTACAGAAACATTATTTTCTGTAGATATTGCACTACTATATATCTCATCTTGCCAATCAGTGTTTGCATTCCCTAATCTGCTAACAAGCCCTGGAGCTCTTTCAGCAACAATTTGACGGTATTCATCAGCATCAAAAACATCAATTTTGTTAGGAACAGTATAATATCCTGATTGGAAGTTGTAATCTACTTTAAAGCTCTTACTACCTTTAATGGTTTCTATAATAATAACCCCAGCAGAAGCTCTGTTACCGTAAATAGCAGTAGCCGAAGCATCTTTAAGAACTGTAAAAGATTTAATGTTGTTAGGATCGATTGTAGCTAAAATTGATCTAGAACCAGCCACATTATTGTTGCTTAAAGGTAAACCATCTATAACTATTAAAGGGTCATTAGATGCATTTAAAGAACCACCACCACGAATACGTATTTGAGATCCTGCACCAGGTCCCCCAGCTGTGTTTACTGTAACTCCGGCAATACGACCACTTAATAAATTTTCAGGGGTAACAATATTACCTTTATTAAAGTCATCTGTAGTAATTGTACTTACAGATCCAGTTAAATCTTTTTTACGAGCTGCACCATATCCAATTAAAACAACTTGTTCTAATTCAGCAGCATCTTCATCTAGAGAAGCATTTATTTTAGCTTGCCCTGTGTATTCTATTTCTTGAGTAGCGAATCCTACATAAGAAAACGTAATGATATTTCCCTTTTTTACATTACTAATGGAGTAATTTCCATCAAAATCCGAAGTGGTACCGTTAGTAGTATTTTTTACTATAACGTTAACACCTGGGATTGGCTGACCAGTAGAGGCGTCCGTTACAGTACCTGATACCGATGATTGAGCAAAAATGCTCATTGGTATTAGCAACCACAACAAAAACAATGCACTTTTGGTTAATGTTTTCATATAAAGTTTAAGTTAAATTAAATTGTTTTTCGCGTTATATTTTCACTTTCTGAGACTAAATGTATGTAAAATCAACGTTAAATAATTATGGTTTTATGATAGAATACTTACGAAAACGTTTGCGTGTTAAAAACTTTTAATTTTTAACAGTAATAATTGTCAAAATAATAAATCGGAAGCCATAATTTAGTGAAAAATCCAATTTCAGATAAATATAAGGGGAGAGATGAGGCAGAAAATAACACTAAAACACATAGCAAAAGAATTAGACGTATCGGTATCTACAGTTTCTAAAGCATTGAAAGATAGTATTGAAATAAGTTTAGATACACGACAAAAGGTAAAAGCTTTTGCAAAACTCTACAATTACAAACCAAATAATATAGCATTAAGCCTAAAAAATCGGAAAACGAAAACTTTAGGTGTGATTATCCCTGAGATTGTTCATCATTTTTTTACTACAGTAATAGGAGGTGTAGAAAAGGTTGCGAACGAAAAAGGTTACAATGTTATCATTTGTTCTTCAAATAATTCTTTTGATAAAGAAGTAATTAATATGGAAATGTTGGCAAGTGGTAGTGCAGATGGATTTATTATGTCTGTAGCTAAAGAGACGCAGCAAAAAAAAGATTACCACCATATCCAAGAGACTATGAGTCAAGGAATGCCTGTAGTAATGTTTGATCGTATTATAGATGAATTAGTTTGTGATAAAATAATAATAGATGATGCTAAAGGAGCGCAAACAGCAACAAATCATTTACTTTCTATAGGCTGTAAAAAAATAGCGATATTAACTACAGTTGACTATATAAGTGTAGGTAAACTTAGAACTAATGGATATTTAAGAGCATTAATGGCATATGATATTCCTCAAAATGATGAATATATTTTAAAGATTGAAGATGTAGATAATTGTGAAAAAGAAATCAGTGATTTTTTAAAAAATAAAGACATTGATGGTGTTTTTGCTGTAAATGAACTTTTTGCTGTAACTGCTGCAAAAGTGCTTAGTAAAGAAGGAATTAATATCCCTAATGATGTGTCTATTGTTGGGTTTACTGATGGGATTTTATCAAAGCATTTTATACCTAGTTTAACAACAGTAAGTCAACATGGAGAAGAGATGGGAGAACGTGCAGCCAAACTGTTAATAGAAAAACTTGAAAGCGAAGATACTACTACAGAAGAATATAGGACAGTTATTATCGATACAAGCTTAGTAGAAAGAGAATCTACAAAAAAAACACGAAAAAAATAAAGTATGTAAAAAGATATACATATATTTGACACTATTCAGAACTTATATTTTCACTTTCTACCTAATAAATGTAAGTTTTGATAAGTTAACGCTTATCAAAGTAATAATCAAAAGTTTACTTGATGAACAAGCGTAAATTAAGCTTTCTAGAAATCTGGAACATGAGTTTCGGTTTTTTAGGAATCCAGTTTGGAATGGCCTTAACAGGTGGTTTCATGTCTCGAATTTTTCAAACACTTGGTGCGGAAATAGATGAAATACCCATATTATGGGTAGCTGCTCCGTTAACAGGATTATTGGTGCAACCAGTTATTGGTTACATGAGTGATCGTACCTGGAGTCCAAGATGGGGAAGACGTAGACCATATTTCTTAATTGGAGCTATTTTGAGTTCTATAGCCTTATTGATAATGCCGCATTCTCCAACTCTTTGGATTGCTGCAGGATTTTTATGGATATTAGATGCGTCAATTAATATCTCAATGGAACCCTTTAGAGCGTTAGTAGCTGATAAGTTACCTAATTCTCAGCGTTCTTATGGATTCGTAATTCAAACACTAATTATTGGAGTTGGTACTTGGATTGCAAGTAGTTTACCTTGGATGGTTTCTCAATTTGGAGTCAGTGATGCTGCTGAATCTGGAGTGATACCAATGTCTGTTAAAGTAGCTTTTTGCATTGGTGCTTTTGTATTCTTAGTTAGTATCTTATATACTGTTTTTACAACTAAAGAATATCCTCCTGAAGATATGGAGGAATTTGAAAGAGAAAAAGCAAAAAAGAATCGATTCATTCCTGATATTATTGAAAATATAGGAAGTATGCCAACAATCATGAAGAAATTGGGATTAGTACAATTCTTTAGTTGGTTTGCATTTTTTACAATGTGGAGTTTAGCAAACCCTGCATTAACAGAACATGTTTTTCTTACCCCAGCACCAGTCGAAGCAAACTTTGATATGTCAATAGTTGCTCAAAAAGAAGCTTTTGATATTGCTAATACTGCATTTCAGAAATCATCAAACCAAGTGGGGTCATATATGGGGATATATGGATTATCATCTATGGTTTTTGCATTGGTTTTAGTACTATATACTTCTAGAAGTAGAATTAATAGAAAATTTGTACATATGTTTTCTTTGATTTCTGGAGGAATTGGATTTATATCGATGTATTTTATACCGTCTCCAGAATATCTTATTGTGTCATTTACTCTTATAGGATTTTCATGGGGTAGTATATTATCAATGCCATATGCGATGCTTTCTAGTTCTGTTGATCCTAAAAAAATGGGAGTAATTATGGGTGTATTCAATATGTTTATTGTAATACCTCAAATTATTGCAGCCTTAGGAGGGATTAATTTTGTCTCAGGACTTCTGGGAGAAAAAGCAATTAATGCAATGATCGTTGCTGGACTCAGTTTGATTATTGCAGGATTATGTAATTTATTGATTACAGACAAAAATGCCATTACCTATATAGAAAATAACGATTAAATGACTAAAAAAGGATTCATCTTTGATCTAGATGGAGTTATCGTAGATACAGCAAAATACCATTTTCTAGCATGGCAAAACCTTGCCAATTCACTAGGAATTTCATTTACTGAAGAACAAAATGAACAATTGAAAGGTGTAAGCCGAGTACGTTCATTAGAAAAAATATTAGAATGGGGTAATAAAACCATTTCTGAAGAAGAATTTACAAGATTAATGACTGATAAGAACGAAGAATATCTGAAATATATATCCAAAATGGATGATTCAGAAATTCTTCCTGATGTAGTTAGAGTCTTAGACACTATCATTAAAAAAGACCAAATGATAGCTTTAGGATCTGCAAGTAAGAATGCTAGAGTGATTTTGGATAAGGTGGCATTAAGAGATAAATTTCATGCAATTGTTGATGGTACCAATGTAACCAAGGCAAAGCCAGATCCAGAAGTATTTTTAATCGGTGCTAAAGAATTAAACATAGCACCAGAACATTGTATCGTTTTTGAAGATTCTGTAGCAGGAATTCAAGCAGCTAATGCAGCTAATATGATTAGTATTGGTATTGGTGAAGCAAAAATACTTCACGAGGCTGATTATGTATTCAAAGATTTTACAGAAATGAATGATGATTTTTTAAATAATTTATTGACAAACCAAAACGCTTAATAAGAGAAATGAACCAAGATTATATAAAACCAGATAACTGGTCGATTATAGAAGAAGGATTTGATGTAGAGAGAGTTAAATCTTCAGAAAGCTTGTTTAGTATAGGAAATGGTGCTATGGGGCAGCGTGCTAATTTTGAAGAAACCTATACAGGAAGTACATTCCAAGGAAGTTATATTGCCGGAGTGTATTATCCAGATAAAACGAGAGTTGGATGGTGGAAAAATGGATATCCAGAGTATTTTGCAAAGGTATTAAATGCACCTAATTGGATAGGAATTAATGTAACTATTAATGGTGAAGTTTTAGATTTAAACACCTGTTTATCTGTTTCTAAATTTAGAAGAGAACTTAATATGAAAGAAGGTTGGTATCAACGTTCTTTTAATGCAATCTTACCAAATAATCTTGAAGTTGAAGTTATATCAACTCGTTTTTTAAGTTTAGACTTAGATGAAGTAGGTGCAATTAAGTTTGAAGTAACACCTATTAACGGTGATGCTACAATTGTTTTTACACCATATGTTGATGCAGGAATTACTAATGAAGATTCTAATTGGGATGATAAATTTTGGGATATTTTAGACGTAACTCATCATGGAAACCAAGCATTGATTACTAGTAAGACAATGAAAACTGATTTTTATGCCTGTACAGGTATGATAAATCAGGTGTATTTGAATAATGAAAAATTAACGATTACACCAACGGTAGATGAGAAAAGCAATTTTGTAGGATTGTCTTATGAGTTGAATGTGCCAAAAGGAAACATTGCATCATTACATAAATTTGGTGGATATACAGTTTCTCTGAATCATGAAGTAAAAGAAATAACTTCTGCTAGTGAAGCAGTATTGAGCCAAGCATCAGAATCTGGCTTTACGGCATTGTTAGATCTTCAAAAGAAAGCTTGGGCTAGAATTTGGGAAATGGCAGATATCAGTATTGATGGTGATACAGAAGCTCAACAAGGGATACGTTTTAATATTTTCCAATTAAATCAAACGTATTTAGGTAAAGATGCTAGATTAAATATTGGACCTAAAGGATTTACCGGAGAAAAATACGGTGGAAGTACATATTGGGATACAGAAGCGTACTGTTTGCCTTTCTATATGGCAACAAAAGATCAACAAGTAGCGCGTAATTTGCTAACATACCGATACAATCATTTAGAAAGAGCAATTGAAAATGCTGAAAAATTAGGTTTTACTAATGGAGCTGCATTGTATCCAATGGTTACAATGAATGGTGAAGAATGTCATAACGAGTGGGAAATTACTTTTGAAGAAATTCACCGTAATGGAGCAATGACTTTTGCTATATTTAATTATGTTCGCTTTACTGGAGACTATAGTTATATTCCAGAAAAAGGATTAGAAGTAATGATCGCTATTGCTAGATTCTGGCAACAACGAGCAACATATTCTACACATAAAAATAAATATGTAATACTTGGAGTTACTGGACCAAACGAATACGAAAATAATGTAAACAATAATTGGTATACCAACTACTTAGCTAAATGGTGTATCGAATATTGTATCGAAAGCTTGAATAAAGTTAAAGAAGAGTACGGTTCAGATTATGCAAGAATAATTGAAAAAACGAATTTAAAAGAAGACGAAATACAAGCAATGTTAGAAGTTGCTGAAAAAATGTATTTCCCGTATTCTGATGATTTAAAAGTATACTTACAACAAGACGGTTTTTTAGATAAAGAATTGATAACAGTTGGAGATCTTGATAAATCACAACGACCAATTAATCAAAAGTGGAGCTGGGATAGAATTTTACGTTCACCTTATATTAAACAAGCAGATACACTTCAAGGATTCTACTTATTCGAAGATAAATTCTCTAAAAAAGAACTTGAAACACATTTTGATTTTTACGAACCATTTACGGTACATGAATCATCATTGTCACCTTGTGTACACAGTATTCAAGCTGCTACTTTGGACAGAATGGATCAAGCTTATACGTTTTATTTAAGAACTTCTCGTTTGGATCTTGATGACTATAATAAAGAAGTAGAAGAAGGATGTCATATCACAAGTATGGCAGGAACTTGGATGAGTATTGTAGAAGGTTTTGGAGGAATGAGAATTAAAAATGATACTTTATCATTTACGCCAAAGATTCCGAAAGAATGGAAAGGATATACATTCAATGTTAATTTTAGAAACAAAATATTAAAAGTAAACGTGTCAAAAGAAGGCACTTCCTTCAATTTAGAAGGAGATACAGAATTGATGATTTATGTTGACGGTAAAGCAGTGACTATCACACCTAACAGCTTAATAACCGTATAAATCATTAGATTTTCCCCAATACCCTAAGTACCTCAAGAACAATAGTGTTCTTGAGGTCTTATTACTCCTATGTTTAAGCAAAATCAATCAATCAATCAATAACGAAGAATCTTAAATATCATTAGCATTAGTATTGCAGTGATGATTACATAATTCCCCATTTTTTAATTAAAAAAATAAAAGATGAAATTTAAAATTGCTTTATTCATAAGTTTAATTACACTACAGGTTTTTTCACAAATAGAAAAAATAGAACCCCCATTCTGGTGGAACGGAATGCATTTGCCACAATTAGAAATATTATGTTATGGTAAAAACATTTCAAAATACAATGTCTCTATAGATAATGTCGAAATATTAGCGATTAAAAAAACAGAGAATCCAAATTATATTTTTATAACTATTGATACTCAAAAAGAGATTAGCGAGAAAATATCAATTGATTTTAAATATAAGAATAAGATTGTTTTTTCTCAACCCTACGAGTTTAAAAAAAGAAAAACTAACTCATCAAAACGTAAAGGTTTTGATAGTAGTGATGTTATGTACTTGATAATGCCTGATCGTTTTGCAAATGGTAATGCTAAAAATGATTCTCACCCTGATACGAAAGAGAAAAGTAATAGAACAAAGCCAGGAGGAAGACATGGGGGAGATATCGAAGGTATTATAAAAAACCTAGATTATTTATCAGATTTGGGAGTTACAACATTATGGAGTACTCCTCTATTAGAAGATAATGAATCTACATATTCTTATCATACCTATGCGCAAAGTGATTTGTATAAAATAGATCCTAGATACGGAACTAATGAGGACTATAAGCGTTTAGCAACAGAAATGCATAAAAAAGAATTGAAACTGGTTATGGATTATGTAACAAATCATTGGGGAGGACAACATTGGATGATGAGTGATTTACCTACCAGAGAATGGATACATCAATGGCCAGAAGGATTTAGAAGAAGTAATTATAGAATGACCACCCAGTTTGACTCTAATGCAAGTAGTATAGATGCAAAAGGTTGTATGGATGGATGGTTTGATACTACAATGCCTGATATAAATCAAAGTAATCCATTAGTATTAAATTATATTACACAAAATGCTATTTGGTGGATAGAGTATGCAGATCTTGATGGATTAAGAGTAGATACATATTCTTATAATGATAAATTAAGTATTGCAAAATGGACAAAAGCGATAATGGATGAATATCCAAATTTTAATATTGTAGGAGAGGTGTGGATGCATGATCAAGCACAAATGGCATATTGGCAAAAAGACAGTAAGATAGGAGCAATCCAGAGTTATAATTCGTATTTGCCTTCTGTGATGGATTTTACATTACACGATGCTTTAATGACAATATTTAATGAAGATGAAGGGAAATGGAATGAAGGTATGATTAAAGCTTATGATAATTTTGCGAACGATTTTTTATATCCAGATATCAATAATATACTTGTTTTTATGGGAAACCATGATACCAATAGAATTAATGAGATATACCAGAATAATTTTGATAAATACAAATTAGCATTGAGCTTAATTTTAACTACTAGAGGAATTCCCCAATTATATTATGGAGATGAAATTGGAATGTTAGGTAATCGAGATAAAAAAGGAGATGGTGATATAAGAAGAGATTTCCCTGGAGGTTGGGAAAATGATGAAGAAAATGCTTTTATAAAGGAAAGAAGAACTAATGATCAAGAAGCGTTTCACGGTTTTACTAAAAAAATACTTCAGTGGAGAAAAAACAAAGAAGTAATTCATACAGGTAAATTACTACAGTACATTCCGGAAAATAATGTATATGTATTTTTTAGATATAATGACACAGAAAATGTGATGATTGTACTCAATAATAATCCTAAAGAACAACATTTAAATATTGAAAGATTTAAAGAAGGGATTAAAAAATTTAAAAGTGGAGTTGACATTATAACAGGAAAAGAGCATACTCTTGAAAAGTCAATGCTTGTAGCCGGTAAGAGTGTAATGATTTTAGAACTAAAAAAATAAAATAATAACCAAATAAACGTAAACCTAAATTAATTATGAAGAAAATAATTGTAAGTGCTTTAACCACAGCATTTCTTATTTCTTGTGGACAAGCACCAAAAGAAAAGAAGGAAGAAAAAGAAGTTGCAGTTGTAGCACCTGATACTACAACAAAAGGATTAGCAGCTGTAAGGGATGCTATGATGGAAAATGCGGTCATTTATGAAGCTAATATTCGACAGTATTCTGAAGAAGGATCTTTTAATGCTTTTACTAAAGACATCCCTAAATTAAAGCAATTAGGAGTAAAAATATTGTGGGTGATGCCTATTTATCCTATATCGACAACAAAAAGTAAAGGATCATTAGGAAGTTATTACGCGATATCTGATTATACTAAAGTAAATCCAGAATTTGGAACAATAGAAGATTTTAGAAAATTAGTAAAAACTGCGCATGATAACGATATTTATGTAGTATTAGATTGGGTAGCAAATCATACAGGTTGGGATCATACTTGGCTGAAAGAACACCCAGAATTTTATACTAAAAATGACAAAGGAGAAATAACACATACAGTTGATACTGATTGGACAGATGTTGCAGATCTTAATTATGAAAATCAAGAAATGCGTAAACAAATGATCCAAGATATGTTATACTGGGTAAAAGAAGAAGGTGTTGATGGATTTCGTTGTGACGTAGCAGGAATGGTTCCAGTTGATTTCTGGGATACTGCAACAGCAACATTACGAAAAGAGAAGCCTATTTTTATGTTAGCTGAAGCTTGGGAACCAGCTTTGATGGAAAACTCTTTTGATATGGGATATGCTTGGGATACGCATCATGTGATGAATGATATTGCTCAAGGTAAAAAGACCGTAAAAGATTGGGATGCACGTATGGCGCAAATAGATACTTTGTATGCTAAAGATGATATTTTAATGAACTTTACATCTAATCATGATGAAAATTCTTGGAATGGAACTGTTACTGAGCGTATGGGAGAATCTGGAGAATTATTTGCAGCATTATCATATACCATGCCTGGAATGCCATTGATTTACTCTGGTCAAGAGTATGACATGAACAAGAGATTGTTGTTTTTTGAGAAAGATACAATCATTAAAAATAAAGGAAAGTATTTCCCTTTATACGAAAAATTAGGAAAGCTTAAGAATGGAAACCACGCATTACATGGAGGAAAAGACGCAGCATCTTACAAAAGATTAAAGACATCAAAAGATGCACAAGTTCTAGCTTTCTTAAGAGAAAAGCATGGTAATGAAGTTATATTCATTGGTAATATGAGTAAAGAATTAGCAGAAGTATCTGTAGAAGTTTCAGGGTCGTATAAAAATTATTTAACCAATGAAACTATTGAATTAAAAGAAGGAGAAAGCTTGAAATTAAAAGCTTGGGAATACTTTATTTTAATTAAATAATATAAAGGTATAGTCAAGAAATAATTGAAAAATTATCAGATGTAATTAATAAATCAGATATTGAAAAGAGTTCTATTTTATCATGAATAGAGCTCTTTTTTTAGAATAAGAAACCCTCTATATGTTCTTGAGATATTGTAAAAATACTTTTGCGTAATACTTTCCCCAAAGTATTATGCAACACACAAATTTATTGTACTATTATAATGTATTCCAATACTTATATAGAAGGTTATAAACCATATTTTTGAATGATTTCTTTTTTATTATTTACTTGCAGTTTTTCGTAAATATTGCGGGTATGAGTTTTTATAGTATTGATAGATAAATGTAATTCTTCAGCAATAGCTGCATAACTTTTACCCTTGGCTAATAACTCCAATACATTATTCTCTCTATTAGACAACGTTTTTTCTTTAGGAAATCTAAAAGATTCAACTACTTTTCTAGCGATTCTTGAACTCATAGGAGCTCCACCATACCTAGCTTGTTGCAAGGCATTTACAAGTTCTTTAGGATCAATGTTTTTAGTTAAATAACCAACTGCTCCAGCACATAAAGCATCAAAAATGTGTTTAGAATCTTCATGTACCGTGATAACTATAGCATGTACAGATGGGTGTAAGTTTTTCATACATTTTATACCTTCTATACCGTTCATACCAGGTAATTGTACATCAACAAGAATAAAATCAGGAAGATCATTGAGCACATTTTTTATAGCATCTTCGCAATTAGTATAGGCTGCAACAACATTAAAATCTTGCTCAGCATTTACAATTTCTTTGAAAGAATTTAAGAGCGTAAGATGATCCTCGATAATAACAACTCGTAATGACATTTATAATAATTAAAAAGATGAAAAATACAATAGCTTCTAATATATATGATTAGAAGCTATTTGAAATAAGAACATACTAAATTTGCAATCAATTAACGTACGTATATTTTTAAATTTTCTAATAGATATAAATGCAAAAATAGTAGATATTAAATTTATTTAATCACCCTTTTTGGGTGATTTTTGATTTATTATACGCAGCAAAAAAGGAGATAGAAGTTCCTGCATGGCTAGCAACGATAAGCGTACCTCCAATTTTTTGAGCTCTAGACCGCATATTTTGAATTCCGTTAATTCGTTTTTGATTTTTTTCTTGAAATCCACCTCCGTTGTCTTTAAAAACAATAATTAGATTACTAGCAGTATACTCAAAAGTTAAATGTGCCTCGGTAGCATTACTATGCTTTAATGTATTAGTCATAGCTTCTTTAAAAATGAATACTAATTGTTTGCTCCAATAATAAGGGAGAATAATATTAGTATCATCTATCAGTGTTTTTGAAACAAAGCTAATAGTGGTATTATTAAAAAGATGTGCTCCAAAATCATATAGATACATTTGTAATTCATCCAATCGATCGCTTTTATGATCTAATGACCAGATAAAATCACGCATTCCAGAGTATAAGGATTTCGAATCATCTTTAATCTGTAGTATCTTTTTGAACTGATCACTGTTTTCATCAGTTTTTTGAAGAATTAAGTTAGATAATACAGAAATGCTAGCTAATTTATTTCCTAATTCATCATGAAAATCTTGAGCAACATTATGTCGAACAGTAGTTAATTCTTGTCGAAGATTTTCTCGTTCTTCAATAATGTTTTTTAAAAATTTATTTTTAGCGATGGAGTGTTTTAATAATTTAACGACACTACTTATAACAATAATAGAGATACAACTAATAATAAGAAGATAGAACCATATTTGTGAATACCAAGGATCTGTTATCGAAAAATAATATTCAGGAGTTATAGTCCAATTACTTAAATCATCTTTATATCTAAATTTTAATACGTATTTATTTTGTTTCAAATCAGAAAAATCTAGAATACTACTTTGAGTTGTAACCCATGATTGATTGTTTAAAGAATATTCAATTTGTAATGAATTAGAATTTATATAGTTGATACTATTGATATTGAAAATTGATTTTTCTTGATTAATTTTTAATTCAGATAAGTTTTTAGGAACAAATGGAGAAGAGTTTTGAAACTTGAATAAACCTTTATTACCAATGGCATAAATATGTTCTTTATGAGTAATAACTTTTAATATGAAAGATGATTTTTGTCCTAAATTTTTATCAATGATAAAGAAAGAATTAGCTGAGTGTACATTAAGTCCTTTTTGAGTAGCAATCCATAATACATTGTGTTGATCAATTAATAAATCATTAATATGATTACTAAGCAAACCATCTTTAGTCGTAAAATGAGTTGTTTTTTCTTTATCTATTTTGAGTAAACCAACATCAGTAGCAACCCAAGTTGTATTTTTATGAATAAGTATATCGTTTATCTTATTTGAAGCAAAACCACTTTTTTTACTCCAATGATCAATTGCTATACCTGTTTGAATATCATGTATGTAAATTCCTAAGCGATCTACAACAATATATAATTTTTGATTGTGTATTAGTACCTTTGTAATTGGGTTTTTATATGGATCAGTTTGATAGAATAACTCTTGATTTCGATAAAACTCTATAGTATCTGCTACGATTTTAATCGTTATACTGCCATTTTTTAAACTGAAACCTTGATAATTAGATTTTATAGCTAATGATGGTGTCGTTAATAATAGTTTTTTACTATTAAGACTCTGTTGTATGTTTTTAAGAAAAATTGAATTTGATAAAGTATCTAGAAAAAAACTTTCTGCATGAACTGGAATTGATAGTCGATCTATTAAAGTATCGTTTTTAATAGAAGTGATACTATTAGTTGATAAAACAATTAAATGATCTTTATAAATACTAATATCTTTTAAATCGGGGTTCCTAAAAAATGAATCATTATAAAAAACATTGGATGTATTGGGTAACATAAAAACACCTTGTCCATAAGTAGTAATCCATAAGTTTTGTTCTCTATCAAAAAGAAAATTTGAAATCATGCGATCAATATTCAATAAATCAGAATAATTGATTAACGATTTATTATCTAAATTATAAACCCACAATTCTCTATTGGAATTATTAATATCAAGGAGGATGAAATAGAATAAATTACCTTTCTTTTGTAAAGAAATGATTTTTTTATCAGAGAGTGATTTTATACTGATAACATCAACAAGTTGTTGACCATTATAAATATAGATTTTATTATAAGAAGTAATGTAAAAAAGATCATTTACTTTGATAATTTCATGAACTTCTGTAGATGATAGTTCGGGGAATACTGGTTGTAACTCGTTATTTTTAATGATATAGACCCCCTTTAATTGATTTGGGGAGTTGTTTATTTTTTCTTCAGCATGAATATATATGGTCTCATTGATGATAGTTTCTTCAGAATATATAAGACCAGAATTCCTAGATGACTTACCATTTTTTAGCAATTTGTAGTTGTTTTTATGATCTTTAGTAATGGAATATATTTCTCTAGAATTTCTTTTAATATTATATAAATAATAACCAATTAAGTTGTTATTAGCATATATAATACTATCATTTAATTGTTTGATAGAATTGATTTTAGATCTAATGTCATTGTTGTTTTTAATTTTAAAAATGGAATCATTTTTTAAGTGATGTAAACCAGCTCCCCATGTAGCTACAAGAAATTCGTTGGGAGTTTGTTCTATGATATCAATGACATAATTTGATTTTAATCCATCATTATAAGTATAATTTTTAAAATTCTGTCCATTAAATTTAGACAAACCATCGTCGGTACCTATCCAGATATAACCCTCGCAATCTTGAATAATACCATATGTGATATCGTGAGGAAGTCCGTTTTCTGTAGTAAAATGCTTATAAGTAGGTTTTTGAGTAAAAACTAAATTGATCGATAATAAAAATAAAAAATTGATAAATGATTTCACTATTCGTAAAATTAAAATGGAATATAATTTTGTGAGAGGGGAATCAAATATATAAATAAAAGCGGCAAAGAAACATCTTTGCCGCAAATATTGAATAGTATTATGAGGTAATTATTATTATTTAATAAGGAAGCTCCCTGTATGTTTATTACCACCTTGATCAATAATTATATATTTATAAACTCCTTGTCGCATAGCACCTGTATTAAACCTAGCAACTCTATTACCATCGTCTGTAAGCAGTGTTTCATTACGAATAACACGACCTAACATATCTACTACTTTAATCTCAAATTTAGGAGATGGAGTAGGTAAGTAGATGGTAGTCATTTCTTGAAATGGATTAGGCGCATTAATTACTTTTTTTCTTGAATCTGTTACTTGTTCCCCAACACTTAACACATGACCATTAACTAAGGCCAAATTAGATACATTTATAATAAACGGTGCGGCAGTACTGTAATTCCCGTGAGAAGAAAACACAATACTTTTAATATTATCGAATGGAATATGATTTCCTGAAGCATCTTTGAATGCTGTAAATGGTAACTTATATAATGTTTCTTGCTCATTAAGAGGTAATGTATACCTTAAACGATCGTTCCACTCTTCTAGATCTTCTGGAACAACTATAACCTCAACGATTTTGTCATTTGTGATAGAAAACTGTATTCCTTCATAATTTTCTATATCGTTATAAGTAAGATCACCTGCTAGAAGATTTCTAAATAAATTAACGGTACCAGTTATTTGCCCACTTACAACTGCATTACGTTCTATATAATGCATCCCATCTTCATCAGCAATATTTGTGTACGGTATGATATCAAAAGCATCAATAGCAGCTTCATTTTCTTGATAATCGATTCCCCAAGGACCATCAGCAAGATATAAAGCATCATGTGTAGGAGAGGTTTCCCCAGAAATAGAGAATCCTATATCAAAGATAAATCCAGCATTGATTTCTATGTTTTGATTATAACTTCCATCCAAAGAGATTGTTTGTGATATGCTTTCTTCTGAAGTTTGCTCAGAACGTCTTAATTGCCCATCAAAAACAACGCTATTAGATTGATTTTTATTAGTAATGCTTAGTACTAAATGACCATTTTCATAACGACCTTGACTTACAAAAACCTCAGGAACTTTATTTTCCATTTCATAATGTTGTAATGTTTTTTCAGATTCTAAAGTCTCTATAATATGATTAACAACATTGGTTAGTTGAGGCATTGATGAACCCCATACTTGAAAATTTAAATAATTTCCTTCAGGATATTGCTCTATATTCCATAAACTATATAATATATTAGCATCTACATCTTCATCACTATCATCATTTTCATCAAGTTTAATAGAGAAACTAATAGCGTGTTCTATTTCATTTGATGCACGTTTGATAACAGAATGTATTACAGAATGACCTTTTACTTCCATAGTGCGAACATCTTGTAAACTAGATCCATTTAAACGATCACAAATTACTTTGGAATGATCATAAATTGTTCCTTCTGTAGTGGTAATTAATCCAGCAGCTATACGATCATCATTTTTATAGTAATCTATTGCAAGAATGTCTGTAGCATTTGTTAGTTCTAATAAATCAGTAGGAGTAGATACAAAACTAGTTTCGGTACCTTCGAGACCTGTATTAGGGAAATAAACACCTAAGTTGTTATTATTAGCTGATGCTGCTTTTTGATTAGGAAGAATACGTTGTTGATTTTCTTTTTTATCTAAAGCAAGATTACTTTTAGTTCTTTTAAAATTACGCTTCGCAATTAGCTCTGCTAATTTACCATTACTCTCTAGTCCACCATTATTTCCAGAAGTAACGTTTGTAGCAGTACTAATATCTACGAAATTAGTAGTTCTCATAGCATTGTAAGGGCTAGCAGTAACATAAAAAAGAGCGTCGTTAAAATCGTTATCACAAGATGCATAATCTCTACGAATGTCTTCAAAACCTAATATAACACGCTCGTTATCTGGATCAGAAATTAAAACATTATGATTTCTGATAGAAGCTACTTTTTCAGGGTTAAAATCTGGATTAGAATGTAATTGCCAATTTCCATGAGAAATACAACCATCATCCCATGCATCGGCTAATAACACCCATCCAATTCCAGTATTGGGAGGGAAATTACCAATGTTAACTTTATTACCAGCAACTAAACTACCACCGCTTCCTGCAGCAGAAATATTAGGGAAAATTATAGTAATATCTTCTGGTTGAGGTATTGTAGTTCTCGGAGAAGATAAATCATAGGTATAGAAGCCTAAAGTGTTTCTATAACCCGCTCCTTCAGCAACGAAAGTTACCCATACATCGGCCGTAGCATCTAGCATAAGGTCTGTATCATATCCTGAAGATATATAATGAGGGTTATAATCAGGTACAGGATATTGTTCTGGTAAGGCGTTATTAATTAAGTCTAAAGTTTCTTGAGTAACGACATCATCAGTATCTAAATATAAAGGAGTACCATCAGCAGTATACTCTCCCAAAGTATTATACCTATCGCAAATATTGGCAAGCGGGAAGCTATCTGGAGTTTGTCCACCATTATCACTTGTAAAGCAAGTAACTTGTCTATCATAACCATCGTCTAACCCATCATTATCATTATCTACTCCAGTAGCTGTCGTTTCCGCTATATTATCGTTATTAGTATCATATGCTTCTATAGTATCACTAATTCCATCATTATCAGAATCGGTATCCAAATGATCATAAGCACCTTCGTCATCTGTATTTACTGTTCCATTTATAGTACCTCCATAATCTGGATCAAAATTATCATCCAATCCATCATTATCTTGGTCATTACCTGATAGAGGTAAGAATGAAGTTGATATTTGTCCTTCAATAAGATCAATAATACCATCACCGTCTGAATCAATGTCGTAACAGTTATATTTTCCGTCTCCATCAGTATCAAGTGGAACTAATGGTGTTCCTCCAGCATCTGTATCAAATACATCTGCAATACCATCAGAATCGGCATCGTTATACCCAACATCACTAAGATTATACCTACCATCAGAGTTTACATCTCTAGCACCTTCTCCAGCTTCTGTAATATCATAAATACCATCATTATCACTATCTAAATCAAGAAAATTTGGAATTTTATCTCTATCACTATCAAAAGCATCTTGTACAACACTATCACCGTTACCGCTAATATCATTATCAAGATAATTAAAGATACTATCTCCATCATCATCACCATAAGGATCAATTCCACCACATTCTGCTATATCTGTTATACCATCATTATCAGCATCCATATCCATAGAATCTAATACTGCATCATTATCTTTATCTAGAGGAGAAATACCTATAGCACATTTAAACCCATCATTAGAATTTGTTGGTTGAGTGTTATTTAAGAACCTTGCAGTAGGGGTTGCAGTTGTATAATTTTCTATTAAATATAAACCACCAGTATTATCAGAAAGATACAAGCGATCATTTGAATCTGTATAGGCAGCACCAAAAGTATTATTAGGTAAACCTGGGACGTCTTCAATTACAGTAACTATGGGAGTACCGCTTGAAATATCCCATTTATATAAATTCTGCTTCCCTCCACCATAAATAGTATTACCAATTAATACGATATCAGCACATGTTGTCGGGATTGCTTGATTGGCAGTAATAATCTCAAAAACAGGAGGTGTCTCTTCGTCGATAAGCTGTAAATTAGTTACTTTATGAAAAGTCATTTTATTTCCGTTTTGGAAAGCCCATAAATTTCCATTTAAATCTACATCAGCGCTATATCCTCCACCAAAAGAAGTCCCGTTATTTTGGGTAACTGCACCTAAGTCCTGTATTCCATCGCTTCCAATTCTTAAAATATGAGAATTTCCTTTGTTTACAGCATATAGATAATTATCAACACTGTTGTACCCTCCTGCATTATAACTGTTTGTATGTGTGTGTAATGGCTCAGAGTACATCCCAGTAATAGGATCGTATGTTTTTAATTGTCCAGATATTACTTGAAAAAAAGAACCCTCATTACAATCAAAAGCTGTAGGTGATTGCGCTGATAGGGAGAGTGTGACAAGTAAACTCGTAAAAAGTAAAATTTTTTTCATGATTAATTTGGGTTTTGTTAATAAGAAAAATGATAGTATAGGTTAAGTTTTGATTTCAAGTTTTATAAATAATCTTACAATGTTAATTGTTGTTAATCAATACATTACAAAGATAAAGAGTTGCGTTTAATCTTAGATAAGTGTTTCCCGTAGACTTAATATGCTTTTTTATGTTTTTCTTAACAGTCTCTTTCTTACACCTAAAAAATATGCTTTATCCTGTAATTCGTAGATGAAATTAAGGCATAAAAATGCATGTCGAAGAATATTTCGATTGAAGAGTAAATAGTACAGGTAGGAAGTATAATCCTATAGATTAATGGAATAGGATTATCGGATTATTAAAAAATAAAAACAGTATGTATGGCTATTATAATAAGTTTAGACGCTTCATTAATTCTGGCCTGTTTGATCTACTAACAGGGATAACATCTTTGGCTATTAATACGCTATTATCCTCGATATCAATTATTTTTTTTGTATTAATAATGTATGAACGATGGATTTTAAGAAATAAATCATCAGGTAGTTTTTCTTCTATTTTTTTGAGAGTAGAGTGTACAATATAATTTTTACTATCAGTTTTAACAGTAATATAATCACCTTTTGCTTCAACTAAGTAAATACTAGGAATGTCTATTTTAATCAATCTACGATCAATATTAACATATAAATCATTTTCTTGGCTAACCTCTTTGGTACTTTGTGATGTCTCTTCTTCTTTAATAGTTGCATTTTTCGCTTTTAGAATAGCTTTTTCAAAACGAGCTGGAGTAATAGGTTTAACCATATAATCTACAATACAATCATATTCAAATGCTTCAAGAGCAAAGTTCTTATCAGATGTAGTTAAAACTATTTTAGGAGGATTTTTGATGGTTTGTATAAAATCAAAACCTGTAAAATCTGGCATATGGATGTCCAAAAAAATAAGATCGACATCATTTTGATTCAAAAATTTTATAGCTTGAATAGCATTAGGAAACTCTTCTAAGACTTTTAATTCTTTATCAAAAGAACATAATTGATTTATAATTGCTCTAGCAGTAGCTTCATCATCTATAATAATACAATTCATATAGTATGTAATTAGATTAAAAAATGTAATATTTAGATTTGGGGTGATCTATAATGGATGTATAAATTCATCTATTGTATCTAAAATTAACATAAATTTTTGAAATAAAGAAGTTTTACCTGCTAAGAGTTCGTTTTCAAAATCAATTGCGATTTGATATCCATCATCTAAACCAAGCATTCCTATTTTATGTTTTAGTTTGTGAACATTTTCTGCTGCTTTGTTTAATTCGGATGATTTATAATTATGTAAGAAAATTTCTTTTTCTTCAGGGAATTCCTTTTTAATAATTCCGATAAGTTTTTGTTTAAAAAGAGCATCTCCACCGGATAATTCATTTACATACTCTAGATTAGGTTGTAGGTTCATATCATTATTTTTTAATGTGAAACTAAAAATACTACCACGATTGACGTTGGATGTTAAAGACATATTACCCCCATAATGATTGACTATTTTTTGAGCAATAGGCAATCCCATTCCTAGAGACATAGAATCATTTTCTAATTTTTGAAATACTTTAAATATTTTTTTATGATATTTTGAATCAATTCCTTTGCCGTTATCTTCGATTTCAAATTTCCAGAAATGATTTAATTCTATAACTCGTATATATATTTTACCAGTAGCTTGCTCAATACTATTGATTGCATTTTGGAGTAAGCAAAGAAATAGTTGTTGCATATTTAATGTATCTGCAATAATTGATGGCAGTGGTGTAACAATATCAATGATTATATGATTAGGAATATCTAATATTTTAAACACTTCACGCATGACCTCATTAAGATCAATTGTATAATTTGTTTTTTTACGTTTATCAATTGTTGAATATGTTAAGATACTTTCTATAAGGGCATCCATTTTTTCGATATTATGATGGATTTTCAATAAGTATTGACGACTTATAGAATCTAGAGAGTCACTACATTCTTCCTCGATCCAGTTGAGTAAAGTATCAATAGATCGCAAAGGCGTTTTAAGGTCGTGAGAAATAATATGTGCATAATCATTTAATTCTTGATTTTGCAATGCAAGTCGTTGCAATAAATCTTCTTTTTTACTAAAAGACTCGCAAGCTTCTAATGATAGAATGAACTTATCCATTATCGGTTGAAGTTGACTAATGTCTTTTGGAGTAAAAGTATCTGTATAAGCACTATATAAAAATAGAATTCCTTGGTCATGTAAATTAAAAATAAGTAAAGACCCTTCTTGTTGTATATCAATAGGAGAAACCTCTTGAATTGTAGTATCAACAGAAACTATTTTTGATTTAATACCTAAGACTAAAGTATCTAAAATTTGATTTTTATTTTTTAGAACTATTTTTTTAGATGGGTTAGGATATGAGTATGTTACAGTATATTGATTATTTTCTTTTCTATAAATCCAACACGAACTAAGATTTTTTCGAGCGAGGATTAATTTTAAAAAATGATTACAATTCCCTGTATAATCTAGAGAATTACCAATAGCCATAGAAAACTCATATAAATGCAATATGTCTGA
The DNA here is from genome assembly GCA_947498595.1 of uncultured Aquimarina sp. Taxonomy (GTDB): domain Bacteria; phylum Bacteroidota; class Bacteroidia; order Flavobacteriales; family Flavobacteriaceae; genus Aquimarina. The sequence continues at coordinate 87,495 of CANMKX010000001.1, forward strand.
TAAATGTTGATTAAAATCCATAATTATTTAAATGTACCTATAACGATTGTTTTATTAAAAAATTCAAGAAAACCATTGTAAGACGAAATCTCACCCAAAGTTAATGCTCCATGTATCTGATCAAAAGATTGTTGATTTTCTAATACATTAACAACGTTAGTAAGTTCTACAGAAAATTGATCTTCAAGAAATAATACTCTAGAAATACAATCAATAATAAAAGCATTTGTACAATTGTTGGATTGCGAGACGACATTATTTGCGGCTTCTTTAGCAGACATTATTAACGAATCATTTTCTCCTTTTAAAACATCGAGAACGGTGTTTTCTAATACCTCACCTACGCAGATAAGTTCTCCTTTCTCGTTAGTAGCTATGGGATCTCTAACAATACATTCTGTATGTTCTTTTACAATGCCAAAAGGATATCCTTTAGCAATATCAAAAAAGTTGTCAATATTGATATTTTGATCAGTATCTTTTTTTAAAATAGATTGATATACATCAAATGCATTCATCCAATTAATTTCTTGTATAACATTGCGATCGGTTTTTGTGGCGACAATTGGTCCGTCTATTTTTTTCCAACCGTGTTTTACACCGATATGCATTTTTGTTTCCATTATACATAATATTGCAGCATCCATAAAAATCCCTTCGTTATTAAAAACACATGGTTGTTGTTGTAAGCTTAAACTGCCAGCACCGCCTCCAAAATATGATGTATGTGTACCGTATTGACGATATAACTCTGACAAATAAAAAGAGATATTAGAAGTTAAACCATCAATAAATGTTAGTATAGAATACGATGTATTTTGTTTGAAATTTATAGTAGGAATCGAAAAATCTTTTGAAGCAATATTTTTTATAATATGAATATCATTTACATGATGAAGCGTTGTTATAACGATGCCTTTTTCATGCAATGTTTTATTATGTATTACTCTTGGAAAAATACCACCGAAAAATGAGATATTGTTTTTGTTGAGTGTATTAATTAAAAGATCCAGATCTATGACAGAGGCTTCTGCAATAGACAAAAGAACAGTATGGTTTTTACTATAATCTTTTATAGATTGTACAATGATATTGATTTGTGTGGAGTCTATATACATAGGTTACAATTCTTTTTTTAAACTAAAATAAAAGGTTGTTCCTTTGCCAAGAGTGCTATCAAGCCAAATATCACCTTCGTATAAATCAATGATTTTTTTTACTATGGAAAGTCCAATTCCTGTTGAGTTAGAATTGGAACTTAAGGATTGAAAAATTTTAAAAATTCGAGTAAAATGTTCTTTTTTGATTCCAATTCCATTATCTTTAATAGAAAATATATGATAAGCATTCCTATCTTCATAATTGATTTCTACGATACCTCTTTCTTTGTCGATATGACTAACGGCATTGCTAATCAAATTCTGAAATAATTGCTGTATTCTAATGCTATCTCCTTTGATTTTTGGCAAAGGATTTATGATATGTACAGTAACATGAGATGGAATATAAATTGTATTAATAATATCTGTAACTACTTCATTAGGGTCGACAACAGTTTCTCGAATATTTTTGTTACCAATACTGGAATAATTAAGAATTCCGTTAATTAACCGTTCCATTTTCTCTAAGGTACCTTCGATCAATGAAATGTTTTTTAGAGCTCCTTGATCAAGTACATCTTCGTAATCTTCTTTAAGCCAATTGACCAATGCATTAATGCTACGCAAAGGAGATTTTAAATCGTGAGAAACTACTTGGGCGTATTCTTTTAATTCTTGATTATTTTTTTCAAGATTAGATAATAATTGTTTCCGTTGTTCTTCTAAGGCTAAATGCTCGGTAATATCTTCAACTAGAGCAACCTGAAGTTTGATAGCGTTATTTTGATGATCTCTAACTGCTGCAACATTTGTTTTTGCCCAGACTAAAGAGCCGTCTTTTTTTTTATAACGTTTATTGACAGTAAAAGTATTTATTTCACCAGAATTGAGTTTGTCTAAAAACTCAGCAGATTGGGTATATTCTTCTTTTAGAGAAATATCTTTAACTTTCTTTAAGACAAGTTCGTCAGCGGTATACCCTAATAAATTCTGGAAAGCTTTATTGGTTTGCAAGATTGTATCGTATTGAGTCAATACAATCCCTAGAGAAGAATTTTCGACTATAACAGCTAGTTCAGATGTTTTTTCGTCAACAAGATCTTCTAATTTTTGATTGGTAGCCTTTAGTTTTATGGAGATATTATATAAATCAAGAGATTTTTCTTCTAGTATTTTTTCGGCATGTTTTCTCGCTGCTTTTTCTCTTTTTAAGGCACGTTTTAGTATTTCTAGATCATTACTCATTAATTTTGGTGATGCTAAATTTAACTTCAGTTCCGTCCGGCTTAATCTTTTCTACTATAATAGTAGCTTTTGTATTAAAATGTTCGAGAGTTTTATTCATTAATCCTAATCCAAAATTATACAATGCTCTACTAGATTTGTATAACATTACTAAAGAGTTTTTATCTTTTTTAAGTACTTTGAAAGTAGGTAATTCAGCTTCGGGGTATATTTTCCTAACTTCTATATGGATATGATCTTCTATAGATGATAATAATTCTATAGGATCGTTGTAATGACTAATTAAGGAAGGATAATTTGATACTAATACACCAAAAAAGTGTTCTGCATAAATAAGGAGTAAATCATCTACACTAATGTTAGAATGATTACTTAGATTTTTTAATAAACGTAGCATTTCAGAAAATTCGTATGTTCCTACAGCTGTATAAATACCTTGTGATTCAAGATTTGATTCTTCGATAATTTGATCAACTACTTCAAGTCCAAATTTATCTTCAACTAATTCTAAAAACTCTGTAAAAACGATTCCTTTCATATAATGTCAATAACTTTTAATTAGTTCGTTTGTAGTCCAATAATTGACCATATACTCGATTTTAATAGCATAGTCGGCATATTTTAATGGTTTCACAAAATAACCAGCAATCCCTAGCTTATAACACTCTAATAGATCTTCATGATTATTAGAAGTCGATAACACAATTGCAGGTAAATATTTGTAATGGACATGATTTTTTAGAATACTTAAAAATTCAATTCCGTTCATCTTTGGCATATTTAAATCCAATAAAATAATGTCAGGAAGTTGACTTGTACCGTTTTCCAAAATCTCAAGAGCTTCTTCACCATTTTTAGCTTCAATAATTTTATGATCAAAATTTAATTTGCTAATAACGCGTTGAAATTTTAATCTCTCAATTTCATCGTCTTCAATCAATAAAAATGATAATGTCTTCATTTTCTGGTATTAAGTTAAATTAAATATCTATGTTATGCAATTATAAAGTTCTTATTTATTTAAGAAAAAATAAATTACTTTCGTTTAAACCTATTTCAATATCGGTGAATAGTAGATAACTGTAGATGAATAGCATCTCGGTATCTAAAGTTCTTTCTTGAGATTGAAAAAGAAAGTAGTTCCTTTTGTTAATATACTTTCTAACCAAACGTCTCCATTATAAGAATGTATTATTTTTTTTACAATCGCCAGACCGATACCAGTTGATTCTGTATTTGTTTGTAACGATTGAAACATTTTAAATATTTTTTGATGGTATTTTTTTTCGATACCAATGCCATTATCTTTTACACTAAAAGTATAATAAGTCCCATGATCTTCATAATCGATTGTAATCAATCCTTTTTCTTTATCTATAAATTTAACTGCGTTACTAATTAAATTTTGAAATAATTGGTTAATTTTTGTAATATCAATTTTTAAGGTTGGTAGTGATTTTACAATTTGTAAGTTAATATGTTCAGGAATATAAATGGTGTTTTTAATATTTTGAATAACTTCGTTTAAATCAACAGGATCATATATTTTTTTATCTAGATCAATCTTAGAGTAACTGAGTACTCCATTGATTAATTTTTCCATTTTATAGATGGTGTTTTCTATTAAAGTGATGTGATTATCACCACGTTCTTCAAAAATATCATGATAATCTTCTTTTATCCAATTAACCAAAGCATTGATACTTCGTAACGGTGATTTGAGATCATGAGAAACGATGTGTGCGTATTCTTGTAATTCTTTATTTTTAGTTTGTAGATGGTCTAGTAAATCACTTTTTTGAACTTCAGTTTCTAAAAATCGACGTAAGTTAATTGCACTTTTTAATTGAGAAGCAGCTAGATTAGCAATATTAGTTAATGTTTCTAAGTGTGTTTTTGTAAAGTAATTCCTAGAAGAATGTTCAGAGTCTATAATCCCAATAACGACACCATCTGCTACAATGGGTACCGTAATTTCTGAAGCTCTAAATTTATCATCAATAATATACCTAGTATCGAGAGCAGTATCGTTTACAATTTCTGCAATACCAGTTTGAGCAACTGTTCCTACAATACCTTTTCCAACAGGAATAGTTATTTTGTTTAAAATCTCTCTATCCTTAGGATTTTTATCTCCATAAGCAGCAATCTGTTCTAATTGTGTTCCCTTGTGATTGAGCATGTAAATGACACAATCTTCAAAACCAAAAAGAGAAATTGCTTTTTGTGTTATCTCCCAAGCAATTTCATGAATATTAGATTTACCAATGATAGAAGACATTAAAGAATTAAGTGCTTTAAGCATAGAAGATTCTTGTACTTCTTTGGTTATATCTTCAAGCATAGCAACATGATACAAATATGTACCGATTTCATCTTTAATAATATTAATGCGCACTCGAGCAATTAATAACGATTGGTCTTTTTTTCTATATTTTTGCGTAAAATGAAAATGATTTATTTTACCTAGATTCATTTTTTGCATAATCTTTTGAGCGTTTTTTATATCCTCAGGAAAAGAAATATCACCAATAGTTAATGTGCTTAATTCCTCTTCACAATACCCTGTGAGATTACAAAAAGTATCGTTTGTCTTTAAAATTTTTCCATTTTTCAGAAAAACAATACCTAGAGAAGAATTTTCTATAACGGTAACTAATTGCTCCTTTTGTTCATGATAATTTTCTAAGAAAGATTGTTGATCAATTTGATCATTAAAAAGACATTGAAAAGCTATAGGTTTTTGATTAGCATCATATAAAACAGTAGCTCTAATTAGAATAGAAACTTCCTTTTTCTTTTTAGATTGAATACATATTTTTTGACCAAGGATATGTCCATTCTTTAATAAAGTTCTATACAATCTAATGAAAATTGGAAAGGTCTTTTCGCAAATACATCTTTTAATTAAAATTTTGGACCCTTTAATAGCATGTCTAAATAAGTTTAAAGCTTTATCATTTACTTGAATAATGTTACCAGAAAGATCTAAAACAAAATAAGCTTCAGAGATATGTTCAAGAATATCATTTGGAATGACCTCATTTTTTATGAAGGCATTTCTAACTTCTTTTTCTTTTATCGATGATAATCGAGATGCACTTGATAGAATACGGTTCATACTGATGTTAAAATTTAATAAATAATAATACTCGGATAATAGAAATGCTTGATATATAAGTTGCTACATATCGTTCTTTTTTAATTTAATGACTACAACTCCAGATTTTTTAGAAGTGTATTTTAGAAATAATTTAAGAAGCATATGTTGTACATTATTTTGACTTTTTGTGAAAAAATTATTCATTTATATATGTTTTTTAGATGGTTTAATTTTTGTAAAATTCATTTAATCCCCAATAAGCAATCAGATGTTTTATCTTCTCTACATATATCATTGACTCTTCCGGCTTTTCAATATATCCAGAAACTCCAGATTGATAACAAGTGTACATTACATCTGGATTATTACTTTCAGAAATAACAGTAACTGGTATATGTTTATACAAATCAGTAGTTTTTAATGTCTTTAAAAAAGAAAGATCATTATCAATGGTTTCAGGAGTGTTAAGACTTAATAAAATGACATCGATTTTACCTTCTTTTTGATTGATAATATCAAGAGCTTCTTTACCTGATGAGGCTTCTAAAACGGTGTGAGTGTTTTCAAAAGAATTAAACATGTTTCTTAGTTTAGTACGTTCTTTAATATTGTTCTCTACGAGTAAAAATGTAATAACTTCCATAATGTATAATTTTTGATTAAGTAAGATTTGGGATTTTACTTTGATGTAAAGTTGAGACAATATCACAGATAATAATAGATTCTTTCGATAGGAGATATGATAAACATCGGTAGAATGACAATAACTGTCGATGAATGAAAAGTATTGTTTTTCAAGTTTTTACGTTTTAAGACTATGGTTTAAGCGTATTGATTTGGTTTTTAGGATAAAGGAAGAGATGATAAACAAGGATACCGTTCGCTAGAATGATTAATAAATAATAATTTAAAATTTAATTATCATCATTGTACATAATTACAGTTGTTTATAGTGTATGAAAATAAATATTGATGTAATATAAATATGAGATTCTGTCTAAATAAAAGCAAATATAATGTTGTAAAACGAATGAACTTTTAATATTAATTTCAAATAAGATGTTTTTTATAAACACTTTTGTTTGTTGTAAATAAAAGTGTTTGTTTCATAAGATTTAGTTAATATAAAACCTAAAACACTCCAATGTTGGAGTGCTTTAGATAAATAGAAACAATTACTAACTAGCAATGCCTTCTTTTCCAGAAAGGAGCTTCTTTCCAGCGTAATTCTTGATTGTAATACAATTTTTTATGATGTAAAAAAGAATATTTTAATCAGATATAATAAAAGTAGAGTAGGAGAAGAGGAATTTAATATCAATTTGGCTATATATTATAAAAACAACTCTTAGTCAAATCAAGTATTTACACCTGTAGGATTCTAATATTCATGGTTTTAATTTTGTAAAACGTAAAACAGTTCGTACATAAACCATTACAAAATAAACTCATGAAAAAACAAACTCTCATTATTTTAGCTATTGTGCTTGTTGTAGTAACAATAGCTTATTTTGCAACCAGATCTCCAGAAAAAAACAGTGTAATTTCTGATACACCAACTATTTCTAATTATGACATAGTTGATAATTCATCAAAAAAAAGTGATTCAATATGTAGTTGTAGCGAATCTTGGTTTAAGAACGGAGTTGTTCTACCTCCTATTGAAGAAGGTCCTAAAAGTCCTTTTCATAATAATATTACAGTTTCTAATTGTAATTTTCACCAATGGTCATGGCAAAAGTTTTTATGGCTAACTCAATTACAACCAAATGGGAAAACATTGTTTGAAAACGATTTAATCAATGTAACTTCTAATATGATTCCAATTCCTGCTTATCAAGGAAACTCATTAGTTCTTGAATCTGTTGAACAGGCAGCATTTAATGCAATATTAGTTTCTAACCCTAATTTTAATAAAAAAGCAGATACAGTATATTATTCAATTCACGTTGATTCAACATTAAAATCTAGTACAAATACTTTTGCACAACAAATAGTAGATGGATCTTTGAGTCGTACTAACACTAAAACATTTCCTGTAGGAGCCTTAGAACTAAAAGTTTCATGGATCAAAGCATCTTCAATACCAAGTAATCTGCTTTCTAGTTATTATACAACTCAAGCTGTTCTTAAAAATGGAACTGAATATAGTACCGAAACAATGGCATTATTAGGAATGCATGTAGTTGGAATTGTTGAAAATCACCCAGAATTTATTTGGGCAACATTTGAGCACAAGAAAATGGCTCCAAAATATGATTGGAATACTCAAAAAGTAGCTAGTGCTAAAGAAACGTTGTTTTTTAAAGCAGATACAACTACTTCTATAAACGGAATTATATGGGATACGACTACTAAAAAACCCGTGATACAAAATCAAGTTTATTCACTTTTTAAGTATGGGGTTCCTAGAACTGTAGGTAATAAATTTATGCCTACCAGTCAAAAAGAACCTCTAAATTTCACTAATATAGAAACAATTAATGCTTCTGTAGACACTACTATTACCAGTATTTGGAAGAATTATTTTTACAATGGTTCTATTTGGTTAAATACTGAAGATTATAAAACTACAGAACGACAAGCCCAACTTATCGATTCTTTGGGATACTCTATCTCAAGTGTAATACCAGGAGCTTTAACTAGAGGGTCAACTAATGCTTTTAATATTACTATGGAAACCTTTGAACAAACATTTGAAAAAAGCTTTGAAGATATTCATAATTCAAATTTAGCTAATTGTTTTAGTTGTCATAGTAGTAAAAACTTTTATAATAGTAATTATAAATCTCCATTATACTTAAGCCATATTTTTGAAGGTTATTTACATAAGCTTGATGGAAAAACTAATGAAGAGATTGAAATTATGAAAGATAAAGACTTCGATCGTTTATTTTTAAAAAAGAAATAAAAGACTTACTATATTTATAAAACTGCTTTAACCATACTATTATTTATTATTAAAGTAGTTTTATAAATATAAAATTGGAAGGCTTAACTTATTAGAATTTAAGACATAAATACACAATTATTCTTTAGCTTTTTTTGATTACTTCAACACTATATAAAATCTTAGATTCAGATTAATTAGAAATTATAGGTATAATCAACTTTAAAAGTTAATGTTTTGTTAATATTTATTTTTGTTACCTATAAATAGTTACTGTTTTCACCTATCTTCTTTATGTATAATATATTGCATAAAAAATCTTTTATTTGAATACTACGGCTTTAGCAAAATAATTAACTAAATTTTATCTAAAATTATTTGTTGTGACATATATCACATAGTGACATACTACACTTTTTCTTTCGACAGAAAACATGAAATTTACATCATGATATTAAAAAAATATGTTGCTATGAAAAAGAATTTACTCATATATATGTTGTTTTTTATTCCATTTGGAATTATTGCACAACAAGGGTATATAAAAATTTCTGACCCTTATTTTGAGAAAGCATTAGCATCTTATGATGATATTAGTGGTGATTATAAAATTCCGTTTGATGCAGTTTTAAAAATAAAAAATTTAGAGCTTAATGATTATAGAATTACGAGTCTTTCAGGAATAGAGAAATTCACTAATCTAGAAACCTTACAATGCAGATTTACCCAAGTATCAAATATTGATATTTCAAAAAATAAAGCACTAAAAAATTTATTGATCACAAAAAATTTATCATTAAATCAAATAGACTTATCGCATAATACATCCTTAGAAATGGTAGAAGTATCACATACTTATCTATCAGAGTTAATCTTACCTGTTGAGAATTCTGCGCTGGAATATCTCGACGTATCTTTCAATCCTAACCTTGAAGATTTAGATTTAAGTAATGCTATGTATCTAAAGGTTTTAGCTTTGGATAACACTGGATTAAACTCATTAGAATATTCTTATAACACATACCTTGAATATTTAAGTGTTTCTGGAAATACTATCACTTCTTTGGATGTTTCATTAAATCCTAGGTTAACTGTTTTAGATATCACAAATACTCCTAAACTAAAACAGTTAAATCTTAGAAATGGAAATAATGATAATTTAAGATTAATCACAAAACCTAATCAACTTAAATATTCTACTCTAGAATGTGTAATTGTTGATAGTGAAAGTTTGCATAATAAAGCATTTCTCAACACTATTGTTACAGATGAGATTATGTCTGCGACTATTTTTGATTGTTCAAAGGAACTTCAAACCAAAAATGCTATTACTGAAGTAGAAACAATTTCTATTTTTCCTAATCCAACAACAAACTTTATTACTATTACTAACCAAATCAATAAATCTTATTTATTATTTAGTGTAAGTGGTAAGATTATGAAAACAGGTATTATCAAAAATGATTTTTTTGAAATTGATTTGAGTAACCTCAGTAAAGGTATTTACTTTTTTAATGTAGGCATGTCAAATACTAAGATACTTAAAAAAACATATTAGCCCCAAATCTACTATTTGTTTTTATCCAGAAACCACTTTATAAATTAATATAAAGTGGTTTCATTTTTTATTCTATACAATTGTATTTATTCCGCTTTTTGATTTACTGCCATCATTTTTGCAAAATATTGATATAAGTCTCCTTTTGTAATTTGCGCTCCTTCTCTTATCAAAGCAAATTTATCGGCATTTTTATCTTCATTGTATTCTTTAGTAGCACTAAAAAATTCAACACTATCATCTAATAAATTTTCACGTAACCAATCATATCCTGTTTGTGTTGTTACATCTATAGATTCATCTTTTATTCTTATAGCAATCAATTGCATTTTTTCATCTCCTAAATGAAATAAATGTATTTGTTGCTTAGAAAAATGCTCTAAAAAACGAACCTTATTAAGAACACCTTCCCATACTAAATCACTAAAAACATCAATTTCTTCTTCAGCTACTTCGGGTTTGTTTTTCTTAATATCTTCCCATTCTTCTCCAGTTATAGATTGTGTTGCCAAGAAATTAATAAATTCTTGGTGCATTTCTTCTAATTGTTCTTTGGTGAGTCTTTGATATTTCATGATATGTACTTCAAAATTGCGTGCAAAAGTAAACATAATCCATTAATCTAGCATTTTAAGATTAAAAAATGTGTCCTTTAAATTTGTGATATAATAGATGTATGGTCCTAACTTATTACCAAAATTTCCACCAAGGCTTCTTTTTTTCATATTTAAAAAGACCACTTTTAATCAATATCTCTTGAATAGTTTTATCTTTTTTATATTTAACCAACGTATGCAAACACAATTGCTTTTGACTGTCTGTTAAAAAATCAAAGCTATCTTTTATAAAATTAAGAATTCTATATCTATGATCATCAATTAATCCTATTTTTAAATAAAATTCTAATGCTAGATTTCCTTTAAATTCGTTATTGTTTTTTAAGATTTCTTCGATTTTTTCAAAGTTTTTATCTTCAAAAATTTCGGCATAGATCGTAGCAAAATCTAAAATTGTTTGTTGTATTTCTCTTGATGTCCTTGCATATTGACCTTCATAAAAGTATATCTCAGTAATTTTATCTAAGTCATCCAAAGTCTCAACGTTTTCTCTAATCGCTTTAAAGATTAATATCATTTTATCTTCTTCGTCATCAGATAATGCTGATAGTTTTTCAGCTGAATCTAAGAGAAAATTGTATAAATCATTATCAATATTCTTTTTATGAGTTTCTGCTTTTTCATTCGCAAAATTTAAAAACGCATCTAAATCTTCTTGTGCCATATTTTAATCAAAATTATTACTAATAGGAGTTTATTATCAACTTCCAATAAAGAGATTAAATATAGTTAATCTTAAGTGTTAGAATGCAATGAATTTATTTTTTTACAAGTATTTATTGTTATTAAAATTCTATACCTCCTATAGCACTTTTATATATTGAGTGCTATAGGAGATTTTAAATTAAAATATATAGCGTAATCCTATCTGTGCTTGCCATCTAGAATCTAAGCTAAAGTCATTTGCGAATGTTTTTGTTTGAGAAACATCAAAAGTATATGTTGGAGTATTTGTTCCATCTACAGTTACTCCTAAAGGTTGCTCGTTAACAGGTCTTTGAATTACTCCCCAATCAGAGTTTAATAAATTTCCTAAATTTAAAATATCAATACTTAATTGAATTGTATTCGTTTTATCTCCTGATATTTTAAAATCATAGTCTTGTAAAAACTTCATATCCCAGCGACCTCTCCATGGACTTAAAATAGCATATTTTTCAGCATAATTCCCTCTTCGTTCTCGTAAGTAATCATCTTGTAATATATAAGCTTCAAAAGCTAATCGTTGTGCAGCTTGTTCGCTTGTACTACCACTAAATTGATATGTGTTTAACTCATTAGTTGTAGGGATGTATAATAAATCATTTAATCCTGAATCATCATTATTAATGTCTCCAGAATATGTATAATTAAATCTTCCTCCTTGGGCATACTCATAAAAGGCACCTACAGAAGTTCTCCATTGTTTATTATTACCATAATGAAATGTTTTATTCAGTTGCCCTACAATTCTGTGTTTATCTCCATACCTTGATGTTGTGCTCACAGCTTGATTTACATTCCCTAAAGCTGGGTTACGTTCAAATGCATCACTTGATATTTCGGCATCTAATGAACTGGCATCTTTAGCTTCTAGATAATTATATGCTCCACTAATAAATAATCCGTTTTTGAATTGTTTTTGTAGTTTAAACGACCAATTAAATGAATATCCTATATCAGTATTTGTAAATACATATCCATTTGTTATGCCACCAAATTCATTTACAGCTCTATCAGAATCTAAGTATATAGCTCTATTATCAGCTCCTTCTAATTGTCCGCTAGGGGTTCTTAATCCATAGTTACGTACCATTTGCGAATTGATATCCTGTGTGTAAATAATATCTGTAGAAGCTACAATTCCATTTCGGAATTTATAATCAATACCTAAACTATTTCTCCAAACTTGTGGGAATTCAAAGTCAGGAGAAGTGGTTGTGTAAAAAAAGAAATTTGGATTTGCTACTTGATTCCCGATCCATACAAATGGAAGTCTTCCTGTAAAAATACCTGTTCCTCCTCGTATTTGTAGTGTTTTATCACCCTTAACATCCCAATTAATTCCAAGTCTAGGGGATACTAATAATTTACGAGTTGGTAAATCCAAACTGTTCAATTGTACAGCAGCTCCGCTTTCATTATAATAAGTTATTTCTGGTTGGTAATTTCCGTCAGGAAAAACTCCACCAGCAGCTCGATCTATATTTTCTCTAATTTTTGTTTCTGTATCAAAATATAGTGGTTGGTCAACTCGTATACCATATGTCACTGTAAACTGATCATTCATTCTCCATTTATCTTGTGCATATAAAGCAAATTGTCCAACATTTGTCTCGGCTAATGCCCATGAATTATTAGAATTATTGGTATCAAAAACATTCTGTGCGTTTGCCAAAGCAGCTGCTATGGTACCATTATTAATAGCCTCTTCAAAGCTATTCCCTGTAGGATTTGCAGTATTAATCCGTACACTATCAAAAGCATCAAAAAAAGTGCTTACAGGACTTAATCCGTTAGTAGCATCTCCAGCAAAATCATAGATACCTAAATTAAAAGAATTATCAAATTCGAACCGTTCAAAAGAGCCACCTAATGTTACTGTATGATTTCCTGATACAATATTTAAATTGTTAGTTATTTGATATACATTTTGATCTAATACATTATTAATTGAAAATGGCTCATGACCAGCAACTATATAGCGTACTCCATTTTGCTGAATATTAATAGGTGGTGCTGGTGCTGAAAATGGATCTCTACTATCTTCAAATTTAGTATATCCGATTTGTAATTTATTAGTTATGTTATTAGTGAAATTTGAATTTAATTCGATTAAAAAAGAGCTAATTTTATTATTAATTCGATACCCAGAATTTCTGTATTGTAACGTAGTTAAATCTGGACCTCTACGCCCCAATGCTCCTGGATTTGCAGGTAAATCTCTAGAGGCATCTAAAAAGTTATATACAAGAGCCAATCGATGTTTTGAATTGATATTCCAATCTAATTTCAACAATCCTTTTATTGATTCTGTGATATTAGTAAAACCTTCATAAGCTCCAGTTTCATATCCTAAATCACCTAAAGCATCTGAAACAAAATCAAGATCAGTGGCGGTAACTCTAGATACATTTGTTCCTGTTAATCCTGGGCGAGCAGCAATAAAATTAGAACCTAAATCTTCTCTATCATCTTTCTCAAAATTTGCAAATACAAATAATTTATTTTTCAATATTGGACCACCAATACTTACGCCATATTGAGCTTGAGATAAATCAGGAACTATAATATTATCATCACCAACTTTATCTCCTGTTAAATCTTCATTTCGATAAAAACCATATACAGTACCTTTCCAAGTATTGGTTCCACTTTTTGTTACGGCATTTACAGATGCTCCTGTAAAACCAGCCTGTGTAACATCATAAGGAGCTAATGATACTTGGATTTGTTCTATTGCATCCAAGCTTACTGGTTGTGCATTAGTTTGTCCACCTGGCGTTGCAGCATCCAATCCAAAAGGATTATTAAATATTGATCCGTCCAAACTAAAGTTATTGAATTGATCATTTCTTCCTCCAAAAGAACCGTTACTAGATGCGGTTGGCTCTAATCTATAAAAATCTGCTGCTGATCTGGTGATTGTAGGTAATGTTTTTAATTCTCTTTTACCAATGCTTGTTTCAGCCCCTGTTCGTTCACTACTAAAGGCTGAGTTTTTATTAGTAGTAATTACAACTTCATCCAGTTCGTTACTATCGACTGTAAGTATAATAGAAACATTAAATGTTTGACCTAATTGTAGGTATATATCTTCTATCGTTTTTGTTTTAAATCCAACGTAACTTACAGTTAATTTATAGGGACCTCCAACTCTAAGATTTATAAGATTAAAATGCCCGTCAAAATTTGTAGTACCTCCATATGTAGTTCCAGTAGGTGTGTGAACTAGCTGTATGGTAGCATCAGGTAATAATTGTTTTGCGTCATCAAGTACGTCACCTGTTATATTAGAGGTTGTTACTTGCGCTACAGCAGTTAAGCATATACAACATATGCAAAAAGCTGTGATGTAAAATGTTTTCATGAATTAAGCTATTAAAATAATTTGTTATGATTTTAATAGCGAAGATATAATAAAAAAAGACGCTCATTTGAGCGTCTTTTATATTATTTATAGTGGTTTAACCCTATAATTATGCTTTCTCTGCAACAACTTCAAATGCTACAGGAACAATTACTTGTCTGTGAAAACGAACAGAAGCTTCATACTGACCTAAACGTTTGATCGTTCCTCCAGGGATAGTAATAAATTTCTTTTCAATTTCAACACCTTCTTTAGCTAAAAGCTCAGTTAAGTTAATGTTAGAAATAGATCCGAATAATTTATCTCCAGCTCCAGATTTTGCAGTAATTTTAAGATCTAAAGTAGCTACTTTAGATGCTAATGCTTGTGCTTCCTCAACTTGCTTTTTCTCTTTATAAGCACGTTGCTTTAAAGTTTCAGCTAAAGCTTTCTTTGCAGAAGGAGTTGCTATAACAGCAATTCCTTGAGGAATTAAAAAGTTACGTCCATAACCGTTTTTCACTTCAACGATATCGTCTGCGAATCCTAGATTCTCAACGTCTTTTCTTAAAATAAGTTCCATGGTATATGACGCTTTTTATTTTAATAAATCACTTACGTATGGTAATAAAGCCAAATGACGTGCTCTTTTTACAGCAACACTCACCTTACGTTGATACTTTAAAGAAGTACCTGTTAATCTACGTGGTAATAACTTACCTTGCTCATTAATAAATGAATATAAGAAATCTGGATCTTTATAATCGATATATTTAATACCTGATTTTTTGAAACGACAATATTTCTTATTTTTTGTTGTATCAATGTTTAATGGAGTAAGATATCTGATCTCTCCATCTTTTTTACCTTTAGCTTGTTGCTCTATAGATGCCATAGATTACGCTTTTTGTTTGTTTCTGTTTCTTCTTTTCTCTGCCCAAGCAATAGCATGCTTATCTAAACGTACAGTTAAATAACGCATAACTCGCTCATCTCTTCTGAATTCAACTTCTAAAGAGTTGATTGCTTCACCAGGTACGGTGTACTCAAATAAATGATAAAAACCACTTTTTTTGTGTTGGATTGCATAAGCTAATTTTTTTAGCCCCCAATCTTCTTTTGATACCATCTTAGCACCGTTAGAAACAAGAATATCTTCGTATTTCTTTACTGTTTCCTTTATCTGATCTTCAGATAAAACGGGATTTAAGATGAAAACAGTTTCATATTGATTCATAAAAAATCTTTTTTAGTTAAAAATTGACTGCAAAAGTAATACTATTTTTTCAATTTTCAAACACCTAAAATGTATTCGTTTAAAAACATAAAAACACGGTAAAATTAGTTTTTTTTGTGCAAACCATATATATTAACTATTATTGTATTATTAACTAGTTATATGCAAGTGGAACAATTTCAATTAAAATGTGCTGTTGTAGACGATTCCCGTTTACAACGATTAGCAATTGTAAAATTAATAGATGAGCATCCTTCTCTCGAATTAGTAGCAGAGTGGAATAATGCGATTGAAACTAAAAATGGATTATTAGATACTAAAGTGGATTTATTATTTCTTGATATTGAGATGCCTATCTTAACTGGCTTTGATTTACTCGATGATTTAGAAAATAAACCTCACATTATTTTTGTTACAGGGAAAACAAAATATGCTTTTAAAGCTTTTGATTATGATGCTATAGATTATTTGCGTAAACCTCTAAAAAGAGAACGCTTTAACTCAGCTGTTGAAAAAGCTTTAAGTATGTCTCGAATGAGCATGAATAATGGAATGGCAGAGGATGATGATTATATTTTTGTAAAAAGTAACCTTAAAAAGCGTAAAGTATTTTTAAGTAATTTAAAATATGTAGAAGCTTTAGGGGATTATGTAAAATTAATAATGACAGATGGAGACCCAATTGTCGTTTTGGCTACTATGAAATCATTTGAAGCAGAATTACCTAGTGATCGTTTCTTAAGAATTCATAAATCTTATATTGTTAATTTGGATAAAGTAGAACGATATAATAGTAGAAATATAGAAATCGATAACGAACAGATTCCATTAAGTCGTCATAAAAAGAACTCTCTTATAGAAGCCTTAAGTAATTAATTTCTATTTTGAATAACATATAAAAGTCAACGATTTATAATTAATTCGTTGACTTTTTTGTTTTATCATTTAAAGAATCTATATAGAAATATGTGTTTCTATAAAGAACCGTTTGACCTAAACAACAATCATTCTTAAAAAAGATTTTGAACTAAATTTGACTATTAGTATTGTATCATTTTTTACATAGTTTTTATATAGAACTTAAATTTTAAGTGTATCAGAAATTTAGATTTATAAAAGATTATCTTGAACCAAATTTAGGGCCATTTCTACCATTGGATGAAAAGAAGATTCTCTTTCTTGAGCAGTAGTTTGTTCTCCAGTGACTAAAGAATCAGAAATCGTAAGAATACTTAATGCTCTTACATTATGTTTTGCCGAAATTGAGTATAAGCCAGCAGTTTCCATTTCTACACAAAGAACTCCCATCGAACTCCATTTTTTGTATATATCAAAATCGTCTTCATAAAATATATCTGCTGATAAAACATTACCTGCTGAGAAAGATATATTTTGCTTTTGCGCGTATTTTATTGCGTTGTTGAAAAGTTGAAAATTAGCAGTTGGAGCGTAATTAGCATTAGAAGGAAAACGGTTACTATTAATACTAGAGGTAGTAGAAGCAGACATTGCAATAACAATATCTCTTAAATTAATATCTTTTTGATAAGAACCAGCAGAACCTACTCGAACTAAATTTTTGACATTATAATGAGTAATAAGTTCGTGACAATAAATTAATGTAGAAGGAATTCCCATACCAGTTCCTTGTACAGAAATAGGCTTACCGTTAAATGTACCTGTATATCCATACATACCTCTTACATTTGTATAACAAACAGGATCTTGTAGAAAGGTCTCAGCAATCCATTTAGCACGTAACGGGTCGCCAGGAAGAAGAACTGTGTCAGCTATAGCTTCTTTAGAAGCATTAATATGTAAACTCATAAAAAGAGAAAATGTTAATTATTAGTAATGATTTTTATTCCAGAAGACGTTCCAATTCGACTGATTCCTAGATTTATATATTCAAGAGCAGTTTTATGGTCTTTAATACCTCCAGATGCTTTAATCTTAATTGCTTCACCAACTTCTTTTTTCATTAAAATAACATCTTCTTTGGTAGCTCCATTAGTACCAAAACCAGTAGAAGTTTTAATAAAATCAGCTTTTCCAATTATAGATGCTTTACAAGCTTTTTTTATGTCATTGTTATTGAGATAGCAATTTTCAAAAATTACTTTAAGAATATTATTACCAATACTGGATTTTATTATTTTAATTTCTTCGGTAATAGCATCAAAATCATTAGATTTTAATAAACCAATATTGATAACCATATCAATTTCATCTGCACCATTATTAATTGCTTCTTTCGCTTCAAAAACTTTTGTAGCTACAGTAGATGCTCCTAAAGGAAAACCCACAACAGCAGCAATTCTAATATTAGAATTTCTTAACTCTTGCTTGGCTAATTTAACGTGAGATCCATTAACACAAATTGCGTAAAAATTATGTAGAATGGCTTCTTTACATAATGTTTTGATATCGTCAATTGTAGCTGTAGGACTAAGGAGCGTATGATCTATATATTCAGAAAGTATCATAAGAAAAATATAATATTTAAGAATATAAAATTAATAGTTGCAATAGAAAGGATATATGATATCAATCAGTTTTATGTTTTCAATTAATTAAGTAGAAAGGTGAATTAATTTTGAGAAGAATAATCCCTTTTTAGAGAATATTTACTATGTGTAATCCTAAGTTTGTTTGATATACCAAAAAGCGCTTAAATAATTTTAAGCGCTTTTTGGTATAAATTAATTTTCATTTTTAAACTTTTCTGATTGGCCTTTCCAATCGTCTCGTTCTATACGACCTGGGAAAAATTGGATGAGTTGTGTAACCGTTTGTATGTCTTCGTTTGTAAAACGACTAATTTGATCAAAAGTATAAATACCAATACTGTTTAATTTTTCTTCAATAAAAGGACCAATACCACTAATTTTTTTAAGATCATCTTTATCAGATGCATTTGCTTTTCCAAAGCTATCAAAATTTAATTTAGGTTTTTCTACAGCTACACCTTCTCTTTCTCGAGTCTTGATAGCCTTGATTTTTACATCAGATTTATCGTCTGTAGTAAAAGTTGTATTCGCTTTTGTATATCCAGTTTCTTTTAATTTTTCTTTTTCAGCAATGCAATTATCGAGCATTCCTTTGTATTTCGTTTTAAAATAATAACGTGCAAAAAAATATCCGATTAGAAATGCACCAAACATTAATAAAAAGATTTCTAACCAAGCGGTGGATGTATCTAGAGGATTCATGTTTTCAAACATATTTAGGATAATTTCTTTAGTTAACAATAATTTCAATTCGTCTATTTTTAGCCCTATTTTCTTTTGATGTATTAGGTATCATAGGAGCAGATTCTCCTTTAGAACTAGAAGATAATTTAGAGATATCAATCTCTTGTGATTTTAAGTATTTTAATACATGATCGGCACGTTGTTGTCCAATCCACAGGTTATCTTCAATCTCTCCAACATCATCTGTATGACCAATTATAGTTACTTTTTTATTAGGATATTTAAGTAAGTAATTTTTAAGTTCTAAAGCGTAATTACTTAGTGTAGCATCTGGTTTAAATGTATTTTGTCCAAACTCACAATACAGTATTTTGTTCGCAATTCCTTTTTCAACTTCAGCTAATCTTGAGGTATCAAGGGGACCAAATACTAAGGATATTCCACCATTATAAGTTGCCTCGTCGGAATAAGCATATTCTACCGTTTTTGCTTTGGAAATGATACGATCTCCATTAATTCCTGCATCAATTAATAATTTTTTGATTTGATCAGCTCGGTATTTACCAAATAAACGATTTTGTTTTTTTTCGTATAAATTTTCAAAGCCCTCTATAATAAGCTCTTCATTTTGATGAGTCCCCATATAGTCAGCGATTTTAGTACTAAAATCAGATATCTTATCAGGAATATAAACACTACTATCTTTTGAGGTTATTTTTAGATTTTCATCATAATTAAAAATAATTTCACCGTTGATGTTTCGAGCAAATAGCCCATTTTGTAATCTGCTTGCAGCAATACTGTCATCATAGGCTTTTTTTCTCAAAATTTCCTGATGTTCTTTAGCTTTAAGCTCGATTTCGTTTTGTGTTATTTCAGAATTGTCTTTACATAGACCTTTAATGTTACAGGTATAATACCACATACCAAATAACGCCCATAATAAAAACACAAAAAATGCGAGTAAAAAGTTTTTCATAGGTTGATCGTTACGTTATTGCTTTTAAAGTTAAAAAAAAAGTTTAATAAATAGCTGTTTAGTAGTGTATTATAAATTAGTTAATAAAAATTTAACGATAAAAATAAGATGTAATTTTGAATTTTAAATAAAAAATACATTAGATTTGTCACGAATTAATTATTGAAATGAAAAACATAATGTTACATCATCATCATTCTTACTCCATCGCTTTAGCGAGGTAAGTCTGGTATGTATATAACTTAACATATAAAGAAAAACCCGTTTGAGCAGTTCAAACGGGTTTTTTCGTTTTTAGAACTGTTTAAACACAACTGAAAACGAAATGAGAAAAATTAAAATTGCGATTCAAAAATCAGGAAGACTCAATGAAGATTCTATTAAAATTCTAAAAGATTGTGGGATTTCTATAGATAATGGAAAAGATCAATTAAAAGCAGAAGCACGAAATTTCCCTATGGAAGTAATGTTCCTGAGAAATGGAGATATACCGCAATACCTAAGAGATGGTATAGTAGATATAGCTATTATTGGAGAAAATGTTTTAATTGAAAAAGGAGAAGATATAGATATCTATGAAAGATTAAATTTTTCTAAATGCAAAGTTTCTTTAGCTGTACCCAAAGAATTTAATTACAACTCTATAAAAGATTTAGAAGGAAAAAGAATTGCAACTTCATATCCTAATACAGTTACTACATATCTTACCTCTAAAGGAATAAAAGCAGATTTACACCAAATTTCAGGATCAGTAGAGATTGCTCCTAATATCGGATTAGCAGATGCAATTTGTGATATTGTTTCAAGCGGAAGTACACTATTTAAAAATAACCTAAAAGAAGTAGAAGTTATGCTTACTTCTGAAGCAGTATTAGCAGTATCACCTAAAATTAGTAACGAAACTTCAGAAATATTAAAGAAATTACAATTTAGAATTCAATCAATATTAAAAGCACGTAAATCCAAATACATTCTTTTAAATGCACCAAATACTAAAATTGAGAAGATTGTAAGCTTGTTACCAGGAATGAGAAGTCCAACAGTATTACCATTAGCCGAGAAAGGGTGGAGCTCTATCCATACAGTAATAGAAAAAGATCAGTTCTGGGAGGTAATAGATGAATTAAAAGAAGCCGGTGCTGAAGGAATATTAGTATGTCCAATAGAAAAAATGGTATTATAAAGATGAATACAATTTACAACCCTAGAAAAAGCGATTGGAATTCAATTTTAAAAAGACCAACCAAAACTCTTATTGAGATTGAAAGTATTGTTAAGGAAGTTTTTGATGAAGTATCTATTAAAGGAGATATAGCGATCGAAAAATTCACAAAACAATTTGATAAAGCTACATTAAAAACGATGTTGGTTTCTGAAACAGAAATTATAACAGCAATAAATGGAATTACTGAAGAATTAAAGCAAGCAATAGCTTTAGCAAAAAACAATATAGAGCAATTTCACGCAGCACAAAAAACAGAAAAAATAAAAATTGAAACAACAGAAGGAGTTTCGTGTTGGCAAGAAAAAAGAGCTATTCAAAAAGTAGGGCTGTATATTCCTGGAGGTACAGCACCTTTGTTTTCTACAATTTTGATGCTCGCTATCCCTGCAAAATTAGCAGGATGCGAAGAGGTAATTTTATGTACACCACCAGATAGTAACGGAGATATTAATCCAGCGATATTATATACAGCTCAATTATGTGGGATAACAAAAATTGTAAAAGTAGGTGGTATACAAGCTATTGCTGGGATGACTTTTGGTACAGAAAGCATTCCTCAAGTATATAAGATTTTTGGACCAGGAAATCAGTATGTAACGGTGGCAAAGCAATTAGCAACTCAATATAATGTTGCCATAGATATGCCAGCAGGTCCAAGCGAATTATTAGTTGTTGCAGATGATACAGCAAACTCAGCTTTTGTAGCATCAGATTTATTAAGCCAAGCAGAACACGGAGCAGATAGTCAGGTGATTTTGGTGAGTACTTCAAAAGAAATGATCTCAGCCGTTAAAAAAGAAGTTTATAACCAATTAGATAAACTCCCTAGAAAAGAGATTGCAGAATTAGCAATAGAGAATTCTAAATTAATATATCTAGAAAATGATATAGAAGCTCTAGAATTAATTAATGAATACGGACCAGAACACTTTATAATTTGTGTAGAGAACGAAGATTATTATATAAATAATATAATGAATGCAGGTTCTGTTTTTGTTGGTAATTACACACCAGAAAGCGCTGGAGATTATGCTTCAGGTACCAATCATACATTACCAACCAATGGATTTGCAAAACAATATAGTGGAGTGAATTTGGATAGTTTTATGAAAGCCATGACTTTTCAGAAAATTAGCCCTACAGGTATTAAAAATATAGGTAGAGCAATAGAACTTATGGCAGAAGCCGAGGGACTACAAGCTCACAAAAATGCAGTTAGTTTACGTTTACAATCATTAACAGAAACAATGTAGATATGGATGTTTTAGACTTTAATATTAACAATCTTGTAAGAGAGAATATTCGTAAGTTATCACCTTACTCCTCAGCTAGAGATGAATATACAGCTGATGGAAATGATATGGTGTTTCTAGATGCTAATGAGAACCCATTTGAAACTTCATTGAATAGATATCCAGATCCGCAACAACGATCTTTAAAAAAAATAATAGCTAATAATAAAAATATAGAGGCTTCGCAGCTATTATTAGGAAACGGGAGTGATGAAGTGCTAGACTTATTATTTAGAGCATTTTGCGAACCAAATATTGACAATATAATCACATTGCCACCCACTTATGGAATGTATGATGTATTAGCTAATATAAATGCTGTCGAAAACAAAAAAGTAATATTGACAGATGGTTTTCAACCTAATGTAGAAAAAATAATAGAGGTTATTAATAAAAGAACAAAACTATTGTTTTTATGCTCTCCTAATAACCCAACAGGAAATTCATTTAAAATAGAAAGCATTATTCAATTACTAAATACCTTTAAGGGATTAGTGATAATAGATGAAGCTTACATAGATTTCTCTGAGCAAAAAAGCTGGATAGAACGATTAAATAAATATCCTAATTTAGTAATCACACAAACATTTTCTAAAGCATATGGATTGGCAGGAATTAGATTGGGAATTTGTTTTGCAAACGAAAAAATAATTAGCATTCTTAATAGGATCAAACCTCCATACAACATTAATGAATTAACACAAAGAGAAGCATATAAAAGACTCTCTGAACCTAAAAAAATCAAACAAGAAATCTCTGAAATACTAGAGGAGAGAATACAATTAATACAAAAGTTAGAAACAATATCTTTTGTAGAAAAAGTTTATCCTACAGATACAAACTTTGTATTGATAAAAGTAGATAATGCAAACAAACGTTATAATGAATTGCTAGATAACGGAATTGTAATTAGAAATCGAACAACACAGGCTCTTTGTGAAAACACATTGCGATTGACAGTCGGAACCAAAGAAGAAAATAAAAAATTGATAAATGTATTAACAAACTTATAATGAAAAAGAAAAAAGTATTATTTATAGACCGTGATGGAACGATTATAAAAGAAACGGTAGATGAGCAAATTGATGCATTTGATAAAATGATCTTTTATCCTAAAGTGTTTACATATTTAAGCAAAATAGCAAAAGAATTAGATTATGAGTTGGTTATGATAACAAATCAAGATGGATTAGGAACAGATGTATTTCCTGAAAACACATTCTGGCCAGTTCATAATTTTATTATGACTTCGTTTGAAAATGAGGGAGTTGTGTTTGACGAGGTACTTATAGATAGAACTTTTCCTCATGAAAATGCAAATACACGAAAACCCGGAACAGGAATGCTAACAGCATACTTTTCTGATGAATATGATTTAACAAAATCATTTGTAATAGGAGATCGTTTAACCGATATAGAATTAGCTAAAAACTTAGGGGCAAAAGGAATTTTTATTAATGATAATACGAATTTAGGTACTGATGAAATAACCACTGAAAAAGGTGATTTAGATGCTTTCATAGGTTTAGAAAGTAATGATTGGGAGTTAATTTATGAGTACCTAAAATTAGAAGATAGAATAAGTGAAATAGTTCGTACTACAAATGAAACAGATATTTACATTCGACTCAATCTAGACGGAAAAGGACAAGGGAAAATTAAAACAGGAATAGCTTTTTTTGATCATATGTTGGATCAAATCGCTCGACATGGTCAAATGGATCTTGATGTTATTGTAAAGGGAGATTTAGAAGTTGATGAACACCATACTATAGAAGATACAGCAATCGCTTTAGGAGAAGTGTTTGCAAAAGCACTACAAAATAAATTAGGAATAGAACGATATGGATTCTGTTTACCAATGGATGATTGTTTAGCACAGGTAGCTATCGATTTTGGAGGTCGTAATTGGTTGGTTTGGGAAGCAGATTTTAAAAGAGAAATGATCGGTAAAATGCCTACAGAAATGTTTTACCACTTTTTTAAATCATTTACAGATGGAGCCAAAGCAAACTTGAATATCAAAGCAGAGGGAGTTAATGAACATCATAAAATTGAAGCAATTTTTAAAGCTTTTGCCAAAGCAATTAAAGTAGCGATTAAACGTGATGTAAATAAAATGATTTTACCATCTACTAAAGGAATGTTGTAATGAAAATTGTGATAATAGATTACGGTGCAGGTAATATACAAAGCATACAATTTGCTATTGAAAGGATAGGATATAATTCAATTTTAAGTAATGATCCTGACATTATAAAAAATGCAGATAAGGTTATTTTCCCTGGAGTTGGAGAAGCGAGTAGTGCAATGGCTAAATTAATTGAAAGTGGGTTACATATCTTATTACCAACATTAAAACAACCCGTATTAGGTATCTGTTTAGGAATGCAATTAATGTGTAATAAAACAGAAGAAGGAGATACCGAAGGCTTGCATATTTTTGATGTAGATATAAAAAAGTTTACTACAAATGTAAAAGTACCGCAGATAGGATGGAATACAATTAAAAATTTAGAATCGCCATTATTTAGTAACGTAAAAGAAGAATCCTATGTGTATTTAGTACATAGTTATTATGCTTCATTGTGCAAAGATACTGTTGCTAAAACAAATTATGGGATCGAATATACCACAGCCTTGTCTAAAAATAATTTTTATGGGACGCAGTTCCATCCCGAAAAAAGTAGTGATATAGGAGAACAAATCCTTCGTAATTTTTTAGAATTATAAAAAGAACAACGCAAAAAATAAAATAAAATGAGAATTATACCCGCAATTGATATCATAGATGGTAAATGCGTACGTCTTTCAAAAGGAGATTATAATACCCAAAAAATATATAATGAACATCCATTAGAAATAGCAAAAGAGTTTGAAAATCATGGAATTGAATATTTACATTTAGTAGATTTAGATGGTGCAAAATCAAATCATATTGTAAATTATAAAGCTTTAGAAGAAATAGCATCAAAAACAAGCCTTAGAATCGATTTTGGAGGAGGATTAAAAACTAATGAAGATATACATATAGCATTCGAGAGTGGAGCAAATCAAGTTACTGGAGGTAGTATTGCAGTCAAAAATCCTGAAGTATTTGAATCTTGGATAATGAAATACGGAGCAGGTAAAATTATCTTAGGAGCTGATGCAAATAACGAAAAAATTGCAACTAACGGATGGTTAGAAGCATCAGAACTGACGGTGGTTCCATTTATAGAAAAATATAAAAGTAAAGGAATTGAATATGTCATTTGTACAGATATAAATAAAGACGGAATGTTAGAAGGACCATCTTTTGAATTATATACAAAGATTTTAAAAGCTACTCCAGATATCAAATTAATTGCATCTGGAGGAATATCTGAGTTTGATGAGCTGCCTAAATTAGCAGAATTAGGTTGTGAAGGAACGATTATAGGAAAGGCTATTTATGAAAATAGAATTTCATTAAAAATGCTAGAGCAATTTATAGTCAATAATTAAAGCGCATATATTATGATAACAAAAAGAATCATTCCTTGTTTGGATATCAAAAATGGAAGAACAGTTAAAGGAATTAATTTTGTGAATTTAAGAGATGCCGGAGATCCTGTAGAGTTGGCTTCAATTTATGCAAAAACAGGTGCTGATGAATTAGTTTTTTTAGATATATCAGCGACTGAAGAAAGAAGAAAGACATTGGCTGATTTAGTCTTGAAAATAGCAGAGAACATTAATATTCCGTTTACAGTAGGTGGTGGTATTTCGTCTATAGAAGATGTAGCAGTTTTATTGAAAAATGGAGCAGATAAAATATCAGTAAACTCATCTGCTATAAAAAATCCAACATTAATTAATGAGCTATCTGGAAAATTTGGAAATCAATGTATAACTGTAGCGATTGATGCAAAAGAGATAGATGGAGAATGGATCGTACACTTAGTAGGAGGAAAAGTACCAACTGATTTAAAACTCTTTGAATGGGCCAAAGAAGTAGAAAAAAGAGGTGCAGGAGAAATTCTGTTTACTTCGATGAATAATGATGGTACCAAAAAAGGATTTGCAAATGAAGCACTTGCTAGATTGTCAACAGAGGTTAATATACCCATCATCGCTTCAGGTGGTGCAGGGAATATTCAAGATTTTGCAGACACTTTTATAAAAGGAAAGGCTGATGCAGCTTTAGCAGCAAGTGTTTTTCATTTTGAAGAAATTAAAATACCAGAATTAAAAACAACTTTGCAAAAACAAGGAATATCAATGAGAATTGATTAAAAATATTATTATGGAAATAGATTTTACCAAAGATACAAATGGCTTAGTACCAGCCATAATTCAAGATGCACAAACAAATAAAGTATTAATGCTAGGCTATATGAATGCTGAAGCATATGCAAAAACAATAGCAACTAAAAAAGTCACTTTTTATAGCAGATCAAAAAAAAGATTATGGACTAAGGGAGAAGAAAGTGGTAATTTTTTAGAATTAGTAACTATAGATAATGATTGTGATAATGATGCTTTACTAATTAAAGTTAAGCCTCAGGGACCAACATGTCACAAAGGAACAGATACTTGTTGGGGAGATACTAATACAGATATATTTAGTTTTTTAAAAACATTAGAAGGAACGATACAAAATAGAAAAGAACTAGCCCTTACAAAAGATGATATAGATAAAAGCTACGTAGCATCATTATTTAGAAAAGGAATTAATAAAATAGCTCAAAAAGTTGGAGAAGAAGCTGTTGAAGTTGTAATAGAAGCTAAAGATAATGATGATATTTTATTTCTAAGTGAAAGCGCAGACTTACTATTTCATTATTTAATCTTATTACAAGCAAAAGGATTTACATTGAAAGATGTAATAGCTGTTTTAAGAGAAAGACATTAACTTATAAAAAGAAAGCCTTGATGATTAATTTCAAGGCTTTTAATATATTAAGTTAAGCACAATGATTAGGTAATATATGTGCAAAACAACAAGGATGATAATTAGTCACTCCTTCACAAGGAGGAAGATCAATCATCATACAATATCTCTGATTTTCTTCTATATTGCAACTAAACTGATAACCACCATGAATTAATTGCTGCTGTTTTTTATTAATAAGTTGTATCTCATTAATATTTAATATAGTTTTTAGCATAACCTATGTTTTATAAGCATTGATCTAATCCCCATTCAACATGACAACAAAAATGTTGTACAACATCAGACACTGGATGTTGAGGACAAGTTGGGTATGATAAAGTACTACAATAAGCCACGTTATCATTATGATTACAAGTTAAACCACCACCATTTATTGATAATTGCTGAGGTTTAGTGATTTTATGAACTCCATTGAGTTTAAGAATGTTTTTTAACATGATTTCTTATTTAATGATTAACAAACATCTTCTCCTACAAGAAGTAAACAACAAGGATGAAACATTACAGTATGATCATAAGGCGGAGGAGGGCAAGTACTAAAATTGAATGAATTACAATAATCATTACAGCCAGCTCCAGCTATAACACTTTTTTGTTCGTCTTTAGATAATTGATGCGTACCCGTAACGGTAAGAATGTTTTTTAACATGATTAAGTTGTTTTAAATTTATTAGTTTACCTAAAACTACTAATAATCAATGAAATGTAATTATGGGCAATCCGTATATTTTTACTGGTATTTCCTTATAAATTGAGAAGGAGTTTCATGACATTTACTTTTAAATAATCGAGAGAAGTATGCATAGTCGTCATAGCCTAATGAAGATGCTACTATTGTTAGTGAATCTTTAGTATGAATAAGTAATCGTTTCGCTTCTAAAATAACACGTTCGATAATAAGATCCGATGTAGTTTTATTAAGCACAGATTTTGTGATTCTATTTAAATGATTAGTCGTCATATGCATCCATTCGGCATATTGTTGAGGTGATTTTTCAATTAAAAAATTAGCATCAATTAAATGTTCTAATTCTTGTATTTTTATAGCATAATGATTTGAAATCAGTCGATTGTAATTTTTGTGCTCCAAATAGTTTCTTGAGATTTCTATGTAAATTAAATCAATTAAACTACTTATTTTATTTTGTTTTAATAATTTATGAGAATCATATTCATGTAGTATAGCTATGAAATAAGGAATAATTTCTGAAATACTTTTTGAAGATAAATTTGTAAAAGGAGCGTTTTGAGATGAATAGTAAAAAGGGAAGTTTGAAATGCTACGTTGAGTATAATTTAAATCATAAAAGGATTGTGTATGAAAAAAAATATAGCCGTCAATATCTTTTGATAAAGACCAATTGTGCATTTGCCCAGGTTTGAGCATGAAAACTGTACCTGGATTTATATGATATTTATTAAAATCAATTTCATGAATACCACTTCCTTTTGTAAAAACAACAACTAAATAAAAATCATGTTTGTGTGGTTTAGTAATAGTGGTTTGGTTCTTCTCAAAATGTTTTTTAAATGTATTCGCATAAAAATGTGAATTATCATCCAACGTATTAAACTGATTGATGTGTAATATAGGAAGCGTTGTACCGTTCATGAATTTTAAATTGATAAGATGATAAAGATAACTAAATGCACGAATAGTACAAATGAATGCTTGTATTGATCAATAATCAACAGACCTTGATATATTATTTTTGTACAAAAAATAAGCATATGTTATCACGTGTAATAAATTTATTGAAAGGAAAATGCCCTAACTGCGAGAAAGCAAAAGTATTTACTAGTGGAGGAAATATTTTATTATTAAAGACACCAAAAATGCACAGTGAATGCACAGTATGTGGACATTCTTTTGAAAAAGAACCAGGATATTTCATAGGAGCTATGTATGTAAGTTATGGATTAACTGTAGCAGAATCAATAGCTATTTTTTTAATCATTCAATTTTTTATAACTAGTATTCCATATTTAGTAGGAACACTAATTTTAGCAACGATTTTATTAAGTTCACTTAATTATAAATATTCGAGATTAATATGGATGTATCTTTTTACAAAAAAAGATCAAGAACAAAGAATATTTTGATAATAAACAAAAAAGGAGTCTTATAATAAGACTCCTTTTTTGTTTGGTTCCCAATCAGGTGGTTTTATAAAAACTAAAATTTTATTAACAAATCCTTTTGTATGATTCACTTTCTTGAATAATCGAGTTATTCCGTGAAAGAATACTTTAAATGGATTGTTAGAATTTAAAGGCTCAGAAATACCATATTTTACAGTTTCAACTTCAGGTTCAAAAGTTCCTAGCAATCGATCCCAAATAATTAGTATACCAGCATAATTTTTATCCCAATATTGCCTGTTTGATCCATGATGTACTCTATGGTGTGATGGAGTATTAAAGATGTATTCAATTGGTTTAGGCAGCTTACCTATTATTTCTGTATGTAATAATGTTTGAAATACCTGCACAAAAACTTCTGCTAGTAATACTAAAATTGGATCGTATCCCAACATTACTATTGGCAAAGAAAATACAATAGGTAATACAGCATCTAAGGGGCCAAAACGGTATGCTACAGACATATTAAAATGTTCTGAACTATGGTGTACTGTATGCGTAGCCCACCCAATTCCAATACGATGCATTGTACGATGATCCCAATAATAAGCAAAATCCGCTAAAAGTATACAGGTAATAATAGTTACCCAATTAAGAGGTAAGTGAGTAAGACTGCTATGTTCATGTACCCAAAAATAAACTTTTGTAATAGCTAGGATTCCTAAAAGATATTCAATGCATATAAATCCAAAGAAAGTAATTAAGTTTGCTATTGAGTCCTGAATTAAATCATTATTTAAACGATTAACATATTTATATCGGATTAATTCTATAATGAAAAATGGAACTATTACATATAATAAGCTCAAATCATTGAAAATATAAAACCAATATTCTACCTCAATCCAATCCAATTTTTTTATCAATAAATCTATCATTTTATATTCGTTTATTTTGTTATTTTATTCCAAGTTTCTGTACCACTATAGTCATAATATTCATAATTCAATTCAATTTTTGAATTACTGATCATCTTGATTGTAGACGGAATATTATATTTCTCACCTTCAAATTCCATTAAATATATAGCAGATCCAAGTGTATCTTTTATCGTTAAGACAGCATTTTTTTTATCTTCAATAGCAACGGTACCTTCATTATTTTTATACCTAAAAGGATATGCTTTAATAAGACCATTATCTTCTTTCATTTCATAAATAATAGTGTAGTCTTGTTCAGCATAAAAAACTTCCCATTTACCTATGAGAGGATTGCTTTTTTTCTTTTCAAAGCTATTTGTAGCATCAGGTGTACTATTGATGTTTTTAGTGCTATTAACTATAGGGAGTGTATCTATTGTTTTAGCAGTATTCTCTTTATGAATTGTAGGAGGTGAGGTTACTACTTGCTCATTTTCTTCTTTATCAACATAAGAAATAGCAGCAAATAGATGGGCTGTTACCGTCACTAATAAGATAATGACGAGACTTTTTAATAATAGGTGTAAATTACTCATAAATATAGTGTTCTATAATATGAAGTAAAATTAAGCAGACTGCTTATTAGATCTTTTGATTTACATCAAAATCGTTTTTTCAAAACTTTTCAAAAACCCCTAAACCAAAAAGCGCATAATCGTATTTTACAGGATCTTTAGGATCTAATTTTCGAAGTTGCGTATCTAGTTCGTATAAAGCTTTTCCATCATTTTGCTTTCTTTTTAACAAACCTAATTTTCTAGCTACATTGCCTGAGTGTACATCTAATGGGCAAGAAAGTTGTGCGCTAGAAAGCGTTTTCCATAAACCAAAATCAACTCCAGCTTCGTTAGATCGTATCATCCAACGAAGAAACATATTAATACGCTTGGCTGCCGAATTTTTAGTAGGATCGCTTACATGCTTAGTAGAACGTTGAGGGTGGGGAATTGAAAAAAACTCTTTTTTAAATTCATGAATGGCTCCTTGTAAATGTTTTTCTTCTTTATACAAAGCAAAAAAAGATTCTAAATCGTTGTATTTGGTATACATATGTTTCAGTGCAGTAATAAAACACCTTAAATCTACAGCATTAAAAGTTCTATGTACAAAGCCTTCTAGATTATCCAATTGTGTATCGGTATGTTCCATTACGAAATCATACGGAGAATTTCCCATCAAAGAAATTAGTTTATGAGCGTTTTTAAGAATGCTCTTACGATTTCCCCAGGAAATAGTTGCAGTTAAAAAACCTGAAATTTCAATATCTTCTTTTATAGAAAATAAATGAGGTATCTGTATAGGATCAGTTGTTATAAAATTTGGAGATTCATAAAGTGAAGCTTTTTCGTTTAAAAAAACTACTAATTCCTTTTTCGATAATTTTTTAGCCATAATAAACTATAAAGCAATGTGACCATCAGCCATTAATAGTTTTCTATCTGCCATATTCGCCAATTCATCATTATGAGTAACGATAACAAAAGTTTGTCCAAATTGATCTCTTAAATCAAAAAATAATTGATGTAATTTGCTCGCAGCTTCACTATCCAAATTACCCGAAGGTTCATCTGCATAAATTACTTTTGGATCATTTATAAGTGCTCTAGCAACTGCAACACGTTGTTGCTCTCCACCAGATAACGCATTTGGTTTGTGATCATAACGATGCGATAAACCTAAAAAATCCAATAATTCTTTTGCTTTTTTTTCAGCATTACTTTTAGATGTTCCTTTGATAAAAGCAGGCAAACAAACATTTTCTAAAGCAGAAAATTCAGGTAATAATTGATGAAATTGGAAAATAAAACCTAATTCCTCATTCCTAAACTTAGCCAACTGCTTTTGAGTTAAATTGGTGACAGCAATATCATTGATAATCAAAGAACTATTTTCTGAAACATCAATTTGATCCAAAGTTCCTAATATTTGGAGTAATGTAGTTTTACCAGCACCAGAAGCACCAACAATTGAAACAATTTCTCCTTTTTTAATATGTAAATCTACACCTTTCAATACGTGTAGATCCCCATAATTTTTATGAATATTTTGCGCTTTAATCATCCAATAATAACTTAAAAGCAGTGAAAATAATTAATATATTATTAATGCCCAAGTATAGTGGTTAAAAGTATTTTTTAGATGGTGTTTATATCAAAAAAGTATACGACACGTAATGATAAATTATGTTGTATTGATTGATCAAATAAATTATCTAAACTCTCAGTATAATCAATTGTTGATAGTTCGTCTTCATTAAAAATTTGATTTCTATATAATAATGTGGCCGTACTACCAGGAGCGAATCTCCAACTGAAACTTAAATCTAAATTCCAAATATTAAAATTACGATTAGGATCATTATCCGAGGTATCATAATTTGTTAAAGTACGTGTACCATCTTCATTTAAAGTATAAAAGATATTATCTGTATAATCTGCGGTACTCCAGAAATTTCTAAAGCGTAAATTAATAGCCTTATAAGGATCAAAATTATAGCTCGCATTTAAGGAGTTTTCTATAGTAGTAACATTACGCTGTCCTAAGAAAATATCTGTATCTGTATTATCAATATATCCGAAATTTCGCTTACGTTCAGAATATTCGGTACTCCAGATTAATAAAAAATTATCTGAAAATCGATACCTAGGAGAAAACTCAAGAGACAAATTTTCCTGAGGATCAGCAAACCAATTTCTAAAACCTATACTGGCATCATAGGCAAATCTTTTACGAAAATCTGAAGAAACCCAAAATCTCCCACCAATGTTAGAACTATAAGTTACAAAACGACCAGCGACTCTAGGTTCAAAATAATTTTGATCATCACTATTATAACTAGTAAAACCTCCAAAAGAAAAACGACTAGGCGTAGAGAAAAAAGCATCTATTCCTATACTATTTCTTGTTTGTACGCTAGGAGAGTATAAACGACGATGTCTTATAAAAGTATTGATTCTGTAACGATTAAACCATTTTGTAGGTTCAAAGATTTCATAAGAAGCGTTAATTCTAAAATTATTAAAGTTATTTCTGAAATTAACACCTAAATCATTAATATCATATGTTTTATTAGATAAATCATGTCCAAATCCATATCTAAAATTACCTTTGATTCGATCAAAATCAATTTCAGAAGCAAAGCCATTTCTATTTTCATCAGGTAAATTAACATGACTCATAATAGTACGACCAGTCAACCTATATGAGTTTGCTTTATTAGCTAAATTCCAGACCAAACCTGTAACATTGGCATCTCTAAAGTCACCATCTCTTGTTACATTAGTATTGATAATTGAAACAGAAGAATTATTATTAAATTGTTGATCTAATACAAAGATGTTATAATTAGCAATAGGTTCTGTAATAATTTTACGTTCACTTCCAGTAATAGTATCACGTATAGTAGCTTCAGTTCTCTCGGTAATTGCATTAAATACACCAATACCTAAATTTCCTTTAGTTCTTCCGGATATTTTTAAAGCATTTAGCAAATTCACATTTTCAGGATTGTTACTAATGATTTCATTTTCTACTAAATCGTCATCATTAGCTCTTTGGGTTGGTCTATTACCAATTCGTCTTGAAAAAAACAATCTTCCTTTATTAAAGAGTTCAGTTCCTTCTGTAAAAAACTGTCTATTTTCTCCAAAAGTTTGCTCAAAAGGCCCTAAGTTAAGTCTGACTTCATCAAACGCTGCTTGCCCAAAATCAGGAATTAATGTTGCATCTAGCGTAAAGCTATCACTCAAACCATATTTAACATCCAAACCAGCGCTGAAATCTGTTTCAGTTTCTCCATCTTTATGACTAACAATACCTTGTGCAAATGGAAAAAATGTAAGACGTACAGGTGGGTTTATATTTTTTACACCCTTTACAATACCGTTATATTGATTACGTTGTCCAACTTGATTGTTAATCAAACTCCATGAGTGTGTTTGATTTTGTTTGATTAGTCTACGATAAAAATTAACACTCCAATTTTGTTCTTCAATTTCTGGAAATCTTAAAGCATTGTAGGGTATTTTAAATTCTGCATACCATCCTTTTTCGTCAAAAGAAACTTTAGCATCAAAAACTACATTGTAATTAAAGTCTTGATTAAATTGATCAGCTCTAGCATCTCCAATAGTTCCAGCACTAGTGACAAAAAACCGAGTTTCATTAATACCATCGTTATAGGTATTTAATGCAATACTAAAATGATCTGCTTGGACAAAAATATTATCTCTTTGACTAAACTGACGACGAATTTCGTCGGGATGATCATCAAATAGGTACGCAGCTATATAAATAGCTTTGTCATCATAAGCAAATTTGACCTCAGTTTTATGTGTTTCAGGAATCGTTTCCTCGTTTCCTGGTCTCCACATAGAAAAATTACCATAAGCAGGTAAAGTATTCCAGATTTGATCGTCTAATACACCATCGATCTTTGGAGGTGTTGTAATGCGCTTTGCTACAATTTCTTTTTTTTCTTGGGCGGTACTCGCTATTGAGCACACCAAGACAGAGAGCAATAAAAATTGCTTGATGTTTTTTAAGGATGACACAGTTGCTTTGTTTTGTTTTCACCTACAAAACTATAATTGTCATAAATAGTAGCATATTAATTAAAAGTTAAAAATCCATAAATTGGTTTTTTGTATCGATACATTTGTAGAACAATCAGGTGATTTTAACATAATTATGGGAAATGAATTAGATATTGCAGTGTTTGCTGGAGGGTGTTTTTGGTGTACAGAAGCAGTTTTTCTAGAATTAGAAGGAGTTGTAGAAGTGATTCCAGGTTATACAGGAGGAATTATTAAAAATCCTGCTTATAGAGAAGTAACTACTGGGCGTACTGGCCATGCCGAATCAATTAAAATAAGTTTTGATTCTGCAATAATTAGTTATAAAACTCTTTTAGAAGTTTTTTTTACAACGCATGATCCTACTACATTAAATCAGCAAGGTGCAGATAGAGGAACACATTACAGAAGTGCTGTGTTTTATGAGAATGAAGTCCAAAAAAATGAAGCGCTAGAAGTTATAAATGATTTTGAAGACAAGAATATTTATGAAAACCCTATTGTTACCGAAATAACTAAATTAGAGGAGTTTTATATTGCTGAAGAATATCATAAAGATTATTATAATCAAAATTCAGAACAAGGGTATTGTCAGTTTGTTATTAATCCAAAATTGAATAAATTACGTGCTGCTTTTGCAGATAAACTAAAAACAAAAAAATAAAGAAATGTCATACAAACATTTTGACGAATATAATATCGAAGTTACTGATACTATAAAGGGAAAATTTAAAGAGATTATAGACGATCTTGGAGAAGATACAACTAGAGAAGGTATTGTAAAAACACCTGAGAGAGCTGCTAAAGCTATGCAGTTTTTAACTCAAGGATACGATATGGATCCTGCAGAAATTTTAAAAGGAGCCATGTTTAAAGAAGACTATGATGATATGGTGATTGTTAAGGATATAGAACTATATTCTTTATGTGAACATCATATGCTGCCTTTTTTTGGAAAAGCTCACATTGCATATATTCCTAATGGACATATTGTAGGATTAAGTAAGCTACCTAGAATTGTAGATGTTTTTGCAAGAAGATTGCAAGTTCAAGAACGATTGACGCATGATATATTGGAGTGCATTAATAATACATTAAAACCAAAAGGAGTTGCAGTGGTTATTGAAGCATCACATATGTGTATGATGATGAGAGGAGTTCAGAAACAGAATTCTGTAACTACCACATCAGGTTTTAGAGGACAATTTGAAAAGATTGAAACAAGAACAGAGTTTTTGCGATTGATAACCTCAGACCTGTCATAGTAACTTTGGAATACTATTTGCTTTATTTGTTGTATATTATAATTGAAAACAACACAATAAATACATGACAAAAAAATATCAAAAACTGGGATTAAGTATATTGTTTGACGCCATTGGTATGACATCATATTTAATTCCAGGCATTGGTGAACTTACAGATATTATATGGGCTCCTATTTCTGGGTTTTTAATGACTCGAATGTATAAAGGGAATATAGGAAAAGCAGCAGGAATCTTTACACTTTTTGAAGAGGCTATGCCAGCGATAGATATAATACCATCATTTAGCCTTATGTGGTTATATACATACGTTCTTAAAAAAGAAGAAAAAGAACCTAAAATAATTGATATAGACGCTAATTAGCGTCTATTTTTCTT
This sequence comes from uncultured Aquimarina sp., assembly GCA_947498595.1. Taxonomy (GTDB): domain Bacteria; phylum Bacteroidota; class Bacteroidia; order Flavobacteriales; family Flavobacteriaceae; genus Aquimarina. The sequence continues at coordinate 124,180 of CANMKX010000001.1, forward strand.
TAAAAAATCGAGCAAACCCCAATTTGCGTAACATTTTTTTTTCGAAACTCCAGAAAAATTTAAATTGACCAAAGAGCCAACCAAAAAGTAATAATAAAGCTTGATATACAGGAAATAAAATTAGAATACGTAAAAACCAATAGAGTAGAGGATTGGTATTACCTTTTGAAAATGAAATAAACTCCATTACAGGATCTGATAATCTAGCTGCACTAGAACCAGTTATTGCAAATACAATAAATATTGTAATTAACTCCCATCGGTAAGTAACTTGCCATTTTGGCTCCAATTTATTAAATATTTTAAGCGTAAGATGGAGTAACAAATAAGTTAGTACTATTGTTAGAATAGTTATTATTATATAATTATTTGATACGCCAAATTTTGATAAAATAGCTAGGGATAATAAATATGAGGAGAATAACAAACTTAAGATTCCTATAAACGGAAAGATTAATTGCCAATTATGTGTAATTTGCCAACGAGTTTTAAAACTTTTCATGTGATTATTTTCAGTATATAAAAATAAACATCTATAACTTTAAAACCTATCTTTTTTCTTCTTATTTAGGATGATTCTATATAAAGTATTTTACCTCAAACGTTGTTTGTATCGCTGCTCAAAATAAACGAAATAATTATATAATAAATAATTTACCTCATAACCATATTTAGTTTGGGGATTGTAGTTAATTCGCTGCTGGTATATACTAGGATTGTATTGCTGTGGTTGATTAACACGAATATTATAATTAGTTACATAAATACGATTACGAATTTCTAAGTAAGACAATCCATAATATCCTCTAGGTCGTTGACTTACCAACCACGATTGAAATCCAGGTTCTATAATGATAATTTCATATTCAAGACTATCATTAGCTATCCTTATAGTATCATTAACTACCTCTTTTGGATTTTTTATAGAAGAAGAAGTATTCGTGTTTTGCGTAGAAGAACAACTGTAAATCGTTAGCAATAAGATTAGAATTGATATTATATTTTTCATAACAGAATGCAAATAAATATTAGAATTACAGATTCTAATAATATGAAAGTTTAAGATACAAAAAAGTCAAAGATATATCTTTGACTTTTTTTGAAAAAAAATATTTTATTACTTACCAAATAAACCTCCTAGAAGACCACCTAATCCACTATTATCACTTTTTTTGTTACCACTTAATAACATACCTGCTACATCGTCTAATACACTTCCGTCTCCATCTGCATCTAAAAATGATTCAATTAGGGATTGATTTTTTGAACCTGATCCACCACCAAGCATTCCACCTAAGATATTACTTAAGCCATCTGCATTAGTTACATTGTTTTGTTGTGTTTGCTTGCTCAATAATCCCATGATGATTGGTGCTGCTACTTTTAATATTTGTCCTACAGATCCGGCATCAATTCCAGATTTTTGACTTAAAGCATTTTCTACAGAAGATTGTTTATTACCAAGGATATGTCCTAAAATGCCAGCTCCATCATTAGTTACACTATCATCAACACCGCCTTCAAACAAGCCACCTAAATTGTCAAGAATACTACCGTTATGTTTTCCTCCATTTAATGCCCCTAATAAACCAGCAGCACCATCAGGAGTAGAAGCGTTACGTTGCATGGCTCCCATTAATACAGGTAATGCCATATTTAATAAGCTCCCAGTTTTTTCTGTAGATTGTCCTGTTTGAGTACTAACACCATTGATAACTTGTTTCCCTAAATCGCTATTTAATAATTCTAATATTCCTGACATTTTTTTGTTTTTTTAGATTATACTCTAAAAATAAGCTATTCTTTTCTAGATGAATATAATTTATAAATGATATTTTCTTAAAAAAAAGACAAAAGGTTAAAATTATCGATTAAAGAACATGTTTTTAATCATAACACGGATAGAAATTATGATGAATAAAAATTGGATGTTTTCATATATAGATTTAAAATAATCTAGAAACGAAAAATAGAATTGTAGTAATGTTTTATTTTTAATGTATTAAGTTCAGTTTATGACAAAGTATCCATAAACTGAACTTAATATGGACTATTAATTAAAACTGTGGTTTAATTCAATAGTGTAATAATTTGCGATGCTAATTCTAATCCTATTCGGTCTTGAGCTTCTTTGGTTGCAGCACCGATATGTGGCGATAATGAAATTTTTTGATTCATCAATACTTGAATTGCTGGAGTTGGTTCTTCTTCAAAAGTATCCAATCCTGCAAAAGCTATTTTATCATCATTAAGAGCGTCTACTAATGCTACTTCATCAATTACACCACCACGTGCTGCATTGATAATTCCAGCTTCACTCTTCATAAGAGCTAATTCCTTTTTACCAATAACATACTCTTTTTGAGCAGGAACATGTAGTGTAATAAAATCAGCTGTTTTTAATACCTCTTCCTTAGTTATTGTTTTAATAGTAAAAGTTGTCTTTTGCCCATCAAAAAAGTCTAAGTCTATAGCAACTTCTTCGATAAATGGATCAAAAGCAACTACTTTCATTCCTATACCGATAGCTATTTTTGCTACTGCTTGTCCTATTCTACCAATACCAATTATTCCGAGTGTTTTTCCTCTTAATTCAATTCCACCAGCATATGCTTTTTTAAGACTTTTAAATTTTGAATCTCCTTCTAATGGCATATTACGGTTAGCATCATATAATGAACGAACTCCACCATATAAATGTGCAAATACTAATTCTGCTACAGATCCTGAAGATGCCGCAGGAGTATTGATAACATGCAACCCTTTATCTTTTGCATATTGTACATCAATATTATCCATACCAACACCACCACGTCCAATAATTTTTAAACTAGAACATCCGTCAATAATATCAGTACGTACCTTGGTAGCACTACGAACTAATAATACTGTAATTTCATTTTTATTTATATAATCTACAAGTTGATTCTGAGCAACTGTAGTAGTGCTTACTTCAAATCCTGCATTTTCTAATGCAGTAATTCCACTTTTAGAAATACCGTCGTTTGCTAGTACTTTCATTTTGCTATTATTTATAAATCTTATTTATCCTTACTTAATTATGCTTTTCTTTCTAAATCACTCATAACATCAACAAGTACTGCAATTCCTTCTATAGTCATTGCATTGTACATACTTGCTCTATATCCTCCTACGCTACGGTGACCGTTTAATCCATTAATCCCATGCTCTTGCCACATAGCATCAAAGGTTTCTTTTAGGTCTTCGTTTACCAAAGAGAATGTAGCATTCATATGAGAACGATCTTCTGTTGCTGCAAATCCTTTAAACAATGGATTTAAATCTATTTCAGAATATAACAATGTTGCTTTTTTCTCGTTAAGTTTCTCTATTGCTGAAATCCCTCCAAGTTTCTTCAACCATCTCAATGTTAACATTGATGTGTATACAGCAAAAGCAGGAGGTGTATTAAACATACTACTCTTACTTATGTGTACTTGATAATCTAGCATAGATGGAATTTGACGACTTACTTTTCCTAAAATATCTTCTTTAACAACTACCAATGTAGTTCCAGCTGGCCCCATGTTTTTTTGTGCTCCTGCATAGATTAAATCAAACTTAGAAAAGTCTAACTGTCTCGAAAAGATATCACTACTCATATCGCAAATTAAAGGACTATCTACTTTCGGAAATTCTTTCATTTGTGTTCCAAAAATAGTATTGTTACTTGTACAGTGCAGATAATCTAAGCCTTTAGGAATTTTGTATCCTTTAGGAATATAATTATAATTTGCATCCTTTGAGGAAGCTACTTCTATCACTTCTCCAAAAGCTGAAGCTTCTTTAATAGCCTTAGCACTCCATGTACCTGTATTAAAATAACCAGCTTTATTTTCTAATAAATTATATGCGGTCATCAAAAATTGCATACTAGCTCCACCTTGGAGATATAAAACTTTGTAACCTTTTCCTTCAAGGTTTAGTAATTCTAATACCAAACTTCTTGCTTCGTCCATAACATCAACAAAATCCTTACTACGATGCGATATCTCAAGAATGGATAATCCTGAATCATTAAAATCCAAAATGGATTGTGAAGCTTCTTTAAATACGTCTTGGGGTAAAATACAAGGTCCGGCGCTAAAATTGTGCTTTTTCATCAGTAAAAATTTGTAATCTATGGTTTATATTAATTGATCAATATCAGCTATTATTTTTTTATTTTTCTTCTTTAATATTAAAAAAATAACACCTTTGATATCATTATATACAAAGGTGCTAATTATCTAATACTTTATAGGTGCTAAAAGCATAATTTATTTAGCCAATTTCTATCAAAAATTTAATAACATCAATACCGTCTGCATAATCTGATAATTTAGGGTGCTGTGTTTGACCAAAATTAATACTGTTTTCAATACAACCATTACTAACGATGCATTGGATTTTTTCTTGATCTTGATTCAATTTTTCTTGAACTTCTTCAATAGCAGTATATTTTTCATAAAATAAGGATGCTATAGGAGATGCATAGCTTTCGTCTTCTTTTAAAATTAAAAAACCATTTTCTAATAATTTAAAGCTACTCATTAAATATACAGCCTTATTATAATCATAGTTATTAGCATATTTATCACTGTCAATAATCTTATTATATGGATACATTGCTTTAAAAAAGGTATCTATCGTATAATTTTCTGGAATCATTATTTTTGATACACTTCTACATCCTAATCCATAATATCTAAAAATATCTTGTCCTAGCGCTGTCAACTCCTCAACAGTTTCATCACCTGTAAGTACTGCTATAGAATTTCTGTTTTTACGAATGATATGCGGTTTACTAGAAAAATAATACTCAAAATAACGTGCTGTATTATTACTTCCTGTAGCTATTACAGCATCAAAATCTACCAATTTATCTTCGGTAAAAGAGATGGCAGTTTTGAATCTAGGTTCTATTGCTATCAAATACTCTGCTAATAAAGGGAGTATTTGTTGATCATTAGACGATTGTTTAATTAAAACTTTATGCCCTGTAATTAATACCGAAAGAAAATCATGAAATCCTACTAAAGGGATATTACCAGCCATGACTATTCCGACTGTTTTAGGAGATATTTGATCTAAATCATATACAGCTAACCAATCAGTAAGTCTCTCTTTTGTTAAGGCTTTAGCCCATTGTTCCAGAGAAAACAAAACGTTTTCTTCAGTAAACCAACCGTTGTAATGTTTTGCTGTTTTTATTTTATCTTGCACTGTATCAAAGAAATCTATACTACTTGGAATTGTAGTATCCATCTTATTACCAGTGGTTTTATACTGGTTTAAAAAGCTTCCTAACACAGAAAAAGCAGCAATTCGGTCATTTAAAATCATTTCCAATTTGTTTATCAATTGTTTAGAGATTATTTTTGTACAAAAATAGAACAAAAAAAGCTATGGCGATTATTATAACTGACGAATGTATTAACTGTGGGGCCTGTGAACCAGAATGTCCAAATACAGCTATCTATGAAGGAGCTGATGATTGGAGATACGCAGATGGAACAGATCTTGATGGAAATGTAGTATTACCTAATGGAAAAGAAGCTGACGCAAATGAAGCTCAAGAACCTATTAGCGATGAAATTTATTATATAGTACCAGATAAGTGTACAGAATGTAAAGGATTTCATGAAGAACCACAATGTGCTGCTGTATGCCCAGTAGATTGTTGTGTTCCTGATGAGGATATTGTTGAAACTGAAGAAGAATTATTAGCAAAACAAGGGTTTATGCATCAATAAACTAGTTAATAAAAGTATATGTTTAAAACCTATTCGAGATGAATAGGTTTTTTTTTATTTAGATTTGCGGATTTTACTACAATTAAAACCGAACCTAATATTATGAAAAAAGTACTTATTGTATTTCTTTTAATTATGTTGCCTACAGTTGGATATACTCAATATAGATGGGAATTTTCTGCTGGAATATTAAATTCAAAATTAAATTTTGAAACTGAAACTAACGAAAAAATTAATACCAATGCAGGTGTTGGTTTTCAATTGAATGTTGGTTATGAATATCTTTTGGATCAAAGAGCAAAAACGAGTGTTGTCTTTGCAGGAGAGATTTTGCAACGGTCAAGTGATATTACTTCTGGAACTTTTGCTGGCGAAAATATAAAAACGTTACAATTTGGGTTTAGTCCTAAATTCAGAGTATTATTTGGTAAAGATATTAGAGGGTTCGTTAACGTTGGGCCATCTTTTAGAATCAATACGAGTGTAAGACTAGGAGGAGAAAGATTAGAAGCTAATGATTTTGAACAAGTAATCGTTGGTGGTGTTTATGGAGGAGGGGTATCTATTGCTGCTGGTGAAATGTTTGATTTTATAGCCGAAGTTGGTGTAATGAATGATTTTGTAAGTACAGTTACAGCTAGTAATTCAAGTAAGTTTTTCGATATTTATGCAAGAATAGGCTTACGTTTTAGAGTATACGATAGATAATCTATATAATATAAATTCTGATAGTATTTATTATAATTTATAAACGCTATCAGAATTCATACTTTAAATATTTATACTTTATTTATTGGCAGAAATCCATGTATCGATTTTATTTTCTAACAAAGCCAAAGGAATACATCCTGTTTCTAATATTTCATTATGAAAAGCTTTAATATCAAATTTATCACCCAATGCTTTTTTCGCTTTTTTGCGTAATTCAATTATTTTAAGTTGACCTATTTTATAAGACAAAGCTTGACCGGGATTAGCCATATAACGTTCTATTTCTGAAGTAATACCAGCTTCACTTTCAGCTTCATTATCTAAAGAATATTGTATAGCTTGTTCACGTGTCCAGTTTTTTGCATGCATTCCAGTATCTACAACCAATCTAATGGCTCTATGCATCTCTGCGCCAAGCATTCCAAAGTACTGATAAGGATCTGTATATAAACCTAATTCTTTACCAAGAGATTCTGTATATAAAGCCCAACCTTCACCATAAGCACTATACCATAATGTTTTTCTAAACTCTGGTAGCTCATTACTTTCTTGAGTTAATGAAATTTGAAAGTGATGTCCTGGGATAGCCTCATGTAAAAATAAAGATTCATCAGAATATACATTGTATTTACTAGCATCAGGAATCGGAGTATAGAAAATACCTGGACGTGTTCCATCTAATGAACCTGGATTGTATTCGGCACTAGCAGATGCTTCTCTAAAAGCTTCTGTACGGCGAACTTCAAATGGAGTTTTTGGTTTTAAATCAAATAGTTTTTCTATTTGAGGCTTCATTTTTTCATGTATAGCATTGAAATTATCAATAATTTGTTTAGGCTCAGTAAATGGCATTAAGTCTTTGTTATTTCGGACATGATTAAAGAATGATTTTAAATCTCCTTTATAACCAACTTGTTCTTTTACTTTTTCCATTTCTGCAGAAATACGAGCAACTTCATCTAGACCTAATTGATGTATTTGATCAGCAGTTAATGTTGTAGTAGTATAGTTTTTAATAGCATGATCATAATATGATTTTCCATTAGGAATAGCAGCTATTCCTGTTGAAAATCTTCCAGATTCAAGGTATGTTGTATTCATATAATCATATAAATTACGATATGCTGGAATTACTTTTTCTTGTAATGCTTTGGTGAAACCTGATGTAATTAATTTCTTTTCTTCATCCGTAAATGATGCAGGTATTTTTTTTATTGGAGAATAAAATAGATGTTTTTCTAGATCATCTATAGTTAAAGCTTTTAGTTGAGGTAGTACTTTAACGATTAAAGATTTAGGTAACACATAACCTTCTTTAACACCTTCTTCCATTTTACTTTTTGCAGAAGCTAACCAATTTACATAACCATCAAGACGTTTTAACCAATTATTATAATCAGAAACTGTATTAAATGGTTGTGCGCTAGATCCACTAGCTAATTGTCCCATAACAAGATTGATTGACCACATTTGATCAATAGGGAACAAATCTTGTCTAAAACTCAATCGTTCTAAATTGATATCACAATCCCATTTTAAGACAGCTTTGCTCATTTTTTGACTTTCAGTTAAGTCAATGTCATTATATTGAGCTAATTGTTTTTTATAATCAGTATAATAAGATTTGATTTCGTTAGCATAAGCATCAGAAAGAATATTAGGGAATTGATCATTAAAGCGATTGTCACCAGCAAATGTTGCATTTACAGGATTTAGTTTTAAACCATCTTGATAATAGTTTTTTAAAAATTGATCGAATGATAATTGATTAACTGGAGCTTCAATTTCTGTAGCATTGGATTTTTTTTCCTGTTTATTTTCTTTACAAGAAAGAACTAGGGTAGAAGCGATAAGCGCTATTACAATAGATTTTTTCACGGATATAGGTATTTAATTACTAAAAAGCGTTCGCTAAATATAGGTTTAAATAATAAGAATTAATAGAATGATTTTAAGATGTTTTTTTGATCAAATCTATTTTTTTACTATATACATATAAAGTATCTTTGCAACTTCAAAATATGAAATAAGTAGTTAAACTTATTTCAGATATCACAATATTTTTTGATTATGAAAGCAGGAATCGTAGGATTACCTAACGTAGGAAAATCCACCCTTTTTAATTGTTTATCTAATGCCAAAGCGCAGAGTGCTAATTTTCCATTTTGTACAATAGAGCCTAATATAGGTGTGGTAAACGTGCCAGATCCAAGAATAAAAAAATTGGAAGAGCTTGTAAACCCAGAACGTGTATTACCTGCAACAGTAGAGATTGTTGATATAGCAGGATTGGTAAAAGGAGCAAGTAAAGGAGAAGGTTTAGGAAACCAGTTTTTAGGAAATATTCGTGAAACGGATGCCATTATTCATGTATTGCGTTGTTTTGATAATGATAATGTTGTACACGTAGATGGTTCGGTAGATCCAATAAGAGATAAAGAAACAATTGATATTGAATTACAATTAAAAGATCTCGAAGCTGTAGATAAGAAATTAGAAAAAGTAAAGAGAGCTGCCAAAACGGGTAATAAAGAAGCAATCAAAGAGCAGGAAATATTACTAAAATTAAAAGAAGGTTTAGAAGCAGGAATTTCTGTACGTGCAATCGAAATCTCTGAAGATGATCGAGAAGCTTTTGTACAGCCATTACAGTTTATTACAGATAAACCAGTATTATATGTATGTAATGTTGATGAGGATGCTGCTGTAAATGGAAATTCATATGTAGATCTAGTTAAAGAAAACGTAGCTAGTGAAAATGCAGAAGTAATTGTATTAGCTGTTGGTACCGAAGCTGATATTACAGAGTTAGATGATTATGAGGAGCGTCAGATGTTTTTACAGGATATGGGATTAGAAGAACCAGGTTCATCTGTACTAATACGTGCTGCGTATAAATTATTAAATCAACAAACTTATTTTACAGCAGGAGTAAAAGAGGTAAGAGCTTGGACGATTCCTATTGGGGCTACAGCTCCACAAGCAGCAGGTGTAATCCATACAGATTTTGAAAAAGGATTTATTAGAGCTGAAGTAATTAAGTATGATGATTATGTTTCTTATGGAAGTGAAGCAAAGGTAAAAGAAGCAGGTAAATTAAGCGTTGAAGGTAAAGCATACGTTGTTAGTGATGGTGATGTAATGCATTTCTTGTTTAATGTGTAAACTTCTATATTTAATTACTGGTTCTACTAAAAATATCTTTTAAAGTATACCATTAATAATGACGAATAGTTCTAAAAGTAAGATTAACTCTTGGTTTTAGAACTTTTTTTGTTGGAGGTAAGCGGTGTAGCCAATGTGTTTGTGTTTCATTTTTCATAACTAATAGACTACCATGTTCAAGAATCACCGAGACAGTTTCTTTTGAGGCCTTGTGCTTAAATGAAAATTTACGCTGAGCACCTAGACTAATAGAGGCAATAGCTCCATTCTTTTTTAAGTCTTTTTCTCCATCACTATGCCAAGCCATACCTTCGGACCCATCATGATAGAGATTTAAAAGGCATGAATTATAAGTTTCCCCAGTTTTTTTCTCAATAGTTTTTTTTAATAGTAATAGCTCTTTTGTCCAAGGAAGTGCAGATTTTGTTGTTTTTGAATAGGTATATTTAAAAGGTTTATCTCCATACCAAGCTACTTTTCTTTTCGTCTTGATAAGATTGCCAAAAATAATAGCTTCGTCTTGTTTCCATTCTATAGTTGATAAAAAGCTATCTAAAAAATGATTAGCTTCAGATAAAGAAAGTACTAAACCATAGTATAGTACAGTACCATCTTTATGAAGCAAATTTCTTGGAGAATTACTATCGGGATTAAATAAATCCATAATTAATTTAATGAAAACGATATGTAGTTATAATTCCTTTTAATTTATTTTTTAGATCCTCTCCAGAATCATATACCATTTGTTCGTTACTAGGAAAAGGAACTGCTTGTAAGCCTAAAAAACGAACAAGTTTGCTATCCAATGCTCTTTTATCTCCGTTATGATTTGCATAAATATGTTCAAAAACATATTCGCTGGCTAAAGGAAATGTATCTAATAATTGATTGGTACGTAGGTTTGTATATGTAATGTTACCAACTACATTAACAGCTTTAGATTGAATGAATTCATAATATTCGCAATAGACTTTTTTAGTTTTATCAACTTTAATCTTTTTCCCATCTTTGTCTTTTACAACGTCACCATTTTCATCCAATAGATATTCCCATCCATCTTTGATAACTTTTTCTTTTTCAAGTTGACGCTCTCTTACACGTTCAGGTGAGATATTGATTTCTCTAAGCTCAACATTCATTTTGTAATCGTATGTTGTTTTAGAAAAAGGTTTACTGTGGTATACAGTCCAAAGATCGTTAAGACCATAAGTACCAAAATTTAGCAAATCACTTTCTAATCGCTTAGGAATGATCATTTCAGTTTGATTTTCCATGTGTACAATGACAAAATCAGTTCCCTTATGATGAGCTTCATCGATAAGATTAGATACATTTTTATAATTAGGGTTTATTTTATTTAAATAAATCAAATCATCGTAAGCAGTTCTGTAATCTGTTTTATTAGTAGCGTTATTTAATAAGTTTTTTGCATTTTGATATAGATAATCAGCTAATTTATTTTTAGTACTTAATATTTTAGAGTTATAGTTTTCTATTTTAAAATTAGCATTACGTCCTTCCTCAATTAAAAATAAAGGTAATAATGGTTTGATTCTCTCTTGACGTTGCTTTAATTTTAGATAACCATCATAGATACGTTCTAGATTAGCTGGATTGCCATCATTTTCTAGATATGTAATAGATTCTATATCTCTAGCAAGTACTTTTTCATAAGCCTGTTCAAGCATGCTAATATATGGTTGCTTTCCTTTTTTAGTTTTATTGGTTTTTAATTTATTAAGAGCAATATTGATAGCTTGATCATAATTACCAGTGTTCAAAGCTTTTTCAGTTTGTTTGACACTACTACAAGAAAATAGAAAAAAGATATTAAAAACTAAGAGTATTTGTTTTTTCATGAGGATGTGATTTGTTTATCTAGTATTAGGGCTAAAAAAATTTAATTAAGATTTTCAAATACGATGCCAAAATTAAATAAAAAAACCTTGAACATAAGAGAACAAGGTTTTTAAATCTGTATATTTAAGATTATTTATTTTTTAAAGACAGGTAATAATTTGGTAGTTACTTCACCAAAACCTATACGTACACCATCTTTTTCGCAATGACCACGCATAATTACAGTATCATTATCTTCAATAAATTTACGATCTCCACCTTCTTCTAATCGAATAGGTCTTTCTCCTCTCCAAGATAATTCTAACATAGAACCGTAAGAATCTGGTGTTGGACCAGAAATAGTACCGCTTCCCATCATATCTCCAGAATTTACAGGACAACCATTAATGGTATGATGTGTTAATTGTTGAGCCATGTTCCAGTACATATGTTTGAAGTTAGATTTAGAAACTGTTGTTTCTGCCTTACCTTCTGGTTTAATACTAACCTCTAAATTAATATCAAAACTTTTTTCACCTTCATATTGTAGATAAGGCATAACAGGTTTAAGAGGTTTTGGACTAGCAGTTCTATATGGTTCAAGAGCATCTAATGTAACAATCCAACAAGAAATGGAAGAAGCAAAGTTTTTTGCTAAAAATGGACCAAGAGGTACATATTCCCATTTTTGAATATCACGAGCACTCCAATCATTGAATAAAACTAATCCAAAAATATAATCTTCAGCTTCTTCAATAGGAATAGGTTCTCCTATATGGTTTGCGTCAGTAGTTATAAAAGCCATTTCTAATTCAAAATCAACCAATCTAGAAGGGCCAAAAATAGGCTCAGTAGCTCCATTTGGTAATTTTTGTCCTTGTGGTCGATGTACAGGTATTCCTGAAGGTATGATAGAACTACTACGTCCATGATATGCTACAGGTATATGTAGCCAATTTGGAAGTAAAGCATTATCAGGATCTCTAAACATTGTTCCTACATTAGTAGCATGTTCAATACTACTGTAAAAATCAGTGTAATCACCTACTTGGACAGGTAATTGCATTTCAATTTCATCAAGTGAAAATAAAACGACTTTACGGTGTTCTTCATTATCACGTAAACTGGCATTATTACTATCAAAGATATCAGCAATTTTATTACGAACTAACCTCCATGTTTTTTTTCCGTCAGAAATAAAATCATTTAATGAGTCTTGTAAAAAAATATCATCAGTAAGTGGGATATCGTTAAAATATCCTAATTGATGTAATGCACCTAAATCGATAGCAGTATCTCCAATACGAGTCCCTATCGTAATAATATCGTCTCTGGTAAGAAAAACTCCAAAAGGGATATTTTGTATAGGAAAATCTGTTTGAGCAGAAGTCTCTATCCAGGTTTTTCTATTTGGATTATTTGCTGTTATTGGCATTGCAATGTTTTTAATAAGTTGTTGGTAAAATATTCCTACCAAATATATAATTTTCATCTCATTTAATGAATGTATTTCCTATTTTTGAATTATTATTACATAAATAGAAAAAAAATGCAACGCGACGAACTAATATTTGATTTAATTCAAGAAGAAAAAGAACGCCAAATAAATGGATTAGAGCTTATCGCTTCAGAAAACTTTGTAAGTGAACAAGTGATGGAAGCTGCGGGGTCTGTACTTACTAATAAGTATGCCGAGGGATACCCAGGAAAACGTTATTACGGAGGGTGTTATGTCGTAGATGAGGTAGAACAAATAGCTATAGATAGAGCCAAAGAACTTTTTGGTGCAGCATATGCGAATGTACAACCACATTCTGGTTCTCAGGCAAATACGGCTGTATTTGCAGCATGCTTAAAGCCAGGAGACAAGATACTTGGATTTGATCTTTCTCATGGAGGGCATTTAACACATGGATCACCAGTTAACTTTTCGGGTAAATTATACAACCCTGTTTTTTACGGTGTTGAAGAAGAAACTGGGCAGTTGAATTATGATAAAATTCAAGAAAAAGCAACAGAAGAGCAACCAAAAATGATTATAGCAGGTGCTTCTGCTTATTCTCGAGATATCGATTATAAAAGATTTAGAGAGATAGCAGATAGTGTAGGAGCTATATTAATGGCGGATATTGCGCATCCAGCAGGTTTAATAGCTAAAGGATTAATTTCAGATCCAATTCCACATTGTCATGTAGTAACAACGACAACACATAAGACTTTAAGAGGTCCACGTGGAGGATTGATCATGATGGGGAAAGATTTTGAAAATCCAATGGGAATTAAATTAAAGAATGGAAATTTAAGAAAAATGTCTTCATTGTTTGATAGTGCTGTATTCCCAGGGAATCAAGGAGGACCTTTAGAGCATATTATTGCAGCTAAAGCAATTGCTTTTGGAGAAGCTTTATCAGATGAGTTTTTAACTTATATGATTCAGGTAAAAAGAAATGCAGCTGTAATGGCAGAAGCTTTTGTAAATAAAGGATATAAAGTGATTTCTAATGGAACGGATAATCATATGATGTTGATTGATTTACGTAATAAAGAAGTAACAGGTAAACAAGCTGAAGAAGCTTTGGGTGTAGCTGATATTACTGTAAATAAAAACATGGTACCTTTTGATGATAAATCACCTTTTGTTACTTCAGGAATTCGTATCGGTGTATCTGCAGTTACAACAAGAGGATTAAAAGAGGATGAGATGCTTACTATAGTAGATTTAGTTGATCGCGTTATTGCTAATGTAGAAAACGAAGATGCTTTAAAAGAAATTGCAAAAGAAGTTAATGAAATGATGTCTGAAAAACCACTTTTTGTAGCTTAATGAAAAGAAGCTTTTCAGAAAATTAATAATCCGATCATCTTAATTTTAAGATGATCGGATTATTAGTTTTTAAGAATGACTCCAGTTTTCAGCTTCATCACTATTATTAGGGGATAACCCTAAAATATCTCCATCGGTATTCACACCTAAACCTACAACCGTACGATTTACGTAATTAAAATAGCTAACGACTTGGTTAATTTCAAGAATTTCACCGTCGCTAAAACCTTTTTCTTGTAGTAAAAGGATATGATCTTTAGTGATTTTGTGGTGTGATAATGTGAGTAACTTGGCGTAATGCAAGCCTTCCAGTAATCTTCCATCAAAGACATTTTCAAAATTATCACGTTCAATACAATTTAGAAATTGATCAAAACGACGATCATCGTTAAGCAATCGCTTTAAACCTGCTGCATGATGTTTGATACAATATGGGCATTGATTTAAGGAGCTAACATAGGTTCCTAACGTCTCTAAATACCATTTTGGCAATGTATTATTAGAATTATGTAATACGTTCTTATATAGTCCCATATGACCAATTAGACTATGTGGTCTTAAACTATGTATCGATAATACATTATCTATATTATTATTAGGACCTTTAACACGATCATATATTTTCTTTAATTGTCCTGTAGCATCTTCATATGCTATTTCTTTAATCCAGCTCATTTTTTATTTTTTCTAATGTCTAAATATAGGAAGATCTAATTGTTTTGAAAAGGAATCAATATAAATCATACATAGAGAGTTTTAAAACAATTATTAAAAGTATTGATAATAAAAAAGCAATGCTTAAACATTAAGTTTTAATACTTCAATACAACAAAAAACAAGGAAAATACATAATGTAAATTCCTTGCTTTTGATTTTGGGGCAAAAAAGATGTTTATGCGATAGCATTTGTAGGTAAACTGTAGATTTGTGTTACAATTTCTTCAGATTGTGTTGCGGTACTTATATTATAGTTGGCTAAAATATTGTATTGTAACCATATGGTTAATAATCTGTAAGGGATTTGAATAGAATCTTTAAATCCTAATTTTGAATCGTCAACGTGAATCCATCTCTTTAGAGGTTGTTCTAAAATTCTTTTCATGATATTTTTCTTACCAAAATGCTTTTTCATTCTTAAAAACATTTCGATATCAAATAACCATCTGCTAAAGAATTTATTTTTAAAAATAATTGGAACTAAACTTGCTTTATATACTTTAGCACCACATTGTGTATCTTGAATAGGAAGTTTTAGTATAAAAAGAACAAGCATATTTATGATTTTGGATATAACACTTCTAATACCATCTTTTTCAATGTTTTTTGAAGCTTCCTTAGCTCTAGAACCAAAAACCATATTTAAATTTTCATTGTTCGATAAGGTGTTAGATAACTCTTCAAAATCATTAAAATCGGTTGATAAATCTGCATCTATAAAACCTATATAATCAATAGATCCTTTGTTATATAAATATTTAGAACCTGTTCTTACAGCGGCAGCTTTACCACTGTTTTGTTGTATATCAATAACACTTATTTTATAAGGGTTTTGTCTTTGCATATTTTTTAAAACATCAATAGTCTTGTCGCTACTACCGTCATTAACAAAACATAAATGATACTTATTTGTGGATTGAATAAAGTTTATAAATGCATTAACATTTAATCTTTTTTCTTCATTGTAGCACGGTATAATTATTCCAACTCTCATATCCCCTTATTTTTAAATTATACTCAAATGTAATCCTGTAATGAGCTTAAAATGAATGAAAATCGATCGGTAAAGTCTTTGTGTCGACGAATGGAATTGATCTGTGGATTTTGATTTGTTAAATCTAAATGCTTTGTTGTATATTTAAGTAATCAAAGCAATCATCTACGACAGATCTTTATGGGTAATAAAGCTAATAAATACATAATCAGTGCATTATTAATAGGAGTAGCTTTCCATGGAACTAGTATTTTTTACACTTTAGAATATACTTATGATGCATTAATTCACTTGTTTTTTGGAAATCATTATGCCGAAAATTGGTTCGAGCCTTGGAGTTATAGTTGGTATACCGGATTTACTGTAATGGGATATCCGCCATTAGTGCATCAAACCATAGGTATGCTATCACATATTGGGGGATTAAAATTTGGATTGTTTACAGTTGCTATTATTGGAATTATATTATTTATTACTGGAGTCTATAGATTTTCACTACTAATGACTTCAAGTAGAAAAGCTGCTGGATATGCCGCATTATTAGCTGTTTTTTCATCTTCGTTTGTAGAAACATTACATGTATTTGGACAATTACCAAGCATTGTAGGAGTTTCAATTTTAATGCATAGCTTACCTGAAATCTATCAGTGGTTAAAGACAGGACGTATTCGTTTTTTAATAACATCTTTATCATTATTATCTGTAACGGTATGCTCTCACCATGTGACTCCAATCTTTGGGATGGTGTTTTTTATTTTTCCTTTGATAGGAATGGTATTGATGGATGCTTCAAGAGAGCAAGTTAAAACAATGAAAGAAGTTACTTTTAGAATATTCTTAAATACTTTTTTTAAGCATTTCTGGCGTATTGTCAAATTTGGATTTGGATCTTTATGTTTAATTATCGTTTGTATTCTTCCTTATTGGATTAATACCAAAAATAATCCAATAACTCAAGTTCCTATTCCACATGGTTCGAGAGATAATTTTTTAGAAGTTACTTCTTCAGGATTGGTGTTTTTTCTTATACCATGGGGAGTATTATTATTCTTTTTACCATATATCTATTATAGATATTATAGTAAAAGATATTTATTTTTTGGCTTATCGATGAGTCTATTATTTATTTTGGGTACTGGAGGTACTACACCAATCCCAAAGATGGTTTTAGGAGATAATGCATTTAATATACTTACTCTAGATAGATTTACTCTTTGGGGATCTATAATATCATTACCTCTTTTCGGTGAATTTTCGTATCGTTTTGTAGAAGGAGATATGAAAAAATTAATTCAAAAAAAATATGGAGCTGTTTATCATAGGATAATTGGAGGGTTACTTGTTTGTTTTTATGTGCTAATGGGAATTTTTACCATGAGTTTGGGATATTTTAGACCGCTTCAACCTCAAAAAATAAAAATGCTACCAATTGTTAATTTTTTAAATCAAGATCAACATGATAAATGGCGTTTTTTAACATTAGGTTTTGGAGATCAAATGGCTTGGTTATCAGCACAAACAAAGGCAATGACTGTAGACGGAAATTATCATTCTGCAAGACGACTACCAGAACTTACAACGAGAGCTATTGAGCGATTAGAAAACTCGAAATTTAGAGGAGTAGAAGGAATTGGATCTCTTCAGCAATTTTTAACAGTACCAGAAAAATATAATTTGAAATATATATTTTCGAATGATAAATTTTATGATCCTATTTTATATTTCTGCGGTTGGCAACGCTTACCACAATTAGAAAACGGAATTATGGTATGGGAAAAATTAAATGTACCTCCATTATCAACTATTTTACCTTATGAAGATGTCCCTATGTTTCAGAAATTAATGTGGGGAATTATACCATTATCAACTGTATTGATAGCTTTTATATTGAATATACAAATGATGTGGTTTCGTACCTTAAAGGTCAAGGTGATAAATGAGCCTGAATATAGAAAGTTTAAAAATGATTACAGTAAGTTTTCTATCAAACTATTACATATTCAGCATATATGGATAGGAATTGTATTGCTAATTATGTGTTATGGCGCTTATATATTTTATATCAAAAATCATACACAACTTACGTCAGAAAATGTGTTAAAAGCTTATTATGATGCTTTAGACTTTAAGGAGTTTGAGAGAGCACATTCTTATATAGACCCAGAAGAAGAAGTTACGATATCTCAATACATGTTAGAAATAGCAGTATCAGATGGATTGCTAAGTTCTTATGCAAAAATGAATGCTATAGAAACTGATATCACAATTAAAACTGATAGCACGGCAAAGGCAATAGTTAAGACGAATTGGGTGACCCCATTAGAAAAAATAGAAAAAATATTTCATCACGAATTAATTAAAAGAGATGGAGTTTGGTATATAAAACCCACAAGTTTTGATTTAGATATTCCTCCAGATCAATTTTTTTCTAATAATGTAACTAAGTTTTATAATCATGGTAGAAGAAGAGTTACTACAGAGCAGACACATCATGAAGATGTTTTGAAACAACCAGTTTTAGAAATTTTACATGCAAAATTAATCCATTATCATCATCGATATGCAATTGTAGGAGAATTACAAAATGTAGATAATACACCGGCTGATGTTGTTCTTAAGGGAGTTTTATACAATGAGGAGAGTAAGGAACTAGCAAATCATAATGCGAAGTATCATATAAAACATAAATTAATGCCCAGAGAAATTACAAGTTTTAGAATAAATTTTGAAGGAATAGCTTGGAGTAAATCAGATCAAGTAATTCCAGAGGTATTTAATCCAGATGAATTTACACCGCTAGAGTTTTTAGAGCAACCAGCGACTTTTGTATTACAAGGAGCAGGAAATGTAGCAACGTCTGACCTATATAAAGGAGTAACGATTCATGATATAGAAATCATTAATAAAACAATAAAAGGAGTCATATTTAATACAGGTTTTCAAGAATCTACTATTCCACAATTATTGATTTCGTTTTATGATGAAAATAAAGAGTTAATATGGGTTGACCATCAATTCTTGAAAGAAGGGGCAAGACCACAACGAAAACAGTTTTTTGAATATGATCTCAAACGGATGCCTGTAATTACAGTGTTGAATGATGACATTAGTAATAGTTTTGTTAATGGATTGCCTAACATTGATATTGCTAGAGAAATTGTGCCTGACAGAAAATACCAACATCCATATGAGCAATTACAAAAGGTAAATGGAGACGGATTTAGTTATATCAAAATAGAAATCAATAACTATATAGGAAACCCTAAATGATTTATAAAAAGAGTATATATGTTATATGGCTAGCCCTATTCTTGATAATAGGGGTAACCTATGCAACTTATAACTCAAATATAATAGAAGAAAAAATTACATTAATTACAAAAGAAAGAGT
Organism: uncultured Aquimarina sp.; assembly: GCA_947498595.1. Classification (GTDB taxonomy): domain Bacteria; phylum Bacteroidota; class Bacteroidia; order Flavobacteriales; family Flavobacteriaceae; genus Aquimarina. The sequence continues at coordinate 143,577 of CANMKX010000001.1, forward strand.
ATTTAATGCTGGGGAAGATGTATCGTTGAAATTTAAGATAACAGCTCATGGTGAAACATTCCTTTTAATAGATGGATCGTATGGTATCACTATTGTACAAGCAACAAGAATAGATGATCATCTAATATTTAATTTTCCTAAACATTTTATAGAACACAAGGGTGAAATAAGTTGGGAGTTAAGAATCAATAATCAATTTAAACAAAAGGGAAAGATTAAGATTATTGCTAATGCAAAAACAAAGACATTGATAGAATCTTATTTTGGCCCACCTAGTATTATAGCAGGAGGTAGGGATTATGCAATGATGGTTACTATCCCCACAGACAGTTATGATAATCCAGTAAAAGATCATACTCCCGTAGATATTAAACATCAATTTTTAAAAATTATAGATGAAGATCATTTAGATACAGATTATTTGATTGCTTGGAAGAATATTTTTTCGTACACAAAATCAGGTAGAATACTTGTATCTACAGAATGCAACGAAACAGATTCTAAAGAGTTTACGACAATTGTTTATGCAGATAATGCTGTTGATTTTACAATTGAAGCATTTAGGAAACATGAATTTGCTGATGGTAATCAAGTAACTTCGATTATGACTTCAATCATTAGAGATCAATATGGAAATATAGTAACTGATGGAACTTATGTAGAATTTATTATAAGAAATAAAGAGAACAATGTTTTAAAAGCTGCTGGAACAACAATCCGTGGAGTTGCAGAAGCAAAAATGCTACATCCTGATCATGAAGAAGAGTGGAAAATTATTGCATATGTTACTGGGATGGCAAAGAGTAATGAATTGTTTTTAAAATATGCTCCCATAAAAACAGATTATGCTATAGAAATAACAGATAATAAAAGAACAATTACGGTAGGTCCATTAAAAAGTTTCATGAAACAAATAATACCTAATGGTGCAGTTGTAACATTATATATCTATCAAAAAAATAAACTCGTAGATTATAAAGTAAGAACTTCTTTTAAAGGAAAAGTTAGTTTTGAATTAATAGAAGATTTCTATCCCGACGGAAATTATACACTAGAAATAGAAGCATTAGGTGTAAAAAAGCGAATTGAAAAATTGGAGTTATGGTAAAAAAGATGAATAAAAATATATATAGAATAATTCTTATAGGATCATTTATAGGTATTAATGTCTTGATACTATTATCAATTAGCAGCGTTTTATCATATTTCAAAACAGGAGCAGATCGTACAGCAATGCTACATCTTGATCTCGAAAATAAAGATGTATATCTACCAAAAGTGAAATGGAGATCAGTAGACAATCCTGGTAGACCTATGGAGGTTAAAACACAATATGAAATACAACAAGATTATTTGGATGCATGGTATGTAAGAAATGTAGCTTATAAAACCAATGACTCTTTTGGTTTGCAAGACTTTTATACAGATAATGCAAGGAAAAAAGTTTTAAAATATATTAATGATAATGCTACTAAAGATATCACAATAGAAAACACCACATTATCACATAATCCAGAATTAGATTTTTACAGTGCAGACGGACAATTAATTGTTTTTACAGATTATCAAGTAGAACAATTTAGAAGAATATATAAAGGAAAAGAAGTAGCTTTTGAAACTTTAGATACAGCTAACTATAAAGTTTTAATGTTACTTGAAGATGGTTTTTGGAGAATAAGGCATATGATAAAAGAACCCGTTATAAAAATTTCGGACACCATTTTTGCAAACAAGTTTGCTAGTATACAAGAAAATAAAATTTTTATTAATAATGAACCATTTCAAATAAAAGGAATTAATTACTATCCTCAAGAGACACCATGGGATATGTTTGGAGATCAATTTGATATAGATAGAATAGCATCTGATTTTGATATTATTAAGGAAGCAAAACTTAATACGATTAGAATTTTTGTTCAATATGAAGATTTTGGAAAAGCTGAAGTTATACCAGAAAAATTAGAAAAATTGAGATTAGTTCTTGATACGGCACAGACTAAAAATTTAAAAGTCGTTGTAACATTATTTGATTTTTATGGAGATTATTCCATTTTGGATTGGACATTAACGCATCGTCATGTAGAAAAGATAGTAACGACTTTTAAAGAACATCCATCAATTTTGGCATGGGATGTAAAAAATGAACCAGATTTAGATTTTGAAGCTAGAGGCAAAGAAAGCGTGATTGCGTGGTTACGAATGATTATAGTACAATTAAAAAAATATGATTCAAATCATTTAGTCACCATCGGGTGGTCGAATACCAAAGCTGCCGAATTATTACAAGATAAAATAGATTTAGTTTCGTTTCATTATTATTTAGAGTTAGATCAATTTGATACTGCATATACTATTCTTTCAAAAAAAACAGAGAAACCATTAATTTTACAAGAATTTGGAGTGTCTTCTAATTTTGGAATATTAAATCCATTTGGAACTTCAGAGAAAACACAAGCAAATTACTATAGAACCATGCAAACCAAAATGTCTATTCATGAACTTAACTATATGAGTTGGACATTGTATGATTTTAACAATATCCCAACAAGTGTAGTTGGTAGCCTTCCTTGGAGAAAGAATAAACAGAAACATTTTGGATTTATTGATCAAAAAGGAAATAAAAAACCAGCATTTAAGTTTATCACGAAGCAGTAATTTCTTGTATTGATTTATTGACGTTAATTTCTTTTCTATTCATTAATTTGTAGAATTGCTGAAGGTATAAATCTGTGATATGACTCATAGGAAGTGCTGTTGCAGCTTTATAATTAGCACGACCTAATTCAACCCTATAAGCATCGTCCATTATGATTTTTTCTATGGCAAAAGCAAGACTATCTACGCTTGTAGGGATAAAGAATTCGCCTCGATAACCTTCATCTTTTATTAATAATTCTAGATCTCCTAGGTTGGGCATTACAACAGCTTTTCCGTAACTACCAGCTTGATGTAGTACACCAGAACTACCAGTAGTTGAGGTATATGGAAATACAACCATAGCACTCTCTTCAAATAAAGAAGGAACATCTTTTTCGTCTACATAACCAGTAAATGTAATTTGAGGAACATCAATATAGTTCTCTTTAACGGCAGCTAAATATCCTTTTACATTTGGGTTGTCAGTTCCTGCAATAACAATTTCAATATTTTGATTTGTCCAAGTACGAACTTTTTGTATTGCTTCAATTAATATTTCAACTTTTTTATAGGTACCAAATTTACCAAATGTCATTACTTTAAGAGAACCTTTAGGGATTGAATATGAAGGCTCTTTAGGAATTTCAAAAGTTCCATGGGGGATTAGAACTACATTATTAGCATTGTATTTGTTCTTTAAGATAGTGACGTATTTATCCATTGTAACCGCAACAATATCTGTAGACAAAATAATTTTGGTTAAGCTCGTACCAATGAAGTTATATAGTTTTTGAGCTAATTTATTTTCTGTAAAACCTGCTTTTTTGAGATCTACTTGCTCTAAGATATTATGTAATAAAACTATGGAAGGTATTTTTTTTAACTTACATAATAAAGGAGTTAATAAACCCAAAGCAGCAGGAATTTTTTTATCACCAAATTTCATGAATTGTAAATTAAAAAGTATCGCATCAGGGCGAGTTTGTTTTACAACTTTAAGTATACTAAAAACATTACTATAGCTATTAAATTTCCAGCAAGATTTGATCGTTACTTTACATCCTTTTTCTTCAAAATCTATTACAGCTACATCTGATGCGATATCAGTTAAAAGTATAATTTCGGTAATATCATCCTTTTGTCTAAAGTTTTTTACTAAATGAAAAGCGTATTCATTTAATGTCACTTTACTAGGTGGGTATGAAGTTACGATAGCTAATTTCATAGATTTTTAATTTAAAGATTTAAATATTTAGTTTGTTAATATTTTAATTATCAGTAGATAATGTGTCTGTAATCTTGATGTTTTTCGATTTACTAAAAAATAATATTTGAGCTATTAAAAGTATTGCCATTGCAATGATTTGCATTACGACAACTTGTTCTAGGCTTTGATGAAAAACTGCAACTAGAGCAATTTGTAAGATTCCTAATAGACCTGATAGTATAACTGGAACGTATCGATCTAATGATAAAAAATAATAAGCGAATATATTTGAGATAGCAAACAACGAAGTCGCTATAGCGTATTTCCATAACAAAGGAGCAATGTATATAAACTGATCTCCAAACATGATGTTAATAATCAATTCTGGAAATAAATAGCAACCTACAACTATAACAGTAGATAGTATTGTAATATATAATACATATTTTATTAATATAGAAGTATGTTCTTCTCCGTCTTTGTGTTTTTGAACAACTTTAGGGAGTAACAACATGACAAACATCCATGCGACAAAATAAACAACGCGACCAATAAGAGCTAATGAAGCATAAAGACCAGCATTATAAGAATCAAAATAGTGTTTAACCATAAGGATATCACTATTATTAATCAAAATCTGAGTTAGTTCATAAAAAGCAGTTAAAACAAAAAATGTAACTACTTTTTTATGATCGCCAGAAGATAAATTCTTTTTAATTTTAAAAGATATGTTTTCTGACCGAAAAGGAATCAAACCAAAAATAAACGAGATTGAAATCCCTATTGCAATAACTATAGAAGATTGTATATTTAATAAATAAATAAATAATAGCGTAAAGACTAATCGGCTTAGCATTTCACTTTGATAAGTAACAGCAAGACTATCAAACTTCTTATTTCCTTGAAAAATACCTCTATTAACGCTCATTAAAAAATAAATAGGAACGCCTATTCCAAAAATAATAAACATATAATTAGATTGTGTATTAAATAGCATTTGTAATTCTGGAGCAAAAGCAATAATTGCAATGCCGATAAAAACACCAATAATAGTGGCATATTTATAAATGATATTAATAAAAGTTTTAAAAACATCATTAGTAAATAATACAGAAAACTTTGCAGTTGCTAATTGAAAGGTCATGGCAGCAAAAGACAACACCAACAAAAATGTAATCAATACAGCAGCATCTGCAAATTGTTCTGGACCAAGAATTCTCCCTAAAATTAAATTATAAAGATAATTTCCTGCATTGACAAGAATCACACTAATCATAAACTTTTGTTCAGGAGTAAGTGTCTTTATAATCGTATTGGTTATATTAGTAATAATCATTTTTGAAGATATAATTCATTTGACTTTCGACGAACATGGTTTTAATATTTTGATTCTTTTTACCAAGAACAAAAAGAATCTTACTTCTTCTTTTGGCTTTAGAATATATTTCTAACAAGACGCAAAGTGCTGAATTATCAATTTTTGTAACCTTTGAAAGACACATGATAACCTCTTCATAATGATCTAATAGGTAATTAAATTTTTCTCTGACAATAGAGGAGTTTTTAACAGTAAAATCTCCTTCTATTTCATAAGTTCCCATTTTATTGTTTATTTGTAAAGTGCTCATAAGTATAGAATTTAAAGATTAAACAAAATCGTTTCTTAAAATGAAATTCATTTTAGTGTGATTAAAAACCTGTTGAATATTTTTATTTTCTTTACCGATGATAGATAGTATTTTATTTTTTTTCATTGCCTTTCTATACAATAGAGCTAAGGTATTAACACCAGATACATCAATCTTTTTGACTTTTTCGATTGATATGATTAAAGAATCTGATTGCTCTATTAAGCATTCAAAATAATTTTGCAATGATTTTACATTTTCAAATATTAATTTTCCATTAATTTCGAAAATCCCTTGATTATTAGTAATTTTTAAAGCCATGATATTTTTTTTTTTAGAATTGTTATATTGCAAATATCAATTTAGAATCATGGGTTTACGTTTAAAACTCGACGAGTGGGGGACAAGTTAGGACGAATAGTAATTATTGTATCATAAAGTAATTTGTTTTAAGTGAATAAATAGACGACGCACTTTTTTTACGATTTCTGAACCTGAAATAAGCGATCCAAATCATGAATAAGTTTAAAGGAATTAATAAAGAATCCTTTAAAGATATTTTTGAACCTTCTACTTCAATCCAGTTTTCTAATGGTTCTTCTTTAATTGATTGTACCAATTGCTTTTTTCCTAAATGATGTTTTAATCGTAAGAAAATCTCAACGTCAAATAACCATTTACTTAAAAAACTTTTGTTGTACACTTCAGGAACAATTTCTCTTTTAAAGACCTTAGCTCCACATTGAGTATCTTGAATTGGCAATCCCAAAATAAATCTAATGAAGAAACTAACTATAGATGAAAACGCTTTTCTGAAATAATTACGTTTAATATTATTAGATGTTTCTCCCTTTCTTGATCCAAATATCATAGATAAATTTTCATTATGATTTAGTTTTGTCACTAAAGCATCAAGGTCTTTCAACGATGTAGATAAATCAGCATCAATAAAAGCTACATTATCTATATATTGTAATGTGTTAAAATATTGAGCACCTGTTCTTACAGCTGCGGCTTTTCCCTTATTAGTTTCAAGATGAATAGCTTTAATCTTTAATGGATTAAATTTCTGTAAACGATTTAATAACGTTTTTGTATCATCATTACTTCCATCATTGACAAAACATAGATAATATGAATTATCTTCACTTATAAACGATTTAAATTTTTCAACAGGAAGTCTTTTATATTCATTATAACAAGGAATAATTATACCAGTAATTTTTTTTCTCATAAGTAGGTTTTTATGTAAATGTTCAATTTGGTAAATGGGTAAAAGGATGTTTTTTGTTTTTTTTCATTTTTATAGTTAAACAATCGTTTTTATGTATAATCACGTTTTTTAGACTTGGGGAATAAAAAATGTTTTATACTAGAAATAAAAGATCTTAATATCTGTGTTTCAGTTAGTTGTAAATTTAGAATGGTTTTTTGAATTTGCTCAATGGTTAATCCGTAAACTTTATAAGGATTAAATGCTTAATAAGGTTAATCAACGATTATATGAACCTATCTATGTTTTTTTAACATAATTTAATATATTTTTAGTAGGATTATTACTACAAAAATAATAATTCAATAAAACTGTAAAATATTAGAATACAATAGATTAGATTTAGTAACTTAATAAACGGTAATCACGATCAAAAAAATCATCAGATGACTCAAAAACAATTATGGTTTTCACTTCTTTCCTTATTATACTTCATTGGATTTTCTCAGGATATGAAAGAAGGTTTTAATTACTTAGAAACTGGGAAATATCAAGAAGCATCGCTATTTTTTGAAAAAATTCTGACAACATACCCATCTAATAAAACAGCTAAATTATGTTATGGTAGGGCAGTAGGTTTAAATGGTAATGCATTAAGAGCAATAAGTATTTTTGAAGAATTGAAAAAAGAATATCCTAATGATTATGAGATTAAATTAAATTATGCAGAGTCATTGTTATGGAATAAAGAGTTTAAGAAGGCCGAAGGTTTCTATAAACAGCTAGTTAATGAAGATAAAAGTAGTTTTCCTGCGGTTTTAGGGTATGCAAATACGTTATCTAATCTTAAAAAATATGAAGAAGCATTACTACGTGTTAATGAAGCATTATTGATCATTCCTGCAAATCCAAATGCATTAATTTCAAGAAAGTATATACGATTAGGATATGCTTCAAAACTGGCACAAAAGCGTGAATACGATTTAGCCGATCAAATGTTAGATAAAAACCTTAAAGATTTCCCTAGAGATAAAGATACATTGCTTAATAAAATTAATATTTATATGGCTATTAATAAATTTGAAGAAGCTAAATCTTTATATAAACAATTAGGAGTTAAGAAGAGTGATAGTATATTATCCTTGAATGGATTAGCACTAATAGCTCATAAAATGCACAAAGAAAAGAAAGCTCTAAAGATTGCTGAAGGAGCTTTGATTGCGGTTAAACCATATGAAAAAGATAGTTTATTAACCTTAAATGTAAAAGAACGGTATATTCAAGCTTTGATATGGAATGGCAAATATGTGAAAGCTAGAGAAGAAATTAATGAATTGTATAAAAAATATCCAAATCATTCTAAGGTATTGGCTATGGAATCTGGTTTAGGTATGTACACTAGTAATTTTGATAAAAGTATAGAAAATTATCAAAAAATACTTGCAAACGATTCTACATCGTTTGATGGTAACCTAGGGATTGCAAATGCATATAGAGCTGTAAATGATCCTTATGCTAGTTTAACATATGCATATAAGACATTACGTTTTTATCCAGAGCAACGAGATGCTCAAAAATTAATTAAAACATTAAATCTACAATACAGTCCTTTTGTAGAACATAAAACATCATATACGATAGATAATGGAGATAACGAAGCTTGGAGTTTTTTATTAAAAACAGAAATTCCTTTTTCTACAAAATTAACATTTACAGGTAAGTACATATATAGGACAACTAGAAATAAGAAACCAGAAAATGATCATAAAGCAACTTCAAATAATTTTACTTTAGGAGGAAATTATAAGTTGACAAAAAATATATCTATTGTTGGAGAATTAGGAGTTTTGAAGGCTAATAGTTCAACAAATGATTACTCGCAATTACTAACAAGTATTTTTATAAAAGCAAAACCTTTTAAATTACAAAACCTGGAAATAGGGTATAGTAAAGAATTACAGGATTTTAATGCAGAACTGGTTGATAGAAAAATTGTAATGAATAATTATATTATAAATTATAATCTAAATACAAACTTTAATTTAGGTTGGTATACGCAATATATATATACAACTCAATCTGATGAAAATAAAAGGAATTTACTTTTTACATCCTTATATTATAAAATTTTAAGAAGACCGAGTACAAAAATTGGATTCAATTATCAATACATCAGTTTTGATAATCAAGTTCCAGAAATTTATTTTAGCCCATCTAGGTTTAATGTAGTCGAAATATTTGCAGATTTAATTAAGAACTCATCAGAAAAAGAAGCTTACTGGTTTTATAGAGCCAACGCAGCAGCAGGTTATCAATTTATTGAGAATGAAGAAAAATCGACAACATTTAGAATTGAAGGAGAATTAGGATATCAGTTCTCAGACAGATTAAGAGCTAGTCTTTATGGAAAACATAGTAATATAGCATCAGCTACAGCAGCAGGATTTAAATTTACAGAAGTTGGATTTAAATTAAAATGGTATCTCACTAGTAAGCCTCTATTCTATAAGAAAATCGAAAAAATAGAAACAAAGATTTTAAAAAAATAAAGAAATTATTAAATTTTCAGTACAATAAAACCGTAGTTTTTCGCGATTATGATAGAATTAGTTTTATATGTTACAGACAATACAGATAGTAGCTTTGTTACAAGGAGCTTTTCTTATATTTATATTACAAAAAAAAAGAGAAAATTATAATCCTCCCAATTATTGGTTATTATTAGGTAGTATTATATCAGTTATTCTATATACATTAGGAGATGATGATTATAATCTATTTGCTGATAATACAGATTGGTTTTTCTTTCACGAATGTTTAGTAATTACATTTCTTTTTTTGTTTGTGAAATACTATCAAACAGGCAAACAAGAATTTTCTAAAAAAGATTATTTATTTTTCATTCCATATATATTAACAGTAGGAGTTGAAATTTTTGAGTCAGTAATGAATCTTAAAGGAAATTTATCTTACGAAATTATAGAGTTTGCAGTAGAGTCTATATTTATAGGGTATATCTCAATTGCAATTTATGATATCATAAGAAATAATAAAGATAAATGGTTGTTGTTTTTTCTAATTCCATTAGGATTGATTTTTTTATTGGATAAAATCATTTCGATGATTGATGTGAAAAATAATGGGGCGCCTTCAATTTTTGAGAGTTATGGACTTATACTATTATTTACATTTTTATTCTATTATGTTGTTTATAAACTTTTAGAATCACCAAAAGAAATTTTACCAAAATTAAAATGTGCGAAATATAAAACGTCAAATCTCAAAAAAGAAGATATAGAAAAACATAAAAATCGATTAATAAAATTAATGAGTGATGATAAAATGTTTTTAAATAAAACACTTTCTGTTATTGAGGTTGCAAAAAAGTTAAATATTCCAAGACAGCATGTTTCAGAAATTCTTAATATTCACATGCAAGTAAATTTTCAAGATTTTATAAATAGCTATCGGATAGAAAAATTTATAGAATATTTACAAAAAGATGAATATAAAAATTATACAATATTAGCGATTGCATTAGAAGTAGGATTTAGTTCAAAAACATCATTCAATACTACATTCAAAAAAGTAAAAGGAATAACCCCAACACAATTTAAAAAGAAATTTATTCTAATGTAATTTTTAAAATAAATATCAAATAAAAGGTTCAAACGTTCAGAATACGCATTCTGAACGTTTTTTTATTTGATAAAAAATAAATAAGAATGATTCTAAATAACTGACTGTTATAGTTTTATTTATTTGATGAGGATTTTATTAGAAATAGAGGTTCAAAATACGTATTCTGAACTTATTTAAAACTTTTGGTACCTAAAACTGCTTTAGTTTTGAGCTACACAAGTTCAATACAAACTCAAAAGAATAGTATGTTTTAATGAAAAGTATAGATTTATATATAGCAAGAGTTTTGGTCATTACTGGAATACTAATAGGTGTCAAAAGTTGGTGGCAAACATTAACGCATATTGGAGATGAAACCTATATGTTAATCCCAGAATTTACAAAAGGAAAGTACCATGCGTGGTATCATGCTTTCAGAGAAGCCATAGGAGATATCATAGCAATGCTTGTTTTTATAATGCTATTTTTTGGAAATCCTAAATGGAGAACTTCCAATACTTGGAAAATAGCTTTGGTTCTAATGATAGGATATTATGCACCTTTTTGGATTGGTACTCCTTTTATACCAGAGTTAGCAGCTCCACATCTTACTGCAGAATTGGTTCACTTAGGAATGGCTATTCCTCCCATAACAGGATTATTTATAGCTAAAAAACACTTTAAAATAATATAAAATAACCTTTAACTACATCGATTATAACACTTTTATAGAACTCGAGGGATGACGATTCTTACATAAAAGATATCGATGTAGTTTTACTAATATATACTCTTATAAAGCATAGCTACACTAAATTAATATTATATGATTACTACCCTAAAGTTATGCATTGTCATACCATGTTATAATGAAACTAATCGTTTAAAAATGATAGAGTACAGGAGGTTTCTTAGAAATAATGAAGAAGTTTTAATATGTTTTGTAGATGATGGTTCTACAGATCAAACAGCAATAATGCTGCAACAACTACAACAATTGTTTATAAATAAGGTTGTAGTGAAAATTTTAAAAAAAAATCAAGGAAAAGCAGCAGCTGTGAGAGAAGGTATGCAGTTTTGTTATCAAAATTATGAATATGATAATATCGCTTTTTTAGATGCAGATTTATCTACATCATTAAGTGAATGTTTACTACTACATAGGCGAATCAATGCAAGTGTACGATTCGTTTTTGGATCAAGAATAGCAAAAATTGATACACGAATAGATCGTAAAACATATCGTTTTATAATAGGTCGAGTCATAGCTACTTTAATATCCAAACAGTTAGGGTTGAGCGTATATGATACCCAATGCGGATGTAAAGTAATGGATAAGAAATTAGCTAGCTATATTTTTAGAGAACGTTTTATATCTAAATGGCTTTTTGATGTAGAGATATTTCACAGATTACTACTTAAATACGGTAAAAATAAAGTATGCAAATTCTCAAAAGAAGTGCCTTTAAAATCATGGATTGATACAGATGGATCCAAAGTCGAATTATGGTATGTATTTAAATTATGGATTGATTTAATTAATATCAAAAAACGATATAAAAATGAATATGGAGAAATAAAAGAAGTACGTAATGAAATGGCATTATAAAGAAATATCAATAGTTACATTATTAGTCATTTTCTTATTAATATTCAGAGGATACCTTAATTATGCAATTCCTTTGATGGATAAAACTGAAGCAAGATATGCCGAAATTGCTAGGATAATGTATGAAACAAACGATTGGATAACATTGCAGATTGATTATGGAGTTTCGTTTTGGGCTAAACCACCATTGTCTACTTGGTTAACAGCGATTAGTTTTAAATTATTAGGAGTTCATGAGTTTTCGAGCAGGTTACCATATTTAATGATAAGTATAGGAATTGTATTAATGATTGGTAAATATGCAAAAAGAGAAGGGTTACCATTTTTACTCCCAGGTTTTATTATACTAACGATACCAGAATTCTTAATTCATGTAGGAGTAGTTTCTACAGATGTCTCTTTAACATTTAGTGTGGTTTTAGTTATGGTATCCTATTGGGAAACAATGCGACAAGATAGAAAGAATAATCTATGGAGTTTTCTGTTTTTTATAGGGATAGGCTTAGGAATGTTATCAAAAGGACCTATAATTATAGTTTTAACATTACCACCTATTATATTATGGCTATTTATAACAAAAAAACTAAAAGAAGTATGGAGTAAATTTCCAATAGTTTTAGGGAGTTTTATAGTAGGGATAATTGCAATACCTTGGTTTTATATAGCAGAAATAAAAACACCTGGTTTTTTTGATTATTTTATTATAGGAGAGCATTTTAAACGATTTATAGATAGTGAATGGAAAGGTGATAAATATGGGTTTCCTAAATCTCAACCATTAGGGATGGTATGGTTTTTTCTTTTAGTCTTTGCCATACCGTGGATACAAATTTTAATAATAAAATTATGGAACAAACGAAAAGAAATTATAATTAATGAGTGGAAATTGTTTTTATTGTTATGGCTTATATGGACTCCTGTATTTTTTACTATTTCAAAAAGTTTAATACATCCATATATAATGCCAGTAATGGTTCCTATTGCACTATTAATAATTTCATTTTGGAAAGAATTTAAAAAGAGAAAAAACCTTTTAATAGGAGGAATGATATTTCCTATGATTGCTTTTCTATTTTATATAATAATATCTCAAACCCCACAATTAGAATATTATATTAACTCAGACAAATACCTCATTAAAAATAATAGACAAAACGATGGTGATATTTTTCATTGGGAAAAGAAAAGTTATTCAGGGCAATTTTACACAAAAGGAAAATTAAGAATCTTAAACGATTTAAATTCAGAAAATAACAAACTTCTTGTTTCAAAATCATTAATTATTATACCGCATAGAGAATATCAAAAATTGACAACAGAAGAGAAAAGAAAATTAAGATTAAAATCTAAAAATCATAAAAAAGGAATATACTTATATCAGTAATTAATAAGAGCTCATATAGAATACAAAATTTTATAAGAGCTCTTACTTGTTATTGCAAGATAACTAAACATAATTTACTCTTGAGAATAATTACGATTAGTTTTTCTATAAAATTATTTCAAATAAAAAGATGTGAAATAAAGTAAAAGAAACTGAAATATCATTAAATTACGAACTTGTTTAATTAAGAAAACAATCAAAAAACAAGTTTTAAAAATGAAAAAAAAACTAATAATTTTAGTAATGTTAATTTCTACTTTTGCTTTTGGACAAACATCAGCAGAATGTGTAATTGATGGAGGTATCCAAGCAGACATAGATCCTCAAAACCCTAATGTAAACCGTGTTTTAAGTGATGCAATAGCATTGCTTAATGGAGAAGGAACAATTACGATTAAAGGCGAAGTCACAATCGTTAATGATTTTAGCATACCAAAAGGAATCGTACTTAACTTCTATAATGGAGGTAAACTAAAAATGAATAATGCCATTACATTAAATATAGCAGGAACGATTATAGCTGAACCTTACCAAATATTTGAAACTGTAATGCCAACAACTACAATAGCATTAGCGAACCTAGAAGTATATCCAGAATGGTTTGGTGCTGTTGTTAATGATGGAATTGATGACTCAAATAGTATAAGTCAAGCAATATCTAGTATAGCTACTACAACTGTTGGAAATATCTTTTTTTTGAATGGAGTTTATGATATACATGAAACTATAGCACTCCCTAGTAATAGTAGATTGATAGGGAATGGTGAAACTACACTAAGATCTCATAGAAATATAGAAGACTTGGAGGTCTTAGTTAGTGTTAATGCTGATGGTACTGAAACGTATGAAACAAGATCAACTTTTTATCCAACAACAATCTTTAAGAATAAAGATGCAAATAATGAAAATATAATAATTTCAGGATTCAAATTTGATGGTAATTGGAGAAACGATACGGGGCAATTACGATCATACGGGTTAAAAGATAATAGCTCGAATTATATAGCTAATTTATTGAGGTTTGATAATGTAACTAACCTAAAATTTAAAGATGTTGATATCTTTAATTACTCTAGTAATTATAATGATTTGGATGGACAGTATGAAGCTATGACTATAGAACATAGTAAAAATATTTATGTAGAAAACATGCGTTTATATGATTCAAGAATAGAAGGAGTTCGTTTTTATGAATCAGAAAATATAATTGTTGATAGATTTTATTCTTTTAATGATTATATATGGACTCCTTTACATTTCTGGTACTGCACAAATGTAACTCTCAAAAATTCGATAATTGATGAAATAAATAATGATGATCCAGACGATATAGCTGGAATTCCTTTGGGAAGTACGATAAATTTTACAGTTAAAAATTCGATTATTAAGAATTGTAAAATATATGGAGGTTCTGGAATAGATATAGGAAATGAAGAAGATAAAAATTTTGAAATAGCTAACATAACAATAAAAGATAACCACTTAGAAAGAGTAAGACACGGTGTGTATTCTGAAAATAGTAATGACGAAATTAAAGGGTTAGTCATTAGTAATAACACAATCATGTTACATGGAAGAGTAATAAACAATAATAATGAAGGTATAAATAGTACAGGTGTAAAACTATTTAAAGCCAAAGATATTATGATTTTAAATAATCGGATAAGCGCGCTGGATGATAAAAGAGCTTCTATAGGTATAAGATTTGATTATAGTGTGCATAATTTATTAATTCAGAACAACGTTATTGAAGATGTTGATAATGGAGTATATTCAAGAGTCTTAAGCTCAGGGAATATAGTAGATCATATAAAAATAATAGGTAATACGATTAAAACAATACCACTTAACGGTCGTAGTACATATAGAAATAATTATAGTACTGGTGTCTTTTTTGTTAAAACAGGTGGTAGTACTGAAGCAAATGGTTTCTCTAATTGGACTATAAAAGACAATTATTTTGATAATGAAGGTAGTTGGGTTTATAATTATGATAATCCACCAGTGATTCAAGAAAATTTCAACATTATTAATAACGTTTTTAAATCAGGTGTAAATGGATGTAATAGAGGTATAGATTTAAATAATATAACAGATTTAACTATTAGTGCTAATAAACTGCAAAACTCATATTCAAATAAAATAGTTAGTAATACAAATGTAATAATGCACCATAATATATTGAAATATGTAGGGTATAATCCCGATAATTCTGGACTAGGTTTTAGAATTCAAAAGAATGAGGGGATCGGAAGTTTTAAGTATAATATAATGTATAATAATCTAGATTGGAGAGGAGTATTGTTTAATTTAAATAGTTTGGAAGATAATTTCAAAAATGATTTCTTTGGACTAGTAGACGAATATAATTACTCTAAATAATAGTTTATTAGAAATTAGGAGAAAAACATATAGAATATATAAATAATAAGTCATTTAAAACATGTTTTAAATGACTTATTATTTTTTGCTTTAGTGCTTAATTATTTTATTGTATATAAAAGTATTTTGACCTTCAATAGAGAGAAAATAAAAACCATTAGTAAGAAAACTTAAATCGATACTGTCAGTTTTCTTACTAATTTCTGAAGAAAAAACAGTAGTACCTTTTAAATTTAAAATCTTTAGAGTAGCTATAGCATCATGAATTATTGGTAACTTAAGTTTATTTTTAAATGGATTAGGGTATATAAAAGATGTTTTTCCTTCAGACACTTTACTTCCAATAGTTGAAGAAACAAAATTAAAAGTGCAAGCTTCTCCATAATCAGTATCTAGTTCTCTAACTTGTACTTCATACGAGCCAGTTGAAAAATAAGGATCAACGGGAATAGTAATACTGTTAAAATCACTGTCAATCCATTTATAGTCGTTAGCACTATTTTTAAATCTAAATCGATATTTTGACGTGTTTGAAAAACCATAACATGTTAATGTATTCCCATTGCTTAGTGATAACATATTACAGTCATCAGTTGATATTTTAGTATACCTAGGCATTCTCATATAACAAGTGTTACCATAATCAAAACTAAAATTATCCCCTCTTGATTTTACTTTTACAGCATATCGTTTGTTAGGAATAAGTAAAGGGTTATTTCTAAGATCTATGACAGGAGAAGAACTCTCAATTTGATATTCTTGTAAATCATCAGAAGTAAAATGAAAAGTATAATTAGTTGCGTTGACAATAGGTGTACAAGAAATATGCATGTCTTCTATTTTTAATGTTTTTTCACAGTAGTCCGGAGTTAATTGTGTAAATGTAGGAATCGAAAGAGGGTAATTTTCTGTGATACTAAAATTATCAATATAAACAGAAGTAGTTGAAGTTAAAAATTGTCTATAATGACCAAGTTTAATTCCATATTCTACAGGTATAGGAACATCATCATTAGTCATAACTAAGTTTTCTGAAAATAGCTTAGAAGCATCTACTGAAGTATCAAAATTTATAGAAGCATCATATGTAAAATCATTATATCGGTATCCAGTAATGACAACAGGATTACCATTAACCCATATTTGGAAATAGCCATTGGATTGATGTGAAGATCGTATTTTCATAATTATAGTATTCCATTTACCTTTTTCAATACCATCTTTAATAAGCATTCTTTTACGATTTGATGTAAAATCATAATTAGTGATTGATTGATGAACTCTATCTTTATATATAGAAGGAGGATCGACGTAAAAATGTAAATTACGTTTAAGATCATCAGTAGCTGCATTTGGCTTATATAGATAATCTAAAGCAGCTATTGTATTGGCTGTTATATTATATTTATTACCATTCGTATCTCTTCCTTGTGGTTTCAGTTGAAATAATCGGTGATATGACCCTGGTACATTTTGTTCAATAAATTCATTGTCATTTGGAATATAAATATCCCATTTATAATATAATTTTTGGGCAGCTGGGGCTCTAAAAACAATTTCGGATCTTGTCCTACTATCAGGATCTCCTCCCATTTTTGGAATATCATTATCATGAACTGTTAGCTTTAAAGAATTATCGTTTCTTGTTTGATGATCAGAAGATAAATCCCAACTGTATCTTTTTGCTTCATCAACTATTTGTAGATAACACTGTTGAATTTGATTTGTGGATGCAACTTCACCAGACTCAATACAGTATGTTTCTTGTTGGTCAACTCCAGTCGGTAAATTTTGAGTAGCAACTTCCATACCTATATTTTGTATGTCAAAATAGAAATTATCATTTTCAAAATCTTGATAATAAGGTATCGTTATTTGAGCATTTAATTGAAAGATGAAGAATAATAGTAAATAACTTAATTTTTTCATATTGATGAATTTATATAGTACATTATACAGTGATTAAATATATTTCGCCTTTGTGAATATCAAAAACCATTTGTTGTACAGTAATTGGTAATTGTATATCCTGATGTTATAAAATAGAAAAACACTCCTTTTCGTTTTTAGGAATAGATTGATGTAAAAGAGTAAGAGTTGTATCATAACGATAGCAGGAAGTAGTTTGTAACAGATTTATGTCATTAGTATGGTTCTCTAGATCTTTATAATCATTCGTAACTACAATATAAGGTAACCTAGAAACTCTTGTTGAAAAACGAGTAGGAGTACGTTCAATAACAGACATTTGATTTTCCGTTGTTCCAGAAAGTAATATCAAGCAATCAGAAATAATAGAAGTTTCTTCTAGTTTTATTTTAGCTGCCTCATAAGTACTACATGTAGCTAATACTTCCCTAAGTAAAAAAGAAATTGGCATTGTTATTTGTGGAGAATCATTACTTAAAACTGCATTAAGTGTAAGCGAAAAAGAGGTGAGTCTCATTCCAGATAAAGCACTTATAAAACCTGGCCAACCTACAGTTTTATAAATGACTTTGTTATTTTTTGTAAAATTAAAAATGCAAGAATGTTTACTAAGTAAATCATTAACAGTATGCCAATCTAAATTTCTTGCATGCAACATTTGAGTATTATTGTAGACAGCAAATGCAGTACAACCAAAATAAAATTTAAGTATGTCGTAATATAAATTAGCGATTAGTATCTCATCAGCAGTAAATGAACATATAGAAGAGATGTAAGTTATTTCCTCTAAATATTCTTTAGGTATAATATGATTTATATGAGCTAATACATGCTCAAAGATAAATTCTTCACCCTTAAAATCATTCAGATAACAATTGAATAAATTATTAATAGCGATTGTATGATCTTTTAAAAATTCCCAACGTTTATCTGGTGGTAAATCCAAATTTACAGTATATGTTTTCATACTAAAGTTTATAAGTTGCTTTTAGAATATTCTTATTTTAAGAAATACACAAATATGTATCCCTTAGTATTTTACTAGAATAATTGTAGGAATAAAAAATATTATTTGATAATATTGATCCCAGAAGAAGTCCCAATTCTAGTTACTCCTAAATCAATATAAGATAGTGCCATTTCTTTGGTTTTAATACCACCAGAAGCTTTAATTGAAATTAAATTTCCGACGGTTTTTTTCATGAGTTTGATATCATCAAGAGTAGCTCCAGAAGCACCAAATCCAGTAGAGGTTTTTATGTAATCAGCACCCGCTTCAATAGATAATAAACAAGCTTTTTCTATTTCAAATGGAGTAAGATAACAATTCTCAAATATGACTTTTAAAATAGCAGAACCAATACTTTTTTTAACAGAAGAAATATCATTTAAAACTTGATCAAAATCACCTGCTTTTAAAGCCCCAATATTAAGAACCATATCAATTTCATCTGCACCATTATTAATAGCATTTTTTGCTTCGAAAACTTTAGAAGCAGTAGTATTTGCACCTAATGGAAACCCTATAACTGTAGCTATCTTAATAGAAGTATTCAATAATATTTTTTTAGCTAAAGAGACATGATAATCATGAATACAAATAGCATAAAATTGATTTGAAATAGCTTGATCACATAAGCGTTTAATATCAGAAGGAGTAGCAATAGCGTTTAAATTAGTATGATCTATATACTGAGCGATGGATTTCATATAAGAATATGATTAATGAATGTATTATAGCCATCAAAGATACTGTATTATGAAAACAAAACTGCTTCAGTTACGATGTTATTCATTACTGAAGCAGTTTTTTGTATTACGATAAGACCTTTATTGCTTTTTTAAAAATAAACGATCGAAGTCTTTATCTTTCATAATTTCAATCTCTTGATTAGTTTTTCCCTCAAGTTTATGCAAATAACCTTCAAAAATATGACTTAAGTATAATGGAACATTGTTTTTTGAGTTATGCGAATTATTACTATAATAATAAGAACACATACTATATTAAATTACTCATATCTCAAGGATTCTATAGGATCTTGTTTAGCAGCTTTTAGTGCAGGATAGCTTCCTGCTATGATCGTAACAAGTATGGTAATTGCTGTTGCCCAAATAATTGCTTCCCATGGCATGGTGAAAACAAAACTAGCAGCTGCACCTACAATTCCACCAAATAATATACCTAACAATATCCCTACTACACCGCCTATTTGTCCAATAATTAATGTTTCCATAAAAAATTGCATTGCTATTGTATTGCGTTTTGCACCTAGCGATTTGCGTACACCAATTTCTCTTGTTCTTTCAGTAACTGATACAAGCATAATATTCATTAAAGCTATAGAAGAACCAAAAATGGTGATGATACTAATGATCCAAGCAGCAAAATACAAGTATTGAGTAATATTAGCAATACGATTTAGTAAATCATCGCTACGTTCTATCCCAAAGTTATCTTCTTCTATAGGATTAAGACCTCTAATGTTTCTGAAAGTAATAATAGCTTGATCTTGTGCTCCTTCCATGTATTCTTTGTCATCTACTTTAACACTGATATTGTAATTGATATTTGGTAATGTAAATATTGAACGAGCAACTTGTAATGGAATCATAACTCGTAAATCTTGATTATTCCCAAATGTAGAACCTTTACTTTCTAAAACACCTATTACTTTAAATTTGCCACCTCTAATACTAATAACTTTATCAATGGGATTGGTGTTTTTGAAAATACCATTTGCAAAATCAGAACCTACGATACATACACGTGTGTTATTTTGAATATCAAAAAAAGTAAAATTACGTCCTTTATCTATTTTAATACCAGAGTTATCTAGATAATTTTCATTAACTCCTAAGACTCTTACTTCTGGATCTGTTTTTTTACTTTCAAATTTAACTTCAGCTCTGCTAGTACCAGTAAAAGCAATAGATGTCTTGGCCAAAGGATATTGGAAACGATCTTTAAATTCTTTTGCATTGCGATAACTTATAGCCGGATTAATTTTTTCTCGTTGACCTCGACGAACTGTTCTGAATTTGTATCGTTGAAGCGAAAAAGTGTTGGATCCCATGGACGCAAAATCACCAGAGATAGTGTTTTCCAAACCTCCTACAGCAGTTAAAATACCAACGAGAGCTGCAATTCCTATTGCAATAATAAATACAGTAAGAGATGTACGTAACACTTGGCCACGAATAGAATCGAAGGCAATACGAACATTTTCACGGAAAAGAGAAAACATAGTAAGTTGATTTTGGTTTCAAGTATATGACTACAAAGTGATGTAAAAGTTACTTATTATTTTTTTTTTTTCGCAGTAAAATAAAAATCATTCTCTAATACGATGTTTTAAACCCTTTTTTCGATATTTGCAATCTTAATAAAAGATATGGCACAAAAACCGAAAATCCCTCAAGGAACACGAGATTTTTCACCTGTTGAGGTGGCTAAACGCTCGTACATTATGAACACCATTAGACAACAATTTCAATTGTTTGGTTTTCATCCTATAGAGACACCAAGTTTTGAGAATAGCGATACCTTATTAGGTAAATATGGAGAAGAAGGAGACCGTCTAATCTTTAAGATTCTTAATAGTGGTGATAAGGTAAAAAAAGCAGATTTAAAAGCTCTTGAAGAAGGGAATTTAGCAAAATTCTCAAACTCTTTATCTGAGAAAGCATTACGATACGATCTTACAGTACCTTTTGCTAGATATGTTGTGCAACATCAAAATGAAATTGAATTTCCGTTTAAAAGATACCAAATACAACCTGTATGGAGAGCAGATCGACCTCAAAAAGGACGTTTTAGAGAATTTTATCAATGTGATGCTGATGTTGTTGGTAGTAATTCTTTATGGCAAGAAGTAGGATTTGTTCAATTATATGATACTGTTTTTACAAAGCTTAACCTAGAAGGGGTTACGATTAAAATGAATAATCGTAAAATTTTATCTGGAATAGCAGAAGTGATTGGAGCGAGTGATAAATTAATTGATTTTACTGTTGCATTAGATAAGCTTGATAAAATTGGAGAAGAAGGAGTTAAAAAAGAAATGCTTTCTAAAGGAATCTCAGAAGAGGCATTATTAAAAGTACAACCATTATTTAACTTTACAGGAACTGCTACAGAAAAGATTACTCAATTAAGAGAATTATTAGCAAACTCTGAAGAAGGGTTAAAAGGAGTAAATGAATTGCAATTTATTCTAGAAGCTATTGATGCTATGCCTTTAAGTACAGCAAAACTTGATCTGGATGTAACACTAGCTAGAGGGTTGAACTACTATACTGGAGCTATTTTTGAAGTTGCTGCTCCAGAAAATGTAAAAATGGGATCCATAGGAGGAGGTGGTCGTTATGATGATCTTACGGGAGTTTTTGGATTAAAAAATATGAGTGGAGTTGGTATTTCATTTGGTTTGGATAGAATTTATTTAGTACTAGAAGAATTAAATTTATTTCCAGCGACAGTAACACAGGATACAAAAGCTTTATTTATCAATTTTGGAGATAAAGAAGGATTGTATTGTATGAAAGCAATTCAGAAATTGAGAGCTCAAAATATTATTTCTGAATTATATCCAGATGCATCAAAGATGAAGAAACAAATGGGACATGCCAATAAACGAAATATTCCATATGTTATTCTTGCTGGGACATCAGAAATAGAAAATGAGACTTTTACACTTAAAAATATGACTGAAGGAACTCAACAAGAAGTTAACTTTGATCAATTGGTTGATATATTGAAATAATCAATAAGTATAAAGAACGAGTATAAAACCTTCTCATTGATTTGAGAAGGTTTTTTTGAATAAATAATCGAAAGTAAATCAAGGTTTTATGAAGACTAATAATGAGATAATACATTCTGTAGAATTAAATGAATTGCAATCTACATTAGAGTTGTTAGATGTAGAATTGACGAGATTGAGTAATAAATTAGCAGATTTTGAAAATACACTTCGATATCATTTAGAGGATGAGATAATTCTAACACAAGAATTGACGATTCTATATAAAAATCAAAAACAAGCAAAAAAAGAAAAACGGAAAGAACAAAAACGTAGAGGGAAGAATTATAAAGAATCAACAGAGGTTATTTCAATAAAGAAAAATCAAACTATAGATGAAAAAAATGACGCTGTAGAAAAAGAAAAAAAGAAGCTCTATAGAGAAACAATGTTGCAAATACATCCAGATAAGTTTTCTATTAAAAGCGAACAGATGGACATTGCGACACAAATAACAACGAATCTAATAACTATATACAAAACAGGGAGTTTAGAAGAACTCCAAGAATATTGTCTTGCTATTATAGAGAAAAACGAAATACCTGTTAAATATAAAGAAACAACACTAACTATTGATGCTGCTAGTAAAGAGAAATCTCTAAAAAAACGAATAAAGAAAAAAGAGGAGGAAATAGAGAAGATCAAAAATAAGCATTTATATAAAGTTTTGATGACATATAAAAATCCTTTAACCTTTGTGGATGAACTGAAAGCATATTACAAGGATAGAATTGCAAAATTGAAAAAAAGAACACGTTATAAATACGATAGTTTTCTATAAAAAAGAATGAATTAATTGAAACTTTGTTTACATTTAGGATGTAATAATCTTTAAAGAGATGTGATCGATAAATGATTAAAAATCTTATAAAAATAATATTTAATATAACAATAGTCATTTTTGTTACGATCTTATTATTCGAATTGTCTTATCGCTATTATATCATTGATTTTTATAAAGATTCTTGGATAGCACTAAATAAAAATCAAAATTTTGATAAAAAAAATGCAGACGTTTTAGTTTTCGGAGATTCCTTTTCAGCAGCTAATAGTAGTTATGTTTCTTTATTACAAAACCACTATCCAAATAAAACTATTTTAAACGCTTCTGTATCAGGTATAGGTATAAATGAACATCGCATTTTTGCAAAAAATAGAATGCAAAAAAACACTCCTAAAACAATCATATATCAGGTTTATGTAGGAAATGACTTGTTGGATGTTTCTCATTTGACAAATTGGAAAAATTTATCTTTTATACGCAATGCATACTGGACTATATCTGATTACCTAGTATCTGTAGCATATATAAACAGAAAACTTTCTTTTTTAAAACAACCCCACAAAGATTCAGATGAACGTATAAAAATAGAAGGTGAATTTGATCACAGAAATTATACTTTAAGGCAGAAAACTCTTTTTAAAGCAGATCCCAGATATTTAGAAAAAACGGTAACACTCACAGAAGATTTTTTAGAGAAATATGAGCAGTGGAAAGATAAAATGGAGTTATTTTTGGATGAAATACCTTCAAATAGTTCTGTAAAAATAGTTTTTATACCTCATTGTATACAATTGAATTCATATTACCAATCAAATATGAGAATGATAGGAGCAAATATGAATACTTTAGATAATCTAAAAAATGAAGAGTATATATTTTATAAGAAAACTAAAGAAGACTTTAAAAGATATAAAAACGTTACGGTTTTAAATCCATTACCATTTTTAAAACAAAAAGATACCATAACGAAAAGACTCTATTATGCAAATGATCCACACTTTAATACCGATGGACATAAAGCACTCTTTGAATTTTTAAACGATAAAATTTTTTAAATTATGTATGTGCTAGGAATCTCAGCTTTTTATCATGACTCAGCTGCATGTTTATTAAAAAATGGTAAGATTGTGGCTGCTGCACAAGAAGAACGCTTTACAAGAGTAAAACACGATTTATCTTTTCCGATACAAGCAATTACATTTTGTTTAGCCGAAGAAGAAATAGAAATAGTCAATGTTGGCTTAATCGTTTTTTATGAAAAACCGTTTTTAAAGTTCGAACGAATAATTACGACATTTCAACATCAAACACCCTATACATTTAATGTTTTTAGAAAAACAATTTCTTCATGGATTAAACATAAGTTATGGATTCCTAATCAGATAAAAAAAGAATTATCATACGAAGGCAAAATCATTTTTTCAGAACATCATGAGTCACATGCAGCAGGAGCTTTTTTTACCTCTCCTTTTAAGAAAAGTACGATATTAACTATAGATGGAGTAGGAGAACATGCCTGTACTACTATAGGGATAGGAGATAAGAATACATTAAAAATTATAAAAGAGCAGCATTATCCACATTCTATAGGGTTATTATATTCTGCATTTACAATGTACTGTGGTTTTAAAGTGAATTCGGGAGAGTATAAACTTATGGGATTAGCACCCTATGGAAACCCAATCTATAAAGATGTTATATTAAAACATATCGTATCATATACTGAGGAAGGAGTATTAAAACTTAATCTAAAATATTTTTCTTTTGAAAAAGGAATTTATATGATTAATAAAAGTTTTGGTGAAGTTTTAGGAAAAAAAGCAAGAGTTCCTGAAAGCGAAATGAATCAATTTTATTGCGACATAGCAAGTTCCATACAAGCAATAACAGAAGATATAATTATCAAGTTAGCTATTTATGCAAAGAAAATAACTGGCTTAGATACATTATGCTTATCAGGAGGAGTCGCTCTGAATTGTAAAGCCAATGGAGAATTATTAAAGCAAAATATATACAAAGAGGTATGGGTACAACCGGCCTCAGGTGATGCAGGAGGAGCTGTAGGAGCTGCTTATGTAGGATGGTATCATTATTTAAAAAATGAAAGAGTATATTTAAAAGACGCTTTAGTGGATCAAATATATTTAGGAGTTAGTTATACAGATGTTGCGATAGAAAAAATACTAAGAGAATACAATATCAATTACACTCGGTTAGATGACGAAAGATTAAGCGATGTAGTTGCAAATGCTCTTGAAGAAAAACAAATAGTAGGATGGTTTCAAGGTAAAATGGAGTTTGGCCCTAGGGCTTTAGGACATAGGAGTATATTAGCAAGTCCATTATTTGAAGATATGAAACAACATGTGAATCTTAGTATTAAAAAAAGAGAAGGTTTTAGACCTTTTGCTCCAATAATTTTAGAAGAAAGAGTTAAAGAATGGTTTTTAGTAGACAGAATATCTAAATATATGCTGTTTACGTTTGAAAGTGAATTGAAGACGAAAATTCCGTCGTGTATTCATGAAGATCGTACAGCTAGAGTACAAACCTTGGATAAAGAAGATAATGTAAGATTGCATAAGGTTATAACAAAATTTGAAAAAAAGACAGCTTGCCCTGTTCTAATTAATACGTCGTTTAATGTAAGAGGAGAACCGATAGTAGCTTCACCAGTTGATGCATTGCAATGCTTTTATCAAACAGATATGGATGTATTAGTATTAGAAAATTACATTATAAAAAAAGAAGAAAAAGTACTACCACATAAAGATTTAATTCAAAATAAAAATCATGAATTGGATTAAAGAGACATTTAATAAGATACTGCAAAATAGTATTAAAGCGATAAAACAGAAACAATTTGGATATTTAGTTTCAGGGATTTTATTGTGCTTTTTAGGACTAAGTATTTATAATAACGGATTTGTTTGGGATATCAAACAGATAGTACTAAGTACGATTATTTTATTCAATTTAGGGATAACGATGATATGCCCTAAAATATTTTTCCCGATATTGTTTATATGGTTTGTTATAGGAGAATTATTAGGACAAATAAGCTCTTTTATAATTTTAGCAATACTTTATTATTTGGTTTTCTCTCCTATTACCATTATAATGAGAGTGTTTAATAAGAAAACAATTTATAAAGCAGAGTGGATAGATAAAAAGGAAATTATAGATTATGAAACCCCTTAAATATTAAATAGTATAATATGAATAAATCTCAAATATTTATAGCTTTTATAAAGTTTTTGATGAAACGAAAAAAATATTGGTTGATACCTATAATTATTGTTTTACTTCTTTTAGGAACTATCGTTGTATTTACAGAAAACTCAGTAATTTCTCCTTTTGTATATTCTCTTTTTTAATTGATTGAAAAAATAAAATTCTTTTCTTTTGCAACCACTTTTTCAAAAATACAATCTAACGTTAAACCACGCTTGGCTGCAATTTTTTTGATATGTATAATATCACAATCTTGAGATAAGATCATGAACACGTTATTTTGATGAATATGATTTGGTAATTGGTGAAATAATTTTTGAAAGTATTCAAAGTTGGTTCCGCAAAACCAAGCTTGTTCTTTATCATTTTGAGGATCGCGAGGATAATAAGGAGGGTTTATAATAATATAGTCAAATCGTTTTTGATGAAATTTTTCAAAAAGATCAGAATATACAGTATTTATGGATACATTATTGTTTTTACTAGCTTCTTTAAGAGCTTTTAATGCTATAGTATTTATATCAGAAGCAGTTACTATTGCACCTTTAGAAGCAGCCAAAAGAGAAATAATCCCAGAACCACAACCAAGCTCTAAAAAAGAGGTTTTTTTTAAGTTAAGAGGCTCTAAATATTCTAATAAGATTTTTGTACTTATAGTAAATTTAGGTGAAAATACTTCAGGATGTATTAACACTTTTAGATGCTTATAATGATAGGGTCTAGGTTTTGAATGATATAAATCATAACCTAATTTTAAAAATGGATGAATGAGCTTTTTTATGAAAGAGCGTATGATCATATGTTATTCAGAATAAAAACCCTCTATTTCAGGTTGACGATACTTCCATATTTTATGTAAGGCTTTAATTTCATAGGGAAATTGATAAAAACCATATTTAAAACGATAACCAGAAACCAATTTTAGAAGTTTCTTTTTATAGCCTTTAATTCTAAAATCTGATGCAGTAGGATAATAACCATTAAGTACTGTTTCAAAGTTTTTGATTGTATCAATCATTTTAGGAGTTAACCAAGGCGTTAAAGGATTTTTACGCAAATCAAAATTTTCCCAGCTAGGAGCAATCCATTCTTCTAATGTTTGTGGAAAAGAAAAGCCAACGTCGATAATTTGTTGATATAATTCAGATCCTTCTGTAGGTACCGGACTGTAGAGGTAAATTATGATTTCAGCATTAGGATTAATTTTTTTAATTTTTTTTATAAAATTAATATCCCAAAGAATTTGTTCATACACTTTAGCTGCTGTTTTTCCAGGGAGGCCTAAGACAAAAGAGAGTTCAGGAATAATGCCAACATTTTTCATACGTAATACAAATTCTTCGATCATTTTCCCAGTTTGTGTACCACCTTTATTCATTTGTTTCAACACTTCATCATTTCCAGTTTCGGCACCCAAAAAAATCATAGTACATCCTGCCTGTTGCATTAAACGTAATTCTTCATCACTATATTTATTAATAGTGTCTATACGTCCTTCTCCCCACCATTTGATATTATCATTTTTAATGAGGTTAGCAAACTCTAAAACACGTTTTTTAGAAGTAAAGAAGTTATTATCATGAAATTCGATAGCATCTATTCCATACGAGTTTTTAAAAAAAACAACATCTTTATAGATAGAAGCAGCAGACCTACCTTTCCATCGAGCATTATAAATAGGAACAACTGCACAAAACGAACACGTGAAAGGGCATCCCATACTAGAATGATATGCCAATGTTTTTTTACCCATAAAAGTCTTTGCTAAATAATTATCTAATGGATAAAAAGAATTTAAGTGCTCATAAGGTAATCGAGGTAAAGTATCTTGATCTAATAAAGCTTCTTTTGTAGTTTGTACGATAGTTCCTTTTTCATTTTTAAAAATAAGATTACGT
Organism: uncultured Aquimarina sp.; assembly: GCA_947498595.1. Classification (GTDB taxonomy): domain Bacteria; phylum Bacteroidota; class Bacteroidia; order Flavobacteriales; family Flavobacteriaceae; genus Aquimarina. The sequence continues at coordinate 171,908 of CANMKX010000001.1, forward strand.
ATCAGTATTAATTGGTCGTATTGCTGTTTTTCTAAAGCATTTATTAATTTAGGAAATGTTTGATCTCCAGGACCATTTACAATGTAATCTACATAACCAGAATCCAAAGAAACTTTATACTGATTAGAAGCAAAGTATCCACCCCAAATGGTGATAGTATGAGGAAACTTTTCTTTTATTTGTTTTGTAAATGGAATGGCTTGTTTTAGTTGAGGACCAGGCATTACAGTAGAACAAAAGTATTTATATTCACCGGTTTCAAAATATGATGAAATAGTCTGTAAAGGATCATCTTCGAGATTACCATCTACAAAGACATAATCATGAAGACCGTGTATTGCGGCACCTACCTGTAAAATAGAATTAGGAATTCTATGTTTAGCAGTGGCACTACGAGGATTGAAAATGAGAATTTTATTTGTATTCATAATTAAAAAGCACTACAACATCTACTACAAGCAGGTAATAGACCACCGTTTGACATTAAATCAGATCTAAATTTTTTTAGAATATCAGCATTCCATATTTGTTTTAAAGATTGCTGGTGAATATTTCCTAAAGTAAGATTATAACATCTACCATGAGCAGGTATGACACTACCATCAGATTTTATCATGATATTGGTAAAAACATCATTACACATTCTACCTAGAACTTGTTCAGGTTGTTTGTAAAACTGAAGTAATTTCTTTTTAGAAGGTACTTCAGGAGAAAAATGAATAGGAAATGGATAGTTATTGTTTTTGATATCTTGAATTTCATCCCATAACGCATCAACATTCATATTATCTATATTAATTTCATCAACATTTGATGCAGTTGCAGGATATGTATGCAACCAAGATTTATTATGCATATCAGCAATATGTTGAGGAGTAAAATTGGGATGCATAAAACCAATTTGTCCCAAAGGAAAATCTTTAAAGAAATCTAAAAACGTTTTTAGATAGCCAATATTCCATTCTGTTATAACACAAAATATAGAAATAGAAGCCTTGGGATTAATGCTTAGTAACTCATTAATTCCTTCTACTGCTTTTTGAAAAGATTTTTTATGACCACGAATTTCGTTATGAATATCTTGAGGACCATCAAGTGAAATAAATAAATCACTTACGTTATTTTGAGCAAGTATTTTTGCTTTTTGTTTTAATGTAAGTGCATTTGTAGTGATAGCAGTATTAATGTTTTTTTGATGAGCATATGCTAATGATTTTTCTAGATGAGGGTAGACTAATGGCTCGGTAAATGCATAACCTAATTTTGTATTAGGATAATAAGTAGCCATTTGATCAATAATTCTTTTAATCAAATCAAGAGGCATATTGATAGGATGAGTCCCAACTAAATTCTGAGCAAAATTTGATTCTAAATTTTTAGTACCAACATCGCACATTTTACAATGTAAATTACAAACATTGTTAACTCCTAATATGATCCATTCTGGAGAAAAAACATATTGTTTAGGAAAGTATCTTTTGTTGATGTTTTTTAAAGTTGAAGGGACATTCATATTAAGATACTTTTAATTTTAAAAAAATAGCTTTTATATACCATTTATTAAAAAAGGTATTGTTATTTAGAATAGAATTTAAGTGTTGAATTCCTTTCTTATTATCATTAATTGATAAATAGTAATTAGCTGTTTTGAAATTTAAAAAATTTGTAGCTAATAAATACCATTTGGTTTCAATTTTTTTTGATTTAAATAAGTTTTCAAAAGTTTTTATAGCATCTAGAGAATGAATTATATCAAAGTTCTTAGTTAAATTACTACCATGTCTTCTCATAAGAGTAAGAGGTTTGTTGAGATAGTAAAATTTATGATTTAAAGCTGCTTTTATAATAAAATCATGCTGACCTTCCATAATACTTTCATCAAAAAAACCGATTTCTTTTATTAAAGAAGATCTTATAGAAAAGATTGGAAAAGCTAAAATTTCACCTAATATTAATTCTTTGAGAATGTTTTTATAAAAATCTTGCTTTAATGTATAGTATGGAGAAGAAAGATTCTCAAGAGTTGAAAAATGTTTTAAATTATGGAACATAAACATTGCATCAGGATATTTTTTAAAAATGTTATAAGTATAATAAAGTTTATCTTCAAGCCAAATATCATCTGAATCTAAGATAGAAATGATTTCACCTGTAGCATTTTTTAAACCAATATTTCTTAACTTACTTGGTATGCCTAACTTTTGACTTTTTATATAACGGATTTGCTCTGGAGCTTTATTTATATATGTAGCAACTACTTCATTAGTATTATCAGTTGATCCATCATCGATTATAATTAATTCATAATTTTGATATGTTTGATCTAGTACACTTTGAATAGTTTGACCAATTAAATGAGCTCTATTATAGGTAATGGTAATAATACTAATTTTCATAATAGTTTAAATTGATGATAGAATTGTATAAATTTTCATTTTCATGAATATGATGAGATATAGAAATGATCGTTGTATTATGTTGTAAAGAGAATTTTTTTAAGAAGATTAAAACTTTCTTTTCAGTACCTTTATCAAGATTACTTGTAGCTTCATCTAATATTAAAATTTTTGGAGCATTCATTAGAGCACGGGCAATGCATAATCGTTGTAATTGACCACCAGATAGCGTATTTCCTTCAATACCAATATAACTATCTATTTTATTAGGTAATTTATTAATAGCAATGTCTAAATCCAGTGCTTTAAGAATAGAATCAAGTTTATTTTTTTTATATATATTATTTGATAAGAGAATATTATCTAAAATGCTTCCTTCGTATATAAAAGGCTTCTGAGTTAAATATGTTATTAAATTAAAATAACTATATTTATTAGAATCATTTATTAAAGTATTATCAAGGTAAATTTCTCCAGAAGACGTCGAAATTAATTTAGCTATAATATTAAGTAAAGTTGTTTTTCCTATTCCAGACTTCCCTATAATACCAATATAATCTCCTTTTTGTATGGTTAAACTAAAGTCTTTAAAAAGATAATGAGGTTGTTCATATGCGAATGATATATTTTTTATTTGAATAGAAGACTCAAATGTAAGTGAAGAAGTATTAGAGATTGGATTTGATATAGAAGAAAGTTTCTTTTCTAATAAATCTAGTGCATATAAATGCGAATTAAAATTAGCGATGCTAATATTCAATTTGTTAATAGAAGGTATGGCTTTAAATAAAAGAGCGGTAAATAATGACAAGAAAGGGATGAGATCTATTTGAGAGGGAATTAACTGCAAATACATATATATACCGCAAAGAATAATAATCATAATGATTTCAGTTTGCTTATTAGTGTTTATCCTTATAGCATGTAGTATTGCATAATTTGAATTCAATTGTTGATTCGATTTCTTGAAATTATTTAAAAAAGTATTTTGAAGGTTAGAAGATTTTATTGATAAATATCCGTTTATAAGGTTAGTAAGGTTATTAATATTAGAATCATAGTCTTGAATTCTATTTTTGTTGATTTTTTTTAAAACCACATAATTATAACGTTTAAATATCAAAATAGTAACGGCTAATAATATAATGATGATTATCGAAGAAATTGGATAATAAAACAAACTTAAAGCTAAGATAACTAAAAGTAATAGAGATTCAGAAAATATAGAGTTTATAGAAAGTAAAATATTACTAACAAAATCATTACTAACAAAAATAATATCTTTTATTATAGATGATTTTTTTTGCTTTTTAAATGTATCATAGTTTCCTAAAATATAATATTGAGCTAATAGCATTGAAAATTCAGAACTTAAATTGAATGCAACTTTAGCTTGTTTTTTATTAAGTAATATTGCTAATTGATTCTTACCTAAGAAAAAAAATAAAATTGATAATGCTAAAAGAGATTTATATTGAGGTGTTATTTTAAGATAATAAAAATCAATAAGATGATTAGGATCTAGGAACGAGATAAGCAAAGGAATTAAAAGGAAAATAGAAAAAATATCTAGAATTAATAAAACAATAGATGATACAAGAAATAAAATGGATGTTTTTTTATAGGCCTTAGGAATTAATAATAGAGCTCTTTTAAATTGCAGGTAAAAGGAAATCATATTAATTAGTCTTTTGTTTTAGAGGAATCAAATGAGCTGTTATATAATTTTTTATAAGCATATATACATTCGTTTTTAGTATAAAGCAATATACGTTTTTTCTCTATTGTCTGTGTTAAAAGAACTTTGCAAGCTTGTATAATTTCTGATTCAGAAGAACAAACACTCCATTTTGAGATACTTTGCGCAATTCCAACAGGAAGAGAAACTATCTGCATTCCAGAATATAAAGCTTCAATAAAAACAAAACCAAAAGATTCATAAGAACTAGTATGTAAAAAAATACGAGATTGAGCCATTTTATGCAGTACCTGATCACGAGATAATTTACCTAATAATTGTATGTTATTCTGTAGATGATGCTTTATAATTGATTTCTCGAGTACTTTTCTTTCTATACCATCTCCTATAAGTTCAACTTTCAAATTAGGATACGATGAAACCAATTTTGATATAACCTCAATAAATAAAGTATAATTTTTAATTTTATTTAAAGAACCTACTCCTAAGATATCAATTGTTTTTTGTTGTAAAGGAGGGAAATTTGAAGTTTCGATCCCCCAAGGAACGACTTGAGAAGTTAGAGAATGATATTCTGTTAATGTTTTATGATGTTTTTTAGATAAAGTAATAATAGTTGTATCAGAATGCTTTAAATGCTTAGTATATCTATTATTTAAATATGCATCTTGTCCCATAACGGTAACAATGTGATGCTTTTTTATTTTGGCTGCAAAATAATTACCAATTAAAGAGCATTCGCCTATCCAAAAACTGTGAATTAAATGGATTGGATTTTGTTTATGAATTTTTTTAAGCACTTGATATGCCTTATTCCAAATCCATAGCTTTTTATAACGCTTATTTTTTCCATTAAGAGGAATAACTTCAATACCATTCCATGTATATGGTTCTGTTGAAAAAGGATATTGAAACGGAATAAGGGTCATTTTGGATAATGGTATAGCTTTTCTTAAATTTTTTAAGAAAAGCTGCAAGGCTGGAATGGTAGTAGAATCTTCTTTTGTAGAAGGGAAACCAGGAGTTAAAAAAACGATATGTTGATTGTGTTGTTGCAAAAAAAAATTAATAAGTATCTAGATTTGAGTAATTAAATCTAAAATTATCTATTAGTACAGTTGTGTCAAACAATAAATACCCAACTAGCCATGATGCTTTTGCGGTGATGTGCGTGTTTAATTGTTCAGACATTAAAGTATCTGGATGTACTTGAAATAAAATCTCATTAATACCAAGTATAAAAGCTTTTCTCTTAATTTTTTTTAAAGCTTTAAATAGAGTTGAAGCAGATGGGGCTTTAAAGATACCAACATGCATAATTGCTTCAATTTTGATCCAAAAAATACAATTATCGATTTTAATAAAAAAATGATTAGTCATTTTGTTTTTGTAAGTAATAAATTCTGTATCAAATTTTTGATGAAATAAAGCTGTATCCGAAATATTTAATTGAGACAACCCTTCTGTGGATATTTTTTTTGAGTAAAAAAGAGAATAAAATGAATTATATCCAATTTTATTTAAAACCTTAGCCAAAGGAACTGTTTTTATAAAAAGATGATACCTATGCAGATTTACATATTCTTTCCAGTCTAGTTTCTTGGTACTATAATAAGTGTTTTCGCTATGAAAAGCATACACAAATTTTATAGCATGACTTTTCATGATTTCGTATGCTATCAAAGCAAGATTATAATGCAGGCCTTGACCTTGATATTCTTTCAAAGTAAAAGAATCACAAGCATGAGCAACATAAAAAGATTCTTTTTTTGAAGTGAATTTTTGCGGAATAGCACCATAAAAAGCGACAGGTTTTTCTTTATAGAAAGCGATGCTACAAATATATTCAACACCCAGATAAGAAGTGTTATACTTGTTTTTTAAATACTCTATAGAAACTTTTTTTTGAAAAACTTTCCAAAAAAGATCCTTAACAGCAGGTAAATCTTGTACTTCTAATTTTCTAAGGGTATAAATCTCTTTATATAGCATAAATTAAAAATAAGAACCTTTTAGTAAACAAACAAGTTGGTATTCTAACGAAATATACGGATTGATAACAAAACGACTTTTTAAAGAATAATCCTTTTCATCCTTTTGATTCATATAATCAACTAAAAGAATTTTATTAAAGTCATTCTTTTTACAGAAATCGATAAGTTCTTGATTGTAATAGCCAAAAGGAAAAGCAAATTCGTCTATAGTAATATTACAATATGTTTCGAGTAAAGATTTACTGGACATGATTTCTAAAATAGCTTTATTTATTTTGATTGAAGATAAATTAACGTGCGTATGTGCATGAGAACCAATAGTAAAAAGTGGATTGTTTGCAATTTCCTTAATACAATGAGGAGGCATTAATTCCCAATAGTCAGTTAAAGTATTCTTGATCTGAGACCAATCTTTTTCAAAAAGACTAAAAATAGGTTGAATCTCAGTAAATGATAGTTTTTTACAGTAATTTTTTAAGGATATTCCGTTATATACAAATTCTTTTTTTTTGTTTTTTATATATAAATTACCATGAAATACTATTTCTTTTTTAGTAGTATAAAAGGAAACTAAATCAATAAAATCAGTCCATAGAAATGAATATTTATCATGTATAGTTGTGATATAAAACGATGCGGGTACGTTATATTTTTTTAAAACAGGAATTGCATATTTATAATTGTTTAGATAGCCGTCATCAAATGTTATAGCGATATTTAAGGTGTCTTTTTTAAATTTTTTTAGATAAAAATCTTCTAAAGAGATTACATTAAAATGTTTGGTTATATAAGTAATTAACGCTTCGAAATAATCTAGAGAAACAAATCGACTATTGTAACGTGTTTCTCCTTTTAAATCGATTCCGTGAAAAACTAAAACCTGCTCACCATATCGATTTCTTAGAAGGTGTTTTTTAAACCCTAAACGAAGCAGCGTTGTTTTGATAAGAAGCGTAATTTTATATTTAAGTTTAATTCGAAGCATATTTTCTATTTAGGACCTTGAATTTTGAGTAGTAACCAACCTTCAGAGGTTTTAAATAATGTTTTAAGTTTATACTCAGCTTGTATATGATTCCAATTGATCATTGGATTCTTGTTTTGCCATTGTTCTTCGAATTTTGATGGATTGAATAAAATTAAATCACCAGTATTAAAATGAGTATAAATGTTTAAATACATATTATGATATTCAAATAGTAATTCTCTGACTTGTAGCGCAATATCGACATCAAAACTGTAAAGAACGTTATTTTGATAAGGATTCATTAGAATTATAATTTCTTTTTCAAAAGAAACCCTTTGAAATAATGGTTTTAATGAAATGTAGTTTAAGCATAATTGAATGAGAAAACATCCTGTAAGTAATAAATATCGATATCGAATTATAAGAGATATTGACATTATCCTTAAAAATGCGGGATATAAAACAATCATAATTAAAGGAAACGATAACAATAAAAAACGCTTATTTTGAAATGGTATTCCTCCTAAAAATACCGCATAGCATAAGATGGAGATATATAGTAAGCGTAACCATTTATTTTTTAAATCATTTTTCTTTAAAAAGAACAAAAATAATACCCCTATGAACAAATAAATGGGGTGAAAAAAATTAAAGAATATATATATGAAATTTATAAATGCGGTACGTTGATAACCGTCAGGAGTAACAAACTCATTACTAAAAATGTTTTTTAAATTCCAATCGACTAACCAACTATGTTGTAAGAAACCAGAAGGATTATTGCTTTTAATAAATAAATGAGGACTAATTAAAAGTAATGAAAAAAGAATGATCGGAATTAAATGAATTATATGAGAACGATGTTTATACAATGTAAGCAATATTATAATAAACAAAGGAAATAATAATATCCCCGTTGCATATCTAGTCATTACAGCAGCAATAGCAAAACTTGAAGTAAAGTATAAGCACTTTATTTTTTTATTCTTAAGATAGCAAATCCCATGAAAAAAGGAGATTAAAAAAAAACAAGCACTAAGCATATCGCTCATAATACTTGTTCCAATTTTAATTACATAAGGAGAAAAGATAAAGAATAATATGATATAATAATAAGAATATTGGTCACTTTGATATAAGAAATGTATTGTTTTTTTGAGATAGACTGCAATAATAGCTATCATAGAGATGCTTAATAATTGTAAAACTAGAATTTCATGACCAGTAATAAAACTAATTATACTACCGATTAAGGGATAATATAAAGGCCAAAAATAATCACCTGGATACATTCCTTCATGATAAAAAGTCAACAATGCTCTAGTATATCTTAGATATTCATAAGAGTCTTGACCATAAAGACCATCAAATCCGAAACTTCTGAATATGATAATAAAAAAGAAGGGGAAAAGGATAAAAATAAAATCAGATTGAAGTATTTTTTTTATCATTAAAATTGATATTTAATAGAATTAAAACTAATTATTCTTGAAAATAATAAATTTTTAGGAGTATGAACTAAATCTATTAATCTTTAGTTAGTAATAGATTTATAAGTAGGATTAACAAGTAGAGTGCTTACGTGTTCAGCACCTAATTCATTGAAATGCATTCCGTCATAAAAATTAATAAAGCTTTTATCGATTGTACCCTCAAGATCGAATAACGTTATATTATTATTTTGATGAAGCAATTTTAACTGATGATTATATAGTGACATAGAATTTTTTAAAATGGTAGGAGAAAAATAAGATTGGCCTTTTTGAGAATAAGACCCATTCGCTCCTAACCATAAAGATTGCTGCTCTGAAACTGTCATGTTATCTTTCCATAAATAAGGCTGTGTTAAAAAGAGTGTTTTTATTTGTCGTTTTTTACACAGGTGTTGTAATTGAAGAGCATTTTTTTTAAATAAATCTACAGAATTGATAATAGAAATAGGAGTAGTTATTAAATTTGGAGTTGTTAAGCGATATTGTCTAAAGGTATCAATGTTTTGATTACTATAAACTAATGAGCGTTGTTTTTGGGGATAGAATAGAGATGTTTTTTTAGATAATAGTTGAGTAGATCTAAATCGAGAAAGAGATAGTTTTTTGGAATTAGGAAAGTAAGCAAAAGTAGTTGAAAGAATATTATTCTCGCTTGGTATTATAATATTTGGATAATATTTTAAAGCATGTAACATATCATTAATTCCTATTAAAAAAATAACTAAATCTATTTTAGGAAACTGCTCTATTTGATATTCTAATTGTGCTATATGATGATAACTATTTAAACCACTTTTACCAAGATTACCTACCCATATTTTTTGACCAGTTTTTGAAGCTAATTTTTTTTGAAGTAAGAAGGGCCAAGTTTCATCTTCGTTGAGATAAAAACATTCTGTGGTACTTCCTCCTATAGTAAGAATATGATAAGTCGCATCAGCATCATAGGAAGAACCTCTATATCCATTACTATTCACGATAAACTGAGTAGTATCACTAATACCTTTAAAACTTGTAGAGTCAACATTAAAGGTATAAATAGTATTAGGCCTAAAAAGAGCAAAAGGCATAGAAAATAAAGAAAGCGTGATCTCTAAGATAAATGAAGAAATCAAAGCTATTAATAATATTTGACGAAAAAGCTTCATGATAGTTTAGTAATTAAATGTATGTAGTTGATCTATATAAATATTTTGTTTTGAGTCATGCCCTTCAAAATAAAATATGAAAGAAATAGATAAAGTAAGAAACTGTATTAAGGCTTATTTTTTATAGACACACTTAAACATATAATTAAGTAAGAGCTTTGATAATTTAAAAAAGCTTCTTTTAATAGATTTTTATATTGATAGAAGAATACTGTTTGTGATAATATATTTTTACTTAATGTATTCATATGTAAACGTAATATATTTAAGTTTCCAATAGAAAAGAAAATGATTGATATGTTCTTCAGAAAACAGGAACTATCATAAATAAATCTCTTTTATTATTATGATATCAATTGTCTCTTGTATAGCATAACCACATAAAAGGGCTATCTTTTTTACTCAATAATTTATTGATAATACTTTTTGTAGGTTTATATAAAATTTTAAAATCTTTTATATTTTCAAAAGAATGATGAAAATAGTGAGAAGCCATTTCAGGAAATCCTAGTTGCGTATAATAATCAAGTGTACGTCGTTTGGCTGATACAATTTGTCCTTTATTGTAAAATGGGCTATCAATAATATGAATTTCACCATGAGGTTTTAAAAAAGATTTAAGAGTAGTAATTAATAAATCAAGATCAGAAAAATATTGAATACAGCCATTAAGAGTAATACAATCAAATTGTTTTTTAAAAGTATTAATTTTAAAAATATCTCCATAAGCAAATATGAGATTTTGCTGACTGAATATTTCGGTAGCTTGGTAAAGTTCATCAACATTGACATCGAGTCCTATAATTTGATGTTGAGGAGAAATAGTAGCTAATAAATTTGAAAACCAACCATTGCCACAACCAATATCTAGGATGTTTAATGGAGTTTTTTTACGATTTAAATATTCAGTAAATCGTGTGGTAGATTTTTGTCGCAATTCCCATTCAGATACATGAGGAGAAAAAGTATCTAAGTAAGGTAATGATTGTATTTGTTTAGCAGAAAGAATGCGTTGTTCTTTTGTCCGCACAGCTATATATAAATCTGAAAAGTTAGACTGAATCTCGGTTAGAAAATGAACCTTGTTTTTGGTATATAAACTATTTAATGGTATCAATACTTATAGAATTTCATTCCAGTATTTGCTAGAATAGATTTAGTTTTTAGTTTAAAAGAAAGCCAAGAATTCTTTCGTTGACCTTTGATGATTTCTTTATGGAAATTTACTTCATTTACAATGCGTTTTACGGCATAAGTATAGAATTTACGATTATAAGTTCGTTTAAAATCGATATCACGATCAGTAGAAGTTTCCCAATTAGGCTCTATAGTAATTTGATCTTGTATTTCATTATACAAAGAAGTACCTTTTATAGGATAAGCTACTGTAATAGTGAAATGAGTTGGGTTTGCTGCTTTGAGATAAGTGATTGTATTTTTGATATCTTTTTCGTCTTCTCCAGGATAACCAACCATAATAAAAGTCCCCGTTTCTATACCCAAAGCATTAGTTTTTTGAATAGCTTCTTTTACGGTATCAACATTAACTCGTCTATCCATAGCGTCAATGATTTTTTGAGAGCCACTTTCTGCACCAATCCAAATTCTAAAACATCCAATTTCTTTGAGAAGTTGTAAAACTTCATCATTTAATCGTTCAGCTCTCGTAATACATTCAAAAGGAATTATAGCATTTTGACTAAGAACTTCTTTATGAAAATTTTTAAGCCATTTATGACTCACTGTGAAAACATCATCAACAAACCATATACTATCAGGTTGGTAAGTTTGTTTAAGCATTAATAATTCTGAAGCAACAAGATGAGCAGGTCTCCTTCTATAACTTTGTCCATAAACGGCAGTACTACACCATTTACATGTATAAGGACAACCGCGTTGTGTGCTAACAGTCATAGAACTTTTTCCGTGATATGTTTTCCAAGTATTTAAATATTTATCAATAGGAACAGCAGCTCTATTAGGTAAAGGAAGTGATGCTAAATCTTTAATTTTTGATCTAGGAGGAGTTTTTATTACCTTTTTACCTTCAATAAAAGAGATTCCGTTGATGAGATGGAAAGAAGTCTGTTGTATAATAGCAAGATATAATTCATAAATAGTCTGTTCTCCTTCACCTATTACTAAAAAATCAGCACCAGAATTTAAGTAATTAGAGGTGTTATAAGTTACGTCAGGACCTCCCAAAACAATTTTAGGAAAACCATAACGAGTTTCTGATTTTAAAACCTTCATTAATTTGATGACATTTATCTTAGTCATCAAATTAGTATATATAGCAACGACCTTAGGTTGTTTTTCTTGAATATAAATGAGTTGTTCTTCAAAGCTATAAAAAGTAGAATCATATAAAGAGTTATCGATCTGATGTTGTTTTAAATAAGCAGAAATATATAATAGACCCAATGGAACATAAGGCCTCATAATAGATTGTTCCTTTTGATCTTCGTAAAGATAATAGGCATGGGTTAAAAGTATACTCATTTCTTTTGTAATTCGATTAAAAAGTGATCAGCATATTTTGCTAAACTTGGATTTTTTAAGTATTGATCTAAGTTTTTGAATATAGTTAAAAGCGGTTTTGATGCAATAAAAGAAGATTCTAAATAGGAGGGAGGAATAAATAAACCTATAGGCCTGATTTGATTTACGACATAATATTTTTTAGCAAAAGAACAAATATCCACAGGATTATAATACCATGTAGGAACTTGAATGCCGTCAACATTTGCTAATACAGCTTGAGTCGTATTTCTACGAGTTGCTTTTTGAAAATCTCTTTTAATAGAAAAATAAAAACGTTCCCACAAGCAATACTTAGGCATAATGATAAAAATTAATTTTCCGTTAGGAGTTAATAATTCAGTAGTTGTATCAATAAAAGCTTTAAATTGAGATGAATTAAGACAATTTAATCCTCCAAAATTTGAAAATATTAAATCAAATTTAGTAGAGAAAGAATGTATTGAAAGTTGATTGATATCTAAAGTTTTAAACAATAATTCTTTAGGATGCTTTTTAGTATTGGCTATAGCAATCATTTTTTCTGAAATATCTGTAGCTATAATTTTGTGCCCTTTTTGAGCGAATTTTATAGCATCTTCACCAGTCCCACAGTTAAGCTCAAGTATAGAAAATTGTTGTGATGGGGTAAATATTGAATGTAAATAAGAATAAACTAATTCACGTTGAGCTTTACCAATTCTTGAGTTCGTAAAAACATCGTCATAGTGTGTCGCTGCGGTATCAAAATCATTAAACATTTGTATGCTCCATATTTTTAAGTTGGATATTATCTATAAATGCAGAAGGAATATAATACCCTAATAATAATATAGATCTTAATTCACTTTTATCAATTGATGAAGGATGTTTAAATAGTTTTTTTAAATTTTGTAAAGCTTGACTTTTACGATACTCTTTATGAACATAGCGATGTAACTTTTTATAAAAACTAGAATTAAAACTGCCTTTAAAAAGCATTGCAAGGTCATCAGAATCTGTCCAGTTAGCTTTCAGTTTTAAGTCGTCTTTTACTTTTTCATAAAATTTTGTGCCAGGTAGCGGATAAGAAACAGATATACCAATATTATCAGGAACTAATTCCTTGATCATTTGTATTGTTTTTACGATATCTTCTTTCGTCTCATTTAAATAACCAAACTGTATAAAAAAGGCAACATTTATATTTTTCTCTTTTAATAATTTTGTAGCATCATAAATTTGAGCAACAGAAGTTCCTTTATCCATAGCATCAAGAATGGTTTGAGAACCACTTTCGGCACCGACCCAAACTTCTTCTAAACCACTTTCTGCAAGTGCATCAATAGTATCTTCCTTTAATAATAAATCAACACGACTTTGGATATAGTACGAAATATCTAAAGATCTTTTTTTGAGCTCTACATTAAACTCTTGAACCCAATTAGGTTTTAAACCAAAAATATCATCGCACATCCAGAAACGATGAACATTAAAAGTAGTTGCTAAATATTGGATATGATCAGCAATATATGCAGGAGAATGTGAGTTGTATCGATTCCCGTAAATAGGCTTGGCACACCAATTACATTTATATGGACAACCTCTAGTTGTTGCGAGATTGAGTGTGAAAGGATGTTTACCTTGTTTCCAAATAGATTTGTAAGCATCAATGTCAACTAAGTCCCAAGCTGGTAAAGGCAATTGATCGAGGTCATGTAAAACTGGCCGCTTAGGAGTTTTAACAATAGCATTGTTTTTTTTGTATACGATTCCAGAAATGAGAGAAATATCATCAGAGACAGATAGGGTATCTACTAAAGTTTTGAGTGTGATTTCTCCTTCTCCTTGAATAATTATATCTGCACCAGCATCTAAGTATTTTTCATAATGATCAGTAGCATCAGAACTAGATACTATAATATGACAATTTTGTTTTTTCGCTATTTTAATCATTTCAAAAGCAGCTTCTCTCATGGCTGTTAAGCACATTTTTGTGAGATAATTAAAACCATCATCATAAAGAACAAAAAAACGAGGTGTCTGTTGTTCTAATAGCGGTTGGATCAAAAAAGGGTCTTCTATAAGATTGGTATCAAAAACATCAACTGTATAACCAGCCTCTCTCAAAAATGAAGTAGCATACAGGGTTCCTAGAGGAGGATATGGAGTTTTATTCTTCCATTGTTTTGGGTCAAAAGAATAATAGTATGAATGTGAAAAAAGAACATCTACAGCAGTCATATAATAATTTAATTTATTTTCATTAAAACTTCATCATGCTTTTCATTAAGCATATCAATTACTTTTTTTTGATAATTTTGTGGATGATGTTTCGATATATTTTTGGTAGACTTCATAGCTACTTTAAAATTAGTAGAATCTAAGTGACTAAATTTCCATTTCCATTTTTTGAAAGTCAAATTTAAAAATAATTGATCAAGATAGTTTCCAAATCTATTTTTTAAAAGTATTTCGATGCCTTTTATAATTAGAGGTTTTTTTATAAGATTAGTATTGCTGATATCAGCAATTTTTTTGTTGGTGTAAAAATCATTAATCCATTTATTTTGATGATAAAATTCCTGAAACATTTTTTTACCATACATAGGAATTAAAGTGACAACCTCTGTCGCAGTAAATTGATTTTTCTCTTGAATTTCAAGAGTAGTTTCACTTACAAAATAATTAACACAGAAATATTTTTTAGAATTAAATAAAAAAAGTTTTTTATATAAGATTAAAAAAGTTCTAGCAAGCCATAAACGATTTGATGAGGTAATTAAAAAAAAATCAATATCACCATCATCATCATAATAACCTTTGGATAATGATCCAGAAATACCTACACCAGTTATGTAAGGGAATTTAGAAATAAACTTAGAAACCTTTTCTGCTTTATAAAAGATATCTTTAGCCATTTGATTTCCTTTTAATCTTCGATTGATATAAGAAGATTCGTTTTCACATAAATAAAAGTCATCAATTTTAAAGATAATACCATCATTAAGATATTCATCAAGAAATAGAATAGTTTCTTCTATAGATAAAGCATTAGAATATTCAAAAATCTCATCGATTCGAAGAGGATATTTAAATATTGAAAAATACAAAAGTGTTTTTAATGGATTCAAATAGAATATGTTTGTGTTGTCTTTCTAAATATACTTAAATAGAGTTATATAACAAAAATATGATAGGAAAAAAATCAAAAAAGAAAGACTAAAATCACATAAAAAATAAAGCTTCTATCTTAAATAAAGAATAGAAGCTTTTTAGGTGTATAAAAATAAGTTTTACATGACTTTTTCAGCAAGAAAACGTTGTACTTCATATACATCAATACTTTTATTGAATTTTTTACTTACAGTTGGTTGATCCTCACTAGAAATCCATATTTTCAATTCGGCATCAAGATCAAACGTACCCGCTGTTTCCAAAGAAAACCTAGAAATGTTTTTATAAGGCATTGACTTGTATTCGGCTTTGCTACCTGTTATGCCTTGTATATCAACAAGTATCAAGCGTTTGTTGGTAAACATAAAAACATCTCTAAATAATTTGAAACCTAGTTCAATTTGTTCGTTTTTGGCTAATAAACGCTCATATTTTTGATGTAGTTGTTCTGGAGAAACCTCGCTTGCATTACCCAAAATACTATTAAATAAACCCATAGATATAATTTTTAATTGATATATCTATAAGACTATTTTTAACAAAAAAGTTACAAAAGATTTATTTACGAATCCTCATGAGCCCAATGATCGCAATAATAGTAATCGCAGTCAAAATTAGCCCATTTGTAATATTGCCATAGATATAATAACCTGTTGCAAATAAAGCACAATAAACTAATAGAATACCTAAAAGCATAGATGCTAAATCTATTGTGAATTTATCGGTTGTTTTAGTTATTTCTATAGCATTATTCGAAGCTTTTGATTTAAAACCATTCCAACCACTACCATAAGGTTTTACTTTATTAAAAAATTTGATAAGAGTTTTGGTGTCTGTTGGTTGAGTTAAAAGAGTAACAGTTACCCACGCTATGGTTGTAATTCCGACTCCATATAAAAGTTCTTGGTATCCTTCTAATTTGACACCAAAAACACGTTCATGACCAAATTCAAACCATATTGCTAATACAAAAGAAACAATCATTCCTGTAATTTCACTATAAGCATTGATACGCCACCAAAACCAACGTAATATAAAGATCAAACCAGTTCCTGCACCAATCTGTAATAGAATTTCGAAAGTACTTAATGCATCTTGTAGTACTAACGAAAATAAACCAGCAAAAAGCATTAATACAACAGTGCTAATACGACCAATGTTTACTAGTTTTTTCTCACTAACGTCAGGCTCAACAAAACGTTTATAAAAATCGATAGCTATATATGATGAACCCCAATTAAGATGCGTTGATATTGTACTCATAAAAGCAGCAATTAAGGAAGCGACTACCAATCCAAGTAAACCACTCGGCAGCTTTGTAAGCATTGCCGGATAGGCTAAATCATGTCCTATAATTGATGAATCTACATTAGGAAATGTATCCTGTATATTAGATAACTCAGGATAAACGACTAACGAAGCTAATGCTATTAAAATCCATGGCCATGGGCGTAAAGCATAATGTGCAATATTGAATAATAATGTTGCTCCGATAGCATTTTTTTCATCTTTAGCAGAAAGCATACGTTGTGCAATATATCCACCTCCACCAGGTTCTGCTCCTGGATACCAAACACTCCACCATTGTACAGCCAGTGGGATTATCAAAAGAGTGATTAAAGATTTTTGATCATTAAAATCAGGTAAGAAGTTAAGTTTATCAATTACATTGGATTGAGTTAATAAATTATCCAATCCACCAACTTCGGGTGTATTAATAAGGTAGTAAGCAGCAGCTACAGATCCGATCATAGCAACTATAAACTGTAAGAAATCAGTAAATATAACACCTTTAAGACCACCAAAAGCACTGTATATAACTGTAATTATAGAAGCATATAATACGCATTGCCAAGGAGCTAAGCCAAAAAGAATTCCTCCTATTTTAATAGCTGCTAAGCAAACAGCAGCCATGATCATAACATTAAAAAAAACTCCAAGATAAATAGCTCTAAAACCTCTAAGAAACGCAGCGGCTTTACCGCTATAACGAATTTCGTAGAACTCCAAATCAGTTAATACCTCAGAACGCCTCCATAATTTAGCATATACAAATACCGTTAACATTCCTGTGAGTAGGAATGCCCACCAAACCCAATTTCCCGAAATTCCATTTTGTCGAACTATATCGGTTACTAAATTTGGTGTATCAGCAGAAAAGGTAGTGGCAACCATTGATATACCTAATAGCCACCAAGGCATGTTACGTCCCGATAAAAAGAAATCTTTGGCACTTTTACCTGCTTGTTTAGATACTTTTATACCAATAATAGCAAAAATGATAAAGAACCCTAAAATGATTCCCCAATCTAGTATAGATAATGACATAGAATTATAAATTTTGGTATTCAAAGCTAACGTTTTTTAAAAAAGAAACATAATTGCATTTAATATGAAGCGAAATTTTATAAATCTATTGAGAGATTAAATATCTTTGGATGATAAAAAAATCAAATGCGCACTTTATTCATAAATTTATTACTAATTATATTCTTAATTAACTGTACAAATGTAAAAGGACAAGCAGTGACTAGTGAATATAGAGAAGAACTTAAAAAAGCATGGGCATTGTTTACTTTTAATCAGGAATTAACAGATGATGTTTTGGTAAAATTGGTTCCTAATAATTATGGGGAATTTGCTCTTTATTTCAATACAACAGTTATTGGAAATGAATTTTACAGTGTTGATTTTTTTGAAAAAACGAGCAATCAAATTTTTGAAAAAGCTGTAAATGATGAGAATAAAATGTTTTATGAAATTAGTATTAAGTTAGCTAGTTTTTCTGATGCAGAGTATCAAAATGAATTATTTGCAGAAGATTTTATTTACTATTTGGAAAAACTGATAGAGATGAATATTTCGAAATTTTGTAAAACTGTAAAAAACAAAGAGTACAGTAATATATATCGAATAAAATATTATGTAGAATTATATAATTGTAAATAAACAGAATTTTAGCATAAAACGCAGAAAGTAAAGCAACCTTTAAACTCTTTAAACGTCTATATTATAGGAAGAGTCAAAAAATGAAAAAATTATATATAGTAGTAGTAGTATGTTTTATTCTATATGGTTGTGATGCAGACGATCAATGTACTCCAGCTGTAATAGGAATATCAAATTTGGAGATCGAGCACGGATGTGAGAATACAAAATTTGAATTAGATATTGATATATCAAATGATTACAGAATCATCCATTCCCAAGATGATTTTTTGAATTTAGTTCAGGGCAGTTGTATGCCTCAGATTGATTTTAATAAATACGATTTAGTAATTGGTAAAAAAACGATTGCAAAAATAAATAACTCTATTGTTTATAGTATGATTCGTAATTGTGATGACGAAAAATTGTATTTGGAAGTGATTTTTAATCAAAGTGAAACGATAACAAATCAAGAGTTAACATATCATGCATTGATACCTAAATTAAGTCAAGACGGAATGCTAATTGTAACAGTAATTTTAAATTGAAAAAAATATAACGATCAAAATTAACATCAAAAAACTAAACAATTTGAAAAAATAACCAACAATAGCATTTTTCTTTAACTCGAAAGGAATATAAAATGAATTAAAATCTCGTTTTCCAAAATGGTATAAATATCTAATAACTGCACCAAACCATTCTGATGTTCCTAAATCATTATCGACCGTAATATTCCAATAAGGCATTGAAACAGATTTAAGGGCCATATATTGTTTCTCAAGAGCTCTTCTTTCATTTTTTTCTTTAATAGAAATAGTAAGATTGTTTTGCTTTAATAAAAATGGATCGATTCCTAAATAAATATAATCCAAAGAAACGGCTGTAACACGATCTATATATCGAAGATTTTTAATTTTAT
The DNA here is from genome assembly GCA_947498595.1 of uncultured Aquimarina sp. Taxonomy (GTDB): domain Bacteria; phylum Bacteroidota; class Bacteroidia; order Flavobacteriales; family Flavobacteriaceae; genus Aquimarina. Next base: position 191,131 of record CANMKX010000001.1, read on the forward strand.
TATACAAAAAGACTCTTGATTTGATAGGATACTTTTTATTTAATAAATCACTAACTCCCTTTAGATTAATAGTATTTCGGGTATTTAATAAAATATCACACAGCATATTAAAATTAGGTTCAGGGTATAGAACCAATCTATCACAATACTCAGAGGCAATCCACTGATTTTTCTTTTGATCTGTATAAACTAATTGAGAGTTTATCAATTTTGTACGTAAAGTAGGAGGTAATTCTTCTTTAGAATAAGACGAAAAATAGGATTGATGAATGTCTAGCATATGATGAATGTTTAAAATCAATATAGTAATAAAATAGCTAATACCCCATTTTCAGGGTATGCTTTTTACGACTAATGGGGTTTTTTAGAATGGCAAAATACTTCAATTTTGTACCATTGAAAATTAACAACCTAGTATTATGAAGAAAACAATTTTAACAACAGTAGCAGCTTTAGCAATTATTTTAGGAACATCTTGTAATAAAGAAGCAAAAAATGCAGAAAGTAAAACTGAAAAGAAAGAAGTAGTTACTACTACTAAAACTGAAAAGAAAGAAACAACAGAAGCTACGAACGGAGTTCCTAGTTTTAGTGATAAAGCTGTACAAGACTATGTAAATGCTTATGAAGCCTATGTTGAGGATTATAAAAAAGCAGCAGAGAAAAAAGATATGACGGCATTTGCAGCTTTAGGACAAAAAGGACAAGAATTAGGAACTAAAGCTCAAGAAATTAATGGAAACCTAAGTACAGATGATGCTAAAAAATTAGGAGACTATATGATGAAGAAATCGAAAGAAATCCAAGCGTATAGCGAAAAAATGATGAACTAATATCATGTTTGGAATTTAGTAATGTACAAATTTATAAGTACGTTATGGGTTGATGGGGCAACCATAAAAACGCTGCAATTTGCAGCGTTTTTTATATTTATGGTTGATTTATTCTATTCCTTCTTTTTGTAGCGTAACCTTCCTATTTCTATATTAATAGTAACCCTTGCTAAAATCGTAAATATAAAAGCACCCATAGCCCATATCCCTAAAGTAACACCAATTTCGATACCAGTAGGAGTATATTCAGCAATTTTTCCATATGGACCAGGAATGAATCCAGGGATGATTAAACCAAACCCTTTTTCTATCCATATAGCTATAAACAAAATTGAACAAGCAAAAAATAACGTTTTAAAATTATTACGAGTTTTTCTATAAGTAAGTAAAATTGTACCTAATACATTCATAGATATAGCAGACCATATCCAAGGTAACAATGCTTTTTTATCTCCAATACCAAAAAACAAATAATAAGCACTTTCACTATGATGCGTTAATAAATAGAACTCTTTAAAAAGCTCAGATAAAAGCATAATAAGATTGATAATAGCTGCACCAGTAACTACAAGACTTATTTTCTTAAAAGTTGTATCTTCAAGACTAAAAGGAGTATATGCACGTATAATACCTAGAATTAATATAATAAGCGCAGGCCCTGCTGCAAATGCGGAAGCTAAGAAACGAGGTCCAAGCAATGCATTATTCCAGAATGGACGAGCTTGTAATCCTTGATACAAAAATGCAGTTACCAAGTGAATTCCAACGGCCCATAACATAGATATCATGGCTCCTGGAATATAAACTTTTGGATTTGCAATTTTATCCTGATAATGACGAAATAAAATGTAAAAAGGAATACTTATATTGATTATTAAATACCCATTAAGAGCAATAATATCCCAAGTTAACATTGAATCAGGAAAATTAAAGACTCCAATACCAGGCATAACATGCCATAATACATCTGGTCCTCCCATATCAGCAACAATAAACATTAAACACATAAGTAGAGCAGCAACAGCCAATCCTTCGCCAATTAATACGGCTCGTTTAAAATCTATATCTTTAAATAAATAAGTAGGAAGTACAAGAACAACAGCCGCAGCCGCAACCCCTACAAGAAAGGTGAAATTAGAAATGTACAATCCCCAACTTACACGATCAGTCATACCTGTAGCACCTAATCCTTCTTCAAATTGAATGGAATAACAATAGATTCCAACGAGCATGATAAAAGTCAATACCCCCATCCATACGTGATATTTGATAGGACCTCGAGTGATGGTATCGAGACTATCTTTAACTAAATTACCAAAAACGATTAGTCTTTTCATATATAATTAATAATTTACATTACCTATTAGATAATGATGTGGTGAAAAAGCATTTATAGCTTTTATATTTTTAGGACGTGCCCTTTCAGGTCAGGCTTTTCACTATATCTTTTGTGTAATCATAGATGGATAACACAAAAGGATACCGTTGCAATCCTTCACGCATTTTAATCCATATAATACCAGAACTTAGGTTCGGTACCTAATTCTTCTTTTAATCTAAAAACCTTTTTGTTTTCAAGAACCCATCGTATAGTACTATCGGGATCTAATAAATTACCAAAAGTTCTTGCACCAGTCGGACATGCGTCTACACAAGCTGGGTTTTGACCCTCACGGCTACGTTGTACACAAAATGTACATTTTTCCATAACCCCTTTTTTACGAGGACGATTACCAAGATAATGTTGGTTTTTATTGATTTTTTCTTCTTTAATTTCTGGTTCAGTCCAATTAAATCTACGACCATCATATGGACAAGCAGCCATACAATAACGACAACCAATACACCAATCATAATCAATAACAACTAAGCCATCTTCTTCTTGCCATGTTGCTTGTACAGGACATACTTTGGTACATGGAGGATTATCACAATGAAAACACTGTGTTCCCATATAAAAATGACCTTCAGCTGGAACTTCATGATAATAATTATCATCAGCTTCGTTAAACTTGAAACCTTGACCATCCATCATTTCATGTATACGGATATATTGCATTTGAGAGTTTCGATCTTGATTATTCTCTTCAACGCAAGCATTGACGCAATCCATAGAACCTTGACACTTTGAAATATTAAAAGCATATCCAAATAGTACATCCTCTTCAGCATTTCTTGAAGAAATGTCAACTGTTTTTCCTGTTCGTAACTGATAAGATCTAGATAAGCGTTCTACAGTAGCTTTCTTTTCGTCATCAGTCATTAATTTATAATTTCCTTTGAACTGTTCTTCCCAATCTATCTGAGCTTTTTCTTTAGATTCGTCCCCAGATGTTACACTACAAGAAGTACTTACAGCCCCAGCACCTATCATTAAACTAGCAGTAAGTTGTTTAAATGCGGTACGACGATCCATTTTTACATCAAATACTTGATCAAAACCATCTTTATGTTTTTCTTCTCCAATAGCAGCAGATGCATTATTAGAATTACAACCACCAGTTGTACTTCCGCATCCACACGAAGAAGATTGTTCTTTCTTTTTATTTCCAAGGTTTAGAGAAAACCATTTTTTTGTATTGCTCATGCATTAAGGGTTTTAATAATCTTTCCATTTTGAACCACATCTTATATGCAGTTTGAAAAGAAAATTAGGTTAATGATTATTCAATGATTTATTGAATATTAATCTCTCTCTTTTATTTTTTGTGTATTATATCTCACAGGCCATCTAGGTGCTATATGTGGTTTATGTGGATTATGACAATTAACACAAGTGAGAGCAGCTCTAGGGGAAGACCATCCTCCAGCGCTTTTACCATGAGCCCCACCTTTCCAATCTTTAAATTGACCAGAATGACATTGACTACACAATTGATAGCTTCTATTAAAATCAATTGATTTACCAGTTAAACTTTTAAGATTATCCATGTCACTACTATTGTGACATGTAATACACTCCATAGTATTTTGATTAGCATGATTGATTTTTATATCCCAATGTGCTTTTTTTGACGAACTGCTGCTTTGCATTTCTTTTAAAGGTTGGGTATGGCATTCTGTACATGCATATGAAGTAATTTGTCCTTTTCGTTCAGGTATTAAAAAGGTTTCAGCTCCTTCAGTTATTTCTATAGTGGGGACATGTATATATGCTTCAGACGAAATCGAGGTTCCTTCATAAGCTTTACTCAGTGCATTTATCTTATCAGTTATATTATGATACTTTTCTTCATGACGTTGGCAAGAAAGAGTGATACACAATATGCATCCTAATAAAATGAATGAATTAAATTTATTTATCATAATTAGTTTTTCTTATAAATGTGCTAGAAGCATTTACTTTTAAATCCGTAGGAACATGACATTGTCTACAATTTACACGCTCAGGATGTGATACACGTATTTCTTTAGGAGCACTAGGACCTGCATGACATGACAGACAACTTTCTCGCATTCGTATTTGATGCGGAATCATAGGAGGACTTCCTAGTAAAGCATTATTATTTCCTACCGAAGGAGCTTCTATTTTCTTAAAATTCGAAGCAATAAACAGAGATTGTGTTTTTTGAGCAACATGACATTGTCTACAATTTACGTACTCTGGATGTGGAGTAATAGGTGCACTAGCATTGAATTTTTTAACAAAACCTCCATTTTGATGACATTTTAAACATGTTTTGGCTCCCATATTACGCTCAGCCTCTAAAGGATGAGGTATGCTAGGAGGTGCACCAGGATAAGCCCTATTATTATAATAGGTGTCTAGAGAGCGTTGATGCTCTTTATCAATAGGCATATTAGCATATTCTAATGCATGACTAGAACGTTTAAACACTCCTTTTTCTAAAGGTATTGATGGAGGAGCAGGTTCTTTTATGAGCGGTACATATACTGTTTCAACCTGACTATTATCAAAATAGTTCCATAATGTGATTGTAGCAATACATATAGCTAGAAAAATGACGATGTTACGAAATCTTTTCATAGAATGTAATTTTGTAATTAGTAATAAAAGCGATTAAGCTTTTTCGATTCTAACAGCACATTTCTTATAATCTGGCTCTTTAGATATTGGGCAGAAAGCGTCCAATGTAACATCATTAATTAACATGTTTTCATCAAAAAATGGAACAAATACTTGCCCTCTAGTTGGGAGTCCACGTTGATTAATTGCAGCAGGCAAAATACATTGCCCTCTTCGAGATACAATTTTTACATCCTGACCGTTCGTGATTCCCATTGATTTTGCATCTTGAGGGTGAAGTTCAACATATGCATTTGGCATAGCTTTGTGTAATACAGGAATCCTACGAGTCATCGATCCAGTATGCCAGTGTTCAATAACACGACCAGTATTAAGCCAAAAAGGGAACTCTTTATCAGGAACTTCAGGTGCTGGTTCATATGGACGTTGCCAGATAATAGCTTTTCCGTCTGGTTTTCCATAAAAATGAAAATCTTTACCATTATTACAAGCAGGATCATATTTAGCATTGTATCTCCATCGAGTAGATTTTCCTTTGTAGAAAGGCCACATAGCTCCAGATTCTTTTTTAAGAACTTCTAATGGTGCCATACCATGTTGGGGACCTTCATGAAACTGTCTGTACTCATTATAAATCTCTTCTACGTGATTTTCTTTACTATATGGGAATAAATCACCATATCCCATACGTTTAGCTACTTCAATAGTCATCCATGCGTCAGGAGTAGTGTCTCCTGGACCTTCTACCATTTTATTCCAATGCTGTGTACGACGTTCAGAGTTTCCGTACAATCCAGATTTTTCTATATGCCAACATGCTGGTAAAATAACATCAGCAACATCTGATGTAGGGGTTGGGAAAACATCTGAAACAACCACAAAACAAGAATCTTTTTTCATTCCAGGGCGGTAACGACCAGTCTTAGGTAAAGAAACTAATGGATTAACTACTTGTGTCCAAATAAACTTAATGTCTCCACGATCTACAGCTCGAAACATTTCTGTAGCATGATATGTTGGTTTTGAAGGAATACGCTCATAAGGTACTTTCCAGATTTTGGCAGCTAATCTGCGGTACTTTTCTTTTGTAACAACACCTTTAGGTAATTTATGAGTAAATGTACCTACTTCTCTAGCAGTACCACATGCAGATGGCTGCCCTGTAAGTGAAAAAGGACTGTTTCCTGGTTGTGATATTTTACCTGTTAATAAGTGAATATTATATACAAGGTTATTCATCCATGTTCCTCTTGTGTGTTGATTCATTCCCATACACCAAAAAGAAACTACTTTGTTATTAGGATCACCATAAATGGCAGCCATGTATTTTATGTCTCTAACACATACTTTAGAGTATAATGCTACTTTTTCAGGAGTATAATCTTCTAAAAATTCTTTAAATTCTTCAAAACTAATAGATGTAGGCTTATCTTTAAACTTATAATTATCTTCTAAACCATATCCCATATTAGTCAATCCCTTATTGAAATTGATATGATCTTCAATGAACTTTTTATTAACCCAACCATTATTTATGATCTCATAACAAATAGCGTTTGCAACGGCTAAATCTGTTTGAGGTTCAAATAAAATTGATTTATCAGAGGCCATACTAGATCTTGTTGTTCTAGTAGCAAAATCAATTATTTGCGCACCTCTTCTGTTTTTTTGATCTAACATTCTGGAGAATAAAACTGGATGCATTTCTGCCATATTATTACCCCAAGTAATAAAATAGTCAGCATGATCTATATCCTCATAACAACCCATAGGTTCGTCTGCTCCAAAACTTGTTAAAAAGCCAGTAACAGCACTTGCCATACATAATCGAGCGTTACAATCCAAATTATTAGTACCTATAGCACCTTTCATTAATTTGGAAGCTACATATCCTTCAGGAATGGTTGATTGTCCAGAAGTATACATCGCAACACTATCTTTACCATGTTTGCTAATAGTTTCTTTCATTTTACTAGCAACTAGATCTAAAGCTTCACTAATTGGCGTTTTTACATACGTACCATTTTTTTTAACTAAGGCATGAGTTAATCGATCTTCAGCCTGGATGCACATGATTTGGTGATACCCTTTAACACAAAGTAATCCTTTATTTACTGTTGACTTAGGATCACCTTTAACAGCAACAGCTTTTCCTTCTTTAACACCTACTAATACACCACATCCAACTCCACAAAAACGACATGGAGCTTTATTCCATTTAATATCAGAATCGGTAGGTAAATTCTTTTCTTGATCCTTAGCAAATAAAATACCAGGAAACATTGTTGCTGCAGCAGTCATTGCTGATAGCATCGCCATCTTTTTTATAAATTCTCTTCTATTGTTTATTGAAGTATACATAGGCTTAATCGTTTTGAGGTGAATTGAATCCAGAAACCATTGCCAATAATTTAAGACTCTCTATAGCTTCTATTTTTTCTTTAAGGAGAATGTCATCATTGTCAGATTTTGTATCTGTGACAATAACAATGAGCTCGTGATTTTCAGAAGGAGTAATTTCGCATTCTTTTATAGCAGAAAGTGATTGTATTAAATCGTTTTTCCGTCCTTCCTGAGAATGTGCTAGATAACTTTTGATAGGCATATATTGAGTTTAATGATTAGCAAATTTGGGGTTGAAGAAACTTGTTAAATTACCCTTAAAAAAGGCAACGTAATTGTGACTTGCTTCACAAATATGGAAATCAATAATTCATAAAAACATGACATTTGTCAGTAAATTTTTGAGAAAATATGGTATTTTAAGTTAATTTTTTGAAAAATAGTTAATCTTTGTATAAAAAACAGGGAAATATTAGATTTGCTTATAACTGATTTTTAGCGCTTTAAAAATTAGAATATGATAAGTGTTATTAAATTTTGGAAGGATGAAAATTGCTTTTTTGAGGATTGTAGGAAGAGAAATTTAAGAGTAGATTATCCTTGTATAGAATTATTATAAATAAGATATTATAAGATACAAAATTAAATTAAATATTGGGGATTGAGTAAGATGTTTTTTTGTTCCAAAGATGATTTTTTTGAAGATTATATTTTTCATTGATTGCATATTCCTGATGACTGGTATCGATGAAATCAAACTGTAAGGGACTAACTAAATAGCCACCCCAATAATCAGGTTTCGGAATTTGAATTCCTTTAAAAATATCGTGATACTTTTCTAATTTTTGATGTAAGTACTTTCTTGAAGGAATAATTTCTCCTTGTTTTGAAACCCAATTACTCAATTTACTGCCTTCAGGTCTTAGTTCAAAATAGTTTTCAGATAATTCTTTTGATATTTTAGAGGCAATTCCTTTAATAATGATTTCTTTTTTGGCATTATACCAATTGAAGTGTAATGATATTTTATTATTATTTTCGATAGCAATTCCTTTTTCACTATTATAATTTGTGAAAAATATAAAGCCTTCCCATGTAAATTTCTTTAATAATACAATTCTATTTTTAATATGATTTTTTGGATTATCTGTAGTTAAAATCATCGCATTTAACTCTGATGTTTTATCAAGTTTTTCTACTTCATAAAACCATTGTTGAAAATGCTGCATGGGATTATGATCTAGATCGTTTAAATCCGAATTCATGGTAAATATTTGATTAATAGTTATGTATGAGTGTTTGATTTTAAATATCGCATTTTAAAAGTAAATAGAAAATGATTTTTATCATATTAAGATCGCTAATCCCCCGCTATGTTTGTGTGGAGATAACGTTTATATGATCACAGTAGAAGAAGCACAAGAAAGAATTCAAGAAAGTAAATTATACGAATGTAGAGTAATTGAAGAGGCTATTTCGAGGTCTAATTCGTACATACTTGCAGAGCCGGTAATAGCACCTATTAATATGCCACCATTTAGACAAGCAGCAATGGATGGTTATGCTATACATATTCAAGAAAAAAATAGATATAAGGTTGTAGGAGAAATAAAGGCAGGAGATGCAGAACATCCAATACTTAAAAAAGGAGAAGCTGTTAGAATTTTTACTGGAGCTGCTGTTCCTGATACTGCAAATGCAGTTATAATACAAGAGAAGGTAGAGGTTATTGAGTCGGGTATTTTAATAAAAGATGATCTAATAGTACCACAAATGAATATTAGACCTCAAGGAGAACAAGTAAAAAGAGGAGAGGTCGCATTAGATAAAGGGACTAAATTAACTCCAGCAGCTATTGGATTTTTGACTGCTTTAGGAATAACAAAAGCGTCAATATTTAAAAAACCATCTATAGCTATATTGACAACAGGAAATGAATTGGTTTCTGCTGGAAATCCCTTAAAATACGGAGAAATTTATGAAAGTAATAGTAGTATGTTATGGAGTGCACTTAACTCTTTAGGATATAATGATATATCGATTCATAAAATAAAGGATAATTATAAAGAAACAGTAGAGGAACTTAAAACTATTATTAAGTCGCACCAAATGGTAATTATTACAGGAGGAATTTCTGTAGGGGATTATGATTTCGTTGGAAAATCATTAAAAGAATTAGATGTAAAAGAGATTTTCTATAAAGTAAAACAGAAACCTGGTAAACCATTATTTTTTGGAAAAAAGGGAGCTACATTAATATATGCATTACCAGGAAATCCTGCAGCAGCATTAAGTTGTTTTTATGTTTATGTACAACAAAGTTTAGCTAAAATATCAGGGAATCATTTGTTTAAAAATGATATTCAAGAAGCTGTTTTAAGTGAAACATATATTAAAAAAGGTACTCGAGCACAATTTTTGAAAGCAATTGTAGAGAACGGGAACGTAAAAATACTCGAAGGACAAAGCTCTGCAATGTTACAAACTTTTGCGATAGCAAATGCTTTAGTATATGTAAAAGAAAGTCAAACACGATTGGATAAAGGAGCATTAGTTTCTATAATAAAATTACCTGTATAATATCATGAAAGAAAATTTTAAAATAAAAAGTAGAATCTGGATAGAAATAAATGATAAGGTGTTATTAGGTGAAGGAAAAGTGAAATTGTTAAGAGCAATTGAACAAGAAGGATCTTTATCCAAGGCAGCAAAATCAATAGGAATGTCTTACAAAAAAGCATGGAATTTAATAGATGGACTAAACGAATCTGTTCACAAACCTCTAGTGATAAAAAATATAGGAGGTAAAGACGGTGGTGGAACTACATTAACATCATATGCAAGACAATTAATTGCTGCGTTTGAAGATATTAATAAGAGTTGTTGGATTTACCTAGATGAGCAAGCAGAAAAAATCAATGTAATCTAATAAACTCATGATGCTAAAAGATAAACTAACAGGAATTATTCTTGCTGGAGGAAAAAGTAGGCGCATGGGAAAAGATAAAGGGTTTATAAAAATACATGATAAAACTTTTGTCGAGCATATTATTGAAGCATTATCTCCTCTGGTTCATGAAATATTGATAATAAGTGAAGATCGTTTATATGATTCTTTAAAATCTGTAAAAAGAATTCCTGATGAGATTAAAAATGCAGGGCCATTGGCAGGAATTTATACAGGATTACTACATAGTAAAACCAATTATTCTTTTGTATTAAGTTGTGATATACCTTTGATTAATGTTGAAACATTAAAAAAAATGGTTTCACAGATAAAACCTTCAAAAGATGTAATACAATTAAGCAGTAATGGGCAACTAATGCCATTAATTGCAATATATCAAAAACATTGTTTAGAAGTATGTTACGAGCTTTTAACCAAAGGAGAAAGAAAAGTAATGCTATTGTCCAATGTTTTAAAAAGTAAAATAATAGAGATACCGTTAATTGACGCTAAATACATAGTTAATATTAATACACCCGAAGAATTAAAAAATATAATTGATGAAATTGAAAATTAAATACTTTGGAATGTTGACCGAAATAACACAATGTACCGAAGAAGAAATTCCATTACTAAAAGGAAAAGTACAAGACGTAATACGATTTTTAATACATAAATATCCATTACTAGAAAATAGAGATTTTAAAATTGCTCAAAATCAAATTGTAGTCTCTAATCAAGCAACTTTAACTAGTGAGGAAATAGCTTTATTACCACCCTTTTCTGGAGGATAAAAACAACATAATGAATCATAGATATAGTAGACATATAGCACTGAGCGAAATCGGAATTGAAGGGCAACAAAAACTTACGAATGCCAGAGTTTTAGTTGTTGGAGCAGGAGGATTAGGTTGTCCAATACTTCAATATTTAACAGCAGCAGGTATAGGTAAAATAGGGATTATTGATTTTGATAAAATTGAAATATCTAATTTACAACGACAAATCTTATTTGACGAAAAAACAATAGGAGAAAATAAAGCTCTTATTGCGAAAAAGAAACTAGAAAGACTAAATGGTAGTATTGAAATAAAGGCATATCCAGAGCAATTAACATATCAAAATGCGATAAATTATTTCAAGGAATATGATATCATTGTTGATGGTACAGATAATTTTGAAACAAGGTATCTTATTAATGATGCGGCTATTTTAACTGATAAACCATTAGTTTATGGAGCGATTTATAAATTTGAAGGACAAGTTGCTGTTTTTAATTATAAAGGTGGTCCTAGTTATCGCTGCTTATTTCCTAGTCCTCCAAAAGGAGAAGCAATTCCTAATTGTAATGATCTTGGAGTTTTAGGAGTATTGCCAGGCATAATAGGTACGATGCAAGCAAATGAAGTACTTAAAATCATTCTTGGATTTGGTACAGTATTATCAGGGAAATTATTGTGTTATGATGCATTACAAATGCAAATACATACAATGATACTACAGAAATCGATTACAGAAATCAATAAGATTAAAAGTAAAAGAGAAGAGTTTAGTCGTAATAAGTTTTCTAATGAACTATGTAATAAAAATGCACCTACGATTCATATAAAAGAAGCTCTATTGAGAAATAATATACAATTAATTGATGTACGTGAATCTCATGAAATGCCTTTTATCAAAGGAGATAATATTCTAAATATTTCATTAAAAGAGTTAAAAGAGAACCTTTCAAAAATTCAAGCCAATAAAGAGGTAATGATTTTTTGTCAATCAGGTTATAGAAGTAAAAAAGCAGTAGAGATTTTAAATAAAGAAGGAATTTATAATTGTTGGAGTATAGAAGAAAGTGCTATAGAAATAGCCAATGTACTTGCAGATAATAAATTAGAGATAAATAATAAGATTGATGAAAAAATATAAAAATGTATTCAAAGAAGGACCAATAAGTGCAACGTTTATTAGTGATTCAATAGCCAAGCATCAAACTAAAACAAATATTGGGGCACATAATATTTTTTTAGGTCAGGTAAGAGCAGATAATGTTGATAATCAAATAGTGAAAGCTATTGAGTATACTGCTTATGAAGATATGGCAAATGAAAAATTTGATGCTATAAAAGAAGAAACTTTTAAGAACTATGATATAACATGCATGCATATTTATCATAGTTTAGGAACGGTTAAAATAGGAGAAATCTGCCTTTTTGTATTCGTTTCTTCTCCTAGAAGAAAAATTGTGTTTGAAGCATTAGAATTTGTTGTAGAAAAGATAAAAACTGAAGTTCCAGTTTATGGGAAAGAGATTTTTGAAAATGAAGCACATCAATGGAAAGTCAACAGTTAGAATATAATGGTAGATATAACGCATAAAAATAATACGCTAAGAATAGCTGTAGCTCAAGCAATAGTAAAGGTAAGTACACAAGAAACTATTAATGCAATAAAAGAAGATAGAGTACCCAAAGGGAATGTTTTCGCAATGAGTAAAGCAGCAGGTTTATTAGGCGTTAAAAAAACGCCTGATTTATTGCCAGATTGCCATCCATTACCTATTGAATATACAGGTATCGATTACACTATAGAAGGATTAAATATACTAATCACTTGTACCGTTAAAACAATCTATAAAACAGGAGTAGAAGTTGAAGCAATGCATGGAGCAAGCGTAGTTGCTTTAAATATGTATGATATGCTCAAACCTATTGATAAAGGAATAGAAATACATGCTATAAAATTAAACAATAAGAAAGGTGGGAAATCAGACTTTAAAGATTCTTTTAGAAAAGATTTAAAAGCAGCAGTGATTGTATGTTCTGATACTATTTCTTTAGGTCAAAAAGAAGATAGAGCAGGAAAAGCTATTATAAAAGAATTAGAAGATTGTAATGTAAGCATAGCAGATTATAAGATAATCCCTGATGAGATAGATGCTATAAGAGACCGAGCCGAAATTTATAGTAAGCAAGGATTGGATATGATTATTTATACAGGAGGAACTGGACTTTCAGTAAGGGATGTAACTCCTGAAGCGCTGAAACCTTTATTGGATAGAAACATACCAGGAATTGAAGAAGCAATTAGAAATTATGGACAGAATAGAACACCATATTCAATGCTTTCTAGAAGTCTTGCAGGAACAATAGGTGATACTTTAGTTTTAGCATTACCTGGATCTACAAATGGAGCAAGAGAGTCTATGCAAGCAATTTTTCCATCCATTTTACATGTATTTAGAATATTGAAAGGAGCGCGACACGATTAATGGAAAGCAAAACTCAAAATAAATTAATAGACACTTTTGGTAGAGAACATTCATATTTAAGAATATCAATTACCGAACGATGTAATTTGAGGTGTAAGTATTGTATGCCAGTAGAAGGAATAAAATTGAGTCCCAAAAAAAACATAATGACCGCGGACGAAATTTATAGCATAGCGAAGACTTTTGTTGAACACGGAGTTGATAAAATTAGATTAACTGGAGGAGAACCTCTAATTAGAAAAGATGCTCCAGAAATCATAGAAAGATTAGCGTCATTACCAACAACACTTGCCATTACTACCAATGGAGTCAATGTTGATCAGTTTATACCACTATTCAAAAAATGTGGTATAAAAAAACTGAATTTGAGCTTAGATACACTAAATGCAGAAAAGAATCATTTAATTACTAGACGTAATTATTTTGATAGAATTTATAAAAACATTTTGCTTCTTGTAGAAGAAGATTTTGAAGTAAAAGTAAATTGTGTTTTAATGAAAGGGGAAAATGATGATGAAATTATAGATTTTATTAATTTGACAAAAAAAATGCCTTTAGCAATTAGATTTATTGAGTTTATGCCATTTGATGGTAATCGATGGAATTTAAATCAGATGGTTTCTTTAGAAGAGATTCTCAAAAAAGCAGTAGATGAATTTGGGATAGCACAAATACAAAAATTAAAAGACCCACCTACGGATACAGCTAAGCATTATAGAATAAAAAATTACAGAGGTAATTTTGCAATAATAAGCTCTGTAACAAACCCTTTTTGTGATGGATGTAATCGTATAAGACTTACAGCAAATGGGAGGCTAAAAAACTGTTTATTTTCTTCAGCAGAATCAGACATACTTAGCTTATTAAGAAAGAATAAACCAATAGTACCTGCGATAAAAGAAATTATAAAATTGAAATTTAAAACGCGTTCTGGTATGGATACTATAGAACAATTTAATGATCCTGAAATTCATACTAAAAATAGGAGTATGATTGCTATTGGAGGATAACAATAATCATAATAGATATAAAAAACGGCTTTTAAGAATATTCTTAAAAGCCGTTTTTTATGATTTAAAATAAAGAGAAGTTAATCTACTTTTTCTGAAGATTAGCTGTAAATAAATTTGGACGGATTACTAATTGTAACCAAGCCCAATTATTGATATTATCATTAGGTCTTCCACCTTTAATTAAACTCATACTTTCTGAAGCAAACATATGTGAGTAACCAATACTTAGCTTCACGTTTTTCATTAGTTTTTGATTATAAACAAGATCAACTTCTGTTCCTAAATACTTATCCGCATCAGTCGCAAAATCAGCTTGTGCAGCAAAATAATGACCTTTTAATAAGATATTTGACTTTTTACCAGTTGTGAATATAAATTTAGCATAGAGGTCATTTAATCCAACGTTATTTGCATGATTTCCTACATAGAAATAATCCATAAAACCATTGAATTTATGATTGGTACCATATAAAGGGAAGAAAGAATTATTTTCAGAAGATCCATTTTGATCTGTTCCACTTAGAGTTTCAAATCCAAGTCCCATTAATACTTTGCCTGTTTTATAAGTACCTTCAAGAGAAGCTTGATACGCACTTAAATCAGTAGTAGCATTAGCTTTTCCAAATTGGTAATAAAAACTTCCAGCAAGATTTACATTTTTGATAGGAAATTTAAAATAAGTACCTGCAGTTTGTCTATAAAATACTCCATCAGGAATGTCTCCATCAGTTCCTGTGAATTTTTGAAAACCAGTATTCAAGAATAGAACACTAACAGAATTTTTCTTCCATGATTTATTTAAATATGCATATTGCATTGATTTATATGAGAAAAAACCGTTGATAGTATAACCTGTACCTTCATTTGCTTGCTCTTCTTGACTAAAAGCAAAACCTAAATCAGCTTTAAATCCATTCTTTTTATATTTGATAAGTGCAGCATCATGAAAACGACCTTGTAAAGCCCAATCCAATCCTCCAAAAATACGTTGATCATCATAAGAAATAACTTGACGACCAGCTTTTACAGACCAATTTTCGTCTAGTGATAGTTGTGCCCATGCTTGAAATAATGAAAAGGAATCATTACCATCATTAGGCAGAATTTGTCTTGTGTCTCCCCAAGTACTAACATCTTGTACACTAATAAAAAGCTTTAGTTTTTCGTTAGTATAGCCAAAGTTCAGACGTGTACGTTGACCTACAAATGCAGCAGGATCAGCATCGTCTTGAAATAAGTTATTATATCCATGACGAAGTTCAGAACGTGTTTTTAAATCTGCGTCTATTGTAAATTGGGCGTGTGTTTTTGCGATAAAAAAGGCAAAAAAGAAAAAGATAGCGAAACTAATTTTTTTTCTATTCATAGTCTAGGTTAAGATTAATCATTAAGGCTACAAAAATTGAGGGATTATCTTTTATAAAATATGACGAATATCATATTTGATACAATAGATGATTTTAATATTAAATAAATAATTTAGTGATTGAAATCATAAAAAGAATACTGTTTTAAGAATTATTTTTAGGATCAGAAAATAATTTATTTCTGGATATTTAATAAGTGTATATGATGAAGAAATTATCAAATAGGCATTATGTGATAGTAGCATTAATATATTTTGTAATAGCTGCTATGTTAGGTGTAACGTTAAGGTTTCTTTATGTATTGGATATAGATTTAAATTATAGATACGTAGTACATGGACATTCTCATATTGCGCTTTTAGGTTGGGTTTACCTAGGATTAACAACTTTGTTAGTAGCATTGTATTTAAAGAAAGAAGTACTAAAAAAATATCGAATTATTTTTTGGAGTACACAAATAACTTTAATAGGGATGCTATTTAGTTTCCCAATTCAAGGATATGGAATGATATCAATCTTATTTTCAACTTTATTTATCCTTGTATCTTATGTATTTACTTGGTTTTTTATAAAAAACATACCCTTGGATATAAAAAAAAGTAACTCTTATAAATGTATCAGAATAGGATTATTTTATATGATACTATCAAGTTTGGGACCTTGGTCATTAGGTATTATAATGAATAGTTTAGGACCAGATTCTGTTTGGTATCGAATCGCAATATATTTTTATTTACATTTTCAATACAATGGTTGGATGATCTTAGTTTTATTGGGATTATTTTTAAAAGTTTTAGAAATGAAAGGTAAAAATATAAGCGTAAAGAAATTTAAAGAATTCTTTTATGTTTTTAATTTAGGAATTATACTTAGTTTTTTCCTTTCTACTTTATGGACGTCACCTAATGCTATATTTTTCTTTGTAGCTGGATTAGGAGCAATACTACAATTGTTAGGATTTTATAAATACACAACACTAATATTAATTAAGCACAAATTTAAAACTACAATATCTCGATTACAAGATAGTATGTTTAGACTATTTCTTTTTTTAATACTTATAAAATTTGTTCTTCAAATATTATCAGCAATACCATTTGTAGCCGAAATAATATCTAGAGTATTAGATTTTACAATAGGTTATTTACATTGGACGTTTTTAGGAGTTGTAACAATAGGAATATTGTTCTTTATGGAGTATTATAAATTGATAAAAATCAGTTTTTTTAATTTAATTTTATACTCAATAGCTTTTTTTTCAACAGAATTTCTTATCTTTTACAAAGGAGGGAGTGTTATTTTAGGATATACTGTCTTCAATTCATATTATGAAACCCTTGCCATAATAAGTCTATTACTATTATTAGCAGTACTATATATGTTAGTCAATACCCCATTTAAAAAATGAGTACAATTAACAATTTAATACATAATAATTTATGATACGTAATTTAGCTTCAGAAGAGTTTGTGAAAGCTGTTCGTCAAGAAAGAGATGAATTGTTGGATGTTTATTTCAATTCTAATAAAAATAGTCTAGTACAATCTTTGATAGAATCAATGGAATTAGAACCGTCAAAGAGAGCCATTTTGAAAGAAATTATTAAAACTTCTTTAGCAGATGGTTTTAGTATATTATTAAATGGATTGGAAGGAAATACTTTCTTAGGAGAAAAACAACAAGGTTATACAGTAGAAGATGAAGAAGGAAATATTATTAGTGATGGAAATATAGGAGAATTAACAGATATATATTTGCATGAAAAACAAATAATTATATAAGTATGGAGAAAAAAATACTTTAGAATTCGATTTATAAAACATTAGATGTGAGAGCAAAAAGCGTTAACTTTTAATGCCTATTTGCTCTCCCATTTTAACTGTAGTTTCGAAACCATTTTTAGTGTTTTCCAACAAATCTTCGTTTAATCTAACCTTATCTTTTTCAAAAAATAGAACAAGAGTTGATCCTCCAAAGGCAAAATACCCTTTTTCATCTCCTTTTTTAACAAAAGAATTAGGAGTATATGTCTGTATAATACTACCAACCATAGTTGCACCAACTTCAGAAATTAAAATATCTCCAACATCATTAGTATTCAAAATGCTATATTCTCTAATATTTTGACAAAATATTTCTAAACTTTTACGGAGTGCTAATGGAGATACAGAAAAATAATGACCATTAATTTGTTTAGATTCAGAAATAGTTCCAGTAGCAGGCATATGAAATCTATGATAATCAACAGGAGCAAGCCTAACTATAATCATAGAACCATCTTTAAATTTATCAGCTAATGCGTTATCTTTTAAAAATGATTTAGAAGTGAATTTGCTCCCTTTTACAAAAAATGTATTAGCATCTTTAATTTCCTGAAAAGCAAGAATCTTACCATCTGCGGGAGATACAATACCTTTAGCAATAGATCTTGCTTCTGATTTTATTTTCCTAAAAAAGAAATTATTAAAAGATTGGAAACCGTTTTTAGGAGAAATATAATCATCCATTTCCATTTTGTATTTCTCTATAAAAGATGTTACTCTTTTTTTTGAAAAACTTGAATTCATATACCATCCACCTAAAGATGAAATGATTTTTCTTTTAAATAGAATATGTAAAGAAGCCTTACCAAGAGGCGAACAATACAAGAACTTAAGCATTCCATAACTAGGAATTTTTTCAATGATTTTTTCCCCTGATTTTCGATCAATAAATGTAACAGATTCCATTGTTTTTTTTTAAAATGAATGGGATTCGCTTTAACCCTTATTGAAGGTAATATAATATTAACTTTTATTTATACAATAGGAATATAAAATATTATTTCTTTTTTTTTCTAAACATTGATAAACAGTTTTTTATAGTAGATGTAGAATAGTTATTTAATGAGTTGAATGAAAGGAATTGCGATTTTTTGTTACTTATCATAATAATAAATAAAAATTGTAGGCTGAAGAATCGTTTACGGATTGTATAGATGAATTTGGATTTGTTTAATATGAGGCTTTTACACTTTTGAATAACTAGAAAATGATTTTTACTAATTAAAATATTATATAAATGGAAAAATGGTACATACCAGTGACGTTCTTACCAGGAATAGGATTATTAATATTATCGACATCGAATATTATTTCAGGTTTAAGTACAGAAATAGCAATACTTATAGAAAAGCATGAGCCAACTTTTGAAAAAATAATCAAGCTTAAGATTAAGCAACTGAAATTACTGACAAATAGTTTAACAGCTCTTTATATTACTGCTGCATCATTTGTTTTGGCAGGAGGCTTAGGGTTTTTAGTAAAAGATTTTAAATCAGATATGCCACAGTATACATTGTATATTGGAGTTATAAGTACTTTTATAGCTTTATTTTTATTAATAATATATGCTTATAGAGCAGTATCGATTAAGCAACAACAATTTAATGATATGAAAAATATAAGTTAATTCTAAAAATCCATGTTTATAATTTTATAAGCATGGATTTTTAAAATATAATAATTAAGTACTAAATAGTGTTATTGATCTTGTGTTGCGTCTGAGTTTATTTTGAAATTCTAATTTCTTTAAAACCCTCCCAATGGATTCTCTAGTGAAATTAAGATCAGAAGCAATTTGCTTATGAGAAATAGGAATGTTAAGTGAATTGTAGTGAACAGACTTTAATCTCAAATAGTTATATAAGCGTGTTTCTAAGGAATCTTCAGTAAGTTCTTTAATAACTCCTAATAGTGTAGAATAATGTTTTTGATATGAGTATGTAATAATATCTCTAAACTTAGGATATTGCATCGACCATTCAACAAGTTTATCTACTGGAATAGATAATATAGTAGAATCTTCTAATACTTCACTATAGAAATCAACAGGGTATTCTTCAAACAAACCAGAAAAACTAGTGATGCATATTTCATTACCATAAATGCAATATAAGAAAATACGTTTATTGTTTTGTTTTATAAATAATTTTAGAGATCCGCTTATGAGAAAAGTTGAAAATCCAGCAGATTCTTTTTCGCAAAAGAAATTATCACCTTTTGCATAATTTTTAATGATGCCATATTGTTTAATTAAAGATATTAATTCTTTGTCAAATGGTAAGTTGTTTAATTGGTTCATGATCTGATATTTATGATTAAATTGAAGGTGTGGTTGGTTACGCTAATTCAGTTAATATTATTGTTCTTGATTTTCTTACAATCTGTTTTGTACGTTCGAGATTTTTGATAGTTCTCGAAATTGATTCTAAAGAAACATTAAGATCAGAAGCCATTTCGGCTCTATTAATATTAAGCTGCTTACTTTTATAATACATTGCTTTTGTAAGTAAGTAATCATATAAACGATTATTAAGAGAATTGATTGCGAGGTTTTTTATTGTAGATAATAAATATTGATTGTTTTTATTATAAGTATTAATCATAGCTTTTTTTAATGCAGGAGAACTCTTTGAAAGTTCCACAATGTTTGCATTAGGTACCCATAATAAATTGCTATGTTGCAAAGCAGTAATATCTATTTGTATTGGAGTATTAGTATAAATATTCATGAAACTAATAGCCACATCTTGATCTTCAGACAGGTAGTATAATAAAGTAGTGTTGTTTTCTTGACCCAAATTGACTTTAAAAGTTCCTTTTTCAATAAACCCAGTTCTATTTTTATAAAAATCTTTAGAAACTATTGTATCTCCATAATGGTAACTTTTAGGGGTAGCGTATTTATATATTTGGCTTGTTAAATTTTTAGAAAGCGATGATAAATTAAACATTAATAATAGTATTCTTAAATTATATAAGAATAGTCTTTTCCCACATACTTAGTATTTTTTTACGAAAAATACTTACAATACCTAGCACATCAGTAGAGAGTTTTTATAACAAATACAATATTTTTTATTACGGTTAATCCGTAGTCTTGTTAGGGGGTTTTTTTGTGATCAATAAGCTTTTATATTGATTATTATTGTTAGGGTAAGTTTTTTAATTGAGATTGTAACGTCTTTTATGTTTACGGTTTTTGCGTATAAAAAATGTGGTTATAATTGATAAAAAAAATAAAAAAAGTTTTTTTTGAAAAAAAGACAGTTTTCTTACAAATAATAGCCATTAAAAAAATATTGTTAAAGAAAATATAAAATAGCGAAAAGTTGATAGCATAATTAGATATGATGCAATTAATACAATAAGACTATAAATCACTTCTTTTTTTTATTTTAAATATTTGATTTTTAATCATTTAAATATTTATTAATCATGATGTAATAGAAAAAATAATAAATATTTAAAGAATAATACTAGCAATAAAAAAGAATTGTGATCGAAGTCATATAGAGACTTTTGACAACTTTAAAGTAATCTTCTTAAATCATCTTTGTAGGGCAGAACATAGATAGCGCTACTATATAAAAATGTGTTTTACAGAATTGAAGATAAAAAATTAATGACGATTTAATTTTTTAATTAGTTAATAAAATACGACTAAAGAAATATGGCCTCACTTATTTTAACTGAGTATAGAATAGTTGATTCCCACGTTAAGTGAAGTGTCATATTTCAAAGTCGTATGAACGACAATTTCGATAAAACAAAATTTACAACTGCAACTATTAAATATTAAGAATACTAAGTATTTCTTAATGTTTTTGAAGAATCAATTTTAACATAAAAAATAGTAATATGACGTTTTTTATAGTAGAAGAGGATGCTAAAGCACCATATTCTAAAGTAACGGATACATCAAAGTATCAAAAAAATCCACCAGAGGTAAGTTCTGCAAGATTAATTTCTTGGAATGAAGTATATCCAACTTATCAAGCATTTAAAGATGCCATTATTACTGCTGCTAAACTTGATCCAGTATGTCAACAAATCAGAAGACAATCATTAGATAGATTTGGATTAGATCCATTTAAAGAAGAAGTTAGAACAGATTCTAATAAAATAGCTTCAGAAGAAACTATTGATCAAGTTTTAAATAGAACCTTCTTGTATTTTGCACATCCACTAATAGGGAATTTAAATAATTTAGATAGTGGAGGTAGAATTGTAGCAAGAAAAACTACACTTTCAGAACCATTAATGATTCCTGAAAATTGGAACAATATTAGTTCACAATCATTGAACATGGCTTCAAGGAAAGCTATAGGTGAAATTTTCAAAATCCCAGAATTAAAAGAATTAAAAAGAGCTGGGAGAGATCAAGTTAAAATTGTTAGAAATATAATAGAACTAGCACGTGCATTTGTAGGGGAAGTTACTACTGTTGGAACTCGTAGGTTAGAGAGAATATTTGCTTTAAAAATATGTAAGAGTGAAGATACTAAAGATACATTAATTAAAATACTTAAAAATGCAATAGCAAATGAAATTGTTGATCATGTTAGAACAGCTATTAATACACCTAGAAGACCTGTAGCATTTCCAGCATATAGATTTCAATATTCGAGATATTTTTTTCCGAAAATGAATGAATTATCATTAGATGGATTAATTCATTTTATTAACTGGGCTTTTAAGAATTTAATATCAACTCATTCCGAAGGAAGTTATACGCCTTTAGGTAATGAAAAGAGTATTCTTGATGATATTAAATCTAATTGGGTAATGTTTCCAGAAAATATTAGAATAGCAATACTCTTAAATGATATTTATTATAGTATAGATAGAGAGGTTGGTTTTTTAAATAGGTCTTTTAAAATAACAAATTTTTATAGTAAGTCAGAACAAGTAAAAGGAAGAGCATTAGATTTGTCAGATACAAATCTTACTTTAGATCAAAGTCCAGATTTACAATATGGACTTAATTTAGATAATAGTTCTGATAGAAAATTAAGCTTTTTTAAAGCTTGGAATCGTAATGAATATCATGATTCAACACAAACATATAGGTATTTCATGATGCCTCTATTCTCAGGTCCATCTGGTCATATTACTAATAATATTGAAAATTGGATGCAATTTAATAATGCTACATTAGAGTATGATGTAGACAATTTAGAATTTGATGAAGATATAGACAAAGATGAATTTCCCGCAGATGGAGGGGCAGCAATAGCTAGTGTAATGTTTGCTTTTTGGAGATTATATTATGATAAAAGATTGTCACCTTATCATACACTAGCAGAAACATTTGAAGGAACGAATCATAATGCATTGATTTCATTAACTGAAGATATTGATGCAACTGATGATTTGGTAATAGAGGCAAAAGATGCTAGTGATCCTAGTTTTGTTGAATCTCCAGTTTCAAAAGAATTAGATGCAAAAAGATATTTATTAAATAGTATTAGAATAGGAGGAGATTTTAAAGGAGAAAAAGCTTGGATGATTAATCCTATTAGATTAATGAACTCATTATATAAGGTTTTCTATACAGATAATGGTTCAACTTTGGCAGATCATGAGACTAATTTAAAAGGATTATCTACGGAGATAGATAGTTTAAGAACTTCATTAACAAATGATGGCTTTTTTATTCCACAGTATACTAAAACATTTAGTTCAGATACAGGATTTGATGTTAAAAAATATGTTACTGTTTCTAATAAAAGTGCACCTGTTCTTAATGATTCTACTGAAGTAGTTATGGGAACTCCTGTTTTTAATTCAATGAAAAGGAAAAGGACAGTAAGTACTTCATCATCATCTAGTGATATTGGAACATTAGAATTAAATAAGGTAGTTAAAAAGCCAAAAAAAATCTAGAAATCTTTAGATATAATTTAATAAAAATAAATGTATGAATATTAATAATTTATATCAATTTTTTAGTAATGATATAGGTAGTGGATCAATAACACTTAGTACAACTTCTACAAATCAATTTGCACAACAAGTCGTTAGAGAATTGAATACAGCTTTAAGTTTGAGTGTCGATAATCAAATACTTATATCTGACGCTGTACTAACAAATAATATATCAACTTTAGGAACATTTCTTTTAGAAGGAAAAATAAGTGGAGTTCCTTTTGAAGGTGATTCGAATATATCTTTGACTTTTGGAGTTAAAGTTGATATAGGATTAAAGGTAGCTGTTGCCATAACAGCAGGAACAGGAGTAAGTTATATTCCTAATGAATTAATAAGTAAAACTTTAAATGAACCTGTTTTTAATTTTGAATCGGTAGAAAATGATGGTGTAGTGAGAGCTACTATTAATGGTATTTTGGCTAACGACAATATAGCAGTAGAATTAGATTTATCTAATGAATCTGGTAATGTGTTGTCAATGAATACATCTGGAGATGATTTTAGTTTAGAGTCTTTAAATTCAGCTACTTCATTTTTAGGTTTATCTACTGATTCAAATATTGTTGACCAGTTTCCAGAATTTTCTACAGATAGATCTGATGATTTAGGTGATATTAATTTACAAAATTTTAATCTTAATTTTGATGGAACTAATGCTATAACAGAAGCTACTGTAGTTATTAGTTTAGGAGAACCTTTAGAAATAATACCAGATCAATTAGTATTAAGAGATTTAAAGTTCGAATTAAGAGTAACAAATCCTACTGATACTACTTCGAGACAATTTTTTCCAAAAATTTTAGGAGGAGTTTCTATTGGAGATAAAGTAGGAATTGATGCAAGTATTCTTAGAAATACTGAAGATGCTAATGTATGGGAATTTAGCATAGCTAGAGTTGAAGAAAGACCAATAGGAATACCTTCAATTTCTGATATTTTAGCAATAGGAGGGGTCACTACAACTGATTTACCAGAAGCAGTACAATTTTTAACAGGAATAAAACTGAATGGATTAGAAGTGGCTTTTCAAGCTACTGATTTCAGAATAAATTCATTTAATGTTGATATAAGCTCATCTTCTTCATGGGAAATTATTCCTCAAATTATTGAATTAGATAATGTTAATATTCAACTAAATATAGATAATAACGAGACAGCTGGCCTTGAAATTAATTCTGGAGCAATAAGTACAACTTGGGGATTTGGAGGAGGATTCTTTAATGTATCAGCTAATGCATTAAAAGAAGACTATGGTAATGATTTAGAATCAAAGAGAACTTGGAATTTGGTCGGAATGGTTGAAGAACCATTAGATTTCAAAGCCTTTTTAGAATCACATATTGATTTACCAGAGAATTTTCCAGCATTAAGTATACAAACAGCAAAAACTACAATAAGCCAAGCCAATAAAACATTCATGTTTGAAGGAGAAGCTATTCTAGGAAATGAGAATTTAGAATTAACAATTGATGTTGATGCTCGTTACGGTTCTGTTGCAATTTCAGGAGGATTTGGAGAAGATCGTACTTTTAGCTTTACTGATTTAACAGCCTTATTTGGAGTTGATTTAGCAAGTGCTTTACCAGAAGGTATTACAGCTGATATTTTAGGAGGAATTGGATTAAGACAATTTGATTTAGAATTTAATTTCTTACAAGGAGCTATAGAGCGCTTTGCCTTTGTAATAGGAGCAGAAAATGAAATTACATTAATAGATGATACTTTAAGTTTAACTCCAACATTAGAATTTGAAGTTATTAATCCTACTGGAGATAGAGAAATTAGATTAGATATTTTTGGAGAATGGGTTATAGGTGAATCTCAAGTAGATGTTAGTGTATCTGTTTTTGATCGTATTATTACAGCAGGGATTGTTAATGGGCAGCCAATTGATGTAAGTGCTTTAGTAGAAGCAGTAATACCATCAGATGTTACTTTACCAAGTTTAGCGATTGAAGATTTTAATTTTGTAGGAAAATTATCTGAATCTGATTACGAATTAAAACTAAGAGCAACATCAGGGTTTGAGTTAGATTTTGCAATCGCACAATTGGCTTTACAAGAAATTGATTTCTATTTAAATATAGAAGGAGGATCATTGAGTCAATTTAATCTTGAAGGTAGAGTTGAGTTTTTAGCCATTCCGTTAGTAATTAATGCAGATTTTGAAGATGATGCATGGAGTTTCTCTGGAGGAACACCGATGGATGAAGAAGTACGTTTAGAAAGTATTTTTGAAGAATTAAAAACAAATATTAGCGTATTATCAGGAGCTGATATTAATGCATCATTACCAAGTGTAATTCAAGATTTAACAATATCGAATTTTAGAATTGCTTATAATGCAGCTACTTCTACAACAAGTTTTGGAATTGAAATCGCTGATCCTTTAAAATTTTCAGATAATTTTGATATTGATTTAATAACAGTTGATTTAGCAGTAACTTCAGGAGGGCTAATGGAAATTCCTGAAAATGCAAATGCAGAAGGAATGTCAGCTGGACAAGCACCTATGGTGTCTTCTACAGGACTTCAGGAAGGAAGTAGTGTAGAAATGTTAGCTACATTTGCAGGAATTGATATTACTTTATCAGCCAGAAAAGAAGGAGAAGGTTTCCTATTTAGAGGAGGTATTCAAGAAGGAGTTGAGATCCCTGTAGGAATGCTAATTGGTGATTTAATAGAGAAATTTGATAGCAATGTTAAGATTCCTGCTGCATTAGATGCTTTAGTAATAGATAGTCTTAGTGTAACTTATAATAGTGGTACTAGTGAGTTTATGTTCGAATGTGGTTTAATGACTACTATAGGAAATGTAAATGCAACTAATATTTTCATGATTACAGTTGCTAAACAAGGAGAAGGAGCAAACAGTGGTTATGCAATAAGTATTAGTAATCAAACAAAAATTCTTCTTGATGATAATGGAAATGGACAGTTAGATGAAGGAGAGACTGAATTACAGTTTGATATCTTATTTGAGCACAGTACAAGTAATACATTAATAGCAGCCTTATATACAAATCAAGGAGCACCAGCATTAAATATCAAAAGTTTAGTAAGTGCAGCTGCAGGAAGAGAAATAGATATACCAGAGATAGAATTATCATTAGATGATATCATTTTTGTATATGATAAAGATAGCGGGCAATCTACATTCTTATTAGGAGTAGATCTAGATGCAAGTCTTAGTTTATCAGGATTACCACTAGTAGGAAAAGCTTTTTCAGGAGATTTAAATGCTAGTATAGATGGATTTAGAGTATATTATTCTACTCAGGCCTTTACAGAAGGAGATACTAGTAGGATTAATGCTTTTGTGACTAATGACAATTTTGAAGGAATTCCAGAAATGGTTTCTAAAGGATTGAACTTAATGGGACGATTAAGTTTAGGTAGTACAAGTAGAGAATTTTCTTATGTAATTGGAGGAGGAGGAAGCCCTTCAGGTGGTTTAGGAGATGAACTACCAACAGGAAGTGCCGCTGAAACAACTTCTACACCTACTCCAGGACCAGTAGCACCATCAGATGATGCAGATGCAGAGTTAGCAGGATCTGATAGAACTGTTAAATGGTTTAACATTCAAAAATCATTTGGACCAGTTCACTTAGGAAGAGCAGGAATTGAGTATAATAGCGATAACCAGAGTATCTTAATATTACTTGATGGTGGAATGGAATTAGGACCATTACAAGTTGAGTTATTTGGTTTAGGAATTGGTTCTAGTTTGACATCTTTTTCACCTAAATTTAATTTAGATGGATTAGGTATTAGTTTTGAAGCAGGCGTTGTTTCTATTAAAGGTGGATTATTAAGAGTACCATTACCAAACCCAGGTGATTTCCAATTTGATGGGTTTATATCAATTGTAGTACCTTCTTTATCAATCTCTGCAATAGGATCATTTGCAAGATTCCAAGGACAAACATCGTTATTTATTTATGGAGCAGTAACCATTCCAGCAGGAGGACCTATTTTCTTCCAGTTAAAAGGACTTTCTTTTGGATTTGGATACAATAGAGCATTAATTGTACCTAGTTTAAATAATGTTTTAGATTTCCCATTAGTATCTATAGCAGTAAATGCAGCTGATTTAGATATTAGACAAGTATTAACGTCATTAAATAAATACATACCACCTAGTATTGGTGAGTATTGGGTTGCAGCAGGAATTACGTTCAATTCATTCAAAATTATAGATGCATTTGTATTATTAACAATTGCTTTTGGTAGAGGATTTGAATTAAATTTAATAGGAATTGCAACGATTGTATTACCACCAGAAGCAGGTGCTAACCCAATTGCACAAATTCAATTAGCAATACGTGTAGGATTTAGCCCAACAGAAGGATGGTTACAAGTAGAAGCACAATTAACACGTAATTCTTATATCATTTCTAAAGATGCTAGACTTACAGGAGGATTTGCTTTTTATGCATGGTTTAAGGATCAAGAAAACGGTGCTTCAGAAGGAGAAATAGTAGTTTCTATCGGAGGATATAACCCATTTTTTGATGTACCAGATTATTATCCTGTAGTACCTAGATTAGGATTAAGCTGGAGACTATCTAATATCATTATGGTTAAAGGGGGAATGTATTTTGCCTTGACAACACATGCAATGATGGCCGGTGGAGAAATGGAAATGACATTAAATGGTAAGTTTGGACCAGCTAGAATTGAGGCTTGGTTAAATGCAGGAATTCATATCTTATTAATATGGAAACCATTCTACTACGATTTCAGAGTCTTTATTCATATTCGAGTACGAGCTAGTATCAAAATTTTATTCACTATTAGATTAAATTTAGATATACGAGCAGACTTACGTATTACAGGACCAGAATTTAGTGGTTCGGCTAGATTGAAAGTAGGACCAGTATCATTTACAGTTCGTTTTGGAGCAGGAGAAGCATCACCAAAACCAATTTCGTGGGATGAGTTTAGAACTTCATTCTTACCAGAAGAAAGTGCAGGAGGATTGACAATTAATGCAGAAAAAGGATTATTAAAAACGGTAAAAGTTGATAATAAAGAAATCTTGGTAATGAATGCAGTTGATATGTCTATTCTAACAGGAACACAAATTCCTATAAAGAAAGCATTTTCTGATGATGAATCATTAAACATAAGTGAATTTAATACTTCTTCGTTTGGAGTAGGACCTGTAGCAATTACACCAGGAGAGTTAAATAGTGAATTTAGAATCAAAGTAAGAGATGAAGATGGAGATTCTTTAATGACTGATTTAGCATTAACGCCTATTCAAAAGAATATGCCAATATCTATGTGGGGAACTAGTCTTCGAGCAGATGTAAATAAGGACCGTCAGGTTACCAATACATTAGCAGGATACGAAATTAAACCAGGAACTCCTCCAGCAGGTGGAATGTCTGGATCGTTACCAAAAGAAGCATTACAGTCTTCTATAGAAGGTGCTGATATATCTTACAAATGGGCTACAGTTGATTATACACCAGATACAACAGTTTTAGGAGAATTACAATCAGTACATGCTGATAGAGATAGCTTAGCTAAGCTGTTATACCCAGATTTTAAAGTTGATTTAGATGAAGGATTAACAGATCGTTTTAGAGCAACTCCAGTAGGTTTAGAAATGTAATACTAATAGAATAATAAAAACAATTTTATGGAAAATAAAGTAGAGTTTCTACAGCACAATTTACCAAACCTGCAATCTGGTAGATATACTTTAGATGTAGAACAAACAATATATACACCAGATGGGCGAATTCCTCGCCCAGCTGGTAACCAACCATCTTTTTCAACAAGTCAAGATATTTTTATTTCTGGACAACGTTTTTTACTTGATGGAGGCCAAGTAAGAGCCGTTTTTCCTCCACAAGGAAATTATGGAAACTATTCGCAACGTTTACCTCATATAACGTTAAATAGACCAACACTACCTTGGGAAAGAGCTGTAAGAGATAATGATACAAAAACTCCTTGGATGGCACTTTTAGTGCTTGAAGAAGGAGATATAATTACAGAAAAGCAACTGTCTTTAGCTAATTTAAGAAAAACTGCGTCTGAAACACCTGCGGTTGACTTTCCAACAGTTGAGATGGAATTGTGTGAAGATGAAGATGAAAATGTTAATGTTATAGATGTTAAAAAGGGAGTATTAGGTAAAATTATCCCTTCAGTAGAAGAGCTGAGATATCTAGTACATATCAGAAAAAGTGATACCGAAGCTCCATTTGCTACTGTAATAGCAAATAGACTACCAAAACCTAATGTACGTAATATTGTACATTTAGTATCTCTAGATGATCGTTATGATGCAGCAGGTAACTTTGTTTATAATAGTGCTACAAATGATGAAGATCTAGTACGTTTAGTAAGTCTTCATAAATGGAGTTTTACAGTAAGTAGTCCGGATGATACCTTTGCTCGTATTTTAAATAGAGTAGGAGAAGGAACAAGTACCTTAAAGAAACCTGTAAAAGCAAGTGATCCAGAATTCTTAACAAATATATTAAATGAAGGGAATTCAGTATTACCACAATTCTTTAGAGACGGAAGTTCATCAATATCATATTATAGAGGCCCTTTTGTACCAGGATTCAATAGTGAACCTTTAAACTTACTACCAGCGATGAATCAAGATCAATTAATGATTTTTGATTCAACAAAACAAATGTTTGATACTTCATATGCATCAGCTTGGATAGTAGGACGTATGTTAACATTACAAAACAAACGTGTTTCAGGAGCTTTATATGAGTGGAAACGTAAAAGAATGTGCCAGATTACTTCTATGAAACAACGAGAAGGAATGACACATTTACCACAATATCAAAGAGCAATGGCAAATGCTCCAGTTCCTGAAGTAGTTACGTCTTGGTTTGATAGTTTAAGTGAATTAACTGGAGTTCCTTTTGTGTATTTAGTACCGGATGAAGCAATGCTTCCAGAAGAATCAATACGATTTTTTCAGGTAGATACTAATTGGGTAGCTTGTTTATTAGATGGAGCACTTAGTATTGGACGTAATAGTCAACAAGATACAGAGAACGACAAAATGCTAATATCAGAAGTATTAACAAGACCAAGTAGTTCTAATAAAAAGCCGTGTTTTGATGATATTTTACGCAGATATAAAACAGATGAAGAATTAGCAGCAGATACTTTACCAACAACGGCTTGTATGAGTGGAGTATTATTAAGATCATCAGTTGTAGCAGGTTGGCCAGATTTATTAGTAGATGGTTTTGATGAAGTAGTAGATGCATCTGATTTTGTGCCTTCTGCATCAGCACAACGATTGGTGAGAAAAGATAATTTATCAACAGATACATTGGTTTGTTTATTCGAAGGAGAAGTAGGAACTGTAGACTTTCATTTAATGCCAGAAGCATTGCAATTTGGAGTAAATGATCCTAATAATCCAGAAGATAATTGCCCTCAAGATCTTACTGGTACACTTACCAACGAACAGATTCTAGATTGTACTACCCATAAAGTTTTAAGAGATGCTGATGGATCGCAAAGTGAAGAAGCAGTGAAGGTACCTTTTAAAAATAATGATCAAGAAAATCAACGCGTAATTGATGTATTGAATTTAGTAACCAATATTAATACTAAAATGGGATTTGATATTGATAATTCAGCAGAATTAGCATTACAGATGATTGAAGGAGCTGAAAAAATAAGATTCAATCGTGGTTAATAACATCAAATTAAAATAGAACAAATGCAAAATAACATATTAGTAATACCAATTAAAATAGATGGCCTAATATTAGATAAAGCCACTTCGGTAGTAGAATCTTTAGCTAGTTTTGATCGCCTTCCGTATACAGATACAGTATACGATCGTAATCCAGAAACACCATTTATTAGTGAAGATATTGTTACACCACCTTTTGCACCTAAAAACATGCGATTGGGAGCAGGAGCGCATTTACATTGGGCATTACCAGACGCATTGGCAACAATGAATATGGAAGGAGAGAATGCAGGAATGCCTTTAGCACCTAATAGATGGTTAGTTTTTAGAAATAGTCCATCATTAGGAAATAAAGTGCAGTTTATTGAAAGTGATTATGTTCACCCTTTAGGAGAAGGAACAGAAAACACACCTTATCCAGTTTCTAAAGACTTGTATACTCCCAATAATGAAACATTTAGACATATTGGACGTAAATTAGATCCAGCTAGTTTTGTAGCCGATGAGGATACAAGTAAACCAGATGCAGAATATTTAAATACAAATGATAGTTTTGGAAGTAAATTAACGCCATTAGGATATGGAGATACTAACTTTGCAGCATTTTATCCAAGTTGTCACAGTGTATTTGGTTATCATGATGCTGATGTAAATACAACCAATGCTACAGATGTTACATATGAAGTATATGGATGGTATGCAGATGCTGCTGATGATCAATTACGAAAGTTTGTTGAAATGTATCAAACAGAGCAAGCAAACAAAGGAAATACGGTAACTCCAGAGTTAGTATTTGATGCAATACAAGAAGAATTTGATTGGAAAATTACTTCAGGGAAAGAAAAATTTGCAAGCGCATCTATATTATCAGACACTGTTCAAGTACCTAATAGATCAATGTGTGCTGGGGTTCTAGAATTTACAGGTACAGCTACTCCTGCAAAATCAGAAGATGTTGATATTGCTATAGGATATAGTGGACCAGAAGCTTTAGGAAGTTATTTAGCTAAAACAATTTCAGAAAAACCAGAAGTTGAATTATCTAAAAAATTAATTGAAGAACAATTTGAATCTATTCTTCAAAAAGAAAAATTAGACCATCTACAATTAGATGTAATGGCTAAGATGAAAGAAGCTTGTCATGAACATGGTTTCATGGCTGTTGATCCAGGAAATATTTGGGAGATAGCAGTAGAAGATAATTCTAATATGTCTGCTGATGCTCAAATGGGAGGAATGCGTGAGAATATGCAAATCCCTACAAATTTAGCAGCGATGCTTGATAAAGTAAATGTTTTACAACGCGTTTACAATAAAGCACAAAGAGAAATCCTTGATGCTAGACAGCAATTATTTTCAGACTGGAATAAGTATATGGTTTCTACATACCCAATTAGTGGGGTACAAGGAGATTATCCAGACACAGATGATATTAGAAATTTTATTGATGCTAAAAGTTTAGGACCTCTAGAAGACTTAATCATTAAGACAGGTTTTTACGAATTAACAAGAGATGATCAAGATTGCGTTACGAGCGCATCTGTAATGCAAGGAGTTGGACTTGATGCAACTGCAAGTGATTTGGTAGCAGCATTAAATAGCTTATTAAATGAGTTAGAAGCATTAAATGCAGGAACAAGTACGAATATGGCAATGGCAGAATATTGCTTAAAAGAAGTACAGGAACCAAGATATTGGGAACCAAGAGAACCAGTATTGATGTTGAAAGGAGATGCTATTACTAGTTCTGATAGACACGGTAGAGATGGAGAAGAAGAAAATGGATTATTGAGCTGTGTGTTATTTAATATGAAGGATAGTGAGGCATTGTTTCATAACGATGTTCAAGCGTTGAGTGGATTATTCACAGATGACAATAAAAATCTTGAAACAGCAGGGAGACAAGTGTTGGGAGCAGGAGTACGAACTCAAAATCAACAACCTTGGAATCCATTATTGTTAGAGTGGGAAGCTAATATTGCACCAGTAGCTAATGGAAGTAATATGAGAAGTATGAATAGTCGATATACAAAAGACTATATAACTTCTAATTTTGATTTACCTAAAGAATCTTGTGATTTAATTTTAAAAGATGATCAAGAAACGTTTGAAACGACGGATACTTATACAGGTAGAATAGCGCTTGATGGATTTGCAACGGATACTTTTATTTTACAATTAAGAGAGTATTTAAGAAAAGAAATTGCAGGAGATTATTTAAGTCAAGATAGTATTACTATTCCTGAAGAAATGACTTCAGAAGAGTTTTTTAATGCACATGTAAACGATGCAATTACACTATATGAAGCAAAAGATACAGCTGATAAAAGATCGGCAGTAGATAATGCAATTATTGCTTATAAAGAACTTACAGAAGAAGGTGTTTTTGTTCTATCTCAAACAATAAGTGGTTTTAATGACCAATTGAGACAACAACTAGCAACATTACAATTAGATGTAGCAGATCCTATAGGTTTCCAATATGACCAAGCATTTGCACAACGTGTAATGACTTTATTAGGTGATGAAAATAATACAGCAGCATTGCCATTAGCTAGTTTTAGTCCAATACGAACTGGATTATTAAGAATGCAACGATTACGTTTATTAGATACTTTTGGAAGAGTACAAGATTTAACAATAGACAATTCTAAAGTAGTTGCAACAGAAAGTTTAGCTACAGAAAAAGGAGATTTTCATGCTTACTTTAATCCTAGATTAGTTCAAGGAAGTAAAATGAATTTTAGATGGTTATCTGCTAAACATCCAGAAATGGAAGCAAATTCTCATCCTGATACAACACCAGTTTGTGGATGGATTGTACCAGTATTCTTTGATGGAAGTTTTAATATTTATAATACAGATGGAGATGTATTAGGTATTTTACCTCAGAATGCGGTATGGGAAGCAGCTCCTGGCGGAGGAATCGAAAACCCTTCTGATATTCCAAATATTGCATTAAGAAATTTTGTATTGCATTTAATAGGAAAAGGCGCAAATTTCTTATCAGGATTAATTGATTCAATGGAAGAGTCTACGCGAAGATCAGAAACTGAACCAGGAGGTCAAGGATCAGAATTGTCGTTAATTACAGGGAAACCTTTAGCTATCGTTAGATCAACAATTGATTGGTTTGTAGAAGGACAAGCAGCTATTGATCAAAGTTGGACTTCTTTCCGATTAGATTTACAAAGAGGAGAACGTCATAAAGCAGGATTTGATGAAGTTGAATTCCCAATTAGAGTTGGAGAATATGCTCAAATGAATGATGGAGTAATAGGATATTTTGTTGAAGATGAAGGGAAATACGAAAACGATACATTTTATGCGCCTAAAAATCAAGGCTTTCATCACCAGTTAATCAAATCACAAAATGACTCTGATAATCCAGTAAATATTAACGTGACGATTAATGAAGATGCTAAAACATTATTAATGTTAGTAGATCCAATGGCAAAAGTGCATTTGACTAGTGGAGTACTACCTACAAAAGTAATTTCAATTATACCAGAGCATTATAGAAAAGCTTTAGAAAGTTTAGAAATAATTTTCCAAGTAGCACCTATACTATCAGGTAAATCAAAATTTGAAATTCCTGTACCAGATGAAGAAGGTTATTATTGGTCTTGGCAACAAGAAACCAAAGGAGCTAATGGAGCACCTGGATGGAAATCTATCTTACGTCAGGGAGTGATACAAAAACGAATGACAATAGCAAGATTTAATCAAGATGAAGCATTTTGGCAAGCATTATTGCAAGCGAGATGGATTGATGGGTTAGATGGAACGGCTAGTAATGCACATGTGTTAAAAGATGGAGATGATTTCCCAGAAAGTATTCAAGGATTTGAACCTAATACAATGGATATTAATAACCTAATATCAATGAATACTGTTAATGGAGTTGTTGAGAGAGAAGTAATAGAAAGTTATTTCGTACCGAGATTCAATGATTTTATAACAGAGCTTGTAGCAAATGACTGGATAGAAATAGCTAATGCTAAAGGGAATTACCCAATAGCTTCTACGCAAAATCCTCAAGGGATTGGTAGTGAATTTGCTTTTACAATGGGACATATTAATATGTTGAGAAAGCAACGTTTAAACAGAGGTTTTATCACTGCTAATGAATTGAGAGCATGCCTAGCGCAAGGAGGTGTAACACTTTGGAAAAACTTAATTGAAGGAGATGTTTTAAACCCAGTTTACCTTGACGCAACTGTTGGACAAGCAATTGATGCAAGTGAGCGCGTATCAGAAAACTTACCAGCCGCTTATCAGAATTTACAAGAAGAAATTGAAAAACTTTTAGCGGAAGATGGATTTGCAAAACCAACAGCAAATGCAAGTTATCCAGCGAACCCTCAATTTAATGAAGGATGGTTACGATTAACCAAATTACAAGAAAGATAAGAAGAAGCTAAAAGAAAAATAAATTAAAAAATACAATTATATGAATAACCCAAGTGTAGTAACTTCAGTTCCATTTAATTTTAGAATTACGAGTCAAAATCAAAGTGATGTATTATTCATCACTAATAAACCAGAAGGAGAAACGGTTAATGTTGAAGTAAGAAACCAAACAGGAAACCCTGTAACTTATAAGCAATTAGCATCCAGCGTTGCAACAGTTGATAATCATCATTTTGAACTACGTTTTAGACCAGGGATATTAGAAGTAGATGCGATTGATTCTATTGGAATTGCAAATCACGGGTGGATGGTTTCTGCAGCAGTTAATACTTTAGATGGAACCGTTTCTGTGTATGTACTTAAGACAGCGACAGCTATTATGGAGGTTAATGGGGAGTTAATTTTACAATTAACAAACCTGAAAATTGATGGAACTAGAGGCGCAAGAAGTAGTAATGTGGAGATCAATTTTAAAAACTTATTAGTACAAGATGATGAGTTTTCAGGACGTGATTTGGAGCGTGTTGGAATCATTAACCAAATAGGTTTGGTTGATATGCCATTACGTTTTTACTTCCGTTACTTTAACAAAGTCTTAAATGATAATAGAAAGCAGAAATTAACATTAGACTTTTTTAATAGTTCATCAGAAAATGTTATTAGATTAACTCCAGAAAGTCAATTTATAATTTCTTTTGATACAGTTGGATCACCGGCATTGCATACAGATATTAATACGATAAGATCAGTTTCAATTACAGGAGGTACTCCAGGTATGTATACTATTACACCGCCTGATTCTCAAGATCAAAATCCTAAATGGGTTATTTCGGTAAATCAAAATGTAGAAGTAGGACAAGGTGAAAGCTTAAGTTTTACGATAGATAACATTAAAGCTGATCAAGCAGGAATAACAAATATGTATATTTCATATCGTAACATTCCATCGTATCAGGATAATATGTCTATTATGACTATTGAGAGAACTCCAATACATGTAGAAGCTAGAGATGGATCTATGAGTAAAAATGTAGGTATTGGAACAAATTCTCCAAGTCAGAAATTACATGTAAGCGAAGGAAATGCTCAAATTGATGGAGATGTTAAAATTCAAGGAAATACAGGGATAGGAACAACTAATCCGCAAAGAAGATTACATGTTGAAGGTGGAGATATTTTATTAACAGATAATTCTTATGCTGTAAATAAAAATGAAGGACCAGAACTGATTTTTAAATCTGGAATTGAAACTGCAAAAATTGTAGGAGTAGATGAGCGTGCCAGTAATACAGGTAGATATCAAGGAGGACTTGTAATGAAGACGAGAGTGCATACTGGTGGTAGTGATAATGGTCATTATGAAAGAATGCGTATTACTCATGAGGGACGTGTAGGAATCGGTACAAGTAGCCCAACAGACCTTTTACATGTTGATGGTAAAATCAGAGCGAATGATATGCTTATTTCTGGTCATTTAGATGTAAATGGTGATTTAAGAACTGATGGACCATTGAATTTAATTCCTGATAGTGATAATTCAGGAGATGCACATGTAAGAGTACGTGGTAATACTCCTATTGTTTTTAGAAGATATAATAATATTGGAGATTACAGAGTAGGTAGTAATACGTATAATACAAATTACTCTTCTAACGACTATAATGCAGCTGTTACAGGTTTTTGGGCAAATGATTATGATTACGACGAAAACGGAACAAAATCTGGGTTAAGAGTGCGTATGCTTCAAAAAAGTGGAAAATGGCATATAGAAGCAGAAATGCCATCTCATAATAATAGTGAAAGTTGGTATGTAGATGTAATGTTTGTTCGTAAAGAAATATCGAGCAGATCAGGTTATTAATATTTAATAAAACTAATTTTTGTTGTTTTCATGATAGTAGAATTATGGCTTAGAATAGTCTTGACAGTATTAATCTAAGTCATAATTCTTATGAAATGCAGAAATAATCCAATATTCCTTTTTTGATAAGAAGGAAAATCAAAACTAATTTTTGTTGTTTTTATGATAGTTGAGTTATGGTTATAGGTAGCCATGACAGGATTAACGTATGCCATAACTCTTCTTAAAAAAACAATTTTTTTAATTAATAGTATAACATAATAAAAATAACAATGAATACTGCAAGCGTAATTACGACTATACCATTTGATTTTAAAATTGTAAGTCAAAATCAAAGTGATGTCCTTTTTATAACAGATAATCCTAATGGAGAAACTGTAAATATAAGTGTAACAAATCAAACAGGAAACCCTGTAACTTATATGTCGCTGGCTGGAGCAGAAGCTACAGTAAATAATCATCATTTTGAGATTCGTTTTAGACCAGGGATTTTGGATGTTAATTCTATAGGAGCAATTAATATTTTAAATGATGGATGGTCAGCTAATGCATCTGTAAGTACTTTAGATGGAACAGTGTCTGTATATGTATTAAAAACTTTGACAGGAACGCTAAGTGTTAATGAAGAACTATCATTACAGCTTGGAAATATAAAAGTTGATGGAACAAGAGGCTCAAGAAGTAGTAATGTAGAAGTTAACTTTAAAAAGTTAGCTGTTCAAGATAATGAATTTTCGGGAAGAGATCTTGAACGCGTAGGAATTATAAATCAAGTAGGTTTGGTTGATATGCCGCTTAGATTTTATTTTAGATATTTTAATAAAGTTCTGAATAATAATCAGCCTCAGAAACTTGAATTAAATCTATTTAATAGTTCTAATCAAAATGAAATCAAATTGACCTCGAAAAGTCAATTTATCATAACATTTGATAAAGCAGGAGAACCTGCATTGCATAGCAATATAATGGACATTGCAAATGTTAGTATTACAGCAGAAGCAGAGAATGTTGTTGGGAAATTTAGAATACAAAGTCCAGATTCACAAGATCAAAACCCTCAATGGATTATTTCGGTAGTAGAAGGAGAAGAAGTTAAGGTTCAAAATGGAGAAAATTTATGTTTTAATATTAGTAATATTAAAGCCGATCAAGCTGGATTAACCAATATGTATGTAGACTACCGTAATATTCCTAATTATCAGGATGGAATGGTGATTTTAAATATTGAACGTACTCCAATTCATATAAGCGCTGGTACAGCAGATTCTGCCGATTACGTTGGAATTGGCATTAATAGCCCTCAAGAAAAATTACATATATCTTCTGGGAATTTACGAGTAGATGGAGGAGAAATAAAGAGTGTAAGTAGTATTAAATTTCGCCCAGATATAGATAACAATGGAGATGATGCAATTGTCTTTCAAAATTCAACCGGAGGAGAAAACGCTAGAATTCATACAAATGGAAATGTAGGGATTGGTACTAATAGCCCTAATGTAAAATTAGAAGTTAGAGGAGATTCGTCAAATGCTAATGTACAAGTTTTAGGAACAGATGCAACCAATGCGACATGGAGATTAGCAACACCAAGTTCAGGAACGGTAGCTTTTGGAGGAAACAGTGATCACAATGTAGATTTAGGATATTTTAGTAATGACAATAGCTCATTTACTACAAGATTACGAGTAGAACGTAATTCTGGTTTTGTTGGAATTGGTACTACAGATCCAGAGGAGAAATTACACGTTTTAGATGGGCATATAAGAGTTGATAACGGAGAGTTTCAAAGTCATGGACAATTAATACTCCACCCAGATGTAGACGAGTCTGGGGATGATGTTGTTATTTTTAAAAATTCAGCAGGAGGAGAAAATGCAAGAATACATAGCAATGGTAATTTAGGATTAGGAACTACTGGTCCAGCAGAAAAAATACATGTGGTTAATGGACATATTCGTGTGGATGGTGGAGAATACCGTAGTCATGGACCTATTGTGCTAAGACCAGATACCGATAATACAGGAGATAAGGATATTAAAATGTATGGACGAATTTTTGCCTTCCCTTCAGGAGAATCTTCTCTTCAAGTAATGGTAAGAAGCGGTGTTTCTGCTGTTAATGGAGGTAATGTTGTTAAATGGTCTGATGAACGATTAAAAAAGGATATTCAAAGCCTAGATCAGAAATCGATTTTAGACAAGATTAATCAATTAAATCCAATGACATTTAAATGGAACGAATTAGGAATTAATCAGTTCACAAAAGATGTAGAAAACGATTATAGATCTATTTCTGGAACCGAAGAAGATGATCAAGCATTATGGGAAGAGAAAAAAGCAGAAATAAGAGTTGAATGCGAAAAAGAGCAAATAGGATTTATTGCTCAAGAAGTTCAAGCTGTTGATAGCGAATGGGTAAAAGAAGGAGAAGATGGTTATATGCAATTATCAATGGAAAATATAACTACACATTTAGTTGCTGCTGTAAAAGAATTAACAGCCAAAGTAACCTCACTAGAAGCTCAATTGGCTGCAAAAGAATAGATATATAAGGATCGATTATAATAAATAATAGCATTACATCCTGAGTGTTTGTACACCAATCCTTTTTTTAGAAAAAGAGCTATTAATATGTAAGCTAAAAAATATTGTGATTGAATCTATATAATATATGTATAATTAAAAAATTGTGTAAAACAAATTTAGCCCTAGATATTTAGTTGTTTTATGGATAAGGAGTTGTGGCAGACTAACTATATATTTTTTTAATTTTCCCCTTTAAGTCCACAACTCCTTTTATTAATGAAAAACATATAAAGTAATATACTGCCCTCTTAGTTATTTATTACTATATACTTAAAGAGCTGTGACACTACCAACTAACTATTATTCTAACCAATATTATGATCGTCACAGCTCTTTTTCATAATTAATGCTATTACAATGAGTGATTTTGTAGAAAGAATAAAAAATGTCTGTTATGCAGAATGGTTACATTTTGGAAAACAAACTTATAGTATAACAAATAGTTTAACAAATCAAGGTATGCGAGAAACTGATGCAGGTTTTTGGCAACGTATAGGTGTGTATTGGGAACTTGGAACAGGTAGCGATAAAGATGGACAAGATACTGATTGGCCTTGGTCCGCAGCTTTTATATCTTATGTAATGAAAATGGCTGGAGCAGATAAAAGATTTAAATATTCAACAAGACATTCAGATTATATCAATGAAAGTATACATGGTAATACTCGATTTTTTAAAGGGAGAAAACTAAATGAATATACTCCTAAGGTTGGTGATCTTGTATGCTATTCAAAACAACATGGAATAAGCCTTGATCAGTTACCCAAATATTATAAATCACATACAGATATTGTAGTAAATAAAACTCCTAAATACATCGAAGTAATAGGAGGAAATGTAGGGAATTCGGTATCAAAAAAATATTTAAAAATAGACGATAAAGGAAGGTTAATTGATACTAATCATAAGTGGTTTGTGATTATGGAAAATAAATTATAACAATTAGAAAAACTTAAAAAAGAAGAACATGGCACAGTTTGTACCTTATAATTTTGCATTGACAAGTCCAATGGATTATGAATCAATATCAAATGATGTTGATTTAAAAGAATCAAAAGATTTGATTACAAAAATTTATAATAATGAAATAGCGTTACCTACCAGTGTGTCAGAGCTTACAGATGGAGAAGTTACACAGTACTATAAACTATCTGTAGACGCAGCAGCAGCTTTAAAAATACCATTTGGAACAACCGAAGGTAAATCTACACGAGAAATTTGTATACAGCAATATGAGAAATACAAAATAATCACCGATGGTAGACAAAAAGTAAAAGTAGGAATAGGAATTAGATGGACAGCTAATGTGAAACGTAAATCTATTAGTGCAAAAGTTGATTCTCTTGCTGGAATTGCAGCTTCAGCAGAATTTGGACACGTTGATGCAACAATTAGATTTGAACAGATGGGAATGCATTCTCCAGAAATAACAGCGTTAATTCCTACTATAACTACACTTAATACAGATTCGTATGCTCAATTGAATACTGCTTTTGAAGGAGTTAAAAATCTTATTTATGATGAGCAGACTGAAATTAGACCAGTAATTATTTCTGTTCTAGGAGATGTGAAACAACAAAAAGACGAAGGGATTTATGAAGAATCCTTAGCAAGAGTCTGGGGATTGAAATCAATACAACGAAAATGGAGTTTAAAAGAGTCTATGGACAAAGTTGATGGAGAATCAGAATTATTTCAAGACATTTTAAGAAATGTATATGCAGATATTACAGGTGTAACAGAATTAAATGAAGAACCAATACCTGAAAAAGCAGCCAAAGCTAAACGCTTATTAAAAGGATTCAGAATTATAGATTAGACGTAGTTAAAAGAAAATGGTTATGAGCAAACTGCTAAAAATACTTTTGAGTATTGTTATTTTCTTTTTAGGCTTGATGATAGGATTAGTCTTTATGGTATCCATTTTTACAATAGGAATCAAAACCATTTTTAATAAGAAAATTGATACGAAATATAAATTGCAAGATCAATAAACTCTTCTAATAAATATCGTAATCATA
The DNA here is from genome assembly GCA_947498595.1 of uncultured Aquimarina sp. Taxonomy (GTDB): domain Bacteria; phylum Bacteroidota; class Bacteroidia; order Flavobacteriales; family Flavobacteriaceae; genus Aquimarina. The sequence continues at coordinate 233,214 of CANMKX010000001.1, forward strand.
TCTAAATAAATCAAATAATAATCAGTAGTGTTTAGATTTTTAAACACAGTTAAATTCACGACAAATGAAACAAGCAATATTTGTTGTTCATGGAATAGGTGAGCAAAAACCTTTAGAAACAATAAGAGGTTTTATAGATGGAATTATTAAAAATGATAAATCATCTAGAAGTTTAAAGTTTTTAAAAAACTATGATGAAAAGTTTAGTTATTATCGACTAAAAAAGAATGATAGAATTGAAGATAGAACCTATACTGTAACCGATTTTCATGAGTTCCATTGGGCACATTTAATGAAAGGAACCAAATTCATGCAAGTTTTTAGTTGGTTAGGAAGTTTATTGTTAACTAATCCAAAACATGTAACTAAAAGAATATTACCAATATGGTTAGCTTCTTGGCTTTTAATTCTGCTAAGCGCATCATCCTTCAGCTTTGGTATGTTCCCTATTATGGAAATAGGTGCGATCCTTAAAGAAGAAAGCTTAATGTTTTCAGGAACAAGTACTGTATTATTATTTTTAATGAATCAAATATTTCTACTTTATATAGGAGATGCAGCAAGATATATGGGATTTTGTTCTAAAGACATTAAAATTAGAAATAAGATAAAAAAAGAAGGAGTTGAAAGATTAAAAGAGCTGCATGAATCAGGAATCTATGATAGAATTATCGTGATAGGTCATAGTCTTGGATCTGTTATATCATACGATATTTTGACTGAATTGTGGGGAGAATCCAATAGATATTTTAAAAATGACATAGAAAATAAGCAGTTAGAATTAAAACATTTTGAAGAAAAAGCTACGTATATCAATAATAAAGATAAAATTGAAAAAAGTGATATCAATAGATACCAACAATCTCAACATAGTCTTTGGTTAGAACAACAGAAACTAGGTAATCCATGGTTAATATCAGATTTTCTAACCTTAGGAAGTCCTTTAGCACATGCTCAATTTTTAATGGCAAAATCTAAGAAAGATTTAAAAAAACGACAGCAAGAATGGGAATTACCAATTTGTCCACCAGTTTTTGATAATAATGGGTTATTAGATGATGATGTTATAGAATTAAAAAGAAACTATAGACTTCATGAAAAAGCAGTTTTTGGCCCAACAAGATGGACTAATTTATATTTTCCAGGAGATATTATTGGAGGTAAGTTACAAGGTCTTTATGGTAAGGGAATTAAAGATATAAAAGTGAAAACTATTAATAAAGTAATGGCATATACACCTGTAAGTCACACTTTATATTGGGCTAATAAAAAAAGATCAAATCAATTAGAGAATAATGAAGAATTAAGTATTTCTGTATTACAAGAAATATTAAAGCTTGATGAATTTTCAAAAAAAGAATTAAAAAAAATTAGCTGATTACATTACAGTTATTTTGAGTTGTTTTTTTACATTAAAAAGGAGTCTTATAAGACTCCTTTTTTCTATTTTAAAGAATCGGCTGTAATCTTATATACAACACAATTCTGTAAACGAGGAAAATCTAATAACGAAGGGTGAATAAAATCACTTAGCTTAGACATTCCTATTTTTTTCATTATTGCAATTGATTTATTATTGATAGCTGGAGCCATTGATAATAATTCTTTTATCTGCAATGTATTAAAAGCATAATCAAGACATGCTTTAGCGCCTTCAGTTGCATAACCATTAAACCAAGAAGATCTTTTAAGGCGCCATCCTATATCTACAGAAGGATTAAATGGTGCGTCGAATGTCTGTCTTGACAATCCAATAAAACCAATAAATTCTTTGTTTTCTAAAATATCAACAGCAAAATAACAAAAGTTAGTTTCTTCAAATTGCTGTTGCATACGCTCTATAAAATTTTGGGTATCTGATGTTGATGGGGTCATAGGGAAAAATTCCATGACAGTTTTATCAGTATTAATAACTGCCATAGGAGCCAAGTCATCCACAGTCCAATTACGAAAACCTAAGCGCGAAGAAGTAAATAAATAAGTACTCATAAAAAAAGAATAAAGAATTATAAATATGGCCAATAAGCCTTATGTTGAGCAATAGCATCTTTTATAAGAATACCACCCAATACTTTTGGAGGATTCATGGCGTTTTTAAAAACGTGCGTACTATGACAAGCAAGAAATTTACCTGCAATGAGATCAAGATCGTTAGCAGAAGCAGCATATACAATAGACGAAATGCCGCTCCAATAAATAGCACCAGAACACATAGCACATGGTTCAGTAGTGGTGTATAATGTAGCTAAAGCAAGTTGTTCTTGTGTAAATAGTTGAGATGCTTTTGAAACTAAATTAAGTTCGGCATGTCTAGTAACGTCATGATCTGTATGTATCGTATTCATAGCTTCCATAACAATATTGTCTTCCATAACTAAAACAGCTCCAAATGGATGATTTCCTTTTTGTACAGCCAAATTGGATAGGTATAATGCACGCTGCATATAACGTTCATGATCAATATGAGTCATTAGATAAAGAATTAAAATAGATTAAGAGCAAACGAAACTACAAAATAAAACAGGAATTATACGATCATATAATTCCTGTTTTTATCTTAAAAAAGAGAAAATTATGCTTCGATTTTAGCAAGCTCTTTCTCTCCATATAGTTCACATTGTTGTAACGTATCGAGAATATGATCCAAGGTTGTTCTAGGATTGATTAAACACATTCTTAATACAACTTGTCCTTGTAATACAGTTGTAACCAATAAAGCTTCTCTAGAAGAAACAATTTGATGAGAAATAGCTTGATTAACAGCATCTAGTTGGGCTTCAGATAAATTTTTACCGATAGGGTTGTATCGATAATTAATAACTCCAAGAGTTGCAGGAGAAATAATTTCCCAAAGCATACTTTTTCTTAAAATACCTTCCAGTGTTTCTGCCAATTCGAGATTATACTGTATAGCTTTTTTAAAAGAGTCTAGACCAAAAGTTTTTAAAGACATATAAAACTTTAAAGCTCTAAAACGTCTTGTTAATTGGATTCCATGATCATAAAAATTAATTTCAGATTCATTTCCTTCTACATCTCTTAGATATTCAGGCTTTTCACTAAAAGTTCCTCTTAACCAGTTATGGTCTTTTACTAATAAACAACCAATTTCATATGGCTGAAAAAACCACTTATGAGGATCTACAGTTAAAGAGTCTGCTTTTTCAATTCCTTTTAATAATTGCTTTCCTTCATCTCCTAAAATAGCGGCACCTCCATAAGCACCATCAACATGCATCCATAAATCTTCATTTTTACAAATTTTTGCAATTTCATCAAGAGGGTCAACAGTACCAGTATTAGTTGTTCCAGCAGAAGCTATAATGCAAAAAGGTTGTAATCCTTCTAAACGATCTTTTGCAATAGCATTTTTAAGTTTATTAAGCGAAATTTTGAATTCGAGATCAGTAGGAATAATGCGAATCTGTTCTTTTTTAAAACCTATAACTTTTATAGCTTTTATATTAGAGGAATGCGCTTGATCAGACAAATAAATAATAGCCTTAGAAAAATCTTGCCCACATTTTATACGTCTAGCAGTTACTAACGCTGTTAAATTTGCCATTGATCCACCACTAGTAAATATTCCACCTCCTTTTTTAGTAGGAAACCCAAATATATCCAGCAACCAGTTCATCGTTACGATTTCTAATTCTGCAGCAGCAGGAGAAGCAGCCCATCCACCAGAAAAAATATTAAACCCAGTTGCAATAGTATCCGCCATAGCACTTACATAATTGCTTGGACCCGGTACAAATGAAAAAGATTTGGGATGAGATACAATATTACTATGAGGGATAACTTGATCCAATACAAAATCTAATACAGTATTAGGATCACTAGGTTTATTAGGTACATCCTCAACCAATAAAGAATCCATTTCTTCTCTAGAAGCAAGTGCTACTGGTTTTTTATCATTTTGTGTATCAAAATGTGCAACGATATGATCAACTATTTTGTAGCCGTATTGCTGCATTTCTTCTTTAGATAAAGTCAATTGAGGGTTTATATCTTGAGCCATATATTTTACGAACTAAATGATTATGAAATCAGTTGCAAATTTACCGTAATTAGGAAAATAAATAGATATCAAATTAAGAGAATTTTAACGAAATAAGAGGATTTATCAATACTAACTAAAAAGTGATAGATAAGAATCCGAATAACTAAAAAATTAACTAAAAAAGGAAATAATTGATTACGATATTACACTTGAATTAGATAGATTTGTTGGAATGTTTTAAGAAATAAAGAAATGGCTATACAAACACAAAAAATACCAGTAACAATAATCACAGGGTTTTTAGGATCAGGAAAAACAACATTGATCCATCAAATTGCTAAAAATGCTAATGGAAGACGATTAGCAATTATAGTAAATGAATTTGGAGAATTAGGAATGGATGGAGAGATTCTTAAAGGAAATGATTGTGGATGTGAAGAAGAAAATATTTTAGAACTAAGCAATGGATGTCTGTGTTGTACTGTTCAAGAAGAATTTTTGCCAACAATGTTAGAACTGATGGAACGAAAAGAAGATATAGACCATATCATTATTGAAACATCAGGATTGGCATTACCTAAACCATTAGTAAAAGCCTTCAATTGGCCAGATTTAAAACCTCAAATAACAGTAGATGCAGTAATTACTGCTGTAGATTGTGTAGGACAAGCTACAGGAGAAATATGTGATAGAGAAAAAGTACAAGCTCAAAGAGTAGAAGACGAAAATCTGGATCATGAATCCTCTATCGAAGAGTTATTTGAAGATCAATTATCATGTGCTGATTTAATTATTATGACTAAATCGGATTTGGTTGATCAAGAAACATATGATGAGGTAAGTGGTATAATACAGAAAAAAGTAGGAAACCAAATTAAGTTGATTTCGGCAGTTAAAGGAAATATTCCGATTGATGTTTTATTAGGAATAGATGCAAAATCTGAAGATTATATTGATGAAAAACATTCACATCATGAAGAACATCACCACCATCACCATGATCATGATCACGGACATGATCACCATCATGACCACGATCACGATGAAGCAATCAATTCTGTTGTAGTAACTATAAAAGCCCCACATACACCTAAAAAATTAATTAAGGTTTTGGAAGAAATGGTGGCAGATTTTCAGGTGTATAGAATCAAAGGAATTATACATGTTGAAGGAAAACCAATGCGTATGATTGTTCAAGGTGTTGCAAGTAGGTTTGAAAACTATTTTGATCGCAAATGGAATGAAAATGAAGAAAAAAGTACTCGTTTGGTTGTAATAGGAGAAGAATTGACAGAAGATTCTATACGTCAGTACATTGAAAATAAGTTAACAGCAGTAATCGCATAGAAAAACGAAATGAAAATATATACACGTAAAGGAGATACTGGTAAGACTGGTGTTTTTGGAGGAAAAAGAGAGTATAAAGATTCAGCACGTATAGAATGTATCGGGACGTTAGACGAAGTAAATTCTACAATAGGTTTATTGCGATCTAAATTAGGAAATGAACATGAATGGCAAGCAAACTTGCATCGTGTTCAAAAGGATATGATGGATATGATGTCTCATTTGGCAAGACCTTCAGATTCTAAAAAAGAAAACCCTAATCCAAAACCTATAGATGGAGCTACTTTTTGCGAAGAATGGTTAGATACCTTAGAGGCAAATATAAGTTCCCCTTCAGATTATTTTATTTTACCAGGAGGAAACGAAATTTCGGCATTATGCCATGTTTGTAGAACTCAAATGAGAAGAGGAGAACGTACTTTAGTGACATTAATGAAAGAAGATCCAGCTTGTGTAGAAGAATATATTTTGGCATATATCAATAGATTGTCAGATTTGTTTTTTACAATGGCACGTTCTGAAATGGATAAAACTGGAGTTGCAGAAGAAAAATGGCAATTATTCTTGTATAAAAGAAAGAAGAAAAAAACAACATAAGATTTGCATACAATATACGGAGTAGCTTTAGGGCCTGGAGATCCAGAATTAATAACCCTTAAAGCGTTACGAGTTTTACAAGAAGCGGATGTGATTTTTTATCCGGGATCTATAAATAAGGGTATACAAAAAAGTTTTGTGTACCCTATGTTGTCTTATCATGGTTTAGAAAATAAGCAATTAGAAGGATTTTATCTCGAAATGACATTGGATAGAATTTCGGCTAAAGAAATGTATAGTCGTACAACAGAAAAAATTATTTCAGCATACAAAGAAGGAAAAAAAATCTGTATTGTATGCGAAGGAGATATTAGTTTATATGCTTCTTTCTCATATATTTTAGAAAAGTTACAAGTAGCCACATTACCTGTAACGTTAATTCCAGGAATAAATTCATTTACGCTTGGTGCAGCACAACATCAAGTACCTTTAAGTTTATTAAATGATAAGGTAGCAATATTGCCAAGAGTGAAAGATATTAAAGAAATCGAAACGTGTTTTGAGTCTTTTGATACGATTGTTTTAATGAAAATTAGAGGAGGTTGGACAAATTTTCAAACTGCATTAGCACAACAAGATTGGAAGTATTATTATTGCGAACGATTAGGAACCAAAGAAGAATACATAACAACTAATTTAGTTGAATTGTCAACTAGAGAAATACCATATTTTTCCTTATTAATTATAAAGAAATGATCAAAGTAGTAGGTCTAGGACCGGGAGATGCAAAATATATGATTCCGATGGCAACACAAGCCATTTCAGAAGCAACAGTTATTATCGGATACCACTATTATTTTCAGTTTATAGAACATTTATTACAACCCAATGCAATTTGTATAGGGAAAGAATTAAGTGAAGAAGAAAAAAGAGCTGAAATTGCAATTACACATGCATTAGAAGGAGAACAAGTAGTAGTAATAGGATCTGGAGATGCAAGTATTTATGCTATGGCATCTATTGTATATCAAAAAGTAGCAGAGCAAAAATTAGAATTAACAGTAGAAACCGTACCAGGAATTTCGGCATTTATAACTGCCGGGAGTAAATTGGGAGCTATCTTAGGTCATGATTTTTGTTGTATTTCATTATCAGATTTAATGACACCATGGACTACGATTGAAAAACGAATAAAAGCAGCAGCGCAAGGAGATTTTGTAACAGGATTATACAATCCTAAGAGTAAAAAAAGATATTGGCAATTAGCGGCTTTAAAAGAAATTTATTTAACTCATAGAGCAGCCGATACACCCGTAGCTATTTGTAAACAATTAGGGAGAACACAGGAAAATATAAAAATCACAACACTAGGTAAGTTTGATGTAGAAGATGTGGATATGTTTAGTGTTGTTATGATTGGTAATAGTCAAACTTTTCAATACAAAAATAATTTAGTTACACCTCGAGGATATCTAAATCGTAAGCCAGAAACAGGGAACGAAATTCAAGAAGCAAGCTTTCAAGAGATAGTAGCCAAAGTACCAAAAAACAAATACCCTAAAGACTTTTTATGGGCAGCAATGCGTTGTATCCATACAGCTGGAGATTTTGAATACCTTAATTATATAGAAACCTCAATAGCAGCTATCGAAAAATGGCATGATTATTTAAAAAAAGGAGGAATTATTGTTACAGATGTAACAATGGTACAAGCAGGTATAACAAAAGCCTTTACACAAAAATATAAAAACAAGGTTGTTTGTTTATTAAATGATCCAGAAGCATTAGCCATAGCAGAAAAAGAAGGATTAACCCGCTCACAAGCAGGAATAAAATTAGCAGCACAACGGTATCCAGATGCATTATTTGTTATAGGTAACGCACCTACAGCACTGATAGAGATCACTGATCAAATTTATGATGGAATTTTAAAACCAGTAGGAGTAATAGGAGCACCTGTAGGATTTATTAATGTAATTGAATCAAAATCAAGATTGAAAATGCTAAAGAATATTGATTATGCTTTAATAAGCGAAAGAAGAGGTGGTAGTAATTTTGCTGCGGCTATAGTTAATGCAGCATTTACATTAGATCAAGCAGAAAAACATATATAGAGATGGAAACAAGTCCGCAACGAGTATTTTCAAATGAAGAACAAGAATTACTAGAAGAAATAATGCTTCATCGTAGGGATGTTCGTGGGAATAGGTTTAAAGAAACACCAATTCCAGAAATGATTATTGATAAGATACTTCAAGCAGGATTAGCCGCACCATCAGTTGGATTCTCACAACCTTGGGAATTTGTATTGATAGAAAGTTTACAAACAAAGGAAGCAGTAAAGGCTACTTTTTCTGAAGAAACACAAAAAGCTGCAGCACAATTTGCAGACGAAAAACAGAAAGAATACATTCAGTTAAAATTAGAGGGTATCATAGAAGCACCACTAAATATAGCTGTATTTTACAAACCAAAAGAAGGACCTGTTTTAGGACAAACAAGCATGCCGAATATGGGAAAATACAGTGTTGTTTGTGCTATTCAAAATATGTGGTTAATGGCTCGCTCGCTCAATGTTGGGATGGGATGGGTGAGTATTTTAGACCCAGAAAAGGTGAAAAAAGTATTAAATGCTCCAGAAGAAAATCAATTGATAGGATATTTGTGCTTTGGCTACACAGATATGTTTTACAATAAACCTGAATTGGAACTCAGGAAATGGGAAAAGAAAAAATTGCAAGGAGAAGTGGTAATTAGAGAATCCTATACATAATTAAAATTAGTTAAAAGAATGAAATTAAAATTACTAGTAATAGCACTGTTTGTGCAATTTACATTATCAGCACAAATAGATGCAAACTCATTATTTGGATTACCATCAGCAACAACAACAGATATTAATAATATCGATGTTACAACAATTCAAGAAGGAGCTTTAGTTTTTGATACCAACCAAAAAATGATGTTTCAATTTGATGGTACCAATTGGGTTGCATTATCACAAGATATTAGTCGTTCAATAGTATTAAATAGATCTTTAACAGGAAATAACGGACTGTTAGTAAATGCAACAAATACGTATTTTGATTTTCCATTGGATCTTGCACATCAACAAGTAAACACAGGAAATACATTTGAAGCATTAGGGAACGGAGAAGTAAGAGTGGAAACTGCTGGGGTGTATTTATTGTCTGCTAGTTTATCTACAAGTAATATGCCAGCTGGAGATACAAAATATATAATAGGTGCTTTTCTAAATGACAATTTAATAGGATATCTTACAAGAGGATTTGCGTCATTACCTAATACCGACTGGTGGGGAGCAAGTGGGATCTTAATTTACAATTTAAATGCAAACGACCGAGTAAAATTTAGATATGTAATTAATAATAACGGAACACCTTTGCATGCAAGATTTCTTAATATAGGAATCACTAAAATTTAATTGTATGACCTTCCACGTTATTGGTATTGGTAATAAAGAGACAAAGTTTTCGGTAACGATGCAAGAGTTATTTGTTAAAACAAAATTCTTTAGTGGAGGAAAACGACATTATGACTTGGTAAAAAGATGGTTGCCAGATAATCATCAATGGATATATATAGCGTCTCCAATGCAAGAAGTTTTTGAACAATACAACGCTATAGATAGTAATATTATCGTATTTGCATCTGGAAATCCATTATTCTACGGGTTTGCAAATACGTTACAAAGGCAGTATCCAAATGCTACGTTAAAAGTAACTCCATATTTTAGTTCGATTCAACTATTAGCCAATAAAACAATAACGAATAGTAGCGAGCTTAAAACAGTAACAGTACACGGTCGTAGTTGGAATGCTCTAGATGAAGCTATTATTAAACAAGAACCATTGATAGGAGTATTAACGGATCGTTTAAAAAATCCAGCAACAATTGCAAAAAGATTACTTACTTATGGATATGATAATTATAAGATTTATATAGGAGAAGATTTAGAAGGTGAAAAAGAATGTATATATCGATTATCATTAGCAGAGGCTAAGCATCAAGAATACCATAAATTAAACTGTGTCTTATTAGTTAAAACATATACAAAACAACGTCATTTTGGAATTCCTGATACATCCTTCAGAGGATTAAAAGGAAGACCCAATATGATTACAAAAATGCCTATTAGACTTACAAGTTTACATTATCTCGAAATAGAAAATATAAAAACATTTTGGGATATAGGTTTTTGCACGGGAGCAATTAGTATCGAAGCTAAATTGAAAAATCCTGAGTTAGAGATTATCGCATTCGAAAAAAGAGAAGAATGTTGCGAGATTCTAGAAGAAAACCAACAAAAGTTTGGAACTCCAGGAATAACTCATGTCATGGGAAATATCTATGAAAAAGATCTTACAAAATATCAAAGACCAGATGCTATTTTTATAGGAGGTCATGGAGGCAGATTAGAAGAGTTATTAGAACGATTGGATGCAATAATAACCACCAATACAATTCTCGTTATAAACGCAGTTCAAGAACAAAGCAAAGAAACTTTTTTAAGAAAAAGTGAAACATTAGGCTATACAATTGCGTCCAATACTGCTATGCAAATAGATATGCATAATACCATTAATATTATAAAATCGGTAAAGTGATACCGTAATAAATAAGATATGATAAGAACATATTTTAAAATGCGGTCAAAGCAGTTTTTAAGAAGAGCCAATCAAGACCCAGGATTGATGCTTCTTATAGCCATGTATATTTTTGTAATAGTATTTTATACGTTACCCAATCCATGGTTAGGAGTATTGTATTATATTTTTCCGATATTAATATACCAGCATTATAGAAAAGATTTAAATTTTCTGAAAAGCATTTACCATCATAAAGCGTACCTATTAATAAGCATAGAATATATAGGAATAAGCTTTATTGTTTTTTTGTTGTTACAATTAAGAATAAAAGAACCCTTACTACATATCATAGGAGCCGCTTTCTCTTTTATAATACCATTTATAAAGAAGAGAGGACAACTACAATTAAAAAAAATACCATTATCGAGGATGCCAATCCATATTTTTGAATGGAGAACAGCGTTGCGATATAATAGTATTTCGGTAGCCTTAGGGTATTGTATCCTAATAGCTTCAGCGTACCATCCTTTTACTTTGGGAGTTACTATCGTTTTTATTACCATAATAATTGTAGAAACTTACTCCTATCAAGAATCCAAAGAAATGATAGCAGCTTATTTTGAAAAGTATAGCTTAATAACAAAATTAAAACAAACGAGTAAGTATATACACCTCGTTTGTATACCAGTATACCTACATTATAGCATCTGGAATATATATCAAATAGTATATTTACTCTTCTTTATCTTTGCCATACAAGCTGTTTTAAGCTATAGTTTATTAAAAAAATATGGAAAATATAAAGAAGGAGAAGGAAAACGATTTGTAAATCCAATAGAAATATTAAGTATCTGTTTAATGATACTATTGATCTTTCCGATTCTATACAGTATAACAAAACTAAAGGAAGAAGCAATTAATACCATAACGAAATATGTTGAAGATAAATAAGTTAACGGTATCTTATAAAGATAAAAAAATATTAAAAGGTATTGATTGCGAAATAAACCAAGGAGAAGTTTTTGGCGTATTAGGACGTAATGGGGCAGGAAAAACAACATTATTTAATGCTTTATACAAACAAATAGTATCTCAAGGAGAAATAACACTATCAGGTAAAAAATTAGAAGTAGCCTCTATAGCATATCTCGAAGTAGAAAATTACTTTTATCCATATATGAAAGCGAGCGAATATTTAAGTTTTTTTACTAAAGAAACTCCTACTACATATTTGTATAAATTAGCCGAAATATTTGAAATACCCTTAGATGCTTATATAGATACTTTTTCTACCGGAATGAAGAAAAAAATAGCATTGATAGGAGTTACAGCTTTGCAAAAACCAGTATTAATTCTAGACGAACCATTTAATGGATTGGATATGGAAAGCGTAGAAAAGGTGTACCTATTTCTTAAAAAAATAAAAGAACAAGGTACCACTATTTTAATGAGTTCGCATATTATAGAAACGCTTACACAAACTTGTGACCGAATAGGGTATCTAGAAGAAGGAGTGTTTAAGAATATATATAATAGAGAGTCATTTCAAACTATAGAAAACGACATTAGAAGTAAAATAAAAAAAGATTGGGAATTAACAATGCAATAAAATGTCATTGATATTCTAATACATAAGGAAAAGAAAATGCAAGTAAACAGTAAGGTTGCGATTATAAGTTTCACAGATCAAGGAGTAACGATCGCAAAAACAATTCAAAAAGAGTTATATAGAAGTAAAGTTTTTACGACTAGAGATATTGAAGAAACAAAAGAATGTAAGCAGATTACATCTGTGTCAGAATTAATGGAGAAATCATTCCATCAATACGACGCTTGGGTTTTTGTGGGGGCATTAGGAATTTGCGTACGAAGTATTGCAGCACACATTCAAGATAAAAAAACGGATCCAGCAGTACTTAATATAGACGATCAAGGACAATATGTACAAGCTGTTTTAAGCGGACATATAGGCAAAGCAAATGAACTAACATTACAGTTAAGTAGAGTACTAACAGCACAACCTGTTATTTCAACATCAAGTGATTTGCAAGGACTTTGGAGTTTAGACACTTTAGGAACTACGTATAATTGGAAACAAGTGCACACAAAACCACTTAATGATTTAATTTCCTTATTTGTAAACAGAAAAAAAACGGCACTAGTATTAACCGTTAAAGATAAAGGAACGGCGTATCTAGAACAAAATTGCCCAGATTTTGTTGACATTCACTACAGTTTTGATACCGTAAATATTGCCAATTATGATTTGTTACTTTATGTAGGATACCAACGTATCGAAACAAAAATCCCTACACTAATGTTGTATCCACCATGTATTGCAATTGGTAGCGGATGCGCTAAAGATATAACACCAGCTCTTTTTATAGAAGGACTAGAAACAGCATTAGAAAAAGAGAATATAGCAATAGAAAGTATCGCAAGTATTGGATCTGCAAGCATTAAAGAAAATGAACAAGCTTATTTAGATTTTTCTGAAAAATACGAAATACCATTTGTTACATTTAGCGGAGATGAACTAAATACCATAACAGTAGCAAATCCATCGGAAACAGTAAAGAGTAAAGTGGGCGTTTATGGCGTTTCTGAAGCAGCGGCAGCATTGCTAGCTGATCAAGAAAATTGGTTAGTCGAAAAAACTAAAAACAATACTCCATCAGGAAAAAAATATACGTATGCGCTTAGTTTGGTAGCATCCTATGAACGTAAACCAAGTATTGCGATAGTGGGGGCAGGATCTGGAGATCCAGGATTATTAACGCTAAAAGGACAAGAAATTCTAGAACAAGCAGATTGTATTTTATATGCAGGTAGTTTAGTTCCAGAAGCATTGACTCATATGGCAAAAGAAGGAGCATTGGTGCGTAATTCTGCTTCGATGACACTTGAAGAGCAAGTTGCTATTATGGACGATTATTATGCTCAAGGAAAAAGTATTGTACGTTTACATTCAGGAGACCCTTCTATTTATGGAGCTATTCAAGAACAAATGACCATTTTTGATGCTAAAGGATATGAGTATTATATCGTACCTGGAATTTCTTCTTTTCAAGCAGCAGCAGCCTATCTAAAATCAGAATTTACGATTCCTGAAGTTGCACAAACGATTATCTTGACCAGAGGAGAAGGAAACACGCCTACACCAGAACATGAAAATATTGCAGATATGGCTAAGTTAAGAGCAACGATGTGTATTTTTTTGAGTGTCGGAATTGCCAAAAAGATTCAAAATCAGTTATTAGAACATTATCCAGCAACAACACCTTTGGCAGTTTTGTATAGAGTTAGTTGGGAAGATGAACAAGTTTGGACAGGAACTTTAGCTGAATTGACAAAAATTATTAAAGAAAATAAATTAACACGTACAGTGCTTATTGTAGTAGGAGAAGCTGTAGGAGCTCGTAAAAATCGTTCATGGTTATACGACGATAAATGGCATCATATTTTTAGAAAGAAAGATAAAAAAGCCATCAATAAATAAAAACTAAAAAAACTTGCTACATTGAATTACCAAAAGGCTAAAATACTATTAATATTAGATGTAGATGAAACTTTAATTCATGCAACAAAAACGAAACTAACAATTGACCATGATTTTAAAAGTGAAGCATATTATATATACAAAAGACCATATTTAGAGGAATTTTTGACTGCTATGAATGAGAATTTCAAGTTGGCTATTTGGTCATCGGCCGATGAGAAGTACATAGAAGATATTGTAAGCTTAATAACTCCTTCAGATGTATCTTTTGAGTTTGTATGGAGCCGAAGTCGCTGTACAACAAAATGGAATTATGAATTGGATCGTTTTGTACATCAAAAAAGATTGAAAAAAGTAAAGAAGCTAGGGTTTGAATTAAAAAAAATGCTAATCGTTGACGATTCTCCAGAAAAAACGAAAGAGAATTTTGGCAATGCAATTTATATTCCAGCATATATTGGAGATTTAAAAGATGAAGAATTAAAAAAACTTGCTAAGTATCTTTTTTTAATTAAAGAAAATGAAAATGTAAGACAGCTAGAAAAGCGAGGATGGAACAAAGAGAAATTACTTTGATACAGTAAAATAATTTCAATATGAAAAAAATACTACTTTTTGGAGGAACAACAGAAGGGAAAGAAATAGCTACATTTCTTGATCAACAAGACATCCCTTATATATATTCGACAAAAACAAAAGTAATTTTTGAAGGCAAAGGGAGAGCAATACATGGAATAATGGGTACAACGCAAGCAAGCTTGTTTTGTAAACAAGAAAAAATAACGCATATCATAAATGCATCGCATCCCTTTGCAACTGTTTTACATCACACATTGGCAACAATGCCAATAACTATAGAACTGATACGATTTGAGCGCGAAATGCTTGAACATACCGTACATCCTCTAGTGCAGTATACCAAAGATTTTGATACAGCATTAGAGTATTTAAAAAATAAAAAACACACCTCATTACTCGCATTATCAGGAGTACAAACTATTAAAAAACTAAAACCTTTCTGGGAAGAACACCAAGCATGGTTTCGAATATTAGATAGGGATAGTTCTAGGCAAATAGCAAAAGAAGCAGGATTCCCGCAATCTCAATTGTTATACGGATATCCACAATCAATGATTGCCGAAGTAGATCTTATAGAAAAAATAAACCCCTCAATACTCATAACCAAAGAGAGTGGCGTCAATGGTAAATTAGAACAAAAAATAACAGCAGCAATAGCTACAAAAACGCCGATATTGATCGTTAAAAAACCAATAATACCCAATCGGTATATCACTCTTATAACAAAAGAAGAATTGATCAAACGCATCTAAACCTGTTGTTTTTTGATGTTTGTTGGGGATAAAACATTCTGTAATCTGCTTGTGTAAATAATGACATTAATTAAGATATTCATTAAAAAAATAGGTTCTAGGATTGAAAAAAGGTAATTTTATACCTATGAAAGTGCAGCGAATGAACTGTTTTTTTAATCCTATTTGTTATCAAAAACATAGGATTTATAAGGGTTTATCCCTTATAAAAACGGCTTTAGGTTGGGAATGACCTCATTTTGGAAGGTATTCACAACTCCAACATTTGTATTAAATATACTATCGTTGTTGGGAATGACCTCATTTTGGAAGGTATTCACAACTATTTAAGTATTAAGTAGTAATTATTTTTGTTGGGAATGACCTCATTTTGGAAGGTATTCACAACGACAAGACATTAACGATAATGAGATAACCAAGTTGGGAGTGACCTCATTTTGGAAGGTATTCACAACTTTTTTGCGAGATTAGCATAATGAGAGTAAGTTGGGAATGACCTCATTTTGGAAGGTATTCACAACTACAGAAGCGACGTAAGCAGTTTTATTGTAGTTGGGAATGACCTCATTTTGGAAGGTATTCACAACAACAAGTAAAGATGTAGTAGGAGAAAAATTGTAATTTTAACTACTTATAATGCTATAAATACCATTGAGTACTCAGGCATATTTGTATTGTATTTTACCTGTACATTATCATAAAGATTAGGTTTTATTTTGTAGCTTTAGTTTTCTAATCAATGACCTACATAATGATCAAATCTACCTCTAATCGTTGTCTCAATGACGATCCACAATACTTTGCTTATTACCTAAATAAAGCGACTTCTAATCTTTATAGTATTCTTAACGAAATAGGAAGTATTCTTAATTCTAGATTAGATATTCCTAAAAAATTAACAATAGATAGAGATGGTAGTATAGAGGGACATCCAGTATTGAGTAGAATTAGTAGTTTTTCATCAAATACAAATGAACGAGCAAAGATCTCGGGACTGCGTTGGGCTTTGTTAAACAAACACTTACCTTTTTTGAAAACATATGCGTATGAAACAGTTTGTTTTGTTGGTAAGATGAATGAAAAAGAGGCGCAAAAATTTAAACAGAGGAACCCTGCAAATACGATGCGTATTAAAGATATTATAGCAACGATTCCTAAACTAAAAGATACAGTCCAGTTTACTCAAAAAGAGTTGGATAAAGATGTTTGTATCACTAACGAAGTTAAGATTGTTATTCAATTATTAAGGCATTTACGCAATACTTACTCGCACAGTTATCCAGTACAAAAAGAACAAGCATACCTAACTTTTATTCAAAAATTAAAGCATAATACTATAGAATTTGATGTAGAAAAAGATATACGAAAAATATGGAATGCAGGTATTTTACATAGCAGCGATCGGGTTGGATATATCAAATTGCGTAGATACCGTCATATGATCAAAGGTTTACCCAAAAACTATTATCATAATTTCCGCACTCCAGAAAACATACTTAAGCAAAATGGTATCGCATATTTGATTTGCCTGTTTTTAGAAAAAAAAGATGCCTATCAATTTCTTAAAAAACTACAAGGGTTTAAACAAGGAGGAGCAAAAAGTAAATCATTTGATGCTTATACAGATGATAAAGAAAAACAACAAAGCGAACGTTTTCAAGCTACTTTGCACACATACACTGCTTTTTGTTGTCAATTGCCCAAACCTGTGATCGAATTTAAGCCTGGACATGCAGCGGCCAAAATCGATTTAATGACCAATATGCTCAACGAATTGCATAAATGTCCTCAGGAACTTTTTGAAATGCTCCAGACCAAAGATCAAGAACAATTTGCTTATAGCATTCGGCAGGATCGATTAGGACATATAGAGGATAATCTAGCAGCTCAAAAAACAGATACAACAACAATCGCTACAGATGATTTAATTACCCATGCTTATTTGATACGGTATCGAGATCGTTTTCCATATTTTGCATTGCGATTTATAGAAGAAATACAATTGTTTCCAGCTATTAAATTTCATATTGATTACGGAAAAATGACTTTGAGTCATACGTTTGAAGATTCTCAAGGAAATAGCACCTATGATCATTCTTGGACAAAAGACGTTCATGATTTTGGACTTTTATCCCATGCGCAAGAACACCGATTGAACTATCAATTAGGGATACAAAAAGGCATTCACCCTCAAAAATACATAGCAAGCCAGTACGAATATTTTTCGCCTCATTACCATATTGATAACAATCAAATTCAATTTGTACTAACTCCTGTAGCTGCAAGAATTCCGAGTAGAAAAGCAAACGATTCTAAAAAAGATACAGCCGATCAAAAATTTATAGGTAAATCATTAGTTAAAAACAACTACAAAGAGCGAAAATATATAGTAAGTACATTTGATTTAGCAGCCTTAATTCAATTAAAACTCACGACTCCTGATTTTGATTTACAACAACATTTAGAAACGCTAGAAACAAATTACCTTCGGTTTTTAAAAGATGCTGCAGAAGGAAATTTTGAAGCGAGTGATTATACTCAATTTGGAATAAAACTACAAGCATATCAATTAAAACGCCATTGGATTCCTAAAGAAATAAAACGTTGCTTGGCTAAGCATACAGTAGACTACCAAAAACATCTAACAAATAAAATTGAAGCAGAAAAAGAAGATACCAAAGCACGTCTGGATGTATTAAACAATAATAACAAATTAAACCCCAAGATAGGGACAATGGCTGATTTTTTGGCACAAGATAGTATCAAACGAATGCTGCCCAAATCAGATTTTAAAGCAAAAATCACTCCTGAACAGTACCAACAATTACAGCGCAATTTTGCCCTGTTTACTACCCAACAAATAGACGCGTTTCACTTATTAAAAGAGGAATTAAAAATTGTAACAGGAAAAAAACAAAACAGACATCCTTTTTTATATAAAATAATAGATAATTCAAACATTAAATATACTAAACTGTTGGATTTTTATAAAATTTACCTCGAAACCAAGGGTAATTTTTTAAACACTTTACAGCATCCCAAACCAGTACAATTTTCTGTAAGCAATATTGATAAATACCCTTTTTTACAATTCCCATATGAAACTATAGAGGATAAACGTCAACAAAAAACATATACTGTAGAACGATTACAACGTATTTATAAAACAACCATAAACGAACAAGAGAAAAATGAGCTTCCTTTTGTGATCCCTAAAGGATTTCTGAATGAGCTTATTGATGCGCAATTTTCTGTACAAAATGATAAAACCACCTCAGTAACAACAGAAAATAATTTTGTATACACCATGCTACAAACACATACCGATTACCAAGTATTTTATGATTATAAACGCGCCATTCGTATTGATAAAAGCACAATTCACAACCCTTTGATTGGTACTTCAAAGGAATTAGAAACGAAATATAAAAAACGTTTTAAACATTTATTAGGAGGAAAAGATTCTCAAGGAAACCGTATAAAAGGGAAAGAAATTACAGACCCCAAAAGTCCTGATTGGAATAAAAAAGTATGGGTAAAACGAGTGATACAACCCGAAAAGAAAATACGTCTTTACAAAGCTCAAGATATGGTTCTTTTTACCATGGCTAAATATTTAGCAGAAAAATTGGAGGAAAACATAGCAATTGATAGTAGTAACTGGAAACTGAGTGAAATTAGATACCAAGATACAAAAAAAGATGAGCTACATACACCATCTATTTATGAGAAAAATATTCTTGATAAAGAATGTATAGAAGTTTCTTTTGAACAAGAAGGACAACCTAAAATCAAAACACTAACAAATCTTAAAAAATATGGAAAGATAAAAACATACCTGCGTAACAAGCGCGTACAAGAATTGCTCAGCTGGCTCAAAGATGATAGTATACAATTAGAAGATTTACAAGAAGCTATTGAAGGATTAGATAAATTAGGAGAAAAGGCCTTTTCTGCGTTCTTGGGGTATGAGCACCGTTGTCATGAGTTAGGAATAGAACACAGTAAAAGACATATGTTGTATTTAGAAGCTTTGAAAGAAAAAAAACTTCTTACAACACAAGAAGTTATATTAATGAATGCTTTACGCAATATGTTCTGCCACTCAGGGTTTATTGATAAAAAAAAGCATGAAAACTATTTTGAATTGATCAAAGTACAGTATGGTATTGAGTTTAATTATAAACTAGATACAGTAGTTGAGGTCACAACACAATTGATAGAAAAATTATACGCTATTGAAAAATTAAACTTGGTGAACGCATGAAAAATAATGAACTAGAAATCTTAAAACTTTGCATTCCTATAGCTTTAGGATTAATCGTATGGTATGTCCAAAAAGCAAAAGAATTACGAATGCAACGTTCTCAGTATAACCGGCAAAAAAATATAGATGCCCTAATGGCTATTTGGGGACTTTTACGTTTTATGGCACAAAATGAAAATGTAGATACTGTTTATATCAAAAAAGAAATGCAATGTTTGTTAAGAGTAAAACAGGCCAATGCTTTTTTGAATGCTTTTAAAGAAGTGTATTATACGCAAGGACACGGTTTATATCTCAATGCAGCCTTAAAGAAAGAATTGTTTTATTGGAGAGGAGCTACCTATACTATTCTTAAAGCAGAAAATAAATTTGGTATAGAAGGAACTACAGAGGATCATATCAAAATTAAAAACAAAACCTATCAAAAAGAATTGTTTGATACGCGATATCATATAATTAATGAATTACTGAAAAAAGAGTTAGAATCCATCCGGTAGGATCTAAAAAAGAAGTGAATTGAGCTCAATTATGGTTAAAAACAGTTGTTTTTTTAATCCTATTTGTTATCAAGAACATAGGATTTATAAGGGTTTATCCCTTATAAAAACGGCTTTAGGTTGGGAGTGACCTCATTTTGGAAGGTATTCACAACTGAGTTTTTTGATTTTTAAATCTTGATACCGTTGGGAGTGACCTCATTTTGGAAGGTATTCACAACAAAGTCCTTAAAATAAAAGCGTTTTTAAAAGTTGAGAGTGACCTCATTTTGGAAGGTATTCACAACATTTTTTATTGACATATATTTTTCTTTAAGGTTGGGAATGACCTCATTTTGGAAGGTATTCACAACAAGACAAAGTGAAAGCGTAAAATGTACTATGATCGTTTTATATCAATACGATCATAGTATTAATTTTAGAGAAGGTAGGTTACTACTGTTTCAGATAGAATTATAAAGCGCAATTTTCTACAAAAACACCAATATTGATCGTTAAAAAACCAATAATACCCAATCGATATATCACTCTTACAACAAAAGAACAATTGATCAAATACATCTAAACCTGTTGTTTTTTTGAGGAATAACAACAATATAACCTGTTTATTTATCAGTAGTTTAGTAGGAGGTCGTATTATAGCAGTATTATAATACCAAATGGGCATTAAAATAATCGACTCAATTTATTTCTAGATCCTTTCTTTATATAAATTAAGATCTTGATTATGATTGCATTTTCTGTTTACACATAAAGAAATCATAATTTTAGTTTACAATCCAATCAATTAAAAATTTAGTTGGTATAAGAACTAAATCTAGTGAGTTTGCATTTTATCGAGAATTACCTCAAAGATATAGAGCGATCTATTGCTTTCAAGAATAAGAGACATAAGTTGTACACAAATAATCAATTATAAAATTAAATTTCATGAAAAAATTAATAGCAGAATTTATGGGTACACTCTGGTTAGTTTTAGGAGGATGTGGTAGCGCAGTATTAGCAGCCGCTTACCCAGAACTAGGAATTGGATTCACAGGAGTTGCATTAGCATTTGGATTAACTGTAGTAACGATGGCGTATGCAATTGGGCATATATCGGGTTGTCACCTTAATCCTGCGGTTTCTATAGGATTATGGATGGGAGGACGTTTTGATAAAAAAGAAGTATTGCCATATATCATTTCGCAAGTATTAGGAGGAATAGCTGGAGCAGGAATACTATATATGATTGCAAGCGGTAAAAGCGGATTTGAGATAGGAGGTTTTGCAGCCAATGGATATGGAGAACATTCACCAGATGGATATACGATGTTGGCAACATTAGTAACAGAAGTTGTCATGACTTTTATGTTTTTAATCATCATTCTAGGAGCTACACATGATAAAGCACCAAAAGGATTTGCTGGTTTAGCAATAGGATTAGGCTTAACATTGATTCATTTGATTAGTATACCAGTAACCAATACATCTGTAAATCCAGCAAGGAGTACAAGTCAAGCTTTATTTGCAGGAGGATGGGCTATAGATCAATTATGGTTATTTTGGGTAGCACCTATTGTAGGAGCAATTTTGGCCGGTATTGTATACAAATATATAGCATCTGATGCTTCATAAATAACATAAAAATGGGTTAAGAACTACAATGCTTAATCCATTTTTAATTATATTATTCTAGCGTATGGCCTTTGCTTTCTAAAACTTTGGTAATATACCGAACCAGTTCTTGTTTTCTTTTCTCTACAGCTATAGATTGATTAGGATCTTTATGCAAATAGTAGGATGCAATTTCATCAATACTTAACTGATCTATAGTGTGAAATTCAATGATTTGTCGCGAAAAATAATCAATAGCGATATTATGATCTTGAGCTCTAGATAAAGCGTTAGTATTTTTATTGATTAATTTTTTTCGTTCTTTCTTAGATAAATCAACCGTAAGATATCCTTCATCAGCTGCAATTTTGGTAACAAATGTTGAAGCAACTTTTTTAGCGCCATTACAATATGCACAAGGCCCCGGTAACCAATGCAATTCTTTTTGTAACCGTTTAATATCATGGATGTCAACATGCCCTTTACCAAGACATCTAGGACAGTCAATCAATGATTGATGTGAATGTTTTCTTTTCTTTTTAAATAAATTAAACAAGGATTTGGTAAGCATGAATTTTGATTTTTTGAATTGATGTAATAAATACTATTAGTATAGGTTTTTATTAATTAATTGTTTCACCCAATCATTAGGAATCATATCAATGGTAAGATTAACACGCTCGTTAGGACTGTGGTTAGTGATCTTATGAGGATCAGATAATTTGAGATACCAACATTCACCAGGGAGCATCGCTACAGGAGTTCCGTTAAGATAAAAAGTAACCTGATCGTCAACAAAAATAGGAATCGTTAATCTAATTACAGATTTTTCTACCTCCAAAGCTAAGGTAGGATCTGTGTGTTCTTTTACAATTGCACCAGGAGCAAGACGTAACAAACGAACTAATGTAACGGTAGTATGTGCTTTAAAACCATCAATGATACTCATGAGGTAAGGAGATTTTTTTAAAATAGGAGTGTCTAACCAATCCGTCCAAGAACCATCTGCATAATCATCGGCAGGAGGAGGAAAAGGAAGCGACGTATCTACCATATGAGCAGGAGCACGTAATGATTGTACATCATAATACTCAAATGGTTGTAATTGAAGAGACATAAATTCTGAACGCAATTTTTCAACATCAAAAGACAGTGGTAATTTAATGCGATCAAACGATTGAATTGTTGCTTGAGTAGGTAATGACATGATGTAATGTTTATTATGAAAAATGAATTATGAACTAAAATAAGAAATCTTAACTAGATTTATAATACTTTACAGATGCAATTTATAGGGATTAAGCACAAACAAGTATCTTTGCAGGAAACAAAAAGAAATTTAGAAATATATTTTTTTGGGAGAATTACAAGAGATACCAAATAAACCATTACGTAGAGGATATACAACAGGAGCATGCGCTACTGCATGTACCAAAGCTGCGCTTTTGCATTTAATTACCCAAAAAATAGCCGATAGCGTTACAATTACATTGCCTATAGGGGAACGTGTATCCTTTATAACAACATTAAAAGAATCCCATCAAAATCAAAGTAGTTTTGCAACGATTAAAGATGCAGGAGACGATCCCGATGTAACACATCAAGCCGAAATTATAGCAACGGTATCATTAAATGCAACTGGAGAAATTATTTTTAAGAGAGGTGAAGGAGTAGGACTCGTTACTTTACCAGGACTTGAAATTGCTGTTGGAGAACCAGCCATTAATCCAGTACCACGTAGTATGATGCGTGCAGTTTGCCAAAAAATATTAGCAAATTACCAATTAGAGAAACAAGGAGTAACAATTACTATCGCAGTAACCAACGGTGCACAATTAGCAAAAAGAACGCTTAATAGTAGGTTAGGCATCTTACACGGCATCTCTATACTGGGAACTTCTGGAATAGTAACACCGTTTTCTGCGGCATCCTATATAGCAAGTATTCAGCAAGGAATAGAAGTTGCAATAGCAAATGGAGCAACGCAGTTGTTAATTAATTCTGGAGCAAGAAGTGAAAAAATGCTGCGAGGACTTTTTCCTACGATAGCAACAACAAGTTGTATCCATTACGGAAATTGGATACAGGAAACGTTTGAAAAAATAAAAGTGACTCCGCAAATAACCAATGTAACTATGGGGATTATGCTTGGTAAAGCAGCTAAATTAGCACAAGGACAATTAAACACACATAGTGGCAAAACTAGTTGGGATAAACAATTTATACATCAATTGGCATTAGAAGCAGGATACGAACCCGAAAAAATAGCGCCTATTTTATCTTTAAATATGGCAGGACGTTTGCGAGAAATTTTTACTTTTACTGACCAAGAATTATTCTATCAAAAATTATTAAAACAATGTTATGATCATTGTAAAAAGATAGCCCCTAAAATTACTTTAGAACTCTATCTGATTAGCAATGATGGAGTATACATACGATATCAAAATACATGAATCTACTTAATTTTACAAGACCATTAATAGCAGGAGTATTACATTCATTTGAACCAGATCACATGTCTGCTGTATCCGTTTTAGCAGCAGAGAATGCGATACAAAAAAAGAAAGTAAGTTTTAAAACAGTATTTACAGCCTCACAATGGGCATTAGGACACTCTGTAACCTTATTATTGTTTGGAGGAATAGCATTGTTGTTTAGAACCGCATTATTAGCTTTTGTAGAAAATATATCCTTTTGGGCAGAAGCCAGTGTAGGCCCTATAATGATATGGTTAGGAATCATGGCAATTCGACGCAATCATAAAATAAATAGTATGATGGCGGATCATAAAAAAATTGAAGCACATGAGCATGAGCTAAGCAACCCAATACATTTACACGGAAAAAGAGGAGAAGAAATAGCAATGAATCCTATCAATAGATCTTTTTGGATAGGAATGTTACATGGATTAGCAGGTACCGGAGGAGCATTGACTTCAGCGTTGATTATTAGTGCAAGTACGGTATCCGAAGCAATATTGATTCTTATTATTGAATCTTTAGGAATTATTATATCTATGGCAATTTATAGCTATGTATTGATTTTTACGATGAGTAGATTTATAGAAAGAAACCTTTCCATTTTTAAATGGATGAATGGAATCGTAGGAATCATATCAATTATAGTAGGTGGACTTTTATTACAAAGCGTCCTGTTTGAATAAAATAGCATAAGATGAGTCACAAAATACATTTTCCGTTTACTGCAATTGTAGGTCAAGAAGATTTTAAATTATGTTTATTACTGAATTTAATCGATCCAACCATTGGAGGTGTTTTGGCAACAGGAGATAAAGGAACAGGAAAAACAACATTAGTTCGAGCACTAAGTCAATTAATGGGAGAAACGTTTCCGTTTGTCAATTTACCTATAGGAGCAACAGAAGATCGTGTTTTGGGAAGTATAGATTTAGAACAACTCATCAATAATAAAAGAACAACGTTACACAAAGGGTTGTTAACACAAGCACATCATGGATTTTTATACATAGATGAGGTAAATTTATTAAATGATTACCTAATGGATGTATTGCTAGATGCATCTGCATCTGGAGGATATCACTTAGAACGCGAAGGAATTTCAGAATGGATGAATAGTCGTTTTTGTTTAGTAGGAACGATGAACCCAGAAGAAGGTGCTTTGCGACCACAATTGTTAGATAGATTTGGATTGAGTGTTCAGATTAAAACTTCTATAGAGATTGATGAACGTAAACAAATAGCTAAACAACGATTACTATTTGATACAGACCCAACAGTATTTATAAATAAGTACACCTCAGAAGAAATGAGTTTACAACAACGAATCATAAATGCTAAAGAGAATGTAAAAAAGATTGCGATTCCTGAAGAAATTCAAGAAGCTGTAGCAACATTAACTATTGCGAATCAAGTAGAAGGAATGCGCGCCGATATTTTGTTGTTAAAAACAGTACGTGCATATGCAGCCTATATTGGAGTTACTGAGATTACACACGAAATGTTAGTTAAAATAGCTCCGTTTGTATTACTACATCGTAGTAAAGAATATACGCCACCTACAGATCCAAATCAAGAAGAACAAAATAATCAAGATACCACATCACAAGAATCTGAGGAGAAAGAGGAAACCCAACAACCATCTCCTCAAAGTAGTTTTCAGCTACCAACATCTGTACAAGAAGGATTAAAATTCTCCATTCAAGAAGCTAGTAAAAAAAAAGAAATCTCTCTAAACACACTTGATGAGCTAAAAATAGTACCATATCAGGCAGAAAAGAGTAGAGAGATAGCTATCATCGCTTCAGTAAAAAACTATTTGATAAAGGATAAGTTTACGCCTATACACAAGCAAGTTACCAAAAAATCAATGGCACATATTGTGTTTTTGATTGATACAAGCGCATCTATGGCAATCCAAAAGCAAATTGCATATGTAAAAGGAATGCTGCAAAAAACCATCACAAGTCATCCTTCGCAAAAAGTGCATTATGCGATTGTAGGATTAGCAGATAAAACAGCAACAGTATTACAAGAATTTACCACTAATATTGAAAAGGTATTAGATGAAAATTACAAATTAAAAGTAGGAGGTAAGACAAATTTAGGAAGTGCCTTTTTGAAGGTTTACGAATTGATACGATCTATAAATAGTAAAACATTGCAACTTTTTATTTTAACAGATGGTAAAGCAAATATAGGAGGACAAGATCCTTTTAAATATGCTATCGAAATGTATAAAACATATTTGGGTAAGTTAAAGAATACAACTGTAATAGATACCGAGCAAGGGTTTGTACGATTAGGAAAAGCAAAAGAACTAGCAAAACACTTACAACTAACCTATAGAACAATTTAGAGATTGATAAATACTACGCTATAGCTTCTATAAATGTTTATAATCCTATAGACATCAAAATAATCAGCCAAGCATATTTCTTTCCTATTTAAAAATAATAATATGCTTAGGCTTAAATTTTAATTTTCTGTTTTATCTAAAATGGAATTTAATTTTAGAAAACAACAACTAAAATAATACACTATTTTAGACTACTAATGTTGCGTTTAATTATAACGTTTTATTTTTATAAAAATTCAAAAATAAGATCAAATAGCAGTGATCAAAATAAATTGAAATCACATCTTAATCAGGGAATATTTTGAATTTTAAACACCGCATAAATTCCAAATTAATTTAAATAAATGTTTTGCCGTATGTAGTTTACGGTAATACCACGTATTTTCGCAATTACCTTAAAATCTTGTTATTAAAGACTAGTATTAATCTTTTTATGCCGTATTTTTATTCTAAAGAAAATGACATTTTAGAATCTTTTTCCTTCTTATAAAATAAACTGTCGTAGTTATTAATGATACATTACAAATTTTTGTATGTTTTTTCATAACTTTTAGATAATTTCAATTATCTATTGTTTGTTTATTCTTTTTGATAGAAATCTTCTTCACTGTCATTTGATAGAATCACTTTATATTTTTTAATACTAGTCCTAAAAAATATAAAGACTATAAATCAATTAATTCATTACATAAAAAAATCAAAAATTATGGGATCATTTAGAGCCTCTTTAGAAATCGGTGGAAAAGAATTTGACGTATTATATTCTGAATATGTTTTCAGTAGAGATACAGATAAAAAAGGAAAAGTTTCTTCAGGAGTATTTGGAGGTAGAATCACAGTAGAGATCGAGTCAACTGCGGATACGTCTGTTATTGAAGCGATGTTAAACAGCCAGTTTAAATCTACTGAAGGGAAAGTTGTTTACAAGAAAACAGACGAAGATGCAAAAATGAAAGAAATCGAGTTCAAAAATGCATACATCGTATACTACAAAGAAATTTTAGACGTAAACAATGATGTGCCAATGAGAATTCGTTTCACATTATCAGCAGAAGAAATGTCTGTAGGAAATGCTGCAATCGATAACCGTTGGCCAGTAGCTTAATTATTCTAGGT
Organism: uncultured Aquimarina sp.; assembly: GCA_947498595.1. GTDB lineage: Bacteria > Bacteroidota > Bacteroidia > Flavobacteriales > Flavobacteriaceae > Aquimarina. The sequence goes on from CANMKX010000001.1 coordinate 260,856, forward strand.
ACTATTGCTTTTAATAAAGCTATTACCAATTGTAATTAAAAAGCTTCCGTATGCAATCCTTATATATTCAGTAAGGATTGCATACGGTACTATACTTTTATTCTATCATCTAATCAATATCTATCATCATCATGATAAATCCTAAAACTTCCATTAGTATCAATGGAGAATTTCTCTATACATTTGAGCAAATTACCTTAAACCAATCTATTAATGAGCATCATTTTTTTAGTGTTATTGTCGATTATGACAGTATAGAAACACAAGGAGGACATACATTAGATGCCTCAAAAAAATGGTTGGGTAAATCAGTTGTCATTAATTTTAATGAGATGGAATTTGTTGGAGTGATCACCAGTATCAAACTCCGACACGATAACGGGTATGATGGTAAACTTGTGATAAGTGGATATTCTAAAACTATTTTGTTAGAAAGTAAACCACATATGCATTCTTGGTTGCATACATCATTAAAGAGTATCGTTACAGATACAGTTAATGCAGCAGGTATTGAAGCACAAATAGCACCATTATTTACTTCCGAAATTGAATACCAAGCACAATATCAAGAAAGCCATTTTAAGTTCATACAACGCATGGCAAAACAATATAATGAGTGGTTATATTATGATGGAGTAAAATTAATATTTGGAAAACCAAGCTTAGAAGCTCCTATTACTGTAGAATATGGTGCAGATATGGATACGATTAATATCGCCATAGAAACAATTGCTAGCGGAATCACTAATTTCACTTATAATTCACTGGATGATAGCATAAACGAATCAACAACCAAAGGAGAGGTCGTTGGGTTGAATGAATTAGGGAGCTATGCTTTCGAAACTTCAAAAGAATTGTACCCTATCAATACTACCGATCATAGCATCACAAGAACAAAAGATAAAAGTGAGATCGATAGGATTAACAAAAATAAGCAAGCCAGTACACTTGCCAAAGCAAACGTACTCACAGGAACGAGTACCAAACAAGGACTTACTGTTGGTACAGTGATCAAAGTAACGTCGGCTCGATATACCGACAAAAGCTTTGATGTTAAAAATTATGGAGAATATATCATTACGAAAATCAAGCATGAAGCTACGGGTTTAAGTGAATATACCAATAGCTTTGAAGCCATTGCTTCAGGAATAGAAATCTTACCAGAACCTGAAGTAGTATTACCAGAATCTCATCCGCAAGTTGCTACGGTATTGTCTAATGATGATCCCAAACAAAAGGGACGAGTACAAGTACAGTTTCTATGGCAAGCCAAAGAAATGAGAAGTTCTTGGATACGAGTAATGACCAATGATGCAGGTAGCAGTCAATTACATGCACAAAATAGAGGAAGTGTTTTCATTCCCGAGGTTGGCGATCAAGTAATGGTAGGATTCCGTTACAATGACCCTAATCGACCTTTTGTGATGGGAAGTTTATTTAATGGATCTACAGGTGCAGGAGGAAAGGATAAAAATAATTACAAAAGTATTATCACCCGTAGCGGACATACCATTGAATTTAATGATACCAATAATCACGAAAGTATCACTATTAAAGATAAAAAAGGGAATCATTTTATAATTGATACCAAAGGAGAAACGATCACGATCAATGCTTTAAAAGATATTAATCTTATAGCAGGAGAAAACTTAAACATAACTGCAGGGAAAAATATAGTAGTAAATGCAGGTAGTAATATATCTGAGAGTGCAGGGAAAAATATCTCATCAAGAGCAGGAAAAGACATTCTCCAGAACGCGAGTGGAGATATTAAAGAAAAAAGTGATAATATCAAAGAGATAGCAGATGTAGATTATAGAAGAGAATCCATACTATCAGATGTCTATGGTTCAAAAGTAACTATCAATAGTTCTAAAGAAGATATTGATATTTTAAGTGCGAAAACAGTGCATATTAATGCATCAGAAAAATCTAATCTTTTTTAAATATGGCTATAATAAAAAGAGCACAAAATATTGAAAAAAGAGCCCGTAAAAATTATGCTCTAAAAGCAACCACGATTACAATTTTAGCAGAAAAAGCAAAAATCGAAGCAGGTGATGGAGAAGTAAAATTAAATAGCAAAGCTAATATAAATATAAAAGGAGATGGCGGGAGTTAATTTTGGAACATACGAAGCTTCTAGAGATAAATTACAAGCTGATAAATCTATTATCATAAATATTTTTTTTGACGGTACGCTTAACAATCGAAGTAATACTAGAGCTAGAGTAGCTTTTGAAAGACGTGCCAAAAAATTACCTTATAACGAAGCAGATAATCCAGATGGTTTTATCTCGTCTGAAAATGAAGATAACAGTTATTATAATGACGAATCAAATGTTTCTAGACTAGAGAATTACGTTGTACAAGATCAAAAAGAAGTGTTTTCGATCTATACAGAAGGAATCGGTACTTTGGATTATGGAGAAGATCAACAACATGGGTTTGCATATGGTTCACAAAACAGAGGAGCTTTTAGCAAGAATAGTAATACAGGTGTTTTAGGAAAAGTAGAAGAAGGATGCAATAAAATTTTAGAAAAGATTGAAGATGCAATTAGTAAATCAAATGATATAGATATTACTTTTAATGTATTTGGGTTTAGTCGTGGTGCTGCAGCAGCTCGTAATTTTGTGCATGAGGTAGGTTTTACCAATATGCGAGAAGATGCCAAAAATGAAGAACAACCTCACGGACATTTAGGAGTATTATTCTCTACTATAAAACAAAATATTAATAATGTTACAGTTAATTTTGTGGGTTTATACGATACCGTATCCTCTTATCATCCTCTAGCTTGGGGACAATCTATAGAGGTGTCTCCTAATTTTGAAAACGATGTAGAAGAATTGCATTTAAATAGCTTAGGAGCAGCGAAATACACCTTGCATTTAACTGCCGAAAATGAACTGCGTGAAAATTTTTCGCTTACAGACATTACGAGTGCTCGCAAAGGAAAAACCATCGCTTTGCCAGGGGTACATTCTGATATAGGTGGAGGTTATGTAGATGGTATGAACGAATGTGCTGTAGATGCAAATGGCAAAATTGATACCGAAACAGGGATTATTCTATACGATATATACCATTGGTCCAACAACCCTATCATTGCAGAACGACAGCGTTATATCGATGAGGGATGGTATCTAGAAGATGAAATCACTATAGATTATGATGCAGTCAATGAGATACTAGGACAACGCACCAATTTATCCAATAAATACAGTTTTATCCCATTGCGGTATATGTTGCAATTTGCGAAAAAAGAAGGCGCAGTTAAGTTTGGTGAATCAAAGTTTTTTATAAAATTTAAACTAGATAATTTTTTAACCACGGTAAAGACACGACTAGACAGTTATATCGTGGGAGAAGGCAGTTTAACACTTACAACTAATAACGAATTTCGTTTACAAAAAGGGATTATTGATAAAGAGCGTTACCAGCAAAACCTACAAGATAATAGCATGTTGCGTAGCTTACGCAATCAATACTTACACATCTCTCACCATTACAAAAATGTTGCAGGAGTCGTAGAACCTATGGCTCCTAGAGCAGGAGGACGATTGATAATACCAGGATAAATCATCATGAATATAAAAGTTATAATAATAGCATTATGTATGTTCAGCTTGCTAAGTTGTAATAACAAAAAGAATATGAAAGCATTAAAATTCTATAAATGGGATGTAGAAGGAGGAGCACCTAAAAATTACCCAGGAATATTTTATTATGTCGATTTTATTTATGAAGGCGGGAGTAAATCTGCACTTGCGGGTGCTGCGGGCTTTCAAAACGGTTGGGGTTGGGGTGGTAGGTCCAAAACCGAACGACCTTCTCCCTTACCACATCGAGTGATAGCCGTATGGGTGTCAACTACAGAAAAACAAGCTTATTTAGGAGATTTTGAATTGGATACGGTTAAAATTAAAGAGATTTTTGACGAAGGTGAAATAAATATCAATAGATATGATAGAGCAAAGAATCATAGATTTACTTTTAAAGTAAGTACTGCTCCTGGAGGGGTACTGGCTGTATGGCTTGAAGGAATTATGTCTCAAGTAGAGGTTGGCTATTATAAAGGAACAAAAACAGATAAAGTAACTTGGAAAGATTTAGCTCCTCAAGGGGCTGATATTACCTTAAAAGAGTATTGTCAAGATTATTTTATAAAAGAACTACCTATCGAAATTCAAGAACAATTGGCTACTACAGGGCCACCTTTTGGTTTATGGGATAGTTACAGAAAAAAATACACTTGGCATACTGCTGATTTACTAAGTCAAAATCTATTAGGTATAGAGTATTATTATTATAATGGTGAAAAAGAAACAACAAGATTAGAAGAGTTTGATAGCAATACTCCTAAACAACGTGCTATTCCTTATCAAGCTTGGTTACGCTGGAAAACGCCCGCTGAGAAAACATATGATGCGGATATCTTTTTTAACGAGGCTAGCATTTTTGAAGCCTTTAAAAAAGGGTATAAAGAAAAAGAAGATACCGCAGCTATATTTTATGAAATAAATACGGTCAATAATAAAACAGATATCAAAGCCTATTTACAAAACAAAACTGAAAAAATAGCAATAAAAACAGATAGTATAAATGTATACCGTCGTCCAGAGCGCAAATAGATATTAATACCAAATGAATTTAATCGATCATTTTAATGTTTGTTTGATGTAATTCCTTTAGTAGAATGCCTCAAATAATTACTTATATCGAATAAACCATCATGAATATAAAAATAATAGTACTAACACTATGCATGTTTAGTCTAATAGGCTGTGATGATAAAAAGAAAGCATTAAAATCCTATAAATGGGATGTAGAAGGAGGAGCACCTAAAAATTATCCTGGTACATTTTATTATGTCGATTTTATTTATGAAGGCGGGAGTAAATCTGCACTTGCAGGTACTGCGGGATTTCAAAACGGTTGGGGTTGGGGTGGTAGGTCCAAAACCGAGCGTCCTGCTCCCCTACCACATCGCGTGATAGCCGTATGGGTATCAATTACAGAAAAACAAGCTTATTTAGGAGATTTTGAGTTGGATACGGTTAAGATTAAAGAGATTTTTGACAAAGGTGAAATAAATATCAATAGATATGATAGAGCAAAGAATCATAGATTTACTTTTAAAGTAAGTACTGCTCCTGGAGGTATATTGGCTGTATGGCTTGAAGGAATTATGTCTCAAGTAGAGGTTGGCTATTATAAAGGAACAAAAACAGATAAAGTAACTTGGAAAGATTTAGCTCCACAAGGAGTTGACCAGACCCTAAAAGAATATTGTGAAAGTATTATTGAACGAAGATTACCACTTGAAATTCAAGAACAATTGGCTACTACAGGGCCACCTTTTGGCTTATGGGATAGTTACAGAAAAAAATACACTTGGCATACTACTGATTTACTAAGTAAAAATCTATTAGGTATAGAGTATTACTATTATAATGGTGAAAAAGAGACAACAAAGTTAAAGGAATTTGATAGCAATACTCCTAAACAACGTACTATTCCTTATCAGGTTGGGTTACGCTGGAAAACACCCGCAGAGAAAACATATGATGCGGATATCTTTTTTAACGAGGCTAGCATTTTTGAAGCCTTTAAAAAAGGGTATAAAGAAAAAGAAGATACCGCAACTATATTTTATGAGATAAATACGGTCAATAATAAAACAGATATCAAAGCCTATTTACAAAACAAAACTGAAAAAATAGCAATAAAAACAGATAGTATAAATGTATACCGTCATCCAGAGCGCTAATTACTTAAAAGAGTTTATTAAATGTAAAAAATAACAAAATTTTAAAAGCCATAAACTATACTATCAAGTAGTTAAACATAGTATATAACGACACAAAATAATTAAGCAAACCAGTAATGCCAAAAAAGCGTTTTTCATTATTAATAGAAGAAGACACTCCTATAAAGGAGCAGCCAGGTACAATTTTAAAAGATAAAAAAGATACAAATGTCAAGCCTACTTTAAGTCTGTTTGATAAAAAAGAAGAGAAAAATATAGAAAGTATTCCATTTAAAAGGAAGCTTAATTATTGGTTGATACAAAAAAAAACGCAGCTTCTACATCGTACCTATGGAGTTTTTATCAATTATAACGATCAAAAAAGTACACAATATTTATTAGAAGTTAAATGCGAAGGTTTTAAAAAAGGGATTTTTAATTATGTACTCACTCGAAAACAATTTTTTAAAGACGGAAAACAATTAGAAGGCTTTATGGAACAATTAGCAGAACAAAGTGCTAATTGCTTATATCCTTTAAAGGTAGCTATAAATACTACTGGAGAAATAATAAATGTCTCAAATCAAAAAGAAATAGAATGTCGTTGGGAAGAGAAACAGAAAGAATTATTAAAACGATACAAAGGAAAACCTTTTTTGGATCATTGTAACAAAATTACCAAAGCAGTAAAGAGCTCAGATGCTATCTTAAAAAGTTTACGTAATGATGTGATCTATGATATTCTATTTTCAAAGTTATATTTTAATTATACCAATAAGTTTACACAACCTTTAGAGAGAGAATTTAAATGGTTTTCAGGAGTTCAAAAAATATATTTTGAAGGAAATCAATCCATAAATCCAATATTGAAAGAGAACGGTCGCATGCTTATCAATTATAAAGGAGTTATGAAACCTGTCAATACCTTTGATCAAGGAAATATTTCTATAAAACATGAACTTCATGCAAAGGATCACACAGTATTACGTATAGATGGGAAATTTAAATACACACGTCAGAAAATAAATAAAACAATAGATTTTAAGATAATCTGGCAAGAAGATATGGATAAAACAGCGGAACGCACGATAGAATTTAATAGTTAAAGAAAACAAAACATTAAATACTATAATAAAACATAGTCATGTAATAAATAATAAACATCAATGGGAAAAGCAATAGTATGTCAAGAAGCAGAATGCGAGTGCCAAAATGGTACTATGCCAGATAAAATTATATCGATAAGCCAGCATAAACAATATGTAAATGATGCTGAAGGTGAAAAAAAAATGATTGTTTCTACTATGGATATAGGGCAACCTTTTCAGAAAAAAACTTTTGGACAATGTAAATTACAACCTACACCAAGCGGATATAAACCCTGTCAATCTATGGTTACAGAATGGCAAGATTTTTACGAAAAAGTTACATTAGACAATGGAGGGAATCCAATTTTAGAGAACAGTAAGGCTACCTGTCCCATTGCAGGAGCACCATGTATAAGTATTACATTTCATGGGCAAACAGCAGAAGCTACATCAGCTCATGAGGAAGCAGCAGATGAAGAGGTAATGGCGCAAATAAATCCATTGGCATGTGAGGATACAAGTACTTTAGAAACAGTTAAACACGAATTAAGCTCAGTAGGATGAAAACAGATATAGTAAATGAATCAGGGGAGGAGTTAAAGAAAGAGAATGGATATGCTGATAAAGAGATTATAACTGATAACACATCAGTTAGACGAGAGATTTATAAAGGATATTATGTTTATTTAATTCCAAAAAATAAGGCAGTAAATTTTAAGATTTTAGCATTAAAAGCAATTAATACTGTTGCTACACAAAATAATGTATACTGGATAGCACAACCATATGATAGATTTAAAACCAATACATGGTTAAACTTTAAAGTCGGAGGAGTTACAAAAATACACGCCAAAACACTGGCAGAACATCTTACAGATTTAAATAAAAAATCAAAAAAATATAAAGATGTAGTATATTCTGAAGAAGACACAAGATTTATAGGGAAACATTACCTCACAGCGCCTTATAAAAAAGATATGGGTAAAGATACCTTTGGGACTATTAATTATAAATCGAATAAACTAGGTGCTGGTATCTGGCTAGAAGGAGTTAATTATCGCCCAGGGTGGATGTCTCAAGGAGCATTTATAATAGCGGTTGAAGATCCTCAAATTATGTCTTTTTATGCAAAAAAAAGAATCAGTACAAAAGATGTAAATACGCAAGAGAAAAACCTGAAGTTTATAGAGAAAAATATCCAATCACTAGAAAATGAACTTGAGTATGGTACTATTGTAGATTTACATATAAAATTACATAATGTACCCTATTATGATATACAATTAACGATAACTGCAGATAATAAAGAATTAATAAAAGAGGTTATAACAGTAAACCGTAATAGCGATAATCCTATATTGGATTATAATATAGAACAACGTTATGAGCTCTACATAGATCCCCAATGGATAGAAACATTGAATCATAAAGAAGGAGAAAACAATGAAGATTCTATAAAAAGCGGAAAAATAAGTATAGCCTTAGTCCCTAATCGGGCTATAATGCATGCACCATATACCGAGGAGCAAGTAAAGAAATTAAAAAAAGAAATTACTTTTAAAATAAACTATAAAGATGAGTGGGCGATTGATGAGGATGAACAAGAATGGATTCCGCAAATAGCAGAGATACAAGAAGCTACATTAGTAAGTCAAAATTATGAGGAATGTGGATTTACAGCAATTAAAATAAAGGATGATTGTGGCGAATTTTATCTTTTAAAGCAAGCTGAAGGAGGTAGTTTAGAAATAAATAATACCACACCTATACTGGAGTATGTTGCAGGAAATAACACTACATCGCAAAACGTAACTATAGATTTAGAAGATGTAAAAACAACCGAATGTCAACAAGCAGGCTTTGATAATACTCAAGATGCAAGTAATTCTCACATTGATAATACTTTTGATATTACGCACATAGCTACAGACACGGTACAAAGCAAATTATTTGGTAGTATAACCCCTGTAGAGGTAGTGAGCAAAGCAGAAAATAAGTTAGTACTCAAGCTATCCTATCCATACCAAGCAGATACCTATCTAGAAGTATTTGCAAAATATATGTTTGGAGCAAAGCATATATCCTATCCAGTACTCATAAAAAGCTGTAGATATATACGTACACCTATTTTTAAGATCTATCCAGATTTGCAATGGGCAGTACATATAAATTATGCTGCGGCAAAAGTATTATTCTACAAAGAAGAAAAGGTTGAGCTGATAGAGTTTAACCAGAATCTATATGACTATCTTAAACCCGTAATTGAGTTTTTATATAATAAGGTGATGAAGCCTATAGAAGAACTTATAGCAGCACATAAATATTTAGCAAGTAGCAAAAATGAAGACGAATTTAAGTTTTTAAGTGATGATTTAGCAGGCTTGGTTGATAAATTTATAGAAAGCGAGACCGAAACTATACAATTAGGATACCACCATAAAATTAATGGAGAAGTAATCAATTATGCAACCAAACCACCTCATAATTACTTCTTATACTACTATGCTTTTCAATTATCACTAGCCACATTAGCTTTAGACTTAGTAGTCCTTTATTTTATAACGGGTAGAATGAAGCTTAAATCGCTTAAAAAAGCTAAAAACTTAAAGCAAGCTATTAAAAAAATAAGCGATAATAATATTAGTTTTACCTATCCTAAAGTAAGCTGTAATTTTGGATATGAGTATGAGCAAATGGCAGATGGTAACACAGCATTGATTATACGATTTACGTTACAAGCGAAACCTTTTTTAGGAGTAAGTATTGAAGAAGAATTCACACCAAAAGGAAAGTTAAAGGATAAATTAAAAGCTAAGTTTTCATTAAGTGTGAATGCCAGTGCCGATATCAATGTAAAATATAATTGCTTGACTAATACATGGAGTCTTAATGAAAATGCTGGAGATCAAACTAAGGCCTTACACGAAGTAAAACAAAACAAAACGCTTAAGTTTAAAGGTGGGTTAGGTTTTGGACCACCACCACCCGAAGTTAAAAATGGAGAAGCTTTTATAGAAGGAGATGTAATTCGTACCGATTTGAAAGTTGAAGGAATTGCTGAACTAGAAGGTGAATTAAAACAAGAATATCATTTGGTTGATTTTGAAGCTTCGTTGAAACTTTCAGGAAAACTAAAATCTTTTATAGGAATTGAACGTATTATAGGTTTTGACAATCAAAAAGGACCTTTTACACAGGAAAGAATTTATTTTTCAGGTTTACAATACGAATTAAAAGCTGAATATAAAGTTAGTGTTTTGGGATATACTCCTAAATGGCTAAATAATGATATTGATGATAAGGGAAACTTAATAAGCCCTTTTGATTATAAAACAGAGCGAATGCATATTATGCGATTTTTTAAAAAGTAGAATAGGATAATGAAAAAACTAGAGATAAAAATACTCTTTTTGATAATATTTATTAGTATAACAGGATGTATGCAAAATAAGAAAAATAGAAATATGATGAATTTTATAGAAGAATTAAAAGAAACAAATAATGCTATTTCTGATAGTCCTATTTATTTATATAATTTTACTTATAGCAATGTAAATATCGAAATATATATTAATGAGCAGCTTTTTCTTAAATCATATTATAAAGGAAATGAAGTAGATGATAATCATTTAATAAATCATTATTTAAATAAAGAAGTCCATCAAAAACTAAAAGTAATTGTAAAACCTATTAATGACAAATACTTTAATCAACAATCATATTTTACAATTCATTTATCATCATTACCTGATAGAAAAACTTTTTTTAAGAAAGAATGGAAAGAGAGTAAGAAAATTATAGAATATACAACCAATGAGTTTGCAAGAGATGCAAATGGTGCATTTACTAGAGATTCAACAGGAGCAGTAGTAGGATATATCAAAGAAAAAAAATTAGAAGGAAAATCCTATTTTGAAAAAGAATTTGAGTTTGAAGCAGAAATGCCTTTTGAAAACGAAGCGCTGAATAATAGTAAAGATTTACAAAAAATAGATAAAAAAGTATTAGAACAAAAAGTATTAGAACAATATCAAAGATTTGTAAATAGCGTTAAAAATAAGGATGAAAAGACTTATTGGGAATTGTATTATCATAAAATAGCTTATTTCGCTAAAGCTAATTTTTTAACAGAAAATGATATAGAAAATTTAAAGAAAGAAGGAAAGATGTATTATAAAATGATGTCTTACCAACCTATAGAAAATTACGAAATGGTTTTTTATGATGAAGGACGTTTGGTTTGTTTTGAGAGTAAAAGCAACGAATTGGAGTTTAAAGGTAAATCACCACTTATAGCCACGGCAGTAAACCCTAACGATCCTAATGATGTGTTTAGAAATCCAATACAATTCTACTTCTATATGCCAAAAGATAGTAATGAATTGAAAATAATGTATTAAAAAGATAAATTTCAAAAAAGATAAAGCATCTAGTTATACGCCTAGGTGCTTTTACTATTTTATATTAAAGAGCAATAGTTATAGGTTTTGACAATAATCATGGGGCATTTATATAAGAAAGAATATATCTTCATGATTACAATTTAATATCTAAGTTTAATACAAACTAAAATGTAGCATACGTATATTATACAAATTTTCAAATCATGATAAAACTAAAATTAATTCTATTAGCTTTAATCTTATTTCATGTAGGATGTAAACCACAAAGTAAAGAGAATAAGAATGATATGAATTATAAAGAACGACTTAGAGAAGTAAATAAAGACGTTGAAGATATAGATAATAAACCATTATATAATTTTCATTATTCATATTCAGGATGTCAAATCGAAATTTTGATAAACAATAAGCTTATATTAAAAGAATTTGGGTATAATACTGGTGCTTATTATACTCCTATTAGTATTCATCATCTTTTTGTAAAAGAAAAAACACAAAAAATAAAAGTTATAGTAAAACCTTTAATTGATGAAGAATTAACTAACCAATCTAGTTTTCGTATAGGGGTTTCTTATTTTAAAAATAGAGCATTACGAAATAATTACCATCAAAATGAGGATAGCTTTTTCCTTTTTCAATTCAATACAGATGAGACTATAAATTTTGAAAGTTTTGAAAGAAAAATAAATATTGAAGGATTATCTTATTTTGAAAAAGAATTTCAGTTTAAAACTGATGATATCTTTATTAAGAATGATTTTTTGACAAATGCACAAGATTTACGTGAAGTAAATCAAGATAGTCTTAAGCAAAAGGTTTTAAATCAGTATAATAAGTTTGCTAATAGTGTAAATAATAAGAAGGAAGAGATATTTTGGGAAAATTGGTATAATAAAACAAACTATCTGATAGAAGCGAATTATTTAGTTCCAATAAATGAATTAGGTATTATAGATATTGAAAGCATTATTAAAGAAGCGAAAACAATATATACTCAAGCAAATTTCCCTCTAATTGAAGATAATTATGAAATGATATTTTATGATAACGGTAAACTTGTATGTTTTGAGAGTAAAAAAGAGGATTTAAGGTTAAAAGGAAAATCACCCTTAATAGGTACGGCAGAACAGCATGATGGTAGTTTGTATAAAAAACCTTTTCAATTCTATTTCTATATGCCAAAAGACAGTAATGAATTGAAAATAATGTATTAAAAAAGATAAATTTCAAAAATGATAAAAGCATCTAGTTATATGTCTAGGTGCTTTTACTATTAAACAACAATAGTTATTGGTGTTGATAATCAAAAAGGATCTTTTACATAGGGAAGAATTTATTTTTCAGGTTTACAATACGAATTAAAAGCTGAATATAAAGTAGGAGTTTTTGGTTATTATCCAGAGTTTTTAAATAATGAACATGAAAGTAAAGGAAATCTATTAAAACCATTTGATTATAAAACTAAACGAATGCATATCATGCAATTTTTTAAATGAGAAAAATGAAAATAAGAATAGCACTAATTATAATTATAATTAGTACGATAAGTTGTGGATTGAATAAAAAAGAAAAAAAAATGAATAATATTGATTACAAAGAAAAGTTATATGATTTATCTACAAATGAAAGTTTTTTAAATGATTTTCCTTTTTATTTTATTAAAATAAACTCATCGTCAATAAGTTGTAAAACAACAATTAATAATGTTTTATTTAAAAAATATTATTCTTATTCTAAAGATTTACAAGGTATCCATTTTATTAATCATTATATTAAAAATAAAAATAAAATTAAATTGCATATAGCCCCTGTTTATGATACAATTTTTGAAAAAACTAATGATTTTATAAATATAAAAGTATATAAATCTCCTTCAAAAAAAATATATACTGAAGATGATTTTTTTACCTCTGCTGAAGAGGTTATAAACTTTGATACTTATGCCCCTAGTAATAAGAAAAAGATAATATATGAAAATATTGAAGGGTTGCCTTATTTTGAAAAAGAATTTGAATTTGAAGCAGAAATGCCTTTTGAAAATGAAGCGCTGATTAATAGTAAAAACTTACAAGAAATAGATAAAAAAGTTTTAGAGCAAAAAGTATTAAAGCAATATCAAAGATTTGTAAATAGTGTTAAAAATAAAGATGAAAATACTTATTGGGAATTGTATTATCACAAAGTAGCTTATTTTGCAAAAGCTAATTTTTTAACAGAAGAAGAAATAGAAGATTTAATTAAAGAAGGGGAGATATATTACGAGAAAATGTCTTATCAGCCTATAGAGAATTACGAAATGGTTTTTTATGATGAAGGACGTTTGGTTTGCTTTGAGAGTAAAAGCAACGAATTGGAGTTTAAAGGAAAATCACCACTTATAGCCACGGCAGTAAACCCTAACGATCCTAATGATGTGTTTAGAAATCCAATACAATTCTATTTCTATATGCCAAAAGATAGTAATGAATTGAAAATAATGTATTAAACAATAATAGTTATTGGTTTTTACAATCTAAATTCGTACTTATGTGATGAGTCACAGGTGATGTGCTTTTGAATAAGCAGGGATACAAGTTGTGAATTGCTTGCAAAATTCGTACTTATGTGATGAGTCACAGGAATCTACTAGGGTTATCTACTAAGGCTATTGTTGTGAATTGCTTGCAAAATTCGTACTTATGTGATGAGTCACAGGTTTTTAAACGAAGCCACTATATTTGAGTTAGTTGTGAATTGCTTGCAAAATTCGTACTTATATGATGAGTCACAGGAATTTTGATAATACAGGCGGTTTTCCTTTGGTTGTGAATTGCTTGCAAAATTCGTACTTATATGATGAGTCACAGGTTAGATCCAGAAAAGCTATTTAATAACGTGGTTGTGAATTGCTTGCAAAATTCGTACTTATATGATGAGTCACAGGCAAATTTAAGTTTGAAATTTACTAAAATGAGTTGTGAATTGCTTGCAAAATTCGTACTTATATGATGAGTCACAGGTTTACATCAAGCATATGAGGTTCCCTGTAAGTTGTGAATTGCTTGCAAAATTCGTACTTATATGATGAGTCACAGGTTAACTACTGGGTACGACGAATGGACGATCGTTGTGAATTGCTTGCAAAATTCGTACTTATATGATGAGTCACAGGGTAAATCGCAAAATTCTTAGTATTTATAAGGGTTTTGCGATTTTTTTAGGATTAAAAAAACGCTCTTATTGTATTCAAAAACCTTTTGAAAGTCTCATTTTTTTAATCCTAAAATAATTCTAATTGTTGTGCGGCTTTAGGTACTCCAATTTCTTCTCTTGCATGATATAATTCCATCATGCCAAATTGTTTATCGGTTATTTCAAAAATACAAATATGACCATATTTTGGAAGCATATTCTTTACACGTTTATGATGAACTTTAGCATTTTCTCTACTAGGACAATGACGCATATATATAGAAAATTGAAAACGTGTAAAACCATCCTTTATTAGTTTTTTTCTGAAACTATTAGCTGCTTTTCGAGCTGCTTTGGTTTCTCTTGGTAAATCAAATAATACTAATAACCACATTGTTCTATAGGCATTATATCTATCTTGGTTCATATTGTAGGGTACAATATTATACGGTTTTCTCCAGTAAAACATTTGTACGTGCTTGCTGTTGTTGTACTTATAGCGATCATTAATGGTTTTTGTCTACCATCAATGCATACATCTTGTGTTGCAATACCCAATATATACTTCTTGTATGCTGGAGTAATTTTTTCTTTTGTAGGATGTTTGGTGATCCAATTAACAACCCATTGATCTACATAAGGACGATAAGGTTCCATTAGATCATCTGCTAGGCAATAACTATTGTATTTATTGCGATGAAAAATGCCTTGAGCCGGTAACAACCCACTACTCACGATTGCTCTAGCGACCATACTCCTTAAAATAGCATATCCATAATTAAGATAATTATTTGGAGATTCTCCAAAACGGGTTCTTTGAAAATCATTTAATAAATGTTTCCAATAGTGATTAGCAGCTTTTCCTTCCATATTGCGCTCGTCTCCAGAGGTAACATGCTCAAGATAAAAATCCATAGATGCTACTGGTTTCTGGTATTGCTTAAGTACTGCTTTTTGATTTTCGATTTTGGCAAGTATAGTTTGTTTCCATAATTGCTTTTTAAGAGGTAGAGAGGCATTTAATTGCGCTCTCCACCTTTCTGTTAGCTCTGTATGACCATCAAGTGGTAGCATTAATCCATTGGGTAAATGGTGTGCATCACAAGAAATTAAAGCTACGGTATATCCCATTAATGATTGCATTACTTGTTGTGTAATAGTAATTTGTGGGTGGTCTAATAATACGATCGCAATGTCTTCTATAGGGATACTCCCTTTTAACATTTTGGAGTCGGGCTCTTGTATTATTAATTGATTATGCTTGAGTTTTAAGTATGCGGGATTGCTTATATATACTGTTCTCTTTATCATCTTTTTTAGATTTGATTATTTGTTGATTTACAGCAACAATACATCCCAAATGGTTTAGTCGCACTTTTACAATACCTTCTAGTCCTTTTAACCCTAATCGTTTGTAGGTTATATCCTTTAATTCTTTAGTGGTTTCTGTGGTAGTTTCTAAGTGATGTTTAAATACATAATCTTTGGTAGTAAATTTTTGTACTCGATATAAATATTTACTTATTAAAGCATAGTTCTTCTCTTCTGTAAAATCTATTGTTTCTACATCAAAATCATCATTAGGAAAAACAAACATTTCATTTTTCGCCATACTAAACTGAAATTCCCATCCTTCCTCTTTTTTATGATTTGTATCGATAATAGTAAGATCTTGAGCTACTCTTGTTACAGTTTCAAAGAGAGAGACCACCTGTTCTTGTAATGCTCCTTTTTTATCTTTATATATTGCTATATGATGATTATTTCCTGTACTAACATAGTCTACAGCTTGTTCTTTACCATCTATAAGTATGGGGACACCTAAATGATCTTTTTTACTATGTATAGCTTGCGCATTTTCTACGCCAGTAATTGTTGTTCTTTTTATTTTTATACCAGCAGCTTTATTGAGCCAGATAGGATTTTTATCTAGATCAGAAAAGGCTTTTTTTGCATTTCCATTAGATGTTTGTAAGCGTTTTAGTAATAATTCTTTAACTTTAAGATCAACTACTTTTTGTATGTCTTTTTCGGTTTTAAAATTATCAGATGTTATAGGTTTTCTAATCGTGTATTGAGTTTGATATGTTCCGACAGTGATTTTTTCTGGAAGCTGTTCTTTTTGTGCTGTATCTATATAAATAGGATTTTTACTCAAACTATTTTTACCAGTAAAGGCTTTTTTGGGATCGTTATTATGTGTTTCTAACCTTGATAATAGTACGTTTCGATATTTTTTATTGTGTACTTTTAGGATCATCTCGCGATCAAATGCGCTTCCTATTTTTTTATCTTTTAAGACTAATTTGTTATAAGATCCATAGACAGTATCTTTATGCAACCTTCCTCTAGGAGTTAATTGTACTTTGGTTAGAGAACCTTCTTTTACTTTTATGATATTGGTATTCTTGGTAGTTACTTTATTTTTTGCTTTAAAAGAAATAAGAATACTTTCTATATGTTTTTTGGTTTCTTTTCTAAAAAATGCCATTGGAGGTTTAAACTTTCGTTTGCCATCATGATCTACAAAAGTTTCATTTTGTTCTATTCCATAAATAGCACTGTTTTTGTTTTTACGCTCTTGTAATGTGTTGAGGTATTGCACATGAGCAGGCTTGGTAAATGCTACGGTCAAGGCATCTATGGCATGGTGTCTATGATCATTACGCTTTGTCCAATCTTTGATTTGTTCTATTTTTTTACCCGTTCTGCGTGTTTCTACATAAGTAAGTCCTAAAGCCCTGTATTTGGGTAAATTTATTTCTTTTAACACATTAATAATCCCCCAATCTTCTCGTAGTTTTTGAGTGATTTTACCTGTGGTAGTATGTACATGCCTTATCGCTTCTAGTAGTTTTGTTCGAGCACTTTTAGTAATATACTGTGTATTGCGTAAATCCCTTTCTATAAAATCATTAGGTAAATCAACTTCGCTCATTAAGAGTTTTTTATATTTAGCCGTTGAGATTGCATTTGCTTTATACAAAGCAGTTACATTTTCTTTATAAGTAACCAATGAACTTGCATGAATGTTAGTGATATAATCCAAAGCAGTTTGATCTGCTTTTTCGAGATTGTAAGATCTGTATGCTAATGTTTTATTCGAGAAAGAATCATCAAATATTTTGGCCTTAGGCAATATATGTTCTATCTCAATATCTTTACTAAAAAGCTTTTCTTTAGGAATATATTTATTGGCGTATAAAGATCGATATCCGTTTGTAGCCAGTTCTTTATAAAGTTTAAGACGTATACGATCATTACGACTTGGATTTTTGATATGAAATGGTGCTGCATGAAGTTCTTTGACTAGCGCATCATTTATTTTTTTTGAAGCATTAATTTGCTTGGTTACTCGATCTCTTTCTTTTAAAGATTGTTTAAGTTCTCTTGCCAATTCAATTCTGATCTCATCAGGTTTTCCATAAGTATCAATAATTTGATTGACCAGATTTACCATTTGATTCAAGATTTTTTCTACCGTAGGATTACGCAAGCTGTTTTTAGGAATCAAGGTTAGATGCGAAGCTAATTGCCGTTGCATATTTTCTTCTTTCGTAAAAACCATTTGATCTTTGTATCCCGCTAAGGCCTTTGCCTCGCTGTATAGATGTCCTTCTCTTAAAAAAGGTAACATTTTACGTATTGCTTTAGGACTTAAACTACCATAATCCTTTACCAAAGCAATATTAATTAGAAACGTAGCATATACTGGAGCAAAGCCATAAGTACGATGCAAGACTTTTTTTAGGCCAACATTGGTATCTCCATATGTGTTTTTATCAGCCTCGCTAATCATATTATCATCCTCGGCAGCATATAATAAATGCCATAACTGATAACTTTTTTGTTGATCTATGGTTGTATCTTTCGGTAAAGCTTCAAAATCTAATATGGCAGTATTGATTGTAAGAGTTTTAAATACTTGACGTATTTCATCCTTCTTAGTTGTTACCGCTTTCTTTTTCCAATCAAGACCATAACCTTCTTGTTCAAGAATCTTATGGTATGCATCAAAAAATCTTGCTTGTGTACTATTTCCTTCTAACCCTTCGGTATAATTGAGTTTGTATTTTCTGCTGCTATACCCTAATGTTTTTAAAACTTCTGTTGCGGATAATTTTTCTTTGTATGATAGTTTTTCAAATAATAAAGCACGTTGTTCATCATTCAAACTAAATATATTTCCTGTATCTTGATCTTGGATTTGTACAGCATTGATTTGCTGCCATACTTTAAACTCTTGGAATAGGGGAGAAGATTTAGGAATCGCTTTATGAAATTTTTCATACTCGCAATTGCTCACTAGGTGTTTTTGTGATTTAAGCTTGCGCTGATAAAAAATAACCACATCTCGTATCTCGTTTTTAAGAGACGTAGTTAATTGGGGATGAAATTTTGCTTGTGTCTCCCATAAGCATTCAAATTCATCAAGATAATCTTGTCTATAAAAAACTTGATTTTTAAGAGAGGTATGTTTATCCTTTTTTAGTTGAGAAAATAAATATGCTCCTACAGTGATTTTATTTATATACAACTCTTTACTGCGATCACTAATAGCCCCTAGATAACCACTGGTTTGTTGTATAGCAGTATTGATACGTATTAAAATATAAGCTACTTCTTCTGGAGTAATTGGCTCTTTTATAGCTTGTACTCTCCATAGGTATTCTTGTTTGCGTTTGTCTGCTGCTTTTCCTTTAATTTCAACACTAGTAAGCTGTTTTTCTATTTTTAGTAGCGACTCGGTATTTCTTTTATTTTGTTTATAAAGCTTGCTATACAACTCATCTGTAAATATAGTTGGATATGCTTTTTGCTGTACTGCCCATATACGGTTAAACTCCTCTTGTAAATCCGAAGCATAAAAGTCAGGAAGTTGCTTCTTTCCTTTTTCTAGTAATTGAAGAGAAAATTCTCCAGGTGTTAGCGCCTCTTCGTATAGTTTTTTAGCAATACGAATACCATCAATACTAGTTCCATCTACATCTAACTGAGTTTTTCGATTGCTTTTATAGCCTCTTTTTTTATTAATTTGTAATAATACTCTGGCAAACTCCTCTAATGTGATGGCAGAATTTGCTGCTTTGGCTCGTAAGTTTAATGTTTGATGTGTTGTATTTTTACCTATTTCTGTTAGCGGAGTATCGTTTTGTATCCACTGTTCTTTTTGGAGTAAGTTGATTAAATATTTTCGACGAAGTTTAAAACGTTGTAAAGTACGTCTAGCACTTCGCATCTTAGTTCTTTCAGCATTAATAGAGTACGGTTTACCGGCATTAAAATTTAGCTTTTCATCTGCTGTTAGAGGAATTATTCTTGCTCCTAATTTTATAATTTTTGATACTTCCTGGTCATGTTCTGCCTCTGCTACCAAAGACCATCCAATGGATGTTGTGCCTATATCCAAACCTACTATGTTACGCATATTTGTACTAATGTTTTGTTATTGATTTTAAAATTAGGTAAAAATTACTTTAGAATTTTACGGAAAACCGTAGTTGTGGTTGTTTTATTTTTTATATATTTACATAACGAATTTGCAAGCAATTCACAATAAGGATTTTTCCGTTGTGAAAACTAATATTACGGCACTATTATATAGTGTCGTTCTTTTTTATAAGTGTATTAAAGATACTTCTTTTTTTACCGTAAAATTTACGGGGATTCAAAAATCATTAGTTCTAATTAGTTAGATCTATTTAGAAATTGATGGAATGTATTTTCGTACTTATGTGATGAGTCACAGGTTTTTTAAACCAAGATATAGTTGGAATAACGTTGTGAATTGCTTGCAAAATTCGTACTTATGTGATGAGTCACAGGAAAACCCACAATTTAATTGCAAAAATTGCAGTTGTGAATTGCTTGCAAAATTCGTACTTATGTGATGAGTCACAGGACCTTTTTATCTAAATACCTTAAGAAATATGTTGTGAATTGCTTGCAAAATTCGTAATTATGTGATGAGTCACAGGTTAATCCTGTTTCGAACTCAGTAACTGAGTGTTGTGAATTGCTTGCAAAATTCGTAATTATGTGATGAGTCACAGGTTCTCCATCTCTAGGAGATAATTCAGATTTGTTGTGAATTGCTTGCAAAATTCGTAATTATGTGATGAGTCACAGGAGTTATAGATAACATATCTCCTTTGCTAGGTTGTGAATTGCTTGCAAAATTCGTAATTATGTGATGAGTCACAGGCAAGCGCGTTTTCAGGGGTTTCCTAAATGCGTTGTGAATTGCTTGCAAAATTCGTAATTATGTGATGAGTCACAGGACAAAGTGGTGTTATTCTTTTGCGCGTTTAGTTGTGAATTGCTTGCAAAATTCGTAATTATGTGATGAGTCACAGGGTAGCGTTAATTCTTGTTGATTCTCCTAGTGTTGTGAATTGCTTGCAAAATTCGTAATTATGTGATGAGTCACAGGGTAAATCGCAAAATTCTTAGTATTTATAAGGGTTTTGCGATTTTTTTAGGATTAAAAAAATGAACACATTAGCTAATAAATAACTTGTTAAACCTCATTTTTCCAATCCTAAAGACCAGCTTTTGATTATTAGGTATCTAAAAAAGTATATATTTACTAGTATTTTAAAGAAAGCTAACAATACAAGTTAATCAATCATCAATTATGTTTATATTTTTTGGAACCAGATCTACAAAATTACAATCACAACAAATTCTGGAACATACCCAATGCCCGTATTGCAGTACCCAAAATAATTTTATAGTAACCACATTTGGGACATATTTTCATGTTTTTTGGATACCAATGTTTTCCATAGGAACCAAAAAAATAATCGAATGCACACATTGTAAAAAAACCTATAGCGAAAAAGAAGTACCAGAGGATATTAAAGAAGCGATGTATAAAAGCCTTTCAGAAAATCCTCCCAAAAAATCATACTGGCATTGTGCAGGTTGTTTTGTGATACTTGCAGCAATGGCCATGTTCTTTCTCCTATTGATATATGCACTTATTTTTAAAGCAGTAAAAGATACAGATAACACCAATGATAGCACACCTATAGAAAATGTAGATAGGTATGAAGAAAATAAAGAAGAAGATCGTATTGAGAAAGAAAATAAAGTAGTTGAAAACTTTATACCAGAATGGGAGTATCAGTTACTCAAAGATATGCGAAATACAGATTATTCACCAGCTATAGAAAGCAATATGTACTCTTATGCATTAAAACTATGTTTAGATGCACCATCACTAGGTTTAGAAGATGTTTCTACAGGTTATTTTGTAAAAAAATCAGAAGATAAAATGCTGATATTACTTGAATCCGAAATATTAAACAAACTATCAAAAGAGCAAAAAACAACATTGTACAAAAAGATAGATACGTGTATGGATAGTATTTTAGGAGGAAGCGTATACAAAAGATATATAGGAGTATTTACAGAAGGTGCATTTGCAATGGTAAGTAATTCTGAAGGTGTTTTTACGGAAGCAGCAGCTCAAAAAGATAAGTTGAAAAAATTCTATATAACTGAATGAAGACAACTAAAAAAATACAATATAAAATAAACAAAAGTATTTATGGTGTTGAGTAATAAACATTTTTGTTTATTTCTAAAAAAGAAAAACATTAGTTGCAAGAAGAAATGAAAGCTTGTAACGAGTTTGTTGTTGGATTAAAAACGAAGACTATTCTAAATACTATAAAGAACATAAGCAAAAAGCAATAGGGGAAACCAAGTAAACTTTAAAATGATTGCTTGTAAATTATAATTTCTTTAGATAATAAAATAAAAATGTAAGCATAGTCATAGCCACGATGCTATTTTATATGAAAACATAAAAGGAATAGAAATAAAATCAATCGATTACTATGCTGCTTATTTAGTATCACATAAAGACAATTATAAATCATCAAAAACCTTTAAGATATCTTTCGAAATCTCTTCGGTATAATGGGAATTTATCTGACTGTTTTCTGGGTTAAATGTTTTGATAAATAAACGTAGATAACACGAAATATATTCTTTCTGTTGTTGTTTATTGACGAACTCTTTACCATCAATAACTATAAAACTGATTAAGTCCTGTATAATTTTTTTTAAATCCGAAATGTCGAGTTGATTACTCATAATAAGTGTGTTAAGATAGTGTGCTAGAGAATAAATATAAAATAGAGAAAACTTAGTAAAGAGAATTTTAGAACATTAAAAAGAAGAAAATCGACAAACGACCTCATTATTCTATATAGATAAAAAAAGAAGTAGGAGTTATGTTTTAATGTTGTTAAATCATAGCAATGTATACTTACAGCAGTACATGGTTATTATAAAATGAAATTCATAAAGTGCCCCTAATATTTATGTAAAAAATAAATTTCTGTAAAAAATGTACGTATTCTAATGAGTTCTATTCCAATAACTTTTAAAAAATAAACGAATCGTCATAAGAAAAATATTTTTAATCGTTTTACGGATTACCGTAAGGAATAATGATAGGTATTACTTTCTTTTGTTAGGAATTAAATTTAAATATTAAAAATATGAGTGGATCTGGTGGAGGTGGATATGTATCACCACAACGAAATGAATTTGATTGTGATAATGGTTTTATAGAGACTAATGTTTCTTCGATTAATATTGATGCTCTTAAAAAACGTAAAATTGCAGATATTTTAGATGTAGTTATAGGAGAGAATAATGAACTGCTTTTAGAGGATGGTGATGGTGAATTTCTTGGAGCTATACTTCATCCTAATACTTCGGATTTAATAAAGTGTATTAAAACAGGTGTTGGTTATAGTGCTAAAATTCAGAATATAAGTATTCCCGTTTGTGAAGTGAAAATATACCAAAAATAATATGATTGATTTAATAGGAGGTACATATCGTGAAATTAATTATGACGATATTACAATGGAAATATTCGGATCAGGTTTCAGATCAGCTAAATTCTTACTAGAAAATAATTGTTTTGTGAATTTTACTACAAGTGGTAATAATGAAACAAATTGTTTTCTAAAGGAAACTCAAAAAGTTTACAGAAATCTAAATTTTGAATGTAAAAAGCATAAAGAATTAATAACTTTTCAATATGATTTTGCTTTAGATGAACCAACTATTTATCCTAATCCTTTGAAAATTTCAACTAATGAAGAATGGAGTGTAATAGGTAATAATGTTATAGCATTCGGAATGTTAGAATCTAGTTATAAAGTTAAAGCAAAAAAGGTAATTTATGATCCTCAAACATCTATAAATCCAAAAAAATTTAGTGATATAGGAACAGCGGATGAATTAGTTTATATTATAAATAAAAATGAGGTTTATTCTATTTCATCAAGTGATTGTTTAAACGAAATAAAAGAATATTTTTTTAATAAAGAAAAAGCTAAAGCTTTTATTGTTAAAAATGGTCCATATGGCGCAACATTATACACAAAAAAATCTGAATATAGTATTCCTTGTTATATAACTAATAATGTAAATAAAATTGGTTCAGGAGACATATTTACATCAAGTTTTGGATATTATTGGATGGTTAAAGAGCTTTCACTTGAAGAATCAGCATTATTAGCTTCGAGGTCTACAGCATTATATTGTGAAAAAAAAGCATATGTAGATTGTTCAAATGATATAGAATTTGAATATCAGGAATTTAAAAATAATGATTTAAAGGGAAAACAAGTTTATCTTGCTTCTCCATTTTTTTCCTTATCAGAATTAATTCTTGTAGATAAAATACGTAATAGTTTATTATCTTTTGGGGTAAAAGTTTTTTCTCCATTTCATGATATAGGAATAGGGAATGAAATGATAATAGCGAAAAAGGATATAGAAGGAATTAATAATTCTGATATTGTATTTGTAGTATTAGATAATTTAGATTCAGGAACACTTATAGAATCGGGGTTTTCAATGGCCAACAATAAGAGGATTATAGGATATCATCGTAGTTGTGAGGAAAATAAATTATTAATGTTAAAGCCAGGTAATGTGGATATATATAAGAATTTAACGACTGCATTATATCAAACTATTTGGAATATATGAAGAAAGCAGTTTTATTATCAGGAGGTGTAGACTCAATATGTTTAACATATGGAATATTACCAGATATAGCATATACTGTAGACTATGGACAAACTGTAGCTGATAGAGAAATTTATGTGTCAAAATATATCTGTAATGAATTGAATATTGAGCATAAAATCATAAAAGTTAATTGTAAAGAGTTAGGTTCAGGTACATTAGCGAATTGTGAGAAATCGAATATTTCTCCTTCAGAAGAATGGTGGCCATATAGAAATCAATTATTAATAACATTTGCTTCAATGCAATCAATAAAAGACTCTGTAACTGAAATTTATTTAGCATCTGTGAAATCTGATAATTTTCATAAAGATGGAACAGAAGTTTTTTATAAATTAATTAATAACCTTACAAATTATCAAGAAGGCAATGTTAATATAATTTGCCCAACTTTGAAATTCTTTAGTCATGAATTAATACATAAATATAGTGTTCCTTTAGAGTTAATATCAATGGCTCATTCTTGTCATATTTCTAATTTGGCATGCGGAAAATGTTCAGGATGTATAAAACAATTAAGAGTAAGACATGAACTAAAAATAAAATAAAAATGTTTAAATCGTTAAGCCTTCAGAAATATATGTTTTTTGATGACTTAACGATTTAAAAAAATAACATTAGAATAGTTTTATATTTATCAAACAATACTATAAAAGCAATCCATCAAAAAAACATGATCAAAAAACTTCAAAACAACGATGCAGAAGTATCAAAAAAAATACATTCAGTTTTTCAAGTATCCTATGCAGTAGAAGCCAAACTATTAAATGCTACAGACTTTCCACCATTAAAAAGATCGATTGCTAATTTTGTAGAAAGTAGAACTGCGTTTTATGGATATTTTGTAGCCGAAAAGTTAGCTGGAGTAATCGAAATTGAACACAATGCTAGCTTTACAAGTATCAATAGTTTGGTAGTAGCCCCCAATTTTTTTAGAAGAGGAATAGGAAGTCAATTAATCAAGTTCGTATTTAATACATACAATTCAGAACAATTTGTAGTCGAAACAGGGTTGGAAAACGGACCCGCTACAAAATTATATAAGAGTTTTGGATTTAAAGAAGTAAAGCAATGGGATACAGATTTTGGGATTCGAAAGATAAAATTTGAACGTAATAACACTAAGGAAGCACAAAATAATGGGTAAAGTATAAATAAAGCCTCATTTTAGTACTGTTTAACATTGATTATATGTAGTTTTAATGGAAAAAGTAATAAATGGGGATTTTAAACTTTTTAAAACCGAAACCTTCAGTAGAAAGATTAACCAAAAATCTAGTAACTTATATTTATAAAAGCGTTGAAACCGATAAAGGTGTTCGTGTTGAAGATGCATTGTGTGTTATAGCAACAATTGTAGCAGAAAGATGTATCCAAGTTGCTAATGAATTTTCCATAGATGAGCACGACTTTGAACCAGGATCAGTTGTGTTTTCTGACAAAATGAATGAAATCCTTGTCGGATCCATTGTAGTTGAAGATTGGAATCATTTACCACCAAACTCTATTTTTGCTAGAATTAAAAGAAAGATAGATTCGCATTTTGAAGAAACTTCTTTTCCTGAGCTGATAAAAATAGTTGAAAACTATGTAGCAAATGTAAATACATTAGCATGGGGAACTATACATCTCAATATTCCAGAAGAAAACAAACCTTTGATACTACCTTTACAAGCTGGGTACGAAACTAGAGCATACGTTGATGAAAATATTAACACAGAAAGCAATGAAAAAATGCTACGCGTTATTATTAACGCTCTCTGTCGTATTTTAATAGAAACTAAAAATGTAATATCACCTACCATAGCTTTGACATTAACATTTGAAATGATAAACGGAATGTCGAAAACTGCTACTATGACACACAAAAAGTGGCAAGTATTAGAACCTGAAATAGTAAAAAAATAAGCCTAATTCTCAACTATCAAAACAAGCTATTCCTACCGTAAAATCTCATCTAAGATGTAATTATGAATAAAATATCTATTTTAATCTTAAGTCTTTTTGTCTGCATTTCTTGTAAAAATAATGCAACTCACAAAGAAGTAAAGAATACAGCAAAAACAGTAGTTTCTGAAATTATAAAAGAAGATTACGAACTTTACAAACCAACCAAAGAAATAAAAGCTGTTTTAATTCTATTTGGGGGGTATCCAGAAGTAGCAAAAGACATCAAAAGAGAATTTAAAATATTGGAACTTGCAAAGAAAAATAATATAGCAGTTGTCTTTTTAAACTACAACCAAAAACTATGGTTAGAAACAACCGAAAAGCAACAATTAGCAGCAAAACTTCAAGGAATTATAGAAAAAAACAGCTTACCGTCTGATGCCATTTTTATAGGAGGATTCTCTAGTGGTGGAGTAATGAGTCTTTTAATAAGCGATTTCATCATAGGCATGAAACAATTCTATATCGATCCTAAAGGAGTTTTTATAGTTGATTCTCCAATTGATTTGGTAGCATTATATACAACTTCCGAAAAAAATATAGAACGTAACTTTTCAAGTGTATCAGTACAAGAAAGCAATTGGGTATTGAAAAACTTAGGAGACGCTTTGGGAAATCCAAAGGATAACATAAGCAATTACGAAAAGAAATCTGTTTATACCCATAGAACAAATAATACCTCAAATTTACAGAAATTAAAGAAGACTAAAATTAGACTCTATACAGAGCCGGATACCTTATGGTGGAAAAAACATAGAATGGTTGGTTATGAAGAAATGAATGCATTTTACATCAAAAAAATGTCAGAAAATTTAAAAGAACAAGGTTTTCAACATATAGAATATATCTCAACAAACAATAAAGGATATAGAGCAAATGGAGAAAGACACCCACACAGTTGGTCTATAGTTGATAAAAAAGATTTAGTACGTTGGATACTAGAAAAATAAACAAGTTTAATTTGTTGTTTAATGAATTTAATAATTAACTATTTTGAATAACAGTAAAATATAAAAAATATGAGTTACATAATGGTAGATATCGAATCCGATGGTCACATACCAGGAGATTATTCAATGATTTCATTTGGCGCAGTAATAGTCGATGAAGCATTGGATCGAACTTTTTATGGAAAACTAAAACCAATTTCAGAACAATGGATTCCAGAAGCTCTTGCAGTCTCAGGACACAGTAGAGAAGAAACGTTACAGTTTGACGATCCAAAAGAAGTAATGCAGCGATTTGCAAAGTGGATAAAAACCAATAGCAAAGGACGTCCAGTTTTTATAAGTGATAACAATGGTTTTGATTGGATGTTTATATGTTGGTATTTTCATCATTTTATGAACGAAAATCCATTCGGACACAGTTCTCAAAACTTAGGAAGTCTCTACAAAGGATTGGTTAACGATACTTTTAAGAATTTTAAACACTTAAGAGTTACAAAACATACACACCATCCAGTTGATGATGCCAAAGGAAATGCAGAAGCATTGTTAACAATGAAAAAAGAAATGAATTTAAGTATAAGCTTGAAATAAAAAAGAAACATACTATTTAATAAACAACAATCAAAAATGAGAATACGCATACTGCTAATATTATTAGTAACAATAACATTTTCTTCATGCAATACGGAGAAGAAAAAAGAAAATACAACCGAAATTATTGTTATTGGAGCTCAACATAAACCTGTACCCAATTTTAATTCGGAAACTCTTTTTAATATTTTAGAAACGATAAAACCAGATTTTATACTACATGAGCAAGATTCTTCATCTTTTGACTCAGAATTTAGATTTATAAAAACTCCTACCGAAAATGAAGGAATAGCCTCTTCAAAATATATCAAGAAATACCCAAAAACTCAATTAAGACCTTACGAGTTTGAAAACAGAAATCAATATAGAAGAGATAAAGGAATGCGACCTACAGATGGTTTAACATTGAGGTTGGTAGATAGTTTATACAAAGCAAATCTATTGACTGTAGGAGAAGCAAAAATCTTTAAAACATATAAAGACGCATTAGAACCATTAAAAACAATTGCAGCGCAAAGTCCTGAAGCTTGGAACAATGCTAAGGCTGATAGTTTATGCGAAAATCGTCAGTTTTATCAATACAAAATGGTTCCGAAAATAACAAATACACGAGCAGAATTTGTCAATCGATTTTTGGTTAAACCAAATGGTGAAAAAATAAGCTATCGAGATGGGTATCAACTCTGGGCAGATTTTTGGGATGTAAGAAACCAAACAATGGCAAAAAATATAATGACGATTGCAGAAGAAAATAAAGGAAAGAGAATTGTGGTATTATGTGGTTTTATGCATCGATATTATATCTTGAAAGAACTAAAGGAAAAGATCAAAGGTAAAAATATTGTGTTAAAAGAGTTTTATGAAAAATAATAGCACTAGTTAAAATAATACCTAAAAATAGAACGATATGGATGTAAACTTGATAGCGTATATTAAAAGATATATTGTTATTTCGGAAACTGAGATCGATACATTTCAATCGTATCTTAAACTGAAAAAGATACGAAAAAAAGAATTTTTGCTTAAAGAAGGGCAACTTTGCAAATCGAGATACTTTATTCTAAAAGGATGCATCCGTTTATTCTATATTGATAGTAAAGGAAATGAGCAAATAATACACTTCGGGATAGAAAATTGGTGGATAACCGACTATGAAAGTTTGATAAATAATATCCCTTCAATTTTATATATACAAGCTATTGAAGATACCGAACTATTAGAATTGCCAGAAGAATCATTTGACAACCTTTGTAATGAAGTACCACAAACAGAGAGACTATTCAGAAAAATAATGGAAAAAACATACATCGCCATTCAAAAAAGAATAGAGTATATATACAGCCTTAAAGGAGAAGAACAATTTGATCTTTTTGTCTCAACAAGTCCTGATTTTGCTCAAAGAGTTCCTCAATATATGATTGCTTCATACCTAGGAATGTCTCCCGAATTTATAAGTAAAGTAAAAGCAAAAAAGAAATAACTAAATTTCTTAATCATGATTAATTTTTTTCTTTTTACAAGCATATAAATTTGTAGAAAAACAGATTTAATATGAAAAAAATATTGATATTAGGTACTATATGCCTCTCAATTGTTAGTTGTAACTCCAATAAACCAGAGGATGATATAGCAACTCAAAAAAAGAATCAAATTAAAGAAAACACCGTAGTATCAAACGAATATCAAAAACGAATTGATAATAGACTTCCTACGATAGGTCTTTTAATGTATGATGGAGTACTACAGAGTGAAGTTATAGCAACATCGGATGTATTTTCTAAATCAGCTGAAGATGGAAAGCAAATTTTTAATGTTATTACTATAGCCGAAACCGAAAAACCAATCCTAACAGAAGAAGGAATTAGAATTTTACCAGATTTTACTTTTGAGAATTCTCCAAGATTAACAGCTTTGTTCGTTCCTAGCGCTTATGATATGAACGCACAAGTTAACAACGAGAAAATTATAAACTTTATAAAAGAGAAAAATAATGAAACTCAATATGTAGTAAGTAATTGTGCTGGCGCTCATTTGATTGGTAAATCTGGAATTGCCGACGGGTATAAAATTGTTACATGGATTGGAGGCGGAGAAGAGTTACAAAAAGAATATCCTAATTTGAAAGTTCAAAACGATAGTTTAGTAAGATTTGTTGAAGATGGAAAATTTAGCTCTTCTAACGGTAACTTAGTAAGTTATGTTTCAGCATTAAATTTATTAGAAAAAATGACCAACTCTGAGCATAGAAGTTTTGTGGAAAGTAATTTGTATATCAATGAATTACGAAACTGGAAAAAATAGAATCGTTGATAGCATGATAATTGGAATGCTTAATAACTAAGAATAACATTAAGTATATATACAAAAAATCTCCGGTAATCAGCCGGAGATCCATTCATCAATCAAAAAACGAACAGTTATGTTATATAAACTGTTGCAATCGTCTGCTAAGAAACCAAATCCATTAGCAATATTTTAAAACATCTACAAAGATGTTGTTTTAAATCATTTGTACATCTATATAGTCACTATAAAGATTAAATCATTACAAAAAAATATAATTAATTTTAAGCACACTACATATCAATACTTTACAGAGTACTCTCTTTAACCTTATCGGTATATACCGTTACAGTTAATGTCCTCACACTCCAATATTGTTATCTCAGTATGTATTCTCGTGTTACGTAACTACAGTGTAAATATACATGTTAATCATAGATGTTTCATTTATATAACGTTTAAAAGAATGATTTTATCGACGAAATACATTTAACTGTCGATTAAATGTATTTATTGCCTTTAATTCAATAAAAATTACTTCATAGAGATACTACATAATTTAATTAAGAATGATTTTTTTTGTAATTATTTGAGTACCATTATTTAATCTTAAAAAATAGACATCAGGCGTTAAATGTTTAAGATTTATAGGAATATTGGCAGTTGGCATAAGTGTAGTTGACCAAAGTTGATTTCCGTATATATCAATTAAAGAGATCGTAGTAAGTGTTTTTTTCCATTGCTCATTCATGTCTATAGTTATCATTCCTTTTGATGGAATAGGAGAAACAGTAATATCTAAAAAAGTATTATCATTTTTGACAAAATCTGTAGGGATGAGCGAACACGTAGGAGAGATATTGATATCTGAACAAAAATTAATACAAATAGGACTATTTGGAATATTTGTCAATGCTGAAGTTTGATGAGTAGAGAATATATCTGGAGTAGTATTGATCATACAATTATTGACTCCTACAAGAGTATTGATTAACTCTGGAGTATAATTTTCGGAATTATTAAAATCAATTAAAGCAGGATCTTGTGTAGTAGCATCGTATAAGTTAACAGACGTAAAACCGTCGATTGTATTATCAGAGAAGGTAATATCTTTTGCAGTTTACAACTTGAGAATACTAGTTGCACTTCCTGTATTGGTAAATGTATTATTGAGTATTTTTACAGCATAATGCCATTGAGATACGTCAGATTGATATTCTTGTATACCAGAAAGTCGAATGGTACCTTGTCTTACATTACCAACAAATTCATTATTACGAATAGTAATATGATGCGAAGGTTTTCCATTTCGATTCGTGATCTGTAAGTTGGTTCTAGCAATAGTATTATTGTAAAACTCAGTATAAGCAAGTCCAGCTAAATATAGATCACCATGTACATCTTTAAAAGTATTGTTTCGTACTATAAGAGATGGTGGATTGTTGAGATCTCCAGAGTCATTGGTGTGGATAGAAAAAGGATCATCCCCTGTACCTTCTATAGTACAGTTTTCCATAATACTATAACCATTTCCGTGAGTAAAGCTAAAACCACCTCCACCGCAAGTATAATATGAAACTTCCCCTAGATGATTAACAGGATTTCCTCTTTTAACATGTACATTTCTTACCGTAAACTCTTTTTGACCAGAAGTAATACGAATAGCACTAGCACCAGTATTGATAATTGTAATATCTTCAATAGTTATGTTATCTGCACGAGAAGTTTTGATTGTACCATTACCATATTTAGCTTTCATGACAACTCTATCTCCAGGATTGAATATATTTTTCCAATTGTTACCCGAAAATGTAAATAAATCAGGATCATTAGGATCAGCTATTATTTTTTTGATTTTTTTCTTTTCTCTCATGTCTGGATGTGATTGAGGAAAAGCTAAAGAATTAGTGATTTTCCATAACGTATGTTGACTACCTGATTGGTCACTTAAAAAAATAGGATTTGCAAAACCTGTAGAGCGTTTAACAACGACTTTATTAGCCCCCAATTTAGTCGTTATTGTCCCTTGAAAAAAGGGAGTGCCTAAACGTGTTAATGTCATACCTTTTATAGTAACGTTATTTGTTTTTACGACAGAAAAGAATTTACTCTCAAAACCTTCGGCAATAAGTTTTGTTACTTCCATTCCTTCACCTTCGATACTAATATTGTGAGGACCACTATCTATATCAATTAAAGTAGAACTACCTAATTGTAAAGAATAATTTCCAGCAGGAATGTATACTTTTGTAGGTGCATTATTATGTTGTTCTGCGTATGTTTTAGCATCATTATAAGCAGCTCTTATAGCTATTTGAGCATTGTTATGATCCAAATTATAACTAGGATCGCTGACATCAAATATTGGTACTTGTGCATGACTTACAGATATAAAAATATGTAAAAACAGGAAGAGTAAAATACGTTTCATTTGTAGTTAAGGTTTTGATTTAAATGATTTTTATAATTTTATTTTTTATGATTAAAAACAAGACAAATTATAGATGTGATATTTGAACTATGCGAATAGAAATTATGGGGGAAGAAAAAGGATTAGACAAGCTATTTTTTAATAATACGAACGTATTTATGCCATATACGAAAAGCAACCCAAATCATGAATAAAAAAATAAAACAAGCAGAAATAATTGGTATACTAATAGTTACTAATTTCCAGAAAGAGAAAATGTTTTGAAATAAGAAAAAACCTAAAAAAATAGAATTAGTTATCATGAGATTCTTTTTTAAAGATGGGATTTTAACTTTTCTTGAATGCTTTTACTATAATAATTACTTGTAATGAAGCTTTTTGTAAAAAAGATACAATTAATGAAAATGAATCTTAACTTAGAAAAAAACATAGATATTATTTTTAATAGAAAGTGTTATTTTAAAGATAAGAAATATAGTATAGTGATTTTAAAACTCGTAAAAAGTTTGTGGGAAAGCCATCCTTCAATATTAAAACAAAGAAAATATCGCTTATAAAAAGATCATTACTATTATCACATAAATACGATGTACATAGAATTCGTTTTAATAAATTATTATTCTTAATATATTTAAAAAAATTACATCACCTTGAAATTAAAAGCTCAGTGAATCCTAAAATATTTGAACCCAATAAAGATTTAGCAGGTTTTGTTAAATGTTATTGGACCTTAGAAAGTTTAAAAGAAAAAACACCTAAAAGAAATACGATTGTTCCAGATGGAACTATGAAAATGATTTTTCATTATGGGGATTTATATTGGCATCACCCTAAAAATGAAAAGAGTTTTTTGCAACCAAGGTGCTTTCTAATAGGGCAACTAACAAGACCATATATTGTAGAACCAGTTGGAGATACAAAAACATTTATAGTTCGTTTTCATCCCAATGGTTTTTTACCATTTACATCCATACCAATAAAAGAGATGGAAAATAGACCCATCCCTTTAGAAGATTTATTTGGAAAAGAAGGAAAAGAATTGGAACAAAAAGTTTTAAATGCAAAAGACACAGCCGAAAGAATACAGTATATAGAATTCTTCATGTTTAAGTTGCTTAAAAATAATACAGTAATCGATAGAATAGTTAAATCTGCGATTGAGACCATTTCTATACATAAAGGACAATTATCAATAAATGAACTATCCAAACAAACAAACCAGCATCGCAGATTGTTGACACGTAAATTTTCATCGTCCATAGGGTTAAGTCCAAAACAACTTTCAAAGATTGTGCGATTGCAAACAACATTGAAAACATTATCAAGCAACAAAGAGCTTAGTTTAACCGATTTGGCTCATAGCAATGAATATTTTGATCAAGCACATTTTATTAAGGATTTTAAAGAGTTTACAGGACTAACTCCTAAAGAATTTTATGGAGAAAATTTAAAGATGTCATTAATTTTTGATGCCAAAAACTAGTTCTGTCCCATTTTTACAATTTTGAAACTTAAATTCTGATCAATTTTGTACGGAATTTAAAACAAAATTAAAATGAGTATTATAAATCCAGTTTGTTGGTTTGACATCAATGTATCAAATATAGAACGAGCTAAGAAATTTTATGAAACAGTTTTTGATATAAAACTTATTGATTTGCCAAATGAATGGGGAAAACAATGCGCTTTTCCTTTTGAAAATCAAGGAATAAATGCTACCGGAGCACTTGTAGAAAAAGATGACTATGTTGTAAGCAGTAATAATACCATAGTTTATTTTTCTACCAAAGATTGTATTACAGAAGAAAATAGAGTTGAGGAATCTGGTGGAAAAATAGTGAAACCTAAAACAGCTATAGGAGAATTTGGATTTATTTCTATTCTGTTAGATACAGAGGGAAATACGATAGGGCTTCATTCTGTAGAGTAGTGTAAACTAACTTTTATGGAAGAAGAGTAACATGACGGTTTTAAAGATAAATATAAAACCGTTTTTTATTTGCTTTGATAATTAATGAAATGTATAAATTTTAAAATAGTACTGTACTTCTTAAGTATTGTACTATTTTAATGCATTTTGTGAAATTATCTTTGTTGAAATTTAAAGGCATAGCAATTAGGTTTTTCATGCTATTATATGATGAACTTAATTAAAAATCGCTTATTAAGAAAATGAATACTTACAAAAATTCTAAGATGGAATAATGACGACAAAATATTTTTTAATGATCTTATTAGGTGTAACACTGTTAAGTTGCACTAGAGATGAAAACCAAATTCAACCCAGAACCGAAACAGTCGAATCTATTTATACACTTCCTGTTGTAGTTCATATTGTACATACAGGAGAAAGTATAGGAACAGGATTTAATGTATCCAATGATCGCATTTTTAACCAAATTGAATCATTGAATAACGATTTCAGGAAAAAAGAAGGAACATTAGGATATAATACACACGTTTTAGGAGCTGATGCTAAAATAGAATTTAAATTGGCAACAATAGATCCAGATGGTAATCCAACTAATGGGATTAGAAGAGTCAATTTTAATGATATAACAATAGATGTAGAAAACGATTGGTTTTTTGACGATTTACCGTATTATGGATATTGGAATAAACAAGAATATATAAATATCTGGGTTTTTCCTTTAAATAATGCTTTAGGTCAATCCTCTGTACCATATATTAATATTCCTGGACTAGATAATGCTAATCCAGACGGTTCTACAGGAGTTTTAGTTTCAACAAATCATTTTGGAGGAACAGATACAATAAACAACCTTAATCGAGGACGAACTCTTACGCATGAAATGGGACATTTTTTAGGTTTAGAACACCTATGGGGTAAAGTAGAAAATGCCAATTGTATGGAGTTTGACGATTATTGTGATGACACTCCTCAAGTTTCTAGAAGAACAGGAAATTGTGATGAAGAATTAAATATATCGTGTAATGAAGAAATAATACTTACTCAAAATTATATGGATTATACCAGTGATGTTTGCATGAATATGTTTACCAAAGATCAAGTAGCAAGAATGCGTTATGTATTAAAAAATAGCACAGTTAGGCAATCTTTAATTACATCTACTGCTATTGATCGAAATTAAAAAAGGAGTACATATTTATTTTTAAACCTAATAATGAGTATTGTATGCAATGCCATTGATGTAATTATGATAAAAAAATGGAACCTTTTTTGATAGTAATTGAATAGTGATTTCTCTAGAAGTTATAAACAAATCAATCTAATCAATAACTAACAAAATGATGCATACAACTAAAGTTTTATCAGTTATTCTCTTTCTTTTTTTTTATCAGCAAATAGGATATAGTCAAGTAAAATCCGAAAAAGAATTTTTGCAAAAAATCGGAATTAAAGACAGTGTTTATTCAAAAACATTAAAAGAATATAGAGAATTATACATCCAATTTCCAGCAAATTTCAATCCAGAGACACGATATCCAGTAACATATATTCTTGATGGAGAAGTGTTATTACCTACAGTAGCGAACGTACAAAGTTTTTATAGTGGAGGATTTACACCAGAAATGATCCTTGTCGGAATTTCGAATAATGAAAATCGGACACGAGATTTAACTACTTCAAAAGTAAAAGAACGCTATGGAATGCCTTTTAACGAAAGAAATGGTGAAGCAGCAAATTTCAGTAAATTTATTGAAGAAGAATTAATTCCCTTTATAGAAAAAAAATACCCAGTAACAACTTATAGAGGCCTCATAGGACATTCATACGGAGGTTTGTTTACAATACATACATTGATACATCATCCAGCATTATTTTCTAATTTTATAGCTATTGATCCTAGTTTGGATTGGGATGGACAGAAGTTAATAAAGGAAGCTAAAGAGAAAATTAAGGAAAACAATTACCAAGAAAAAACATTATTTATGTCTTTGAGTGGACAGTTGCATATGCAAAACCCAGAAATAACTATTGATAATGTAATGAACGATACTTCGGATTTTACCGTTTTTGCAAGATCAAATATTACGTTCTCTAAAATGCTAAAACAGCAGTATCAAAATAAGATATCATTTCAATGGAAATTTTATCCAAAAGACTTACACGGTACGGTTCTATTTCCATCAATTATGGATGGTATGATTGCTAATTTTAAATGGTATCAAATGGAAAAAACAAGTCTGATTAATGCTCCAGAAACACCCACAAGTGAGTTAAAAACATTGATTGATTACCGTACAGAAAAGTTAAAGAGACATTTTGGATATTCGATCGCACCTTACCCAGAAGATCTATTAAATGCATTAGGCTATATGAGTATGGATATGCAACAATTTGATAAAGCAAAAATGTATTTAAATTTTGCAATAAAGTTTTATGCCAATAGTCCTAATCCGTATGATTCTATGGCTGATTATTACGAAAGAAAAAATGAAAACCTAGAGGCACTAAAATTTGTGAAAAAAGCTTTTG
The DNA here is from genome assembly GCA_947498595.1 of uncultured Aquimarina sp. Taxonomy (GTDB): domain Bacteria; phylum Bacteroidota; class Bacteroidia; order Flavobacteriales; family Flavobacteriaceae; genus Aquimarina. The sequence continues at coordinate 298,005 of CANMKX010000001.1, forward strand.
ACATAAGTAAAAGCGACTACCACAAAAAAAGAATCGGATCTTTAGAAGAAAAAATAAAAAAAGGTAAATAGAAAAGTATTATAATTTGATATTCATTTTAATATAGTATTATTGAATAATAAAGAATAAAATTCTTAGAATGATATCTATATTTATAGGAATAATAATAGTATTATTTGGAGCATTTTTATACTGGGCCTATTTACCAGATTATAAAAGAAATCCAACCGAATTTTGGAAAGTATTAATAGGAATGCCTATCGGAATATTATTAGGAGGAATAGGTTTTACTGAAATAAATAAATGGATTAAAAAATGGGCTTTAAAAGAAACAAATAAAAAAAATAATACTAAAAAATAATTCATATATAAATAGAAGTATGAAGCACTTTAAAACGATATCAGAATATAATGAAGGGATTAACATATCCCCACCAAAACATCCGCATTTTGATATTAGAAGTTTTGAAGAGAACATGCTTACGGTTCGTTCTCAAATGCCAGTTTTTCGACACGAATTTTATGCAATAGCAATAAAAGCTGATGGAGATGGAAAAGCAATATCTGGGCAATTTTCAGATTTTCCTGATGGAACGACTATATTTTTCAACACCCCTTTTCAGTTACTTTCATGGGATATTATCCCTAATTGGAAAGGGTTTTATTTATTGTTTAGCCAAGATTTTGTAGCTCAATCTAATGTGCTATCACAAATACTGAAACTATTCCCTTTTCTTAAAATGGAAACATCAATTCCATTTGAAATCCCAACAGATCAATTAGAAAGAATATTATCGATATATAAAAATGTATGGAATGAATATAATGGGGGTGCAGCTGATAAATTTCAGATTATTGAAGCTCAAGTATATTTATTAGTATCAATAATAAAACGTCTTTTTGAACAACAAGTCAATAAAGATATTGCAGCAGCAAACCTAAAAGAGGCAGATCTAAAATTACTATCTCGTTATCAAACATTGCTACAAACAAGTTTCTATCCCAATGCAAAATTAGAAACTTATATCAACCTTCACTCTACAAGTTATTATGCACAAAAATTAAGTGTACACCCCAACCATTTAAATGCTATCGTAAAAGGCATAACAGGGATAACAGCACTTCACTATATTCATAACCATTTAGTAGTATTGTCAAAATCATACATAGCGCAAACCACATGGAGTATTAAAGAGATTGCGTATACCTTGCATTTTGATAGTCCTAATAATTTCAGCTCATTTTTCAAAAAACATACTGGATATACACCTTTAGCTTATCGAAAAATGAAGAATCTTTGAAATCAATACTTCTTCATTTGAAATCATAACTTATTCGCATTAGGTCTTTCAGAACTTTGTATCATTAAAATAACAAAGCAATGAAAACTATCTTATTAGGAGTATTTACTCTTATAATATCTAACCTAAATGCACAGTATATGAATAATCCAACAGAGGTTGTTACGAATTTATTTATAACAACAGATCAGAAAAATTGGGAAGAAGTTGAGAAGAATTTTAGTACTACTGTACTACTTGATTACTCATCAATGACAAATAGTGCACCAACAACTTTAACACCCAATCAGGTAATTGATGCATGGAAAGGAATTCTCCCTGGGTTTGAAGCTACACATCATCAATTAGGAAATTTTGTATCTCGTATTGAAGGGAACAAAGCCGTCGTTTTCTGTTATGGTACCGCAAGTCATTTTTTATCAAACAAAAAAGGTAATGTTTGGACAGTAATAGGAAGCTATGATTTTGAATTGGTTAAAAATGCTGAAGGAGCATGGAAAATTACAACAATGAAATTCAATTTTAAATACCAAGACGGAAATACAGAATTAGCGGCACAAGCAATCGAAAATGTGAAAAATCAAAAAAAATAATCGATGCATACCTATGAAAAAAGATAGGAAGTATAGAAAGATAGATCAGTTATCAAAAGCATTAGATGCAAAAAACATTGATAAAGTACTTAATTATCTGGATAAGGATTGCATATTTCAAGCTGGAAATCAAGAAATAATTCAAGGAAAAGAGCAAATACGATTACTATTAGAAGGTTTTTTTAAAAATGTTAACGCAACTAAACATAACATAAAAGACATTTTTGAAAGCGATACCTTTTTGGTACATCGAGGGACTGTTACTTATACCAGATTAGATCATTCGATACTAAGTGTACCATTTTGTGATGTATTTAAAATGAAAGAAGAAAAAATCATTGAATATACTATTTACATTGATTGGTCTGAGTTGTTTAATTAAAAATTTAATAAATGAAAAAAAAATTAATTCTAGGATTTGTAGGATTGTTTTTAATGAGTTGCCAGGGAAAAAAGCAACATGAAATTATATCAAAAAAAGAAATGAAAAACAAAATAGCTGAAAGAAATAAAAAGAATACTAAGGCTTTCTTTAAAGCATTAGAAAACGAAAACGTAGATAATCTAGTAGCATTATTTGAAAAAGATGCAGTGCATATTAATCCATATGCATCAGGGATATTTCCAAAAGGAGCTACTGGTAAAGAAGAAATCAGAAACTATTGGACACCAGTATTCCCCAATTTTGACAGAATGAAATTTCCTATAGAAGAAATTTATGCAATGGAAGATCCTGCTATTGTATTTGTGAAATATAAAGGAGAAATAAAATTAAAAGAAAACGCAGGATATTATACGAGTGATTATTACTCAACATTCAAATTTAATGAAGACGGTTTGATAGTAGAGTATGTTGAAATATTTAATCCTATAGTAGCTGCAAAAGCCTTTGGATTATTAGAAATGATAAAATAAAAAATATGAGAAAGACGATTGTAGGATTAGCATGTTTTATAACATTACTAGGTTGTAACACAGCCTCAAATACAAATAAGAATATCGGTGATGTAGAAAAAAAAGAAGAATTAATACTATCAAAAAAAATACAAATGAAAAAAATAAAATTTAATAGTGAAGGAGCCGAATTAGTAGGGAATTTATATTACCCTAAAAATTATGATGCTTCTAAAAAGTATACAGCATTAGTAGTTTCTGGAAGTTGGACAACTGTAAAAGAACAAATGTCAGGCTTGTATGCAGCTAAATTGGCCGAAGAAGGATTTATTACATTAGCTTTTGATTTTCGAAATTTTGGAGAAAGCGAAGGACAACCAAGATTTTATGAAAATCCATCTATGAAAAAAGTAGATATAAAAAATGCAATAACTTATCTTGAAAATTTACCAGAAGTAAATAATGAAAAAATTGGAGTTTTTGGAGTTTGTGCTGGGGCAATGTATACATTAATGGCAGCATCAGAAGATGATCGAGTTAAAGCAGTAGTAACTGCGGCTTCTTGGTTGCATGATGCAGAAGCTGTAAAACTTTTTTATGGAGGAGAAGAAGGAGTAAAAACAAAAATTGAAGCAGCTCAAATAGCTAAAAAACTATATGCAGAAAAAGGTATTGTAGAATACATACCTACAATTTCGACAGAAGATGATACAGCTGCAATGTATGGACCATATGATTATTATCTAAACCCAGAAAGAGGAGCTGTGAAAGAATGGAGTGCAGATAAGTTTGCAGTGATGTCATGGGAAGATTGGTTAATTACAGACCCGATGCCAACAGCAACTGCTTTGAATGTTCCAACACTTATGATTCATTCTGATGGCGCAGTATTGCCACAATACACCAAAAACTATTTTAAAAAAATAGCAACAACGGATAAAAAACTACATTGGATGGAAACTACTTTAGAATCGCCATACCATCAGTTTAATTATTACGATCAAGAAGCAGAAATTAGCGAATCAGTTGCTGAAGCTACTAAGTGGTTTCAACAAAAAATTAAATAATAACGAGGTAATTATTAAAAAGTAATCATAATTAGCAAAGTGCAGTTTAAAGTCAGAGGAATTAATTTCTCTGGCTTTTTTTAGGAACCAAGGCCAATTAAAATTTAAAAAGATCCAATTGATAAACGATCATAATGTTGTATTTTGATAAATTATAAGCCATTATGATATGAAATATATATGTTTAATTATTTTATTGATTGTAATTCAATCTTGCGCATCGAAGAAGTTTATAGAAAAACGATTTTTTCCAGAAGGAATAGAATCTATGACAGAAGAAACTTATAGTATAGAGAAAACTAAAAAAAGGTTACTAGAGAAAAAGCATTTTTTATTTACTAAAAATGGACGAGTTAAAGAATCTAAAACAGTAGATTCATTAGGGAATTTATTACAGCATACCGAAAAAAAATTATGGTTTATTAAAGAATCATATCCAGAAAAAGAACCTTATTATTGTAAAACAAGATGGAAAACAGGGCAACGTGAACGTATTAGCTGTTATTCTAGAAAACGATACAAACAGAATGAAGCGATTTATTTTTACAATAAAAATGGAACCATCAAAAAAATAGTTGACAATTTCACAACTTTCAATACTCAGTATTTTTATTATACAGACAATCAAATTTCTAAAATAATCATTAAAAATAAGGATAATAAAATATTGGATGAGGTTGAGATAGATTGTAAAGAAAAAGATGAAAAAGGAGCTTGTATACGACAAATTAAAAGCTCTTCAATAACTCAAAAATGTATCGAAATTATCACCGAAATACACTATAAAAATGAATAATTAGCATGTAAATTGAATACCTGAAATTAAGTTGATCAATATTATATTTGCATAGACATTTTCTTAAATATTAAAATGAACGAAACTATTATAAGCGATATAGGAAAGATGATTGTTTTCTTACTTTTCTTATTTGCTATTTTTTTGATAACTAAAAAAACGAAACGAAAATTACCTAATTATCTGTTTTCAGCATTTCTTTTAGTAACAGCTATTGATCTCTCAGGGTTATTTTTGATTTCTAAAAAAAATGAAATTATAGAGAGTTTTATTATAGCCAGTGTTTTATTGCAAATGCCTTTATATTATTTATACGTAAAATCAGCATGCTATTATAATTTTAAACTAAATAAGATGCATCTTATACACGGTGTCTTATTTGTCATTTTTTTAAGCTCATTTTTGCTTACGAATATTTCTGAAAACACATTAATAGCATTTAAAATCATCACAACAATTCAATACTATTATTATATAATAGCAGTATTTATTTCGTTGATAAATTTTAAAAAATTATATCAGGAGAATTATTCAAGTAATCATTATCTCATATATAAATGGCTTCGAGATACAACAGTTCTCTTTTTGGTAGGTAATAGTTTATCTAAAGCAAAAGACTTGATACCATTTGATACTACAATACTAGGCTATCTAAATATATTCACGAGTATCTTTGCACTTTTTGTGATTTGCTGGTTTGTTCTTAATGCATTATACAAGCCAACGCTATTTATAGGAATAGATATAGGTTTAGATACAGTAAAGTTTACAGAAGATCAAAAAAGTGAACCAGAACAACTAAAAAAATTGCGGGATTATATGATAACTGAAAAACCATATTTGGATGATAAATTATCATTAGCAAAGTTAGCAGGAGATATGGAAATTTCAGAAAAAGAATTATCAGTACTGATTAATAAATTTACTGAAAAACATTTCTTTGATTTTATTAATAGTTATAGAATTGATTACGCAAGACAACTTTTAAAAGAAAATAAAGAACTAACAGTTTTAGAAATAGTATATCAAGTAGGATTTAATTCCAAATCATCATTTTATACCGCATTTAAAAAAGAAACTGACACAACACCAACAATGTACAGAAAGTCAGTAGTTTAATTGTAGTTCGACTTTAAGTCAGACTGATTTTGTAGTTAAAAAACAGTCCGTTTTTCGAAAGTCAGACGTTTATAAGACTTTAATGTTTCAGATTTGTTTCAAATTAAAAAATGAAAGAAATGAGACAAAATCAACAAGTAGTATTAGGAATAATTATAGTATTATGTTCTTTTTTATGTACGGGACAAATAAGTTATAAAAAGGCAGATAGTTTATTCTATGCACACAAACAAATTGACGGGCCAGGTACTTCTATTAGTGTAAGTCATAACAATCAATTGATTTATAAAAATCATCAAGGTTATTCTAATTTAGAACATCAAATTGCAATTACTGATTCAACAAGATTTTTAGTTGGATCTATTTCAAAACAATTTACTGCATTTTCAATCCTTTTATTAGAAGAAGAAGAGAAATTATCCTTAGAAGATGCAATAACAAAATACTTACCAGAACTTAAAGGGATAAATAAAGACATAACCATTAGGATGCTTGCAAACCATACAAGCGGATTAAGAAATAACACAGAGCTGATTGGTTTAAAAGGAAAATCATTGGAAGATATGATTGGTCAAGAAGAAATGGTAAATATCTTATTGAAGCAGAAAAAATTAAACTTTGAACCAGGAGAAAAATTTCAATATAATAATGCAGGATTTGTTTTATTAGCAGAAATAATACAAAGAGTATCAGGCATGACTTTTTCTCAATTTGTTAAGGAAAGAATTTTTGAACCATTACAAATGAATAAGAGTCAATTTTTAGACAATCCAACAAATTTAATACCTCAAAAAGCAAACTCGTATTACAAAAAGAATCAAGAATATCATTACTATCCTATGAATAGAAGTATCGTTGGCTCTACAGGTTTGTATACAACTACTGAAGATTTAATAAAATGGATTCAAAACTATCACCAACCAAAGATTGGAACTAGAGCAATGTTTGAGAAAATGATACAACCAAGTACACTTACGTCTGGTAAAAAGATACCTTATGGATTAGGACAAGAAACAAAGATATATAAAGGACTTAAAGTCATTTTTCATGGTGGAGGAGATGCAGGATTTAGAGCTTATTTGTTACACGTTCCAAAGCACAACCTATCAATAGTAATTACAGGAAATTACGAGTCTTTTAATCCATTGACAATGGCTTATGGAATGATTGATATATTTTTAGCAGATAAACTAGTAAAGACTACACAGTTTAATAAACCAACACGAGACAAATTAGATGAAATAGCAGGAACATATCAGATTTTCCCTGGATTATATGCTACTATTATTAAAAGGAATGATTCTTTGTTTTTTCAAAGTTATCAGGCCAAAGAAGAACTCTATTTGCCTGCTTTAACTGAAAATGAATTCAAATTCACTCCTATACAACACAGTAAAATTGTTTTTACAAAGAATAGATTGAAGTGGCATTTTTCAGATTTTTATTACGAAGGAAAGAAAGTATCGTTAGATCCACCTATGTACACAGCAATAGATAAAGAGATGTACCTAGGAAACTTTTATAGCAACGAACTAGAGACCAGCTATACATTTATAAAAAAAGCAGGAAAAATTATAGCGACACACCCATTCAACCCAGATTATACGTTAACGCCTATAGCAGTAGATTCTTTTATAGTTTTGGATAGCGGGATATTCAGTAGAGTTGATTTTATTAGGAATACTAAAAATGAAATTATAAAATGTCATATTAGCGGACAATCTGCCTATGATATAGTTTTTATAAAGCAAGACAATAAAAAAATAAACTAAAACTAGTAATGAATCTAGTTGGATGGATGTTTCAAAAGTATAGCTATATTAGATAAAGAAGTGCTCTATTTTAGCTATTATTAATAGCTGAAATAGAGCACTTGTTTTAAAATTAATTAAAAATGTTTAGTTACAATTTATCAATATTAATTGCAGTTTCTACAATTTTATCTTTACCTGATATTTTTGCTATTCTTAAGTTTAGCATAGCTTCATTTACAGAAAAACCAACGCCCATACTTAAAGAAAATCCAGATTTTGATTTAAATTCGTCTTTTAATTTTCTTAAAAAATTTAAGTCATAATTCTTTTTTTCAATTGAAAACAATATATCATCACATCCCTTCATTAGAATTGTAGTAGAATGATTAAATTTAATTTTTTCTAAAATAAAATTAATATTATTCTGAATGTGATCATGAAAATCTTGAGCCTTTTTATAATTCGATTTTAATAAGGATAATTCAATTTTATCTCCTGCATTATCAACATCTAAACGTATATATATATTATCCTCCATTGTTTTCAAGTAATTTTGCATCGTTAAAGGAATCAACTATATTTTCTGAAATAAAAGTAACATTTATTTTTCCTTTAGTTTTTTGGTTACTCCAATATTTACCTTCTAATTTTCTTGGCTCAGAATTTATTAATCTAAGTTCAGTTGCACCTTCTTGAAGTATTTCATTATCATCTTGACTAGATTCTTTTCTATATAAATATGCTACGTTTTTGAGTCCAGTTTCTTTTTTCAACGATAGAGTTTCAGAATAAGAAGTTCCAATGAATGATTTAGTGAATGTTGTAAAATGAATTCTTAAAAAACTTTGTCTTATGACAATATAGAATTCTATATCACCAATTTTCTCACCGTTTTTATTTTTCCAATCAGATTTCAATACTCCTGACCAAGTACCATTTAAATTAGGGCGATAAAATATTCTATTAAGTAAAAAAAGTTTCCATCCGTATGAAAAATAAAATGTCCAAAAGAAAGTAGTAATAGTGATACCAAAACTAATTGCTCTTATTATATTAAATAGATCGAGTTTTTTATTTAAAATAATAATATAAATACATCCAATTACAACAGCCATAGTAATTGAAATAGTCATAATAAGTTTTAACTCGTCTTTTTTCATTAGTTTTATAATAAATTGTTATTTATAAAAGCTGTATTAACCACTCTTTAAATTGATAAAAATTTTGAGGAGCAACACCATGACCTACAGGAAATTCGTTTAAGGAAGAAGTAATACCTAAAGACTGTAAAAAGGCAGGAGTTTTTCGAGCCCAATCAACAGGGATTACTTGATCAACACTACCATGCGAACAATAAATATTTAAATTAGAAAAATCATTATTAGCATATTCTGTTGTGAAAATTTCTTCATTAATATAACCACTTAAAGCAATTACATTTTTTATTTTTTGAGGATAAGATAAAGCAACAGCATAACTTAAAATTGATCCTTGACTAAAACCAAGTAATGTAACATTGCTAGCATCTAGATTATAAGCTAGGACAGCTTCATCTATAAAAGAAGCAATGGCATCTCTTGAAACAATTGCTTGAGGAATATCACTAAATTTTCCATCTTGAGCATCCCAATGGATGGCATACCAAGCGTTACCTTGCGGTTGCATTGGATGTGGTGCACGAACAGAAATAATACATAATTCTTCAGGTAGTTCTGAAGCGAATGAAAATAAATCATTCTCATCACTACCATATCCATGAAACATGAAAAGAACAGGAGTTTTTTCTTTTTGTACAGTAGGTGCTTTTATCAAGTGATAGAGCGATAATGTTTTGGTTTGCATAATATATTAATGAATTTGTAAATGGATATGATCGTCGTGTCGTACAGCATTACAGCCTTGAAAACGTACTTTACTACTTTTAATACCCAATCTATATTTTAAATGAGGTTCTATAAAGATTTTCTGAACCTCTTTCCGTTTTGTTAATTCTTGTAATAAAAATTTTGTAGCATCTTTCGAAAATAATAAATCAGGATATATAGTTCCCAAAGAAGCAAATTGCGTATAGTTATAACGCCAATGTCCATTGTCTTTACAAATAGCAGTTTGATTTTGTTCTCGTGCTTTTGGTTCTTCAAAAGCACCGTAACCACTAATAGACGGTTTTTTGTTTGTATACTGCCCATTAGGAGTTGTATACACAAAAGCTAAATCTACTTTTTTACCATCATTATGACTGTGATGAGGTAACAAAGGAAAGCGATCAATAAACGGGAAATTAGCATCTAAATAGGCTAGATAAATACCCTCATATTTGTGATGTAAAGCAACTCCTGCGATTTTTAAAGTCTGATTAAGTTCGTGAGTAACATAATTACGATTCAGTAATTTGGTTATAAATGAATGAGGTTTAAGATATGGCGTATCATAAATAGCTTCTCTTCCTCCATATTTTGGAGCTAATTTAGGAACAGCAATATAAGTAGCTGCTAAATACAGAACTGAAAATAAAATTATTTTGATCCAACGATATTTACGAAACCTTCTTAATGGAATCAATTCTACAAAAAAGTAAATAACACCTCCAATTTGTGTAATAATAGTAAGTGCAATAATAATAAAGAGCTTTAGAAAAAAGCGAATGTATTTTACTGATTTACTTGCAGCTGTAGTTGCTACTGTTTTTGCTGCAAAAGCTGAAGATTTTAAAGCAGAAAATCGTTTCATAAATGATCATTCATGTGAATTTACAATAGGATAAGATTATTTTTTAAATAAAATTAAACCATTTTTGAAATTGTTCTCCTATAAAAGGCACTGGTTTTTCTTCTTCACGAATGGCAGTAATAAATCCATATACTATTAGAATAACAATAAATATATAAAAAGGAAAACTAATAAACCAACTGTCAAAAATACTAACTAAAGCGCCTAGTAAATAAAACGTAATCCAAACCCCTAGACTCTGTCTAATATGAAAATTAGCAAATGTGTTTTTTGCGTCATTGTTTAAAAAATAAGCAATAATAACGCCTATAATACTTAAATAAGCTACAATAGCAGCTGTTTTTCCTTCTTTGGCATAGTTAGAGTGCATAATAGATATTTTGAGTGTTGATTATTTTAATTTTAGTTGTTGATTGGCGTATATACCATAAACCGTCCCTCTAAGCGTGCGATTAATAAAAGCACTATTATCAGAAGAAGATTGAATATGATTTGTTGTAAAAACAGTATCTCCTGTTGGAGAAAACAATGTGACTTCAGCTTTATTACCTACGTTGATAGGAAAAGTAGGAATTCCAAAAATTGATTTACCACGCGTAAAACTATTAATAACAGTAGAAGTAGGTAACACAGTATTACAAGCTCCGAAACTAGACTCTAAACCAATAGTTCCATAAGATGCATTATCAAATTCTACTTTTTTATTTTCGGTATCCATAGGTCTATGATCACTAGTAATCATATCGATAGTATGATCCTCAACTCCTCTTATTAAGGCTATTACATCTTTTTTAGTACGTAGAGGAGGCTGTACCTTATAATTACTATCATAATCACTTAACACTTCATCAGTAAGTGTCAAATGATGCGTAGTAACACTACAAGTAACCTGTAAACCTTTTCTTTTTGCCTCTCGAATTAAAGAAACTGATTTCTCTGTAGAAATTGTAGGTATATGTAACTTACCTCCAGTATATTCCAAAACAAACAGGTCTCGTGCAATTTGTAATTCTTCTGCTAAAGCTGGAATAGCTTTAAGACCTAATAAAGTACTTTGTTCTCCTTCGTGAACCATTCCTTTTCCTGCAATTTGATTATCTTGAGGATATGATTGTACTAGCCCGTTGAAATTTTGAGTATACAACAATGCTAATTTTAATAAATTAGGATTATTAATAGGTTTTTTATAATCTCCAAAGGCAATAGCTCCATGTTCTTGCATATCATATAACTCAGCAAGATCAATTCCTTTAGATCCTGTAGTAAGCGATCCTATTGGATGAAGATTTGTAGCTTTACCAAAACTCTTTGCCTTTAGAAAACTTAAAGTTGCAGTATTATCAATTACGGGATTACTATTAGGATGGACGGCAATTGCTGTAAATCCATTTTGAGCAGCTACATCCAGTGCGTTTGTAATAGTTTCTCTTTCTTCAAAACCAGGTTCTCCTATACAAACACTAGAATCAAACCATCCTTGTGAAATATGTAAATTTTCTAAAGCAAGTTCTTCTGTATCAGTATTAGTAGAAATAGTATGATCTATTTTAGAAATTATACCATTATCAATTAAAACATCAACAGTTTGATTGTTATAGGGTGAATCAGCATCTATAATTGTGGCAGCTTTAAGTAGCACTTTCATTTTAAGTGTTTTAAAAGTAATATTTCAATAAATAAAAAGATTAAAGCAAAAATAACAAACCATTTCCAAAGTTCATCAATTGAGTTATCTTGCTTTATCTGGTTAAATAATGTAGTTACATTTTCATTTACAGTATAATCATCGTTAGCTACAAGTAGCTGGTAATGTAAATTACTTTCTGATTGATCATAATTGTAACTTACATATTGTATAATATTGTCCTTGTTTTGAACACTAAAAGTCCCAGCAACAGTTGGATTGTCTACTGTGGTAATTTTAACCTTAGTATTATAAGTCTGTTGAAGCGGAATGATTTGTTCTTGGTTAGAAACCAATGATAAAATTTCATCTTGTTGTAACTGAGTTGCAACATCGTACGTATTAGTGATACCAATACGATATGAAATCTTAGGAAGAGTTAAACTTTGTTTAGCTATACGATATAATGTAGGAACGATTAATGGAGCGTTTTTAAAATTTGAATTTTCACTATTTAATGCTGCAGTGAAAACAAATAAGTTTTGCTGTTGAAAAAGAAAAGCTGTAGCATCCTCATAGCCTAAAATTGTATTTGTAGCTGTATGCTCATAAAAACTATTTACTTTAGGATACTGAAAATTTGATATTTTTTTATCAAAAACACCATCATATAATGGATGGTTGAAAGAAATTGATGTTATTTTCTTTTCTTGTTCAAGTTTCCCTAAAAAAGTAGCAGTGCTTACTGTTTGTAAAAATTGCCGATACGAATTTAAATTCCCATTATCTGAAGGAATAAAACAAACAATCCCACCATTAGACATAAAAGTCTTTAAAGTATTATTAAGAGAAGCAGGGATCTGTTTAATTTCATTGATTAAAACAAAATTAGCAGTATCAATATCATTATAATTAAGCGAACTAAAATTTGTTGAAGTTAAATCAAACTCATCTTCAGTAAAGACTTTACGTATAAATTGATCATCGGCTTCATTAATAGCAAGAACTTTGATACGCTTGGGAGGATTAATACTAAAATAACGAGTATTATCAAATGAAATAGCAGGATCTTCTATTACTAAAGAACCTAAAATAGTTTTGTTTTTTGGTAATAAAAAAGTTGCACTTACATTTTTATTAGGTGTAATATCAACTCCTGTTTTTGCAATTAAGTTCTCACGATCATATAAAGCTACAGAAATATTGTCAATGGTTTCATCATTTGTAGCTATTTCGGCATTTAATAGTAATTCATCTGATTTATTACTAGAAATGTAAATACTATCTATAGCTATATTTTGAGATGTTTCAGGCTTTACTTGTACTAGATTAAGAAAGATTTCAGAATCTTTTTCAGGTGTAAAGACTTTTTCTTGTTGTTGAAAATCTGAAATAAGAATCATTCTTTTTACAGAATTTACAGTATTTGAAAACAAGCGTTTAGCTTTCAGGTATACAGCAGGATATGCTAATTGAGTAGGGCTATAAGATAATCCTAATAAATCGTTTTGAATATCTTTTATCGTGATGTTTCGATAAGTTGTATTATTGGTGAAAAGTGAAAAAGTTTGTTGTTCAGGAATATGACTAATTAATTCTTGTATGCTTCGCTGTAATAACGGACCACGTGATCCTTTTGCTTGCATGCTAAAAGAATTATCAAGATAAACAACAATTTCTTGTGACTTAGTGGCATTTTCTTTTGAAGCGAAAAAAGGCTGAGTAAAAGCTATAATTAAAAAAGAAAGAAGTAAGATACGGGTAAAAAGCGTAAGCCATTTTTTTATCTGAGAACTTTTTCTTGATTGAATATCAATCTTTTTTAGAAACTGAACATTACTAAATAAAACTTTTTTAAATCGACGTAATTGAAATAAATGAATGAGAATAGGAATAATTAGTACAAATAAAGCGTAAAGAAATTCTGGGTGTTTAAATTGCATTCCTATAATATTGTTTGTCAAAGATACATAAGATTTGTGATTGTTATAGAGCATAAAAAGAATTTTTATGTAAGAACTTTTACTCAATTTTGAAAATCAATTAAATAAGATTTAATAAATAGAAATATATATAAGCAGTGGAAAATAAAGAAAGGAACTATATAGTTGATAAAAATTATACCTTAAAGAAATTTGAAGGAAAAGGAGGATGGACCTATACAGAAATTCCAGAAATTGCTCCTAATAAAAACGCGCCATTTGGTTGGGTTATCGTGAGTGGGTGGATTGATACGTACAAGTTAGAGAAATACAAATTAATGCCATTAGGGAATCAGCGTCTTTTTCTTGCCGTAAAATCCGCAATCAGAAAACATATTAAGAAAGAAGCAGGAGATGTTGTTCATATAAAACTATTTCTAGATAAAACCCCTCTTGAGTTACCCGATGAAATTAAAGAATGTTTTAAGCAAGAACCTAAAAAGATATATCAAAATTTCTTGAATAGAGGAGAAGGAGAACAAAAAGCTTTTATAGATTGGATTTATCAAGCAAAAATGGATGAAACAAAAGCCAATAGAATTTTAGAAATGTTTGATAAATTACGAAAGAACGAAAAATTCTATGTGTAGAGAATATTAGGTTTGAGTCATATGCCAATATATTTTCAAATAAAAGTAATATTGTATCTTCGTGCGAAATAATAAAAAGATAGACATTGCCATACGAATTCACTATACAAGTTTCACCTGAGATAGCTGCTACTCCAGAAAAGTTAAAAAAGCACATAGCTAAAAAAAATGGAATTCCTTTAAGTGAAATTTCACATATTCAGATACGTAAAAAATCCATTGACGCTAGGCAAAGATCAATTCGAATAAATTTAAAAATTGAAGTTTATTTAGATGAAGTATATACTGAAGAACAAATTAAATTGCCAGCATATACAGATGTAAGTAATAAGCCAGAAGTTGTTATCATTGGTGCAGGTCCAGCGGGATTATTTGCAGCACTAAAATGTATAGAATTAGGGTATAAGCCAATTCTTCTAGAAAGAGGTAAAGATGTACAATCAAGAAGAAGAGATCTAAAAGCTATAAATAGGGATCATATAGTTAATGAAGATTCTAACTATTGCTTTGGAGAAGGAGGTGCAGGTACTTATAGTGATGGTAAATTGTATACAAGATCAAAAAAACGTGGTGATGTTAAACGTATTTTAGAACTATTAGTAGGTTTTGGAGCTTCAAATCAAATTTTAGTTGAAGCTCATCCTCATATAGGTACAAATAAATTACCAGCAATTATAGCATCTATAAGAGAAAAAATAATTGAACATGGTGGGAAAGTACTTTTTAATACACGTGTCATTGATTTTAAAATCAAGAATTCAAATATTGTAGGTGTTAAGATTCAAGATGAATCCATTATTGATGCAAAGAAAGTTATTCTAGCTACAGGACATTCTGCTCGTGATATTTTTAAATTACTATATAAAAATAAAATTGAAATAGAAGCTAAAGCATTTGCATTAGGAGTACGAGTTGAACACTCTCAAAAATTAATAGATCAAATACAATACAAAAGTAAAGAGAGAAGTGCTTATTTACCCCCTTCACCTTATAGTATTGTAAAACAAATAAGAGGTAGAGGAATGTATTCATTTTGCATGTGCCCAGGAGGTGTAATAGCTCCATGTGCTACGAGTCCTGGTGAAGTTGTTACTAATGGATGGTCCCCATCAAAAAGAGACCAACCTACGTCTAATAGTGGAATAGTAGTGGAATTACGATTAGAAGATTTTAAAGAGTTTGAAAAACATGGTCCCTTAGCAGGTATGTATTTTCAACAAAAAATAGAACAAACTGCTTTTACTGTAGGGGGAGAAACACAACGAGTTCCTGCACAAAGAATGGTGGATATGACAGAAGGTAAGATTTCTCGAAATTTACCAGAAACATCTTATAAGCCTGGATTAACATCAAGTGATATGGGATTAGTTTTTCCAAAATTTATACATAACATATTGCAAGATGGATTTAAAACTTTTGGAAAAAGTATGAAAGGCTATTATACGAATGAAGCGGTAATTCATGCTCCAGAATCGAGAACATCATCGCCTATTAGAATACCTAGAGATAACAAAACATTAGAACACGTTCAAATCAAAGGACTATATCCTTGTGGAGAAGGAGCAGGATATGCAGGAGGAATTATCTCAGCAGCTATAGATGGAGAAAAGTGTGCAGAAGCTTGTATATTATCATATTGATATATTGTTAACATAAAAGAAACATGGTTTTGACTAGTAATATTTAACTTAGTGATTAAATCAAAACTTAATTTATGTTACAAAAAAAAATATTATTAGTTAGTTCTTTAGTAGTCTTATTAACATCTTGCCAAGCTGAAAATGATGTTGTTAATGATTTGAAAAAAGATGAGGTTGTTAGAAAAGACAATATATATGGAACTAATTATGATGTGCAGATTGATATTGTTGATAATAACGGTAATTTAGTCACATCGCATGATTTGGGAGATTTTTATGCAAGAAATCAAGAAACAGGAGAATATTTTTATTCAGATAATCCTTACAGGGAATATGTTGATATTATTGAAGAATTACCAGAAGGAACTTACTTATTTGGTGTGAGAGATGGATATTTTGATGGAGCCTCTAGTGTTGTTATGGAAGTAAATGAAAATACGGTAAATGATGAAGGGATTGTAGAAGTTGATTTAGTATACTGGTCAGAATAATGACTAACAAAATAAAAGAGAAGCTACAATTTTGTAGCTTTTTTTTATTTATTTTTATGATAAAGATTTTTTTGAATAGAAATCTTTATCATAAAAAACATTTGATTATTTGCTACACAATTCTTTTAATAACTCTTAGTTTATGAGTGTGTGTACGTTTTTCACTACTAAAAATACCCGTATGATCAATGCGATCTACTCGTACTTTACCATGAGCATGTATAATATAATTATCTTGCATAATAATACCAACATGAGTGATTTTTCCTTCTTCATTATCAAAAAAGGCTAAATCTCCTGGTTCACTTTCTTCAATAAAACTTAAAGCTTCTCCTTGTGTTGCTTGTTGAGCAGCATCTCTTTGAATTTTGTGTCCATTTAGTTTATACACCATCTGTGTAAAACCGCTACAATCTAATCCAAAATGAGTTTTTCCACCCCATAAATATGGAGCATTTAAAAATAGAAAAGCTGTTTCTATTAATTGTTCTTTAGGTTGTAAACCACTAATAATTGTTCCTTCATATTGATGATTTAGAAAAGATAAAGGAACTAAAGAAGCTCCAAGAGGTATTGGGATTAATTGATTTTCTTGTGTACTTACAAAATCGATAAGATCGCCTACTAATTGAGGCGATGTCTTATCAAAATTGTTATAATTCTCTTCGGTAACTTCTAAATATTGTTTATTGTCTATCCAGCCTTCATACTTATCAAAAGCTAATCGGATGCGACTCCATTTTTTACGTTGTTCAAGCACTTTAAAATGTTCTCCATATAATACTTGAGAAACCATCTCACTTGTATCACTTGGTTCTAATCTTAAAGCAACAATACTTAGATTACAGATGCCGTATTGCATGTATGTTTTTTAATTTTTAATCTTTAAATACTCAAATAAATTAAGGCTTATACACGCTCTATCACTACAGCTGAAGCACCTCCACCACCATTACATATAGCAGCTGCACCGGTTTTTGCATTATTTTGCTCCAGTACACTCATTAATGTTATAAGAATACGAACTCCAGAACATCCAAGTGGATGACCTAAAGATACAGCACCTCCATTTACGTTTGTATTTTGATCTGTAAGCCCTAATATTTTCATATTTGCCAATCCTACAATAGAAAAAGCTTCATTTAATTCGAAGAAATCAACTTTATCTAATGTAATTCCAGCTCTGTCTAATGCTTTTGGAAGTGCTTTTGCAGGAGCTGTCGTAAACCATTTAGGTTCATGTGCAGCATCTGCATAACCAGTTATTTTAACAAGCGGTTGCAAACCTAATTCAGCAGCCTTATCAGCACTCATTACTATAACAGCACCAGCTCCATCATTAATAGTAGAAGCATTAGCAGCAGTAACTGTACCTTCTTTTGTAAAAGCAGGTCTTAATGCAGGAATCTTCTCTATCTTCACATTTTGATACTCTTCATCTTTGGTAACCATAACAGGTTCACCACGACGTTGAGGAACAGCTACAGGAACTACTTCATTATCAAATTTTCCATCATTCCATGCTTTAGCAGATCTTTCATAAGACTGAATAGCATATGCATCTTGATCTTCACGACTAAACTCATGCTCAGTTGCACATAAATCTGCACAAACTCCCATGGCGTTTTGATCATAAGCATCTACTAAACCATCACGTTGCATTCCATCTTCAAGAGTTTGAGAACCAAATTTATGTCCATTTCTTAAACGCACATAATGAGGAATCATACTCATATTCTCCATACCTCCAGCTACAACAATATCAGCATCACCCAAAGCAATTGTTTGCGCAGCTTGCATAACAGCCTTCATTCCACTAGCACATACTTTATTTACAGTCGTACATGGTACATTAACACCAATACCAGCTCCTAAAGCCGCTTGGCGAGCTGGAGCTTGTCCATTACCAGCTTGAACTACATTTCCCATAATCACTTCCTGAACCAATGATGGATCAAGATTTATCTTATCCAAAGCTCCTTTTATAGCGGTAGCTCCTAACTGTGTTGCGGGTACTGTAGAAAGACTTCCCATAAAGCTTCCTATGGGAGTACGTGCAGCTGATACAATAACAACTTCTTTACTCATATGTGTAGTTTTAATAATCTTAAATTAATCTTTTTGCGAATTTAAGAAATTTTAGAAGATTATCGACACCTAATTTACTAAGATAGTATAAGAGCTAAACTCATTAATTTTTTAGTATTTTTGAAGTGTATACATATACTATTGAATGAAAAATTTTATAAATAATTTTTATAAAAACCAATCCTTAATTTATAAGGCGTTTTTATTTGTTACTACGGTAATTCTTATTGTCTATTTATTCCCTAAAGGAGGTGTTTTTAAATATGAAATTATTAAAGGAAAGCCTTGGCAATACGAGAATCTATATGCCCCGTTTGATTTTGCTATAACAAAGACCAATGAAGAGATTGAAGACGAAAAAGAGCGAATTATCAATAGTGTATTACCTTATTTTGAATTTGATGTACAAATTTCAAATCAAGCTAAATACGGATATGAGAAAGCTTTTGCAGAAAATCTTAATGTTTTTGATGATGCCGAAATTGAAATAGCCGCTAAAAAATTTGGAAACGATGTCTTAAATGAAATTTATAAATATGGTGTTTTAATAGAAGAGTATGCTTATAATGGTGATAAAATGCTTTTTTTGAGTAAAAAAAACAAAGCAGAAAAAATACAATACAAAAAGATACTTACACCAAAGTCTTTAACTCAACTCATAGAAAATAGAATCGATAATAGCGAATACAAAGACTTAAGAAACGGTTTTATAGCATTGTTCTATGATATTGTTAAGCCTAATGTATCTTTAAATAAAAAGCTTACCGAAAGTGCTCTAAATGCAGAATTAAATAAACTCTTAATTACAAGAGGAAGTGTTACTAAAGGAAGTAGAATTATAGCTAAAGGAGAAGTTGTAGAAGGAAATAAACTGCAAACATTAGTTTCTTTAAAAACAGAATACGAATCGCAAGTATGGAGTGAGAAAAATTATTATTGGATAGTGTTTGGATATGGGATGTTAGTTTCATTAGCATTATTAATGCTATTGTTATTTATTCGAAAGTATAGAAATGATATTTTTGAAAATAATACCAAAGTAACATTCATTCTTTTCAATTTATTGATCATGATTATGATTACAACCTTTGTAGTCAAATTTAAAACAGCGTACGTTTATATCATACCACTCTGTATTCTACCATTAATATTAAAAGCTTTCTTTGATTCAAGATTAGGATTGTTTACACATGTAGTAACGGTACTTATCTTAGGATTTGTCGTTCCTAATAGTTATGAATATATGTTTTTGCAAATTATAGCAGGAATTGTGACTATTTTAACAATATCAGAATCATACAAAAGAGCAAACCTATTTATATCGGTAGGTCAAATTACATTTATATATATAATAGCATATATTGCTTTTCACATTATACATGAAGGAAATATTGAAAATATAGAACTGTTTACAATAGGATTGTTTGTATTAGGAGGATTAGCAACACTGATTGTGCATCCTTTAATTTATGCGTACGAGAAAATTTTTGGATTAGTATCTGATGTATCATTACTAGAATTAAGTGATACCAATTCTAGATTGTTAAAAGAACTATCAGAAAGAGCTCCAGGTACCTTTCATCATTCTCTCAATGTAGCAAATATAGCTGAAGCAGCTGCAAATGAAATAGGAGCAAATGCGATGTTGGTTAGAGTTGGTGCTCTTTATCATGATATAGGGAAAATGACAAATCCAACTTATTATACAGAAAACCAATCAACATCTGTAAACCCACATGATGTATTGTCACCTAGAGAAAGTGCTCAAATTATTATAGGACATGTAATTAAAGGAATCGAATTAGCAAAAAAATATAAATTACCCGATAGAGTAATTGACTTTATACGTACACACCATGGAACTAGCACCGTATATTATTTTTACATGAAAGAAAAGGAAATTAATGATCATATAGATAGTAAAGATTTTCAATATCCAGGCCCTAAACCTTTTTCAAAAGAAACAGCAATATTAATGATGAGCGATAGTGTTGAAGCTGCATCAAAAAGCTTAAAAAATCCTACAAGTACCTTAATAGATTCTTTTGTAGAAAAGATCATAAATAAACAAATGGATGAAGGACAATTTCTAAATGCCGATATTACATTCAAAGAAATTCAACAAATTAAAAAGATATTTAAGCGTAAACTAACTAATATCTATCACCTTAGGATTGAATATCCTGAATAATACAATTAATTTTCAATAAGGTTAGGGGATTTTTCCCCTAATAAAATCAACTCCAATAGTTTTCTTTAATATTTATTTACGGGTATCCCGCAAAATAATTATTTGATTATAATTCTTTAACGGTAAAAACAGCATTTTACCGATCAAAGATGATTTTCGTCGTATTTTTTCTAGTCGTTTTTAGGTAATTTTGTAAGACCTAATCATATAATAATCAGTACAATGAGAAAAATTACAATTGGTTTTCGATCTATTATCATATTGTTTTTATTAACCCTTTGGGGATGTTCAAATGAAGAACAAATTATAGAAGATATTGAAAATACAACATTAGAAGATGAAATCATTATAGAAGAAGAAGAATATCCTGAATCTGTATTAGATTCTATATTAGAAAAAGAATTAGAATATATCGAAAAAGGAATCAAGTTTGAGACTAAAGCCAAAGTTGTTCCAAAAAACAATCCAAAAAAAGTATATGTACATTATATGCCTTGGTTTGAAAGTAAAGATTTTGATGGCGAATGGGGCACTCATTGGACAATGAATAATCGTAATCCAGACAACAAACTAGGCAATAGAAGAGAAATCGCATCGCATTACTATCCGTTAATTGGACCATATTCTTCAAACGATCCTAGTTTGCATGAATATCATTTACTGTTAATGAAAATGGCAGGAATTGATGGTGTCATTTTTGATTGGTACGGCAGTAGAGATGTAAATGATTACCTCAAAATAAAAAATAGTACAGAATCTTTTATAACAAAAATTGAAGAAGTAGGAATGAAATTTTCTATAATGTATGAAGATAGAGTAGTAGAATTTAATGAAGACATAGAAGGAGAGAATGTAGCTGTTCAAATTGTTCAGAATGACTTTAAATACATTGAAGATAACTATTTTACAAGTCCAAATTATCATACTGTTGCAGGGAAAAAATCCCTTTTTATTTTTGGCCCTGAATATGTTAAAACACCAGAAGATTGGACGCAAGTTTTTTCAATATTTAAAGAAAAACCATCTATGCTCACCTTATGGGGAGCAACTGATCGTGTAGGTGGTTTAGGTTCTGGTGAGTTTTCTTGGGTAGATAAAGGACATTTATTAGCTCAAGCTGCATACTATGATCATGTTGTAGACAATTGTAAAACTTCACGAATTGCATTAGATATTGCTGTAGGAGCTGTATACCCTGGTTTTAATACATATTACGAAGAAGGTGGCTGGGGAGATCAAGTTGATAATTTAAATTGGGAAATACCGCACACTAATTCATTCGAACAAACATTAAGGTTTATGGACGAACGTTCTTGCGTTGATTTTGTGCAATTAATAACATGGAATGATTTTGGAGAAGGTACTATGATTGAACCAACCAAAGAATTTAAATATAAATATATAGATCAATTAAAAGCCTATACAGAGGTTAGTACTAGAAGACGTCAATTGCGTTTACCTAAAAAATTATATGATATGAGAAAACGCTATAAACATTATCCAATTGTACAACTTTTATTAAATAGAATATACCAATTTATGTTTGGTCTCGAATATACAAAAGCAGAAATGCTAATGGAAGCTGTTAAGAAGAATTACACCACTATTTAATATCAGTACAAAAAATTAACATTAAAAACTTAGTCTCTAAATAAAAGATTTCTAGGTTTTTAATGTATCTATTATACTTTCTCTTACCTTAATCTATAGTTTTGTTAATTATTTTAAGTAATAGCTATTTCAAATTAAAAGACGAAATCTTATATTAGCAAGCATTCTACTTAAAACTCTATGGATCAAACTACCCAATATACCGAAGACAATATACGTTCACTCGACTGGAAAGAGCATATTCGTATGCGACCAGGAATGTATATTGGTAAACTAGGAGACGGATCATCTGCTGATGATGGTATTTACATATTACTTAAAGAAGTAATCGATAACTCTATAGATGAGTTTGTAATGGGAACTGGTAAGACTATCGAAATTTCCATTCAAGGAAATAAAGTTATAGTCCGAGATTATGGTCGTGGAATTCCTTTAGGTAAAGTAGTAGATGTAGTTTCCAAAATGAATACTGGAGGGAAATATGATTCTAGAGCTTTTAAAAAATCAGTAGGATTAAATGGTGTCGGAACAAAAGCTGTAAATGCATTATCTGCTTATTTTAGAGTAGAGTCTAGTAGAGATGGAAAATCAGCAGCAGCCGAGTTTGAAAAAGGGAATTTAACCAATCAAGAATTTCTTGATGAAACTTCAAGAAGAAAAGGTACTAAAGTCTCTTTTGTTCCGGATGAAACAATTTTTAAAAACTATAAATACCGTAATGAATATGTAGCCAAAATGCTTAAAAATTATGTATACCTAAACCCTGGGTTAACTATAGTTTTTAATGGTGAAAAATTTATTTCTAAAGATGGTCTAAAAGATTTATTATCAGATAGTATTCATGTAGATGATCGATTGTATGATATTATCCACCTAAAAGGAGATGATATTGAAATAGCTTTAACACATAGTAGAACACAATATAGCGAAGAATACCACTCTTTTGTTAATGGACAACATACGACACAAGGAGGGACACATCAAGCAGCTTACAGAGAAGCTGTCGTTAAGACTATTAGAGAGTTTTATAATAAAAACTTTGAAGCAAGTGATATCCGTAAATCTATAGTTTCTGCTATAAGTATTAAGGTAATGGAACCTGTTTTTGAAAGTCAAACTAAAACAAAATTGGGTTCTACAGAAATGGGAGGTAAATTACCAACCGTTAGAACATACATAAATGATTTTGTGAAAAATAAATTAGATAATTTTTTACATAAAAATCAAGAAACTACCGAGAAATTACAACGTAAAATCCTTCAGGCCGAAAGAGAACGTAAAGAACTTTCTGGAATTAGAAAACTTGCAAAAGATAGAGCTAAAAAAGCAAGTCTTCATAATAAAAAATTAAGAGACTGTAGAGTTCATTTAACAGATGCAAAAAAAGAAAATAATCTAGAAAGTACTTTATTTATTACCGAGGGAGACTCGGCAAGTGGATCTATAACTAAATCTAGAAATGTAAATACTCAAGCAGTATTTAGCTTAAGAGGTAAACCATTGAATAGTTATAATATGACTAAGAAGATCGTTTATGAAAATGAAGAATTTAATCTTTTGCAAGCTGCACTTAATATAGAAGAATCAATGGAGGATTTGCGATACAATAATATTGTAATTGCAACTGATGCTGATGTAGATGGGATGCACATACGTTTGCTATTAATAACGTTCTTTCTTCAATTCTTTCCTGAGTTAATTAAAGAAGGACATTTATACATTCTTCAAACCCCTCTTTTTAGAGTTAGAAATAAAAAAGAAACTATCTACTGTTATTCTGAACAAGAACGTAAAGATGCACTTATAAAGTTATCCAAAAGGGGAAAACCAGAGATTACACGATTTAAAGGATTGGGTGAAATATCACCTGATGAATTTGTTCATTTTATTGGTGAAGATATACGACTAGATCCTGTAATGCTTGATAAGGAAAAGTCTATAGAAGAACTACTATCCTTTTATATGGGGAAAAATACACCCGATCGACAAAAATTTATCATCAACAACCTTAAGGTTGAATTGGATACTATAGAAACTACAAAAGCATAACAACCCTAAATGTAAGCCATACAATTTATGGAATTGGAAAACGAACACGAAGAACTAAATAACGAATCTATAGGTAATGAATCTCAAGAGGTAATTACGAAAGTAACAGGAATGTATAAAGATTGGTTTCTAGATTATGCATCCTATGTAATTCTTGAACGTGCAGTACCAGCTATTGAAGATGGTTTTAAACCTGTACAACGTCGTATATTACATTCAATGAAGGATCTGGATGATGGACGATACAATAAAGTAGCAAACATTGTCGGACATACGATGCAATACCATCCTCATGGTGATGCAAGTATCGCAGATGCGATGGTACAAATTGGTCAGAAAGATTTATTAATTGACATGCAAGGAAACTGGGGTAATATCTTAACAGGAGATAGAGCCGCAGCATCTCGTTATATAGAAGCTCGCTTATCAAAGTTTGCTTTAGAAGTAGTATACAACCCAAAAGTTACAGAATGGCAACTTTCATATGATGGTCGTAAAAATGAACCTATAAATTTGCCTGTTAAATTTCCTTTATTATTAGCGCAAGGAGCAGAAGGAATTGCAGTAGGTTTAAGTACCAAGATTTTACCGCATAATTTTATAGAGTTAATAGAAGCGTCTATAAAACACTTACAGGGCAAAAAATTTGTTATTCTACCTGATTTTCCAACATCAGGAATCGCAGATTTTACAAATTATAATGATGGACTAAGAGGAGGAAAGGCTAGGGTTAGAGCTAAAATATCTCAACACGATAAACATACGCTAAAAATTAGTGAAATTCCGTTTAGCACTACTACTACATCTTTAATCGATTCTATTCTTAAAGCAAATGAGAAAGGAAAAATAAAGATTAAAAAAATAGAAGATAATACAGCAGCCGAAGTTGAAATACTTATTTATTTACCTAATAATATTTCGCCAGATAAAACGATAGATGCATTATATGCATTTACAAATTGCGAAGTTTCTATTTCTCCATTAGGATGTGTTATCGAAGAGAATAAGCCAAATTTTATTGGCGTTTCAGAAATTTTAAGAAGATCTACTGATCATACAGTTGATTTGTTAAAAAGTGAACTTGAAATTCAGCTAAATGAATTACAAGAGCAATGGCATTTTGCTTCTTTAGAAAGAATTTTTATTGAAAATAGAATTTATCGTGAAATAGAAGAAGAAGAAACTTGGCAAGGAGTTATTACAGCTATTGACAGAGGACTTCAACCACATATTACTCATCTAAAAAGAGCAGTAACAGAAGAAGATATTGTTAGATTAACAGAAATTAGAATTAAGCGTATTTCTAAATTTGATATCGATAAAGCTCAGCAAAAAATAGAAGCTTTAGAAGATCAGATAGCTCAAATAAAGCATCATTTAGAACACCTAATAGAATATGCTATAGACTATTTTAAACACTTAAAATCAACGTACGGAAAAGGAAAAGAACGTAAAACCGAAATCCGAATTTTTGATGATATAGAAGCAACAAAAGTTGTTATCAGAAATACAAAATTATATGTGAATCGCGCAGAAGGTTTTATAGGAACATCATTAAGAAAAGATGAATATGTAGGAGATTGCTCTGATATTGATGATATTATATGCTTTACAGCAGCAGGTAAAATGATGGTAACAAGGGTTGGTACCAAAACTTTTATCGGAAAAGATATTATCCATGTAGCTGTATTTAAGAAAAAAGACAAGCGTACAATTTACAATCTAATATACCAAAACGGAAGAGGAGGAGGGGCTTTTGTAAAACGTTTTGCTGTTACTAGTATTACGAGAGATAAAGAATATGACCTATCTCAAGGTGCTAAGGGATCCAAATTGCTTTATTTTTCAGCTAATCCTAATGGTGAGGCAGAATTAGTAACGATATATTTACGCCAAGCAGGAAGTATTAAAAAACTCAAATTTGATTTAGACTTTGCAAATCTATTAATTAAAGGTAGAGGTGTTAAAGGTAATGTAGTAACGAAGTATTCAGTAAAAAAAGTTGAATTAAAAGAACAAGGTGTTTCTACTTTAAAACCTAGAAAAATATGGTTTGATGAAACCGTAAGAAGGTTAAATGTGGATGCTAGAGGAGAACTTTTAGGCGAATTTAAAGGAGAAGATAGATTGTTGATTATTACTCAAAAAGGGTATGTGAAAACGATTGTTCCAGAAATTACGGTACATTTTGATAACGATATGATTGTTCTTGAAAAATGGAACCCTAAAAAACCAATTTCTGCGATATATTGGGAAGGTGAAAAAGAACGTTATTATGTAAAACGTTTTTTAATAGAAAACGTTGATAAAGAAGAATTGTTTATATCAGACCATCCTAAATCTAACTTAGAAATTGTATTTACAGATCATAGACCAATGGCTGAAATTATTTATTCTAAAGTTAGAGGAAAAGAGCAAAAACCAAGTACAGAGATTAATCTAGAAGAATTTATAGCTATAAAAGGTTTAAAAGCTTTAGGAAATCAATTAACATCAGATAAGATTAAGCAAATAAATCAATTAGAATCGTTACCATTTGAAGAACCTGAAGTTATTCCAACTGAAGAGATAGAAGTAGTTGAAGAAGAAAACGTTACTGGGATTGAAAAATTTAGTGAGACCAATACTAAAGAATCTAATGATGGAGATGAAGAACAACAAACATTGTTTTAGTTTTTAAAATAATAGTATAATTATGAATGTATTATGATCGAACTAATAAAACAATACATTGATGTATCAACTATAGAAGGAATTTTTATCTATAGTATGGTAATGATTTTTATTAGTTGGATTTTGTCTCGTATTTTTAGATTTTTTCTAGTAAAATTTTTAGGAGTACAAGAAAAAAAAGACCAATTTGGTGTCACGAGTTTAAAGTTTGCAAAAAACTCTATTAAATTTTTATTTTTCATAATTGCTTGTTTAGTTATTATTGCTACAGTTCCTTTTTTAAGAAGGCAGGCTACATTAATTTTTTCTGGAGCAGGAATTTTGGCTGCAATTATAGGTTTTGCAGCACAAGCTGCTATCTCAAATTTAATAGCAGGAGCATTCATTGTCATTTTTAAACCCTTTAGAGTAGGAGATTATATCAAGCTAGACATAGAACGAGTAGGGATTGTTGATGATATTACATTACGACATACAGTGATTAATACTTTTGAAAATAAAAGATTAATAATTCCTAATTCTATAATTAGTACAGAATCTGTTTTAAATCACACAATACAAGATAGTAAGGTGCTGAGTTTTAATAATTTAAAAATTGGTATGTATGCTGATATTGATTTGGCCAGAAAAATTATTCAAGAAGAAGCTAAAGAACTAGAATATATTCTTGATTATAATGTTGGAGATCATACCAAAGAAGCTGTACAGGTTAGAGTTATAGATATTCATGAAGATTATATACATATTCGTGCTTATGTATGGATTTCTGAACCATTTCAAGAGTTTAGAATGAAATGTAAATTAAAAGAAAGAGTACATAAACGTTTTATTATAGAAGGAGTAGATATGCCTGTTCCGTTACGTAAATTGATGCGTTAGGGTTTAAAATAAACCCTACTTAAAACTAAAATAAAAGTAAATAAGGTTTACTTTTTAGAGAAAGCGATTTTTAATCCCATCAAAATAAAAATTCCACCAGAAACCTTATCAATTCGTTGCATGATTTTTGGATTACTAGTAATGCGTCCAGAAAATATTGAAGCAAATAAAGTAAGTAAAACAAACCATACGATACCTATAATAGCATAAGTTGTACCTAATACCAGAAAAGGTAAAGGACTATTCATTAATTCTGGTGAGATAAACTGAGGAAAAAATGCTAAAAAGAATAATGCAACTTTAGGATTCAATGTATTGGTCAATAATCCTGAAGTAAAATTTTGAAAACTACTCTTATGCATATCATCTTTTATGTCAACAGCTGGATTATCTTTTTTAGCTATGATTTTTTTAACTCCAAGATAAATCAAATATAAAGCTCCTAAATATTTAATGATCATGAAAGCTGTAGCAGATTTAGCTATAATGATTGACAATCCCATAGCGGCAAATAATGTATGAACAAGAACGCCAGCATTAATACCTAAAGTAGAATAAATACCTGCTTTTTTACCTTGAGCTATCGATTTATTTAAAACAAATATAGTATCAATACCAGGAGTCATGATAAATAATAAAGCAGTGATGATAAATGTCAAAAAATTTTCGATACCCATAACATTAGATTTATAAATGATAAAAAAAGCTCCTTAAGTGGGTGAATACTTAAGGAGCATAAAAATACTATTCTTTTAGGTAGAAGTGACTTTAATATTTAATAATTTCAAATTCACTTCTACGATTTATTTGATGTTCTTTTTCATTGCAATCATTTTGCTCGCAATCGATTAATGGTTGTGATTCACCATATCCTTGAAATTGCATTCTTCTAGCGTTTACATAGCCTATTAAAGCCAGGTAATTACGAGTAGCTTCTGCTCTTTTTTCTGATAGCATTTGATTGTAACTATCAGTTCCTCTACTATCTGTGTGTGCGCTAATTTTAATATATACAGATTTGTATTTATCTAATTTTAATGCAAACTGATCTAATACTTTTCTAGAATCAGCTCTAATAGTCCATTTATCATAATCAAAATTGATAGGAGGTAGGTCAAAATATAGCTTTCCATTTCGTTCAATAACAGGAGGCCCCACTTGATCTGTTAATAATTGATTACGAATTCGTTTTCCGTTAGGAGTTAAATTAGCACTTTTATCAGGGATTTTATTATTAGGAATCGTAGTTGTTACAATTGAAGGAGGTGTTTTATCTATTTCAGGACTACTTATCTTATTTAAATAAATAACATAAGTAGCTTCGTTTTTTTCTTGGATACGCACTATTTTCTGTTTTATTTGATATCCTTTGGCAATAGCTTTAACTTGATACCTTCCAGGAATGACTTTCATTTCTGTAAATGAAATACTATCGAATGCTGTTCTAAGAATTATTTCATCTTTTTGAGAAATCACTAAATTTGAATTAGGAATGTAAGCTTCAGTATTATAATCTCTAACTTCGAAACGTACAGAATATTCTCGTAAAAGTATTTCACCGATTTGTTCAAAATAATAAATATCATCGTTTGTTTTTACACGATTTGAAGCAAAAAAGCCTTCCGTTTCATTATAATAACTTAACGAAAAATCATCATAACTTGAATTGATAGGAGCTCCTAAATTTGTTGGCTGGATAAATTGATTATTCTTGTACTCAGAAACATATATATCCATCATTCCTAATCCTAAATGACCATTAGAAGAAAAGAATAAATTCCCTTCAGGAGAGATATAAGGAAATTGTTCTCTATGTACAGTATTTATAGTATTTCCTAAATTAATAGGTTCTCCAAGCGTTCCATCTAACGATATATCGACTACATATAAGTCAAAATCACCATAACCTCCAGGCATGTTTGAGGCAAAATAGAGTTTATTTTCTGCTTGATTAAATGTCGGGTGTTCTATAGAGTAATTTACTTTATTAAAATCTAATTTTACAGGTTTACTCCATTTGCCATCGAGTTTTGTAGATTTATATAAATGGATTGCGTTATTACGTAAACTATCGAATTTCTTTTTACCTCGTTGATCATTACTTTTAGAAAAATAAATAGTATTTCCATCTTTTGTAAAACAAAAATTACCTTCATGTAATTTTGAATTTAAAGGCCTATCTAATGCAGTAGGAATATCTAGAGGGTCATTATTATTATCAACAGTCACTTTATAAATATCAAGAAAAGGACGATGTGTCCATTTGTAATTTTTATTTAAAAAACGATTGGGAATTCTATCAGTGGAGAAATAAATTATACTATCGCGTTTGACAGCCCCAAAATCAGCCCCATCCGAATTAAATGTTGAAGTCTTTATTGTGTAATCGTTCTCTTTTAATTTAAAATCTTCTATAGTTGAAATAGCATCTTGAGAATCAAATTCTATATTTTGATTCGTATGATATAATTTATAAAATGAAATGGCCTTTTCATATTCACCAGCTGTAGATAATATCTGATACATCATGAAATTGTATTCATTATTATAAGATTTATCAGAATTATAAAATTTACCAGAGGTTAATAGTTTTAAATAACGATATGCTTTTTTAAATTGATATGTATTATAATAAGATGCCGAAATGTGCTCAAGAAGGTGCTTAGAATATCCTTCTTGATTTAGTTCTTCTTCATAATGAAGTGCAGCATTAATATAATCTCCTTTCTTAAAGAAACGATCTCCACGACTTTTCTTTTGTGCCCAACTATATTGATTTCCTATTAAAAATAAGAAGATAACTAGAGTTTTTAAAAATGTTTTCATGTGGTATAATTTAAAAGAAACGAGGAGAAGTATATGTATTACTTAGATTGAGTAAATCAAATTTATAGACTAATATAAATTCATGACTTCCGTTATTATAACCACTCAACTCACTTGTACTAAAATCATATGCGTACCCTAATTTTAAGTTTCTAGTAATATTTAATCCAGCTAATGCAACAAAAGCATCATCGTGTCTATAAGATATACCTAATTCGAATTTATCATATATCAAAGAATTCATTGAAACATCAAATGTAAGCGGTGAGTCAATAACTTGTTTCAGAACAAAAGAAGGTTTCAGTTTTATCGCATCGGTTACATTAAATACATAACCAGCGGTTGCATATAAATGTGTTTTTGATTCGTAAACTTCTAGTTCGTTATTACTAATTTGATAAGGAAGTAAATTTGGAGCCGAAATCCCCGCATAGAAATTATGATTGTGTAAATATAATCCGGCACCAATAGTTAATTGATTCTCTGAAGTACGGTCTGAAAATACTGGATCTGTATTAACATTTGATCCAGTAGGATCAATACCAAACGAATTAATACCTACTTTAAGTCCATAAGCTAATTTGAGAGATTGAGAAATACGAGTATTGTAAGCAAAGTCTATATTTGCAACATGTGTATTTACTTTGATAGCTTCTCCTATTTGATCATTTGTATAATTGATACTTAGTTGTATTTTATTGTTTAAAGGAACTGTAGCAAAAATATTTGCTGTTTGTGGAGCACCTTCGATAGCTGTCCATTGTTTTCTGTATAGAATACCAGTTGAAATCATACCATCTGGAGTTACATAAGCGGGATTAACAATACTTAAATTATACATGTATTGTGAATATTGAGGCTCTTGTTGAGCATATATTACTGAACAAAAAAGAACAGTGATGAAAAGGATATATTTTGAGATCATAAAATTATCTACTTAAATAAAAACTTCCTTGAATAGGGAGATTGTTTTGAAAATTTGGTGTAAAAATGTAAAAATAAGTTCCAGTAGGTAGATCATCTCCTAATCGAACAGAAGTGTTACTTTCTCCTCTAAATTCTTCAGTATTAATAGTTCCTTTATAGACAAGACTTCCATAACGATTAAAGATTTGTAGTTCAAAATCAGGAAATGCCTCAGGAATATTAAATACATCATCGATTTCTAAATCAAAGGTATCATATTGTAAATCACCATTAGGAGAAATACCATCTTGAAATTCTAATGTACAAAGTTCTCCAGTAGTTGATATTTCTCCTAAATTCAAGATAGAGATGGATACGGCTAAACGCTCAGATTCACAATTATCCGCATCAACTTGTGCTATATAATATGTTTGATTATCAAATAGTAATGGATTGTCAATAATAGGTGTAACGCTTTCTAGTGTATCATACCAATTATAATTTAATACATCGACTACAACATCATCTAAATGTGCTGCATCAAGAATGCAAAATTCTTGATTAGGAACGTCAGGAATGGGTAAATCAACAATTTGAATATTAACAAATAGATCAGATTCATCACAAGGTAAACTATTTGTAACGACGTATCTGAAGGTATAAATATCATTAGTTAGCGTTTCAAATTCTACGATACCATCACCAGTTAATGCATTTGTTCCATCGGTATCTTCAAAAGTACCCGTTCTAACAGTATCTTCATCTAATAAAGAAAACAAATTAACACGTCCATCTAATTTACAAAATGTAGCATTAACATCATCACCTACTTGTTCTGGACGAGTTATAGTAATAGTTATAGATGCTTGATCTTCTGTAGTACAGCCAGGGTTTCCAGATACAGTGTAAGTATAAGTACCCGGTCCTAGAATAGGAAAAGTAGGATCATCTGCAATAAACACTCCTAAATGATCTGTAGAAATATAACCAAATGGACCTGTCCAAATACCTGTTGTATCTGGATCCCCTTCTAATTGATCAAAAAGTGTAATTGAAAGATCATCAGCACAAATATTTACATCACTTCCTGTACCAGCATTTACTTCTTTATATATTGTAAAAGATAACGTAGATTGATCTGTACATCCGTTTACAGAAACAGTACTATATGTAAAATTGAATATTTGTTGATCTCCATCAAAATCTGGGAAAACAAAAAGGTTTTCAACTGTATCACCAGAATCATTAGTCCAGACACCTGTGTCAACGATAGTATCAACTCCATTAGTAGTTAATAAATCTCTTAGATTAACGTCTCCATCAGTATTACATAAATTGATTCCGTTTGTGTTCTCTCCAGCATACTCTTTAGGATGAAGAATAAGAACAACTTCTGTAGATAATTGAGTACAAGGATTCCCCGTTATACAACCATTAATTTCTGGACACACAATATATCTAAAACGATATGTACCTGGTGCAGCTTCAGTAATGTTTACAGGAGCATCTGCATCGTAGTACGGTGCTGGTTCACCTAAAGAAATTCTACCATCTTCCGCACAGGTTAAATCAATAGGATTCATAGGATCTGGTTGTAATTTTGTAATTAACCCCAAATCACTAGGGCCAGAAACAAATTCCCAATGAGTATAAATATCGTCATTATAAATAAAATCATCTGTAAAAGAAATTAAATCATAAAGATTGATAATGACAGGTGGGTCTTCAGCCTTACCTGGACATAATTCAGGAAAGCTACCTTGTGAAAAAGAGCGTAACTGCTCATAGATTGTAAAACTTACAGTAGATTCTGAATCAACACAAACAACAGATCTTTTCTCCACTCGATATATAAAATCATATGTCATACAACCAAACTTAGGAGAATTACCATTATCTGTTAAGTCATTGTATAAATCATTAATATTGATAGATAATGTAGGAGTATCAGGAGCAGCTTCATTAATCCAAAAACCTTCTATATCTTCATCTTCAAGAAACATATCATCATTAAGGTTCAAATCAGCATCATAAACTCCATTAATGATATCGCTTTCGCATATATCAGTTTCATGAGCTGTACCAGACGATACTTGTCTTACAATAGCAATTTTTACTGTAGTTTGAGCAGAAACAGCACAAGGTGTAATACCAGGAACTGTATATGTTAATTCGTAAATGTTTTGATCGACTCTAGGTAATCCAGGCTGATAATCTACATCATCAGATAAAACAGAACCAACTAATGTTCCTATAGTTGGACTTGTGGGGGTAAATTGCCAAGTACCATTAAGGTGAGCTACAGGAGTAGTGATATTAGAAACTAATACTGTAGATAAATCTAATATGTCATTACTACATACATAAAAGTTAATTTCACTCGCATCAGGAGGTAAGGCAACACCAGAATAAGGACCAATAATTATGTTTAATGCCCTTGCAGGATCTGTACCGCAGGCAGTCGAATTTAAGTTAAATGAATATGTATCTGTTAATTCTGAAGCTTCTCTAAGCTCCCAAGTAAATAAATTACCAGTAGTTGCATCAAAAGCAAAAGAAGTAGCAATAGACGTAGACCACGTTCCATCTGTTAGATCTGTACCGGTTAATGTATATAAGTTTACGATTCCGTCTGGTAAAGTGTCTCCATCAGAATCTATAGTTTCAATGTCACAAATCGGAATTGTTTGAATGATACCGCATTGAGATAAGCCATAGAATTGACATAAAAATAAACACAGTATAATAAAGTAATGTAGTTTTTTTTTCACTTTAAGTAAATTGAAGATTAATAATATAGGGAGATAATCGATTTGATAATTAAAAAAGTTCTCTTGAAAACGTTTTAAAAGAATATAACCCTACTAGATAAGAATTATCGAAAGTGTTTTAAAAAGGAAATATTAAAGAAATAATGCATATTGATTTTTGATTGATTGTTTTGACTGGGTCAAAAGTATAATTTTTTCATAAAAGATAAAATTATTAGGGGATTTCTTCTTCGTTAAACGTTTTTATAATTACGTGATGTATTAGCCTATATGTAAAGTAGATTTTGCGTATACTCGCAACCAAACTTATTAAAAAAATAATATAAGTAATAATTAACCCAACCTAAAAATTAGTGATATAAAATGAAAAAAAGTTTTTTAGCAATAGGTTTATTAGCAATAATAGCCTGCAATAAAAAAATTGAAGAACCTGTCAATTATGCAATCTTTTCGGGTACGATAACCAATAAGAATGATGATAAATTAACAGTATTTGGAGAGGACTTTAAAAAAGAAATAAAAGTTAATGAGGATGGAACTTTTAAAGATACTCTTAGACTTAAAAATGATGGAATCTATACATATAGAATTTCTCCAGAACAAACTACATTTTACCTTAAAAGTGGAGATAATATTTCTTTAACTATTGATACAAAGCAATTTGATGAAACTATTCAATATAAAGGGATAGGAGCAGAGCGAAATAATTATAAAGCTAAAATCTTTTTGCTAAATGAAACTATTGAAGAAAGTTTTAAATTAATTCCAGAAGAATTTTTTAAATTAATTCCAGAAGAATTTTTAAATAAAATTAATGCACATAAAAATGAAATAAGTGAATTATTAAAAGAAGTAAAAGAAACTGATTCAACTTTTCTTGAAATGGCAACAAAAGAAAATCATTACGAGTATTTAAGCGCTTTACAAAGATATCCATTCAATCATCAAGAAATTAATAAGCTAGATAGTATACCAAGCTTACCGAAAGATTTTTTTAAAGAATTAAATGAAATTAGCTTAGATAATGAAATTGATTTTTTGAAATTTGACTCTTATAGAAATATTGTCATTTCTAATATATATACCGAAACGACAAAAGCTGTTGATCAAGATACTACAAAAACATTTCATCAAGAGTTTCTGAATAATGTAAAAGAGTTAAAAAGCCCTGAAATAAGAAATGAATTGATCGGAATTTTATCACTGCAATTTAATGCTAATACGCCTCATATAGAAGAAATTTATAAGGATATGATGGCATTAAGTACAGACGAAAAATTCAAAACAGAGATGACCAGTAGTTTCGAAAAAATGATGAAATTAGGTAAAGGAAAACCTTCTCCATTATTTGAAAATTACGAAAATATAAAAGGAGGTACAACGTCATTATCCGATTTTAAAGGGAAGTATGTATATATTGATGTATGGGCAACATGGTGCCAACCTTGTCTGCGTGAAATCCCAGCATTAAAAGAAATCGAAAAAGAGTATCATGGAAAAAATATAGAGTTTGTAAGTATTTCTGTTGATAGAAATAAAGCTCATGATACATGGAAAAAAATGATAGCTCAAAAAAAATTATCAGGAGTACAGTTATTTGCAGATAAATCATTTCGTTCAGAATTTGTATTTGAATATGCTATAAATGCTATACCAAGATTTATCTTAATTGATCCAAATGGAAACATAATAAGCTCTGATGCTCCAAGACCTTCATCGTCAAATTTAAAAGAGATGTTTGGTTCTTTAAAGATATAAAAGAAGTATAAATTTGATTTATTGAAAAACGCTATTCTTACAAGAATAGCGTTTTTTTTTGAAATATATTAATACAAATTTACTCTTTCAATAAAGAATTAAATCATTAACCGCATAGGATTATCTTTTAAAATATAGAATGATTTACTCATCAATAATTGGATATAAAGTATACTAATGTATAAATACATGGATAGTTTTTGATTACTAAATTTGATATTATTACTACTAGATTAATGATAAACTGAATAATGAAAGTTGATTTTCCTTATAGTACTAAATAAAAAAATGAAACATTTATGTTTTTGATAGTTAGTTTTTTATGTGATTGTGTAATCTAAATGTAATATGCTTTTTTAATTTTGAATGTATTTGTTTGTAGTAAAAACAATAGGCTATAAGTGTTTTACGATAAGTTTGATGTTGCTTATTTTATAAAGGACAAGTTTTATAATATTATTCTACCCACTAAAACTATCCTTATCATTTTAGACATAATGATCCAAAAAAGATCATTGATCTTATAATGACATAAGAGCACACAATCTATTTAAAAATCACCCCAATGCTTAAACACAAATTAACATTACTCATCCTGTTATTTTATGGATGCACTATTTTTTCTCAAGGAGAAGCAAACAATTGGTTTTTCGGAAATGGAGCTGGAATAACATTTAATAATGGTGTATTACAAACAATTTCAGGATCTCCTATTAACTCATTAGAAACTACAGTCACAATATCAGATGAAAATGGTAATTTATTATTTTATACTAATGGAGAAAGCGTATGGAATAGAAATCATCAGATAATGGATAATGGAAATGGTTTAATTGGTAGCCCATCTGCAACACAAAATGGAATAGCTGTTGAAGTCCCCATATTACCAGGACTCTATTATTTATTTTTAAATGATGGTGCTGAGAATAGTAATAATTCACGAGGTCTTAGTTATAGTCTTATTAACATGTTTGGAGATAATGGATTAGGAAGTGTTTCTCAAAAAAACACAGAATTATTAGCAGAATCAACAGAGAAACTAACGACATCAAAACATGCAAACGGCACAGGAACATGGGTGATAACTCATAAAAAAGAGAGTAACGAATTTCTAAGTTATTTAGTAGATGGATTTGGATTAGATAATACTCCAATTATTTCAGCAATAGGGTATATCCCAAGTTCAAATCAAGGAAATGAAGTAGGGAGCATAAAAGTTTCTTCTGATGGTAGTAAATTATCTATAACCCATTCAATAGAAAATGTTGTTGAGTTATTTGATTTTAATACTTCTACTGGTGTTGTGAGTAATACAGTTGTTATTGATAATTTTTTGGGGCTAGATGTTGCTACTACACCTAATTCTGAAGCAGTACCTTATGGAATTGAATTTTCTCCTAATAATAAGTATTTATACCTAAGTTTAGTTGTCCCTAATAGATCTGGTGGAGGAATTATACAGTATGATATAACATCAGGTAATAGCCAAGAAATTAATGATTCAGCAATTTTATTAGATAATTCAGGAATATCAAACAATGTAGCTATTGGTGCAATCGAACAAGGACCTAATGGTCAAATTTTTGTTGCAAATTATATCACTAGTGGTCAAGGACATGATTATATAGGAGTTATCGAAAGGCCTAATTTGAGAGAAGATTTAGCTAATTATGATCCAGAAGGTTTTTTCTTAGACCAAGGTCGATGTATAGTTGGATTAACACAAGCTCCAATACTAGAAGATTTTGCACAAGTCACATTAGATGCACAAAACTTTTGTTTAGGAGATAATACTTTATTTAGTATGGATGTAGTTGGTGATTTCGATGAAGTGTTATGGGATTTTGGAGATGGAAATACATCTTCAGTGACCAATCCTACACATCAATATATGAGTTCTGGTGAATATACAGTTATCCTTACAGTAATATCTGGTGTAGGTACCATAAATGTTAGTACAGTACATGAATCTATTAATGTAATAATAACTTCGCTTCCAAGTATCATTTTACCAAATGATTATGTTGTTGAAGAAATTAATTTTGATGGCTTTTTTGATTTTGATCTTACAACAAAGGATAATGAAATATTAAATGGATTGGATCCAAATGAATATGCCATTAGTTATCATTTAACTCAAAATGATGCTGATACTGGGGATAATGAGCTAATTAGTCCTTATACTAATATTTCAAATCCACAAGAAATATTTGCTCGTGTTATTAATTTAACTAATCCAACATGCTTTAATACAACTTCATTCAATCTAGAAGTAAAAGAATTGGTTACTATTTCTTTAACAAATTTTATTCAGTGTGATGATTCTTCCAATACAGGAATCCTTGAATTTGATTTAGCAACAAAAAATACAGAAGTGTTAGGAGGTTTAAATCCAAGTGATTTTTTAATTACGTACCATGCAACTCAAGATGACGCAGATAATAATCAAAATCCTTTACCATTAATATATACAAATGTATCTAATCCAGAAACATTATATGTGAGGTTAGAATCAGTAAGTGATTCCTCTGTATTTACAACAGATTCATTTATGTTAATTGTTTCTGAACAACCTTCAATTGGTACTATCATTGATATTGATATATGCGATGATATAAGTAATGATGGGATTGTAATAACTGATTTATCAACAAAAGATATTGAGGTATTGAACGGACAAGATGCAACAGTTTTTGAGGTGTTTTATTTTAGCTCGCAAGCAGATTTGGAAGCAAATCAAAATGCATTGCCAACGATGTATCAAAATACATCTAATGTAGAACAAATTTTTGCTAGAATACATAATAGAAGTAATACAACTTGTTTTGATCAAAGCAGTTTTATGCTTAATATTTTTAATGCACCTATTGCAAATACGATATCACCTATCTTTGAATGCACAACATCTACAACAGGAGAAACTATTGATTTAAATAATTTCGAATCAACGATATTAGGGAATCAATCAGGAACATCATATACCATAACATATCATATAAATGAGAATGATGCTGAGGTGAATCAAAATCCAATAACGATGACTAATAATTATCCATTACAATTAGGAACTCAAACAATTTATTATCGTATTGAAAATAATGTAAATACTAGCTGTTTTGCAATAAATAATGTTATATATACATTACTATTATCTCCAACAGCAGGAACAGCAACGGATATAAATATTTGTGACGATACAAGCAATGATGGCATCACCATAATTGATTTATCTACAAAAGATGCAGAGATCTTAAATGGACAAGATTCTAATCTATTTGAAGTAGTTTATTTTGACTCACAAGCAGATTTAGAAGCAAATACAAATGCATTACCATCGATATATCAAAATACAGTAAACCCACAACAAATTTATGCGCGTATACATGGAATAGCTGATAATAGTTGTTTTGACCAAAGCAGTTTTATAATTAATGTAGTTGCTGTACCAATAGCTAATACACCAAGCATAATAGAGATATGTAAAGATACTTCGGTATTTACTACAATTAGCCTAAATTTAAATGATTACATACAAGAAATATTAGGAAATCAATCCTCTATAGATAATGTGGTAACATTTCACCCTACACAAAGTGATGCAGATAATGGAACCAATGCTCTAAACCCAAATTATACAACAGCAAATGATCAGGAAATTTTATATGCAAGAGTGGAGAATACTATGAATACAGATTGCTATGCTACAACAACAATAGATATTAGGGCTTATTTATTACCTTTAGCAGGGGTTCCAAATAACTTAGAATTATGTGGAACTATAGGAGGTACAGAAGTTACCGTTTTTGATTTGAACGAAAATAATGAAGCAATACTTAATGGTCAGTCTAATAATGAATTTTCTATAAGTTATCATATAAGCGAATCTGATGCTGATAATAAAGAAAATATAATACCAACTCTATTTGAAACAAATTTAGAGAGCACTTTTATTTATGCGCGTATAGAAAATGTATCTCAAGCAAGTTGTTACCAGATTGTCAATTTTGAATTAATAGTAAGAGAAATTCCAATACTTGATATTGAAGAGAATGCTTATTTATGTCCAGGAGAAGCTGTTGAACTAAGCGTAGGAGCAAATTTTGATACTTATTTGTGGTCTACTGGAGCAACGACGCCTAGTATAATTGTTGAAACAGCTGGTGATTATCAGGTAACTGTAGGAAATCTTTATGGAAATTCAACATGTGAAACAACAAAAACAATCACAGTTCAAGCCTCTTTACCACCTACAGGAATTAATGTAATTACTACTGATTTTACTCCTAATGAAAATGAAGTTAGAATACTAGCAGAAGGAAATGGAACGTATGAATATTCGATAGACGGAGTTACATATCAAGAAAGTAATCTTTTTACAAACTTAATAGCAGGGGATTATGTGGCGTATGTTAGAGATTTAGGAGCATGTGAAACTTTAACAAGAGAATTTTACTTGTTATCATATCCACGCTTTTTCACACCTAATGGAGATGGATTCAATGAGTTTTGGACTATCAGAAACGGAATAAGAGAACCTAACAACAAAATTTATATTTACGATAGATTAGGGAAACTATTAAAATCTTACACAGAATCTCAAATTGGATGGGACGGAACTTATAATGGTAATAATATGCCATCTACAGATTATTGGTTTTTAGTTGAAAGAGAAAATGGAGAAATTATTAAAGGACATTTTACTCTAAAAAGATAAACTATTGAGAATTAATTATAATTAAAGGCTTCAATACTATTACTATCTATAAGATAATTTTGAAGCCTACTTTTTCTATAATATACTATGCATTTAAAAAATAATATTACCACAGTATACATGTTATTGTTTATCACAATAATGTTTTCTCAAGAAGGAATTCCTGTCTATACAGATTACCTATCAGATAATTTATATTTAGTTCACCCTTCAATGGCTGGAGCAGCTTCTTCAAACAAAATTAGATTAACTGCAAGACAACAATGGTTTGATGTTAAAGATGCTCCTAGTTTACAAACATTAAATTTAAGTTCTCGAATAGGAGAAAATACAGGAATAGGAGGAATTGTTTATACCGATGGAAATGGATATTCATCCCAAACAGGAGCTTACTTAACCTTTGCATACCACATCTTGTTTTCTAGAGATCGTTCGGATTTAGATCAACTATCTTTTGGTCTAAGTACAGGAATAATACAATCAAAATTAGACGAAACAACCTTTGATTTAATTAATAATCCAGATCCTGTGATTGCAGGTATAGTAGAGAAAGATACTTACTTTAATATAGATATCGGAATGTCATATAATTTTTTAGAATTCTATGCGCATGCTACAATTAAAAATATATTACCGACAGTAAGAGGAATTTTTGATAGTAATACTCCTATTGAAGAGTCAAACAATCAACGAAGATATATTTTTTCGACAGGATATGTACATAATTTTAGCAATAGGGATTGGAGTATTGAACCATCAATTTTATTTCAGGTAACTGACGAAACAAAAGAAAGTGCTATTGATTTAAATTTTAAAGCTTATAAAAAATTTGAATTAGGTAGAATATGGGGAGGAATATCATACAGAAGAAATTTAGATAGTACAGAGTCGAGTAGTAGTACAAGAATTGGTAATCAAAACTTACAATACATAACACCATTTATAGGAGTTAATTATAAAAAAATAATGTTTGGATATACTTATAGTCATCAATCAAATTCAGTAGTTATAAGTAATAGTGGATACCATCAATTAACTTTAGGGTACGATTTTGGTAAACGAAAAGAACGTTACCATTGTAATTGCCCAGCGGTTAATTAAAAATAAAAAAAGAGGTAGTTTCTATAAACTACCTCCTTTTATAAAATAACTAAGTCAATTGATCAATCGCTTTTTTTATACGATTTAATTCTGATTGATATGTAGTTAATGAAGTGGTTATTTGCTCAGATTGTTTTTCAAAATACCCTTTTAGCGAAGAAAATGTTTGTTGGTAATAATTAATTCCTTCATGTAGATTTTTTGAAAAAGTTAATAGATATTTTTTCTGTCTTGATTGTGTGGATTCTTGAAGGTCATGAAACGCATCTTTCAAGTAATTGATATAAATATCCAATTCTTTAATAAACATATTAGGACGATCTTCTCTTAACATCATATTATCTCGACCGTAAATATGATCTGTGATATTTTTTAAAGACATTAATTTCGAAAAATAAGCCATATTAGGACCAGGACAAATAGAAACCCCATCTCCTTCAACTTTCCTATCCAGATTGTGAGCTATAAGAGCAGATGTTCCTAAGCCAACACAAGTACAAGACTTTTCAACGATTTTTTTGAATGCACTATCATAGGCTTCTTGAGACAATTCCTTAGATTTTAATTCATTGATCTTTTTATGTTGATATTGTCTTGAAGCAGTACAGAGCCCTTTGGTATTAAATTCCTTATTTAAAGCTACATATTTTTTTGGACAAGGACTTCCAGGCTTATCATTTTGGATACGAACCGTTTTTTCTAAATCTTTAGTGTTCCCTTTTAAGCTATTAAAAGGAACACCTAGGGGAGAAATATCGCTTAGATATAAATCATCTTCTTTAGCTTTTATAAGCTGGGAGATAGTGGAGCTATCTACAGTTGTTGTTTCTGGAACTAATAAAAAAGGCGTTCCCCAACCCACAGTATCTACTTGATAATGATCAATTAAAAACTGATGTTCTTCTGCGGTTCCAACCCCACCTTGTGCAGTGATTTTTACAGGTAAGATTTGTTGAGGTACATGTTTGTTTTTTTGAGTTAATGCAGTACATAATACAGCATGCACACTCGAAAGAAGTTCTTTTTTTTGATCTCTAAACTGTGCCAAAATCGGGCCCATTAAAAAGCCATCTGTGGCAAAAGCATGTCCACCACAATTAAGACCAGATTCGATTCGGTATTCTGAAATCCAAATCCCTTTCTTAGCAAGAAACTTTCCTTGTATCAAAGCAGAGCGATAATCACTTACTTTTAAAACAATTTTTTTCTTAATTTGATTATTCGTATCAGGATAAAAATCATCAAATTCTTCTAAGTAGCTATATAATCTTGGGTTCATCCCAGCAGAAAGAATTAAAGAAGATGATAAATCACTTTGAGCGTATCCTCTTAATGCAGCATGAGCATCGTTGTAAATAGATGGTAATTTTTCATTTTTTGCATAGTTTTCTTTGTCAACTTTAGTCATAATATTGACATCAATACTACCCATTGAAAGATTTTCTTTTAACCAATTTTTTAATTGATTAGGATTTAAATACTCTTCTGTAATACGATTAAATTCTTGTTTTAATGTAGAAGAATCAGGAAGAATGCTAAAATATGTTTTAAGGTCATTATTCGTCTCTGAAATTTCATTTTTTAATGCTTCAAACTTTTTTTGAGCAGAGGTATGCATTAAATTAAGATATGAAGTAATTCGTTTAGCTCTAAAATCATCAAGATTATCGGTAATTTCTTTGTATGGTAATTCAAATTTTTCACAATACATTTTCCTTAATTTCTCAAGTAGCATATCATCAACAAGAGAAATAACTGAATCAATACCCAAGGCGGCTACTTTTAATGGAGTATCGATTGTAAATCCTATCCCCATTACAGGAATATGAAACGAGTGTGTTTTCATAAGTTATATTTATAGCAATTGTAATTTTATGATTTTGCTTTAAAAACAATGGGGAAAGGTATTGATCAAGAATATGTCAAAATATGATAAATGTTATATATATTAAATAAATGGCACTGTATCTTTTTTGTAAAGCGCATAAATGAAAAAAATCTTTTTGAAATTAAGAGTTGATTTATAGGAGACTATATTTTTTATAGATTGAGCGTCGTTTTTTATAACTGATAAATATCATAGTTAAAAAAATACCCTAGACGTATTTTTGAAATGTAAAAAAAGTAATAGAATGAGCGAAAGTTTAATTCAAAAATATAATATAGCTGGTCCTCGATATACAAGTTATCCAACAGTACCCTATTGGGATGAAACATCCTTTTCAATAGAATTATG
This sequence comes from uncultured Aquimarina sp., assembly GCA_947498595.1. GTDB lineage: Bacteria > Bacteroidota > Bacteroidia > Flavobacteriales > Flavobacteriaceae > Aquimarina. The sequence goes on from CANMKX010000001.1 coordinate 342,389, forward strand.
GAAAAAATCTTTAAAGCGTAGTATTGATGAAAGCAATAAAGAAGATGGAATTAGTTTATATATACACTTACCATTTTGTGAAAGCCTATGTACGTTTTGTGGATGTAATAAAAGAATAACAAAAAGGCATGAAGTTGAGTTGCCATATATTCAAGCTGTTTTAAAAGAATGGAACTTATACTGTAATCTTTTTACAGAACGACTTAATATTAAAGAAATTCATTTAGGAGGAGGAACACCTACTTTTTTTTCGCCAGAAAATTTAAAATTATTAATTGAAAACATACTATCAACAAGCAATGTATTAGAAGGATATGAATTTAGTTTTGAAGGACATCCCAATAATACCACCAAAGAACATTTACAAACCTTATATGATTTAGGTTTTAGACGTGTTAGTTATGGGATACAAGATTATAATAGAACTGTACAGAAAGCAATATATAGAATTCAACCATTTGAGAATGTTGAAAATGTTACGAATTGGGCAAGGGAAATAGGGTACACCTCTATAGGTCATGATATTATATTTGGATTGCCTTTTCAAACGTTAGAGCATATAGAAGAGACAATTACCAAAACAAAAGAATTGCTTCCGGATAGATTGGCATTTTATAGTTATGCACATGTACCATGGATAAAAGGTAATGGACAAAGAGGGTTTAATGATGAAGATTTACCTACAGCCGGACAAAAAAGAATTCAGTACGAAAAAGGAAAAGAATTATTAGCAGATATTGGATATGTAGAAATTGGAATGGATCACTTTGCGTTGTCTAGCGATAGTTTGTATCAAGCGATGGAAAAAGAAGAATTGCATCGAAATTTTATGGGATATACAACTACAAAAACAAAGACAATGATCGGATTAGGTATTTCATCTATTAGCGATAGTTGGTATGGCTTTGCACAAAATGTAAAAAAAATAGATGAATACTATCAATTGATTAATAAAGATATTCTACCAGTGTATAGAGGAGATATTTTGACTAATGAAGATGAAATAATAAGAAGACACATTTTAAATTTAATGTGTGGATTTAAAACAAATTGGATAGATGATCGATTAAAATTCCCAGAATTACCAGATGTACTAATCAAGTTAAAAGAAATGGAAGCTGATGCATTGGTTGAGATATCAGCAAACACTATTGTCGTTACAGAAAAAGGAAAACCATTTGTACGTAATATATGTATGGCTTTTGATTTAAGATTACAAAAAGCAAAACCAGAAACGCAGCTTTTTTCAATGACAATTTAATAACGATAAAAACACAACCTCATGAAAAAAATAATAGTACCCGTAGATTTTTCAAAACATTCTGAATATGCACTTGAAGGAGCTGCAAAATTGGCAAAAGAGTATGGTGCCGAAATATTAGTTGTACATATGTTAGAGATGTCTAATACGATGTTGATTAGAAATAATAGTCAAGCACAAACCGAAGCTGTTTTCTTTTTAAAATTAGCAGAACAAAAATTCGATACATTTTTGGATAAAGATTATTTAGAAGGAATAACAGTAATACCAGTAGTTAAGCATTTTAAAGTTTTTAGCGAAATCAACGAACTTGTTATTGAGCATAATGCAGATATGATTGTAATGGGGTCACATGGATCTCAAGGTTTAAAAGAATTATTTATAGGATCTAATACAGAAAAAGTAGTAAGAACGGCTTCTGTACCTGTTTTAGTTCTTAAAGAACGACTTGAAATATTAAATTTCAAGAAAATGATATTCGCGAGTAATTTTGATAAAGAAGATATTACAGCATTTAAGAAAACAATTGCTTTCTCAAAATTATTAGGAGCAGAATTAAAACCGGTATATATTAATATTCCAAGTCAATTTAAAAGCAACATCGAAATAGAGAATACTATAAAAAGTTTCTTGATTAAAGCAGATGGTGATTTAAATCGTTTTGATGAAGTAAAACAATATGCTGATTATAATGTTGAATTGGGAACGTTTAATTATGCAAAAGAAATAGAAGCAGATATTATCGCAATATCTACTCATGGTAGAAAAGGATTATCTCATTTCTTTTATGGTAGTATAGGAGAAGATATTACCAATCATGCACCTGTACCAGTGATTACTTTCCATATTGATATGGCAGTATAGGTAATCGGTATATGATAAAAGAAAAGTTATTTGTTTAGAGAAGAAAGACTGTCAGATATATTTTGACAGTCTTTTTTATGGTTTTAATAAGATTTGATTACTTGAACCAAATCTTCTTTTTTTACAATTCCAGATTGCTTCCACAGTTGTTGACCATCTTTGAATAGTACCATAGTTGGTACACTTCTTACTTGATATTTTGCAGCTAAAGTTTGATTTTTATCTACATCAATTTTTACAATTTTTACCGCATCCCCTAACTCTTCTTTCACTTGTTGTAGTATTGGTGAAAGTGTTTTACATGGACCACACCAGGTAGCAAAAAAATCAATCAATACAGGAATATCAGATGTAATGATTGAACTAAAGGTATTTTTCATGAAGCTTAATTTAAGTATTTGTATGTTTTCCCTTTGTTGAAATACAGATGATTTGATTATCTAACATAACAACTTTATAAAAATAACGGATTATTATAAAAAATATGATTTTTGAACGTTAATATCGATGAAACTCATAAAAATGGACAATAAATATCTTTTAACGATTTGTAATTAAAATAACGATTTAATAATTAGATATTATAGCTGAATAACCGCAAAATTGTTTTTTTTAGAATTTAAAATATAATTTTTGTTAGTAAGTGTAATTGAATAATGTGATGTTTATGAATTAGATTACAAATAATTTTGAGTCTTTTTAAGGGGAATATTACCCCAAAGAAATGATTTATTTATAGTAAGATGTTATTTTATACTAATACAATCAATTACATTGGTAATTTGTAGAAACAATATTAGTATGTGATTTAGGGGATATATATGGAATTCCTAGTCCCATTCCTCGAAGTATAAATAATACTCCCATAATAATAATAATAACAGGTATTGCCTTTCTGATTTTATGTTTGACTGTGTTTGTAATAAAATTACTGATATATATAATGATAGACATTAATGGTATTGTTCCCAATCCAAAAGCAATCATGTACATAGAACTTTCTAAAATATTTCCAGTCGCAATTGCTCCAAAAACAGCAATATAGATCAGGCCACAAGGTAAAAAACCATTAAGAAAGCCTATAGTTAAAAATGTATCAGTACTTTTCTTTTGTAATTCTTTTCCAAGGGCGCTTTTTATTTTAAAGATGAGTGAAGAGATTGGCTTTGAAAAATTATACTGATTAAAAATATGATAGGGTAAAAGAGTAACGAGTATCATAACAATCCCTATACCAATAGATAATTGTTGCTGTAAGCCAAATAAATTAAGTCCTTTTCCTATCCAACCAAACGAAAAACCTAAAATTGCGTATGCGATTAAGCGGCCAAGATGATACAAACCTATTTGAAATACTTTTTTAGAATTAGAAGATCTATCAACAGGTAACATCAAAGCAATTGGTCCACACATGCCTATACAGTGAAAACTACCAAGAAAGCCTAATATAAAAGCAGTAATAATCATTTATTATAATGTATCGATTCTTTATATAAATATTCTTTGTTATTATATATCCAATATATTTTTATATCCCAACGACCTTCCAATAATTGACTATTTGGTATGAGCATTTGTGAATTAGAAATCGAAAGGGGAGTTTCGAAATCTAATTTTTTATTAGAAGGCCTATATAGGAATACATTACCTTTAACAATCGAAGTTTGAATATTGTTTGGAAAAATAATTTGCAAGCCCTTACTCGTTAATTCTGTATGAATATTTTTTGTAAGAGATTTACTATTTCGTTCACTATCTATTTCTTTTTGGTATACCAATTCTGCTTGATAATACTCTTTTGTAACTAGATCATGCGCATAAGTTTGTTCTGTACTCATACGAATGACAAAAAATAATATAAAACTCATAAATGCGATAAATCCAATAACGATTCCTGTTCCCCAATTAATTTTCATGTTATTATTTTTTAATTATAACTTCTAGGTCCTAAAAAATTTGCTTTGGCGGTTTCAATCAATTCTTCATTATGAAATACACCAATACGAAGTTTTTCTTTATCTCCTTTAAGAATAGAAGCATTTATTTTAATAAATAAAGTACCTTCAGCAGTACCTTGAGCTTTAATATCAAAATTTTGATGAGTTACTAATTCAATCGATCCATTGTGTGATAATAACTCAAAATGGACATTGTCGATTTCTTTGACAGTTTTATTAATGATCTTAAAAGTATATACATTACTAATGATGTTATTTTCTTTTCGCTCATACAATTGCCCAGGTAATCTAAGTACAGTAGCTTCAACATCATTTCTTAAAAAGAGCATGCCTATTAAAACACCAATTAAAATTATTAATACAGCAGAATATCCTTTTAAACGATTGGTAAATTTGAATTTGCTTTTTTTCTCTATATTTTCCTCAGATGCATAGCGAATTAATCCTTTAGGAAGATTTACTTTCTCCATCATATGATCACATGCGTCAATACAAGCAGTACAGTTAACACATTCTAATTGTGTTCCATTACGAATATCTATTCCTGTAGGACATACTTGTACACATTGTGAACAATCAATACAATCACCTTTACCTATGGAGTTACGATCTTCATTTTTCTTGAATTTAGCTCTACCTTTTTCTCTTTCACCTCTTTTATGATCATAAGCAACTACAATAGATTTAGTATCTAATAGAGCTCCTTGTAATCTTCCGTATGGACATACAATGATACAGACTTGTTCTCTAAACCACGCAAAGATAAAATAAAAGACTCCTGTAAATATTAATAACGAAATTAGAGTACTTATATGTGTAAGAGGACCATCTATTATGTACATAGCCAACCGATCACTTCCAATTAAATAAGCTAAAAATACATTAGCTATTAAAAAAGAAATGAAGAAAAATATAAAACCTTTTAAAAGACGTTTTCTTATTTTTTCAGCATTCCAAGGTGATTTTTTTAAGCGTATTTGTGCGCCTCTATCTCCATCGATCCAATATTCGATGCGGCGAAACACCATTTCCATAAAGATTGTTTGTGGGCAAATCCATCCACAAAATAAGCGACCAAATGCTACTGTAAAAAGTGTTATAAAAATAACACCAATAATCATTATAATTACAAATAAGTGAAAATCTTGTGGCCAAAATGGAAACCCGAAAATATTAAAACGTCGCTCCAAAATGTTGAACATTAAGAACTGATTCCCATTAATTTTAATAAAAGGTGCGCTTAACAGGAAAATTAAAAGTATGTAACTAACCCATTTACGATACGTATAGAATTTTCCCCATGGTTTCTTGGGAAATACCCAAGCTCGTTTCCCTTCATCGCTAATGGTACTAATTGAGTCTCTAAATATTTCATTTTCGGGAGTTTCCACTGCGTATGATTTTACTTAATATATAATTTGAATTGTTTTGCACTTATAATTGTGGCTGAGTACTATCTTGAATAGATGCTTCAGGATCTACCCATAAATCACCTTCTGTTTTCTTTGGATTTTCTGGAGTTGTACCTTGTAAAGACAATACATAACTTGCTACTTGAGCAATTTGAGCTGGCTTTAAGTTTTGTTTCCAAGCAACCATTCCTTTTCCGTCACGACCTCCTTCAGAAATTGTTCTAAAAACATTTTTAATTCCTCCACCAAGTATCCAATATTCATCCGTTAAGTTTGGCCCAATACCACCACCTCCATCTTTCATATGACAAGCAACACAATTTGAATCAAAAACAGATTTACCATCTTTAATATCTGAAGCGTCTGTAAGTAAGACTACAGAGTTGATATCAACCAAATCCTTAGCAGTACGTTTGTATTCTTCTATAGCTTTTTGAGCTTCTGCAACCTCTGTTAAATATTCTTCATCTTGAGTGTAATCATCAAGGACATGAAATCGTACCAAATAAATTAAAGCAAATGCAATAGTTGCATAAAAACTATATACCCACCATGGTGGTAACGAATTATCAAGTTCTCTTATTCCGTCATAATTATGATCTAAAATAATTTCACTTTCTTCAGTAATAGGAGTTGAGTTCGTAAGTTTTACATATAAATCTTTAACCCATTTATATTGATTTTCTTTTCTTTTCTCTTGTTCGATTAAATAGCGTTCTTGTGCTTCAGCTTTTAGAGTTCTAAAAAGAATACTTTGTAGAGCTGCCAAACAAATTTCTACCGAAACTAGAATTAATAAAATTAAGGACAGAATAACCCATAAAAATGGATGTTGTTCAACTGTCCATTGTTCTCCTGAGTCAATAGTTAGTTCGAGTACTATAAAAGCAAGAGTTATAAAACCAATAACTCTTATATATGATGAGATAGTTTTCATAGTTGATTATTGTTATTATCAGTTGTTTCTAAAGGAATATTACTTACTTCTGCGATATGCTCTTTTTTAGCTGTGGCTACCCACCAGAATAATGCAACAAAAAAAATGAAGAAGATTAATAAGGAAATCATAGGATATATTTCTACACCAGTAATACTTTCCATGTGGTTTTTTACAAATTTTAGCATAGCAATATTATTTATTAGTTGAAACATTCACTTCTTGAGAAACTTTAATATCAGTACCTAAACGTTGTATATAGGCAATTAGAGCTACTACTTCACGATTCTTCATTTCGACAAAATCAAGACCATTATCTTTTGCATATTTTTTATCTTGATTGTATGTTTTTGCAAAATCTGGATCGCTATATAAGTTTTTCTCAATTTGGGTACCTTGTTCGTCCATCCATTGTTGTGCACGTTCAATATCTTTTGATGTATATGGAACACCAAGAGTAACCATTGCTTCCATTTTTGCAGCTGTTTTTGACTTATCTAATTCTTTTTTAATAAGCCATTTATAACTTGGCATTATAGAACCGGAAGAAGTACTTTGTGGATCATAAAAATGATTTAAATGCCAATTATCTGAATATTTCCCTCCAATACGATGTAAATCTGGGCCTGTACGTTTACTTCCCCATAAAAATGGATGATCATATACAAATTCACCTGCTTTTGAGTATTCACCATAACGTTCAACTTCACTTCTAAAAGGCCTTACCATTTGCGAATGACAAGAAACACATCCTTCTCTTATATATAAATCACGACCTTCTAACTCTAATGGAGTATAAGGTTTGACACTTGTTATTTTTGGAACATATTCGTCGACTAATGTTGTAGGTACAATCTGTATTAACCCACCAATTAAGATAGTAAGTGTAGCTAAGATTGTTAATTGTACTGGTTTACGTTCTAACCAAGTATGCCATCCTTCACCTCGAACTCTTCTTTTTGATATTTTTTCTAATGCTGGAGCTTCTGCTAAATCATCTGTAACAGCTTGTCCAGATTTAATCGTTTGATAAACATTATAAACCATGATAAACATTCCTATTATGAATAATGTTCCACCAATAGCTCGCATCCAATACATAGGCACGATTTCATTAACAGTTTCTAGAAAGTTTCCATAAGTTAATGTTCCATCAGGATTAAATTGTTTCCACATAGAAGCTTGAACAAATCCAGCAACATACATTGGTAGCGCATACATTATGATACCTAAAGTTCCTATCCAGAAATGAACGTTAGCTAAGCTAGTTGACCATAATTTTGTTTTAAATAATTTTGGCACCATCCAATAAGCAATACCAAATGTCAAGAATCCGTTCCAAGCTAATGCACCTACATGCACGTGAGCAATAATCCAATCACTAAAGTGAGCAATCGCATTCACATTTTTTAAGGATAACATAGGACCTTCAAATGTTGCCATACCATAACCTGTAATAGCTACAACCATGAATTTTAAAACTGGATCAGTTCTTACTTTATCCCAAGCACCTCTTAATGTTAATAAACCATTGATCATACCTCCCCAAGACGGAGCAATTAGCATAATAGAGAATGCAACACCCAAGTTTTGAGCCCAATCAGGTAATGATGTATATAATAAATGGTGAGGACCTGCCCAGATATAAATAAAAATTAAAGACCAAAAGTGTACAATTGATAACCTATACGAATACACTGGACGATTGGCAGCTTTAGGAACAAAGTAATACATCAATCCCAGAAACGGTGTTGTTAAGAAAAATGCCACAGCATTATGTCCATACCACCATTGCACTAGTGCATCTTGAACTCCTGCATATACAGAATAACTTTTTAAAGCACTAACAGGCAATTCTAAGCTGTTAAATATATGAAGTACAGCAACGGTAACAAAGGTTCCTAAATAGAACCAAATAGCTACGTATAGATGACGTTGTCTACGTTTAAAAATGGTACCAATTAAATTCCAACCAAAAGCTACCCAAACTAATGCAATAGCAATGTCAAATGGCCATTCTAATTCTGCATATTCTTTTGATGTAGTATAACCTAAAGGAAGTGTAATTGCTGCACCAACTATAATTGCTTGCCATGCCCAAAAATTAAGATTACTTAAAGCATCACTAAACATTCTGGCTTTAAGAAGTCTTTGTGTTGAATAATATACCCCGGCAAAAATAGCATTACCAACAAAAGCAAAGATTACTGCGTTGGTATGCAAAGGTCTTAAGCGACCAAAACTTAACCATGAAATACCATCTGTAAGATTGGGAAATAAGAACATAAAAGCTAATAAAAGCCCTACAGACATTCCAATAACCCCCCAAAACATTGTGGCATAAATGAATTTTTTAACGATTTTGTTATCGTAGTAAAACTGCTGTATTTCCATATTTATTTAATTATCTGTATTGGTTGTTTTTCCATTTTTAAGTTTGTCATCTATCAATTCGTCATCAAATAACATGCGAACTGATGGAGTGTATGTATCATCATATTGTCCTTTTTTAACCGAAACAATAAATGCTACAAAAAATAGAATAGCGACAAGAATACTGATGGTTAATAATAAATAAATGATATTCATAACACTTTGGTTTATAGTTCAAAAGTAGCTTGATATAGAACTATAAAAAATGATAAATATCAGGTTTTACGGTTTGACCGTACTATTTAATTTTATTATTAATAAGGTTTGTACAGATAGTCGTGAAGACAACAATACTGATAGAGCTCAAGGGCATAAGTATTGCTGCTATGACAGGTTTTAATTGTCCTGTTGTGGCAAAATACAATCCAATAAGATTATAGATTAAGGAGAATAAAAAACTAAGACGTATGATAGTCATTGCTTTTTTAGCACTTTTTACATAATCGTATAATTGCTCAAATTTTGTTGCATCTAGAATAGCATCACAAGCTGGTGAAAAAACATTAATATTTTCGGATATAGCAATACCAACGTCGCTTTGAGCTAATGCCCCAGCATCATTTAAACCATCTCCAATCATTAAAACTTTTTGTCCCTGTTTTTGAAGTGCTTTTATATATTGTAGTTTATCTTCAGGTTTTTGATTGAATAACAAAGGAATTCCAGTTGGAAGAATTTTTTCTAAATGCTTTTTTTCTCCTTGATTATCACCTGATAGAACACCTACTTTCATTTCGGAATGAAAGCGATTAAAAATAGTAGTAATTCCTTCTCTATATTTATTATGAAATAAATAATGTCCTTTGTATTCATTATCACTTTTAATATGGACACTTGTATGTAAATTATGTTTAAAAGAAGGAACTCCAACAAAAGTAGCAGAACCTATTTTTAGTGAATTTGAATTACTTTTAACCTCAATACCTTTACCAATATGTTCTTTATAAGTATCTATAGGTAAAATGTCCAATGGTTCTAATTGATCATATAAGCGTCTGCTTAATGGATGGTTAGAAGAACGAAGGGTACTTTTAAGAAGAGTAACTTCTTTTTGAGTTAATGGTATTCCTTCGTAAGAAATAGTACTTTTTTGATTCGAAGTAATTGTTCCAGTTTTATCAAAAATAACAGTGTCAATTGTAGCCATTTTTTCTAAAATTGAAGCATTCTTGATATAGAATTTCTTTTTACCTAAAATTCTTAATAAGTTCCCCAAAGTAAAAGGGGAAGCCAAAGCTATTGCACAAGGACATGCAATGATCAATACTGCCGTAAAGACATTTAAAGCTTTGGTACTATCAAAATATACCCAATAAGAAGTTGCAATTATGGCTATAGAGAGTATTGCAATTGTAAAACGCTTGCTTATAACATCTGTTATAGTTCTAAATGGATCTTCTCTTTTTTTATTAAAAACTTCATGACTCCATAATTGTGTTAAATAACTTTGAGATACTGTTTTAAGAGCTTCAATCTCAATTGCATCTTCTATTTGTTTACCACCTGCAAAAAGTTTATCTCCAGATTTTTTTGCAATAACTTCAGATTCACCCGTAACAAAACTATAGTCTATATGTGCTCCTCCTTTTATTAAAATTGCATCAACAGGTATTAATTCTCCATTACGAATTAATAATCTATCTCCTTTTTGTATATCATATACCTGGAGAGTTGATTCACTACGATCCGTGTTGATTTTTGTAATAGCTATAGGGAAATAGGATTTGTAATCCCTTTCAAAAGAAAGGAAATTATAGGTTTTTTGTTGAAAAAACTTCCCTAAAAGTAAAAAGAAAACTAATCCTGTTAAACTGTCAAAAAAACCTGTGCCATAATCTAAAACTATTTCTAATGTACTTCTAACGAATAGTACCGTAATCCCTAAAGCAATAGGAATATCAATATTCAAAATCTTAGATTTTATTCCTTTATAAGCTGCTATAAAATATTCTTGCGCTGCATAAAAAACAACAGGTAATGAAAAAGCAAACATTAGCCAACGAAATGTGTTTTTATATTGTTCTATCCAATAATCATGCATTTCAAAATATTCTGGAAATGACAAAAACATTACATTACCGAAAGCAAATCCAGCGACACCTAGTTTATAAATTAAACTTCTATCAACCTTTTTTTTATCGTTGCTTACATCATTAAGACTTATATAAGGTTCATATCCTATGATACTTAGTAATTCTACTAATTTCTTTAAAGTATATTTTGTAGCATCATAATTAATTCTGACATTTTTTTTAGGAAAATTTACTTGAGAAGAAACAATTAAAGGTTCAATTTTATGTAAATTTTCTAGTACCCAGATACATGAACTACAATGAATATGCGGAATATGTAATGTTATTATGTGTGTTGTGTCATCATTAAAATCAAGTAATTTTTCAACTATAGCATCATCTGATAAAAAATCATATTTAGAAATAGATTCAAGAGGTTTAGTTCCTGCATTTTTTTCTATGGTATAATAATCTGTTAGATTGTTTAATGAAAAAATTTCATATACGGTTTTACATCCATTGCAGCAAAATGTTTTATTGTCAAAAACGATAGAAGAAATGCATATATCGCTACAATGGAAACAATTATTTTGTTCCATAACTCTGTTATTAATCCCTTTAGCAAAGGTTGAGATTAATGGAAGTACAGAATATGATAAATGTCAGTTTTTTAAAGTTTAATATAAGTTACCTTTGTATCACTATGAGCAGCAGGTGTGAAAAATGTATTATTAGGCAGTTCAATTCTCTTAGAGCTTTAAGCAAAGAAGAGTTAAAAAGAGTGTCTGATTCTAAAACGACTAAATTCATCAAAAAAGGTGAAACTATATTTGATGAGGGTGAAAAACTAAATGGTGTTTTTTGCGTACGAAATGGTGTATCTAAGCTTTCTAAATTAAGTTGTAATGGTAAAGATCAGATTGTAAAATTAGCTACAAAAGGGGAGATTTTGGGGCAACGATCTGTAATTGTAGATGAGACTACAAATTTAAGTGCTGTAGCTGTTTCTGATATGGAAGTATGTTTTATTCCTAAAGATGGTATTTTGGATAGTATCCAAAAAAATCCAAATTTTACGTCAGAAATGTTACGTCATATGGCACATGAGCTAAAAGAAGCTGATGATGTTATTGTAAATATGTCTCAAAAACCAGTAAAACAACGTTTAGTTGAAGTGATTTTATACTTATACAATACATTTGGTGTAGATAATGAAGAGTATTTATCTGTAATATTATCTAGAGAAGATATAGCCAATGTTGTTGGTACTGCTACTGAATCTGCAATTCGATTAATTTCTCAACTTAAAAAAGAGAATTTAATATCTACTAAAGGGAAGAGGATAAAAATAGAAAGTATGGATGGCATGAATCATATAGCTAATGCATTGTGATTTTGTATACAAATAGGTTAACTTAAATGATAATCATCATAGTTTTTCATGATTTAACGGTTTAAATTTGAGATAAATGCTAAAACTTAGCACTTAAATTTATTCCGATATAAGATTTATAATCAGTTAATGAATTTGTAACATGAAAAAGATATTGTTGCCTACAGATTTTTCAGAAAATTCGTGGAGCGCTATAAATTATGCGCTCAATTTTTTTGAAAATGAAGAATGTACGTTTTATATATTAAATACGTATACCCCGGCGATCGTGCATAATCGATTTTTGGCAAAGGGGGCTTTAAATCAAAATGAAAAAAGAGATACAAGAACAATTTCTGAAAGAGGATTAAAAAAGATTTTATATAAAATTTATGATAAGGTGAAAAACCCTAGACATGAATTTAAAACAATTTCTTCATTTAGTCTATTGGTTGATGAGGTAAAGGACATTGTTTATTCAGAGTCGATTGATCTTATTATAATGGGAGCTAAAGGGAATACAGATTCAAATGATATTTGTATGGGTGCCAAAGCTGTCAGAATTTTAAAAGCAATTAAGAGCTGCCCAATATTAACAATACCGAATGACTTTGATTATAAATTACCAGCAGAAATAATTTTTGCAACAGATCTAAAGCGATTTTATAATATATTCGATTTGGAACCTATTATAGAATTAGCAAAATTATATAAAGCAAAAATTAGAATATTACATATTCAACAATTATCAGAGTTATCCGAGTTACAACAGTTTAATTTAAATGTGCTAAATAGACATTTTAAAGATGTTGCTCATGAAATTCATCTAATTAATGCAAAAAGTAATTCGATATCCGAAACGATACAGGAATTTGCTAAAGATTATAATATTTTATTATTAGCAATGCTTAATTATCAACATAGTTTTATTGAAAAAGTCACAAGAGAATCTATGGTAAAGCGTTCAGTATTTAATATATGTATCCCGTTTTTAATAATTCCAGAACTAAGTATACATTCTCATTACCAACAAGCTACAGCTGCTCAAGTTGCAGCAAAATAATAAGATATATTCAAAATAGAATAAGAGGCATCTTTTTTAGGATGTCTCTTATTAATTATTATTTGGACTAAATTTCTTGCGATATTCACCAGGAGTTAATCCTGTTATTTTATAAAATAATTTGTGAAATGCTCCTACATCATTATAACCAACTTCCCATGTTATTTGATTAAATGGAAAAGAAGTAGTCTCTAATAATTCCTGAGCTTTATTAACTCTTAATAACTGAAGATAGTTAATAGGAGATTTTCCTGTTGCTTTTTTGAATCTACGAAGAAAAGTTCGTTCATTTAGACCAGCAATGGTAAATAATTTTTGTGATGTAACAGTTAAAGAATAATTAGCTTGTAACCATTGTTGAACCTTTACAATAGGCGCATCTCCATGCGTAAATATAGGAACAAAACTATTGTAGAATTTTTGTTCACGTCCATGAGGATCAATTAAAAAATATTTTGCCGTTTCGAGCATAACAGAAGAGCAAATAAAACGATCAACTAGTTTTAACGAAAGATCTCCCCATGCCATTAAACCACCAGCAGTGATAATATCCCCATCATCAATAAGCATTCTATCTATTTGTAAATCTACTAGCGGATATAAGGCTATGAATTGATTTTTTAAAGACCAGTGTGTTGTAATCGTTCTATTATTAATGAGATTGGTTTGTGCTAATATAAAAGCACCCATACATATAGAAGAAATAATAGCACCATTTTTATAATGAGATTGAATCCATTGAATAATATTATTATGAATGCTATAATTGAGATCCATTGTTAGACTAGGAGGAATGATAAGTATAGTAAAAGGTGTATCATTATCTGTAGAAGAATATGTTTTTTTGATTTTTTTTTGATCATTGGTAAGTGACCAATGTGTTATTTGAAATATAGGAGATAGAATGCCATTTTTTTTAATAAAACGATTTGAAGTAGTTAATATATCTGTTATGCCATGTATCGCAGATAGTTGTGCATCTGGATAATTGAAAATTGCTACATGAATATATTTTTCGATCATTTTCATAGTCAAAAATAACCAATATTATGTCATTTTTGACAAATCGATATTTCTTTTTGAAACTATATTTTTGTTACAGCTGCAGCTGATATATTAAATCATTATGATGATAAAATTAGATCATAAAAAAAATAAACTATGTCTTATATTATGCCTTTACGTCCAGGAGAATCTAACAATCCTGAAGTAAATAAACGATTGGAACAAGCGAAATCCGAGTGGTGGAATGATTCTGCTTTTTTTGGATTACTTGGTCACAATCCAATGTTATTAGAAACAACAATCTCTCTTTTTCAGACAGCTGTGACAGCTGTACCCGATGTACCATTATATGTGTTAGAATTAATGAGATTGAAGGGGAGCGAAATTAATAAATGCGAATACTGTATTAATATGCGTTTTGCAGCAGTTAAAGAAAAAGTTTCTTTTAAAGAGGATGCGATTTTTGGAACTATCGATGCGGATAAATTAGAAAGAAAAGAATTTTTAGCAGTTAGCCTTGCTGAACAAATGGCTAAAGATCCAAATGCAATTGCACCTAGTTTTTTTAGTGAGCTAAAAAATGAATTTTCTGAACAACAAATATTAGGGTTGGTATATGCAGCAGCTGTATTTGGATTAGGAAATAAAATCAATGCAACGATGCAACTTACAGGTTTTGAATGTGCTATTAATTAATTGATTTTTATAATAACACATCAGTTTTCTAAATAAAATATATAATAAAACTGATGTGTTATCTATGAAAATAGACACAAATTGTTTTGTAAATATTATAAAATGGAGTTTTTAAATTCTTTTTAAAAGTATTATACTTTGTATCGTCATTAGCTAAACCAAAAGTGATTTTTTTAGTATTTTTTGAAAGAATTAAAGTACCAAAAAGCCAATCCCATATAGCTAATTTAGCACCCATATTTTTATCAAAATGTTTAGCTTTATTGCTATGATGTATTTGATGCTGAAATGGACTTATAAATATATATTCTAGAAAGCTAAGATATGTAAACCTAACATGCGAATGTCTGAGGTTTGCACCCAATAAAGAAAAGGTGAAGCTGAAAATATTAGCTCCTAAAAATATTACTTTGCTAATTTGGTGTGTAGATAAGTAATCAAAAATACCAGTTATCAAGCCAAATATTAGAATTCCGCGCGCATTGTTTATAATTAATTCTACTGGATGTAATCTATATTGTGTTATAGGATTTAGTACTGTAGCAGAATGATGTATTTTATGAAACTCCCACAAAAATGGTATTTTATGCATTGCATAATGAGTAAGATAACTCATTAAATCATTAATTACAGTGATTGAGATTGTATAATACAATAAAGTTTCAAATTGAGTAAGACTCTTTAAAGGGTAGCTAAATTGATCTAATAAAAATTCATGAGTATAATGAGCTATATAAAAACCATAAATTAAAAAGGGAGCGATTAGTAATAATTTTATAAAACTATTGAAAAAAATAAAAGAGTAATCAATATATGAAGAGGTGCTCAACCATATTTTTTTATTAAACAGATAAGCAATGAAAGATTGTGTTTTTTTGGATTTGTAATAGATGAAATAGGCTAGAATTGATGAGGAGAATAGATATAAAAGATGAATTCTTTTTTGTGTATTAAGTAAATAAGACAAGGGCATTTCTATGGCCTCTATACAAGTATTTAAAAATTCGTGTAAACTCATTTTCTGAAAAAAATTACGCTCATACTATGGCATATGAGCGTAAAAAAGTGAATATAGAATGGATTGAAAGAAATCCTTAATTATGAACTAGCAACGTTTTGTACTCGTTGAGTTGAATCTTGTTTAGTAAGTGTTAATCTAACAATACTATCTTTGGTCGCAGTTAAATCATGTACTACATGAGGTTCAAGAGCTATAATATCTCCTCTTTTAAGTATGAGAGTTTCTTTTTCTAGGCCAAAATTTATAGCACCTTCAAAAATTGAAACGGTAATTGGATAGGCTGTTTTATGGGCTTTCATTAATTGCCCTTTTTTGAAAGCTATTCGAATTTCTTTAGCTGCTGTTGTTTCTAGAATTGGAGTTATTATTGGTTTATTCTCACCAAACGCTAATTCGTTTATAAAGGATGCTTTTTTCATAGTACTAAATATTAATGCTAAGAGTGTCTATGTTCATAAATTTTGAGAAACATAAAAGTTGACATTTTTTGCGCACGTCGCTTAGCTGTATCAGCTAACTCTCCTTGAAAATGAGTATCTATAGTATCAAACCATATATTAAGCCAAATACCGAAATGATGTTGTGCTATTTTATGATTACTACTTGTATCTACTTTTTGATGTATTTCGATAGGATTCCCTTTGTATTTTCCAACAAAAAGTAAGTTAGTTTCCCAAAAATCAGTAAGTTTCTCTATATGTTCAGGCCAATCTTTAATCATATCATTGAAGAAAAAACCAATTTCTTTATTTTTTCTTACTCTATCATAAAATTCAGTTATTAAATACTGGATGTCATTACGATTAAGGATGTCCTGTTTACTCATTTTTATTAGAATAAATTAATAATAGTCAATATTGTACTTGTTGCAATACTAACTAATAATAAATTGAAAACCAATTTAGGTTTTTGTTGAGATAAAACTGCTGCATTAAATATCATACATGCTACCACCACTAGAAATAATTGTATCATCTGTGCAAAGGTGTTACCATTCATCAAAATAAACATAGCAGCAACAGAACCTAAGCAACTCTGTGGTATAATAGCTATAGAAGAATATCCAATTGAACCATTTTCAAACTCATTTGCCCATTTTTTATAAATATTCATAAACCTGTGATTTAAAATTATAAGACAAAGTTAAGTCGTTAGGTGTCACTTATTTTATGATCAAAATCATATAATTAAAAAATAAATCAGAAAATATTCTGAACCTGATTTAAATCATAAAGATGGGCTTTTGATAGAAAATATCTTTGTGATATAAACATAAACACAATCGACATGAAAAAAATATGGATTGCCTTTACACTTGTTATTGTAGCATCATTTGCTGTATTGATTTGGGTAGGAGCTAAAATTTATCAAGAAGAACCTCCAATACCAAAAAACGTATTTATAGAGGGATCTAATGAAATAGTATATACAGGAAAACAAATACAAAGAGGTCAAAATGTATGGGAATCGATAGGAGGAATGGAAGTTGGTTCTATATGGGGCCATGGTAGCTATGTAGCACCAGATTGGAGTGCAGATTGGATACATAAAGAAGCCGTTTACTTATTAGAATTATGGGCAGATGAAGCATATCATAGACCATATGATTCATTATCGAATGAAGCCAAAGCAGCTTTTAAAGCTAGATTGATAGATCAAGTAAAAGTTAATAGTTATAATGCTGATACTGAAACGATAATTGTTAGTAAGGATCGATATAAAGCAATACAAAATAATGCAACCTATTATACAAAGATATTTTCTGAAGGACATGAAGAGTATGCAATTCCGAAAAACTTTCTTGTTGATACTTCTAAACTAAAAGATTTAACAGCGTTTCTATTTTGGACCTCTTGGGCAGCATCGACTAATCGACCAGATGAAACAATCACTTATACTTCAAATTGGCCTCACGAACCTTTGATTAATAATACGATATCAATAGACGCGCAAATATGGTCAGGTTTTTCAATTATATTATTACTACTCTTTATCGCTTTATTAGTTTGGTATTATATTAAAAATCAACACGAAGAAGGAAATATTGCTATTCCTGATATTGATCCTTTAAAGTCTATTGTTATCCTACCAACACAAAGAGCCATTCTAAAATACTTTTTGATTATAAGTTTATTAATAGGTTTACAAGTTATACTCGGTATTATAACGGTACATTATAGTGTAGAAGGACAAGCTTTTTTTGGTTTTGAACTATCGCAATATTTACCTTATACGATTAGTAGAACATGGCATACACAATTGGCCATTTTTTGGATTGCTACTGCATGGTTAGCAACAGGTTTATTTATAGCACCATTAGTAAGTAATAAAGTATTTAAATATGAAAAATTTGCTATAAACTTCCTCTTTGTTGCCCTATTGATTATTGTATTAGGATCTATGATAGGAGAATGGTTAGGAGTAAAACAATATTTAGAATTGACTACCAATTTTTTCTTTGGTCATCAAGGATATGAATATATGGATTTAGGAAGGTTTTGGCAATGGTTTTTAGCTATAGGGTTGATATTATGGATGATACTTGTTGGAAACCATATAGTCATAGGTATAAAAAGGAAAGATCAAACTAGGAATCTACTGATTCTTTTTTTAATCGCAGTAGTAGCAATAGGTTCTTTCTTCTTTTCTGCATTAATGTATGGTGAAAATTCAAGTTTATCTGTCATTAACTATTGGAGATGGTGGCTTGTACATTTATGGGTAGAAGGCTTTTTTGAAGTTTTTGCGACAGTTGTTATTGCTTATTTATTTATTAAAATGAAGCTAATTTCTGGAAAAACGGCAGGAAGAGCAACAGTGTTATCAGCAATCATATTTTTAAGTGGTGGAATAATAGGAACATTACATCACCTATATTTTTCAGGTACACCTGTACATGCTATTGCATTAGGAGCTACTTTTAGTGCATTAGAAGTTGTGCCCTTAACATTAATTGGTTATGAAATATGGGAAAATTGGAACTTATTAAAAGTTAAAGAATGGGTAATGCGTTATAAATGGCCAATTTATTTCTTTATGTCAGTGTCGTTTTGGAATATGTTAGGAGCAGGAGTTTTTGGTTTTATGATCAATCCACCCATAGCTTTATATTATATTCAAGGACTTAATACAACTGCTGTACATGCACATACAGCATTGTTTGGAGTTTACGGAATGTTAGGGATGGGATTAGTCTTATTCTGCTTACGAATGATCTCTACAAATTTATGGAAAGAAAAACCTATAAAAATAGCATTCTGGAGTTTAAATATTGGATTAATTACAATGGTAGTTTTAAGTATTTTGCCGCAAGGTATAATTCAAGCATATGCATCAATAAAACATGGATATTGGTATGCTAGAAGTAGCGAATTATTATACTCTGATACTATGCAGATTATAAAGTGGCTTCGAATCGTAGGAGATGTTATTTTTTCTATAGGTATAGGATACTATTGTTATTTTGTAATTAAGGAGACTATAAAATGTTTTAAAACTAAATAAAAACTGCTAATAAAATATATTTAAATTAAAAAGGAGTTCATTGTTTCGAAAAAAAGAAATAGTGGACTCTTTTTTATTGATACAATCAAAATGAGAGATTACATATAATGAAAAAATTAAGATTTATTTAAGTACTTTGTTATGGTTTATTAATTTTTTTATACATATCACCGAGAATAAAATGTTAAAATTTACATTTTTAACATTTTGAGCTATATTTGCACCCCCCTTATAAAATATAGATTACTTAACTACTTAAAAATTAACTTAATGCTTAAAAATGGAATTAGATTATTATTAATGATCTTATTATTTTCTCAATATATAAGTGCTCAAAAAGAAGCCTATAATTGGTATTTTGGAAGAAGAGCAGGAATTACTTTTAATGGAGGAGGAGCACCAACTGCATTATTAGATGGTGATTTGGTGACAAGAGAAGGAGTTGCTACAATTTCTAATCAATTAGGAGAATTATTATTTTATACTGATGGTTCAACAGCATGGAATAGTAATCATGATATAATGCCTAATGGAACTGGTTTAACAGGATATGCTTCTAGTACACAATCAGGAGTTATTGTACCACATCCAGGAGATCCTAATTTATATTTTTTAATGGCAGCAGGATCCGATAATGCAAATCCACCAGAATTAAAAGGATTTAGATATAGTATTGTGGATATCCGACTTGATGGAGGGTTAGGTGATATCATAGCAGGTCAAAAAAATATTAAATTACATGATGGACCATCAGAGAAGTTAACAGCGGTCCAACATGCGAATGGTAAAGACATTTGGTTGATAGCATATAGTATTGTACAAGGGAAATATTTTACATATTTGATAGATGAGACAGGATTGAACCCTACAGCTGTAGAGTCCTCTATTGGACCGCCTTTATTTAGACGTAATAGAGGATATTTAAAAGCATCTCCAGATGGAACTAGATTAGTCGTAGCACATGATGCTGCAGGAAATAATTTTGAACTATTTGATTTTAATCGTGCTACAGGAAGAGTAAATAATCCTATTATAGTGAGAGAATCTGATATCAATGCTTTAAATATACCTTCAGGAAGTGGTATTGGGCATAGACCTTATGGAGCTGAATTTTCTCCCAATGGAGATTTTTTTTATATAGCGTTTGAAGCTGGCGGAATTTTTCAATTTGATGCTTCTCAAACGACTGCTACCGGAATTATTAATTCCGGTAGAAAAGTTAGTCAAGGAGGTGGAAGTTATAGAGCATTGCAACTTGGACCAGATGGTAAATTATATTCGACAAGAGATGGTGTACCGTTTTTAGGAGTTATTCATAATCCAGATTCACCTGCCGCAGGAATAAATTATGAACATAATGGAGTAGATTTGGGAGGTAGACAAGGACAAGAAGGTTTACCTAATTTTATACAAACTTTTTTTGTAAATGATATAGAAGCAGAAAAATTTTGCCTTGGAGAGAATACAGAATTCGAATTAAGCAATCCAGATATTGTAACTTCTATAATTTGGGATTTTGGAGATGGTACACCTACCTCTACGTTATTGAATCCTACACATCAATATATGACTGCAGGTGAATACACTGTAACTGCTACAGCAGTCTTAGGAACCGATACCGAGATATATACTAGAATAATTACCATATACAATATCCCTGTAGCAAATACAGCAATAGATTTATCGATATGTGACTCTAATTCTAATTCTTTTGATGGTGTCGCCGATTTTGATTTAACGGTTAAAGATTCTGAAATTCTTGGAACTCAAAGTGATTCAGAATATAGAATTCTTTATTATTTAAATGAAACTGATGCGTTAAATTCTGAAAACGAAATAACAGGAATTTTTACTAATACAGCGAATCCACAAACTATATATGCAAGAATCCAAAATCGAAATAGTTTTACATGCTTCGATATAACTAATTTCGACTTAATAGTAACACAAACAGTAGTTATTAGTGAACTAACATCATTAATTCAATGTGGGGTTAATGGAGTAGCAAATTTTGATTTACTTAGTAAAAATCCAGAAGTATTAGGAATTCAAAGTGCTACCGATTTTGAGATTACATATCATCTTAATGAAGATGATGCAAATAATGCCAATAACCCACTTCCTGATAATTATATGAATATTAGTAATCCTCAAACAATTTATGTAAGAGTTCAGAGTATTGGTAATCCTGATTGTTTTAATATTTCCTTATTTAATTTAGAAGTAATGGATACACCTAGTATTGGCAATGCTACAGATATGATTGTTTGTGATGATGCTAGTAATGATGAAATTTCGAGTTTTGATTTATCTACAAAAGATTCTGAAGTGTTAAACGGACAAGATCAAAGTTTATATGAAGTGCTATATTTTGCGTCGCAAGATGATTTAGATAATAATACAAATGCGTTGACGACCACGTATCAAAATACAGAAAATCCACAACAAATTTTCGCTAGAATTCACAATAGAATAAACATTAATTGTTTTGATCAAACAACATTTATGCTAAGAGTTTTTGCTAGCCCTATAGCAAATGAAGTTCCAACTATTGTCATGTGTAATGATACTGCAGTTAATACAACTGTAGCTATTGATTTAAACTTATATAACCCTACTATTTTAGGTGCTCAAAATCCTATGATTTTTGACATAAGTTACCATTCAACTCAAGAAGAGGCAAATAATAATGAAAATCCATTAGATACTGCTTATGAAACTTCTAATGCAGAAGAAACAATTATAGCACGAATTACGAATCCTTTAGAGACAAGCTGTTTCGATACTACTGCAATTAATATTAGAATAAATGCAGTACCAAATGCTGGAAACGTAACAAGTTTTACGAGATGTAATAATGGTACAACTGTTTTTGATTTGAGTACTAAAGATCAAGAAGTGTTAAATGGTCTAAGTCCAACATTGTATGAAGTAAAATATTATGCTAGTGAAGAAGATTTAAATGCGAATATTAATTCATTACCAGTACTTTATGAAAACACTCAAAATCCTCAAGAAATATATGCTAGGGTACATGTTATTGCAGATAATAATTGCTTTGATCAAACATCTTTCATGTTACAAGTCCTTGAACTACCTGTAGCAAATCAACCTACCGCAATAACGTTATGTAAAGATACTTCTGTGTTTAACACAGTAACATTGAACTTAGATGACTTTACTCCTCAAGTATTAGGTGCGCAATCTGCAGATGATTATATAGTTTCATATTATCAAACCATGCAAGATGCAGATAACGGGACCAATTCTCTAAATGCTAATTACACTACTGCTAATAATGAAGAAACAATTTATATTAGAGTAGAAAGCGAATCAAATACGACATGCTATGCTACAACAAGTGTAGATATTATAGTACATATTTTACCTACAGTAGGTATTCCTGTAGATTTACAAACTTGTGATGGAGAAGAAAATGATACAAGTGGTACGTTTAATTTGTTAGAGAATGAAGAGAATATTTTGAATAATCAAAATGCAAATCAGTATACAATTACATATCATATAAATCAAACAGATGCTGATATGAATGAAAATGCTTTACCTACCGAGTATACAGCAACTGACGTAACAACAACAATTTATGCACGAATAGAAAATAATAACTCCACAAGTTGCTATCAAACTGCAAGTTTTAATTTAAATATAGAAGAAACCCCTAGATTAGAGATAGAAAATCGACTGTTTGTATGTCCAGAAGAATCTATTGTATTAAATGCAGGAAACGGATTTGATAGTTATCTATGGTCAACAGGAGAAACTTCTTCTTCAATAGTTATTGATGAACCAGGAACTTATGATATTACTGTAGAAAATATTTATGGCACATTACGATGTGATGTAAGTAAAAGCTTTGTAGTAGAACTTTCTATTGCTCCTAGTAGTATTGATATACGCACAGTAGATTTTACTCCTAATGAAAACCAAGTAACAATAATTGCTGGCGGTGGCGGAGTTTATGAGTATTCTATTGATGGAGTTGAATATCAAGAAAGCAATGTCTTTTCAGGATTACTAGCTGGAGATTACACTGCATATGTAAGAGATCTTGGTGGATGCGGAATATTAACCAAAGATTTTTACTTATTGTCATACCCTAAATTTTTCACCCCTAATGGAGATGGATTTAATGAAGAATGGAGAATATTTAATGGGGATAGAGAATTAGAAAATAAAATCTATATATATGATCGATTAGGAAAACTATTAAAAGCTTATACACAACAGTCTGAAGGAGGATGGAATGGAATTTACAATGGTAATAATATGCCTTCTACAGATTATTGGTTTTTAGTTGAAAGAATAAATGGAGATGTAATTAAAGGTCATTTTACACTGAAGCGATAAAAAAATTAGCTTATAAAGAATCAATTCAAAAATCACTTTAGAGTTGATTCTTTATAATAAAAAAAATATGAAGATGTATTTAAAACAAAGTATAAGTATTATTTATATAATATTATTAGGATTTGCACTAAATGCGCAAGAAGGAATTCCTATTTACACAGATTATTTATCAGATAATTTATATTTAGTCCATCCTTCTATGGCGGGAGCGTCTAATGCTAATAAAATTAGACTAACAGCGCGTCAACAATGGTTTGACGTACAAGATGCACCTAGCTTGCAAACATTAAATATTAGTAGTCGATTAGGAGAAAATACTGGAATAGGAGGGATTGTTTATACAGATGGTAATGGATATTCTTCGCAATCAGGAGTATATATAACTTTTGCATATCATTTATTATTTTCTAGAGATCGATCTGATTTAGATCAATTATCATTTGGATTGAGTACAGCTTTAATTCAAAGTAAATTAGATGAAACAGAATTTGATATTTTAAACAATCCAGATCCGATAATAGCTGGTATAGTACAAAAGGATTCTTATTTTAATATAGATGTAGGAATGTCATATCATTTTTTAGAGTTTTATGTGCATGCCACAGTTAAAAATATTTTACCCACAGTACGAGATATTTTTGATAATGGAGGTTTAATAAAAGAGAGTAATAATCAACGTACATATGTATTATCAACGGGATATGTATATAATTTTAGGAATGATGATTGGAGCCTAGAACCGTCTTTACTATTTCAATTGAAAGATGAAACGCAAGAAAGTTTTCTTGATTTAAATATTAAGGCATATAAAAAATTTGATTTAGGGAGAGTTTGGGCAGGATTATCTTATAGAAGAAATTTAGATGGAGCCGAATTTTCACAAGGTACTTCGGTTAGAAATCAAAATTTGCAATATTTCACTCCATTTGTAGGCGTTAATTATAAAAAGTTCATGTTTGGATATACTTATAGTAATCAAATAAACTCAATTGTAATTAGCAATAGTGGATATCACCAATTAACATTAGGTTATGATTTTGGAAAAAGAAGAGAACGATATCATTGTAATTGTCCAGCAGTAAATTAAAAAACAAGGGGGTCATTTTATAAAATGATCCCCTTGTTTTTTAGTATCAAACTGAAAGTAGCGGTTGTTTAGCAGGACATTCAGCTGCGGATTTTTCAACAGCCTTTATGATGTTTTCGGGAAGCCCTTTAATGGTATCTGCTAATGTAAGAATATCAAAATTTGGATTGTCAAAGGTCAATAATAACTTAAAATCATTAGCACCATTATTTTCAAAATAATGAGCATATCCTTGTGGTAAAACTACAACATCGCCTGCTTTAAAAGTATAGGAATATGTTTTTGATCCAATTGGACCATTATGATTATCAGGTTTGATAATTGTAACACTACCTTCACCAGATAAACAATACGTAGTTTCGGTTGCATTTGGGTGCCAATGTGGTGTTAAAATATCATTAGGTGGAATGCTAATAATTTCCATTCCATTACCACCTTCATTCAAAACAGGAAAATCATTTCCTGTTAAGGGAGTTTGAGATAAATTTTTGTAGACAAAATTAGATATTTCCGTTGCCATAGTACATTTTATTTAATAGGTTATAATTAATATTCCCAATTTCGATATTAAATGTAAAAATGAGACAAGTGGATACCCCTGATTTTTATAGCCGTATTTTAATCAATTAAAATACGGCTATACCTTAATCTATTATCGATATACTTTTCTAGATTTAATTTTTAAAAGACCTTTTTTCTCAAGAGATTTTATAGATCTAATAACTGTTTCTACTCTTAATCCTGTTAAATCTGCCATTTGTTGCCTTGAAAGTTCAACCTTGTACACGTCGTCAAATGCTATTTTATGAACATGAGTTTTAAAGTAATCTATTAATTGTATTAAACGATGCTCTGGGTCTTGTGATGAAATTTCTGAAGCCATCATAGCTTTATAATGCAAGCGTTTAGCTAATGTAGTAGTTAACTCAAAATGTATTCTAGGATTATCAAAAAGAAGTTTAAAAAATTGTTCCTTTTTCAGAGACCATAAATGACTATCTGATACAGCTTCTGCATTTGCAGGATATGGACGATCACTAAAAAGAGGTGGTTCTCCAAAACTTTTTCCAGATTTAAAAATACCTTGCATAAACTCTTTACCATCATCATTAAAATTATTCATTTTTATTTCTCCTTCAATAATTTGATAGAAATTACGTGCTGTTTCCTGAACTTTAAATAGAATTTCACCTTTATGTAAGGCGATTTTTTTTGCTCCATAATCAATTAATAATTGATCCGATATCATATGTCAATTTTGTTTTTGAATTAAACAAAGAGGTGAAAAATAATTACTAATATAGGTAGCTCAATATGATTGAACTCATAAAAAGAGCTTAATTTTTGGAATATATTTGGATCAATAATAAAAAGGTAAACCTTTATAAAAAACACCAACATTATATAAGGTTAGTCGTTTACAATGTATTTATAATAAGAGTTATGACCTTTTTTAATACATAATAAGATTTTTAGTTTAGTTCGCGATAAGTGCATTTTTAAACTCTTTTAAAATGCACTTATTTTTTATGTATGAATCTGTATGTGAGTCTAATAAAGCAGTATAGGATAATTATTTTAATAATTCTATAATATTGGATTTATAACTTTTTCCGATCGGAATTGTGTAATCATTGATATTGATCCTGTTTCCTTCGATGGAATTAATATGATTTGTAGCTATTGCAAAGGATTTATGAACTTGTAAGAACTTAGTTTTTGGAAGTAATTCTAGTACTTCAGAAAAAGTTTGTCGAATGCTAATGGTTGTTGTTTGGCAAACCACTTTGGTATAATTACCTGAAGCTTCGATATAATAGATATCATTTACGAAGACTTGAATGTATTTTTTATTACTTTTTAAGAATAAATGTTCCTGTGATACGGTATGGTTTTCAGTAGTATTATTAGGTAAAGTTTTTGAAACTGAAAAAGATTTATTAATTGCTTTTAAAAAACGATCAAAACTGAATGGTTTTAGTAGATAATCAGAAATATTAAGTTCATATCCTTCTAAAGCATATTCTTTATATGCAGTAGTAACAATTACTTTAGGGGGATTCTTTAATACTCTTAAAAAATCAAATCCTTTTAATTTTGGCATGTTAAGATCTAAAAAAATAAGATCAACAGTATGAGTGTTTAAATATTCAAAAGCTTCTAGGGCATCATAACAATGCTTTGCTAGTTGGAGATTAGGTAATAAATCACAATATCCTTTGATAATATCATGTGCGACATATTCATCATCAATAATTAGATATGAAATCATATTTTTTGTAGTGTTAATTTAACTTTATAAACATCTTTATTAATGTCAAAAACTAGTTGATGAGCTTTTGCGTAACCCAATTCTAATCTGCGCTTAAGGTTTTTTAGCCCTAAACCTGGAGTTTCATTAATTAGAGGATCAAAATTATTTTCTATTTCAAAGTAAATAAAATTTCCTTTTGTTGTCAATGAAGCGTGTATATAAGCTTCGGTTCTTAAATTTTCTATTCCGTGTTTAAAAGCATTTTCTAATAATATCAGAAATAATAAAGGCATCACTTTTATAGTTCCTTCTATATCACAGTCAAAAGTAACATCCATAGTTTTATGATATCGCATCGTATGTAAATCGATGTATAATTTTAGGTAATCCACTTCTTCAGCTAATGTTACATATTCTTTATCACCTTCATAAATACTGTATCGCATCATATCGGATAATTTTAAAATAAGTGACTGCGCTTTTTTTGTATCCGTTCCTACTAAGCCATAAAGATTATTTAATGTATTAAAGAAAAAGTGAGGATTTACTTGACTTTTCAGATGTTGTAATTCGGTTCTTTTCTTTTCGTTTTTTAACGCTATAATGCCTTTGACTTGTAGTAACACCCATCGGATGATCAAAAAGAATAATAATGGGAAATAAAAGAAAGCTGTAATTATTAAAGCATCAGTATCTCCATATTGTTCTATTAAAATTATAACACGTCCAAAACCAACTACAAAAGACCAAAATATGACTTTTTGAATAATCGATTTGGATAGTTTTTTAGCTTTTTTCTTTACTAAATAGTGATTCCAAATTAACAGAACAGTATAGATTATTGCATAGGCAAAAAGTAAACTGAAAACGATTCTAAAATCTAAATTATTTGGAGAAGACTCAATGATTCCCGAAACACTAAAAATCATGGCTATGATCGCTATGGAATTTAATTCAAACGGAGTAACATAGTTTGAAGACGAATTGTTATTTTTTTTATTTGAAACTAAAAAACACAGCAAATAAATAATGAATACAACGGTAATGATTAAAAATAAAAAGCCTGTAAATATTAGGTCATAAGCCATACAAACTTGACTGATAATTATAAAAAAGAAGTTTAGTATTGCTATTAGAATGACTCTTTTATAGTTTTTATATAATAAATCCATACCCAAAACTAGCTCAATAAATTTAACTCACCAAAGAAGTTGATAAACAGCCCATATTGAGTGCTCAATTTATAAAAATATGGGATGAGCAACTATTTTATGCGATTATAGATTTCTGTCACTAGTTATGATGCGTTTAACCCAATAATTATATTATAAAAGAAAGGAGGCATAGGTTTGTTTAGATATAAATAAGAAACTTAAGATGGAACTTTCAATTAAACAATTATCAAAGACATATAATAACGGAGTTAAAGCATTACAAGATGTAACATTAGAAATACCTACAGGTATGTTTGGCCTTTTAGGCCCTAATGGTGCAGGTAAATCTACTTTGATGCGTACACTGGCAACTTTGCAAGATGTTGATAAGGGGGAAATTTATTTTGGTAGTACCAATGTTTTAAAAGATAAGCATGAGATTAGAAAAATCTTAGGGTATTTACCTCAACAGTTTGGTTTATACCCCAAAATATCAGCAGAGGTATTATTAAATCATTTAGCAGTTTTAAAAGGTCTTACACATAAAGGTGAACGTAAAGATGTAGTAAATTCTTTATTACATAAAACAAATCTATACACTAAGAGAAAACAAAATCTAGGAGGTTTTTCTGGAGGAATGAAGCAACGATTTGGTATTGCACAAGCATTATTAACAAATCCAAAACTGTTAATTGTAGACGAACCTACAGCTGGATTAGATCCAATGGAACGTAATCGATTCTATAATTTATTGAGCGAATTAGGAGAGAATACAGTGGTAATTCTATCTACACATATCGTTGAAGATGTGAAAGAGTTGTGCACCAATATGGCAATTATTAATCAAGGAAAAGTTTTATTAAAAGGAAAACCTTTAGATGTTATAGAAAACATAGAAGGAAATGTATATCAAAAAAAGATAGCTAAAAAAGACTTGGCATTGTATGAAAAGAATTATAAGGTAATTGCAACGAGATTTTTTTTAGGAAATCTCATTATCAATATTCTTAGTGATACAAATCCCCAAAACGGTTTTAGTCAAATATCAGCAGGGCTAGAAGATGTTTACTTCTCTCAAATTTTAGGAGATAAAAGGCAACAAAATTCAAATTAAAATAAAGAGTAATTAATCAATTATAATATAGTAATACTATGTGGTTTCAAATATTCAAATTCGAAATTAAATATAGAATAAAACGATTAGACACGTATATATTCTTCATATTCCTTTTCTTATTCTCCATTATAGCGGTAGATTTTATTTATGAAAGCGTGGAATTAGGAAAAATAAAAGACAATGCTCCAATAGTTATTGCAAAAACAATGGGTGCAATAACAGGGATTACAATGATGGTAGCATCTATGATAATGGGAGTACCAATATTAAGAGATTTTGAACATGAAATGGAATCATTGATGTTTATAAATCCAATTAAGAAAAAGGATTATTTATTAGGTCGTTTTCTGGGGTCTTTTGCTGTTCTAATCTTTGTGTATTCAGGACTGATTTGGGGAAATATTTTAGGAGAATTCATGCCTTGGAGAAGCCCAGAGGATTTAATTTCTTTTAAATTTATAACATATTTGCAACCGTTTTTTACGGTAGTAACCCCAATATTATTTTTTGGAGCAGCACTTTTTTTTGTAAGCGGGACATTGAGTAGAAAATTGATAGTAGTATATACTCAAGGCTTGTTTGTTTTTGTATTATTTATGCTCACAAGAGGAATTGAAAATAAATTTATAGGGGCTATTTTAGACCCTTTTTCTTTAACTACCTTATCTGTGATGACAGATACATGGGACGCAAATAAACTAAATAGTACTCAAATCCCTTTTAATAGTGTATTGCTATACAGTAAAATGTTTTGGGTTTTTATAGGTATAACTATCTTATGGATAGGCTATAAAAAATTTAATTATAACCTTATTAAAAGCACTAAACATAAAAAAAAGAAAGAGATTTTAGAAAGTATTAATAATGTTATAGATATAGAACTACCAGAATTCAATATTCAAAATACATATAAAGCAAAGTGTTTACAACTAATTCAGCTTACATTATTTTATATTAGATCTATTTTGAAAGAAGTTTCTTTTTGGGCAATAGTAGGTTGTGCTATGGTGATCATTATCATAAATTCGATAAGCTTAGGAACAATTTATGGCGTAGATAGCCATCCTGCTACATATTTTATAGTAGAAGAACTTTTAGAAATGTCTGGGTATTTTTTTATAATTATTCTTGTATTCTACTCAGGAGAACTTATATGGAAAGAAAGAGGAATTAAAATTGATTTAATCTACGATGCCTTACCAAGCAATGATATAATTAATGTATTAGCAAAGTTTTTAGGACTTAATGTTATTTATATTATTTTGATGCTTTCAGTGATCATAGCGGGTATCATCTTTCAGGGTCTTAATGGGTATTACGAATTTGAAATAAGTAATTACGCAGTAAGTTTTTTTGGTGATTTCCTTCCATTCCTTTCATTCTTTACTGTGATATCTTTCGTAATACATATTTTAATAAACAGAAAATTTGTTGCGTATATAGTAGTATTAGCGATTCTAGTATGTGGCGCAGCTATGCCACTACTTGGATTTAAACATAATCTGTACAATTTTGGAGGAGGTAATCTAGGTGTTTATTCACAAATGAATGGTTATGGTCCTTTTGTAAAATCATATCTTTGGTTTAAAACTTATTGGAGTATATTTTGTTCGATACTATTTGTAATTTCTACTCTTTTTATAGTACGCGGAACAGATACAGATTTCATACAACGATTCAAAAAAAGCAGAAAAAAACTTTCAAGACCAGTTCAACAATTCTTGCTAGTTGCTACAGTAGTGTTTTTATGTATAGGAAGTTATATTTATTATAACACAAACATCTTGAATTCGTATTGGAGTCAAAGCCAACAAAAGGAATTTAGAGCAGGTTATGAAAAAACATTAAAAAAATACGAATATAAAACACAACCTAAAATAGTAGATATAAATCTCGAACTAGAATTATATCCAAACGATCGAGATTACACAGTAAAAGGGACTTATACTTTGAAAAACAAGAGTGAAAATGTAATTAATGAGATTCATATTCAAAAATTAATAGATGATCAGACTACATTAAAAGAAATACTATTTGATAAAGAAGTGGTTGTTGATTCACTACATCATAAATACGATTATTATATATATAAGCTTAAAACCCCATTAGAACCAAAAGAAACTATAAAGATGTTTTTTAAGCAAAATTATAGCACAATTGGTTTTGAAAATGATGAATCAAACACAAAAATTGTTCAGAATGGATCGTTTTTAACAAATGCAGATTTTCCGAGTTTAGGCTATAATAAAAAATATGAATTAAAGAACGATATTGATCGAGAAGCATATAATCTTACAAAAAGAAAAGGCAAAGCTTTAAAAACAGATGTAAATGAGATCAAAAATGCAATTAGTGGAGATGATGGTTATCATATCAATTTTGAAATTGTTATAGGTACAACATTAGATCAAATAGCGGTAGCTCCAGGAACGCTTAAAAAACAATGGAGAGCCAATAATCGTAGTTATTTTCATTATAAAATGAAGGAACCCATGATTAATTTCTATGCAATTGTTTCAGCTAAATATGAAACACTTAAAAGTACTTGGAATAATGCAAACAATGAGAAATCATCAACTGTAGATTTAGAAATTTATTATCATAAAGGGCACGAATATAATTTAGATAGGATGATGGAATCAATGAAGATGTCTTTGAGTTATTTTAGTAAGAACTTCAGTTTATATCCATACAAAGAAATGCGAATCATGGAATTTCCAAGATATGCTGAGTTTGCTCAATCTTTTCCTGCTACCATTCCTTTTTCTGAAGCTTTAGGATTTATGTTAGATATAGATGATGAGACAGATGTTGATATGGCTTTTTATATTACTGCCCATGAAGTAGCTCATCAATGGTGGGGACTCCAAGTTGTTGCTGCAAATGTACAAGGGAGGCAAATGATTTTAGAAACATTGGCACAGTATTCAGCTCTTATGGTTTTAAAACAAAAATATTCTGAAGAAAAAGTGCAGCAATTTTTAAGAGAAGAGTTAGACGCATATTTAAAAGGAAGATTAAAAGAGAGTCAAAATGAATTATCATTAAGTTTAGTAGAAAACCAGGATTATATATATTATAGTAAAGGAGCTATTAATATGTATGCATTGCAAGAACGTATAGGAGAAACAGCAGTTAATACAGCATTACAAAAATTTGTTTCAGATTGGAATGCGTTTGGAGAAGGTTTTGAAAAGAAGCGTTATGCAATATCAGACGATCTATTGTCATATTTTAAAAGAGAAACACCAGATTCATTACAGTATGTGATTAAAGATTTATTTGAAACGGTAACAATTTATGATAACAAAATAGTTGAGGTAGAGAAAAATAAACTTGCAGATAATACTTATAAAGTAACAATGACTATAGAAATAGATAAAAGTCAATACAATGATTCAGAAATTGATGAGGTAAGGAATTTTAATGAATGGATTGACGTTGAGGTCTACGGAAAAGATGAAAAACTTTTTTATAAAGAATATAAGGTAGGTAATAAAAAGGAGACAATAGAAATTCTTTTAGAGAAAGAGCCAATGCAGGTAACTATAGATCCATTATTAAAATTAATTGATAGCGATATTTCTAATAATACAAAGAAAATTTTGAAAGAGAATGATTAAGAGAGTATTAATATAATATATAAATTGTTGTAATGTTTTGCTTTTTTTCTTGCTTGTATGCTATATTAAAAAAGCAAAACGCTACAGTAACAAGGAAAATTTGGAATTTATTACGTTATAGAATCTAAGAAATACTTGTTTTTTTAGCGATAATAAAACAACTACTACCTATTGATATATTCTTATTTTTATTAATCCTAGACAGTTCCCATTTCCAAATTTTTTGCATAATCTTATTAAGAATACCTTTTTTTGGTTTATGCTCATTTTGATGCTTTTGTAACTCGCTAGGTTTTTTGTTTAATCTTAATTTACTAGGAAGTGACTTAAATAGAAAAACGGAAAGAGGTAAAATGTAAAAAAATGAACGTCTTATTAATAGAAAATAAAAGATAGCATCTAAATAGGATGTATTAATAATATATTAGAATGATATTCTAATAAAGACTACAAACAGTTTTATAACATAACTGTTCGTTTTTTGATTGATGAATGGACCTCCGGCTGATTACCGGAGGTTTTTCATTTTATTTACTTTAATAATTGTAATAATCTTCATAAAATGAAATTAGATAATTAGATTTTACTTTTACATCAAATATATATGCAGGAACAAAACTAGAATTTGTATTAAAGAAATCTAGTAGTGCTTTTTTATTGCGATCAGTTATAACCTTTACAATATTTTTATCCTTCATTAAATAATCCAAATCTATTATTTTACCATTTTCATTGATTATTAATTCTAAATCTGAATCTTTAACAAATAAATCAAGGTCGATTAATTTAGCTTTGACTTTTTTTTTAATGCAACATCATTTCCAATGTATTTAACGACACTTTCTAAAAGGATAAATCGAGAAGAATATATTTTATCTATATTTATAAAAGATTTTTTTTCTTTCAGAGTAAGTGTTTTATATTGAGATTTTATTTTTTCACGAACACTGTCAAGAAAATTCTCACCATATTTTTCTTTAAATAAAGTATTTGTTCTTTTCCCAAAACAGTAGTCATTTTCAGAAGGAAAGCAACCATTATTTTCAAAAGTAACACCGTATTTAGAATAAGTATAGAATTTAAAAAGAGGCCAAATAATATCTAAAGCTTCATCAGAAGGAAGTCCATAATTTTGAATAATATATTCGCCTTTTTCTGCGAGTTTTTCAGCCTCTATTTCTGCTTTTTTACAGTTATTATTAGGTTCATCTTGACAAAAAGATTGTATTGATATAAAAATTAATAGATAAAAGATTGATTTTTTCATGGTTTTATGCAATGTGATTTAGAGCGAAACTTATTCTATTTTGATTAGATTTTTGTCATAAAGACCAATTAAAAGGCTGTTTCCTTGTGCATCTATTTTTATACTGCCATATTTCGCCTTTTCATATTTATGCGCTTCTCCTTCTTGAAAGAAAAATGATTCTGCACCAATGTTAATACCTCTCCATTCTCTTGAAGTATATTTAATGAGAAATTCATTTTCATGAAGAGGTGTTTTATTTTCTTGCAATCTAACTTTTTTTGCTATTCCATTTTTATCCAAATTAACAATACAAAAACCTCTTTTAGAAATAGTATCTACATCAACGTTAGTTGAGATAGCATAATTTAACCTCATATAATCACCTTGCATTAATGAACGTGGATCAACCGGTGCTAATTCTAATAAAATGAGTTGACCATTAGATAGTAATTGTTCCTTTTGGAAAATAGAATTATTAAAGAAAATAAGTAAAACAATAAGATTAATAAGGATGATAATCCATTTATATTTTTTCATTACTATTTATTTTTAATAGAGAATAGATAGAATAATAGAAATAAAACCCCAGATATCAATAAAATGATAGATTTGGTTAATAGTGTAAAATTTAAATCATAATAATATTGCGAAATGAAATAAATAATTGAAATTAGACCTATAATTATTCCCGTTTTATAATTAACTAAAAAACTTAACAAGATGATTATAATTGCTCCAGTAATAGATGGAGAAAATATCGTTGATATTAATATGAAAATGCTTAAAGCATAGATATATGTTTTGTTTCTAATTGATTTTATGTCATAAATTTGTAGAATAATTGAGATAGTATACAAAGTAACCAATATCATTACAATTGAAGCTAACCAACTGTAATCTTGAGAGATCGGAGTCCAAAATTTTTTACTACTCAAAATAAGTCCCAGTAACAACGAAATAACACTACCAATTCTGATAGGATTATAAAGACGAGATATTTTTTTGCTTGATGAAGAAAGTATTTTGACTTCATTTAAAAATATATACATTACTGCTAGCGTATATATAGTAATATATAAATAGATTAAAAGGTATAATTCATTAGACACGATAAGAAAAAGAAAACTTCCGCTAATAGCAAGTATTGAAATGAATGACAATATGAAATTTTGCATAATACACAAAGAACCAATAGCGATAAAAGTTATAAGTATAGCAATAAGATTTTCATCAATATTCATCTCTAATAATCCAAAAGCAAGCAAGGCAATACCAATTATATAAACTGAAACACTAAGTGTATCTATAACGAGTTTGTGATATATTTTATTAAGCCAAATTGCAGCTATTATAAAAGCTAGTCCAACTATTAATAAACCATATTCAGAATTATAAAGACCTGCAATTAATATAAAACCAATAAAAGCCAGTGTAGCTAAAAAACCACCAAAAATTGAAAGAATTTTAATAATTAAATTGGATTTATTTTCTTTTATAAGCGAATATTCTTCTAAAATAGAATTTTCGTCACATTCAAACTTTGATCCTTCTGATAAACGAATAGTATCTAATAAGGATTTTATATGAGTTAGTTTATCCATTTTTTTTGAAGATCAATTAATTTTTTTATTACAAATGTTACACTTCCGATTATGAATAGGCAGAGAAAAAAATAAGTAGCTGGATCGCTTGAAGATTTTATTAGTAAAGAAGAAATTATGATAATAGTACTAAATGAAACTATAGATAGATAAAAGCTATTTTTTGATTTTAATCCATATATAATCCCAATTACATATATTATTAATGTAATTGAAACTAAGACTACAAAAGAAGTTTCATTATCTTCAAAAATTCCTATTATAATTCCTATAGTACTAAAAGATATAGTAGCTAATGCTATTATATTAGAAAACCAAAGCGGTACTCTGACTTTTTTATTTACTTCCTTTATAATTTTAAAAATGATTAAAAGTAAAAGATTGATGTTAAAAAGCGATGTAAAAATGAAAACCTCTGACCAATCATGGGCAACTTGTTGAGAATATAATATGAATGTAGTATTGATTAAAGTAATAAAAAGAAGCCATAATGGAGCAAAATTAGAAATCAAAACCCATATTGTAATAAATATTGTCCAGCCTAAAAAGAAATCATATGCATTAGCCCCTGTTTGATAAATTTGACCAAAAACAGCAAATAATACCCCTACAAGTACAGAAGAACTTGTGAGTAAAATGTTTTTAATTTCTATACGTATTTTCGCAAATGCAACTGTAAGTATTAGACTGATAATTAATAGCTCTATTAATCCAATTTTGATGAATTTATGTAAATCGATCCAGTTATAAGCAAAAAAGAAAATGATACCAGCTGTAGTAAAACTAATACCTAAACTTATAAAGAGTAACTTGAGAAATTTATGCCAAGATTCTTTATCGTGATAGATTTCTTTTTTTAAAACATCATCAATGCCTTTTTTTGACCAATTGCTATGTCGGGTAATTATTTGAATATCTTCTCTTTTAATTTTTGTCATTCAGTATTTTTTAATCTTATTTAATAATAGGATAAATCATTAGATAAGAGTGACTGTTTTAAAATAAATAGGATCAAGAAATAGTTAATTAATATTAGATTCTATATATTCATTTTTAAGCTTTTGAAAAGCTTTTTTTGAAAGAATTTCGGATATTTCCAGCTCAATTATTTTATGTTGAATAGGTATTTTCTTTTATATTTTATCATTCCTATCCCTTTGGCATAATAAGTATCTTGATAAAACCTATGCTCTACATTATGATCCAATGTATTAACTATATAATTATCTTTAAATATTATAACGTTTTGCTTTTTTAATATAGTCTGTAGAGAATAAAAAAAGCAAAACGCTACAGTAATAAAGAAAATTTGGAGTTTATTACGTTATAGAATCTAAGAAATACTTGTTTTTTTAGCGATAACAAAACAACTACCACCTATTGGTATATTCTTATTTTTATTAATCCTAGACAGTTCCCATTTCCAAATTTTTTGCATAACCTTATCAAGAATACCTTTTTTTGGTTTATGCTCATTTTGATGCTTCTGTAACTCACTAGGTTTTTTGTTTAATCCTAATTTACTAGGAAGTGACCTAAATAGAAAAACGGGAAGAGGTAAAATAGAAAAAATATAAGTTGATTGCACTATACTGAACCCACATTTTTCTAATAAATTATTTAGTTGAGAGGTTGAATATCTTTTAAAGTGACCAGCATCAATATCTTCATTGGACCACAAGAAATTGAAAGCAGGAACAGTAATATAAATATAACCCCCAATTTTCATATATTTATTAATATTATTCAAAAATGAAAAATCATTTTCTATATGTTCTACAACATCAAAAAGTCCAACAGAGTCAATGCTGTTAGAAACAAAATCAGCATCTTCAAGAGTTGAACATAAGACATTTTTTATACCTCTTTTATAAGCATTAGTCGCTCCTTTTTTGCCTGGCTCAACAAGTATTGTCTTTATACCATCATCTTGAAGTCTTTTTGAAACAAATCCATTTCCCCCTCCAATATCAAAGAACATTTTGTTAGGGCTATGCTTTTGTACACTTTCTGCTATGACATTATTTCGATGATTAAACCAAAAACTATTTTCTTCAATTTGCAAACAATTTTCGTTTCCTTTTTCTGGATAGGATATGCTTGAGTCAGATTTTGAATAATAAATTCCGTTTTCTGCTTTTTTAATATTAAGTGCTATTTTATCAATATTCATATTATTTCCATTTTCCACTAAGTAAAAATTTCAAGTCTGAGAATAATCCAATATAAATATTTACTACTTCACCATCTTTCATTAATATATATAACTCATTATTTGTATTTATACCAATTAAATCATCTCTACCATTTTGATTTAAATCATTTACTAAGAATTTTTTAAATGATTTTAAATCATTTCGAAGTATTTCATATCCAGAATAGAATTCACTTTTATCGTCTCTAAATTTATAAAGATGTAATTCATCTAGTCCTTCGTGATAAGCAATAAGATCATCGGTTTTATTGTTAGACCAATTACCAACTAAAAATTCGGTATAGTTACTCCAACCGTGACTTACTTTGGTATACCCAGAATAAAATCTAGTGCCATCATAATGATATTTATAAAGGTGTAATTCATCTAGACCTTTATGATAAGCAATAAGATCATCAGTTCCGTTATTAGTCCAATTACCAACTAAAAATTCGGTATAGTTACTCCAACCATGACTTACTTTGGTATATCCAGAATAAAATCTAGTACCATCATAATGATATTTATAAAGGTGCAATTCATCTAGTCTTTCATGATAAGCAATAAGATCATCAGTTCCATTATTAGTCCAATTACCGACTAAAAACTCGGTATAATTACTCCAACCGTGACTTATTTTCTTGTATCCAGAATAAAATCCAGTACCATCATAACGGTATTTATAAAGATGTAACTCATCTAGTCTTTTGTGATAAGCGACAAGATCATCAGTTCCGTTGTTAGTCCAATTACCGACTAAAAATTCGGTATAATTACTCCAACCTTTAGATATAGTAGTAGGATATTCACATCTGTCAGAAAAAGAATATTTAATTATATTATCATTATTATTTAAATATAATAATTGATTCGAAAAATCAATTTGATCATGATCATTATAGCTATTGTTAGATATTTTAATCTTAGAAGTATTAAATGATGATTGTAAATGCGAGCAGATACTTTGTTTTATAGCTTCACATTCTGAACTGTGAGCAAATATATTATTAAAAATTTTGACATGATCATTAGGAATACCTCTAATTCTAAAAGCTGGTATTGATTTATTGTTAAATTTGTTATCATGGATATTAATTAGATTTCCAGCTACATTGTTGATACAATCGTTTTCATATTCACCATCTCCATGCATATCAAAACTATGACTAAAAATAGCTCCGCCGAGACCTACTGTATTGAATGAAGCTTCATAACTTTCATTTTTGTTACCCGAGCCAGTGATGTCATGCCGATTGTATTCAAAATAATTACATGAAATTAAAGCATTCGAGGTATTGTCATCAATAGTATTTAAAGATACTCCATAGCCAAGTTCAGTTCTTCTGTTATGATGTATGTAATTATTAATAATTTTGTTTTCTATAGAATTTTTTAGATGTATTCCTGCTTGTGACCAACCCGATATTTCACAATTCTCGATAGATAAATTATTATAATTACAAATAAAGATTCCGTCTGTTACGGATGGGATATATTGAGCGTCTCCAATATCGAAATCATTCCCTTGAATTGTTAGACCACTTATTAAAACATTATCAGATTCTACTCTAATTAATTTCGCACCAGGTTTATTAGATGACAATATGGCTCCATTAGAATTATTACTTCTTCCGCTAACTAATTTTAAAGGTTTATCGATTATTATAAAATAACATTCATAATTAGCATTAGAATAGCAATTGCTATTTAAATATTGACAATCTTGATCATTAAAATCGAATCGTACATCATTTTTTATATAAATTATTTCATTAGGATTGGCATTATTGATCACAGATTGTAAATCTTCTTTTCTATCTACAATATAATCAGCATCTTCTATTTTATATGACACAGTTACATACGGACAATTATTAGCAGATTTATTTTGGAATGAAGATGATTTTAATTTTTTAGAATCTATTATATCATTATTATCACACGAAAAAAAAATAAATAATAATAAAATGAATTGGAAGTTTTTCATGAATGAATTTTAGTTTTGATTTAGAATGAATGAAAGGCTAAATATAGCAAATTTAGAAGCGGTGAATTAATGATTATCTTATTATATACAGGTTAGAGCTTACTGATACTGAAATATTAATATATTACTACTTGATTAATTATGAGTTTTCTCTTCATATTCAGGACAATCCAATCGAATTTCTTTACTTAGTAAATCTTTTTCTAGCAGAGTACAATAATCACTTTCATT
The DNA here is from genome assembly GCA_947498595.1 of uncultured Aquimarina sp. Lineage (GTDB taxonomy): Bacteria > Bacteroidota > Bacteroidia > Flavobacteriales > Flavobacteriaceae > Aquimarina. The sequence goes on from CANMKX010000001.1 coordinate 382,792, forward strand.
GTTTTTTTTATAAAACGTACATCCATAACAAGTCCTTTGAACATTTAATATTCCGTTGCGATTTAATTTATAAATCAAATGACTTATAGTTTCAAATAGACTTTCTAATTCGTTAGGGGAGAAGTTGTCAATCTGTTTTTTTAATGGATTGGAAAAATCATATGTTTGAGCAACAATATCTGTACCTAATTCGGATAAAACAATAGAATAACTACGACTATCAGAAGAGGAAAAATCTTTTATGATTAGTTTTTTCTTATCTAGAACTTTAATGGCATCACTAATAGTTGGTTTTGTAACATTAAACTCTTTAGCAAGATGACTTACATTGCATAAATTTCGATTATGAAAAGCAACAAAAATTAGTATTTGAATCTGAATTGGACTCAAACCAACTAATTTAGCTTTTTCCCATAGTAAAATTTTAAATACTTCTGAGATTCGTTCCATTCCAGCAACAATTTTACTAGAGATATTGACTTCTTGGTGTTTTGGATTAAATGCACTTTCTTTCATAAAAAAGCCTATCAAAATTAGTTTGATAGGCAAAGTTAGTAATCCTAATTAAATTAACCACAATTTTCCATTTCTATAATGAAATAACCAGTCTTCTCAATTGATAAAACTATTTCGTCAGTTGCTTGTTCTACATGACATAATTGACATTCATTCGTAGTTATTTTGTTAGTTTTGAAATCTTTAGTGTCTAAATATTTATTAACCAAACTAAAAACAATTTCTTTATCAGTTAAATCATCAGGAACAAGAATATCAAAATGCATAATTTTACCATCCTCTTTTTTTACGTATGTGTCCCAAACTGCTACTTTCATGATATTACTTTTTTACTTTATAAGGCAATGATAAATCGTTACTTGCAATACTAAAAACTTGGTATACACCAAGCATAGGTAAATCATTATTACTGGTATTTACTTTCATAAATGCAGTTACGCCATCATAATTAAAATCAGCTTTATGATTGATTCGATAATCCGGAACTACTACTCTTATAGTATTATTTATGGTTGTGACGGGATAACCTGGAGAATCCATATACATTGGCATTCCAGGGTTAGTTGGAGGTAGAATAACAGTATTGTCAGCTTTTTTAAATTGTTTCACCGAAAATCCACCAGCAACTCTATTATCCTTACGAAGAATTACCCAATGAGGATGCCAAACAATCCCATCATTATTAAATATTTGATCATTATTTTCATCCCAGAGTGGTGTGTCGTCAAAATCAGGATGCGATGTTAGAGCTAGTGCTACGATACCTTCTGTTTGATTAAATCCAACATCTATAGGATTTAAACTTGTAGGAAAGACATAGCCCAAAACTGGAGCACCATCTAATTGACCAGCCTTTATAGGTTTTGTTTTTCCAGCAGTTCCTTCCACGTTTATTTCCCAAATAGTTACCCCAAAATCTGACTTATGACTAACACTAACTTTTTTAATTTTGAAGTCATTATTTTTATACTCTTTCTTTTGTGCCGAAATTGATATTGTATACAACAGTATGATTGCTATTGATAATAGTACTTGTTTCATTTTTTTGTTTTTAAAAATTAATAACATTAGGAATCCTAACTACTTTAAGTTTGAAAGAATTAACTTTTTACAGCTGTAATAGAGGCTCCAAAGTTAATGTGCAATACATTAGCATTTGGGGTAACTAATGCAGGAACAGAGTTTACACCTGCCTTTTCTGCTTCAGAAATTCGATTTTTATCTATACCAATATTTACAATTTCAACGTTATTAGCTCCAATTAAATCGACAATGTCTTGTTCTGCACTGATGCAAACTGGACAACCTGCATGATAGAAAATTGATGTATTCATTTTTTTAATATTTAGAATTGATGCATTACTGCAATACAAATATAGTTAGGATTCCTAATTAAATAAAATTTTTTTAATTTTTTAACTAAAATGAACTGTCTTTATTTAATTAAAGAATAATTCAAGTTGTTTATAATGAGTTGTTTGTTTGCTGTTTTTTTATTTGATTTATGTTTAGGTAAATGATAAGAACATTTTATTAAGACCAATTTTTTATAGTCAAATAGATTGATTGCGTAGATTTTTTCTAAATTCAGAAGAAGAAATATTATTATTCTTTTTAAAAACTTTAGAGAAATGGGATAAAGTATCATAGCCCAATTGAAAACTGATGCTCGAGATTGTATTATTTGTTTTTATCAGTAGTAATTTAGCTTTTTCTATTCGTTGTTGCTCAATATACTTTGCAGGAGAAATACCATATGTTTGTTTAAATTTTCGTTGAAAAGTAGATAAACTCATATTACATAAAAATGCAAATTCTTCTACTTTTATCGGATTGTATAAATTTTGATGCACTATATTCGTTAATAAATCAACATTTTGATAAGTATTAAAGCTTATTTTACGAATAAAGTCTTTAAAGGATTCTTCTTGAGATAAGAGATAGATTAATTCTTGAATTTTTAATGTAAGGAGTCGTTGTGTAAAGTATTTTGGTTGATTTAGATATAACGTTAATCCTTTAATAAATTACTTAATAAATGGTTTAGAACAAAAAATAAATTGATATATGGATTGCTATTTGGTCTCTTGTTTTCTGGAACTGTAGGGACACTATTAGGCACACTTTTGGCTATTTTATCTAGTGATTATATTAATTTCGTTGAATTTGTTATAAACTGGAAATCTATAATGTTTGGTTTTTTGCCTCGAATACTGATTATAGGACCATTAGCTGGAGGATTTATTAAACCGATTATTTTTAAAATAAAAAATAATCGGTTTAATAAACGAAAAGACGTAATATAGAACATGAAATAACATTCACGAAGTAAAAAATCAGTATTTTATTTTTAGTGAGTTCTGATTACTTTTTATAGAAATAACTGAAAAGTATTTTACAAATTCAACTATGCATTACTAATATTATATAAAGAGAAAATAACCTTATCACGACAAAGATGGTGAAAGGTTATTTAGTTATAAGCTGTATATGTTTATCGTTTATAATAAGCAGTAATACTTGCTTTTTCTAATGTTTGATTCCAAAGATTAAAGCCAACAATAGCGGGGTTTATATTTTCGTCAAGACCTAAGGTATTTGTTTTTAATGCATAAACTGTAATTATATATTGATGAAATCCATGGCCTTCGGGTGGGCACGGACCTCCATACCCTTTAATACCATAATCAGTTATACTTTGAACAACTCCTTTGGGAGTTAAATTTAATTTGATATCGCCTGCATTAGTAACCAATTCACTTACATTTGATGGAATATCAAAAACGATCCAATGCCAAAAACCACTTCCCGTTGGTGCATCTGGATCATACATTGTAATAGCAAAACTTTTTGTTCCTTTAGGTGCGTTTTTCCATGATAATTGAGGAGATATATTATCTCCAGTACAGCCAAAACCATTAAACTCTTCGATTTTTGTAGCCTGACCACCTAAATCATTACTAGATAGTGTAAATGTTTTTTGTGCGAAAACTGTTGTTGAAAGAATTAAAAATAGCGTGAAAATAAAATTTACTTTTTTCATGTTGTAATGTTTTAAATATGCTACAAATTTAGGAGCAACTTAATCAAAACAGTATTCCTAAAGGTTCACAAACTGTTGCAAAAAGCTCATTATTTTTGATGTTGTTTAGGCGTTATATGGTATTTTGACTTATAGGCCTGAATGAAACTAGACAAATTTTCATAACCAACTTCAAAATATATTTCAGAAGATTTTTTTTGCTTGTGATTAAGTAAATAATGAGCGTGCTCTAATCTTTTATTTTGAAACCATTTTATAGGTGATTCAGAATAATGTTTTTCAAACTCTCTCTTAAATGTCGATATACTCATATTACATAAAAAGGCTAATTGTTTTAAAGAGAGCTTGTTTAATTGATTACGTTCAACAGTACGTGTGAAATTTTGTGTAAGATTATCATTGTGTAAGATTAAAGAAAATAGAATAGAAGTATCATGTTTCTCAATAAGATAGAGCATTATTTCTTCAAATTTTATTTCAGCTAATTTTATTTGTGTTGTTTTAGATAACTTAGATATATCTATTAAGCTATCAACAAAACGTTTGATAAACTCATCGTATTTGAAGGAATGAATAGATTTATATTCTGAAGATAACTTATTGTTTGTTAACCCAAATTTTTGGATGAATTTAAATAAAATTTCATTCGTAAAAAATAGAAGAATACTTGTATAGTTTTTTATTTCAGATAATTTTTCAGTCATTAAACAATGACCAGATTTCATGATTAAAAATCTATGATTATCAATAGATATACTTGAGTTATTGAAGATCACCTCTTTACTACCTTCAATTAAAAAGCTAAAAGCATTTTGATTTAGAATAATCTGTTGTTTAGAAATTTCTTTTGAAGTTCTATAATGATAAATTTGAACAGCTTGTGAAGTTTCTAAATCTAATGCATTTGGAAGCTGGATTGTATTCATTTTTTCTTAAAATGATTTGAGTTATAATACGTAATGTATTCGTACGTTTCATCAAATTGATAGGCTAAATTAATAAAAGTAAAGAAGTAAGAATAAAATTTATAAGATTCATAAATAAATATTGATTTATGAATCTTATAAATAGGAGGGAAGAAGTCTTATTAAAATTGGAAAATATTGTGTGAAATATTTTAGTTGCTAATTATTTTTAATTAACTAATCTAAATTCTGTAGGAGATAAAAGAGTATGTTTTTTGAATACTTTACTGAAATATTGAGGATTACTATAGCCAAGAAGATACGCAATTTCACTAATAACCTGAATTCGATGTAAGAAATCTGATTTTATAGTATAGAAAAAGCAGAATATTTAGTAAATTAAAGTACTGAAT
>CANMKX010000002.1 GCA_947498595.1 uncultured Aquimarina sp.
ACCTGCTATCAAATTTGAAACTACCAAATCAGACCAATTAACACTATTCTTATAAACCCTTAGATCGAATTCAGGTTAATAAATATTATTACCGTAAAAAAGATGTATACTAATCGATTCATGTCTTTATTTAATAATCTTTTTGGCTTTAGAATTGTTAAACATTTCTTTTAATAATGATAATAGGTCTATCTAGTATTTTTCTAACTACTTTATTTTTTCAATTCCTTTATACTTTTTGCATCTAATTTTTGAAAAACTCCTTTTTTATCTAATTCATAATAATTTTCCAAATCTATAATTTCAGTAATTTTATCTTCTTCAATATCATATTCTTCAATATGCTTTTTTATTCCTATTATTTCATTTTTTATAGAAAAATCATATTGATATGAAATCTCAAAAGCAAAACGACTGTATACTATTAAATAATCTATTTGTTCTCCTTTCTTATCTAATACATTTAATTGAAAGAATACTCCCGGAATATCATTTTCTCCATAAAACTGTACAAAACTCCCTATTACAATGAAGTTCTCTTTATAATTTTTCTTAAAAAACGGATAATATATTTTATGATTAATATCATAGAAAAAATCATCTCCTGTTTGAGCTTTCGTTTCTTTAAAAAAATTACTCAAACATTTTAAAGATTTATCAAGTTTTTTTTCTCTAAGAAAAAAACCTGAATCATTTTCTATTACATATTCTTTAATTACCCCTATAGTTTCTCCATTATATTCTTCAAGTTTTTCAATACATTTTTTAAAATCATTTTCTTTCTCCAAAGTTTTTATTACAAATTCTTCTTTTCCTTTTTTATTTTCTGAAGTTTCTTTACAGTTTACAATAGTCAATAAAAAAACTAATAGCATTAATATTCTCATATTTCTTTTACTTTAGAAAAATCAAATCCCGTTAAATGAAGATGATGATGATGCCTATATTTTACTTTTCCTGTTGTTTTCTTCATATGTTTGGTATGTGGTAATAAGGTACTGATAGTGACTTTTGTTTTAATTTTTTTATTACTTTTTTCATCAAAAACAAATTGTTCAACTTCTCTATTAAAGTTTTCAGAATACATTTTACCTGTTCTACCCCATCCAAATTTATACAAAGCATTGTTGAATTTCACTTGTCTATCATAATCAAAATTTGAATATTGCAAATGAGTAGCATTTCCATCCTTATTTGTATTTAAATATCTTAAATCTCCTTTTTCACCATTAATATGTGAAGAACTTCCTCCAGCTGTATTTCCATTCCTTATACTAAACCCATTAAATCCTAGATCCTCAATACTTTCTTCTATCATAGCACCTAATAAACCTGCTAAACAATCAGGATTGATATACCATCTTTGAGAATCACTATTCCATGTAGCAAAATTAAATTTAACATTCCCACTATTATACCCTTTAATATCTTTAACATAAACCAATACCACATATTCTTCTTTTAAAGACAATTTATCTTTTTTTGTATGTCTTTTAGTTTTATGAGCTTTAAGTTCTCCTAAATTATATTCATTGTTATTTTTGTCAAAATAGTAATATATTACTTTTCGAGGATTCTTTACTTTATTCTTTTTTATCTCACCATTAGAATAAATTATATATTCTAAAGTAGAATTATCTCCAATCTCAAGCCAATTTCCTTCTCCATAATACCAAAGGTTTGGTCTATTATCAACAACTTCTTCATATTTCACTTCGAACCAATTTTGATCTTCTGGTTCTGCATCCATTGCTATATATAAATACGTCTTTTCTCCTTCAACCTTCTTTAAAGCATCTTTATATTCTTTATTTTTATCTGAATCGGTAGATTCTAGTTTAATTTTAGTAATTGCGTAGTCTTTAAAATCGGCTGCATTAGCTACTATTTTTTGCTTACTAAATTCACCTACTATCGCTGTAAACTTAAATATTGCTTGTTCATTTTGCGTAACATAAATTGGATCTCCTACATTGGCAAACACTTTTTCTTTGCCTTGTTTAAGATTCATTTTTATTTCTCTCTCTGGCATATGTTCAGTTTGAATGACTATATATACCTCTTTCCCGAAATTAACTTTAGTTAGCTTATTAAATTTGACTACTGGTTTTATCAATGGTATTTCTATACAATCTCCCTTTTTATAGCTATTCTTTTCTAATGCCTTTTTTACTTTTTCTTTTGTTGTAGTTTGATTTTGTTTATCAAGTGTAGGTTTTATATTATCATAAATAATCTTAGCTATTCTTTCTTTTCTAGTACTACCTGTCGTATTATTATTCCCTTTAAATGTGTAAGGGTAAAATTCTCCTGATTCTTCTGATCCTACAATTTCTTTTTCGGCTAAATATGCTTTCTTTACTTTTTGATATACTATACTTAATGTATTACTCGGTTTTGTAGTTAATGTTGCCATAGTTTTAATGTTTTATAGAATCTCTATTTCCCTCTTGTTGAGCAATAACTTTTATTTTTATTTTCTCTACACTACTATTAACTGTATAATCTTTAAGAACATCGTTTTCAATCACTTCGCCTTTGTAAATAAAATCTTTGGTATGATTACTCAAATCAATATCAATAGTTTCTCCTATGGCATTTTTCGTTTCGAGTACCACATATATTTCTTCTCCAGTTCTTGGGCTGGCCTTTTTATTTCCCTCTAAATCTGTATAATAACATTTAACAACTTCTGGTTTCTTTTCTTCTTGTATAGGATAAGATTCACTTTCTGGTGAGATATGGCTTACATTCCATCGTTTTAAAAAATAAATCCCATAGTCTTGAATTCCTGGCGAAATCTTAAGTATAGCTTGCATACCACTTAGTGCAGAAAATGTTTCTTCATACGATATTAAAAAAGCATCATTAAATTTATATGTTTTGGTTGCAGGATAATCAAATCCGTTTTCATAAAAACAGATTTTACCTTCTTCCATTTTATCTTTTTCTTGACCAGTATCATCTATAGAATCTTTTAACATCCAATTCAAAAAAATATCATCGCCTCTCTCTGGAACGAAACTACATGTAAGCAATCCTCCTATTACTTCTGATGTTGGTCTTCCATTTTCACGACTAGTTTCTCTGTAATAATCTGTATCAATCCATAAAAGTTCTCGTTCTTGTTTTAGCACAAACAACTTTGCTGAAACCATTATAATTTTGATTTAAGTTTTATTTTTTATTTAAGATATATCATATCCTTTATTATAATCTCAGGTTATTTGATTGAGAAAGATGTTGATTATCGATATGATTTTATACTTCTATAAATTTATGTTTTTTTTATATCTCATAAAAACATCTTACAAGTATTATTTATTGTGTAAATCGATGTTTTATATAAAAAAAATCACCTCTTCTTAATTGACGAGGTGATTTCATAGTACTATTTTATTTATATTATTTTATGAATTCTGCTTCAAATAATGTTTTAAAATGCTTTAATAGTTTTTCTTTTACTTCTGATGCGTTTATCTCTTTTACTCCTAATTCGACTTGTAATGAGGTTACCGCCTTTCCTTTTATTCCGCAAGGAATTATATTATCAAAATATCCTAAATCAGCATTCACATTTAATGCAAATCCGTGCATTGTTACCCACCTACTCGCTCTTACTCCCATTGCACATATTTTTCTTGCAAACGGAGTTCCTACATCCAGCCATACTCCTGTTTCTCCATCGCTACGAGTTGCTTTTACTCCATATTCTGCTAAAGTAAGAATTACCATTTCTTCTAGAAATCGCAAATATTTATGTATGTCTGTGAAAAAGTTTTCTAAATCTAAAATTGGATATCCAACTATTTGTCCTGGGCCATGATAAGTTATATCGCCTCCTCTATTTATTTTATAAAAAGTCGCCCCTTTCTCTGTCAATTGCTCTTCATTAAGCAACAAGTTACTTATATCACCACTCTTACCTAATGTATAAACATGTGGATGCTCTACAAAAAGAAAATGATTTGGAGTTTGCAACCCTGCTTGTTCTCTTCTATTTTTAATTTTTATATCTAAAACTTCTTTAAACAAAGTTTCTTGATAATCCCACGTTTCTTTATAGTCTTTTAAACCTAGTTCTTGTAACTGTATCTCTTTATTCATGTTCTAATGCTATTTTGTATTATTAGAGAACTAGGATTATTGCTTATTTTTTACGCTAACAAAGCATTTTTATCTATTAGGATTATTTAAAATTACCAAAGCCGCAATTACTCCTGGTATCCAACCACATAAAGTTAACAAAAACACAATTACTATAGAACCGCAACCTTTATCTAGAACGGCTAATGGTGGAAAAAAAATCGACAATAAAACTCTCCAAATACTCATATTATTTTATTACAAAGATATAATTAATCTATCATTTACACGATGTAAAGATATATACTCTATAGGTCTTAATTAATCTTATTTTGTTACAGTTTTCATTATATTTCATGTTTAGATCTTTTACTTAAAATCACATTTAGTTTTCATCATAAATAAGGTTATGTTAAGGTTCTTTTCTTCTTGAATGATTGCTACATACTTTGTATCTTTGCTCGCTTAAAATTAAAGTAATTATGCAACTATCAGAACAAGAGATTGTACGCAGAGAAAAACTATCTACCTTAAGAGACCTAGGTATCAACCCTTATCCAGCGGATTTATATCCCGTGAATTCTACTTCTATAAAGATTAAACAGGAGTACAAAGAGGGGAAACAGGTGATCATAGCAGGTAGATTAATGTCTAGACGTATTCAAGGTTCTGCCTCTTTTGCAGAGTTACAAGATGCTGACGGACGTATTCAAGTATATTTTAATCGTGATGAAATTTGTACTGGTGACGATACCTCTAAGTATAATAATGTATATAAAAAATTACTTGATATAGGTGATATCATAGGAATAGAAGGAGAATTATTTACTACCAAAGTAGGTGAGATTACTGTAATGGTAAAAGATTTTACTTTATTAAGTAAATCATTAAAACCGCTTCCTTTACCAAAAGAAAAAGATGGTGTTATTTTTGATGAATTTAATGATCCAGAGTTACGCTACAGACAACGTTATGCAGATTTAGTAGTAAATCCTCATGTTAAGGATATTTTTGTAAAGCGTACCAAACTTTTTAATGCTATGCGTCAGTTTTTTAACGAGCGTGAGTATTTTGAAGTTGAGACGCCTATTCTTCAGTCAATTCCTGGTGGAGCTTCGGCTAAGCCATTTATAACTCATCACAATTCATTAAACATACCTTTATATATGCGTATTGCTAATGAATTATATCTGAAACGTTTAATTGTTGGTGGTTTTGATGGTGTTTACGAATTTTCTAAAAACTTCCGTAATGAAGGAATGGATCGTACTCATAATCCAGAATTTACTGCTATGGAAATTTATGTAGCATACAAGGATTATAATTGGATGATGGAGTTTACTGAGCAGCTACTAGAATATTGTGCTATCGCTGTTAATGGTACAACTGAAGCTACTTTTGGTGAGCATCGTATTAATTTTAAAGCTCCATATCGTAGGGTTACTATGACCGATGCAATTATAGAATTTACTGGTTTTGATATTACTGGTAAGTCTGAAGATGAACTTCGTGAAGCTGCAAAAGGTATGGGAATCGAAGTTGACAGTTCTATGGGGAAAGGAAAGCTTATCGATGAGATTTTTGGAGAAAAATGTGAAGGTAATTATATTCAGCCTACATATATTACTGATTATCCTAAGGAAATGAGTCCTCTTACTAAAGAACACCGTGATCATCCTGAACTTACTGAACGTTTTGAATTAATGGTGTGTGGTAAAGAAATCGCTAACGCATATTCTGAGCTTAATGATCCTATTGATCAACGAGAACGTTTTGAGTCTCAATTAGCATTAGCAGATCGTGGAGATGATGAGGCTATGTTTATTGATCATGATTTCTTACGTGCATTAGAGTATGGTATGCCTCCTACTTCTGGTTTAGGTATTGGTATGGATCGCTTGATTATGTTCTTAACAAATAATCCTTCTATACAAGAAGTATTATTTTTCCCTCAAATGCGTCCTGAGAAAAAGCAGGTTGCTATGACTGAAGATGAAAAAACTGTTTTTGCTTTATTAAAAGATAATTCTCCTATGGATTTAAATACTCTTAAAGCATCATCAGGATTGAGTAATAAAAAATGGGATAAAACTATAAAAGGTTTAACCAAAAATAAATTAGCTAAAGTTGAAAAAACTGATAATGGTTTATTTGTTGAAATAATAGGTTAAAACTTATTTACAATATTAGAATAAAAAGAGAGCTTCGTGCTCTCTTTTTTTATTTACAAATCCAAAAAGTTCTTAATAAGTGTTAATTAATTCTTAATTTAAGAAATACCATCAATCATCTACCTCAATAACAAAACATCTACAAACATCAATTAAACAAAGACTTACAATACAACAAACTATATTTCAGCTCTCTTTATTTATTCTTTTTCCTCTTAAAAAAAAATGTGATCTAAAACACACTGTGATCTCCGTCATCGTTTAATCTATTCTTCTTACGTAAATTTGAGATATAAAATAAATCGAATTATTGAAATATAACTATTTTGAGATACCCCATAATATATTCTCGATTATACTTAGTTTGTAAACACAATCAATAATTGATCTTATAGATTCGCTTTTTTATATTTTTTTCCCCAGAAATATAAATTTTGAGATTAGATTTTGTTTATTCAAAAGCGGCACTTAACCTTACTGAGTGCCGCTTTTATTTTTTTCTGTAAAATCTTGAATTGGCATTTCATTAACCATCACATTATCTAATACTCCTTTTCCTTTTTTTATGTATATCATTGCATACATATTATTAGAAGTATCACGTATAACTTCATTATAAGCTAACTCAGCATCATAAGCTTTGCTTTCTTCCATATAAAAACGTTCAAAAGGTAAATCAAAATACACCAATTGAGTTTCTTTATTATAGTGCTTAACTTTTGTTTTTATATACGTTTCATCATTAAAGGGAGTGTATTGAACTTGAGTTGCTTTTGCATACCCTTCGTTATCTTTTTCTATTTTCAAATATATATCGTTCCCTCTCACATAATTGGTATCTAGTGTTTCCACCTTGTTTTCTTCATATTTAAGTATAATGTATTTCCCTCTAAAAGGATCAGACGGATCTATCGGTCTCATTTTAAATTTATGAGCTATACCTGTTAATAACACACTTTCTTTCTCATAAATAATTTTTACTGGAATACTTAATTGAATCAAAAACACTACAATTGCTATGCATACTTTATATTTAATTTTCATGATTATTGATTTTTTTAAATTTCACCTCCGTAAAATATTAATAGCAATGTCATTATATTTATTACTACTAATAAGATACTACTAAACTCAACTCCTCTTGATTTAAGAACTCTAATCAAATTAAGTACTGTTAATACGATTGTCAAGAGTATTACAGGTATTGTTAATAGTTCTCTTAATATTCCTATTAAAATTGTATCTATTTTAGTTTTATAAAACAGTAACATTACAACACAGTAACTCGCAACAAATAAACTTCCATATTTCATTAATTTCTCACTCATCGTACTTTATATAATATGTTTATCTATTTTATTTTTCTTGCGAAGCATTCCATAATTTGTTAAGAAGAAACCGATTCCTGCTATTACGAATACTATTCCTCTCCATACAAAACTCAAATCCGTATCAAAGAATCTACAGATTAATAATATTGTTATAATGAGTATTCCGTAGTTGAGTTTTCCAAAACTTAATTGATCAGACCCTATTTTAATAATTGATACTCCTAGTATAAATACTAGAATATTCGATATTATAACTGGTGCATTTCCTAAACTGTTTTGAAAAAGAATTAATATAACAAATACGATAAATGCTCCTTGAAAGGCGTTCTGTCTTTTAAGACCAAACTTTATGTAATTATATAGAAACAATCCAATACTAAACATAAATAGTGTTATCGTTAACAATACGTCTTGTCGATTGTTTATTGTGTTGTATAACATGTCATCCCAACTCCAATTAAAAGTTAACAATACCCCCATTATTATTGTTCCTAAAGATCCTAATATTAGATATCCATTTCTAAGAGTTCTTTGTTTTCCATAAAAAGACCACCATTTCCCTATGTTATATAATAATCCAAATACTATTATATAGATCAATATTCCTGCTATTTTATCCTCTTTTATAAAATTACCTAATGCTACTAAAATACTTATAGGCAAAATCCAATTGTAAACTGTAACAATATTTTGAGAAGTTTCTTTTTTAATTGTCCTAACAATATGTGGTATTAATAATAATAAAACAAAAACATACATCCATGGTGTATCATTATTTTTATAAGTAAACAATCCTACTTCTAAAGCATAATAACTATTTATTAATATTATAATTATTGTTACCGCATGTGATTTTAACAGGTATATCAAAGGAATTGCCAAAATGATCCATGTAATAAGATATGTACTTAAAGCTCCGTCAATATGATAAATCTGACTAATTAACGAAATAGATGCTCCTATTGCAAACAATAACAGTGTTGCTGAAACTTCTTTCCACGTTATACTTTTTTGCTTAATTATTGAGATAACTGCTAAGATTTGCGAGACTAATAGTGGTACAAACGCTATTATTGTTTTTAATGTTTTAGAGAGATGATCCCAGTTATGCGCTAGCATTAAAATAACACCTGCTCCTATTAATACTGCTCCAAATACACCAAATACCGTAAATAATCGAGTAGGGTTTTTAGCATTTTTCGCATCATAATAATCCGAAATATTAGCTGCAATAGTATTAGAGATCACTTTATTCTGTACTAAAATTTTCAGTTCTTTTCTAAATTTCGTGCTCATCCTATTATTTTTAGTAATTCTTTTCTAAATATTATTAAAAGACAGTTACAGCCACGTAACTGTCTTTTGTAATCATCAAAACAAGAAACCTATAGACAGGTTTCTTCTTTTGATGCTATTTTTGATTTTCTAAATCCTCTAAGTATTTCTTATCTCGTGTATTTTTTTGCACTGCAATTGCTGAGAATAAACTTAAGATAAATGACATTCCATAAAATCCTTTTTCACTTAACTCCATTTCTGCATTCCATAGTCCTATTACTAATAATAAAATCGATGCTATAGTAACAAACCAGCTTAATCCATAATAAATATCTGTTACTGATTGCCCTTCTAATCTATCTCTTACACTTTTTTGTACAGAAATTACCGAAAACAATCCAAAAAGTAAGATGGTAAAATAATATCCTTTTTCATTTAACACCATATTTGCATTCCATAAACCAACACAAAAAGAGATCATTCCCACAAAAAGAGCTCCCCAAGAAGCTGCAATAAAAGCTGGTGTAGGTTTTTGTATTATGGACACTTCTACATTTTGATTTATAACATCTTCATGCTTTTCTTTTTCTATAGTTTCATTACTAAATTTATAATCCATGATATTTGTTTTTGATGATTAACTTATTTTGATATTACAGAACAAATGTGCGGATTAATGTAGTTGAGTCAAATTCATTTTATTTAAAAAACTTACGATATATTATCATTAAAAAATCATAAAAATTCATTTAAAACGTTATTTTTAAGTAACAAAACTTACGTATAAATGAATAGTATTTCTAAAATCATATCAATTCTTTCTTCTGAAGAGAAATTAAATTTCGTAAGTCACTTAAAACAAAAAAATAAAAGAGGCGATACAAAAAACATTCAATTATTCAAATTATTAGACACCAATACTCATGTCGATAACATAGATATGGTACTCTATAAAAAACCAGCTAAAGGTGCTTATCATGCTCTTTGTAAACGATTACATGATAGTTTAATTGATTTTATAGCTACAAAAAATTTAGAAGGAGAGACTTCAGAACATTTAGAGATTTTAAAATTACTTTTGGCTAGTCGTATTTTTTTTGAATACCATCAACCTAAAATTGCATTTAAAACATTGCGTAAAGCTGAACAAAAAGCAAAATCTCAAGAAATCTATAGCATTCTTAATGAGGTCCATTATACACAAATTCAGCATGCACATTTAGATACTTCACAATCATTAGAGGTTTTTATAGAAAAATTCAAATCCAATAAAAAAGCATTACAGCAAGAAGAAAATTTAAATCTTTTTTATGCTACTGTCAAGCAACAACTTACTAATTCTTCTTTAAACATCAATCAAATTATTACGACTACTCTTCGTGACTTTAATATTATAATTGACAGTGATTTAACATATAGATCCTTATATAAAATTTTAGAAATTACTTCTAGCACAGCACATCTTACTCATAATTATTATGAGGTTTTTCCTTTTGTTATTGCAACATATACTCAGCTTTCATTAAAAAATGACTTAAAAGAGCATCAGTTGTTTTATTACATTCATATTCTATATTATGTTGCAAATGCATATTTTAGAAATAAAAATTTTGAAGCATCTCTTCAATATTTAAAAGAAATAGAAGATCATATGCACTCTCAGCGTAAAAAATATTATAACCATTTCTATCCTCAGTTTATATTATTAAAAACATTAAATTATAATTATACTCATCGATTTACAGATGCAATTGAATTATTATCAATATTTCCTCATAAAAAATACAAAAATCAAGTTGCTTATTCTTTAGATATAAAATTATGTTTAATTGTTTTCTATTTTCAGCAAAATGAAATCGCTAAAGCCTATCAACTTTTTAAAGAATTACATCATAGTGATACCTGGTATTCAAAAAAAACAGATATTTCATGGATTCTTAAGAAAAATATTATCGAAATTCTTTTGCATATCGAACTAGAACATCTTGATTTAGTTGATTCGCGATTAAAAAGTTTTAAACGACGTTATTTTCATTCGCTCAAAAAAAATGAAGAACATCAATTAATAACGTTTTTACAAATGATTTCAATATATCATCAATATCCTGAGCAAATACATCATAAAAATTTTACATCAACATTAAACCAAACCATTGCTAGTCATCAAATTGCAAAAGAGGATATCTTTATTATTAGTTTATTTGCATGGTTAAAAGCTAAAGTTGAATCTAAAAACTTATACCAAACAACACTAGTCTTAACAGCTTTTAACAAAGATATTTAAGCTTTTTAATTCAATATAAGTCTCTTCTTAAATCTTTAACGATACTTTCACAGCTTCTGCATTTTGATTTGTTTAAATTCGGCCGATTAAATTTTTTTCTATGCGTAAATTAATATCATATTCATTATTGTTGTTTGCTTTAACAACATTGTCTGGTTGTTCTATTTTGCAACCTCGAAAAGCAAAAGCAGCGACGGCAGCTGCTTCAAAAAAAAGGCCTTCAAAGGATAAGAATGCTATAAAACCTTACAATAAAGTCATCACTAAAAAGGCTAAAAGTGATAAAGGGTTATTTACAGTTCATAATCTTAATGACAAATATTTCTACGAAATACCAGATTCTTTATTTAATAGAGAAATGTTAATGGTTACTCGGATTGCTAAAACAGCTTCTGGTATTGGTTTTGGTGGAGGAAAGCAAAACACACAAGTACTTCGTTGGGAAAAAAAGAATAAAAAAGTATTATTAAGAGTTGTTTCATATCAAACTTATGCAGCAGATTCTTTACCTATACATGAGGCAGTAGTGAATTCTAATTTTGAGCCTATTCTATATTCTTTTCCTATAAAAGCCTTTCATAAAGATTCTATCAATAATGCAACTGTCATTGATGCAACTGAATTATTTACTAAAGATGTAAAAGCATTAGGATTTCCAAATCGTAGTCGTAGACAATACAAAGTTTCAAGATTAGATGCCAATCGTTCTTATATTGATACAATTCGTAGTTATCCATTAAATATCGAAACTCGACATGTAAAAACATACAATGCAGCCGCTCCCCCTTCTAATGCTAGCACAGGTTCTATATCACTAGAAATGAGCAACTCTATGATATTACTACCTAAAGAACCAATGAAACGTCGCTACTTTGATCAACGAGTTGGTTGGTTTTCTAGAGGTCAAACAGATTATGGATTAGATGCTCAGGAGAGTAAAACGGTTACATATCTAGATAGATGGCGTCTTGAAGTACGTGATGAAGATCTTGAAAAATTTAAAAGAGGAGAGCTTGTTGTTCCTAAAAAACAGATTGTATACTATATAGATAGAGCTACTCCTAAACAATGGCGTAAGTATATTAAACAAGGAATCGAAGATTGGCAAGTTGCTTTTGAAGCTGCTGGTTTTAAGGATGCTATTATAGCAAAAGACCCTCCAACTAAAGAAGAAGATCCAGATTGGAGTCCTGAAGATGTACGTTATTCTGTAGTGCGTTATTTAGCATCTCCAATTCCTAATGCTAATGGGCCTCATGTAAGTGATCCTCGTTCTGGTGAAATTTTAGAAAGTGACATCAATTGGTATCATAATGTTATGACACTATTACGTAATTGGTTTTTTGTACAAACTGCTGCGATCAATCCAGATGCGCAAAGTGTTGCTTTTAAAGATGAAATTATGGGACGTTTAATTCGTTTCGTTTCTTCTCATGAAGTAGGTCATACTTTAGGTTTACCTCATAATATGGGAAGTAGTGTTGCCTATTCTGTAGAATCATTACGTTCTCCTGAATTCACTAAAAAATATGGTACTGCTCCATCAATAATGGATTACGCTCGTTTCAATTATGTTGCACAACCAGGTGATGGTGATGTAGCATTAATGCCTAATATTGGTGTTTATGATAAATATGCTATTAAATGGGGATATCGCCCTATTATAAATACATCTGCAAAAGATGAGAAAAAGACATTAGATAATTGGATTCTTGAACATGCTGGTGACCCTATGTATCGATTTGGAAGACAACAATTTGGTGTTATTGATCCTAGTTCTCAAACTGAAGATTTAGGAGCTGATGCTATGTTAGCTAGTGGATATGGTATCGCAAACTTGAAGCGAATTGTTCCTAATTTAATAAAATGGACTGCTGAAGATGGTAAAAATTATGATGATTTAGAAACTATGTACAATCAAGTTGTAGGTCAATACAATCGTTATATGGGACATGTAGCAGCTAATGTTGGTGGTGTTTATGAGTACTATAAAACTTATGATCAAGAAGGTGCAGTTTATACACATGTTGCTAAAGAGAAGCAACAAAGAGCTATGGATTTTCTGCGAAAACAATTATTTACAACTCCTCAGTGGTTATTAGATGAAAATATTTTTAACAAAATTGAAGCTGCTGGTCATATAGAACGTATCCGTAGTTTTCAAGTTAGAAGTTTAAATAACTTACTTGATTTTGGAAGAATGGCTCGTTTAATCGAAAATGAAGCTATTAACAAAGGAGAAGCTTATTCTTTACTCGACATGATGACAGAGTTACGCAAAAGTATTTGGAGTGAGTTAAGTCGTGGTGTTACTACCGATGTATATAGACGTAACTTACAACGTGCATATGTAGATCGTCTAGCTTATTTGATGAATGACAAGCAAGTTCCACTTACTGGTTTTGCTAGATTCTTTGCTAGTAGAACTGATGTTAATGTTTCTCAAAGTGATATTCGTTCTATAGCTAGAGCAGAATTAAATAATTTAAGAAGAGATGTTAGAAATGCAATTGGAAGAACTGGTGATCGTATGACTCGCTATCACTTACAAGATATTGCTGAACGTATCTCATTAATTTTAGATCCTAAAAAATAGTTTTCCTATATATACTATATATAATATTATTAAGGGTTTCATAGAAGTATGAGACCCTTTTTTTATGAATACTCAAAAAATAGTATCTTTATCTTTTATTAAGAAATCATTTCTTAAAATATTTTAATTGCTCCAAACTATGAAAAAAAACATTTTTATGATATTCTTAGGGCTATTCCTAATTGTATCGACACAAGCTATAGCGCAAGAATCTCAAGACCAATCTATTTCTAAAAAAGAACAAATTGACGGTTTTGTAAGGAAAATGGATGATGATTTAAAACTGTCAGCTACTCAAAAAGAAAAGATTACTGATCTTTTGTTAAATCGTAAACCTTCAGAAGAAAAAATTAGTTTAAGAAATACATTTGATGATAAGTTAAAAAAAATTCTTACGACAAGACAGTATGGCTTATATATCAATAAAATGAATGAAGGTCAGCAATAGTAAATAACGCTATTATAAAATACAACATACAAAAAGAGGGCTTGATCAAATAATCAAGCCCTCTTTTGTTTATTGAAATCTATCTATTTTAATGTTACTGCTACTTTTTTCACAGCTTCGATAGTTTTATCTAAATCTTCATATGATAATGCTTCTGTAATAAACCATGTTTCAAAAGCACTAGGAGCTATATATACTCCATTCTCTAGCATTCCATGAAAAAACTTTTTAAAAGTTTCGTTATTTCCTTTAGCTGCACTTTCAAAATCTACAACATTATCCTCTGCAAAATGAACAGAAATCATAGATCCTAATCTATTGATTGTATGCGTTATATTTTCTGCTTCCAAGGCTTTCGCTATTCCTTTATGTAAATATGCTGTTTTATCGTTTATACTCTTAAAAATATCAGCTTTTGTATTTAACTCTGTAAGCATTGCTAGTCCAGCTGCCATCGCTAAAGGATTACCGCTCAAAGTTCCTGCTTGATATACAGGTCCTACTGGAGCCAGATAATTCATAATTTCTTCTCTAGCAGCAAAGGCTCCAACTGGCAACCCACCTCCTATTACTTTTCCAAAAGTTACAATATCTGCATTAACTCCTGTTATTTCTTGAGCACCACCTTGCGCCAATCTAAAGCCAGTCATAACCTCATCAAAAATTAATAAGATTTTATTTGCATCACACAAAGCTCTTAACCCTTCTAAAAACCCTTCAACAGGAGGAATACATCCCATATTTCCTGCCACAGGTTCTATAATAATACAAGCGATTTCATCCGGATTAGATGCTATAATCTCTTGTACATTCTTAAGGTTATTATATTGAGCTAATAAAGTGTCTTTTGCTGTTCCTTCTGTTACTCCTGGGCTATTAGGTGTTCCAAAAGTTACTGCTCCACTTCCTGCTTGGATCAAAAACGAATCACTATGTCCATGATAACACCCTGCAAATTTGATGATTTTATCTCTTTTTGTAAACCCTCTTGCCAGACGTACTGCACTCATACAAGCTTCGGTTCCTGAATTTACAAATCGAATTTTATCGATATTTGGCACCATTTTTATCGCCAATTCAGCAATCTCAGTTTCGATTTCTGTTGGCATTCCAAAACTAGTCCCTTTTTTAGCTTTTTCAATTACAGCATTAACTACCGGTGGATGTGCATGCCCCAAAATCATAGGTCCCCAAGAATTGATATAATCAATTAATTGATTTCCATCTTCGTCATATAAATATGCACCTTTAGCTTCTTTCACAAAAATAGGATCTCCTCCTACTGCTTTAAATGCTCTTACTGGAGAGTTCACCCCTCCTGGAATTACTTTTTGAGCGGCTGCAAAAAGAGCGCTACTTCTTTTGTAAATCATATTTAAAATTCGTTTGTACTGTCGTCTTTACTAGTTGGTTTTGTTTTAAGGACTTGTCCTAATTGTATCCCATTATCTTTAAGTCCGTTGTATGCTTTAAGATCGGCTACTTTTATTTTATATTTTCTAGAAATAGAATATAGTGTGTCCCCCTTTTCAACGACATGTACTCCTTCTACTTGCTTTATAGGCGTTGGATTTGTTTCTTTTATAACTTCCTTATCTTTTCTAGGCTTTGTTGTTTTTCCTAAAACTTCGTTATCGTATTTGTATAACTGATATCGCTCTATGATACTAATAAGCTTCGCTGGATACTTTACATCTGTAGCGTATCCTGCTTTTCTTAATCCTTTTGCCCAAGATTTGTAATCGTCCTTTCTTAATTTAAAAAGACTTGCATAACGCTTACGTCCAGATAGAAAAAGTGAATGGTCTCTAAAAGAAGTTTCTGCATGATCATATTTACGAAAACATTCCTGTCTTCTATCATCATCATGAAATACTCGCTCACCAGTCCAATCGTGACATTTTATTCCAAAATGATTATTTGCTCGTTGCGATAAATCTCCTGCACCTGCACCAGATTCCAAAATCCCTTGAGCCAAAGTGATACTTGCCGGAATTCCAAATTCTTTCATTTCTGCTTTAGCTATACCAGCATATTCATAAACATAATATGGGACTCTTTCTTTATAAGATAAATTTGCAAAAACACTCCTTTTATCTTCTTTAACAGCTGGTTTTACTTCTTCTGTCGTACGTGTTATAACACGTTTAGGAATTGGTTTTTTACTTCTACTAACTACTTTTTTACTTCCTCCACAAGAAAATAATAGTGCGGAAACACCTACTATAAATAATACTTTATGCAATCTCATATCTTAAACTTCGATAAGGGGAAAATTCTTTTTACTTAGTTTATTATTCATTCCAGCAATACCTTGTATACCACCTGTATGAATCGCTAAAATACGAGTATTTTTTCTAAAACTCCCATTCTTAATCATCTCAAAAAGGCCGTACATCATTTTACCTGTATAGACTGGGTCTAACTGTATCCCTTGTAATCTTTTAAATGTATTTATAAATTCTATTAGTTCTTTATTTATTTTACTATATCCACCAAAATGATATTCTGTTATTAACTTCCAATTATTCTGATTTGTATAATTTTTTATTTCATCTATTAAAAAATCTCCTTTTAAAGCAGGAAATCCTAAAATAGTTTGTTCTTTTTTATCACTACTATTAATAATTCCTGAAATTGTTCCTCCAGTTCCTACAGCACTTGTTATTATATCAAATTTATGATCGTTAGAATCTAAAATTTCTTCGCAACCTTTAATTGCTAAAGAATTGGTACCTCCTTCTGGAACTAAATAAAAATCTCCGTATTTCTGTTTTAATTCTTCTAAAAATAATGGGTTTTCTTTTTCTCGATATGCCAACCTTGTAATAAAATGAAATCTCATTCCGCAAGATTTTGCAAATCTTAATGTAGCATTTCCTTTTAATGTTTTTTCTAAATCTCTTCCTAATTCATCTCCTCTAATAACACCAATAGTAGCAATATTTAATAATTTTCCTGCTGCTGCTGTCGCGGCAATATGATTACTATATGCTCCTCCAAACGTAAGCACACTACTTTTTTTTTGCAGTTTAGCAACTTCTAAATTATATTTTAGTTTTCTGAATTTATTCCCTGAAACTTCTGTATGTAACAAGTCTTCACGTTTCATATATAACGTGATCTCTTTTTCTTTTAAAATAGCATGTTTTATTTCTTGATTGTAAACAGAAGCTATTTCTGTTGCGATAAACGACATAATATTAGGATTCAAAAACTATACATTAATATACCATGGAAATTGGAGTCTTTCTTAAAGGTATTTAATAAAACTCCAAGCTTTTCTATATTTTAAATAAAAAAGGTCGTCCTCATTATAATATGCTTCTCGTTCAAATGAAATATTTCGATACGCTTCATTTGCATTTTTATACTGAATTAGTCGTACAATATATTCCAGAGTATACCATATATAAAAAGGAATCACCAGCAGTTCACGCTGTTGTACTAAATGGATCTCTTCGTGATTTACAAAAGATGTATCTTCTTTCAATCGAGAGTCCTTTATGATTATAAAAGGCCATAGGGTAATCCCTACAAACTTTCTTCCTATTATATATTTATTTACGAGTATTGGCATATATGAATGCAAGATACTATTTTTGTTGTTATGAATACTTCAAAACGTATACTTAAACCTGAAGAAGGTGATTATTATTTAACTCCTGAAGGGTATCGATGCTTTACAGAACAATACCATCTAAAAAGAGGGTACTGTTGCGAAAGTGGTTGTAGGCACTGTCCCTACGGTTATAATAAGGACACGAATCAATATCATAAAAAATAACCTAACTCTTTGATTATGTGGTATGATTATTGTTGTTATTCATAATAGTATTAAACTAATTAAATTGCTCTGGTTATGAAGATTTTTTCTCTTTTTGCATTAATTTCTGTCATGTTTTTAAGTTCTTGTTCAACGGTTCGCGTTGCTGCAGATTATGATGAACAAGCTAATTTTTCTACTTATAAAAGTTTTGCTTTTTATAAACCAGGTATTGATAAAGCCGACATCAGTGATTTAGATAAAAAACGTATCCTTCGAGCTATCGAAGCTGATATGATTGCTAAAGGATTTACAAAATCGCAAAATCCTGATATTCTTGTTAGTATTTTCACTAAAACAAAAGAAAATGTAAACATTTACCAATCAAATATTGGTTATGGATATGGTTGGGGTTGGAACCCTTGGTTTTGGAATGCTGGCTATAATACAGTTTCTCGTACTACCGAAGGTACTTTATATATAGATTTAATCGATGCTTCTAAAAAGGAGTTAGTTTGGCAAGGTATGGGAACTGCTGCCTTAACTGAAAATGTAAATCGCAAGCAAGAACGTATGAATGAAATAGTTGCTGCTATTTTAGAAAAATACCCTCCAGGAGTTTCTACTAAGTAACACCATACACCTGTTTTAAAAAATTTAATACGAGCATTCATAAATAATTTATGAATGCTCGTATTATTTTTATGTATTTTTATAAAAACGTTTTAGCTCCTTTATATGCGTAATTTTCTTTTAGGAATTCTAATAGCTGCTGTTGCTATTTTAGGATATCTATATATTAAAAATAGTTTTTACTCTCATCAAAGCGAGATAAAAGTATCTGAAATGATTTCTAATCAAATGCAACAAGTAGGTAAATTAATTGTTACCGAAGGACATTTCTCTGAAGTTATTACTTATAAAGATGCTAAAAAATTCTACCTAGATATTCTTACTGCAGAAAAAAAAGTAATTGTAGTTGTCAACGCAAAAGCGACTATTGCTTATGATTTAAGTGATGTTATCTATACGATAGATACCGATACCAAAACGATCTTAGTAACGCATATTCCTGCTCCGGAAATTAATATTTATCCAGATATTAAATATCACGACCTTGAACAAAATTATTTTAATGAATTTACGACTGAAGATCATAACTTGATTCGCAAAAAAGTACTAACACAATTACATTCCAAAATTCAAGAATCATCTTTATCTACAAATGCCTCTAATCGATTGATTAGTGAACTGCATAAGATTTTTATATTAACCAATACTCTAGATTGGAAATTAACCTACAAAGAAACTCCAATCCAATCATTACAAGATATAGAAACCATTTTACTACGGAAGTAAAATTAAAACATAACCGACTACAAACACTTACATTCGTTTACAAACGAACACAATCGATTACTAACCGATTAAGTATTTCTTCTCTTTTTAGGTTTGCCTTGTTGAATCGAGATAACAAACTCATTACCAACAGCAAATAATTATATAACTTTAAAGATTTAAGATATGAATACACTTAGAAACAAAGTACAGTTAATCGGAAACTTAGGAAATCACCCAGAAATTATCACACTAGATTCTGGAAAAAAACTAGCTAGATTATCACTCGCTACGAACGACTCATATAAAAATTCTCAAGGAGAAAGAGTCACCGATACACAATGGCACACTGTTGTTGCATGGGGGAATACTGCTGAGATTATAGAAAAATACGTAGTTAAAGGGCAAGAAATTGCTATCGAAGGAAAATTATCGAATCGTTCTTATGAAACTCCAGAAGGCGAAAAACGATATATTACTGAAGTAATCTGCAATGAATTATTAATGCTAGGGAAATAATTTACGATAATCACAAGCTTCTGTAGATAATATAGAAGCTTGTGATTTCTCTTCTATTTAGGATTGTTAATTGGGTCACTCATAGAAGTTCCATAATAACGATATCCCGTAGTTTCATCAATAATCGGTGCTTTTCCTTCTTGAAATAATACAATTATATCAGATCCTCCAAATAAGAAATACCCAAATTCATCTCCTTTTTGACATGGTTTATCAGGTGTTGCTATCATATTTACAGAAGACACTTGGCACATTCCTATAGGAATCACTGCAACAATTCCCATATCTCCATAAGGCGAACTTGATGTATCAATTGTTAATATTCCTCTTGCTTGGTTAAACTCATATCCTCCTTCAGAATTATCAGGTGCATCAAATTGTGCTCCTCCTTCTCCATTTTCTAAATTTACTTCTAAGTATACTTTTCCTTGTACTGGATAACTTTCTTTAATAACTCCTGCTACTGGTGTATGAAAACGGTGGTATGAATATGGTCCTAAAAAATAATGTACAAATGTACCATTCGCAAAAGAATCTGCATACTTACTTCCTTCTAATAAGTCTTTTATATTTGCAAATTGATGCGTGTGTTTCACTGTTATTTCAGGAATTGCCGAGTTAGCATCAATATCATATTTTTTTCTAAAAGTACAATCAGCAGGCATTGTAACTGTTGTATTTTCTGTAGGGTTTGAAATTGGGCGTAATCCTGGGTTAAGTTCTCTTGCAAAAAACTGATTAAATGTCAACCAACCACTTGGATTGTTTGATTTTCCGTCAATCATAGAATCTTGAACTCTATACTCTGGTGAATATTTAATAAAAGAATTCAGTGATTCTTCTGTAATAGAATCTGTCGTATTTAAAAAGCTCCCCCATAAGTTAGCATAACTTACAAGCCATTCACTAAACCACGGAATTTCTTGTACAATAACTTGGCCATTTGCTCCTACTTTTTGATCAATTAAATAATAAAAATGACACAACCTATCATATACTTCTTGACTATGTCCCGTTTCTGGATCTTGCCAAGCTACATCTCCACTTTGTCGTGGAATCCACCTTGAAAATTCTTCTAAATAAATGATATAACCAACAATATCTGTAGGCCACTCCAATGCTTTAAATAATGCTTCATTTAAATTCTCACTAGCCAATTCTTTCGCTTTTTGAAGTGAGCTTTCTAATAATGAAATAAATGCGACTGCTTTCTGTTCTTTTTTTTCAGTAATAAATGCGATTGCTTCTTGTGATGTTTTGAAATCTAAGATTTCTTCTTGAATAGTAGTTTCCATTGTGTTTATAATTTTGATTTTTTCGATATCCTAAAGTTCCGAATTAGTCCTTAATTATAGTAGCGTGAAAACCCCCGTTCTTTTATACCAAAAGTAGCTTCTTAAAATCCCCTTGAAGAACCGACTGGTCATCTGCTTGTAACCACTGATTTAAAATAGACGCATAAATACTTCTGAAATCTATTTGATAACGCATATCTCCACGACTATCCAAATCCTGTAAACTAGGTATTGAATTATACAATCCTTGAGTTTTTAATTTTTCTCCTATCAAGTATACTTGATTTGCAGTTCCGTGATCGGTTCCATTGGCTGCATTTTGTTGTACTCGTCTTCCAAATTCTGAAAAAACCATGATCAACGTATCTTTAAAAGTTCCTTGCTGTTTTAAATCTTTTACAAATACATCTATACCATCATCATACACTTGTAATAATCGTTTTTGTTTTGCAGCCTGATTTGCATGCGTATCAAATCCTCCTAAAGAAGCATAATAAATCTCTGTATCCAATCCCGAATTAATAAATTTTGCAATAGACTTTAATTGCTTTCCAAAAATAGTATTCGGGTATGATGTTGATGAATTATATAATCGTGTTGTTTCATGAATATAATTAGCTGATGACCTTGCTTCTATCATTGTCTTATAAAGGTATCCCAAATTATGTTCGCTAAGGTGTGTATCTGTATGATGTTTTAATAATTCTTTAAAATATGGATCATTGGTTGTTCTATACAAAATTTGCTCATTACTCACTGCCAGCCCATCTATTTTTTCTCCTTTCATGAGCATTGATAAAGAATCATCAATTTCAATTCCTATTGTATTTTTTTTATTGTGAAGATCCATATAACGCCCTACCCAACCAGTTTGCATATACTCTTTTGCGTCACTAGCTGAATGCCATATATCTGTTGCCCTAAAATGAGAACGATTAGGGTTAGGGTACCCTACTCCATTGAGAATTGTTAAATATCCCGAATCGAATAAATCTTTATGACTCTTCAGAGATGTATGAAAACCTAATTCATCATTCAGAGGAAGTACCTCTTTTGAACTTATAGCTAAGCCACTACGTTCTCTATAATAAATATCATTACGAAAAGGTACAACAGTATTCAATCCATCATTTCCTCCTGAAAGTTGAATTATAACCAACCTTTTGTGCGTCGCTATACTTGTTTTTAAAGTATTATATGCACTTAAAAATTGAGGAACTAATAATGCTCCACTTACTAAAGAAGTTCTTTTTAAAAAATCTCTACGTTTCATTTTCTTCTTCTTTTTAACGATTTAACATAATTGATACTCTGGTAATGACATTAACTGAATGCAATAATTTTTTAAATCTTGCGGAGGTAATTTCGCTACATATTCTTTCGTTTTTTCACTTAGCTTTAAAGGAAGTAATAATTCTTGAATCTCTTTTCTTGTCAGATTTTTATGTTCCTCTAAAAAAGTATCCCAATCTACCGTTAGGTGCAATTTTCGTTTATAATTCTTTTGTTTATTAAATTGCTCAAAGCTTTCTTCAAATTCTTTTTTTTCTTCTAACGCAATCACTCCTTTGTTTAACAGTAATGACGGCAATTTCATTCGTAACATTAATGTATTTACATTGATCCAATGTTTTCCTCCTTTCCATCCAGCTACATTGGGAGGATATAACAATACTTGCCCTAATAATTTTTGTAAATACAATACTTCTTTTGGTTTATTGTATACAACTGGCACCGTACGATTAATTCCAATAATAATATCTATAGGGGATTTTATTTTTGTTCCAACTACAGTTTTTTCATAAAACCAATTTGACACAAACATATAATGAAGAACAGTACTTATGTTATACGATGGATAAAACACTTTTACCATGTTTGATATATGCTCATGATTTATAATATCACTCACAAAATATGTATATAGTTTTGTACAAATAAACTGAGCACATTCCTCTTTTTGGGTGATGATTTTGATTATATCATTTCCATCAAAATTCCCTTGTTCCCCTAAAAATTCTTTCTTTTCATCGTCGTGCTGTTTTTTTTTGATTGTAAAATCTCCCCATATATTATGATTCCATCCCGTAAATGCTCTAGCTGCTTCTTTAATATCGTTTTCTGTATACAATTGATCTCTTCCTAATGTAAACAACTCCATTAATTCTCTTGCAAAATTCTCATTAGGTTCTTTTTTCTTGTTTTGCTTTATATTCAAATACTTTTGCATGGATGGTTCCTTCGAAATTTTAAGTATAAAATCTTCAAAATTCCCTAAAGCACACTCTCTTAATCTATTATGGTATTGTAACGCATACAATATATTTTTATCATGACATACAAAATGATTTGCCCAAAACAATGTCATTCGCTCTCTCAATACTGCTTTGGTTGTTTGCATTTTATCTATCCAAGCTATATTTAATTTCTTTAACGATTTTCGTTCTTTTTTTAATACCGTTGCGATTTGTTTTCTCTTTTCTTTACGCTCTATATCTCGATCTAATATTCCTTTTATTTCATTTTTAAATTCTTCCAAATCAAAATCTAAAAAATCCACTTCTTCTGAAGATTCAAACAATTCATTCACCACTTCATCTCTTGATAATTTTTCAAGTGACTTTGCTTTTTCATACGAAATACCAAAACCTGCTCTTTGATATAAATGATATATATGTGATAACTTCATCTTATAGCTTTTTAATAATATTTTGACTTTTTTTAAGTTAAAAAGTTTAATTTGCATTAAAATATAATCAATTATATAGCTATTTATAGCTTTAAATTATTTTAATTCTGAAGATGTTTAAAGAGCACCAAATAGCAGGCTAAAAAGACTTCATGATAGGATATCTTACGATATTCGCTAACATTATAAAAATCAAAATATTAATATCAAGCTCAAATAGTGTCTCATTATCAAACATTACAACGCTTCAGCCATTTAGATAAGTTTGAAATATCATCTTTCAAAAAATCGCTTCCCATTAAAGTCCTTAAAACATTATAAATTCAATTTCATGAAAAAATTCATTTTATTTTTATTTTTAGCATCTATAATAAATACAATATCGGCTACTGATACCAAAATTATTGTTAGAGCCAAAGCTAAAGATGCTAAATTTATAGGGAGTTCTATTGGTGGTGCCCATATTATTATTCGCAATCAAATGACTCGAGAAATACTAGCTCAAGGTAAAACTGTTGGAAGTACAGGAAATACAACTTTGATCATGAAAACTCCAAAAGATCGTTATACGAATATCACTGACGATCAAACAGCAAAATTTGAAACTTCGATCGATATTAGTGATCCAACTTTTATTACTATAGAAGTTGTTTCCCCTATTAATAATAAACAAGCTAGTATTTCGGCGAGTACTTCTTTATGGTTAATCCCAGGCAAGCATATACTCAACGATGGTGTTATTATTGAAATCCCTGGTTTTATTATTGATATTCTTACTCCGCGAACACATCATTATATGGCACTTTCTACTATTAAAGATAAGCCTTTTAAAATTCAAGCCAACATGGTAATGATGTGTGGTTGTACTATTAAAAATGATGGTTTATGGAATGCTAAAAACATCGAAGTCAAAGGTATTCTTAAAAAAGATGATCTTTTTTTAAAAGAAGTTTTATTAACCTCTACCGCTTCTAATTTATTTGAAGGAGAAACTGCTATAGAACAGGCTGGCAATTACGAATTAACTGTGTATGCCTATGACTCCAAAACAGGTAATACAGGAGTAGACAAAGTCAATTATATCATTTATAATTAAAAAATAAATCCTCCCGTTTTGCAAAACGGGAGGTCCTACTATCTTTTCATACATTTTTCAAATTTCTCTTCTATTTCATCCAAACATAAATTCCCTAAACTTCCTTTATGTGAATGTTGCACTACTCTTGAAGGTGTAAAGTTTTTTTCAGCTATCAATTTTGCAATTTGTTGATAAGCTTCTCTAAACGGAATACCTTTTTGTACCAAATCATTCAATGCATCAACACTAAACATATCTTTATATTTAATATCAGCTACAATCGTTGGATTTACTTTTATTTTTTCAATACTAAATATCATCATCTCCAAGCATGATTTTAATGATTCAACAGCTGGAATAATAATCTCTTTTGTCAATTGTAAATCCCTATGATATCCACTTGGTAAATTGTTTGTTATTGCTCCCAATTGTCCTGGAATTGTTTGTAAAACATTACACTTTCCTCTAATCAGTTCAAAAACATCTGGATTTTTTTTATGCGGCATGATACTACTCCCTGTTGTAAGTGTATCTGGGAAACTGATAAAATCAAAGTTTTGACTCATATACAGACAAATATCCATTGCTAATTTTGATATTGTTGCCGCAATATTACTCATCCCATAAGCCAAATTCTTTTCTGCTTTCCCTCTACTCATTTGCGCAGCAATCACATTATACTTCAATGTTTCAAAACCTAATAATTCTGTTGTTAAATCTCGATCAATCGGAAATGAGCTACCATAACCTGCCGCACTACCTAACGGGTTTTGATCTACTATTTTTTGAGCTGCTAATAGCATATAAAGATCATCTATCAAACTTTCTGCATAACTAGAAAACCATAATCCAAAAGAAGAAGGCATTGCTACTTGCAAATGTGTATAGCCAGGCATTAATACTTTTTGATGTTTTTTTGCCAATCGCATCAATACATCAAATAACGCTGTCGACAAATCTATAAGCTCATGAATTTCATCTTTAAAGTATAAATGTAATGCAACTAATACTTGATCATTTCGAGAACGTGCAGTATGTATTTTTTTCCCTGTAGCGCCTAATTTTTTAATCAAAAGATATTCTATCTTAGAATGCATATCTTCAAATTCGTCTTCTATAGCAAACTGATCATTGTGAATTGCTTCTCCAATTTCTTCTAATACTTGGACCATTTTTAAACCTTCTTCCCCTGTCAACACTCCAATTTCTAACAACATTTTTGCATGTGCTATGGATCCTTTTATGTCGTATTTAGCTAATACTAAATCCAATGTTCTATCATTACCAACAGTAAATAGGTCTATTTTTTTATCTGTTATATATCCTTTATCCCAAAGTTTCATTTCTTCTATTTTTTATTAAAAAGGGCATTTCCCTTCGTACCTCAGCGTCAGGCTTTCGATTTGTATCTTTTTACCAAAAAGGATAACATCTCTATCCTTAATGCAAAAATTTTGTTATCATTTTTATATACAATTCAATTCCTTCTTCAATTTCTTTCACATAAATAAATTCATCCGCACTATGAGATCGTTTAGAATTACCTGGTCCCATTTTTAATGAAGGGCATGATAAAACTGCTTGATCTGATAAGGTAGGAGATCCATACACTTTTCTTCCTAATCCAATTCCTGCTTGTACCAATGGATGTTCTTTAGAAATACTTGAAGAGTTAAGTCGTAACGATCGTGGTTTTATAGAATCACACGGAATTTCATTTTCTATAATCATTGCGATTTCTTGATTTGTATAACAATCATTTACTCGCACATCAATCACCATTTTAACTTCTGCAGGAACGACATTGTGCTGTTTCCCTGCATTTATTTGTGTTAATGTTAGTTTTGTTTCTCCTAATGTTCTTGAAATTTTATCAAATTGATATTCGTGACACCATTGTATTGTTTCGATACTTTTATAAAT
Source organism: uncultured Aquimarina sp. (assembly GCA_947498595.1). Classification (GTDB taxonomy): domain Bacteria; phylum Bacteroidota; class Bacteroidia; order Flavobacteriales; family Flavobacteriaceae; genus Aquimarina. The sequence continues at coordinate 26,803 of CANMKX010000002.1, forward strand.
CGAGTTATTAGTATTTGGATGCGCCGCATGACTTGGAGTTCCTTTTACTATTGCATCAAACACTACCAATCCTTTTTCTGCTATTGCTAATTGCATTAATGTAGGTTCTCCTACAATCGCAACTGCTATTGTTGGTAAAAGAGGTAATACACTATTCAATCCATTATTCCCAGAGCTTTCTTCTTCTGCTGAAGCTACTAAAACAATGTTGTGAGATAAGTTTTCTTCTTTATAAAAATGAATAAATGTAGCAATCAATGCAACCAAACATCCTCCTGCATCATTACTTCCTAAGCCATATAATTTCCCTTCTAATTCTACAGGTATAAAAGGATCTTTTGTATATCCTTTATTCGGTTTTACTGTATCATGATGCGAGTTTAATAACAATGTAGGTTTTTCTGGATCATAATTTTCATTAAAGGCATATATATTATGTTGACTCTGTTTTGTGGCAATTCCGTGCCTTTCTAGCCATAGCTTAAGTATTAATGCCGTTTGCTCTTCCTCAGATGAAAACGAAGGAATTGCTATCAATTGTTTCAAAATCGTAATGGCTTCAAACTGTAATTCTTTTATATTTTTCATTTTACAATTCTATTTGAGTTCCCGATTCTTTTTTATTTAACATTGATATATTTCCTATATATACTTTATGAACTGCTCTTCTTAATGCGTGAAAACAATTCTCTAGTTTAGGTAACATTCCTGCTGTAATTACACCTGAATCGCATAGCATTTTATAACTTTCGGTATCAATATATGGGATTATAGAATCTGGATTATCAACTTCTCTTAATACTCCTTTTTTATCAAAACAGTAAAATAACTCTACTTCATATAATGCTTTCATTGCTATGGCTATTTCTGATGCCATTGTATCGGCATTCGTATTTAATAATTGCCCTTGACTGTCATGGGTAATTGCACAAATCACAGGAATCATATTTTCATCTATCAGTGTTTTTATCCATTTAACATTTACTGTTTCTATATCACCAACATATCCATAATCAGTAGTATTTACGATTCTTCGTTGTGCAGTTATTAAATTGCCATCTACTCCAGAAAGTCCTATCGCATTTTCTCCTTTACCTTGTAATTTTGCAACTAAATCTTTGTTTAATAAACCTCCATAAACCATTGTTATTACTTGCAAGGTTTCTGCGTTTGTAACTCTTCTTCCGTCAATCATTTTTGCAGGGATATTCAGCTTTTTTCCTATACTGGTTGCAGTTTTCCCTCCGCCATGAATAATTAGTTTAGGTCCTTCTATTTTTACGAATTCAGTAATAAACGATGCTAACATTTCATGGTTAGCTATAATATTTCCTCCTATTTTGAAAATCTTAATTTTTGATTCATTTTTCATAGTCCAACAGTTTTTTGATAATCATTTGTGCTGCATATGTTCTATTATAAGCTTGTTTCTCTACTACAGAATGAGGGCTATCCAAGACTTCATCCGCTATGACTACATTTCTACGTACAGGCAAACAATGCATTACTTTTGCTTGGCTTGTTATTTTTAAATCTTCTTGGGTTAACATCCAAGAACTATCTTGTGTTAAGACTTGCCCATATTCTTGATAACTACTCCAATTTTTTACATATACAAAATCTGCGCCTTTCAATGCTTCTGACTTATCGTGCATAATGGTAACCCCGTTTGTAACATTTGTATTTAATGCATACCCTTGAGGGTGTGTTATAACAAATTCTACATTCATTTGCTTCATGATTTTCACAAACGAATTAGGAACAGCTTGCGGTAATGCTTTAGGATGTGGTGCCCATTGTAATACTACTTTAGGTTTATTCTTGATTTTTAATTCGGTTATTGTCATAGCATCTGTTATTGCTTGTAATGGGTGTGCTGTGGCGCTTTCCATATTTAAAACAGGGACTGTTGCGTATTTTGCAAAGCTTCGTATAATTATTTCTGACTCATCTTCTTGTTTATCAATCAATTTTGGAAAAGCTCTTATTCCTATAATATCACAATATTGAGAGATTACTTTTGCTGCTTCTTTAACATGTTCTACAGTATCCACATTCATTATTGAACCATCTTCATACTCTAGTTTCCAGCTTTCTTTTGTTACATTCATTATCATTACTTCCATCCCTAATTGTTGAGCTGCTTTTTGAGTACTTAATCTTGTTCTCAAACTCGCATTAAAAAACAGTAATCCTATTGTTTTAAACTTCCCGACATTACTATTTTCATGCTGTTGTTTTTTCATTTCAATTGCTTCTCCAATCCAACTATCTATTGCGGGGATATCATCTATATCTAAAAAATTCTTCATAATTCTCTCTGTTTTACGTATGCTACTTCTAGTTTCTTGAAAAAATAATCTACTTGCTTTTTGGTTATTGTTAATGGTGGTAAAATCCTAAGTATAGAAGGATTTTTAGCATTTCCTGTACAAATTTTATGTTCATATAACAATTCAGCTCTTAGACTACTTACCTTTATTTCTTTACCAAAAACTAATCCTATCATTAACCCTTTTCCTTTTACTTCTTTGATAAAAGAAATTTCGTTTGCTACAGTTTTAATATATGCTCCTATCTCATTTGCATTTAAAAGTAATTTCTCTTTTTTCATCACTTCTAATACAGCTATTCCTGCTGCACATGCTAAATGATTTCCTCCAAAAGTTGTTCCTAGCATCCCTTTAAATGCTTTTATATCTGGATGTATTAAAACACCTCCAATAGGAAAACCATTCCCCATACCTTTGGCTATTGTTATGATATCTGGAATTATTCCATAATACTGAAATGCAAAAAATTCCCCTGTTCTTCCATATCCTGATTGTACTTCATCTGCAATCAATAATGTATTGTATTGTTTACATAAAATGGCAAGCGCTTTATAAAACTCTAAAGTACTTTCATCAAGTCCTCCTACTCCCTGAATGAACTCTATAATAACGGCACTCGTAATTCCTTTTTGTAATTCTTTTTCTACTTCATCTATGGCTCCTAATGCTATTATTGTACATTGATGTTGCTGGTTAATGGGAGCTTGTATTTCCAAATTATCGGTCACAGCTACTGCTGCCGAGGTTCTACCATGAAAACCATTTTCAAAAGCTATTACATGAGATTTTTGAGTATGAAAGGATGCTAATTTCAGAGCATTTTCATTTGCTTCTGCTCCAGAATTACATAAAAACAATTGATAATCTTCGCAACTAGACAATGTTCCTAATGCATTGGCTAATTCTTGTTGTATCGGTTTTTGTACTGCATTTGAATAAAACCCTAGTTGTTGTACTTGAGATTGTATGCGATTTATATAATGAGGATGCGAATGTCCAATTGAAATCACGGCATGTCCTCCATATAAATCTAAATATTCAATTCCATCAGCATCATACACATACATATCTTTCCCTCTTATTGGAGTAAAATCATAAATTGAGTATACATCAAATAATTTCATATCGATTCTTTTATAACTGGTTAATTTTTTCAAACGAAGCGAGCATTCCCTTAATCAATGCGGCACTCATTCCATTACTTTCCATCTCATTCAATCCTTCTATCGTACATCCTTTAGGAGTCGTTACTTTATCTATTTCATGTTCTGGATGATTCTTCGTTTCTTTTAATAAACTGGCAGCTCCTAAACATGTTTGTATAGCCATAGGCAATGCCTTGTTTGATTCAAATCCTAATTGTATCGCACCTTGCATTGTTGCTCGGATCAAACGCATCCAAAAAGCCACTCCGCTAGCACATAAAACCGTAGCTGCTTGCATATCGTGTTCTTCTATTTCTATTGTAGTTCCTAGTGCGTTAAATATTGTTTCAACTTTTACTTTATTGATTTTTGCAACTGCGTTATAACTAATACATGTCATTGATTTTTCTACTGCAATAGCTGTATTAGGCATTACTCTCGCTATTGAAGTAGTTGCTCCTATTATTTTTTCTATCTCATCTATTGTTACACCTGTTACTGTTGATATTATTTGATGTTTTTGGGTTATTTTATCTTTTATTTCATTCAACACACCTCTTAATTGTTTAGGTTGAACAGCTAGAATGATTTCATTACATTTTTCTAGTGCTATCATGTTATCTTTTGTTAAGAATACTATAGCTTCCTCTTTAAATTCGCCTAAGCTTGTTAGGTTTCTTTTTGTGAGATACAATTCTTCACAAAAACCTGTTTTCAACAATCCTTTTGCGATCGATATCCCTAAGTTTCCAGTTCCTATAATTGCTATTTTCATATCTCACTCTTAAAAATAAATTCCTTTTATCTGTAGTCCAGTTGTAACTGGTAAGTCATACATCAAGTTCATATTCTGTACAGCTTGACCTGATGCTCCTTTTAATAAATTATCAAGACAACTTGTTATCAATAGAGTATCTTGATGTTTATGTAATTGCAATACACACTTATTTGTATTTACAACTTGTTTTAAATGGACAGCATCTTTTGAAATTATTACAAAAGGCGCATCTTTATAATATTCTTGATAGGATGTTATAGCTGTTTCTAATGTTTCGGTATACTGAGTATAAAGTGTAGCATAAATCCCTCTAGTAAAACTTCCTCTGTAAGGCATAAAATGAAAATCTAATTTGCTAGATTCCATCTTTTCACTCAACGTTTGTTTTATTTCATCTAGATGTTGATGTACAAAAGGTTTGTAATATGAAAAATTATGATCTCTCCAACTAAAATGGCTTGTATCGCTTAACGAAACTCCTGCTCCAGTACTTCCTGTTACCGCTTGAATATGTACTGGTGCTTCTATTTTTTTTGCTTCGGCTAATGGTAATAATGCCAATTGAATTGCTGTAGCAAAACAACCTGGGTTTGCTATATACTTAGCTTCTTTAATTTTTGAAGTATTAAGTTCTGTCAATCCGTATACAAACTTTTTCTCTTCATAAAAAGCATTGGCACTCAATCTAAAATCCGAACTTAAATCTATAATTTTTGTCCTTTCTGAAAATGCATTTTCTTTTAAAAAGGCTTGCGATTTACCATGTCCTATACATAAAAAAACTACATCCACTTCTTTCTGAATTTGATCAGAAAAAGTCATATTAGTTTCTCCTATCAAATCTTGATGTATGGTTGCTATTGGTTTTCCTGCATTGGATGTACTGTATGCAAATTTGATTGCAACATTTGGATGATGGATCAATATTCTAATCAATTCGCCTCCCGTATATCCAGAACTTCCGATTATTCCTACCTGTATCATATTGCTTTATTTATGTGTTGATGAATTTTGGTTGTATTAGCATTGATTTTGATAAATCCTTTTGCATCTGCTGTAGTCCATTCTGTATTCATTTCTCCATAACTTCCAAAATCTGGATGCATCAGATCATATGGAGATTGAATGCCATTAACTTCAAATCTATATGGGTGCAGTGTAATTGAAACTTCTCCTGTTACATTTTGCTGACTATCAATTAAAAAAGCTTCTATATTTCGCATAACAGGATCTAAGTACTGTCCTTCGTGTAACAACATCCCATACCATTTTGCTAAATATTCTTTGTGATGTATTTGCCATTTGGTCAACACATGTTTTTCTAAAACCTCATGTGCTTTTAGAATAAGCATAGGTGCTGCTGCTTCAAAACCTACTCTTCCTTTTATTCCCATGATAGTATCTCCTACATGTATATCTCTTCCTATAGCATAAGTAGCTGAAAGTGCTTGCAAATATGCAATGTTACTCACAGTTGTTTGCTTTGTATTATCAACTGCAATGAGTTCTCCTTTTTCAAAAGTCAATAGAATTTTTCTTGGTTCCTCCTGTTCTAGTTTAGATGGGTAAGCATTCTTTGGTAAAGGTTCATTAGATGTTAATGTTTCTTTTCCACCAATACTTGTTCCCCATAGTCCTTTATTAATCGAATATTGTGCTTTTTCCCAAGAACTCGATATCCCATTTTTTTTCAAATATTCAATTTCTGCTTGTCTACTCAGTTGTTGATCTCTGATCGGTGTTATAATTTCTATCTCTGGAGCTAGTGTTTGAAAAATACCATCAAATCTTACTTGATCATTACCTGCTCCTGTACTTCCATGCGCTATATATGTTGCTTTACTCTTTTTTGCATATTCGATTAACGCAATAGCTTGTGTAATTCTTTCTGCACTTACAGATAATGGGTAAGTATTATTTTTGAGTACATTTCCATAAATCAGATATTTAATTATTTGATCATAAAACCTTTTTTTTGCATCAATGTTCACATACGTTTTCACTCCTAATTCGTATGCTTTTTTCTCTATTTCTTTTTTTTCTTCTTTACTAAACCCTCCTGTATCGATACTTACTGCATGCACTTCGTAACCAAGTTCTTTAGATAGATATTTTGCGCAATATGAGGTATCTAATCCTCCGCTATATGCTAATATTATTTTTTTATTTTTCATTTTTATTTTCTTTTTCTGTAATTAATTTCGAGGTTTCTTGATCGTATAACATTCCTGTACATAAGCACATTTCTTGATTAGTACGTTGAAGAATATCATAATTTTTACATGTTTTACAGCCTTTCCAAAAAACAGGGTCTTGCGTTAATTCTGAAAAAGGGACTGGTTTATACCCTAATTCGTAATTAATTTTCATTACTGCATGTCCTGTTGTGATTCCGAATATTTTTGCATTGGGGAATTTTTTTTTCGATAATTCAAAAGCAGCTTTTTTAATGCATTTAGCTAATCCTTGATTTCTAAATGCTGGATGAACGATCAACCCTGAGTTAGCTACATATTGCTGATGACTCCACGTTTCGATATAACAAAAACCAGCAAATTGATTTTTATCCAAAGCAATTACAGCATTTCCTTTTTTTATTTTTTCGTTTATATATGCTACACTTCGTTTTGCAATACCAGTTCCTCTAATTTTTGCTGATACTGCTATTGTTTCACAAATTATAGTAGCATAATGTATATGTGATACATTGGTTACATCTATTTTCATGATTGAACACTTAAATATGTATTGATTTCAAAAACAATAGGACTTAGAATAGTTTCTTGTTTTTTAGCTTTATGTTTATTTGGTATAAGAAAAGAACCGGACTCACCTAAGTTCCATAAATAGAAAAGCACCCTTACGGGCGACGTGGAGTGCGTGGGCGACGAATTATTATTATAGCAGCATCTAACCTTACTAATAAAAGGCTTGATAAAATTGCTATTATGTTATAATTGGTAGTTTGCACTAAAAAAGAAATAAAAAATATAGAATACTAAATCGTGGACGAAAATATTTTGAGTATTAGCGTCGTCGCTCGGGAAAGCGTAATGTATTATTAGATATAGTATGTGCTTTTATATTTTTCACACTACAATAATACAAACTTTATTTTAAACAGAAAAATGCCGTTAACTTTTTGTTTTTCAGCACTTATAGTACCACTAATTTTAAAACCCGTTATTTAACCCTATAACTTTTGAGGTTTTTCCTCATACGACTTTGTCATTCAATGGCATACATTTGTCAGAGATTTATAAAATACAAAATTTAAAGTTAATTCTTTAGCATATTTGGATAAATCTACTGAACTATTTTAAACGCATAGTTCTCATTGCGCCTATTTTTACCCCAATCTAAACTTAGCCTAAAAAAAGAATCGCTTCTAATTAATTAGAAGCGATCTTTTTTTGTAGTCATTTCTAAGAAGAATTCTTTTTATTAAAATATTTTTTTTTATAAAAAACCACTAACAGTCAATGGTTTACAAAATTCAGCTTCTATAAATTTTATTGATAAAAAGATATGTTTTTTCTATACCTGAAATTTCAAAAAACCACATAAAGCATTAGTAATCAAAAACCTAAAAATCACAAACACATTCAAACTGTTTTTGACTAGTCAAAAAAACAATATTTCCAATAATCATTTTGAGGTTTCTCCTCAGCACATTAACCTTAATTTTGTATTAATTTTAACATAACGAATAATGATTCAATTAAATGTAATGAGATTAAATCGACGATCATGTTGTTAAAGAATTTATGTGTTTTTCTTTTATCATGGTTACTGATTCATTCATAATTTTTTCTTTTTTTAATTATAATTAGTATTCAAAAACCTTTCTCGTGTGGGGTCGAGAAAGGTTTTTCTATATCTATTAATTTTAATTATAAAAAAGGAAAAACCTTATTTATAGTAAAGTTTTTTCTTCTATCATTTTACTCTCTATCACATATTTTAGCAATATAAATTATCGTCATAAATCACTCCTATGCATCATTAACACTCAAAAGGTATCAATTCTTAAAATTATTATTATGAAAACAACTTTAAATACTATTTTTTACTTTCTTCTTATTCTTTTGACTTTCTCTTGTTCTCCAGATGAAATTAATACTAACGAATACCCTTCAACATCTCAAGATATAATAGGCACTGGAGGAGATGATCAATCAGATCCTGATAATGATAAAGATGATGATAATGAATAATTTATTTGATACATTCATTATTATAAATAACCTATTATTTATTTGAAAAATAGGGGGTTTCACACACAGGAGGACTATATCTAGAATGTATCAATCGTTGTTACTGACATAAAAAAATCATTCAATTTGATTTTTTTATGTTCTACTCATTAGAAATAGAACTCGAAATTTATTAATTATGAATAATAGTATTGTTCATTATTCTTATATAAAAATTACAGTCTAAAACGAGAAATATTTGTTTAGCTTCATCGGTTAAAGTAATGTTTTTATTAATGAAAGACTCAAAACTAGTAATCGCTCATATTTCAATTTATTGTATAACAAAAACCTACTAATACAAAAGAAATCTTAAATAAATTATTTTTTGACATTTTTTTAATATTTTTACTTAAACAACATCAATCAATAATATTATTTTTTCAATATCAAACATTTAATTTTCATTTTTTTTGCATTTCTTATAAGTTCTTGTAATCATAAGAATACTTCTTTTCAAAAGAATAACCGAATAAATAATGATAGTATTCCTTTTTGGATTTCGCTTGCAAAAAAGAATCAAGAGTCTTTCCACAAAAGAAAAATGTTCTTAAATAAAGCTTATGATTCAAGCATTCTTATATCTAATAATTCGGTAAAAAATAAAAACTTATTAGACATTGCGTATCAAGCGTATAAATTAGATGATACTATATTATTTAAAAAGGCAAATACTAAAGCCTATTTACTTTCTTTAAAATTAAAAGATTCTTTTGGAGTAGCTGATACTTATTGGAATTACGGAGCATTTTATTTAAAAAAGGAAAAACTTGATAGTTCTTATTACCATTACAATAAAGCCCATGAATTATATAGTAAAATTAATCATTCATATTATGATGCTAAAATGCTATATAATATGGCTTTTATTCAATCTCACCTAAAAGATTATACAGGAAGTGAGATCTTATTATTTGAAGCTATTTCAAAGTTTAAATTATTAGAAAAAAAAATAAATCTATATAAATGTTACAATCAATTAGGGATTAATTATAAAGATTTAAAGGAATATAAAAAAGCTATATTTTATCATAATAAAGCATTATCATTTCTTAATAAAAAAGAAAGTCATTCTTTTTACAAAGCTGGTAGTCTAAATAATATCGGTTTAATTCACCAAAAACTAGGTGATCATACTATTGCTATACAATATTTTGAGAGAGCGTTAGAGAAAAGGAACTTAGAATTAAAAAATCCTAAATTCTACGCTCGGCTAATTGATAATATCGCTTATAATAATTTTTTAAACAATCAAACATCTAAGCTTCCTGATGCTTTTTATTCTGCATTAAAAATACGGAATAATCTTTCTGATAATCCAGGGATTGTGATGAGCAAACTACATTTAGCAGAGTATTTTGCGACTATTAAAGATACTTTATCTGCTATTAAATATGCTAAACAAGCTCATTCTTTAGCCACAGAAATTAATCATAATAGAGATAAATTAGCTTCATTATTATTATTATCTGATATAGATACTAAAAATATTGCTACTCACCTAAAAGGCTACATAACTCTAAAAGACAGTCTTCAAGATTTAGAACGAGCTACTAGAAATAAATTTACTCGTATTCGTTTTGAAACTGATGAGTATATTCTAGAAACCAAGCGGCTTTCATTGCAAAAAATTTGGATTTCTGTTATTAGTTCTATTTTTCTAATCATTTTTATACTGGCCTATTTAATAAAAAGACAGCATTCTAGAAATAAAGAGCTTATGTTGGAAAAAAAACAACAAAAAGCAAATGAAGAAATATACGAGCTTATGTTAAAACAACATACTCAATTAGAAGAAGGGAGAATTCAAGAACGTAATAGAATTTCTGAAGAGCTTCACGATGGAGCGTTAGGTAAATTATTTGGTACTAGGTTAGGTTTAAGTTTTTTAAACGTTGATAATTCTAAAGACTTTTTTATTAAATACAATTCTTATATAGATGAATTACAGCAGGTAGAAAAAGAAATTCGTACTATTTCTCATGAACTAAAAAATGAGGTCTTATTTTCTAGAGATGATTTTATAATCATCATTGAAAATTTATTAAAGAAGCAAAGTAAAATAGGTATGTTTCAATATAATATAACCTATGATGAAAAAATATTTTGGGATGAAATAGACGAAAAAATAAAAATCAATCTCTATAGAATCACTCAAGAAGCACTGCAAAATATAATTAAATATGCAAATGCAGAAACTGTAGAACTTCGCTTATTTCTAATTCAAAAAAACCTTAACCTATCAATTAAGGATAATGGAATCGGTTTCAATCTCAAAAAGAAAAAAAAAGGAATCGGTTTAAATAATATGATATCGAGAGCCAAAAAATTCGACGGAAATGTTTCTTTTAATTCAACACCTAATATAGGTACAACTATTACTATATCTATACCTATCAAAAACATTCATTATGACACAAAAATATAACGTACTTATAGTAGATGATCATCCATTAATTATAGAAGCTTATAAAAACGCTTTGCTATTAATCAGTGCTAATTATTCTCCCGCAATTACTTTCAAAATAGATACTGCTAATAATTGTGATACTGCTTTCGATAAAATAAAGGAAGCTAAAAAAGATCAATTAATCGACCTCATTTTTCTAGATATTAAATTACCTCCATCAAAAAACAAGAAAATCCTTTCTGGAGAAGATTTAGGTATTAAGGTTCGTGATTTAATCCCTAAAACTAAAATCATTATTTCTACTACTTTTAACGACAATTATAGAATCCACAGTATCATTAAAAGCATAAATCCTGATGGTTTCTTAATTAAAAACGACATTACAAAAGAAACGCTTATAGAAGGAATCTCTACCATTATTAAAGATCCTCCATATTATAGTCAAACCGTTATAAAACTAATGCGTAAAGAAATGTCTAATAATTTCACATTAGATAATATAGATAGGCAGCTTCTTTATGAATTATCTATAGGTACAAAAATGAAAGATCTACCTAACATACTCCCTCTATCGATTGCAGGTATAGAAAAAAGAAAACGTCATATCAAAGAAGCTTTTGATCTCGACGAACAAAATGACAAAACATTAATACAAATAGCTAAAGAAAAAGGGTTTATATAATTTTTATCACAAAAAACATATCATTTAAAACAAAAGAGTAAGGATCATCCTTACTTTTTTTATGTCTTCTAATTACACTCTAAGACTCCTTTAATGTTCCTTTGTAATGTATAATTAAAACACCTATTAACTATGCTTTCCGACGTTTCTCAGCAGATAATTCCATTTTCAGACGAATGGTGGAGTCAGTTTAAAAAAGATTCAAGTAATATGACTATCCCTATAACCGTAAAAGATGCTTTTACAGATCATGTAGATGAATTAAAAGGTTGTATTTATGAAATGTTGCAAAATTTAAAATCTGATGAAGAAGGTTTAGCTTGGAGAGTATGGAAAGATGGAAAATTAGATTCTACTTTAAAAGATCAAATAATTAACGACCCTATACAATCTGAGAATGATTTATTAGCTTGGCAAGAACGTCACTTTAAAAACAACAAATTTGGGATCATACTCAACAATGGACAACGTTATAGTGATAATGCCAAAAGAATAATTTCTAATTTTTTTGATCCTTTCTTAAAGAATAACGCACCATTGGGTGGTATTAATTTTTCAATTTTTATCGGTAATTATGGATGGACTCCAATAGGTATACACGAAGATCATACAGGTTCTTTTGTAATGCATTTTCATTTAGGTCCTAACGATAAGACTATGCATATGTGGGAGCGTTCAAATTATAAAGAAATTTTAGAAGGAAAAGATAATGACATAAATCCTGAAAAATATATACCTTTTGCTGACTACACTTGTAATTTCAATCAAGGTGACATTTTCTTTATGCCATGGAATTATTATCATATAGGAGAATCTCATGACCTTTCTTTAGGTATTACTGTTTGGTTTAACTATACAACATCTGATGGTCTTTTAAATGGTATATGGGAAAGTGGTTTAAATGAATTAACCGATTCTGATATTAGTGATAATTCTGAAGCTCTTTATATTAAAGATATTAATGATGAAAATCCTATCAATAATTTATTAAATCAACTTAACGATGATATTTTAGAAACATCGCTTGAAGAGTTCATTATTAATGAGTTAAATGATTATATCTCCGCTATAAAAAGTAATGACTGGTATGATAACGGCGCTATTAAACATAAAAAAGATAATGTTAATCTACAAAACGATACTTTATTAATCATTAATAAATCAAAAATTCATCTCAAACAACTCGACGGAACTGTAAAGTTTTTTCATAGAGGAGATAAAGTTTCTTTTCACCATCATAATGATATGAAAGAACTTATAAACAGGATTAATGAGGGTACTGCTAAAAGTATACATCAACTAATTTCCGGATTATTTAATGACTGGCCTGAAGGGATAGGAATTAGAATTCTAGAAATTTTATGCGAAAATGATATTCTAAAAATCTATAAAAGCTAAACATTATGGAAGTACAACCTGTAAAAGAAAAAGAATTAAAATTCACTAATTCTTGGTGGAATAATTTTAATGTTAATACGAATAATTTCACTTCTCATCATGTTAACTCAAAAGCTTTTTCTTCTTCTCAAGTAGATTATATAAGAACTCTTGTAGAAAATATTATAAAAAAAGTTACTAAAAATAAAGATCGTCAAAATTTCTTACGCATATGGAGTGATGGAAAATATGAAAAAAATCCTAGCTCTTTTTTTGCTAAACATTCAATACAAATTGACGAAACTATCCATGATTGGAAAATTCGATCCTTTCAAAATAAAGAGTTTGGATTATTCTTAAATTATGCAGAAACTCATTGCGAAGAACTTTCTTCTTTTTTAAGTCAATGCATTCAACCATACTCAGAGCAATACGGAATACCTACTAATGGTATTAGTTCCACTATCATACTTGGAGATTACGGTTGGACTCCTTTAGGCGTTCATCGAGATCGTTTGGCAGAATATATCGTTCATTTTCATTTAGGCCCTGGAGATAAAGATATTTATGTTTGGAATCAGGAACAGGCAAAAAAATTAGGTTTTAAACATGGAGAAAAAGTAAATGACTTCGATCAATATCTAAAAAATTATTCTAAAAAATATTCTTTTAGTACTGGAGATATTTTCTCTATGCCTGGCAAATGTGTACATATTGGTAATACAAATTCTTTTTCTATAGGACTTGTATTAGAATTTAACGGGTTAACTGAAAAAGAATTACTCGACAATATGTGGTATCGAATAGGTAAAGAACTATTTAGCTCTAATTATATTGGTCAAAAGGCAAAAATATTATCTCCTTATAGAGAAGACAACCATGAAGAGCAAATCACCGAAATTCAAAAAGGTATTAAATATCATAATATTGATACAAAAAACACTTTAGACAAAGCTTTTAAGAACAAATTCAAAGACCACACCTATAAACTACTAAGTAATAATGGTTTTACAATGCCTCCGCATATAAATAAAAAACAATCATTATCAAAATTCAAAAAGCTATCAAGCAATAGTAATATCAAGATTACAAGTAATAGAAAAATCCTTTTCTATACAGATAACAAGCATATAATCACATACATTAGAGGAGAAAAAATTTCTTTAAAACAACATAAAGGCATTATTCCTTTTTTTAATTCACTCAACAAAGAAAAAGAAATTTGTATTGCAAATCTTAAAACTCATTTTTTCAATGACTGGTCAGATGATGCTATAAACAAATTAATCTACCTCCTCTATAAATATAAAGGAATTCAATTTCAACTTTAGAAAATAGCTATTTTATATATAAATCAAATTAATTATTAAAAATCAAAATTATGAGTAAAAAAGATTTAGATCAATTTTTAGGTAAAAAAACAAAGTCTCCATTAAACACTGATAAAATTTATGGAGGAACTGCCTCAAAATTAGACACTGTTCGCGTTACTGAAAGAGTAAAAGTAACTGAAAGAGTTAGAGTAACTGTAAGGAAATAATATTTCTTTATTATATGATAACACTCTCTTACAGTCATGTAAGAGAGTTGTTTTTTTAACTTAAAAGAAATTTCTTTTTATTCCTTTGCTTTATTTATTAGATCACATACATGAAACCTTATGCTACATAAATTCCCTTCATATATACAATCCGAGGCTAAAGATTGCGGACCATCTTGTTTAAAGATGATTGCTCAATATTATGGTAAAAAAATAGATATAGAGCATCTTCGTGTTGTAAGTGAAACAACTAGAGAAGGAACTTCACTTACAGGTTTAATAAATGCCTCTGATTCAATAGGAATTAAAGCTGTAGCTATAAAAGAAAATTTTAAAACACTTAAAAACGATATACTCTTACCAGTTATCGCTCATTGGAATCAAGAGCATTTTGTAGTTATTTATAAAATCAGTTCCAAATACGTCTATATTTCTGATCCTGAACTCGGTAAAGTGAAGTATAAAACCTCCTTTTTCTTAAATAATTGGCTCAATACAAGCAATGATGAAAAACAAGAAGGCATTTTACTTTTATTAAAACCTAAAAAGGATTTTTTTTCAAAAAACATCAACTCTATAAAAAAGAATTCTTCTAAGAATTTTCTTATTAAATACTTAAAACAACATAGAAAAACTTTTATCAATATTAGTTTATTAGTATTATTAACGAGTATCTTAGAGTTAGCATTTCCCTTTATAACACAAAAAATTATAGATTCTGGAGTTTCAACAAAAGACATTCCTTTTATATACTTGGCTGCTGTAGCATATATTACAGTTTTTATAGGTTATAAAATTGCTCATATCATTAGAAATTGGATAGTTATTAAGCTTAGCATGAAATTTAATATTCAATTAATTTCCGATTTTATTGTGAAACTTACTTTACTCCCAATTTCGTATTATGACTCAAAAATAACTGGAGATATTTTTCAACGTATTGGAGATCATGATAATCTTGAAAAATTCTTTACTTCTAATTCAATAACCGCTTTATTCTCTATACTTAGCATAATAATATTCAGCGGGTTATTCCTATGGTATGATATTTCTATTTTTATCATTTTTCTTTTAGGTACAAGTATCCATATCACATGGGTTTCGTTGTTTTTCAATAAAAGAAAAGTCTTAGATTTTAAATATTTCTCTATAAAAAGTAAAGAGAGTAATAAAATCATAGAACTAATACATGGAATGCAAGATATCAAGCTTAACGGTTATGAGAATCAAAAAAAAGAAGAATGGGAAAAAATCAGAACAGAGCTATATAAAAGAGATATGGAGAGTATGAAAATTGAGCAATATCAATTAGATGGTGCTTCATTTATCAACGAAATGAAAAATATTGGTATTATCATTTTAGCTGCTATATTAGTTGTTAATCAACAAATGTCATTTGGTACCTTATTAGCTATTTCATATGTTATTGGTCATCTTAGTTCTCCTGTCGAAAAATTAGTTGTCTTTCTTAATAATATTCAAGACGTACGATTAAGTTTCAGGCGAATCATGGAAATTCACAATAAAAACAATGAAGGAAATAATAATAAACTCTCAAAAAACTTTGCTATTGATAACATTATTTTTAACAATGTTAGTTTTAGATATTCTGGAAGTTCAAAAAATACTTTAAATAATTTATCCTTTACAATTCCTCATAAAAAAGTCACTGCAATAGTTGGCCCTAGCGGTAGTGGAAAAACAACTTTATTAAAATTATTATTAAAATTTTACGAAACTAACACTGGTACTATTTCTCTAGGAGAAACACCTATTAATCATCTAGATTTTGATACCTGGAGAGATAAGTTTGGAGTAGTAATGCAAGAAGGTTATATCTTTAATGACACCATAGCTAATAACATTATTATTGCAAACAAAAAAAATGATTCGCTATTACAAAAATCATGCGAAACTGCTAATATACATAACTTTATAAACGATCTCCCTCTTAAATATGATACAAAAATTGGTAATGAAGGTTTAGATATCAGTACTGGTCAAAAACAACGTATTCTTATGGCGAGAGCTATTTATAAAAACCCTGACTTTTTATTATTCGATGAAGCAACTTCTGCTCTTGATACCAAAAATGAAAGTGAAATAACAAAAAATCTAGAGCAATTGTTTAAAAATAAAACAGTGATTTTAATCGCCCACAGATTAAGTACTGTTAAAAACGCTGATCAAATAATTGTACTATCTAAAAATGGTGAAATTGTTGAAACTGGTACACATGATGAACTTATATACCTCAATGGTTATTATCATGGTTTAGTAAAAAATCAACTTGAATTAGCATAAAAAAACAAGGTAATATACCTTGTTTTCATCAAGGTATATTTTTAAATACGATTTATTATCACATTAAGTTCCTCTATAGCTTCTTGTATGACATTGTCACAATGTGTTTTAAATTTAACCTTTATTCTATCTTCATTCAATTTTATTTCAAAAGTACCATTCTCTTCATTTTCAAAAATCCATCTTTTCAATTCCTTTTTATTAACATAAGGGGTACCAAATCGTTCTGTTACATACCTCAATACTTCTCTATACTGCTTTATATCTAGGCTACTTACAAATGATGTTTTTGTATTAGATGAAGTAATTTCTTCTGTTATCGTTCTTTTATTCTTCATAAAAATTTTATTAGTTATACATCTTAATTATAAAGAAACAAACAAACTTTAAGTATCACTATTTTAATCCCCTCCTAAAAGTAATGACAATACTAACACCGGCTTTTTACAAACTGTATTTCTTAAAAAAAAACCATATAAACCATATTATTATTACGGTTTTAACACAACTCAAATAGACTAAGATTCTCTAATTTAGCTTATATATAATTTGACAAAAAAAACCTTACACACAAAATACAATCACATAACAATCAGTATATTAAGAGGAGGCTAATTCTTAAGATGTTCCCGTTATATTTTATTTTAAAATATAGCGGGATTTGATTTCCTCCTACTTCTCAATCTAATCATTTTTACTACACATTACACTTCCCTCCCCTATAATACTTGTCTTTTAAAAGTATTACAAATCAATTTTACTTACGATTTCATATAAAATAGTGTGAGTATTTATCGTTAGTTTTGATAAAATAGTGAATACTACATTAAGCATATTACCCAAAAAAAAGATCATTCTTCTCTATATTTCAAGACAGAAAACACTGGCTATTTTCTATCTAAAAAAAACTTTATTAATCACTAAAGATCTTAAAATACTTGCTTCTCAATATTTTCACTCTGCACAGGTTTTCATGCTTCTTTTAATGTAATTGTTTTATGGTTCCACCACCACTATAACTTTCTGTTTTACACTAAATTAGTTTGATCATAAAAATTAATCATCTCATGAAAAATCTAACAAAGATTACTGGAGTAAAAATTCTTTCTAAAAAAGATCAAAACAAAATCCATGGTAATGGTTGGCCATTAAGTTGTATGATGCGTGGCAACAAATGCTGCGAACGTTGGGGAGGGTCTATGACTTGCGAAGAAGGAGAATGTATTTTGAATTCGTTTTGCCATTGGTACAATTTACCTTAAAATTAAACTCATTTTACAGAAATTATTAAATCAGAATAATTTCTTTCATTAATAAATATTTAAAATTCTAGTCATGAAAAACATCAAATCATTAAAAGGAATTCAAATCTTATCAAAAAACGATCAAAAAACTCTTAATGGAGCTGCAATAGGTCGTGAAGGTTGCATTCAACGCGGACCTAAATGTTGCACTTCTCAAAACCCTAGAGATTGTGATTACGGAAGATGTAACGGAAGATTTTGTTTATGGTACTAATTAAATCAAGGGTACCTATATTCCTTATTAACTTATAAAAAACTACAATGCCTTTTTCATTTAGATAAAAAAGGTATTGTTTTTACGGTTATCCATAAAATACTTTTAATGTTTACAGCTATTTTTAGCAAAACTTTGAACATTATAAAATGCAATTAGACATTTCTATTGAAGCAAAACGCTTTAACGAACATCTCAATATCGAGAATAACGATCGTATTATTTTTTCTGGAATTTTTGGCATTGGTAAAACTTATTTTCTTAAAGAATTTTTTAAAGCTCGAGATGAGTATGAAGTCTTTAACATTTCTCCCGTAAATTACTCTATATCGTCTAACGATGATGTTATTAATTATATCAAATATGACCTTGCGTTTCAACTCTTAGGAAAAAATGTCGTCTTTGAAAAATTAGATATATCTAAAATTGTCGCTACAGAATACTATATAAAAAACAATGCTCTTGAAACTATTTCGACCCTAGCTAAAGGTTTAGGTAAAATAGGTAAATCAATCATTGAGGTAGTAGAACCTGTCAAAACATTTAAAGATAAAGTCGAAGCATATCAAGAAGAACATTCAACAAATGAAAAAAAAGATATTGTAACATTTCTTGAACAAATTAGAGATCAAAATGGTTCTATCTATGAAGAAGATATGATAACACAACTAGTTGGTCAATTAATAAATTCATCAAAAAAATTTGATGATAGTGGTAAAATAACTAAACAAACCATATTAGTAATTGATGATTTAGATCGTTTGGATCCGGATCATATTTTTAGGATACTAAATATTTTTGCTTGCCATTTCGATTTAGATACTAGCGATGAGAATAAATTTAATCTAGACAAAATTATTTTGGTTTGTGATATGGATAATATCCGTAAAATATTTCATCATCGTTATGGAGTTGGTGTAGATTTTAATGGATACCTTGATAAGTTTTATAGCCATGAAATCTTTTATTATGACAATAAAGTTATCATTAAAAAGAATATTGAAAATATATTGGCTTCTATCACTCTTATGAAAAATATGGATCGTTATTTAAATTTTAAAAATCCAGGATTAGTTTCCGTTCGTTTGTTAACTGGTATTATTGAAGGTATGATTCATTTAAATCTATTAAATCTAAGGTCTTTTATTAAATTTAATAATAAAGAATTATCTATAACTCCTTATTCATTCATTAAAAACGAATATAATGCTCAAGATTCTAATTTTAATTACAATTTAATTCTCATCTTCGATTTATTATGTAAAATCTTAGGTTCTCCTGAAAATCTAAAAATTATTCTCGATAAATTATTATCTCATCCTTCTTTAAAAATTCCTGTAGAATTATCTGGTGATTTATTAACTTTAATTAATCTCAGAAAACATAATAATATTTCTTCTACTTACGAATATATTAATAAAGATGAAGATATTATTATTAATTACACAATTCAAAATTATGGTCATACAAGAAGTCAAGAAACTGCTCGTATAGATAAAATATTTTATTATACATCAAAAAAACCTAGAGTTGGTTTTCCTTTCAACAAACTTTTAAAAGAAGCTTTCGACGAATACTTAAACTTAGAAATAGTTAGTTGATAAATAAAAAATCCCTCAATAAAATCAATTATTGAGGGATTCATCTTTTACTGTTTTATATGTTTAAAAATCTCTGTATATAATTTATCAAAGTCAAAATTATCAGCTTTCCCACTCATTACGGTAATTACCAAATCTTTGGATGGAATAATCAAGATACGTTGTCCTCCAAATCCATTTTCAAAAAAAGCATCTTTAGGTGCAGATGGAATTCTTTTTTGAGTAGCGTTTAACCAAATTTGAGCGCCGTACACTCCATCTGAATCTGCTACAGGTGTGGTACTATAATCTACCCAATCTTTGGTGAAAATTTGATTCCCAAACCAATTCCCCTTATACAGATATAACAACCCAAAACGTGTCCAATCTCTTGCGGTTGCCCAACAATAAGATGATAATACATAATTAGAATTATTATCTGTTTCGATCACAGCACTTTTCATCCCTATTGGATCAAATAATCTCTGTTTCGGAAAAGCATTATAATTTGTAAAACCTGTAACATTATCTCTCATTACTCGGGATAACAAATTTGAAGTACCTGAAGAATATAGCCATTTAGTAGCTGGAGCTTCGGCTAGAGAGGATTCTGTCGCGAAGGCAGGGAAATCTTTTTCGAGATACAACATACGTGTTACATCTGATAAACTACCGTAGTTTTCACTCCATTTTAATCCACTATTCATTTGTAATAGATTATTAACTGTAATTGTTTTTCGATCATCATTTGCCCATTCAGGGAAATCTGTTACATCTTTTACAGCTACTTTTTTATCTTGTTCCATGATTCCAAAAAATGCATTTCCAACACTTTTTGTCATTGACCATCCTAAGATTCTGGAATCTTGTTGTACTCCTTCTTGATATTCTTCTGCTACTAACCAATCTTTATAAGCTACTACGATGGCATAAGCTCCTTTATTTGCTTCGAGTGTTGTTTTTAATATTCCATCAATTGCTTTGGTATCTATAAACTCTGGTATAGAATCTCGTAAAAGATCTCCTTGTGGCCATTCTGTTATTGTATTAGTTACAGGAATTTTCTTAAAAGTTCTGCTTTGGTCAATCTTGTCTCCGTTATATGTTCCTAAAACACAACCACAAGAATCTCCATTTCGATAAAAATTAGCTGTTTGCTTTGCTATAAATCCAAAGAAAGAAACTTCAACTTTTTTATTTGTTTCATCTATTTTTCTAGTTGCCAAATTGGTAGGAAAAAAATCCAAAGAAGCATCTACATTTGCTTTGGATATGTTACTTAAAAATTGATGTGAACATGCATATTTTGCAGCATAGCCTGTAGCCACTTTAAGTGTAGGTAATAGATACGTTTGCCATGCAATAATAACTACTAAAAGTATCAATAGTGTTATTATTCGTTTACGGGTTAAGATTTTCATGTGTACTGTTTTGATTTTAATTTTCTACTAAATTAGAAATACTCCAATAGTTTTACTATACGTACAATCCCTTATTTGTTTCCTATAAAAAGGTACGGAAATATTTGAATTTACTTCGTTTAATCATATACAGAAATTGCGAGATTATCGAATAATCTCGCAATTTCTTTACATTTATGTAATTAATTTAGTTTCCTCCCTTTTTTACATTTAATGCTTGTATTTTAATATGCTAATAACTCTTCTATCTTAGCTTTTACTTTTTCTGAAGAAGGAATCATTGTTTGCTCTAACGTACTGTTTAAAGGAATTGCCGGCATATTTTCTGACCCAATAGTCATTACAGGTGCATCCAAATACTTGAAACATTCTTCTTGAATACGTCCGCTTAAACTTCTTGCAAAAGAATTATTTGTTGGTTCTTCTGTTACTATTAAACATTTTTTATGTTGTTTTACTGATTCCATAATTGTTGCTTCATCTAATGGATACAACGTTCGTAAATCAATAATCTCTACTGTTTCTTTCATATCCTTGGTAGCATTCAATGCCCAGTGTACTCCCATTCCATAAGTAACAATTGTCAATGTTTCTTTTTGATCTTGTTGCCATATCTTTTGTACAATATTCGCTTTTCCAAAAGGTAATTGATAAGTTTCTGATGGTTCTATTGTACGTGCGGCATCTGTTCCTTTTACTTTAGACCAATACAATCCTTTATGTTCTAAAATTACTACTGGATTTGGATCGTGATATGCTGCTTTCATCAATCCTTTAAGATCAGCTCCGTTACTTGGATATGCAATTTTAATTCCTCTTATATTAGTCAACACAGACTCTACAGAAGATGAATGGTATGGTCCTCCACTTCCATACGCTCCTATAGGCACTCTTAAAATCATAGAAACTGGCCATTTACCGTTAGATAAATAACAAGATCTACTTACCTCTGTAAATAGTTGATTTAAGCCTGGCCAAATATAATCTGCAAACTGTACTTCTACAATAGGTTTTAATCCTACAGCAGACATCCCAACTGTTGATCCTATAATAAATGCTTCTTGTATAGGAGTGTTAAATACACGTTCGTCTCCAAATTTTTGAGCAAGTGTTGCTGCTTCTCTAAATACTCCTCCTAAACGCCCTCCAACATCTTGACCATATAATAAACACTCTTTGTGCTCTTTCATTAATTCTTCTACAGCAAACAACGCACAATCTACCATAACAACTTCTTCTTTATCAGTAGGAGCTCTTTCTCCAACTTCAGTAGTTACTGGTGTAGGTGCAAAATCATTTGTAAATAAATCTTCTGGCGTAGGGTCTTCTTGTTGTAATGCTTTTTCTAAATCGGCTGCTACTTCTTTCTTAACTGTAGCTTCTATCTTTTCTAATTCTTCAGCAGTAAAATCATGTGCTAACAATTGTTTACACAATACAGGATATGGATCTCTAGAACGTGCTTCTTCTAAATCATCACGATACCATTCCATACGTACTCCAGAAGTATGGTGATTTAATAATGGAACACGTGCGTGCACTAATATAGGACGTCGTTCTTCTCTAATTGTTGTAATTACTTTTTGTATTGCGATGTAACTTTCTATAAAGTTAGCTCCATCAATAGTAATTGCCTCTAATCCATTAAACCCTTGTGCATATTCATACGCATTTTGCGCGCGTGTTTCGGCTGCATTTGCCGAAATATCCCATCCATTATCTTGTACTAAATATAGAATTGGTAATTGTTTTAACGCTGCCATCTGAAAAGCTTCTGCTATTTCTCCCTCTGTAACAGATGCATCTCCTAGAGAACAAACTACTAAAGGTTTTTCTGCAATCTCTTTATCATCTAACCCTACTAATTCTTTATACTGAATTCCCATTGCTACTCCAGTAGATGGGATCGCTTGCATTCCTGTTGCTGATGATTGATGCGGAATTTTAGGCTTATCATCATCTCGTAAACTTGGATGCGAGTAATAGGTACGTCCTCCTGAAAATGGATCTTCTTTTTTTGCTAATAATTGTAGCATTAGATCATACGGTCGCATCCCAATTTCTAATAACATTGCATCATCTCGGTAATATGGAAATGCAAAATCTTGTGGTAACAATTGCATCGCTGTCGCAATCTGAATCGCCTCGTGTCCACGCGATGTAGCGTGTACATATTTAGATACTACTTTAAAATTCTCCTCATACAGTTCTGCCATAGATTTTGCTGTACAAAGTGTTTTAAATGCTTTTTCTAGTAGTTCTTTTGTTATTATTTTTTCTTCAACCATCACCTTATTATTTATCACCTTCTGCTTTTATCTTTAGAATATTTATCGCTAGAATTTATCCTTTTACAGGAACCATCCATCCATAAGTATCCTCTTGTTCTTGGGTTTTAATTTCGTTGATTGTATTCATCACATCTTGACTTACAGGGTTTTCTTTTGGTAATGTAAGTGTTGTATCTTTATATCCTATTGCCTCGATCATTGCTATAGCAACTGCTGTTCCTGTTCCAAAAGCTTCTTCTAATTTTCCTGCTTCGGCAAAAGCAATTACCTCATCAATTGTAATAGGTCTTTCTTCTACATCAAAACCTTTTCCTTTTAAAAGCGTTATAACACTGTCTCTTGTTATTCCTTTTAAAATAGAACCATCTGTACTTGGTGTTATAAATTTTCCTTCTACCTTAAAGAAAATATTCATTGTCCCAACTTCTTGAATGTATTTGAATTCATTAGCATCTAACCATAATACTTGATCAAATCCTTTGGCTTTCGCTTTTTCTGTTGGTAAAATTGCTGCTGCATAATTTCCTGCTGCTTTTGCCTCTCCTGTTCCACCATTAGCTGCTCGGATATATTCTGTTTCTGCATACAAACGGATTTTTTTTGTAAAGAATGGTCCTGCTGGAGAACAAATCACAATAAATTTATAGTGTGTTGCTGCTCGCATTCCGATAAAAGGTTCATCTGCATACATAAAAGGGCGTAAGTATAAGGCACTTCCTTCTTGAGGTGGTATCCATCCTTTTTCGATTCCAACTATTTTATCCAATGCTTCTAAGAATAAATCTTCTGGCACTGCTGGCATTCCCATACGAGCAGCGCTTTCATTCAATCTTCTCGCATTTTGCTCTGGTCTAAATAATAATGGGGTTCCATCTTTCCCTACAGTAGCTTTCATTCCTTCAAAAATAGCTTGTCCATAATGCAATGCCATTGCTGCTGGATGCGTAGGAATTAATGCTAAAGGTTCTATTCTTGGATTTGTCCATTCTCCATTTTCATAATCACAAATAAACATGTGATCTGTAAAAGTTTTTCCTAATGGTATATTATCAAAATCTAAAGCTGTTACTTTAGATGTCTCTGTTTTTGTTATATCAATTGTGTATCCCATGTTGTTTAGTGTTTTATAATTTCTTCACTCTTCTAGCTTGTTCATCATTCTCATAATGTAGTTTCAACTAATTTTTTAATTAAAAAACTACTTCAAAACTATTCTTCATTTCTTATCGTCATTCCTGAATCTCTATGCTTTTATTTGCATATTCTATGAAAAAAGGTTCTAGTTTATTATTTATATTTTTCTATTAGGGTCAAAAGCTTCTAGTTCATCTCCTATTTTTCGTAAAAACGATCCACCTAAAAATCCATCTACAACTCGATGATCAAAGGATAATGATAAATACATCATACTACGTATTGCTATTTCATCTCCTTTTTCTGTTGTGATCACCTCTGCTCTTTTCTTTATAATTCCTAATGCTAGAATTGCTACTTCTGGCTGATTGATTATTGGTGTTCCCATTAAGCTTCCAAAAGTTCCTACATTAGAAATAGTAAATGTGCTTCCTTGAATTTCTTCTGGTTTCAATTTATTTTCTCTAGCACTATTCGCTAAATGATTTACATTTTTAGCTAGTCCTAATAGATTTTTTTCATCTGCATTTTTTACAACAGGTACGATCAAATTTCCACTTGGCAAAGCGGTTGCCATTCCTATATTAACATCTTTATGTACTACTATTTTCTTTCCATCAACAGATACATTAATCATAGGATATGCTTGAACGGCTTTGGCTACAGCTTCAACGAATATGGGTGTAAATGTTAATTTCTCGCCATATTTCTCGAAAAAATCAACTTTAATGTTATTTCTCCAATTAACCATTGTTGTTACATCGGCTTCGATATAACTAGTTACATGTGGTGACGTATGTTTTGAATACACCATATGATCTGCTATCATCGTTCGCATGCGATCCATTTCTACAATACGATCTTTGCCTTCTACAAAAGAAATAGGAGGCGCTTTATATGTCGGTTTTTGTACTACAGTTTGTTCTTGTTGCCTGCTTTGCAAAGGATATTGACGATGTTTTATATAATTTATTACATCACTTTTACGAATTCTCCCGTCGGTTCCTGTTCCTGGAATACTTTGTACTTCTTCTATCGAAAGATTTTCTTTTTTTGCAATACTAATCACTAATGGAGAAAGGAAGGCATCTGGATTAGGCGAATTATGTAATTTAAAGGTTGTATCTGCAACAGTTGATTTCTTCTCTTCTATTGGAGCTGTTATTTTTACATCTTCTTTAATAATATTATCTTTCTTAATATCATTTCCTTTTCCTGAAGTTTCAATCAATGCCATTACATTTCCTACATTCACAACTTCATTAGGCTGACAAAAAATCTTAGTAATGACTCCATTACAAGGTGCTGGCACTTCACTATCTACTTTATCAGTAGCTATTTCTAAAATACTCTCGTCCTGTTCTACAGTATCTCCTACTTGCTTCAACCAATTAATAATGGTCGCTTCGGATATACTTTCTCCCATTTTGGGCATTTTCAATTCTATTACTGACATCTTTCTTTTTCTATTCTATTCTTTTTCAAAAACTTACCCTAAGTTAACAAATGTTTGTTAGTTAAAAAACCAACATTTATTATTTTCTTAGTTTCAATTAAATAAGTATTAAAACAGTTGTTTCAATTCGTTTTATTATAGCATCACTTTTTCTTAAACTCTTCTAATGTTTTATAAAACATTTCTTGTGTCGGTCTATCCTTTGGGATTTCTCTTAAGGGTTCAACTTCCTTCATTGTTTGATGGCAATCTGTAGGCAGTTGTTGGTATAATTGTGTGCCTTTGGTTTTCCATGCTATCATTTCGTCTGTAACTTGCTTGATTATTTTTGCTGGATTCCCTACGACTAGACTTCTATTAGGTATACTCGTATTTGCTTTTATAAATGACATGGCTCCTACAATGCTTTCTGCTCCAATATCTGCATCATCCATAATTACTGCATTCATACCTATTAAACAGTTCTTACCTAAATTGGCTCCATGAATCACTGCTCCATGTCCTACATGTGCACTTTCTTTAAGTACAATGGACTTACCTGGAAACATATGTACAGTACAATTTTCCTGCACGTTGACTCCATCTTCCAGAATAATCTCTCCCCAGTCACCACGTATTGCTGCTCCTGGTCCTATATAGCAATTTTTACCTATTATTACATTTCCTGTTACAGCTGCCAAAGGATGTACAAAGCTACTTTCATGTACTACGGGTATAAATCCTTTAAAACTGTATATCATATCCTATATTTACTATTGTAAATGTAGCCTTCGATTTACTTAGGCTACATTTATGTTTTGCTATTTAAATCGTTTAAGAGTTTCTTTTGTAAATTCTGATAATACCAATCGTCCACTAATTTCTGCTCTTTCGGTTAATAAGGTATCCCAGTGATCTGTTCCTTCCCAGAATATTTTTTTCATTTCTGCCATAGCTTCTGGATTGTACGTGCATAAATTTTCAGCAAAAGCTTGTACTGCTTCATCTAAGGCTTCGGTACTTTCATAAACTTGGGTATACAATCCTTTTTCTTTTGCCCATTCTGCTGAGTAAAATGTATTAGCATCGATTGCTATTTGTGACATTCCTGTAACTCCTAATTTACGTTGCACTGCTGGACCAACTACAAAAGGTCCTATCCCAACATTTAACTCACTCAATTTAATCGACGCAAATTTAGATGCCATACAATAATCTGTTGCTGAGGCTACTCCTACTCCTCCTCCAACAGTTTTACCTTGTACTCTCCCTATAATAAATTTAGGACATTTACGCATTGCATTGATTACATTAGCAAATCCTGAGAAAAAAACTTTTCCTGTTGCTGCATCATCAATATTAATTAATTCCTTAAAACTTGCTCCCGCACAAAATGTTCGATCTCCTCCACTTTTTAATACAATTACTTTAATTTCGTCATTTACTCCTGCAGCTGTAATTGTATCGGCTAGTTGTGCTAAGATATCTCCTGGCAATGAGTTATGTGCTGGATGAAAAAACTCTATGGTTCCAATTCCGTTTTCTATATGTTGTTTTACGTAAGGTGCTGTCATTTTCTCTTGTTGATTTAATAATCTCTATCTAAATTAATCTCTTGTCTAGACGGATTATCTTTTTTTATTACTTCTATTTTCCAACTTCTCTTTCATTTTTTCATTTGCTCTTCTCTCAAATAGGCTTTCTCTTTTGCTGTATAACTTTCAAAATATATTTACTTGTTCAAGTTATATTTCACTGAAAAAGTCATTGGATACACTTTTCTTTTATGCTGTTTTGTTCTTCTCTTTCAATCTTTTGATACACCTATATACAGAATTCCTGTTTTCTAGGAATTTCAAAACAATTTAATCTATTACAATAGATTAAATTGTTTGAAATGATGGTTTAAATGTTTTACACTTAATAGATCCCATTCAAATTTACTCAACATTCCAAATACTGTATTTTTAGTTGTAACTTCTGGATTTTCTTTAAAATACGCTTCATATTGGTCATAAGCTTCCAACATTTTTTCTTTTGCCTCAACTAAATTTCCATATTGTAGTTCTTCTACAGTATCTTCTTTTAATAATGGATGTTTGTGTTCTCTTGGCATTGGTTTGTGATTGTACAACATTTCAATCACTTTTTCTATATACTCTTCTGGAGTTGTAATTTCAAAATCATTAATTTCTCCTGTTGCCATTCTAAACTGCATCTCAATATGCTCTACCATATGTTGAGCTGTCATAATTCCCCAACTAGGTTTACTTTCTTCTGTTAACTTATATAAGTAGTTTTCGATATTAGCTCGATTAATTTGAGCAAAAGGGTTCTTTTTTTGAACCATTGTTAAAATAGTTGCTACAGCTACTAGTTCATCTTCTTGATCAAAAACCTCTACAAACCATTTTACTATTCCGCTAGGTAATTCTCTTCCTCTTGAATCTCGTTCTACTTTTTCTTTACATGTCAATCTAACGTATACGGTATCATTATGGTAGATAGGTCTCAAGAATCGACATTCTTCTAATCCATAATTAGCCGCAACTGGACCTTTATTAGGATATACAAATAATCCTGCTGCAGCTGCAATAATAAAATACCCGTGAGCCGTACGCTTTTCAAAAATACTTCCGTCTAGTGACGTAATATCTGTATGCGCATAAAAATGATCCCAAGTAAGGTTTCCAAAATTAATAATATCGGTATCTGTAATGGTTCTTTTGTGGGTTTTTAGCGACATTCCTGCCTCTATATCTTCCCAATGATATGCAAATGGGTGTTTTTCTGTTTCTTTATACTTAGCATTTGGTTGATAAACACCTGTTACTTCTGTTATTGTTGTAGGAGTTCCTTGTATAGCACATCGTTGCATGTAATGCTTAATACCTCTCATTCCTCCCATTTCTTCTCCACCACCAGCTCTTCCTGGCCCTCCATGGACTAATTGCGGTAATGGAGATCCATGTCCTGTACTTTGTTTAGCATTTTCTCTATTTCCTACCAAAATACGTCCATGATGCGAAGCTGCTCCTATCACATAATCACGTGCTTCATTATCATTATATGTAAATATTGAAGAAACCAAAGATCCTTTACCCATTTGAGATAATTTGATTGCTTCATCCATATCTTTATATGGCATAATCGTACTCACAGGTCCAAAAGCTTCTATTTCATGTACTGCTGTGTTAACAAAGGGTTGATCTTCTCGCATTAGGATAGGGCTCATGAAAGCTCCTTTTTCTCCATCTGCTCCTATGGCATCAATTGTTTCTAGTTTTCCGTAAACGATTTTTGCTGTTTGGGTTAGTTTTGCTACTTGATTCTTCACACTTTCAACTTGTGCTTTATTAATCAAGGCTCCCATACGCACTTCTTTTAATCGAGGGTCTCCTATAGTTACTTTGTCTAATTGTTTTCCTAAAGCTATTTGAACATCTTCTACTAAGTTTTCTGGAACTATGACTCTACGAATTGCTGTACATTTCTGTCCAGTTTTGACGGTCATTTCCTTACGAACTTCTTTGATAAACAAATTAAATTCTGGTGTTCCTGGAACTGCTTCTTTTCCTAAAATCGAACAGTTAAGCGAATCTGCTTCCATTGTAAATGGGACTGCTTCTTCTGTTAATCGTGGATGTGCTTTTAATATTCTTCCTGTATGCGCTGATCCTGTAAACGTTACTACATCTTGAGATGTTACTCTATCCAGAATTGTTTTTGTCATTCCACTTAACAATTGCAATGCTCCTTCTGGTAAAATTCCAGCGTTTACAATTTCGCGAACTACAGCTTCTGTTAAGTATGCTGTTTGTGGTGCTGGAAGAACTATTGCTGGCATTCCAGCCATCCAATTAACTGCGCATTTTTCTAACATTCCCCATATCGGGAAATTAAATGCATTGATATGTATTGCTACTCCTTGCTTAGGCACTAAAATATGATGTGCCATAAACCTTCCTCCTCTTGATAAATCTATTGGATCTCCTTCTACATGATAAGGTTGATTAGGGAATAGTTTACGTAATGATGCATTTGCAAATAAGTTTCCGAAGCCTCCTTCTATATCAATCCAACTATCAACACGTGTTGCCCCTGTTCGGTAACTAATTTCATAAAACTGCTCTTTCCTTTTGGTTAAATACAAGGCTAACTTTTTTATCATGCTACCTCGTTCTTGGAAAGTCATTTTACGCAATTTTTCTCCTCCTTTAGTTCTTCCATAAGCTAATGCTCCTGGAATATCTAATCCTTGAGTTGTTGCATATCCGATAGTTTCTCCTGTTACAGCATCAAACATTGGAGTACCATCTCCAGATCCAGCAACCCATGTACCATTGATATAGCTTTCTAATTTCATCTTAATTTCTTATTTTTCTATTGTATGTTGATGCCTCTATCTTGAGTTTTTTGTAAAAAGTGATAGATTCTTTTTTATTATACACGTTCTATTATAGCTGCGTATCCTTGCCCTACTCCTATACACATTGTAATTAATGCATATTTTTTTCCTGTTTCTTGCAACTCTAATGCCGCTGAGTATGCTATCCTAGCACCTGTAACTCCTAATGGGTGTCCTATTGCAATAGCTCCTCCATTAGGATTGATTCGTGGATCATTATCTGCTAATCCCCATTCGCGAATGCACGCTAAACTTTGTGCTGCAAAAGCTTCATTTAATTCTATTATATCGATATCGTCCATCGTTAAACCTGCTTTTTCTAAAGCTTTATTAGATGCTTTAACTGGTCCGATCCCCATAATTCTAGGTTCTACTCCTACTACCGCCGAGCTTACAATTCTAGCCATTGGTTTTAGGTTGTATTTTTTAACGGCATCTTCAGATGCTATAATCGTTGCTGCTGCTCCATCATTTAAACCTGATGCGTTTCCTGCTGTTACACTTCCATCTCCTTTAAAAGCTGCTCTTAATTTCCCTAAAATTTCTGGACTTGTTGTTGGTTTGATAAACTCATCGTGATCAAAAATTATTGGGTCTTTTTTTCTTTGTGGAATTTCTACTGCAACTATTTCTTTAGCTAATCTTCCAGATTTTTGTGCTTTTGTTGCTTTCATTTGACTATGGTATGCAAATGCATCTTGATCTTCTCTAGAGATATTATATTTCTCTACTAAGTTTTCTGCAGTCATTCCCATTCCATCTGTACCATACATCTCGTGCATCTTAGGATTTACAAATCTCCACCCGAAACTAGTATCATACATTTTTGCATCTGTACCAAAGGCACTTGATGGTTTTGCTATTGCATAAGGTCCTCTTGTCATATTCTCTACTCCTCCAGCTATAAATAGATCTCCGTCTCCTGCTTTTATCGCTCTATTGGCATGAATAATAGCTGATAATCCTGAACTACATAGTCTGTTTACAGTTTCTCCTGGTACGCTATATGGTAACCCTGCTAATAATGATGACATACGTGCAACATTACGATTATCTTCTCCTGCTTGATTTGCACATCCCATTATTACATCATCATAAGCCTCTTTAGGTATATTAGCGTTACGTTCTGCAACTTCTTTGATTACTAGCGCTCCTAAATCATCTGTACGAACTACTGATAAGGTTCCTTTATATTTTCCTATTGGGGTTCTTACACCGTCTATTATATATGTTTCTTTCACAATCTAAATTTTAAAATGTAAAATGTAAAAGTATAATTAGCTCATTTTTTTAATATTTGACGTAAAAATCGCAATCAACTCCTTACATTTTCTCTTTATTTCTTCAAATATTCTATATCTTTTTTCAACTCTGCTTCTTAAAGAATACTTAGATTCACTTCCGTTTCTATTAATTCTTTTAAACAAGGTTTCATTTTATGTATAAAGTTCTTTTTGATTCTGCACTTTATACTTCTCCATAATTTAATGCTACTGATGTTGATGATCTAATGATCTGTTTTGACAAATGTTCACTAAAAAACTCTTTCTTTAATCTAGAAGACATCTTAATGACTTTAATAGTAAATCCTATTAATTTATCTTCTAAATCATATTTAGTTTTCTCATTCATCATTCTATATTTTTTACTCTTCCCAATCTTTCTTGGTTCTGTATACAACTCCTTTAAAAAGAGCTACCAATTCATCTCCTCTTTTTACTTCGATCACATTGAAGCCTACTTTTGTTTTCACTTTCTCTATCACAGATTCTGCCGTGATATAATCTCCTTCTTCAAGTGCCTCTATATGATTTATAGATGTCTCTATAGATACGGCATACTTACCATGTGTATTTGCTGCAAATCCAAACGCTGTATCTGCTAACGAATAACTTATTCCTCCATGTGCTTTCCCCATACTATTAAGCATTTCTTTACGTATGGTCATGCCTACTTTACACCTTCCTAACTCACATTCTAAAATTTTTATTCCCAACCATGTACTATATGGATCAAGTTCTAGCATTTTATTTGGAATTTGTTCTGGGGTCATATATAGTTTATTAGTATTGTAGTTAATTAGTTTTGTGGTCTTTTAGACTTTGTTATTCTTTTGCTTTAAATATTTTTTATAGCTAGATATCATTTTGGAAAATTCGGTTATAGCTTTTCGGTTTGCTTCATCTTATTCTATAGAAATAAAGCCTCTCAACCTTATTTTAGGACTACAAACCACACATTCATATACTCTATCCCATGCTATTTGTAAATATCTATTAAACTGAGCATTTGTACTTGCTGATCCTTCTGCTATATTGTTCGCAATTGAATCTGCCGCTCTTATAAATTGCGAGGATAATCTATAAGTTTCTTCTTTAGAAAAAGTTTTTATTTGAGCATTTACCGTTTCTCCAAATACTATGGATTTTTGATATCTCTGCAATTCCTCAAATTTAAATCCAAACTCATTCTTCATACTTATAACTCATTAACTATCTAACTACAAAACTATTTCATTAAAAAAAACTTTTATTTTCTTTATTCATTTTACGTAGTAATGGACTGCATCGATACCTATCTTCGTGATATTCATCATACAACGCATCTAACTTTTCTACGCACCATGAAATTCCTTTTTCATCTGCCCAACTTAACAATCCTTTAGGGTAGTTTACTCCTTTAGTCATTGCATTATCAATATCTGCCGCAGAGGCTATGTTTAAAAATAAGGCATCTGCTGCCTCATTAATTAACATCACTAATACTCGATCAAATATTTGTTGTGCTAAAATTGTATCTTCTATAGGTTTAGGTTTTACTGCCCCCTCAGTATAATCATAATATCCTTTTCCTGTTTTTCTTCCTAAATAACCAGCTTCAGATAATCTTTTTTGTGTAAATGCTGGTCTATATCTCGGATCGTAATAAAATGCTGTAAACACAGTTTCTGTCACCGTATAATTGACATCATTTCCTATAAAATCCATTAACTCGAATGGTCCCATACGGAAACCTCCTATTGTTTTTAAACTCCAATCTATGGTTGCAAAATCAGCTAGTCCTTCTTCATAAATTCGCAACGACTCTCCATAAAACGGTCTTGCTACTCTATTTACAATAAAACCAGGAGTATCTTTGGCTACTGCTACTACTTTTTTCCAATCCGAAATAGTTTGTACTGCAATATCTAATACAGTTTTTGATGTTTGAATTGCAGGAACTACTTCTACCAATTTCATCAATGGTGCTGGATTAAAAAAGTGAATCCCAACACATCTTTCAGGTTTTTTTAATGATGATGCTATGGAAGCTATTGATAATGATGAGGTGTTTGATGCTATAATTGCAGTATCTGAAACGTAGGTTTCTAGTGTTGCAAATACTTTTTGTTTTATTTCTAAATTCTCTACTATAGCTTCTATTGTTAGTTCTGAATCTCTAAGATCTGCTAGATCATTTACATATGTTATATTAGTTTGTATTCTCGATTTTTCTACTTCGTCTATTCTTCCTTTTTCTATTAATCGAGTTAATATTTTTTCTAAACTTGCTTTACTTTTATCTAAAGCAGTTTGATTGGTGTCATATATTTTTACAGTACACCCTGAAGTAGCTGCTACTTGCGCTATTCCACTTCCCATTGTACCTGATCCTATGATGCCTACAGTTTTTATCATAATCAATCTTAATCGTAAAACTCCAAAGGAAAATCTTTAAATTTTTACCGTTATATTTTCAATTTTACTTTTATTTTCCTTTAAACGTTGGTCTACGTTTCTCTATAAATGCATTTACTCCTTCTTCATAATCTTCACTAGCTGCTGAGACAATTTGCAATTCGGATTCTAATGCTAATTGCTCCTCCAAATCATTAGTCATTGCTTTATTCAACAAACGTTTTGTGTACCCCAATGCTTGTGTTGGCATTGCTGCCATCTTTGTTGCTAACTTTGTTACTTCAGCTTCAAAGTTTTCTAACGGAATTACTTTATAAATCATTCCCAATCGTTCAGCTTCAATAGCTTCTACTTTATCTCCTAACATCATTAAGGCTGAAGCTTTTTGAAAGCCTATTAATCTTGGTAAGAAAAATGTTCCTGCACTATCTGGTATTAATCCTATTTTACTA
This sequence comes from uncultured Aquimarina sp., assembly GCA_947498595.1. Taxonomy (GTDB): domain Bacteria; phylum Bacteroidota; class Bacteroidia; order Flavobacteriales; family Flavobacteriaceae; genus Aquimarina. The sequence goes on from CANMKX010000002.1 coordinate 61,544, forward strand.
AACGCTTGTATAAAACTCACTTTTTCGTGTGCTACAGTAACATCACATGCTAAAGCTATATTAGCTCCAGCTCCTGCTGCTACTCCATTTACTGCTGCTATGATTGGTTTTTCAATAGCTCGAATGCGTCGAATTATTGGGTTGTAGTGTTCTTCTAATATTTTTTTGAATCCAGGATTGTGTTCTGGAGATGTAACTTCTTTAAGATCTTGCCCTGCACAAAATGCTTTTCCTGCTCCAGAAAGCACTATTGCTCGTACATTTTCATTTGCTTCGCAAGCATCTAGTCGATCTTGTAAGCTCAAGGCCATTTCTCTTGTAAAACTATTGAATGCTTCGGGCCTGTTTAAAGTAATATATGCTATATTTCCTTCTATTCTTTCTAGTATTACACTCATTTTTATACGTGATTAGGAATATTCTTTTAACAGTCAACACTTCGACAAGCTTAGTGTACCTTATTAAAGGACTTTGTATTCCTTATTATTTTCTTTATTTCGATTCTATTTTAAACATTTGAAATAATCAAATGGTTCTAAACATTCTTCGCATTGAAATAATGCTTTACATGCAGTGGAACCAAATTGACTGATCATTTTTGTTTGGGTAGCTCCACATTGTGGGCATTTTACTATTTTTTTATCTCCTAGTAATGCTTCTTTATCTGCTTCTGGATCTAGGGGAGCTGCTATTCCATATTCTTCTAATGACTTTCTTCCTCTTTCTGTGATCCAATCTGTTGTCCAAGCAGGTGACAATACTAAAGATACGTTTGCCTCTATATTTTCTTTTTGAAATGCTGCTTTGATATCATCTCCCATTACATCCATTGCTGGACATCCACTATAAGTTGGAGTAATTGTTACTACAACTTTTCCTTCTTTCCACTTTGCACTTCGCACTACTCCCATATCCATAATAGATAATACAGGGATCTCTGGATCTGAGACTGCTTCTAATATGGATATAAGGGTTTTATCTATCATTTTTCCTGAATTAGAATTCGTTTACCATTTCATATTAGGATAGGTTCTTTGCATGTATTGCAAATCTGATAATAGGTATCCCATATGTTCTGTATGAATTCCTTTTTTACCTCCTCTTTGATACCATTTGGTTTCTGGTAGTGTTAATGTTGCTTCAGTTATTATTTCAGATACAGCAGCTACATAGCTTTCTTTTAATGTTGCTGCATCTACTCCTATTTGGCATTCAATTGCTTCTTTGTCTGCTGGCATAACATCAAATAACTCTTCTGTATATGGCCATAAATGATTTATTGCTTCCTGAATTTTATCATGACTTACTTTGGTTCCATCTCCTAATCTTTTTATCCAGTCTGATGAAAACCTTTTATGATAGCTTACTTCTTTGATTCCTTTTTTAGCTATAGCTGCCAATGTTTCATCTTTACTGAATTGCAGTTTCTCTAGGAGTAATAAATGAAATACATCGAATAAAAATTGTCTTCCTATTACGTATCCAAAGTGTGTACTAGGTTGTTCTACTAATAGTACATTTTTATATTGACGTTCTGTGCGTAAATATGCTATATCATCTTCTGTTTTATTAGCGCCTACTAACTGTGCTACATATTGATAATAGCTACGTGTTTGCCCTAGTAAATCCAATGCCATATTAGTACATGCGATATCTGTTTCTAGGTTAGGTCCATGACCACACAACTCTGACAGTTGTTGTCCTAAAATCAAACTATTATCTGCAATACTGTATATATATTCTATTAAGTTTTCTTTATTCATCATCTTCATTTTTCTACATGTGTTTTACCTCATCTGGTAAATCATAAAACGTTGGGTGACGGTATATTTTATCTTGAGCTGGTTCAAATAGCTCTCCATTATCTTTTGGATTGGATGCAGTTATATGTTTAGATTCTACTACCCATATACTCACTCCTTCGCTTCTTCTGGTATAAACGTCTCTTGCATTTTCTAGTGCCATTGCTTCATCTGCTGCATGTAAGCTCCCGAAGTGACGATGTTCTAGTCCATTTTTGCTTCTTACAAATACTTCCCATAGTGGCCAATTTTTCTCCATAATTGTATGTATTATTTACAGAATGAACAGTTTGTCAATATGCTATCAGCTTGTATCTTAATGACTGTTCAATATGACTTTAGTATATACTAAAAGTGATTATACTGCTTGTTTTGTTTTTTTATTTTGTTGTTTTTCTGCGTAAGACATTGCTGCATCTCTCACCCATTCTCCTTCTTCCCAAGCTCCTACTCTTGCTTCCATTCTGATCTTATTACAAGGTCCATGTCCTTTGACTACTTGCCAAAACTCGTCCCAATCTATAGGTCCGAAGTCGTATGATTTTCGTTCTTCGTTCCATTTTAATTCTGGATCTGGAATTGTTAATCCTATCAGTTCTGCTTGAGGAACAGTTTGATCTATAAACTGCTGTCTTAATTCGTCGTTTGTTTTACGCTTTAACTTCCATTTCATCGATTGTGCTGTATGCACTGATTCTGCATCTGTGGGTCCAAGCATCATTAATGATGGCCACCACCAGCGATTTAAAGCATCTTGTGCCATTTCTTTTTGCTCAGGTGTTCCTTGTGCTAACGTCATCATAATTTCGAATCCTTGACGTTGATGAAAGCTTTCTTCTTTACATACACGGATCATCGCTCTTGCATAAGGGCCATATGATGTACTACATAATGGTACTTGATTAATAATTGCTGCTCCATCAACTAACCATCCTATAGCTCCTATATCTGCCCAAGTTATTGTTGGATAATTAAAAATACTTGAATATTTTGCTTTTCCTGAATGTAATTGATCGTATAGTTCTTCTCTTGAAACGCCTAATGTTTCACAAGCACTATACAAATACAATCCATGCCCTGCCTCGTCTTGTACTTTTGCTAGAAGAGCTACTTTTCTTCGTAAAGATGGTGCTCTAGTAATCCAATTTCCTTCTGGTAACATTCCTACAATTTCGGAATGTGCATGTTGTGATATCTGTCTGATATGCGTTTTGCGGTACTTTTCTGGCATCCAATCTTTGGGCTCTATCTTTTCGTCTCTCGCTATACGCTGCTCAAAGATTTCATCTAGATTTTTAATTTCTTTCTCGCTCATCATTTTCTATTTTAAATATTCTTATTTATTGTTATCATCCTAATCATCAATCGTACTGTAACAAATAAGAATGTCATTTATCTTTTGTAACTCGGTATTATTTTTTCAAGAATTGCGTTAAGGATTGAGGTTTTGTTGAAGCTCCTCATAGAGAGCGACTACCGAAAGCCTGCCCTGATAAGGGAACGCCCTATACATCAAAATCCACTATCACTTTTTCTGTTGTTGGTACTGCCTGACAGGATAATACAAGTCCTTTTGCAACCTCATCTTCTTCTAAAGCATAGTTTATTTTCATTTCCACTTTTCCTTCAATCACCTTGCATTTACAGGTACTACAAACGCCACCTTTACAAGCGAATGGCAAATCTGCACCTGCAGCTAAAGCTCCATCTAGGATATTGTCATAATCATCTTCCATCCCGAAATGGAATTCTTTCCCTCCATCAATGATGGTAACTTCTGTACCTTCAAACTTATGTTCTATTGCTTTTGCTGCTTGTTTTTTATCTTGATCTGTTTGTCCTGTAAAGAATAATTCATAATGTATTTTTTCTTTGGACAATCCTGCTGCTGTTAATTCATCTCTTATTAAAAAGATCATTTCTTCTGGCCCGCAAATGAAACATTCATCAACCGATGGTATATGAATAATTTTACTGGTTAGTTCTTGTAACTTTTCTGAAGTAAATCGTCCATTTAATAATGGAATATCTCTATGTTCTTTGGTTAAGAAATAGAAAATCTCAAATCTTCCAAAATACGTATTTCTCAACGCTTCTATTTCTTCCTTAAAGATAATGGATTTTGCGTTGCGATTCAAGTAAAATAACTTGAAAGTGCTATGAGGTTCTAATGCTAAATGTGTTTTTATAATCGATAAAATGGGGGTAATTCCACTTCCTGCTGCAAATACAATATAATTTTTGGGTTTTGTAGCGTCTACTTCTTGATAAAAATTACCATTAGGTGGCATCACCTCTAGAATATCTCCTTCTTGTAGTTTTTGATTTGCGAATGTCGAAAACTTACCTTCTTCTATTTGTTTTACGGCTACTTGCCATTTATTTTCTACTGGACTCGAGCATAAAGAATATGATCGTCTAATATCTTCTCCTTCGATCTCTGTTTTGAGTGTAAGATATTGTCCTTGTTTATATGAAAATGTTTCTTGTAATTCTTTTGGAATATCAAAGCTTACTGAAGCGCAGTCCTTTGTTTCTTTCTTAATTTCGGCAATTTTTAATGCATAAAATTCGTTCATGGGCACAAAACTATATCGTTATAGTTCTGCTAAACTAACGATTGTTAGTTTTATATGCAAATAAAGATTTGTTAAAGTGTTATTGACACTTTAAGGAAGTATATTTTATCAATCAGCTTTTTTATTGATCAAATTGATCTATCAAATTTGCTTTCGTTTTTTATATTCTAACGCAAAGTAGTAGTATAATCTATGTTTTTATTGAATTGCTATAAAAAGAGTATATCATCCGAATTTATCCTCAATCTCTTTAGTGTTTATTCGGTATTATTCCTTTTAAAAGTACCGAAATCATATCTCGTTTAAGAATTTCGGCATCTATCTCGTCTTTTTTGGGGTACCAAAGATATAAAGTACGAAGTGTTGATAACATTGAAAAAACCATAATTTCTATATTATATGAATTGATTTCTTTTTTTGCTACTCCTTCTCGAACAATGCTTCTAAATTTTTCTTCATAATCTACCCTCATTTTTTCAAAATACTGTAAATTCTTTTCTTCTAGGTGCATCCAATCGTTATTTAATGATGCCAACCCATCTGCATTGGATAGTGTTACATCGATATGCAGTTCTATAATTCTCTCTAATTTTTCGATTGCGTTCTTATTCGAATTTACAATCGTATCCATTCCTGTTGTAAATTTTTCTGCCAACTTGATTATTATCGAAGCCAATATTTCTTGCTTAGATTGAATATGGTTATACAGACTCGCTGCTTTAATCCCCATAGCTTTTGCTAAATCTCTCATGGTAACAGCACTATAGCCTCTTTCTTTAAATAGTATTGCTGCTGATTTTATAATTTCGTCTCTTCTGTTTTCTATTTTCATCTACCTTATTTCCACTAATCTTCAAAAATAATTTTTAATCTTTAATTCTTTAGTTTATATTCTATTTAAATTCAACTCTAAATTAATAAATGTATGAAGTTTTATCTTTTTTATATTTCCCTTTTTATTTGCTGTTTTATAACGAGCTGCAATAGCTCAAAAAGTGTATCTACTACAGCTTCAGAATTAAATGGTTCTTATCATATCGTTACTTTATTAAAAGAAAATGTTATTGATAAATCAATGACAATCTCTTTTGATGCAGCAACGCATATTGCCAGTGGAAAATCTGCTTGTAATACATACTCTTGCTCTTATAGTAACGATAAAAATGTAATCTCTTTTACTACGCAAACTACTACAAAAAGATATTGCCCGGATACCATGAAATATGAACAATCATTTTTGAGTTCTTTATCTGAAGTTACTGCTATGGAAGTTAACTCTGATATTATTTCATTTAAAAACAGTAATGATATAATTATTATTACTGCCAAAAAAACACATTAAAAAAAGAAGGATTCCTTAGATAAGGAATCCTTCTTTTTTTATATTCTAATTAATGTTCTTTATTAATTAAAGATCATTTTTTCAGTAATTATACCTCCTGTTACTGTATCTTCTACAGTAATAAAATACATTCCATTTCTGTTTGAAGATATGTCTATTTGTACATCTCTTAAAGTCACTTCTCCTCTACTAACATTTTGTCCTAAAATATTATAAATAGCATACGTAAGTTTATTACCTGTTGTATTGCTGATATTGAATATTCCATTAGATGGGTTAGGGTAAATTACAGTACTATTTTCTAACTCTCTATCTTGCACACTTAATGTTTGTGACAACATATCTAATGTAGTTTGTCCTGTTCCAGCTGGGTCTAACCATGTTTGAAAATTATTTTCATTCCAAGAAAGTGCAAATCTTCCATAAAAGTCTAATGCATTGTTATCATTTGTTCCAGAACAAGAAGCAGCTCCTCCATATAATTGACCTATTATTTGTCCATTAGGGTTAAACAATGCAGAACCTGAAGATCCTCCTTCTGTTACTCCTAGTTCCCATCCGCTTCCAGCACTTGTGATTTCCCAAGTTTCTGCAGACGAACCACTAATTGTATTTGTTTCTTTAGTTACTCCTGAATCATCTCTACATACCTTCATGATATCAGCAGATGGATGATGGATTCCCACAACATATGAAGGAAAATCATCTGTTCTATCCCATCCAGCCCATTCGATATCCCATGAGTTATCAATGGCTGTATTAAGTCTCAATAATCTTACATCTGTATTAGAGTTTACTGCTAATCGTGTAGCTCCACTTGTTGTTTGATTTATAGTTGCATCTGTACTCCCTGTTGTTGTTGCACATGAAGGGTTAGGACTTATCCAATTAAATCTAAACGACCAAGTAGATTCTGGCCCTGCATTACAGTGATTTGCTGTTAAGAAATAAGGTGTTCTATCATTATTTGTATTGTTAATTAAAGTTCCTGTACATACAAATCCTTGCATAATAATAAATGCAACAGAATGCTTTAATCTTTCTTTTAAAGGATCGAAATCACTACCTACTGAACAATCTACATCTAGGTTACAGCTTCCTGAACTGTTTAATGCTTTTGCTTGTACCTCTGCATCAGATACTGATCTATATCCATGTACAACTCTAGATAAATTCAATTTTCCTTGTCCTTTTACTCTTGCTGGTTCGTGATATTCTATCCAGATATTATCACCTTGTACCATCCAAGTTCCAAGCATTTCGTCTTCATTATTAAATACATTTGTATAAGCACCTAATAAATCTGAACGATCGTTGTTATATAAATACACTGTAGCACCTGTTGGTACTTGATACATATCAAATACAAAATTCATAGTTTTTGCACCTGTAGAAACTACATTTAATCTCCAAATTCTATCTCCATTTGGTAATTCATCCCAAACTCCAGAATTATTAATTCCAAAATCTACTTTATATTCATATCCAAACCTCCATGGTTTTGACAAATCTGCATCGTTTATTAAATCTTCTTCTTGAACTCTTTCAAGATTAAAGGTTGGCATTACAACTGGAGTAATGCTTTTTGTTGATTCAAGAGACCAACTTTTAGGCTCTCCTTCATTAGTAATTTGAGCTTGAAGCCCAAAACCTAAAAGGGTTAGTATCAGTAGTAATTTAATTTTCATATTTTCAAAATATTTGTTAAGCAACTAACAAAATTAAGCATTAATTACATGTTTTCTAAACATTTATCCATTTTTAACGAAAAAAGAAGCCTTTACTCTATATAGTAAAGGCTTCTTCATCTTCTTAAATTTAAGTTTTTTACCTAAGATGCTTGTGGATTATTAGGATCGTTTGGATTTGCCACGCAAGTCCATCTTCCTTTTACACATGTAAGAATATCGAATCCGATACATGCCAAATCTTCTGGACCACATACAGCTACTAAATCTCCTAAGATTCCTCCTGTTACCGTTTTTTGTTGTTGTTTTGTTAATGAGGTAACGCCTTGTTGTTTTAAAATGCTTTTTAACATAATTTATTTACATATTGGTTTATACTTGTGAAAATACAATAAAATATACTTTTAAAATGTTATAATTTTATTAAATCAGAAATAAAACACTCAATTATATTCATTTTAAAATACCCTCTTAACTCTATAGTTTCACTATATTTTAACATTACTTCCTTCAAAAAATCAATTTATATTTAAAATAAAACACTTACTTTTCCTTCTTTATTTTTTGCATCTAATAATTCTAACTATAACATGGCAGAAACAATCATTTCGAATCCTTTAATCGATAAATTACCTGCGCATTTAAAGCAATATATAAAGCCTCAAAATTATGAGGAATATACACCTATTAATCAGGCTGTATGGAGATACGTTATGCGTAAAAACATTGTTTCTTTAAGTAAAGTTGCTCATGACTCTTATCTTAATGGCTTGAAAAAAACAGGGGTTTCTGTTAACGATATACCGAGTATGTATGGTATGAATCGTATTTTACAAGAAATTGGTTGGGCTGCTGTAGCTGTTGATGGATTTATACCTCCTAACGCATTTATGGAGTTTCAGGCATACAATATACTTGTAATTGCCTCAGACATAAGACAACTAGAAAATATTGAATACACCCCAGCTCCTGATATCATTCATGAAGGTGCTGGGCATGCTCCTATAATTGCAAATCCTGACTATGCTGAATACTTGAGACGTTTTGGTAAAATTGGAAGTAAAGCTATTTCTTCTAAAAGGGATTATCAAATGTATGAAGCTGTACGCTTGTTGTCTATTTTGAAAGAAGCTCCTAATTCGACTCAAGAAGAAATTATTGCTGCTGAGCAAGAAGTTGAACGATTGCAGAATCTACCGCAAGAACTGTCTGAAATGTCTTTGATTAGAAATTTACATTGGTGGACTGTTGAATATGGTCTAATTGGTACTGTAGATGCTCCTAAAATATATGGTGCAGGACTATTATCATCTATTGGTGAAAGTGAATGGTGCATGACTGATCATGTTAAAAAATTACCTTATTCTCCTGAAGCTGCTTTCCAAGATTTTGATATTACAAAACCTCAACCTCAATTATTTGTTACTCCTGATTTTGCTTATTTATCACAAGTATTAGAAGAGTTTGCTAACACAATGGCTCTTCGTACAGGAAGGCATAAAGGATTAGCCAGATTAATAGAGTCTGAAAATTTAGGTACTATAGAATTGAGTACTGGTTTGCAAATCTCAGGTATTTTTACTCGCATGATTAAAAATGAAGATAATGAGGTTATTTATTTTCAAACTACTGGGCCTACTGCTTTATCTCATCGAGAAAAAGAAATTATTGGTCATGGTATCGATGCGCATCCTGATGGTTTTGGTTCTCCTCTTGGTAAATTAAAAGGTATTAATCTTGCTATAGAGAATATGTCTCCTAGAGATTTAAAAGCATACGATTTTTATGATGGAAAGCGTATTGAGTTTGAATTTGAGAGTGGTATCACTGTTGAAGGACTTAATATTACTGGTATGCGTAATATCAAAGGGGAACTTATTATTATTCGTTTTGAGGATTGTACTATTATGTATCAGGATGAATTTTTATTTAAGCCTGAATGGGGGACATTTGATCTTGCTGTAGGTAAAGAAATTGTGTCTGCGTTTTCTGGTCCTGCAGATGATACTTCTTTTGACTTAGTAAATCATAAGATATCTTCAACAACAGTCAAAATTGCTTTAACTCCTAAACAACAAGAATTAAACGCTCTATATGCGGCTGTTCGTAATGTCAGAAATGGTCAAAACACAAAATTTTCTCTTGAAGCTGTTTTTGATATTCTTACGGAATCGCATCCTACTGATTGGTTACTTTCTATAGAAATATATGAATTAATTCATCATCGAGATACTGAATTTGCTCAACAAATTTTAGATCATCTCGAAAATATTAAAAATAATCAACCAAAAATAAAACATCTTATACAAAGCGGATTGGATATTATTCAAAATGATTTAATCATTATTACTTCATAATTTTTAAGAGCTACATTTTTTGTAGCTCTTTTTATTTTAAGCGTATTCCTATACCTATGTTATGAGTTAAATTATGAAGGTTATTAAAATTTGATCGATAGCTTACAAACCATTTGGTTTTGTGATTATATTGTAGTCCTAGACTGATATTATCAAATTGTTGTTGATTCCCTCCTACTTCTCCAAATGCATATAATGCACTTTTTTGCACAGGAGGAGCTATCAATCTCTCTGTTACTTTTATTTCTCTAGGGATTTTTAATTGATATGTTATTTCTCCGTCTAATAATTCTCCTTTAATTAAATTTCTTGTAAAAATATCAAAATCATCATTCCTTAATGTATCTCTATATTCTCTAGCTTCGTCGTATAAAAATGCATAATTTTCTTCTATGTCTTCTTCTATTAAAATTGGAGTTTCTTTTGTTATTATTTTTGGTACATATACCGTTTTATAAGTAGTTGTTTGAATTTCTAGAGTATCTATTTTTATTTGCCATATTGTATCTCTAATTCGTTCTATTTTGGATGTTATGTATGGTTCTTCATCTCTTGTACATTGTGTAAGTGTTAGACTGTATATAATGAGGCCAACAATAATCATCAGTAATATTTTTTCTGTAGGTGTTTGTTTCATGGTAGTTATCTGCTTATGATATTATGATTCACCAGGCTTTTAATTTTATCAAAAGCCTGGTATATAAAACGACGTCTAGATTATCCTAATTTTTTCCATTGAGTTCCATTAAATCCATAAAAGCTACCATTATCAAAAATCATAGTTCCAGCTCCTTGTGTTGGCACTGGTGTAAAAGCTCCATCCGTCACTCCTCCGTTTCCTAAATTATTTAGTTTTACGGCGTTAAATACTGCTTTACTTGCTTCTACTTTACCTTCGATCAGGGCATTTCCTGATGCAACTACAAGCTTGTTACTTTTTTGATAATCTGCCGTTTCACCTATAACTAATCTTGATTTAGGTTTAGCTAAATGCATGGTTACTTTGTCATCTTCTTGTTCTTCTACTTTAAAAAACTCTTGTTGATTACGGTCATTTAAATAAAGGCTTGCTTTTCCTCCATTTTCTGCATGAAAACGAAATCTACCTTTATTATTTTGATCTTCTATCCCAAGAAATACTGATTCTTTTTCATTCAATGCTTCATTTTTAGGAAAATCAAAAAAGTGCAACAATCTCTGTTTAAAACCATTATTATACGTATCTAATACTCTTCCTAGAGATAAACATGCGCTCCCTTGATTTCGATCTTCATAAGTATCCCATTCATGAGCTTGCGTTAAATTTCTTTGAATTTGTATTTCGGCATCAACTGTTCCTCCTTCTTTTTTTGACAAATAACTATCCAGCATATTTCTGTATTGCATTTGCGTAGGTTGATCTCCAGTTTCAAAATAACTTTTTAATGTTTCTGTGCTCTTTTTCATGTTGTCGTTTTATAATTGATTTGTGGTTAAATAGTAGGTTTCTTTAATTTCTATTCTTCAACATTTGTATCTATTGATCTTACAAAATATGTCCCTGTGATACGTATACTTCCATTTGTTGCTTTTACTAACCCAACTGGTCCATATGAATTTCCTTGTTTTGCTTTTATATAAATTACTTCTTTTCCAATAGTAGTCATACTTGCATAAGCATCTCCATAATCATAACTTAACTCGGGTCCACCATCAGCGTCGGCTCCTCTTCCTGCAACTGATAATTTTTCTATTTTTACTTGAAATAATGTTTCATTTACATCTCTTGCATATACAGTTCCGTCTATAGTAGGGATCCCTTCTATAAACATTGTTTGATTTGTGCCTCCTTCTCTTTCATTATTCATGTTTTCTATAACGATTGTAATATCTACACGATCACCTGTTTTATAGTATATTCCTCTTGCATTCTCTCCATAGACTCCTTCTGCTCCAAAAAAGCTTGGTGTAAATTCTATTCTTTTTGTTTCTTGGTTATCTGCTACAAAACTTTGAGATGGTTCTATTACTATTTTTGAATCATCGGATAATGTAATTTCATGAGCTCCTTCTTCAGATTGTTGATAGTTCTTTACTATTTTCCCTTCATCTTTATGGTATAAGCTATCAATTACATCTTCGTATTGTGATTGTGTAGGTTGATCTCCAGTTTCGAAATAGCTTTTTAATGTTTCTTTAGTACGTTTCATATTTTTCGCTTTTTAATTAATTATGTGGGATGAATGTATTTTTAAATTTTGCGCATACAATTCCTGGTAGAAGAAATTATCCTTCTATCATATTCTTTTTATTTCGATAATTTTCAAGAAATAGTACTAGTGATATTTACTAGAAACTTGTATGTATATTCTCTTTTTTTATTCTAAGGTTCGGATGTTGTTTTCTTATCTTTCTTTGATAATGCCGTTACCGCATCTTTTAAATAACTTTTTTTAATAAAATTCACGAGTGCTTTAAATGGATTCACTCCATATATTTTATCAAAGTTTTCTAGTATTGATTTGATTTCTGTTATAGCTATAAATCCTGTGATAACACGTTGAAAAGGTATTTCTTTTACTATAAATTCTTCTAATAAGAATGTCGACAAAATGACAAGGTTATATATAAAAAACTTAGATACTGTATGTGCTATTCGTGTGCTCTGGATTCGCTCTTTATTTTTTATCGCTGCATAAGCGCCTGTAATAAAATCTGCCATGATCAAAAAACCTATAGTAAACATCACTGTTTTTATAGGTGATATCAAGGCTATTAACCAAAAAATATATTGCATTGCTCTATCCATTTTTATATAGTTTTTTATAACTCAACACTCGGTTTTTGGGATATGCTTTAATACATACACTGTTATTTTGATTTCCTCCTAATATATAGACATATCTAGTGGTTTCTTTTACATAAAAACCTACGTGTCCTTTCCAACTACTAGGAGATTCTCTCCATAATACTACAACGTCTCCTAATAAAGGTTCTTTTGTTGTAACTCCTATTGATAACCAGCTACGAGCGTTAAGTTTTCCACTGTAAGGACGGTTTGTGGTTTTTGCCACCCAGTTGACAAATGCACTACACCATGCAGTTTCGTCATGTAATTTTGCTCCGTCAAATCCAATTTCATCAAAATATGTTAGTATCTGCGGATTGTCTTTTCTTCCTGCTTGTTCTTTAACTCCATATTGTGATAATGCCTTTTGTATTATATTCATAATTCGTTTTTTAATGATTGATGTTTTATCTTATTAAAATTCCGCAATTGTTTATCCTACCTCTCACCTCCTTCCCCGGTGTATTGCTGTGTACAACAAGAAGGTAAAATTATATTTCTGGGCCAATCCAAATCAATAGTAGGATAAACATCTGCTAATTATTGAGCATACTTCTCTTGTGTATATACTCTATACATTATCTTATTTCATAAATATGTTTGATTTTTAATTTATATAGAACAACCTTAGCGCTCTTTCTTCTCATTCGTTCTCACTATTTGAGCTAAGTTTTAAGATAGATTACGAAGTCCCCATATAACAATTTATTTTTTTTAGTTTTCGCATAAAATGATTCACTGTATTAGAAAAGCTTTACAAATATAACACATATTACAGATTGAAACAAACATTTTACAGTTTATTTTTAATAAAATATGTTTTATTTTCAATATTTAAAGCCCTATAAATCTGTCTTATGTTGGATAATTAATATCTCATAATAAAATTGCTAGTATATTCTAAAGATCGGAAGTTTTGCTTATGGATGATTAGATTAGTTATATATTTAGCTAATTCTTTCTATATATGCTTTATAACTTCCTAAATATTCTATTGTCATGATTGCTTTTTACCCGATGAAATCATTTTAAAAAACCGCTAGCTTCATAATTAAACAATAGCGGTTTTTATTTTTATAGCAATTAACTTCTTAATGCAATTTCGTGATTAACTCTTTTTTCTATATACTGACTAAACGATTTTGAAATCATTTTATAAATCTGCTCTCCTTCATCACTATCATAGGCTTCATCTACAGAACAATTCCAAGGTTGTGGATTATCTCCCTCATCTAAATATATAAAACTGAACGTTTCTCCATCTAATTCATCAAATATTATGAAAGGGCGTGTTATTTCAATTCCTCGCTCTTTCATTTTTTTTAAATAACTTTTTCTTTTCCCTATATAGTTTCCAAATGCATCATCAAAACCTAAACCATTTTCATCTCCTCCTATCCATAAATATTCTCTAAATACTTTGGGTAATGGGCTTCCATTATTCAGTACATTCTCTATCTCTTGTATTTCCTCTAGAGTTTTTCCTTCTGGTGGATAATCACCAAATAATTCTTTCTTTCTGTATATGCTTTATAACTCCCTAAATACTTTATTGTCATGATTGTTTTTTACTTGATGAAATCATTTAAAAAACCGCTACCCTCATAATTAAGCAATAGCGGTTTTTATTTTTATAGCAATTAACTTCTTAATGCAATTTCGTAATCAACACTTCCATCTATATAATCTTTAAAAGTTTTATATCCTGTCTTCCACAATTGTTCCCCTTCATCACTATCATAAGCTTTTCTTACAGAACAATTCCATGGCTGTGGATTATCTCCCTCGTCTAAATATATAAATGCAAATGTTGCTCCGTCTAAACTATCAAATATTATAAAAGGGCGTGTTATTTTAACCCCTCGCTTTTTCATTTTTTCTTGAAAATATTGAATATTTTCAATATATTTTCCCTGACTTCCGTTTAAGCCTATAGTATTAAGATTTCCTCCTAACCATAAATATTCTTTAAATACTTTGGGTAGTGAATTCCCTTTATTTAGTATATTTTCTAGTTCTTCAATTTCTTCTAGGGTTTTCCCTTCTGGCTCTCTTCTTTTTAATAAATCCTTTCTTTCTATATATGTTTTATAACTTCCTAAATATTCTATTATCATGATTGCTTTTTTATTTGATGAAATCATTAAAAAAAACCGCTAGTCTCATAATTAAGCTATAGTGGTTTTTATCTTTTATTTTTATAGCAATTAACTTCTTAATGCGATTTCGTAATTAACTCTTTTTTCTATATACTGACTAAACGATTTTGAAATCATTTTATAAATCTGCTCTCCTTCATCACTATCATAAGCTTCATCTACAGAACAATTCCAGGGTTGTGGATTATCTCCTTCGTCCAAATATATAAATGCAAATGTTGCTCCGTCTAAACTATCAAATATTATAAAAGGGCGTCTTATTTCAATTCCTCGCTCTTTCATTTTTTTCTGATAAAATTTACTATTTCCTTTATAATTTTTAAATCCAATATTAAAACCTAATCCATTTCTTTCGCCTCCTAACCATAAATACTCTTTAAATACTTTGGGTAATGGATCCTCTTTATTTAGTATATTTTCTAGTTCTTCAATTTCTTCTAGAACTATTCCTTCAGGAACACTTCTTTTAAATAATTCTTTTCTTTCTGTATATGCTTTATAACTTCCTAAATATTCTATTATCATGATTGTTTTTTACTCGATGAAATCATTTAAAAAACCGCTACCCTTATAATTAAGCAATAGGGGTTTTATCTTTTATTTTTATAGCAATTAACTTCTTAATGCAATTTCGTAATCAACTTTGTATTCTATAAGTTCCTTAAATACTTTGCATCCCATTTTCCAAAATTGCTCTCCTTCATCATTATCATAAGCTTTTCTTACTGAACAATTCCATGGTTGTGGATTATCTCCCTCGTCCAAATATATAAATGCAAACGTTGCTCCATCTAAACTATCAAATATTATAAAAGGTCGTGTTATTTCAATTCCTCGCTCTTTCATTTTTTTTAAATAACTTTTTCTTTTCCCTATATAGTTTCCAAATGCATCATCAAAACCTAAACCATTTTCATATCCTCCTATCCATAAATATTCCTTAAATACTTTGGGTAATGGATTCCCATTATTCATTTCATTTTCTATCTCTTGTATTTCCTCTAGAGTTTTTCCTTTTACTGGAAAATCACCAAATAACTCTTCTCTTTCTGTATATGCTTTATAACTTCCTAAATATTCTATTGTCATGATTGTTTTTTACTTGATGAAATCATTTTAAAAAACCGCTACCCTCATAATTAAGCAATAGCGGTTTTTATTTTTATAGCAATTAACTTCTTAATGCGATTGCGTAATTAACTCTTTTTTCTATATACTGACTAAACGATTTTGAAATCATTTTATAAATCTGCTCCCCTTCATCACTATCATAAGCTTCATCTACAGAACAATTCCAGGGTTGTGGATTATCTCCCTCATCTAAATATATAAAACTGAACGTTTCTCCATCTAATTCATCAAATATTATAAAAGGTCGTGTTATTTCAATTCCTCGCTCTTTCATTTTTTTTAAATAACTTTTTCTTTTCCCTATATAATTCCCTTGAAGTACATCTAACCCTAATTCATTTCTATATCCTCCTATCCATAAATATTCCTTAAATACTTTGGGTAATGGATTCCCATTATTCATTTCATTTTCTATCTCTTGTATTTCCTCTAGAGTTTTTCCTTTTACTGGAAAATCACCAAATAACTCTTCTCTTTCTGTATATGCTTTATAACTTCCTAAATATTCTATTGTCATTTTTTTACTTTTAAAATTCTTTCATAAAATTCAGCTCCTTTAGTAATTGTTATATCTCCATGTACTTTAATAGTCATTTTTTTTCCTAATGACTCTACATGTTCTATTAACATTAGTAATTCTCGTTGGCAAGAATTGCACGCATAATATATATTTTGCGCTTCAATTACAAACTCGTCTCCTTTGTGCAAATGATTTTTTATAAAATTATAAATAAATTTCACTTCACTATCATTTCTTCTTGACTTCTCTCCTACAGTATCAAACAAGCCATTTTGAAATTGACTTCGAATAGGATCATCAATATCAAATCCATTGATAAAATCTTTTGAAATCACTTCTTTACCAGAATGGACTAACTCTGTGATTTCTTCTATAGTTTCCCCTTTAGTTATTATTTCTGTTTTAAATTTTGCAATATTCACCTGTCTAAAAACATCTTCTTCATCAAAACCACCTTTTAACTCTGGATATTTACGGATCATTTCTTGATAAAATTCAAGTGGATTAAAATGGACTACTTCTAATTTCTTCTTAAAGCGTTCTAAAATTTCTTCTCCAGTAAGTCCTTTTAGTTTTTTTCTCGGTTTTAAATAATTTGTGATATCATTTTTAAAACGTCTTTCTATCCTTATTCTTAATTGTTCATCTAGGTATTCTTCAATTTTTTTCTGTTGCTTTTTTGCTTTTTCAAAATACCCAGAAAGTTCTTTTTTTGCTCTCTCTAATTTTGATTCAAATATTTTCTGTCCTTTATAAACAAATGCTACTTCATCATTCCCTTTTCTGTATATCTCAAATCCAACAGCATTTAACGATCCTATCCATTTGTTCTTAGCTACCAATCGCAAAAGTTCAAACGCTTCTATCAATGTTATTGCTGTTAATCCTGATAGGGAAAGGGCGCTATTGAGTGGTTGCGATAATATTACCGTTGTTTTTACATCTATTAATCGCTTGTTTATCCATAACAGTATATCGTCCATTACTGTTGGGAAATTGATTGCTATTTTCTTAAAATAAGCAATCAATGCAACCAAAGAATCTAAGCTAAATTCTACTCCTCGCTTTGCTTTTTTATAAACTCCTCCCAACAAATTTTCAAAGGACTTTGCGGCTAACTGGATCGCGGTTTCTATATTCTTTGCGCCTCCTGTTAAAAATCCCAGCACTACTTCTTCTATAAATAATCCTGTTATATATCCTTCTGCATATCCTATTTGATCGACTGTAATTCCTAAAGTTGGATGCTGAATAAATTTCAATATTATCCGCACCATCGTATCAAAATATTTTTTGATATTTGTTAGCGTAAGCAATTGTGCTATCCCTCCAAAAACGTTTTCTAATAACTCGATCATCAATCCTGCTTGGGATCCTATGCTCTGGAATGCATATTCTTGTTCTTTTTGCAATCCTATTATAAGTTTGCAAACCAGTCCTATTATTTCAAAAACTCCTTTGATCACATCTATCAAACTGTTTATGACTCCTACCAACATGGCATTGATATAATAAAATATATTGGTTGTCAGGAGTACTCCTAATTGTAGGATCTCTTCGACAAAATCTTTGGCTTGATGAATGATGGTATAAAAAACATTCAATCGTTTGCTAATATAGGTTCTTAAAAACCCTTTTGGCAATGCGTCTATTCCTTGTTGGATTGTAGCTTCTAGCGTTTCTAGAATTTTATAAACAGGCGCAGCATTAAGTGCTTTTTTAGTATTTTTCTGTAGCGCTTCTCCTCCTTTTTTGATCGTTGTTAAGCCAGGGAGTAATGGTTGGTATTTAGAGTCTAATTTTCCTTCTTTATCGTATACTTTCCAACGATTACTCTTTATTTTTATAGCATTTTCAATTCCTTCTGCAATACTGTCCATTGTATCGCCTATTGTTTGCAATACAAACTCTTTGGGTATGTTAAGTATTTGTACACCACTGTTAAGGGTATTTTGGATATAATACCAAACACTGTCTTTATATTTGATATGGTCTGCCAATACTTTTCGTACTTCGTGCCCTTGTATCGCTACTGTAAATGTTAGTAACAACTTTCCTAACTCATTATACGAAAGGGGTATTTTTTGAGATACTTCGCTCCCCGAACGTACACGTATTACTGATCCAAAATAGTTATAAGGGTCATCTTTTTCTAGAAATAATACGATCTCTCGTGGATGGATTTCTTTTATTTTTTGATAGGTGCGCTCTATTTTTGCACCATCTTCATCTAAAAACAGAATCAAACTAATATTTGCTTTTTCTAGATCGTCTGTTAGTTTTGTTATTTCGGAAGTTCTTACTATTATTGGTTTACTAGCTTCTGGTTTTGTTGGTTTTTCTTCTTTTTTTTGTAAATAAACCTCTTCAATCTCTGTACTTTGCGGAAAATACACCAAATACTGTGTCCCAAACAAATACAAATCATAACTCCCTGGTATTCCTGGTAGCGTAACTGTTTGATTTATTGCATGTGCTTTACCTGTAGGGATCATATAATCCCGTATTACTGAAGCT
The DNA here is from genome assembly GCA_947498595.1 of uncultured Aquimarina sp. Lineage (GTDB taxonomy): Bacteria > Bacteroidota > Bacteroidia > Flavobacteriales > Flavobacteriaceae > Aquimarina. The sequence continues at coordinate 80,466 of CANMKX010000002.1, forward strand.
GCATATTGCTTTTTTGAGGGAGCAAATCGTACCTTAGATGGATCTGCTTCATTTTGAGTTACTGCTACAAAAATCCCTGGTTTTTCTTGGAGTGTTGTATCTTCTCCTACTTGAGTTATTTTTTTATAATTATCATTAAATATTGTGATATAGGGTTTGGGTTGATATTTTTCTTTATAATGCTCCAACCCATAGTCGTATGCATACATAGTTTCGTTTTTTGATTGGATTTCTCCGTATGAATTGATGATGATGTTTCAAGAAAATTTCACCTGACATATTATTTTTTCAGGTTTCTACATAATTGCGGTGCAATTTCTATACACAAAACTGTTTGTCATAAACAATTTTATATATACATTGCAGTTATATATCCTTACCAAACCGCAACAAGTGCATCAGAAACAACCCAAAATACATTGCGGGTTTGATAAGGTTTATAGAAAATAAAGGTCAAATTGATTGACTAGATACATTGCTATATCAATATAAAATAGCTTCGTGCTTATGGTTATATTTATATTTTTTTATGATATCTAAAGAAACTTATATTTCATTTTGTCATCAATTATTTTAAAATTTATTGGGTGTTATGTATGATTATTGCACAACTGTTTGTCCTACAATATCGGTACCTACTCCAATTATTTTTGGATCTGTAGTATCTGGGTCTGTGGTATCGTCTCCACCTCCAATTTGATCATCTGTTTGTACTATTGGATTGCTTGTATCTCCTCCGCAGTCTGGATTACAGGGCAATCCTTCTACGTCTAATCCTATTGCTCCAGCTTGAACCACTGTTAACGATGTTGGTACACGCGATTCCCATGTTTCTTCAACTTCTCCTTCTGGTTCTCTTAGTTCTTGTACTATAGATACAAATTCTGGATCGTTTAATGTTGGTACTTGTCCTCCATTCCAGATTTGTCCTGTGGCAATATACCAGTTCACCATTTCTTCAAATCCTGGACGCACGGTTACAACTACTTTTGCCATTCCACTTTGTAAAAAGGTTTTAAAGAGCGGATCATCATTTTGGATAGTGTATAATGTTTCCCAGTTGTCTTTTTTAGCCCAGTAAAAAGGGTAGAAATAATAACTCATAATATCCCATTCAAAAGCTTGCTCAAAAAACTTAACACGCGCTGCATAACTATCTAGATTTGGATCTGTATATCGCGCATTGATAGTACTTAGATCATCTCGTCCTTGTAGCATATCGTGTCCTAACTGTTCTTGTCCTAATAGGTATGTTATACAATTTTTACGCAATACTGTTTTTTCTAATTGTCGGTATAATCCTGGATTTACTCGTACTGTTTCTCCTTGTTTAGCTGTTAGTGCTGCTAATTTTTCGTAATAGGTCGCTAATTTTTCTTCGTAAGCTTCGATAATTGCATTAAAAGCATTTAATTGCCACGTTTCTTTTATGTCTGATTTTAATTGGCACTCAATAGACAAGTTAAACGCAAAGGCTCCAACATCCCATGATGTTACCGAAAACTCTAATGAATTGATTATTTTTTTATGACTTAAATTCTTTCTTAAATTTAGTTCTGTTCTATTATCAAATCTAAATTTTTCTCCAGCTACGGTTACCAATCCTCTAATATGATGCGTTCTACCTGAATGTCCTTGTTCACAAGTAAAATATCCATCAATATTTTTTACTTGATAATTTTCCGGAATTTCGGCTTTTTCATGCAATGCATATTCAAATCTACCTTCTTCATGTCTATCATTTGTTTTACTATACGATTTGTTTACGAATATTGTTTCTTGCAATTGTGCATCTATATTGACATTATAAATGGCTGCCCAGTATTTAAAATTACTTTCGGTTAATGCTTTATGGTCTAATAAGCGTAAAGATCCTGCTGTACGTGGGTCTATTGGTTTTGTTAATACTTCTTCCCCATTCCCTTCTGCTTTTAGCTGAATTGCCAAGTCATGAAATGTAGCTGGTTCTGGGATCATGAATTCATACATCAATCGTTTTCCGTAGTTAATAACTTTGTTGTTATATACTTTATCAATCCATCGGTATACGCCAGATACATGTGTTGCTCCTTCTCGATTATCGTATCCATGTGTGTTGTTTTCTTCGTACTCTTCTACAACTTTGGTTACCCGTTCTTCTCTTACTTTTTCTACAATACGATCAAGTGCTCTTTCTGTTAATTCTTTTGCGTGATTTAGAGCTTGACTATTCGATTCTTCTTTGGTTGTGTTACTTGCATAACTTGCATTTGCGTTTATACTTACTGGCCCGCTTGAATAAGATGCTCCAACTCCTGCCGCAATAGATTGGTCTTTGGCAGATAACGCAGCGACCTCTTGATTCATTTCAAATCGATCTGTTGAGGTTGCCTCGGTTAAATTCTCTCTTTCTCTCTCGGTTGATCGCGTATCTGTTCGTTCATCTCTACGCAGTCTACGTGTAGATTTTTCTTTAAACTCGCGCGCCATTATGTTTTCGATATGCGAAACTTCTCCTGGTACATAACAGCATACTTCTTGCTCTACCCTGCGGTAATCTGCAATCCCTAAACGCTGAATACCAAAACTTGTTGGTATAACTTCTTCTGGAGGTGAAGTTTCTCCTATCAGCATTCCTGTTCCGCATAGCTTTGGAGCTAATTCTCTTACTTCAAAATTATATTTTCTTCCATTCGAAAAAGTAATCTCTCCTGTAAATTTCTCGATAGGACCATCATACGAAATACCACCTTGATAAAATTTTAAAGTATTTATAGCATTCCCTTTAGTTTCTTCAAAATATCCGCTCGTATTGTTTACTCCATTTTGATAATGCATATGGTACAATGTACTAACTACTGTATACGAATTGTTTGGTACTTTGATTGCCATAGATACATTATAGCTATTGATACCTCCTCTTACTCGGGTCATACAGCATTGATATGCAAAAGGTGTCACTGGCAATGTATTTGCTACTGGTAATGTTGCTCCTAAAACACTCACTTGTTTTTGCTCAAAACTTGTGTTTTTGAATATCTTCTCGGTATTTATTGCTATTTCGCGATCGATAATTTCTAGAACTTCTGCGTAACTTTCTACTGCTTCTATTGTTTTAAGTTCATTTATGTATCTCTTTACATCTTCACTTAATCGAGTATTCGTTGCTAGATTTCCTAATTCTTCTGCTATCGTATATTCAAATTCTGGGATTACTAGATTTTGATATTCTTCAAGCTTTGTCGTAACCCCTGTTTCGGGATCTGTGATTACTCGCTCTGTTAATGTTGCATTATTATATGCTTGTTTAAGCGAATTATCGTATACTTTTTGATATGCTTCTCTTGCTTTTTCTTCTTCTTTTCTATAAATATTTTGAGCAAGATTTATTTCTTTTTTAAAATGTTCTAATTGTTCATTGTCAACATTTGCTGCTGCTATTTCAAGAGATTTCTCAAAACTCTTTTCTGATATTGGGGTTGGTTCTAAATTACCTGATTTTACATTTGACTCTTGAAACAAAGCTCTATCAATGATAACTCTAGCTTGTGCTAATTTTTGAAATGCTTCGTTTGTTTCTTCTACCCTAGACATATTTCTAATAAAAAAATCTGCCACCAAAAACGACAATAACTGATCTCTTAAATATGCTGTTCCTTGCGTTAAAATACTATAATACAAATCATCCCAGATTTCTTTTAATTCACTATTAGACAAAGGTTGAATTCCTCGTTCTATAGCCCTACTTAAAGTATTCTCTGTTGTAAGTGTCTTTCTGTTTTTGATTAACCATTTTGAGAATTCGTAAAATGCGGGATTGCTATTACTAAGTTCTTTGTTTGATGCATATACAGGTATATACTCATTGATTGCATTTTTGATTGCTAATTTTGTACTTTCTTCATTGTCATCATTTGTAATTGATTTTGCAGCAGTTACTAATGAACTTGCAATTTCTTTAGGGTATTGAACAAAATTTATGGATTGCTCTCCTTCTTCGATAAGCTGTGGGGCGCGCATCGTTACAAATCTATAAATCGTACTTTTTATGTTTTGACTCATTCTTTTTCTTTTAGTATTATATATTGCTGTGCCATAAAGCATATCACTTTTAGGCTTTTTGAGTTGTTTTTTTAAAGTCAACAACAAACTGTTTGCTTTTCTAAATACAGTCTATGTTTTATTTTCTAAAAAAATAGAAGCTCAATTTTGCTCTATATATCCCCACCTTATCCAATCGTTGAATAATTAACCGTCTGATTTGTTTTTGATTGATGTATGGACCTCTCCATAGTACGTTTTGTCACATTTGACAGATACAATTGTTTGAATCTGAAATATTTTATGTATTTTAGCAACAAATTACAATGCAAATATATAACATTTTACAGATTACACCAACATTTACAGGTTATTTTTGTAAAATGTTTACAATACTATAGATATGAAAGGGATTCATGAAAAAATAAAAGAGATCATAGCACATTTTCATTTAAATAATAGTTCGTTTTCTAAACGTATAGGTGTCACTAGCACCACCGTTGATAGCATAACCAATGGGCGTCCTCAACCTGATGGTACTCGCAAAAGAACAAAACCTGGTTATGACCTTTTAACAAGTATTATCAATGAATTTGACATCAATCCTGATTATCTTTTTGGAAAAAGTAGTGTTATGGTTTCTTCTGACACTACCAAAATTCAAACATATGCTGGAATACCACAAGTCGTTACTGTTAATCAAGAGGATGATGAAAATGTAGTTTATGTACCTATAAAAGCAAGAGCTGGGTATCTTGATGGTTATGGAGATGCTGATTATATAGAACAGTTACCATCTTTTAGTATGCCACATCTAACACACGGTACTTATCGTTGCTTTGAAGTACAAGGGAACTCTATGGTTCGTACGTTTTTTGATGGTGACTTAGTTTTTGGTAAATACGTAGAAGATTTGGGTGACATTAAAGATGGAAGAATCTATGTTATTGTAAGTCATAATGATGGTATTGTTTTAAAAAGGGTTATTAATCGAATTCCTGAACGTGGAAAGCTTATTTTAAAATCAGACAATAAAGATGGTAATTATCCTACATATACCATGAATGCTGAGGATATCATGGAGGTATGGTATGTCACCATGTTTGCATCCAAACAAATGCCAGAACCAGTTGATGTATATGATCGTTTACACGACTTAGAAAGTAAAATTACATTTCTTGAAGAAGAATTAAGAAATCAAAATTAATTACTATTCATATTTTTATAAAACAAGCGCTTAAATTAAATTTAAGCGCTTGTTTGGTTTAAATATTTAGCTGTCAAAAACAGGTATTATGCATGCATAAAATAAATATAACTTCCTAATTATCAACTATTAAATATCTGCGGTTTCGACTCATAACTTTTGTGTTTTTCAACTATCTAACAATCAGTGTTTTATATTAATTTCACCAAAAACAAAACACACATACACTCAAAATTATGAAAAAACCGATTTTATTTTTACACACATTATTTATTGCTTTATTTCTTTTTAGCTGTCAACCTGAAGACACTACTTCTCTAGAAGACAATACTCTAACCATCAAAGAAACTTCTATTGATAAAAAAAAGATGGCTTTTGATTTGATTGATTTACTACAAGATCAACAATTTAATTCATCTATCATTAATACACTTAAAGAGAACCATACTCCTGGCATCAAATTGGCGACGTTACTTTCTCAAAATACTAAAATAGCAGAACATGCTTCGTATACATCTTTGATAAATACAATAGCACAAGCAGATGAGAAAATAAAAGGGAGTATCGCTCCTGATTTTATAGAAATACCTGAAATATGGTTACAACAGCCTACTACTAAAACTGAAGATTTCTCTAATCTTTTGGTTGCTTTTGCTCCTAAAGGTGATGAAGATTCTTGGACAAAAATAACTGCGTATACATTAGATAAACAAGAAGTATATCTTGAAGTACATTCTCTGCCTCAAGTTCCTGTACTTGTTATTGAAACTTCTGGTTTTGAAACATTAAAATTAGAAGCTGATTACATGAATCAAGAATTACAATCTTCTGGTTTGCAAAACAATAGATTTCTTTCTAGTGATATGGATTTACAACCTACTTCTAAAACAAATAGTGGGTTAGAAACTACTAAGCTGGATAGAATACGATTAAATGATGATGAAGAGCCTTGGATTAGTGGTGCTGCCGAAATTTATGCAATTACTTCTGGTATTAAAAATGTGGGTAATGAGCCAGAAATTAAAATAATTCCTATGTATTATCTGGATGAAGATGGTAGGGATTATTATCCTAATCAAATTATGCTTTTTTGGGATGATTATAGATATCAAGCAGCAAATATTCAATTATTTGAAAAAGATAGTAACAATAATTACAAAAGTCTAGTTTCAGCTATTATTAATGGTGTATTCCAAATCATAGGGGTAGTATCACAACAACCTTGGGTAAATGTTCTAGGATCTGTAGCCTCTGCTATTTTACAAGCTACTCCTGATAATTGGTATACTAATGATGATGATTATGTAGATTCTTTTTATACAATAGAGAAAAACAGGAATTACACAAATTATATGGGAGCTAGAGGAAATGCAAGAGTGCATCTATCTCCTTTTTTTATTGCTGATAATTAATAGTTTGTTATAGTTTTCATTTAGTAAAAGAGGAAGTTTGTTTTGAACTTCCTCTTTTTAATAATTACCATACTATATGTGGATGTTTTTCTTGTAAATGATTTTTCTTAAACTCTAACTTGTGCAAGAATTGTTGATGTTGAATACTATTTTCTTGAAATGGTCTGTGCTGTAATCCTTTTTGAACGGTATCAACTGCTTTCATTGTAGCATAGGACTCCATTGCAATCCATGTTTCTTGAAACTTTTCCCAAATATAAGTAACCGCTATATCGCTAGGATGAATCATGTCTTCTTTATAAAAGCGATAATCTCTCAATTCGTCCATCATATATTCATAAGAAGGAAAATAATGTAAATCAGGATGTGTTTCTATCACTTGATGTATAGCACTTATTAAATGTGATTTACTACGACTATTTTCAATAAATCCATCTTTAATATGACGAACTGGTGATACTGTAAAAATCACATGTGCTCGTGGGTTTATTTTTTTTATTAAATATACAATATGACTTAAACTATCCGATATCTCCTTGATCGATAATAGTTCTTTCTTAAATTCATTTTGCGGAATCTTATGACAATTTGCGACTAACATATCTAATGCCATCAAACGATATACCCATGCGGTTCCTAAAGTTATAACTACATGAGATGTTGAGGTTAATTGCTCTCTAGTTACTTTAAGAGCTATATTAAGCTTGCTCAACACTTGTCGATCATCTGCATGACTCATAGAAGAATGCGCATCAAAGCTATGCCATTGTTCATTATGGAAAAATAAATCCTCTCTTGTATATTGATCTTCATTACTCATCATCCAAAAGAATGTTTCAATTGCTTTAGGATGGAATAAAATACCAAATGGATTCTGTAAATTCTGAAATTTATAATATTCTAATTTCTCTCCAACATTTTCTACAAAACAGGATCCTATTAATAACAACTCTGAGTTGTAATCAATCTTAGGTTCTTTGGATTGTATGGGAATATGGGTTTGTAATTTCATATAAAGGGATAAAAAAACCCTCTCTGATTATGAGAGAGGGAATAAATATATTAAAGTTTTATCTCTTATAAAACACTGTGTATGCTTTATCTTAAGGGTTTATATTTAATAAACATCAATTTTGACTGTTTATTGTATGTAATTTTGTGCGTGTTGTAATGCTTCAGCAATACCATCTGGGTTTTTTCCTCCTGCAGTTGCAAAGAACGCTTGTCCTCCTCCTCCACCTTGGATGTACTTCCCTAATTCGCGAACTACTTGTCCAGCATTCAAGCCTTTAGACGCTACTAATTCTTTTGAAATATAACAAGAAAGTAATGCTTTTCCGTTTTGTTTTGTTGCAAATAACAAGAATAAATTATCCATTTCTCCTCCTAATTCGAAAGATAATGTTTTAATTCCTGCTGCATCTAAATCTAATTCTTTCGCTAAGAATTTAATTCCATTTATTTCTTGCAATTCGTTTTTTAATGAAACTTTTAAGTTTTTTGCCTTGTCTTTCAACAATGCTTCTACTTGTTTTTTCAGTTTCGCATTTTCTTCTTGCATTCCTTTGATCGTCTTTATAGGATCTTTAGGATTTTTTAATAGATCTTTTATTTCGTAAAAGTCTCTATTATTTTCAAAGTAAAATTCTTTTGTAGCATCTGCTGTAATAGCTTCGATACGACGAATTCCTGATGCAATTGCTCCTTCTGATTTTATTTTAAAATGCCAGATATCACCTGTGTTTTGTACATGTGTACCTCCACATAATTCTATAGATTCTCCAAAACGAATCGTACGTACTGTATCTCCATATTTTTCACCAAATAGAGCCATTGCACCTTGTTCTTGCGCTGTCTCTATCGAAACACTACGTTGTTCTACTAATGGTAGTTTTCCTTCGATACGTGCATTTACAAAATTCTCTACATCTCGCAATTCTTCTACTGTCAATTTATTATAATGACTAAAATCAAATCGTAAGTATTTTGAATGTACTGATGATCCTTTTTGTTCTACATGTGTACCTAAAACGCTACGTAATGCTTGATGTAATAAATGTGTTGCTGTATGATTACTTGCTGTTCGTAAACGTTGCTTTTCGTCTACAACTGCTCTAAAATTCTCTTTTATATTTTTTGGTAAATTCTTTGCTATATGCATTACCAAATTATTTTCTTTTTTAGTATCTACAATATATACAACTTCACCATTAGTTGCTTCTAAGTATCCTTTATCTCCTACTTGTCCTCCACCTTCTGCATAAAAAGGAGTTAAGTTAAACACTAACTGAAACTGCTCTCCTTCTTTTTTAGTTTCAACTCTTCTATAACGTACAATTTTAACTTGTGACTCAAGACTATCATACCCTACAAATTCTGTTTCTGTATCATCATCTAAAATCACCCAATCCCCTGTTTCCATAGAGGTTGCAGCACGTCCACCTTCTTTTTGCTTTTTCATTTCAGCATCAAAAACGGCTTCTTCGTAAGTCATTCCTTTTTCACTAAGAATTAATCCTGTTAAATCTTTAGGGAATCCATACGTATCAAATAATTTGAATACTTTTTTTCCTGAAACTACAGTTCCATTTGTTTCTGCTATGATTGTATCTAATAATACCAATCCTTGATCTAATGTTCTTAAAAAAGAATGTTCTTCTTCTTTGATTACATTTTGGATTAGTTGTTTTTGTTCTTTCAATTCTGGAAAAGCATCTCCCATCTTTTTTGAAAGCACATCTACTAATCTGTATATAAAAGGTTCTTTAGTATTTAAAAATGTAAATCCGTAACGTATTGCTCTACGCAAAATACGTCTAATCACATAACCAGCACCAGTATTACTAGGTAATTGTCCATCTGCTATTGCAAAAGCAACTGCACGTACATGATCTGCAATAACTCTAATAGCTACACTTACTTTTCCGTCTTCTGCTGTTGGTAAGCTATCTTTATCATATGTAGCTTTAGTAATTGTTTCTATTTCTCTAATTAATGGCGTAAAAACATCTGTATCATAATTAGATTTCACTCCTTGTAATACCATACATAGACGTTCAAACCCCATTCCTGTATCCACATGCTGAGCTGGTAACTTTTCTAGAGATCCATTCGCCATTCTATTAAATTGCATAAATACCAAATTCCATATTTCTACAACTTGTGGATGGTCTTTATTTACAAGGTCTTTTCCTGGTATTTTTGCTTTTTCTTCTGCAGATCGGATATCAACATGAATTTCTGAACAAGGCCCACAAGGTCCTTGATCTCCCATCTCCCAAAAATTATCCTTTTTGTTCCCCATGATAATACGATCTTCGGGTACAATAGCTTTCCATAAGTCGTAAGCTTCTTGATCCATTTCAAGTTTATCTTCTTTTGCACCTTCAAAAACGGAAACATAAAGAATGTCTTTATCTATCTTAAAAACTTCAGTCAACAATTCCCATGCCCAATGAATCGCTTCGGTCTTAAAATAATCACCAAAACTCCAGTTTCCTAGCATTTCAAACATTGTATGGTGGTATGTATCCATACCTACTTCTTCTAAATCGTTATGTTTACCACTTACTCTTAAACATTTTTGAGTATCTGTTAAACGATTGTTTTTAGAAGTACTGTTTCCTAAAAAATATTCTTTAAACTGATTCATCCCGGCGTTAGTGAACATCAGTGTTGGATCATTTTTTATAACCATTGGGGCCGAGGCCACAATACTATGTTTTTTGGATTCAAAAAACTCTAAAAACTGGGTTCTAATTTCTTGGGATTTCATTGTTAAATATTATGATATATTAATTTTTTTCTTACTTTATAACATTTTACTATATTTGTTCAAATTACTAGCGGCAATAGTTATAAAGTTAATATCGCTATCTGCTGCAAAAATAGTATAATTTAAATTATGTCAAAGGTTAAATATTATTATGATAGTGAGACGCTTTCATATCGAAAAATAGCACCTAAAAAAGGTCAAAAATTTGGTTTGGCAGTTTTATTACTTATAGGATTAACTATAACTAGTACACTGATATTTCTCGTCTATCTTAATATCCCTCAACTTGAGACGCCAAAAGAAAAGGCGTACAAGCGTGAGTTGGATAACATGAAAATACAATACGATCGTTTAAGTAAAGGATTGGAAAGAAACGAGCAAATTCTTAAAGAAATTGCTGATAGAGATAATAACATATATAGATCTTATTTTGGAGCATCTCCTATACCACAGGAACAGCGTGAAGCTGGATTTGGGGGAGTTAATCGATATAAAGATTTAGAAGGTTATGATCATTCTGAACTTATTATGAATGCGAGTAAAGAGCTTGATAAGCTTACTAAACAGATCGTAATACAGTCTAAATCGCTTGACGAAATCACTGATTTAGCAAAAAAGAAAGAAGAATTACTAGCTACTATTCCAGCTATCCAGCCTATCAGAAATGATGATTTACGTCGTATGGCTTCAGGATATGGATGGAGATCAGATCCTTTTACTAAGGCACGTAAGTTTCATTATGGTATGGATTTTTCAGCAAAAAGAGGAACTCCTATTTATGCTACAGGAAACGGTACTGTTACTAGAGCTGATGCTAATTCTATAGGATATGGTAGACATATTAGAATTGACCATGGTTTTAACTATGTAAGTTTATATGCACATCTTAATAAATACAACGTTAAGAAAGGTCAAAAAGTAAAACGTGGTGATATTATTGGATATGTTGGTAATACAGGAAGATCTGTTGCTCCACACTTACATTACGAAATCTTTAAGAATGGTGAGCGTATTAATCCTCGTAATTTTTATTACGGTAGTTTAACATCTGATGAATTCAAAGAGATGCTAAAAGCTTCTGCTCAGGTAAATGAAACTCTGGATTAATTTTTCTTTTGCATAAAAAAGCTTAAATTACATTAAAGATAAATAGCAATTGCCTATGTATGTAGATTTACCTAAAAAAATGTATTATGGTATTGGTGAGGTTGCTGAAGCTTTTGATGTAAATTCTTCCTTAATACGATTTTGGGAAAAAGAGTTTGATATTCTAAAACCTAAAAAAAATGCTAAAGGAAATCGAAAGTTTACTAAAGATGACATCAAAAATTTAGAACTTATCTATCACCTCGTTAAAGAACGTGGTTTTACATTAGAAGGAGCTAAAGTGCATCTGAAAGAACAACAACGAGAAGCTATGGATAGTTTCGATATTATTAGAAAATTAAAAGGCATTAAAGCCCAATTAATAAAAATAAAAGAGCAATTATAACATAATTGCTCTTTTATTTTTACACTACTTTTTATTTCTTCTCTCTTTAAAAAGGCAATTATTTTTTTTATAAAAAATCAAAGTAATTGATAATCAAGCACACTCCTCTAAAGCCCTATTTTTACTACTATTTCTCTTTGAATTTACCTCATTGTTAACTCACAATTCTTTTACGTAATTGCCGTAACCTATGATACATATATATCTATATATTTGTTAAAAATCTAATCCATATTTTAGATTTTTTATTCATACTATATAAGCTGTTTAAAAAAAACTATTTCATAAAAGAAATTGCTTTTTTAACCAATTAATTATTTACAAGGGAAGAAAAGCTCGGCTTATAGCCGAGCTTTTTGATTGTTATTATTTCTACAATTTCATTTTCACACATTGATTTAATACTTATATTGCCTTTTTATCTTAAAATACTTTTATATCTCATGGCTAAGTCAAAAGCTCAATGGAACCGAATTCTACATCGCGATTTCGCTTATTTTTATGTAGGGCTGATTATCGCATTTTCTTTTTCTGGAATTATCCTTAATCATCGTCAAGATTGGTACCCTTCAACTTATACTTATGAGGCTAAAAATGTCGAAATAACAATTCCTGATTTTGATGCTTCAAAAAAAGAAGATATAATGGCTTTAGCCAAAGAATGGAATCTTGAAGATACTTATGATGGTCACAGAGTGCGAGAAAACAAACTGCGCATCTATTTCAAAAAAAATAACATTGCTGATATCGATCTTTCAACAAAAAAGGGGACTTTGGAATACAAACGTAGAGTTCCTTTTTTGGGGCATACAATTCAATTACATAAATCTACTCATAGTTTTTGGATCTGGTATTCTGATATTTTTGGAGGTGCTATGTTATTAATTACAATTACTGGCTTATTTATCCCAGTAGGAAAAAATGGGTTTAAAAAACGAGGATGGAAATTTGCTATAGCAGGCCTTCTATTTCCTTTGATCTTTTTATTTCTATTCTAAAATAAATTATTTACAGACGTTTTATTATAACATCAATAAAGAGGCTTCTATTTTTTTTAATAATTATAGAAGTTTCTATTTTTATGTTGCCCTATTTTTCTTAGACTATTAAATTTGTAGCTAAAACTTAACATAAAATATTGTTCTAACACTGTACTCTCTACATCTTCTATATAGTTTGCTGTTGCAGTTCTACGTGCATTATTATTCTGTTTTAGCACATCGTATATCTTAAGACTCAACAATCCTTTATCTTTTAACATAGCATATGCTATTGAAGTGTTCCAAAACCATGCACTTTGTTGGAATCCTGGAGAAACATTAGGGTTATATCTAAAACTAACATCGTTCCTCCATACTACATTTTTAGGCACAAAAGTAGCCGTTTTTATACCAACACTGTGATTGATAAATTCTCTATCATCAAAGGCATCAATATTATATACATTTTTTGTATAGGTTAACCTATAGTTAGGTCGTATTTCAAAAACTTTTTTCCAATTAAATGTAACTCCTACATTTGGCGTAATTGACCAATTTCTACTAGCATATCGGTCTTGATTATTATAATTAATTGCTTTATTTAAGTTTGAAGAAACTCCTATTTTTAATCGCAATTTACGTATCGAATCTATTTTATGTGATACATTATAACTTAAGCTTCCATAAACTCTATAATCTCCATTTACATTGGCATATGTAGTACGCCTAACTAAACTCTCATCGATTTCTGTTTTAGGAATCACTTTATTATTTGTTATTGTAACATTTGCATAACTATAAAATCCTCTTCCTTTTTGATAATTATAGCTATTCATTCCAAAATAAATACCGTGCTCATTTGATGGGTTTAAATCAGGATTCCCTGTAACTATATTTAATGGGTTTGTTACATTCTGGAAGGGTTGTAATTGAGATATATTGGGAGGTTGATTTCTTAAGTTATATCCTACATATACACTCGCCTGACTCCCAATCTGATAATCTGCATTTGCTCCTAACTCTATTGCGTTAAAATCTTCTTCAAAATATAGGTTTCTTAATTGATCTCTATTCTTTAATGTTCTAAGTACATACCCTCCGTTAACGTGTACTGAAAAATTATCCTCTTTATACGATAATTTTATTCCAGGTGTTTTTCTTATATCTCTATACGTAAAATCGGTACTAAGTGCTGTATTAAAATCTGAAAAACGTTGATCTATTTCATTAAAGTCAAAAGTACTCTCCTTATTTTTTCTTTCGTTATATCGGAAGCCATATCTAAAGTCTAGAAATACTTTCTTTTTTACTAATGCTAGTCTATAAGTAAAATTAGTCGATAATCCATTGAACGTTTTTTCTCCTTCTGTTAATTGATTTCTAATGATTTCTTCTGGGTTTTCAACAAATGTATTGGTCACAGAATTTAATTTTCTTTCTGTTTCAGTTTCGTTTACATCATTCGAAATACTCACTCTTATAAAGCTTCCTTCATCTCCTAATCGCTTGGTAAGGTTTATTATATTTTTGAAATTACTTCCTAAAGTTCTTGTTCTTGAGTTTGAAGTGGAACTATTACTTAATTCTTGGTTTTCGTTTCTTGAAAAGGTTTCATCCTCTTGTGTATTATCTGATTTTAAATGTATTAATGACGGTCTAATATTAATTAAGAGAGTGGGAGTTACTTTTACATCTAAAGCGATATTAAACTTATGATTATCTGAAGTATTCAAAGATTCGTTTTTCGAATCTGTAAAGAATCTTGTATCTATTAAAATATTTTCTCTTTCTGTTTTTCTTTTATTTTCTGAATCACTCGTAGAATAAAAATAATCTGTTGTTATGTTTACCTGCTCTCCTATTTTATCTGCATAATTTGCTCCTATGTTTCTAGAGGTTGTGATGCCGTTTCCTCCTGCAAAGGAATTACCTCCACCACTACCATTAAAATTAACTGAAGATCCACCACCAAAAACTTTTCTGACTTCGCCAAAACTAAATCCTGGAGAATTAATATTATTTCCTCCTAACAATACGCTTATGCGCCGTTCATTATCAAATAAATTTACAATTCCAGCCAACTGATATCGTTCATCTGTTCCTCCTCCAGCAGCAATTCTTCCAAAAACACCCTTGTTATTCTCTTCTTTAATTGTAATATTTATTGTCTTATTATTTTTATCTCCTTTTTCTCCGGCAAAAGCTTCTGATTTCGTTTTAGTATCTGATACTTGGATTTTATCTATAATATCTTTGGTAAGGTTTCGGGTTGTAATTGTAGGATCATCGCCAAAAAATGATTTCCCGTTTACTAAGATTTTATTTACATCTTTTCCATGAACTTTAATCGCCCCTTCTTCATCGACTTCTACTCCTGGTAGTTTTTTCAGTAAATCTTCTACGGTAGCATCTCTTTTTACTTTAAACGATGCTGCATTAAACTCTAATGTATCTTTTTTTATCGTTATAGGTGCTTTTTTTGCATTTACAACGACATCGTCTAATGATTCTATTTCTAAAGGAAGTTTAACTCCTCCTAAATCTATTATTTTACGATCTAATACAATCTCTTTATCATATGATTGATATCCAACAAAGGAAACATAAACTTTGACTTTATTTCTTGTAGTTTTCCCTTCTAATTCAAAATTCCCTTTTTTATCTGTTATTGTATATGTTATGAGTGTACTATCTTTAAGTGTTTCAACAAATACTGTAGCAGCTTCAAGCGGTGTTAATTTTTCCTCATCTAATAATTTGCCTTTAATCACAAAGTTTTGCGCACTAATAAGCATACTACAAACAAAAAAACACCAAAATAATATTTGATTTTTCTTCATTCTATTTTTAACTGATTGATGATATCTGTGATTATTACTAAAATGATTTTTGAAATAACTCCCCCAAGCTTTTCTTTTCGTTAAACACTAGTACTCATTCACATAAAAATGTATACTAGTATTTAATCATTTAGATTTTTTACATAAAAAAGCTAATCACATAAACTTTTGTTTTCCTTACAAAATATTGTCTGTAATTAGCTTTTTATTAATTCCTAAATACGTTTTAAACGTTTCTTATTTTTTTCTAAAATATACTGCTACTGGAACTCCATTAAAATCGAATTCTTTTCTCAATTGATTTTCAATATATCTTTTATATGGATCTCTTACATATTGTGGTAAATTACAAAAGAATGCAAATTGTGGTTGTGGTGTAGGTAATTGCATACAATATTTAATTTTCACAAATTTACCTTTATAAGCTGGTGGTGGATAATGCTCTATCACAGGAAGCATTGTATCATTCATCACACTAGTCTTAATTTTTTTGGATCTATTTTTATAGACTTCTACTGCAGTTTCTATCGCTTTAAAAATACGTTGCTTAGTCATTGCCGAGATAAACACAATAGGCACATCTGTAAATGGCTCTATTTGCTTTCTGATATGTTTTTCGAAGTCTTTTAATGTATTGCTCTGTTTATTTTCTACCAGATCCCATTTATTAACCAGTATAACAATTCCTTTACGGTTACGTTCTGCCAACCAAAAGATGTTTTGTACTTGAGCATCAAAACCTCTGGTTGCATCTACAACTAATAAACATACATCACTATGCTCAATTGCTCTTACTGATCGCATTACCGAGTAAAACTCTAAATCTTCTTTTACTTTGGCTTTACGTCGTATCCCTGCTGTATCAACCAAGTTAAATTCGAACCCAAAGCGATTATATTTTGTATCAATAGCATCTCTTGTTGTTCCTGCAATATCGGTTACAATGTATCTATCCTCTCCTATTAAAGCATTTATAAAAGATGATTTTCCTGCATTAGGTCTTCCTACAACGGCAAATCTAGGCAATTCACTTTCTTCTTCTTCCTCTATCTCTGGTAAGGCTTCAACCAATGCATCTAATAATTCTCCCGTACCACTACCGTTAATACTTGCAATAGTATAATATTCTCCTAGTCCTAAATTATAAAATTCAACAGCATCAGCTTCACGCTTTCCATTGTCTACTTTGTTTACTGCTAAGAGTACTGGCTTTTTTACTTTTCTTAATAGTTTCGCTACTTCTTCATCCATCCCCATAATACCGGTTTCACCGTCTACCATAAAGATAATTGCATCAGCTTCATCTATTGCTAACTCAACTTGCTTATCAATTTCTGCTTCAAAAATATCATCACTTCCAACTACATATCCTCCTGTGTCTATCAACGAAAACTCTTGTCCGTTCCAGTCACTCTTTCCATAATGACGATCTCTAGTTACTCCACTCACTGCGTCTACAATCGCTTCTCTTCTTTGTATCAACCGATTAAAAAAAGTTGATTTTCCTACGTTTGGTCTCCCAACAATCGCTACAATATTACCCATCTTACTAGATTCTATAATTTTTTGCAAAATTATACTTTTTATTTTAGAGGTAGCACTTTTCTACTATTTATCTGCTCATTTTATTATTACAGTAGTAATTTTTCATTTTTTATTAGTATTCGCAAGGTCTTGATTAAAACATGCGACCATCATTTTGTAGAGTTTTGGGTGTTTTCTTCGTAATAATTTAGGTCTACTAAAAAAATATTCGGATGCTACGGCTAAAAATTCTGTTTCTGAAGTTCCTCCATAATTGCGAATATCTGATTTATCTTTATTGATAGCTTCCATCTTATTGCGAATTAATTGCAACCATGGAATGTATTGGTGATTTTCTAATAATTGTTTTGGTATCCCATCAATTACTCCATCAGTTTTATCTAATAAATGGACAAATTCGTGTATTGCGGTATTTAATTTATCTGTATTATTCTCAAATCCATGATGCAAAGCTCTTTTTGACAATATCATTTGATTCTCAAATCTACCTGTCCCCACCAATCCTGCTATATTTGCTATTCCTGTAGGGTTTTCGAAGTTAAGGTCTTTATCAAAATAATCTGGATATAACAATACTGTTTTTAAATTGATATATTTCCAATTATCAAATCCAAATATTGGAATTACAGCACTCGCTGCTACTAATAGCATATCAATGTCTTCTACAGTGGTTTTTACTCCTTCTATAGATACATCGTCTAAAAAGTTCATGATTTGGATTTCAAATCGTTCTTTCTCTTTTATTGTTAATTTGGTATAATACTCAACTGATTCGTTTAATATCGGTTTCCATTCTTGAGGAAAAGGAGCTATATCTTTTTTACGTTCTTTATTTTTCTTCAACACAAAAAATAAAGTACCGAAAAATATAATTATTATGACAAGTATATATAAAAGCATGCTTTAAAAATTTGAGTTCAAAAATACTCTTTATTTATAAGCTTTTATTTTTGTCTTTTTTGTATATTGTAGTGTTCTTTTCTAGGAAAAGAAAAAGTCCAACTGCCCGTAACACTTAAAGCAGTTGAACTTATTCATAATTGATAGTTAGTCAGTGAAATTAATTTCTGTTAGCAAATATAGACAACTGCAAGCCTAAGTTGTTTGCGGATAAGCCGTAGTCTTTTTACGGAACAAAATTCAGCAGAAAAAACAAAACCGTAACCTCATATAAATATGATAGTTACGGTTTTGTTTTTTCTTATTAGATGTAGCTTTTTTAGCTTATTTTTTTGAATTATTTTTTATTATATCCAAAACGTTTTAATTGTCGTTCACTACTTCTCCAGTTTTTATTAACCTTTACATACAATTCTATATGAACTTGCTTGTCAAAAAACAGTTGTAAATCTTTTCTTGCTTCCATTCCTACTCTTTTTAAAGCTGCTCCTTTATGCCCTATAATGATTCCTTTTTGTGATTCACGTTCTACCATGATCACAGATCTCATTCTAATGATGTCATCATCTTCAAAAAACTCTTCTGTTTCAACTTCTACTGCATATGGAATCTCTTTTTTATAATGCATTAGAATTTTCTCTCTAATTTTTTCGTTTACAAAAAAGCGTTCTGGTTTATCTGTTAGTTGATCTTTTGGATAAAATGCAGGTGATTCTGGTAATAAAGATACGATACGTTCAAATACTTCTTTTACATTAAAATTTTCTAATGCTGATATTGGAAATACTTCTGCATTTGGAACTTTATCTTTCCATAATTGCATTTGTTCTTCTAATTGCTCTTGATTTGATTTATCTATTTTATTCAGTAATAATAATACTGGAATTTTTGCATTGGTAATTTTATCAAAAAAAGCTTCATCTTTCAATTCTTTTTCTCCAATCTCAACCATATAAATTAATACGTCGGCATCTTCAAATGCAGATTTAACAAAATCCATCATTGATGCTTGTAACTCATATGCTGGTTTTATAATTCCCGGAGTATCTGACAATATCATCTGGAAATCTTCTCCATTTACAATCCCTAAAATTCTATGCCTAGTTGTCTGTGCTTTGGATGTAATTATTGATAATTTCTCTCCTACAAAGGCATTCATTAATGTAGATTTACCAACATTAGGATTTCCTATAATATTTACAAATCCAGCTTTATGACTCATACTCTTCTTTTATTTATATGTTGCAAAGGTAATTTCTTTCTTATTGATTTTTAAAATTCTCTTCTTCTTTTTTCTGCTAATGGACTAAAAATCTTTTTCTTAATCTTCTTTTATAAGTTTAAATCTTTTTAGCATCTTTTTTTCCATATTCCAAAAGAAACGGTGTTGTCCAAATAACCATCCGTATCCTACTAAAAAGATTTGATAAAAAACAAAGCTTGAAAATATAAATAGCGGCCAATATAAGATTGCGGGTAAATTTGCTGTCGTTAATCCTACTGCTTTTAAAATAGGTCTTCCTATCATTACAGAACTAGAGCCTGTAATGGAGAATACGATAAAAATTACAATCAACTCCCATCGATAAGTTACTTGCCATCGATTTTCTACTTTTGAGAATATTTTTAAAACTAATTTTAGTAGCAAGAAGCTTATGACAATTGTTAAGATTATAGTAACAATCATTTCCATTGGTATTAAAGCATCGAATCTTCCTATTAAAAGTGTTGCTATTTTATATCCTACATATCCTATCCCTAAGAGTCCTATACACAACCACAGAAATTGCCAAGTTTTTGTTATTTCCCAATATTCTTTTAATCTATTCATCTTCTTTTATATCGATCTATTATTGCTCTTCTCTTGAAAAGGGGCGCAATATACTTCAAAAAAATATTCCATTTTACTATTCTATAACCGAAAAAACAAAAAGCTACATATCTTATATCAAAATGCAGCTTTTACTTGTATTCTTGTCATTTTTTTATTCATAAACAACTTCTAATTTTTCTGAAATCGGTATACTTTGACAACTTAGAATGTAGCCTTCTTCTATTTCTTTTTCGTCAAGTACTAAATTATTTTTCATGTGTACTTTTCCTTCTTTCAGTTTACAAATGCATGTAGAACACACTCCTCCTTCGCACGAATATGGCGGTTCATATTTATGATCTATTAAAGTTCTTAATATCGTTTTACCTTTCGGTACTGTTATAGCTGCTATTTTTCCTGCTATTTCAACTTTTAGTTGTGCATTATCATATCCTTCTATAGTTTTTGCTGTTGTATTTCCCCCAAAACTTTCTATATAAATACGATCGTTTGGCACATCTATATTTTGTAATGCTTGTTGTGTATTACTTATCATAGATCCTGGCCCACATATATAATATTCTGCATTTTGAGCATATAAGGGATATTCATTAATAAACCATTCTATTGATTTTTCATCAACTCGACCTTTTCTATATAAATCTGTTTTTGAGTTCCATAAATCCGACCATTTCATTTTAGGTCTGCTTAGTGTATGAATTAAAATAAATCGATCATTATATAGTTCTTGAAGCTCATCTAATGCTTCTTTAAATAGTATTGATTCTTCGTTTTTATTTCCATATATCATATAGACGTAACTGTGTTTTTCTGTCAACAATACTGTACGTAAAATAGAAAATATGGGAGTAATACCGCTTCCTGCTGCAAATAGATAATATGTTTTATAGTTTTGAGGTTGTATTGTCGCAAAAAACCTTCCATCTGGCGGCATTACTTCTATACAGTCTCCTTCTTTAATTGTATCATTTATATAATTAGACACTAGTCCATCTTTGACTCTCTTTACTCCTATTGTTAAAACATTGTCCAATGTAGGTGCGCTGCATAAAGAATAAGATCTTCTTACTTCTTTATCCTCAATGCTAAATTTTAACGTAAGGTACTGTCCTGGTTTATATTCAAATACTTTTTTTAATTCTTGAGGAATTTCTAAAGATATAGTACTTGCATCTGATGTTTCTTTTTTAACTGTAGTAACTTTTAATGTATAAAACATACTCACGGATTTTCATTTGATTATTAGGTTACTTCAACTCTTGATGTTTTTCAATCCATTCTTTCACTACGCTTTGAAATTTACGTATTGCAAATTCTCCTCGTTGTGCTTGTGCTCCTACACTAAAAAAAGGGGATTGCAACGACTTTTGTTGTTGTTCACACGCATATATATCTTCTAACATAAAATCTCCTGATGCCATTGGGTCTGTTTCGGGATCTCCGTCATATTTCCCTTTATTTCCATAATGCTGCCAAACTTTGCTCATAGATGATTTTGTATATTGTTTGGTAAATTCCCATTCACTTACATTCATCATTTTTGAACGAATTACCACAAGCGTTCTATCTGGTGCTAATGGGGTAACATGAAACGTGTTCCAAGCGCTCTCTCCTTCTGTTATTCCTATATTAGGAAACAACCAAGGTACATAGGCTCCAATTTTATCTTCGGATACCGAATCGATTAATGGTTGTGGTGATGCATTTTTTACATCTTGTGCATATGCTGGTATTAAAGGCTCATAAAACCAATAATGCGGTCCTGCCCAACCAAACTCAGCTTTTGCATGATCATACATATTTAATGTTCCTTCATGCAAATGTGCTAAGTGATAATGGTCTATATAATTCTCTACTATAATTTTCCAGTTTGCTTGAATCTCTTTGGTATAAAAAGGTGTCTCATCTTTTTCTTTATACTCCACTAATTCTTCTACAATATGTGGACCTAAATAGGGTTCTACTTCTCCAAAGAACTCCATGATAGAAGGTGCGTTTTTGTTAGGGTGTACAAAGAGCATTCCTTTAAATATATCTACTGAAGCTTCGTGTAAATTAAGTCCACACTTATGTAACTCTCCTTTTAATTCTGGAAATTCTTCTTTTTGTTTGGGTAAACTAATTAGATTTCCTTCTAAATCATATGTCCAATCATGATATGGGCATGTGATGGCTTTTTTTCCTTTCCCCACTGCTCTCAATAATTGCGTTCCTCTATGCCTACACATATTATGAAACGCTCGCAATCTTCCATCTCTTCCTTTAACAATAAATATATTATTTAATCCTGCCTGTACACTAATGTAATCTCCTGGTTCTTGCACATCTTCTATAAGTCCTGCAAATTGCCATGTTTTACTAAATATCTCCTTCATTTCTAAATCAAACCATTCTTGAGAGGTATATGCTTCAACTGGTAGATCGTGCATCATCTTCTTCCCCATTTCTGATTTTTTATCCATATTTTATTGTTTCTCTTTTAATTTATATCATCAATTATTGCTTTAATACTGTCTCTTTTAAAGTTAATACTTTTTATATCATTTAGCAACATAAACAACTCTATATCAACCTTAATATGATTAGTTTTTTATTAACGGCAGATCACTAATTATAGTTAAATGTCTCACCGTTTCGATATAATCATCTATTTGTAAGAATCTATAAAATTTTCTTGCAGGTAGTACTTTTCGTATTTTATTAAAATGAGATAATTTTGTTGTTTCCATCTTTTTCTCTAGCTTAAACATTTCTTTCATGTATTTTTCAGCTTCTTCGTCTGTAAATTTTTTACTACTCAATTGAGTCTGCGTTAATTTTATATGCTTAGAAACTAGCTCGTCTTGTGCTAACAGATAAGTATCCATAAGCTTCCAAAACTCTTTAGTTTCTTTTTCTGTAAAGCTCATATTAAACCTCAACAATTGCTTATATTCTGTAGCTGCCATATCAACTGTATACTTTACTAAGTCTTCTTTATTTTGAGCGTGTACTGTATAACTTCCTATAAGTAATGTTATAACTAAAATTATTTTTTTCATTTTTTTCATTTTTTTTGTTTTTAAATTTCTTCTACAAACTTCTCCTTTCTTTACTTTTTTTCTTTTGACATACATCAAAATCATATTTTATTTTTCTCACTAATAGTTTGTAAAAAAAGGGAGTCGTTATTAATAAATAACGACTCCCTTTTTAATTTTCTTTTTTATAATATCCTAACTCACACTATACTCTATTATTGAATAAATAGCAATCCCTAACCAAATCATTAGTAATGTCCAGTATAAAATTGGGGTTTCTTTTTTTGATATTTCTTCTACAAAGTGAATTTTTTGAGTTTGTAATGCATATATAATACCTAATAAGATTAATGCTATC
Source organism: uncultured Aquimarina sp. (assembly GCA_947498595.1). Classification (GTDB taxonomy): domain Bacteria; phylum Bacteroidota; class Bacteroidia; order Flavobacteriales; family Flavobacteriaceae; genus Aquimarina. The sequence continues at coordinate 103,849 of CANMKX010000002.1, forward strand.
CAGAACCATCCCCATTCATAAAGTATAGCAAAGATCATGCATATCAATGCTAAAAACGTTTTCCACTTTTTCATTTACTTGATTTAATCTGTATATCTAATAGTATGTATGTCTATTGTTTCTTTTTTTCCTTTTAATAAAATCCCTCCTAAATATTTACTAATAAATCTTTGTTTTAGAGCAAGATCTTTTAATAAACTTCCTGATATCAAAATCGGCACTTTATGTGGGTTACATTCTGCTTGAATTCTTGCTGAGGTATTTATTACATCTCCATGATAAGCTAGTTCTTTTTTAACTACGCCAACTTCTGCTACCATCAATTTTCCTCCATGAAGTCCAGCTTTAAATTCTGGTGTCACGTTATATTTAGTTGTATAATATGCTTTTTTTGATAATAATTTGCGTTGAAAAGAGAAGAATAACTCTACACAATTATTATCTACCAATCCTTTTTTATAAGGCCAACTTAATACAGCTTCGTCTCCGACATACTGATATATTTCTGCCTGAAAGTTTATTACAATTTCGTTTAAATCATAAAAACAATCTTGAATCAATTGACTATATTGGTAATGACCTAATTGTTCTGCTATAGTTGTTGATGCTTTTAAATCTAAAAACATAAATATTCGTTTTTCTTCTTTGGGTTTTCTGTATTTCCCTAAAAGCATTTTAAAAAAGATTCCTCTTCCAAATTTTTCATTAGATATTTTTATAAATGAGAATACTATTGAACATACATTGAGATATAATATCATCACCCAAAATGTTTTATTAGAGTACCACCAACCTCTACTACTATTAATCTCTAATCCATAGGTTTTTGCTATATAATTGCTAATAAAAGTGAATACGATTATGGTAAATAAAAAATAAATAGTTGTTTTGAGTATTAAAATCAACCCTATAGATAATCTTTTTATTAAATGTCTTTCAAAAAAAGTTTCAACTATGGCATAAAAAGCTCCTAATACCATTCCTGCGTGTATTGAATATTTGTACCAATGCTTAAGAGGAATATCATACTTTAATAAAAATGTCACTCCTTCTTCTTCGTATACACCATAATATCTAAATGTTGTAAAAAAACACATTGCAATTCCCCAAAAAAGAACTGATTCTACAAGTGAATTAAAATATTGTCTTATGTTTTGACTCATACTCAAAAATAAAAAATCTAATTCACTAATTAATCTTATTTATCAGATACTCTTTAATCTTGAACTAATTTCTTTTAATCGTATTATTTGCTGAACTATTATTGGTAGCATAAATATCCCTCCTGAGAATTCTAACACATAAGTTAATATAGAGAAAATTCCTCCTGCTGTGGTATTAGTTACACTGGTTGAAATATATAATGCATAAATTGCCAAGAAAAACAACACCACTTCTATTACACTAAAATTAAGTGTTTCAAGATCTGATAATTTCACTAACCATTTGGATATATTTTTAAAATGACTAAATACACCTTTTTGCTTTCGTTTTTCTAATACATCTATTCTATGTTCAAGTTCATCATTAAGTTCTGTATTATATCGATATATTTTTTGCTTACTTAGGGTATAAATAATCAAGATAATCCCTATAGTTAATAAGCATCCTATAAAAATTCGCACATCAAACAATGCTAGCATTACCAATGCTCCTATAACACTTATTAGCGAAGTAAATCCCTGTGTTATGTCATGCTCAAAAAAATCGACTAACTCTTTTATTAATGCACTCCGGGCTGCTATAGAAGATACAGATATTTTTTTTTCGTTTTGTATAGCTACAATTTCTGACGCCACATTTGTATAAATATATGTATATGCTCTTGTATCATAAAATCTACGAATCACTCCTATAATAAAACTAACACCATATAATCCACAAAACAACCATAATCCGTTGTATTTGGTATCAATCAAATCATTAATTGCGATTCCTAAAACTAATGGTTGCAAAACTTTAGATATATTTTCTAATATCAATAAAACAAATGTTATAGAAATCCTCCATTTATAGCGTATAAACAGCTTTGATATTGAAAAATCTGTTTGCATTTTTTATTTTTAATAATTAAAAAATAATGTCGATAACGAAATTAAAGCCATCCATATCCATGAGATCACTATCACCCAATATAACCAGGCGTTTTCTGCCTTATCAATAGGTTCTATAAAATATGTTGTCCCTCTAAATAAATCTGGTATTACCCATATTAAAAACAGAATTCCCCATGCCCATTGCCAATCCATAAGAATTATAACATACATCAGGATTAAACCAATAATTGTTCGCCATTTTGTATTGCTTATTTTTTTATTAGCTAAAGAAGAAACCGCTTTTCTTTTCTGAATTCGACTCTTTAATTTAGAGGTACTCATATTGATTGTTCATTTAGTGTTTCACAATATTAAATATAGCTATAAAACCCTAAAAATCTACTCATTACTCTTTATCAATCTAAATCGAGTTAGCATTTTTCGTTCCATTTCCCAGAAAAAAGCATGTTGTCCAAATAACCAGCCGTAAAACACTAAAAATATTTGATAAAAAATAAAACTACACATCACAAACAAAGGCCAATATAAAAATACAGGCAAATTATCTGTAGTTAATCCTAGTACTTTTAAAAGAGGTCTTCCTACCATTACTGATGTCGATCCTGTAATCGAAAACACTATTAAAATCACGATCAACTCCCATTTAAAAGTAACTTTCCATCGTTTTTCTACACGTTTTAAAAATTGTAATATTCCTTTTAACAAAAAAACACTAATACCTATAGCAAAACCTACTATCAATATATGTTGGTACGGAACTAAAGATGTAAATTCTATTGTTAATTTTTCACTGATAAAAACTCCAAATTTAAATCCTAAATAACCTATTAGTATCATGCCTATAAATGGCCATAATAATTGTTGTTGTTTTTCGATTTCCCAATACGCCTTCAATCTATCCATTTCATATTTTTTTAATATAACCTAAGCTTGTGCACTACTTCTTAAATCTAAATAAGAAGAAAATATAACATCAAGAAAAAACTATCCAATCTCGTGAAAACATGCGATATATAGTAGCAAGGCTTAGGTTATTAAATAATCACTGGGGCAAAAATATATTACATTCTTTTTTTATTTTTTGACATAGATCAAAAAATAAAAAAAGGTTCTATTAGCCCATCTTTTTGGGCTTTAATTCCCGTCTAGAATACGATTTTGACATAGATCAAAAAAAAGCTTTTCGTCATCTTATAGTTTTGCTCCAGCATACAAAAAGCATGTACAGATGAAGAAATTATTCTTATTCCTTTTCATGAGCATCACGCTCCTTTCTTGTTCAAAAAAACAAGACAAAATTATAGGCACTTGGAGAGTAGATAGTCAATTTTATAAGGCTACATATATAATAAGCTCTCATAATGAAAAATTTTATGGAAAAGTAGTTTCCTATGATGATGGTACTACTCAATACGATCAAAAAGATGGTGATCAAGGGTATTTTCTAACCAATCTTGTTGCCAAGGATAATCGTTACGTAAATGGGTTACTTCATGAAAACAGAGGCGGTAAACCTCAACATATTTCTATATCATTACTCAATAATGATACTCTTGAAGTTACTACAACTGTAATGCATCGCCCAATAATCGAAAAATGGATTCGAGTACAATAACTCCACTAAATATATACTCAAACTCTTTTTGAATTTTTATAAAGAAAAAAAATAGAATTATGATGAATACATTTACTAAACTCTCTTGTATACTAATTATCATTTTTGGTTTTACTAGTTGCTCAGAGAATATAGAAGATAGTCCAATTAACATTGTCAATCCAGACACTCCTAATCAACCTAGAGGTCCTGTTGTTATCAACCCTGTTGATATTAACTCTCAAGATGGTTTTGATTTACTTGATAAAATGCAAGGTCACTGGATTGGAACTAACAGGGTTATTGCAGATGATTATCCTTGGTTTGCTCTTGATTACAGAGCAATAACTCCTTCTCATGTTCATGGAATTTTTGAAGGCGGAACTCAAGGTAATTTATTGACTTCTTTTTTTGTTTCCGAGTTTAAAGGGAAACGAACTATTATGGCTCGAAATGGTGGGCTACTTAACGGAATTTACCGTTCTAGCTATTTTGTATTAGATAGTGTTAGTCAAAGTAGCAATGGTAAATTTTATAGATTGGTTGATGCTGTTGGTGGACGAGGAACAATGTCTATGGAGTTACGTTTTAAACAAGACAGTCTTTATTTTAATGCTTATACTAGTAGGTTAGGTGCTATAGTTCCTCCTAGCCGTCATATGACTTTTAAAGCTGAAAAACGAAATATAGAATTAGCTCAAACTGCTGCTACAGCTGTTAATTTCCCTCAAAATGTTATCGAAAAAGATTTTTCTAGCGGTTTTATTACCGAGAATTTATATGTAAGACCTGGCAATACAGAGCCAAGAAGTGCTAGTTTCTTAGAATTTGAAAAAGATCCTTTCACAATTCTTGAGCATCGTTATATAGCTTATTTACAAGTTAATGTTACTCGTAATCCTTCTATTTTAGATAAACCATTATTTATATACTTATCCAAAGATTCATTAACAGATCAAAATGGCTATTTACAAGCGGATGCTTTAACTAATTCCCTTTTAAAATTCCCTTCTATTATTGAATCTCAAAATGAATTCTTGTTTACATACTTACATCCTGGAGATTATTATGTTACTGTAATTGCAGATATCAATGAAAACGGTTTAGTTGACGATGGAGACATTACCCATGTAAGTCGTACTATCACTATCATACCAGAGGGAGAACAGGTGATTAACATTGATAATATTACAATCCAGAATTAACTCTTTTTCGATTCTCTAAATTCTTATTTATAATGAAAAATATTTTTTTAAACGTATTCTGTTTGGTTGTAATTTCTATAACAACAAGTTGCTCTCATGCTGATATTGTTGAGGAAACCACAGGTACTTTACCTCCTGACACCGAAGTAAAATATGATCCACAAGTACAAAGTATCATGTTTGATCATTGTATTACTTGCCATAGTGGGCCTGCTGCAAATGCTGGTTTAGATCTCAGTACTTTCCAGAACGTAAGGGCCTCTGCTCAAAACGGAAATCTGATACAACGAATGAACAATACCGCTAGTCCAATGCCTCCACAAGGTGTTCTTTCTCCACAAGTTAGACAACTTATGGATAAATGGGTACAAGATGGTTTTCCTGAAAATTAATCTCACTAAAAGATTTAAGTAGTAATTGTTGATTGCACACCTTCAATTCTTTTTTTACACCCCCTTTATACACAATACAAAAAAAGAATGAAGGTGTTTCTATCTTATCCAATGAGTCTTTAAATATTATTGAATTTTTCACTCTCATACGGGATTACTATTTCACTTATAAAAATATAATATCATGAAAAAAATAATATTCCTTGCTTTAATGATCTCTCAGATTTCATTCGCTCAAAAATATTATACCAAAACAGGGAGTACGCAGTTTAAAGCTTCTGTACAAGCATTTGAAGAGGTCGCTGCCAAAAACAATAGTACTTCGGCTGTTTTAAAAACAACTTCGGGTGATTTTGCTGCTTTATTATTTGTAAAAGCATTTCGCTTTAAGATAGCTCTTATGGAGGAGCACTTTAACGAGAATTATATGGATTCTGATCTTTTTCCTAAAGCTACTTTTAAAGGTAAAATTCACGATTTCTCTATACATAAGCTCAACCATATCGAGCAAGATTTCACATTATCTGGTTTACTTACTATACATGGTGTTACTAAAAAAGTTACCACTATTGCACGATTAAAATCCGAGGGAGAAAAATTAGTTATCGTCACTAATTTCATGGTACGCCCATCAGATTTCAATATTAAAATACCAAGTATTGTTAAAGATAAAATTGCTAAAGAAATAAATATTTCAACTTATTATGAGCTTATCAAAAAATAACAAAGCTATTATAGCAATTGTTTGTTTCACTATTGTTATTGCTGGTTTTGTGAGTTACAAAATTGCTTATAAGGCACATCCTTCTATAGTAAGTCAAAAGGTTGATTTTACCGGTACAGCTACTACATTTTTAGTACAGATAAAAGAGCATCCTCAAAAATGGCAACATCCTATTGTTTCACTTAAAGGAACTATTACTGCTATAGATACTCAAGGTATTATGCTAGATGAAATTGTCTATTGTCAATTTAAAGACAGTACTCAACTAGCATCTTTACAACAACAACAAACCGTTATAATCAAAGGTAGAATGATTGGTTATGATGATTTATTAGAAGAGGTTAAACTGGATCAATGCATCCTTAATAAACATTAATTTTTTAAACCATTTTCTCTTTAAGAGAAGATATAAGGTTGATTATAATATATTATTATGAAACGATATTTTTTATTTTTTAGCATTTTATGTTTTTTCAATATTTCATTACATGCTCAAGAAGATTTATTAGAAGAACTTGATGGAGATACTTCTCCTGAAATTTTTGAATCTCCAGCTTTCAAAGCAATGAAAATTGGAAATTTACAGTCTACAAAAATTGCAGATAAAGGAGATTTGTATATGTATGTATCCCATCGTTTTGGTACACTTAAAGATGGATTGTCTACTTTTTTTGGTTTTGACAATGCTAATACCAAAATTCAATTATTATATGGATTATTTGATGGTGTACAAATAAGCGCTAGTCGTGAGTCTTTGCGTAAAACATATGCTGTTTCTGCAAAGGTACGTCTTGCTCGACAAACTGATCGCTTTCCTGTCAATCTAGTAGGTTATACTACAGCTAATATTAATACCGCATTACGTAAGGATCGTTTTCCTTTATTAGAGTTTGCAGATCGTATGAGTTATGCTACGCAATTACTAGTATCTAGACGGTTTTCTAAGTCTATATCATTAGAAATTGCACCTACCTATATTCGACAGAATTTAGATTTTACTGATGGCCACGACCATGATCAATTTGCATTGGGTGTTGGAGGTAGATTAAAACTGAGTAAACGCATTTCTATCAATGCAGATTATGTTTATAATTTTGTTAGAGATGAAAGTTCGATATACCGCAATCCATTGTCTGTTGGAATGGATATCGAAACCGGGGGGCACGTTTTTCAGTTACTATTCTCCAACGCTCAATCTACCAATGAACCAGGTTTTATAAGTAATGCAGAAGGAGACTGGAGTGATGGAGATGTGTTCTTTGGATTTAATATTGTACGAGTTTTTTAATTATTATATAGTATTTTTTAACTTGTTTTTTGAATTATGAACTACACCATATTGCAATGCAATGTGGTGTAGTGTTTTTTTATATTATCATTTTCTAATACATAAAAAAAACCGTGCAATACTTGCACGGTTTCCCCCCATATTAATAACTAATTATAATAGCTAGTAATTTTAATAGCTATATCATGAAATCTTTTTATTTTTTCTGGATTACATCCCAGTGTTCTACTATTTTGTTTTTTTCTAATCTAAATAGATCTGCAAACAAATATTCTTCGTTTCCTAAAAGTCCTTCAGAATAGGTACATACAAAATCTTTTATCGCAAATTTCTCTATAACTTTGTTATACTTCAATGTTACATCTTGTTTTTCTAAATGTTTCAAAAAGGCGTATAATCCTACTGTATCATCTGCAACTTGTGGATTGTGCTGTATCAACTGGCTTTTATCAAAATATGTCTCTAATAAATCCATATTTCCGTTTATCCATACTTCTTCCAAAAACTTCAATACTTGTTTTTGATTCATTTCGGTATTAGCTACTTGGTCAAGATTCGATCTTCCATCAAACATTGTATGCTTTCCTACTAACATAGTTGGCACATTTTGCTTTATAATTTTGCATTCATTAATCTGAATCGAATTATCTATTTCTTTTGTTTTAAAAAGAACCATTTCAGCAGTCAAAATATTATTTTTACTTGCTTCTAAATGTGCTAATATTTGATCTTTCTCATGCCATATTCTATGTATTTTTCTTGTAGACGAACTCATACATATATCTATTTGTTGTGCTAATTCTTTTGTTGCGAACTTTAAATTTTCTTTTGCGATAGATTCTCCTGTTTCTAGATATCGTTTTATTGTTTGAATCATTTCTTCAGTTTTTATTTCGCTATTTTCAATAAGATTTCTGCTACTTTTTCTGGTTGAGAGAAGTTTGGCGTATGACTAGACTTTAAAGTATACACTTTTTTTATGTTCGCATTTTTTTGCATAGCCCTTTGTACCGCTATAGGGATTGCTCTATCTTCTGTACATTCGATGTAATATTTTGTAATACTTCCATATCGTTTCTCACTTATTTCTAGTTCATATAATAAGGGTGCTAATGGTTCTGGTACTATATATGGTTTTGCTTGTTCAAAGGCTTCTTTTGGGATATCGTGTGCAAAAGCGTTTTGAATTTCTGACGCATGTACTAGTGCATACGTTTTATCTTCTGATACTGAAAAATTATCTACTGCTTTTGATCCTTGAACTCCTTGAACTGCTTTTAAGAATGATACTCCTTGTGGTACTACAAATGCTGTGAGGTACACAATCTTTTTTACTTTATCAGGTCTAAGTTCTGCTACTCTACTAACTGTGATTCCGTTAAAGCTATGCCCGACTAAAATCACAGGTTGTTTCTGTTCGTCTAGGATATCAATTATTGTATTTACATAATCTTCCATCGTTATTGTTCCTGCGCTTCTTTTATCTCCTCCATGTCCAGGCAAATCTGGAGTGATAACAGTGTGTCCTTCATCTCTTACTTGAGCAGCTACTGAGTTCCATTGCCATGCACCTAACCATGCCGCGTGTACTAATACAAATGTTTCTTGTCGTGTTTCCATTTTTATATCTGTTATTATTTCTGGGGTATTTCCCAAAAGAAGATTACTACTTAAAGTCATGAGCATCATTAAGCTCCATATCGTTTTTTTGATTTTCATTTGTCAGTTTTTTTGTTTTACTCTGCAAATGTATGTGGAAGGAAACACGACGACCTGTACCAAAAGGTACAGGTCGTTTTTTATTTTAGATCAATTTTATTTTTAGCTTACCCTAAATAAGTGTATTGTTATTTTTTTAGTAATTCTACTTTTTTAAAATGTAATTTGACTTTTCCATCTAATTCAAATTGCTTCAATATTTTAGAAATAACTTCTCTTGTCGTTCCTAATTCTTTTGCTAATTGACTATGGGATAAGGCTATTATTTGTGTCTGGTTTTGCATTACTTGTTCTTCCAGATAGCTATAAAGGCGTTTATCTATTTTATGAAAAGCTAGTTTCTTAAACGATTCTAATAGATCATCATAGCTGCTCATAAATGATTGTGTTGTAAAGGTGTTCCAAGATTTATAAACAAAACTCCATTGTGCTACATAACGAACGGGAATTTTAACAATCGTTGTTTCTGTCTCCGTTTTTGCATACACAGTACTCTTACAGTCTCTAAAAGTGGCTGTTAATGATAGCACACAAGTTTCTATAGGTCTTACATAGTATAACAAAATTTGTCGTTCTTCATTTTCTTGCCAAACTCTTACTCGTCCTTTAATAACCAATGCCAACCATTTGATATATTTTTCTTGCTCGACTATATAATTATTAGGAGGTATTGTTACTATTTCACTTACCTTTTTTATTTCTTCTTGAAGTAATGGTTCTACAATATGTAATGTCTTAAAGAGTTGATCGTATTCTTGCATGAATAATTTTTATCTAATCTTTTTATTATTTCTCTTTGTTCAAAATCACTACTGTGTCGACTAACAAATCAATATTTTGTATCATAATAATTCCTACCAATTTAAAAAAACATATCTATTGGGTCAACTAAATGTCTTAATACTATTACGTCATTTTACCAAGGCCATGTTTTTTAATACACCCCTTTTTTAATTCCAGATTTCCAAATGGCAACATCAATTTCTTACACCTTAAATTATTTTTTGATTCATCAGAAACATTATCCATAAAATATTCTAGGAACTTAATTTTTATTTCTCCAGAATTATCACATGGTATATAATGAACATTTAATTTATTTAAATTCAATAGAGATTTGATCCAATGACCTCCTTTATGAGGTCTTTTTTCTCCATACTTTGTTTTATATAACTCGTTAACCCTATTTCCTAAACCTTTATTATTTTTTCTTAAAGATGTCTTTCCTATATATAAAATATTTTCATCAGATAACCAAAATTGGGATAATCGTTTAATAATTAATTTTTCATCATATGTTTTTTCTTTATCAAGTTCAAATCCATCAACTTTTTTAATCCAATTCTTAATTATTTCACGTGAAATAGGAATATCCTTTATTGTTCCATCATTTTTCTTTGGGTCTTTTGATAAAGAAACAATATAAACGCCTTCTTTCTCTATATTTATTGATTCCCCCCAACTTACAACCTCTGATTTTGATAAGTTGAAATGCTCAATTAATTCATTTATTATAGTTGGCATATTTTTTTAGTTTACATCTGACACTAATACTCTTATCCTTGCATACTAAAGATATCAGTAACAACCATCATAAATACAATCATTACAATAGTATCTATAAATATAGCTTTTACTCTTACTGAAATATCTGGATATTCTTCTTTCGTTTTCTTCATTTATTTTTCAAAAGTAGCTCCTCGTTTTCCCCAGTTTGATTTTATCATTTTTAATTCATTCTCTTTTATAGTAAAAGAATGGGTGTGCTTTACTTCTTCTTGATCTATAGTTTTTAGCATTGTAATGATGTTGCTATCATTTTTTTGCTTAGGAAATACCTCATAAGTCTGTATTTTATTATTTCTATTTACTGAAAATGTTATAATAACTTTACCTGCTTCATTAAATCCTATCTGATCTTTATTAAAATAAGCAACACCTTCTTTATTTGTTTTAATATTTTTTGTTTTTTGACTTGTAGTATGCTTATACGAAATCATAATATTTTGCATTGGCATACGAGCTTCGTCTAATAACTGAACTGTTACTTGTTCTTTCGACCCTAAACTATTACTTTGATTTTCATTTAATTGCACTGCCAATTTTGATGCAACTACAGTTTCTTCTAAGTAAAGTTTGTTTCCTTTTCGGTACCATTCTCCACTTGTTCTAACAACTACTTGTTTGTTTGTTCCTTTTTTCCTGTATTGAAAGGTATTATTATCTAAAATTTTTATCGTTGCTTCTCCTTCTTTATTTGATATTGTATATAAGCCTTCTAGATCTGTTTGTAGTGTAAGCAATGTTATTATACCTGTAATTGCTAATAGAACTGATTTCATAATAATATGTTTTTCTAAAAAATGTATCTTTTCAAAGATACTGTTTTTAATCTTTTGGGTATTCTTACTGTTTTATCTTTAAGAAGTAACATATTCTGTAAAATAGTCTGACAACCATTGCATATCATTTTTTATTTTTTCCTTTTTTGGATTGTTAGCTTTTAAATCTAGATATAACTCTCCTTTATTATTCATTACAAACAGTGTCCCTTCGTATTGTTTCTTATCTCTATGTTCAATGTCATTTATGATTTCTAGAATATCGAATGTAAACAGTTTTATATCTTCAAATTTTAACTGAATTTCTTCTTTTTGATTTTGAATCTTGAGAGTTTTATTTTCTATCGTTTTCTGAAAATTATAGGTTGTTTGAAAGTATTCTTTTCTTAATCTCAATGCACCATAAATCACCAAAGCTCCTATTATGACTAAAACCCCTTACCTTTTCTCTATATCAGCAATTATTATCTCTGCCTGCCAAAACGCTAAAGCAATTATAATAAGTAATAATGAGCTAGCAATAACATCACTTATTTTTAATGTAGTTTTTTTAGAAGTATCAATAGTAATTCGTGTATTACTTATCTCATGTTGTATTTTATATTCTCTTAATAATGATGTTAAATTCATATATTATTTTTCTAATAATTCTTTTTAAGCTGAAGTCTATCAAACAATCGCTTACTTTCTGATATACTTAATCTTATGGGATATTTCTTTTTCCTTGTTTGGATAGTTAAATCTTCTCCAGCTATATCTGTTACTGTTTTTATTGTTGTAATAGGTATTCCTTTACTCCATATTGATTTTCTGTAAAGCATATTATTTTCTATTATTACTTTCCAAAAAAGTTTTGGTTGTATTGCTTCTAAAAATTGAGAATATAATATCAAAAAAAATGTTATTATTATTATTTCTTTTATATACCAGATATAAACATATCCTATAATTATCAATCCTATACCATATATGAGCCCATATTTTAGGTTTCTTTTTTTACAACCATAAAATTCTATCGAATCGTTTTTATTGATTAGAAAATATTCCAAAACATCAATCCCTATGATTATTAGTATGAATACTAATTTCCACAATTCATTTACTTCTAGCTTATTTTCTATTTCTAAAAAAGAAGTATAAGAATATAATTACATTGATGGTTTTTATACTTGTTAAGCATTTACTTATTAAGTGCATGAAGTAATGATTGATGATGAATAATTATTATTTTTTATAATAATACAAATATTACATCTAATTGTAGTTTTTTTAAGTTGTTAATTGGTTGATCAATCCTTTAAAAACAATTTCATGAAATGGGTAGACACTATACCAATACAATCTCCCTAAAACTCCTTTTGGTCGAAAAGTTGCTGTTTGATAGAGTATACCTTTTTCTATTTTAAACTCTAACCATGCTTCTCCTGGTAATTTCATTTCTGCAAAAAGTAACAGTCGTCCTTCTTTTTTATTTGCATACAATACCCTCCAAAAATCTATAGCATCTCCCATTGCTACTTGATCTGGTTGTGTACGTCCTCTTCGTAATCCTACACCTCCTACGCATCTATCAATAAAACCTCTTAGTTTCCATAATGAAGTTGCATAATACCATCCTGTATCTCCTCCTATTTTCCAAATCTTATCTACAGATTGATCAAAGTTTCGTATTTTTCTTTTTCGTTTATCTGTAAAACATCCATATGTAGGTACTTTTACAAAATCGGACAGGTTAAGGTTAAATCGTCCACTCACTAATGAATCTTTCCAACTAGAAATAATTTGATTTGCTTCTATTTTTGCAAAACTTCGTTCTAATGCTACGGCATATCCCGCTGGGGTAATTCCTAAAATTGTAGTAAGAGCATTATCTCTACAAATCACTTCAATTTTCATACTACTCACTAGAGCAGTTGCCAATCTATATGAAGTTGAGGTTACAAAATATAACCAATACGAGGATAACTTGGGAGTCATTACAGGAACAATAAAAATACTCCGTTTTAATCCTCTAGCTTTGGCAAACCCTAGTAACATTTCTTTGTATGATAGTATATCTGTCCCTCCTATATCAAAGTTTTTATCATAGGTTGCTGTTTTTTTTATCGTTGCCACTAAATAATTAATCACATCTCTAATTCCTATTGGTTGACATCTAGTTCGTAACCAAATTGGAGTTATCATTATAGGTAATTTTTCTACCAAGTCTCGTATAATTTCAAATGATGCACTTCCTGATCCTATAATAATTCCAGCTCGTAATGTTGTTAAGTGATATGTTCCTTTTTCTAATTCTTTTTCTACTGTTTTTCTAGAATTTAGATGTTTTGACAATGATTTTTCGTTTACAATTCCACTTAAATAAATAACTTGTTCGGCTGTAGTTTTTTCTACTATTTTTCTAAAATTAATAGCCGCACGCTGCTCCAACTCTTGATAATTTGTTGTTGCAGACATCGAATGCATTAAATAATATGCAATATCAAAATCTTGTGGAATGTTTTGTAATGTTGTTGATTTTAAAAAATCTACCTCAACAATGATTATATGCTCTTTTATGGATTCTGGTGGATGAAATCGATTGACATCTCGTACACAACAAATTACTGTATGCCCTTGATTCACCAATACCGGCAATAATCGTTTACCAATATATCCAGTAGCCCCTGTTAAAAGTATTTTCATTGCTGCTATTTTTTATCAGGAAATTTTTATTCTTTCTATTCCTTTCTGTATTGAAGTTACAAAAAAGACAGCTATCTTACTATATTACAACACAATATCCTTTCAACCTACTTAACAAAACATCATATCTATGGTAAAAAAGGAATAGCGCAATGTTTTTTATGGAATCTACAAGGGTGTAAATATTTATTATTTCTAAATTTTAATCTATTTTTCTATAATTTTTCCACAATTAGGACATGTACAACTAACAACCTTTTTAGGTTTCTTTTTCTTTTTAGCTCTTTCTTCTTGTATTTTCTCAATAAAAGCAGAACTGATAATCCCTGTTGGTAATGCAACAAATCCAATTCCTATAAGAGCAATGATTGCACTTAAAAATTTACCTAATCCTGTTACAGGATATACATCTCCATATCCTACAGTAGTAAGTGTCGCTACTGACCACCAAAATGCTTGACCTATATTAGCAAATTTCTCTGGTTGATCATCACTTTCTATATAGTACATTAATGTAGAAGATAATACTAATAAAATAAAAGTAACAAAAACTGTCAACATCAATTCTGCCTTAGTTTCTTTCAGTATTGAATTAATCATTTTTAAAGACTTAGAATATCTTCCTATCTTGAAAATTCTTAATAACCTAAACAGTCGCAATATCCTAACTATTGTCAAATCAAAAGCAAATATAAAAGGTAAGTAAAAAGGTAATATTGCAATTAAATCTATGATTCCAAAAGTTGAAACAGCAAATTGCATTCGCTTAACAAATGCGTTTCCTGTATATTTTTTATCTAAGTCTGAAGTCCAAAAACGTAATAGATACTCTATCGAAAATATAATTACAGAAAATACTTCTATTAGTTCTAATAATGCCCCATACTGTTCTCTAATATCCTTATAAGATTCGAGTATCAAACAAATTACATTGATTATAATAAGTGTATAAATACTCTTAATAAAAGTATCTGTATGTAATAAATTATATATTTTCTTTTTGATCATTTTTTTATTATTTAACATCAAGAAGAAGTATTTTCTTTTTTAAGAACTTACTTCTTCCTGTTGTTATACCAAACCAATATCAAGTTGATTGATTAAATTTGTTCGGTATTATTTTATTATAAAATTCGCACTCTTACTTTTTTCTTTTTAAGTTTTGTATTATCTACAAATTGTATTAACTGATTTACTTTTGCTGCTTTTACTGCTACAAATGCACAGTCTTTTTTTAATTCAATAATTCCTAATTGATCGTTATTCAATTTTCCTTGTTTACAAAAAAGCCCTGCAATATCTCCTTTAGAAATTTTATCTTTTCGTCCTCCAGACACAAATATTGTTTCCCATGGAGAAGGATCTGGAATCGGTGCTTCTTTTAATGGTTCTATTGTTGGATTCTCTATAAAGCTTGGTAAAACATCATCTTCCCATTGCAATACATATGCTGTACCTTTTTTGTGCATACGAGCTGTTCTACCATTACGATGTGTAAATTCTTCTGGATGAATTGGTAATTGA
This sequence comes from uncultured Aquimarina sp., assembly GCA_947498595.1. Lineage (GTDB taxonomy): Bacteria > Bacteroidota > Bacteroidia > Flavobacteriales > Flavobacteriaceae > Aquimarina. The sequence continues at coordinate 119,379 of CANMKX010000002.1, forward strand.
TAGTGGATAATAAATTTTAGTTCTGGAATATCAATTCCTCTAGCTGCAAGATCAGTTGCAATAATCAATTGGTGGGTTCCATTACGAAATTTTATCAAAGCTCGTTCTCTATCCTTTTGTTCCATTCCTCCATAAAAACATCCGTGACTTATTTTATGTGAAGATAAATAATCACTCACTCGTTGAATAGTATCTTTGTAATTACAAAAAATAATTCCAGGTTGATTTCCTATATGGCTTAATGTTGCTACAAGTGTTTCTAACTTATCTTTTTTGGGGGATATAACTGCCTTAACATCTAATGCTGTTATGGCTTCATCTAAGTAGTTAACTTCTACTGCTTTTTCAATCCCTACAAATGCTGGTATTTCAACTCCCTGTGTAGCAGATGTTAGTATCTTTTTTTCTAGCACGGGTAATGCTGCGATAATCTCGCTCATTTCTTCCTCAAAGCCTATTTCTAATGATTTATCAAATTCATCTAGAATTAATGTTTTGATTTCACTCTCGTTAAAAGTCCCTCTTCTTAAATGGTCTGCTATACGCCCTGGAGTTCCTACTAATAGTGCAGGGCTATGCTTTAGGTCCTCTCTATCTTTGGCAAAAGCTCTTCCTCCATATACTGCACTAATTTTATATCCTGATCCCATTTCTCTAGCCACCTGTTCTATCTGTATTGCTAGTTCTCTAGATGGTACTATTATTACTGCTTGTACTTCGGATATTTTGGGATCTAAGTTTGCTATCACTGGTAACAAAAATGCTAACGTTTTTCCTGTTCCTGTTGGTGATAATACAATTGTTTCTGGATGAACATGAATTACATGTTGCGCTTCTTGTTGCATAGGGTTTAATTCTTGTATCCCTAATTTTTCCAAAATCTTCTGTTGATTCTTAATGCTTTTTGACATGAAGCAAAGATACTAGTTATTCGTTATTGATTTCTTTTATTCTATTTCCTGTTCATTTTTTTAATCGTTTTGATTTTTTTGTATTGTTTACATCTTATATCATTGGGACTATTATAGTATTTTTGCGATATCTAATTACTTTATATTATTGTTTATGCCAACTTCTAAAGCAGCCTTTCATCCCAATAACATCCACCAGTCTGGTTATAACTTTAGTGAATTATGTAAACAATATCCTCCTCTAGAGGAATTAACTTTTATAAATAATTATGGAACTACAACTCTAGATTTTTCAAATCCTAAAGCTGTTAAAAAATTAAATCGAGCTTTATTATTCACTTATTATAATATACGTTACTGGGATTTTCCTGATGTGCATTTATGTCCCCCTATTCCTAGTAGAGTGGAATATATGCATCACATCGCTGATCTTTTAAAAAATGTAAATATAGCTTCTTCTTATCCTGTATTAGATATTGGTACAGGTGCAAGTTGTATTTATCCATTATTAGGAAATGCTGCATATCAATGGAACTTTATTGGTACTGATATCGATACTTCTTCTTTAAAACATGCTACTAAAATTGTTAAAAAAAATAACCTTGATGAGGTAATTCAATTCCGTCATCAATCAAATATACGTCATGTTTTTAAAGGAATTTTAGCTCCTACAGATCGTTTTGCTGCTACAGTATGTAATCCTCCTTTTTATAGCTCTGCTCAAGAAGCTCAAGAGGCTAATCTCCGTAAACAACAAGGGTTGGGTAATAATTCACGCACGCGTAATTTTTCGGGAAAAAACAACGAACTATGGTACAAAGGTGGAGAAAAAGCTTTTATACATACATTTTTATATGAAAGTTCTCTTTTCAAAAATCAATGTTATTGGTACTCTACATTAGTTTCTAAAAAAGAAAACTTGAAAGGGATTTATAATTCCCTCAAAAAACTTGGTGCTACTACTGTAAAAACAATCCCTATGCACCAAGGTAATAAAATCACTCGTATCGTTGCTTGGTCTTTTATCTCTGCTGATGTTCAAAAAGAATGGCGCTAATTTATTTTAATAAACAAATAACTACCCTTCATTCGTTTTCATTGATTATAAACATAGTAATTTTTATTTTTTTCAACTCGTTTCTTCACACTTTATCATATCATTTTGCTGATTTGTAATACTATATTAATATAAAAAACAAATATAATGGTAGGGTACTCTATCTTATTAAACGTTTATGTATCAATGTGGTTTTTTATTTATGTTATAAAGACATTTAATTACCCCTCCCCATAATTGAGAAGTTTTTTACTCATACTTCTTTTGCAATCGTCATTGCAATTATAATATTCTACAGTGCATTTAACCCCCTAATTTAAATGCACTAGAGTATTATAAGTTCTATTTTTTTTAATTGTATCTTTAATATAAATCATATTACGTTTTTGATATATATCAAAAAACTGATTTGTATCGGACTTTATCTTTGCATTTATAAACAAGATATTATATTAAATATGAAATCAAACCGTATTCTTATAGTCATTGCATTGATAATCGTTATTGGCTTTTCTTCTGCTTTTATATCTTCATCGACGGCTAATTCTTATCAATCTATTACCAAAGAATCTCCAGTTATTATTGGCGTAAGAGCTTTGGATCTTAACGGAAAAACTCATAAAATCGGAATAACAGATCGAGAGGTACACCACACAACACTTGTATTTATTGGAATTGGCTGTCCTATTTCTCAGCGTTACATTCCTACTTTAAATACTCTATACAAAGAAGCAAAACAAAAAAACGTTGCTTTTTATGGGGTAATTTCTGATCAAAAAGCGTCATGGAAAGAAGCTAAGGAGTTTGCTGATCAATTTGATATTAAATTCCCCATCCTTTTTGACAGTAATGGTGATTTAGCACAACGCTTACAACCTACAGCTGTTCCTGAAAGTTTTGTTATAGATAAAAATGATACGATGATTTATCATGGTAGAATTAATGATCAGTATGCTACTATTGGGAAATTTAATTCTAAAGTACGTTCTGCCGATCTACAACTTGCAATACATTCTGTCGCTAATAAATTACCAATGCCTTATGCTTATAAAAAAGCTGTAGGTTGCATTTTTGAATCTTGGAAAAAAAAAATCCAGACTGTAAATTATAACAAACATATCGCTCCTATTATAAAAGCAAATTGTACATCTTGTCATAGAGATGGAGAAATAGCTCCTTTTGCATTACAAAATTATAACGACGCTTTTAGACGTGGTCAAATGATTCAATTTGTTACAGAAAGTAGATATATGCCTATATGGAAAGCAAAACCTGGTTTTGGTAAATTTAGTAACGAACATTATTTAAGTGATTATCAAATATCTTTAATTCAAGATTGGGTAGCACAAGGAATGCCTGAAGGAGATCCAAAAGATCTATTGCCCAACTATATAGAAAATACTCCTGAATGGAAATTAGGAACCCCTGATCTTATCGTAGAAATGGATCCTTATGATTTACCAGCTGAAGGAGATGATCAATATCGTGTTTTTGTTCTTAAAGGAGTAATTCCTAAAGGTAAAATCTTAAAAGGGTATATTTTTAAACCTGGAGATAAATCAGTAGTACATCATTCTACTGTATTTGTTGATTACACCGGTACTTTAAAAAAATACGATAACGAAGATCCTTTACCTGGTTATAATGCTTTTGAAAAAGGAAGCACTATGGAGTTTGGTAGTGCTATTACTATCGGTAATTGGGCTCCAGGTGTAGATTCTTACACCTATCCAAAAGGCATTGGATTTCATATAGAATCCGATGCTGATGTTGCTATAGAAAATCATTACCATTTAAGCGGAAAAGCTACTACTGATGTTAGCAAAGTTGGTCTTTATTTTGCAGATGCCTCATCTATTGACAAATATGCTGCGGGTTCTATAGTTGGCAGTCAAAAACTGTTTATTAAAGCGAATGATAGTTTGCACACAAAAAAACTATGGACCTATGTTCCTAATGATATATTACTTACTGATCTTGGTCCACATATGCACTATATCGGAAAAGAAGCTAAATTAGAAATCATAGAACCTAATGGTCACCGTAAACCTTTAATACATATTACTGATTGGGACTTAAGATGGCAAAGTATTTACTCACTTCGCGAACCTTTATTGATAAAAAAAGGAAGTGTTATTGAAGGTACTTATGTCTATGACAATTCTGATAATAATCATGACAATCCTCATTATCCTGCAAAAGATATGTTTTGGGGCTGGGGGTCTAATGATGAAATGCTTGAATTTTACCTTACTTATGTACCTGTAAACCCTAATGATTACGGAAAAATGCTTGGGGCATCCTTTGCTTCTTTTGAACATTTTTATGATGCTAGCGAACGTATTTCGGTTACTAAAGAGAATAGTAAATCTATTTATCAAACTTATAAAAACATAGACATTTGGAGTAGAAAAGGTCAGATATTAATGATCAGTATTGTCGAATCTAATATGGCTAATGATATTTTAGCTTATTTTAAAAATGATGCTGCTAAAAAATCAGAATCAGCTACTTTTTTTATTAATCAAGCTGAATTAACTATTAACAAAGCATATTTTAAACTTGATGAAAAGTTAATTTTAAAAGCTGGAAATGAAGCCAGTTCTTTATTAAAAAAAGCATTCCGTTTGGATCCCGATAATTGGAATGCTACATTTTCTACCGCAAAAATGTTAATCGGTTCTGAATATACGCCTTATGTAAAACAAGGCATCAAAATCTTAGAAAAAAACCTTGAATACCAAGAAAGCTTACCTAAGCAAGATAAATATAGCAAAGTATATCTTGAATTAGGAAAATACTACTACACAATAAAAGACGATACCAAAGCAACTATGTATTTAAAACGTGGTTTAAAACTTTATCCTACAGATCCTGATATTGCTCAAAGTTTATATAGTGATGGTAAAATACAGAAAAAAGAACTAAATTAATCTTAACTATTAATCAATTTTGTAAGTATTAATATTTTATAGATACTATTATTATAATCTATCCTTTTATATCATGAAAAAAATCGCACTATTTTTATTTATAGCTATATTAAGTCATTATACTTTTTCGCAACAAGTTATTATTCCGTCTAAATCTAAAGCAGATTTTGTTATTAGCAATTTAGGTGCTAAAACAAAAGGAAGTATCCGAGGTATGTATGGTGAATTAAAAATAGCTATTAATCATTTAGAAAATAGTTATATTATTGCTTCTCTTGATCCTAAAGCTGTTCGTACTGGAAACGAAAAAAGAGATAAACATTTAATCAACGAAGATTTCTTTGATATAAAGCTTTATCCATCTATGATTTTTAAATCTACTGCAATTAAAATGGAAAACAATCAATTAGTTGCTTTCGGAAATTTAACGATTAAAGATATCACAAAGTCTATTAGAGTTCCCATTACGTTTGAAAACAATATATTAAAAGGAAATTTCAATATTAACCGTAAAGATTATCATGTGCATAACAATAGTTTTCTAACTAAAGGTATCGGCAAAAATGTAGCTATCAGTTTTATTGCTGTAGTTAAATAATCACATAAGCACCTCTTATTTAAAGATAAGAGGTGCTTCATCATTTTATCAATAATACCATTCAGAATAATCGTTATCTATCATTATTCTATTTGATTTTATCTATAATTATTTAAAATATATGCTAGAACCACATTAGTTGAGGTATTGTACCTTTTTCTCCATAAACTACTGCATTTTGTTCATATTTTACAGCTAGTTTTTCTACTTGACTTTTGGTTAAATTCCATACAAAAAAACTTTCTTCTGGCTTCCAGTTTATATCTTCGGGAATTCCTTTGGCATTAAAAAAGGATAGCTTCTCTTTTTTTAAGTCTTTTTTTAACTCCTCGTTTCGATTTTTATTTTCATCATCAGAGTACTCTTTTGAATATGGATTAAATGCTGTAATAATCATCCAATTTTCAATATTTTTATCTTCATTATATTTTACAAACCGTTGATTATTCTTTCCTATTTTTAGAATTATGATTTCCTTTTCTAATTGGATTTGATATGCTGTTTCTGAATAAGCTTCTTCTAATGTTTTCATCTTTTACGCGTAGATTACGTTTAAAAAAGGGTTCCAGTTTTTAACCGTTGTTACCTTTATATTATTACCTTCTTCTATTACCTTAACTCCACTTATTTCTTCTGGTAGTAACACCATTTTTTGTTCTGCAAATGGTCTTTTTTCTGGAGCAAGCCATCCTTTATCGTTTTTACGAAAAACCTCTCCTGTTTCTCTTCTTAAATGCTTTCCGTAATTAACCCAGCAATTTTGACCTCTAGTCTCTGTTGTTAGAGCTGCTCGTGCCAATGGCGTAAACATTTTACAGTGTGTCATCCATGCCAAATCTTCTCCTATTGGCCCAAAACTATATCCATATGCTGCATGTCCAAAAACATCGTGTACTATCCTAAACAAATCATTTATCGTTAATTCATAGTCGTTTACAAAATGTCCCGTTTTACACAACATAATATTATCTTCATTACAGTTAGTCTCTCCAAAACCATTATCAGTTTTAAAAAAATACATATGATATTGATGTAAATCCATCAGCATTTCGTAACTATTTTTATAAGGTTCTCCTGTTCCGGTATAAGGTTCAAATTGAATTTTCATCTCGCTTTTTTGTAAAAACTCGAACTGTTGTACCACTTCTTTTCCTAATTGTTCATATGCTGCAACTACACTTTTATTTTGTATTGTGTGCTTCTTATTTTCAAAGGCATCAGCTATTTTTACCCCTATAGTTTCGTTCATCTTACCTTCATACAAAAAACTGTAATGTGGTATTTTAAATTCATTTTTATATTCGGATTCTAATTGCGTAAAAACAGGACATTTTCCTCCATGTATAATTTTAACATTGCAATATTTTATCAGGTCTTTCAACTTCTTCATACCACCTCTTGCATTTCATTAAAAATAGTTTCCCAAGTTGCTACTACTTCGTCTGATATATATGCTGGAAAAGGGTGTAATCCATTTTCTAAATTAGAATACATTAGTATATCTACTCCCATATTATGTGCATAAAAAACTGGATCTAGATATCTCATTAATGTAGGTTTATCTATAAAAAAATTAATCGGTTTCTTTTTACACATCACTGCTGTTTCTTCAAAAGCGTATCCAAATTCGTCTTCACCTCCCATATTAGCGAGGTATTTATCTTTAAAGAAATTTACATCGTAATTTTTTGAAACTACATCTTTTATTCCTGTTGCTGTTACGATAGCAAACATTGAGGATGCTCTTTTTTCTATTTCTTTGGTATTAGTTGCTATTAATGTAGCAAAACCTCTTTTTCTTGCAGTATTTAAATGTTCCTTATCTACATCAATTATTGTTATTTTGGAGGTATATTTTTCTAAATATTGAGCAATTCCTTTGCCTACTTTCCCATAGCCAAAAATCATAAACTCACGATCTTTTATATCTTCTTGAGCTAATTCTTTAAAGGCTCTTACAAATGCTTCTCCAGTTCCTAAAACCCCTTCTAAGTTTTTTATTTTACTTTGATCAACTGAGATTACTGGATATGCTGTTTTTGCTTTACTATATTTATTGGTTCCAGTCCCTGTTATTTCAACGGTTCCTATTTTAGGTTTTCCTATATCTAATAATTCTCCAGCGCAATCTAGATAAATATCATATTCATTATTTTCAACCTCTATTTCTTTTTGCCAATGACCGCCTGCTTCAACAAACTGCTCTAATAGTTTAATATCTACATCCATAAAGCTAGGAGAAGTAACTACTATCTCTGCTCCTCCTGCATATAGTATTTCTAACTTTATGATTGTTTCTCGTGTAAAAGGAATATTATGTAATATTTTTATTCCTTTATAAGGTTGGTTTTTTACAACTCGTTCTAGTTGTTTTTGAAGAAATGGAAATTGTGTTCTATCATATTCTTTTTTAATAGAATTGATAAATTCAATCATCTTTTTCATAGCCGATAAGTTTAATTTGTGTATCTCAAATATATCGACGTTTTTTTTTGATATTCTTTTCTGCGTATTCTTTTAACCAATAACCATATAAATTATTCCTATAAACATCACATATCGCAATTCATTAAATTTATAGCTTTACAATTATTTCCCTCGTATTCTACTTAATGTTTCTTGAGAAATTCCTAGCATAGATGCTACATGTCCTAAATTAGCTATTAATGTAACATTAGGGAAAAAGCCTAAAAGCAGTTCGTATTTCTCTTTAGCTGTCATAAAATAATATCCTTTATAGAAATCATCGATTAGTGCCATTTGTTCTTCTAACAAAACCCGTCCAAATCGTTCTAGTTCTGGGTATTGCTGATAAAGTTCTTGCCATTGATCATATGTCAATGAATAAACTTTGGTATCCTCTTCAATTACTTCTATATATTCAGATGCTGGTTTTCTTAAAATATAACTATGCCAAGATGTTATTACACTGTTTTCTGGATAAATCCAATTGGTTATATCTTTTCCTTTTTGATAATAAAAAGTACGTATCGTGCCTTTGGCTATAAAATAGAGTCTTTTACAAGTTTTACCTACTTCCAGAATCTGATCATTTTTAGAGAACACTTCTTCTTTCATAAGTATTAGCATCTCATTTTCAGCCTCTGGGCTCAATAATATATATTTTTTTATATAATCTATTAATGGATTCAAAATGTTTGTTTATAGAATTTTAAAGATATAAATTATAGCATACTCTTCATCTATTTTAGGTTGTTTTTTTTAACATCTACAAATTTCACTTTTGATACTAAAAGATATTTTTTATTATGAATCTCTTATCTTTTTAAGACAATATACTACACTTTTTACAAGTTGTTTTAAGCACGCATATAGCACTAGCTCTTTTCTTTTTATTTGTTTGCTTTTAAAAAAAGTGGTTAATTTGTTAGTACACTTATCATTCTAAACTATATCTTTTTACTTTTATTATCTTATTACCAATACTATGAAGGGAAATTTCTTAAAAGAAAAAATTAAAAATTCTGGATTTCAACAAGCCAGTGTTGCTGCAAAATTGGGTATTACTCCTCAAAGTCTTGAGAGTAAATTAAAATCTAAAGATATTAAAGTTAGTTTTTTATTAGAAGTTGCAAAGGCTATCAATAAAAATGTCTATTATTTTTTTGATGAATTGAATCATGATTATTTTGTTTCAGAATATAATCCTTCTAATAGGAAAGAGGAAGTTGCTGAACCTATTGCAGAAGTTACTCAACTTAAAGATAATGAGTTTTTAAACAAAGTTTCTGAAACTATAGAAGCAAAACTAACACCTATTCTTAACGATACTGATAATCATATTAACCTTCTTGCAGAGGCACAAGCTAGAACACTTGTTAATCAAAGTGAAATATTAGACAAACTAGATTTAATACTATCCGAATATAAAAAATCGTCAAAAAATAATAAAGGTTAGAGAGTTATATAAACTCTCTAAATTACACCTAATAACTCATTCTATTAATCATCATGTATAAAGCATCAATACGTTGATCATTAATTTTTCTATTGTATTTCAAAAATTTTTGTATACTTCCTTCTGCAATACCTATTTGTCGATCTATCGCATGACTATTTAAAATCTCTTTGTGATTATGGAGCCAGGTTTCTACTTTTTCTCTTCTAGCATTGTTTGTTTCCATTAATTCTTTTTATTAATTGTCTTTATTCATTTTACTAGCTTGTATATAATAAAAGCGCCTTGCTTTGTTTATTAATAACAAAGCCTCTTGTATTTTTGTTTTTTTATTGTACAATTTATTGATCCAATTGTTAAGCATTGTTTCGTATCGCATATTATCATTTACTCCATCAATGAAGCTATACCAATCAATATTCAATCCTTGCACTATTTTTTTTGTAAATTCTACGTTTTTACAGCTATTCTTATCATTCATAGCATTCAGATTATTTATAAGCTTTTTAGGGTAAAAAATCTCTCCTTTCTAGAGGTTTTACCTTTTACCATTTTATCGCATGCCAATCTTATAATCTTACTTTTTTGTTTTCCCTTTAAATACTTTAATTATTGTTTCTAATACAGTTTTAGTCGTAAAAAAATGACATTTCTCAACTTATTTTATGCTCTTTTTTTTATTTGTTTACTGCTTAAAAATTTGTTTACTTTGTTAATGTACTTCGAAAACAAATATAAACATATTTGTTTATTATAAACAGATTTATTCATAAAATAATGAAAGGTGATTTTCTTAAAGAAAAAATTAAAAATTCCGGTTTCCAGCAATCTGAGGTAGCTAGCAAGTTAGGAATAACGCCTCAAGGCTTGGAAAGTAAATTAAAATCAAAAGATATTAAAGTTAGTTTTCTTCTTAAAGTAGCCAAAGCAATAAACAAAAACGTTTATTATTTTTTTGATGAATTAAATCATGATTATTTCGTTTCTAATTATGAAACTTCTTCTAAGGATTCTCAGAAAAAGATCGAACCTTCAGAAAGTGATCAGCAATTTTTACATGTGATTTCTGAAACGCTAACAAATAAACTTTCTCCATTATTAGATGATACTGAAAATCATGTAAATCTTCTTGCTGAAGCGCAAGCAAGATCTTTGGTTAATCAAAGTGAAATATTAGATAAACTTGATCAAATAATTGTTAATTACAAAAAGTCTTCTAAAAATAAATAACGTTATTTTTTCTCTTTTTTAACTTCTACATTCTCTAGAATATTATCGATCACTTTTCTTGAATCTTTACGTATTTCGTTTCTAATTTTTTCTCGTTCTTCTTTTGATAAATCTTTCCCAAAATCGTCTAACAATATCGCATTTCGTAAATTCTTGATTCCCATACTATTTTTTTTTCACTAAACTCTATTGCTTTTCTTGTGGTACTTTCAACATTACAGTACCAACATACAACCTCATCAGAAAATAAACGTTATTATTTATAAATATAAATTCTTTTGTTTACAATTAGCAATATCTAAAGTTTTATTGAAAAAACATTACGGTTTTACCATAAAATAATTACGGTACAGTGTTAAATTTTAAATTGCTATTCAGCTACCTCCTTTGAATTTCACTTCATGTGTTATTCAAAATGCATTAATACTAGTTTTTCTTGCTACAATATACTTAATCATTTTCTCTAATTTTGAAGAAAATTAATTACCTTAAACCTCATAAACATTTATTTTACTTAATAAAACTCCTAGTCATTATGAAACATGCTATCATTAATTTGTATAATAGAGATATTGATAAATTAATATCTGAAATTAATCTTTTTCCATCTGATGCCTCATTGTGGTTATTAAAAGGTACTGTTACAAACTCTGCTGGTACTCTTGGGTTGCATCTCGTAGGAAACCTAAATCATTTTATTGGTGCTGTTCTTGGTAAAACTGGTTATATTAGAGAAAGAGAGCTAGAGTTTTCGACAAGAAATGTTTCTAAATCTGATTTAATAGCATTAATAAATGATACTAAAAACATTGTTAATACAACACTTAATAACCTTATAGAGAGTGAGCTTTTATCTGAATATCCTCTTGAATCTCCTTCGCAATCCAATAAAGGTAGTGTTACTACAGATTTTATGTTAATGCATTTATTAGCACACCTTAATTATCATCTTGGCCAAATAAATTACCACCGAAGATTATTACAAGAATAAATTATATTAAATCATTAAGATCTAGGTTTATCAATACCACGATCATACATTATAATACTACCTGCAACTGCCACATTAAGACTTAATGTAGATTTAAATTTGATTAAATGATGAGATTTTTCTATTGCTTTTTTAGATAATCCGTGATCTTCTGCTCCTAATAAGTAGACGCATCTCCTTGGATGGTGAAAAGTTTCTAGAGGCACTGCTTGATCCGTAAGTTCTACACCTACTAGCATTGCTCCTTTTGGTAAATGCGCATAAAAATCATCAAAAGTATCATAATGAAAATATGGCATTGCCCCTACTGCTTTATGGGTATCACAAGCTTGTTTTGCATATCTATTACCGATACTAAAAATAAAACTGGCTCCCATATTTTGTGCAGAACGCCATAGTACTCCTAAGTTTTCTGGGGTTTTTCCATTTTGTATTCCTATTCCAAAAAAACCTTGCTCTAATGTATCTATCAATGACATTTTAATTATTTTTTAATCACTGACAAACTTATTAATTTTACTACAATCCTTATTTATAGATCTCTTTTGATTTTTAAAAATTATTCAAAGGTTCTTTTACAGAATTATGTCGCTTCAATTTTTTAATTCGTTTAGCCGAAAAGTAATTGGTGTTTAATGGTGCTATTTGTTTAAACATATAGATATCATCTCCTCCTTTTCCTCCTTTTCTATTACTCGAAAAATATCCCATTTTATTTTCTTCATTAATTATGAATGTAAAATCATCTTCTGGGCTATTAATTGGTTTACCAACATTGTATGGGATAAAAACACCATCTCTATTGGGAGCTGCCATAAACACATCTAATCCTCCCAAACCTACATGTCCATCGCTTGCAAAAAATAGCTTTCCTTTATCACTAATGTATGGAAATGTTTCTCGTCCAGGTGTATTGATTTTATCTCCTAAATTTTTTGGAGAGCTGAAAGTTCCATTTTCATATATTTTAACTACATATAAATCTGATTTACCATAACTTCCAGGCATATCACTTGCAAAATATAAACGTTTTCCATCTTCGGATAAAGCAGGATGAGAAACTGAATATTCATCACTATTAAAAGGTAACTCTTCTATATCTTTCCATTTTTTACCATCAAAGGTAGCTTTGTATAGCTTTAATAAAATTGTTCCTTTTTTATTTTCTCCTATTTTTCTTTTTGTATAATTATTACGTGTAAAATATGCAGTCTTTCCATCTTTTGTAAACGTTATTGAGGATTCATGAAACTTTGTATTTATTCTTCCTCGTAAACGGTGTAAATCTTCTGTAGAAGATTTTTTAGCTTCAATTGTTGTTGTGTATAAATCTAAAAAAGGTTGGTTATTCCATCCATGTACTACTGATCTTGCATGATTATTAACTCTAGAAGAAGCAAAAACTAATTTATTTTCATAAAAACTTGGAGCGTAATCTGAGTATTCTGAATTAATACTCAATGTATCAACAATAAATTTACCTGATTGTTCTTCAATAAACTCCAGATAATCTTCTCTTTTTAAGTCTATTATTTTAGGATTATATTCTTTTGTTCTTTTAATGATTTTAGTTACTGCATCTGCTTCTGCATAATGCTCTATACTTTTTAAACTCATCACATATCTAAATAAATACTCTGATTTTACTTTTGTCGTGTATTTATCTATTAGTTTTTTATACCATACTGCTGCTGATTCATTATCTGAATTATAATAATACGAATCACCTAATCTCTCATATAATTCTATTGACTCATATCCTTTATCTAATAATTCTAAATATATAGCTCTTGCATCTATATATGCATATTCTTCAAAAGCTTGATGAGCTTTTTCTAATTGTTTTTCTTGAGAAAAAACCATACAAAAGAATAACGATAACACTATTGTGCTCGGATACTTCTTTAAAACCATTTTTTGTTTTTTAAAAAGACACTAATAATTATAATATGTTACCCCCTTCAAATTAATTTCCTATTTTGTAATCCCATTACAATATTAAAAGGTGTTCTATAGAGTTTGTCAATTTGCTAAATCACTAAATTCTAATAGTATAATCACGTTAATCTTTTATTAATTTCCATTTTCAACTTGCTGATAGCTAAGTCGATCCTCTATAATAAAACTTGCAAAAAACAAGTGTTAAATTTTTTAACATTTGTTTTTCTAACAAAAAAGCTGCTCTATTATAGAGCAGCTTCTTGAATTAGAATTCAAAAAATATTATTCAATAATAAATCGCTTAATGATACTTTGATTCTCTCCTTGAACTTTAAGTATATACATTCCAGTTTCTAAGCTGTTCATTTGTATAGCTTTATTTGTTACATCACCAGCTTGTACTATTTGCCCAACAATATTCAACACTTGATATGTTGCTTTTGTCGGTCCTACATTATTAATAGAAATATTAAGTACTTCACCTCTTTTTAATGGATTTGGATATATCGCTACTTCAAAATTATTTTCTCCTAAAGTTGCTACTTCTTCTCCTCCAAATGAACTCAATGCTGTTCCACATTGTCCCAAGTTAGTCCATCCTGTACTTGTTCTCTCATATAGTGTACCTTGATATGTTACTCTTGTACCTACTTGATATGTTGCGCTTGTACTGTATTCTGCTATTCCATCACAAATATCTGCTGATGAACCAGTTTCTGTAAGTTTCACATCATCTATCACGATATCTCCTTGCCAGCTAGTACCTGTTACAACATTAAATCTTAATTGTACACCTGCTCCTATATATGATGCTAAATCAATAGTTGCAGTATTCCAGTTACTTCCTTGACTTCCTGATATATTAAATACACTTGTCCAAGATCCTCCATTATTTGTACTCGCTTCAACATCTAATGTTCCTACAGCGTTTCCTAGCATATGATATTGGAAACTAAAATTAGCTGCTGATAAATTGCTTAAATCAAAACATGGTGAATTAAGAATAGCTCTTTTATTTGGGTATCCTGTTCCATTTCCTGATGCCTCTACATAAATATAAGAACTTCCTTCTACTGCTCCACTAGGTCCTGTCCCATTTGATGGTGTTCCATTTGCATCTACAGTCCAATTTAGGTCATCACCAGTACCTTGACTCCAAGCTCCTGTTGATCCTTCAAATCCTTCTGCATATGGGAAACTAGCAATACCACCTGTACATCCTGTTGGTGTTGTAGCTCCTTCTTCAATACTCAATCCATCAATAGCTACATCACCTTGCCAGCTAGATCCTGTTACTGTATTAAGTCTTAATTGTACGCTTGCATTTCCTACATAAGATGCTAAATCTACTGTTGCTGCTGTCCAATCACTACCTTGTGCTCCTGTTCTTGTAAAAATAGTTGCCCAAGCTCCATCATTATTTGTTCTTGCTTCTACTACAAATGTACCGATAGCATCTCCTGTCATATGATATTGGAAGTTAAGATTTGCTGAAGCAACTCCACTTAAGTCTAAACATGGTGAATTAAGTATTGCTCTTTTATTTGGATATCCTGTTCCATTTCCTGATGCCTCTACATAAATATAAGAATTTCCTTCTACTGCTCCACTAGGTCCTGTTCCATTTGATGGTGTACCTGCTGTATTTACTGTCCAATCTAAATCATCTCCTACATCTTGTGTCCATGCACCTGTTGATCCTTCAAATCCTTCGTTATAAGGGAAACTAGATACATCCCCAGAACATCCTTGGTTTCCACCATCACATCCATTCACGAATGATACTGTTTGATCTGTTTTTCCATTAGATCCTCCATTATTATTTTCATTTGCTCCTAAACCAACACCTCTAGCAGAGAATACTGTCCAGATTAAACAGTTATATTGTCCTCCATATAAGTCTTGATCTGCTTGTAAGATTCCATCTCTCCCTGATACATATCCTGGATTATTAGCTGTATTTTTTAATCCTTCGATTACTAAAGCCATAGCTATATTATTTCCTCCTGTTCCATTATATAAATCAGCATCAAATCCTTCTTGATCTACTAATGCCCATGTTAAGTCCCAAAGAATTGTTGCAAATCCATATCCAACTCCGTGTGGAGCTGCTAATGTATTTACATCGCTATAATCTGTTCCGTTTACCGATGTATCTGTAGAATATGGTGTTGGACGAATTCCTCCTCCATTAGGTCCTTGACCTATTACATAACTACCAACTCCTCTAGAATCTGTTCCTGCATCTCCTGCTTTCATTGTTAACATTAATCCAAACCAGTCAGACCATCCTTCACCCATTTGCTCTGATCCTCCTAAACCATTTGTAGAAGGTCCTCCTACTAAACGGATAGAAATACCATGTCCATACTCATGTGCTATAACTACGTTATCAAAATCACCATCAATTTGTGGGTTTCCGTTCCATAAAAACATTTGCATCCTTGGGTTTCCTCCATCTGGTGGTGTTGAAAAATTCGCGTTATTAGACCCTGATCCATCTTGTGCATCTGCATTTACTGAATCACTTCCTACTCCACCATTTCCATAGTTATTTTCTTGAAAATTCCCACTTGCTTCATTAAATCCATATTGATACCATACATCATGCATAATATTATTCCAATAAAATAAATTTGTTGTTGCTGCATCTAAATATGTACTTGGTGCTTGATTTAAATTTAAAGAAAAATCAAATTCTAGAGCTGCTCCTCCATTAGGGGATGCTCCAGTTCCATTATTTCCGTTTGCATCGTCTTGAGCCCATACATTATTTCCTCTTGTAATTGTATATTCTGCTCCTGCTGCTCCATTAGTATCATGCCATCCATAAGGAGATGCTACAGTATTTGCAGGATCTGTTACTATAGAACGACTTCCATGATTAGGACTTTCAACTGGGATTGGATATACATTATATTTCTCTCCTGCTAAAGTTGCCGTTGGTATCTCAGCTACTTTTACAGGTGGAGTTGTAAATAAGTCAATTGTTTCATTAGTTGCATGATTATGAGCTGCATGATTAGGTGTTCCAAAATTACAATGTAATACCCAATCTTCAGTTTCTAATATTTTTCCAGTATTTGCATCTATATTTACATTCCACCAATGTTCTCCATTTTTTTGATATAGACTTACGTTCCAAGCTAATTTCAATTTATCTCCTATCAATTGATATACTTGTTTTACTTCGATCGGCTCTAATGATATTCCCGAATCCTTATAAATATACTTTCCATTGGTTTTAGCTTGAGAAGTCGCTAAGCTTTTTGGTGTACTTAGACGATGTTCTGCTACTACTTTTAGTATTGCAGCTTCTGGAGTCAATGCTGCTTTACTCATTTCTACTTTATCTTGTATACCTTTTACAAAATGATTTATTTCCCAAGTTACCTCAGCATTTTTTACAGTTAATTTATATACTGCATCTTGTACCTCAATACCTTGGTAATATTGATTTACATAAACGTGTTGAATGTCTGGATTAAGTGATGGCACTATATCCTTAATTTTCCATTCAGAAAAATCTTTAGAATTGAATTCTGATTTTGCAGCAGCTCCATCCAAATACCCTTGAACGATACCTTCTACACTTTGTGCGAACATTGCCTGTCCTAAAAAGAGAGCTAGAAAGACAATTGTGTACATTTTTTTCATAATTATATAAAGTTTTGAATTTGTGTACTCTTAAATTACAAAAAATACTATAAATCAACACTTTACACACAATAAAAACATTTCTACAATTAAACCGTAAATATCTTATTTAAAAAACAGTGTCTATTTATTTTGTATTATTTCTTTAAATTTTATTCATATTGTGCATTTTTAAAGAGCTTATTCAAAAAATTAAAAATATTTATTACTTATTTTTACGGTTATACCGTATTATATCTTCTCTTATAATTTCAAACTATTTATTTAAAAAACACCTTTTTTATTTTATCTAAATCTATCAAAAACATCAAAAAAGGCATCCCTCACTATTTATTTTATCATTTATTTATTTTTTTTCACCATTCCTTTTTTAATATAAAAAACGAAAATAATCCATCTTTCCTCTAAATTATAGCTCGATTAACTTCATTTTTCTCTAAATATCAGGTAATCTTTTTCTTACATAATTATTTCAGTCAGCTCAAAATTTTCAAGCATCAAATATGCTTCATTACATTCATATTAATGGTATATTAATTGCAATCGTTACTATTAAAAAACAAAACTCTGCAAATTAAAAATTTACAGAGTTGAATTCTATTTAAACAAAAAATTAAAAGTATCTATCAATTTTTCAACATATTATATTTAATTATTAATTAATCTAAATTCTGTTCTACGGTTTGCTGCATGCTCTCTTTCTGTACATGAAATACCATCAGCACATCGGTTTTTTAATTGTTTTTCTCCATAGCCATTTGCTACCAATCTACTATTATTAATTCCTTTTGAAATTAAATAATTAACTACTGATTGAGCTCTTCTTTCTGAGAGTTCTTGATTATTAACTTTAGATCCTCTCGAGTCGGTATGAGAAGCTATTTCCATCTTCGCTCCTGGATTATTTTTCAACACGGCCATTAATCGAGTATCAATTAGTGTTCTTGCCTGAGCTGTTAATTTTGCACTTCCTAAATTCCAATTAATAGGTAAAGCCGAATATTCTACTAAGGCACATTCTACAGCTTTCCACTCTGTTAATCCTCCTTTTTTAATTAAAACTTCTTTTGATATTGTTTTAAATTTTGCAGGTACTATAACCTCTTCGGTATATGCATCTTTTACTAATACCGTTTTCACTACTGTAGCATATTCTGCTGGTATTTCTTCTTCTATTACTTTTGCAGGTTCTTTTACCACTAATTTTTTATACGTAGCTGTTTTTTCATTTATTTCGTTTTTTACAGTATTTGCATCATTTTTTAAAACTCTTGTAGGTATAGAGACATATTCTGCTGGATAGCCTTTATAACACCAATATCTACAATCATCTGGATTACTAGATTCACAATCTGGAGCGGGTGAACCTAACTCCCATTGTGCAAATGCAGGTTTTATTTCTACAACTTCTGATCCATTACCTAATGATGCTGGTATTATTCTTAAACTAGAAGCTGTTTGCTTTTTAATATAAGTTACTGTAGTTGTTTCGTATTTTGCAGGAACAATTCGCAATTTTTTAGTTCCTTCTTTTACTAACACTTTTTCTTTTACAGTTTCATATACTGCTGGAAAAGTTTTTAGTTTTTTATACTCAGGTGCAATTTTAACTTGAACTTCTTTATTTTCATAGACATCTGGTGTTGTACATCGGATATAACATTCCCCAGGTTTAGGATTTGATGGTAAATCTTGAGCATACAAATTCCCTCCGATTCCTAATAAAATTATTAATCCTATTAATTTTTTCATATTCAAAATGAGTTAATAATGGTTAGTAATTCTTATTGTATTATTATAAATTCACTTCTTCTATTTAATTGATGCTCGATTTCTGAGCAGTCTACTCCATCTTTACATTTATTCAATAATGTCGATTCTCCATATCCTCTACCTGTTATACGTTTCTTATCTATTCCTCCTTTTTTTATTATATAAGAAATCGTACTTCTGGCTCTTCGTTCACTAAGATTCTTGTTATAACTACTATTTGCTCGACTATCGGTATGAGATCGTACGTCTATTTTTAGTGATGGATATTTTTGTAATGCTGCTATGATTTTTTGTAATTCTATCGCTGCATCCGGACGGATTTTTGATTTATTTAAATCAAAATAAATAATTTCTAATTTTAATATTTTAGATAAATCATCTCCTGGTATTGCTGTTCTATTAGTTAAGTTATCTTTCCCTAATTTTAAGGGAATATTAAACTCGTGTTCTAATATCTCATTGGAACTTAAGCGTTCTTCTGTAAATCCATAAGTTATTTCACTTGCTCTTATTACATAATCTTGATTGCATTCTATATTAAATCGATATGTTCCTGCTGTAGTTGTTGTTGTTCGTTCTAACTCCTTATTTGAACCATCCATTAGGATCACCGTTGCATTGGTTAACTTTTTTCCTGTGTTTTTATCTGTTACTGTTCCACTTAAGTATTGCTTACAGCCCGTGATCAAAGGGGACAATTGTTTGAATTTGTAGATATCATCACTTCCCATTCCTCCTTTTCGATTGCTCGAAAAATATCCGGTTTTACTTTCTTCGTCTATTATAAAGGTAAAATCATCATCTGAGCTATTGATCGGCCTTCCTACATTATAAGGATTGGTTAATTCTCCTTCTTCTTGTACTGATACAAAAACATCCAATCCTCCTAAGCCTGTATGACCATCACTTGCAAAAAATAGTTGATTGGATGCACTAATAAATGGAAAAGTCTCTCTTCCTTCGGTATTAATATTGTCTCCTAAATTCTCTGGCTTTCCAAAACTCCCATCTCTGGCTATTGCTACTTTAAAAATATCTGACTCTCCAATGCTTCCTGGCATATTACTCGCAAAATATAATGTTTTTCCATCTGAAGATAAACTAGGGTGTGCTACTGAGTATTCATCGCTATTAAATGGTAATTCGATCACATCTTGCCATTTTTTTCCATTAAAAACTGCTCGGTATAACTTTAATAATGTTGTTCCTTGTTCATTACTCTTTAATGATCTCTTGGTGTAATTATTTCTTGTAAAATAAACAGTATCTCCTGTCTTATTAAAGGTTGCTGAGGATTCGTGGAATTTTGTGTTTATTCTTCCTTTTAGTTTCCTTGGTTTTACTTCTTCTTGTTCTTGTGGTATCGTAAATAAATCTAAAAATGGCATTTCATTCCATTCATGAATAATACGTTTTGAGGTGTTTCCTTTTCGTGATGAAGCAAAAACAAGCGCATCATTATGAAAGCTTGGTCCATAATCTGAATATTTTGAATTTATTGCCATCTTTGCTAATTCAAACTTTCCTGATTGAATTTCTATAAAATTTAAATAATCTCTAGTTTTCATGAAAGTCTTTCCTCGATTGTCGGAGCTTTTTTGGATATTAAATTTCTCCATCACCTTATCCGCTGCTTCATACTTTTTTATGCTTTTTAAGCTTTGTGCGTATCTAAATAGGTATTCATTCTTTACTTCTGATGGATATTCTTTTAACAATGCTTCATACCATTTTACTGATTTTTCTAATTCTGCATTAAAATAATAGGAGTCTCCTAATTTTTCGTACAACGATGCTGAGGTGTATCCTTTTGAAGCTACATCTAGATAGATTGCTCTTGCATCTATATAAGCATACTGAGCAAAGTTTTTATCTGCTTTGGCTATTCGTTTTTCTTGCGACATGACCAAACAAGTAAATAGTAATAATATTGCTGTACTTATGTGTTTCGTTATACTCATAATATTCCCTTTGATGTTAAAAGAATCGTGGTGTAATCATTCTATTGTATTTCTTGAAAAATTCGTAGCGAATTAAAACCTCATAACTACCGTCATTAAAACTCGTATTTCCTAATTCTGTCGTTTCTCTATCATATGCAAAACCGATGAGCATCGAATCTGATAATTGAAAACCTAATATTCCGCTTACTGCGGCATCCCATCTATACCCTCCTCCGATTATAAATTTATCATACAATAATAAACTTGCTGATACGTCTACTTGCAATGGTGCTCCTGAAACGGCTTTGGCTAACAATGCTGGTTTTAATTTAACTTCTGTACTCAAATCAAAAGCATACCCCATGATCAAATAATAATTAATCCGCTCTCTTGCGATAAAACTTGATGAATTTGAACTCGTTGTTGTTGCACTTTCATCAAAATGATCCGTTTCTAATAAATTTGGGGCACTAAGTCCTATATAAAATTTATTGGTATGATAATACAGTCCTACTCCTACATTTGGGCTAAATTTATTCTCTATTGAATTCTCAAAATTAGGATCGTTTATATCAAATCGTGTTAGTTTATTAAAATCTACATCCAATAAATGTCCTCCTGCTTTGAGTCCAAAACTTAATTTTCCTATTTCGGAAGTTTGTATTGTGTATGAAAAGTCTATATCCAAGTATGTTTCTTGTGTAGGGCCTATCTCATCTCTCACTAATGAAATTCCTATTCCTACTTGATTTTTACCTCCTAATGGCGTGTGTCCTGATAAGGTTAATGATCTAGGGGCACCATCTAATCCAACCCACTGACTCCTATGCAACCCTACAATACTTAAAACTCCTCTACTTCCAGCATAGGCTGGATTTATACTTATAGTATTGTACATGTATTGTGTATACTGTGCATCTTGTTGACCGTAACTAAATCCTGAGAATATAAAACTCAATCCAATCACTATATTTTTTAATCGTATTGTTTTCATAACAGTCTTGCTTATTTGTATACTTATAGTTTCAGTACATCTCACGAATACCTATTTATATTATCTAAGTAAGTATTCATACTACGAAAATGAGAAAGGAAATAATCTTTGATATTTTTAGAACTTAGAAACCTATTGGATTTAATCATTTTTACTAAAAACCATTCTTTTATACGATCTGATTTTTAATGCTTGATAATACCTTTTAATCTATGGTTTAAGTGTATTCTTATATTGTATCAACTATGTTGTAAATTAACCTCCCCAGTTATATTAAGTAATTTTTAACATTATAAATCTAGTTATATTTTCTTAAAACAACTTATTGAATACACTCAAAAAAAATACATTAAAACCTCATAATCAACAATTTAAACTACAATACATTTTACACAACCATAACAATTGCTCTTGATTCAAAATAATCATCAAGCATTAATCAATTTGTTTTTGGTATGTTTTAGAAGAGAAACAAAAAAAGCTTCATATTTCTATGAAGCTTTTTCTTAGTAGCGGGAACTGGACTCGAACCAGTGACCTTCGGGTTATGAGCCTTGTCTTTATTGTATTTAAATATTCATAAAGCACATAAATACAGCCATTTGATATAAAATCAATTCCATTAAAGTACATTTTAAACCATGTAAAAAGTAAAAATGTTTTAGGAATGTTTTAGGTAATTTTATTCCTGTTTTATAACTTTACCATATCAAAAAAACATCTATGGCATCAGTAAAGATAATACTTTGGAAGCATGATAAGAAAAAAGATGGTTCTTGTCCTTTAGCTCTGAGAATTACCAAAAATAGAAAACCGAGATATATTTTTACAGGAGAATATATTTTTGAGAAGGATTGGGATACAAAAGCAAGTAAAGTAAAAAAGTCTCATCCCAATTCTACTCGCCTTAATAATTTGCTACTAAAAAAGCTCAGTGAAGCCCATGCAACACTATTAGAGACAGAAATAAGGGACGAAAACTTAACCACTAAACAAATACAAACAAAAGTTAAAAGAAAAGGCTCTAATGTCTCCTTTTTTCAACTAGCATCGGATAGAATTAAAGATAAGTACGAAAAAGGAACTTTTTCAGTAGCAAGAGCTGAACTTTCTATACTTCATAACATACAAGAATTTTTAATATATAATCCTGCTGATCCTAAATTATTGGTTATAGATAAAATTAGAGAACGACGAAAAAATCGTATTTCTAAGGCTCGTAAATATCAAAATTCTGTTACTGATGAAATAAGGTTTTTTTCAAAGAATAAAAACTTATTATTTCAAGATATTAATAATAGTTTTATTAATAAATACAAAATTTTTTGTTCTTCTTATTTAGAGCAAAAAACAAGAACTATAACGAATCAATTAATATTTATACGCACGCTTTATAATTCAGCGATAAAAGAGGGGATAGCAAATAAAAAAGATTATCCTTTTGCGGGAGAAAACGAAAAAATAAAAATCAAATCGAGTAATAAAATTGGGCTTACTAAACGAGAAATAGAAAAAATAGAAAATTTGCAATTAGAGCCAAACACTCCAATCTGGCATACAAAAAACGTATTCTTATTTTCATACTATTTTGCAGGAGTTCGTATTTCTGATGTATTAGAGCTTAAATGGTTCAACTTTGTAGATGGTAGACTTTACTATGAAATGAATAAAAATGAAAAACCTGTGAGCTTAAAAATTCCTGAGAAAGCATTAGGCATACTATCTTTGTATGCAAAAAGTAAAGAAAATAACGCTGATTATGTTTTTCCGTTTCTCAAAAAAGCAGATCAAAACAACAAAGAAGATATTTTTATAAAAACTCGCAACGCATCTAAGCTTTTTAATAAGTACCTGAAGCGAATTGCAGAAAAATGCAACATAGAAAAAAACCTATCAAACCATATAGCTCGTCATACATTCGGAAACATTGCTGGTGATAAAATAAACCCTTTGATGCTTCAAAAGCTATATCGCCATAGTAATCTAAAAACTACTATAAACTATCAAGCTAATTTTATTCATAAAGAAGCGGATGATGCTTTGGACATGGTTTTAAATTCTTAAAGCTTATCATAATCCATTAATGAACAAGAGATACTATATTGTTTTTCAACAATACTGGTTTTGAGAGAATTCTTGGTCAAAGCTAATCTTCACAGAAAACAACACGGATTTTCTCTGTAATTCCTCCGTGTTTTATTTCTGTTTTAAAGATTGCTGGAATGCCAAAGAATATAAATCAAAACTTAAGGCATTATGGAAAATTCAAAAGCTCTATCGCAATTCACTATTGGAGAAATAGAATTATCGTACAGAAAGAAAATCAAAACACCATTTCAGAAGATTACAAACTCTCAAACGGCTAATGAATGCATAAGAAAGGTGTTCCCAGTAACGCAAATCAATTACCGAGAACACTTTTATGTAGTATATCTAAATAATTCGAATGAGATTCTTGGGTATCAGTTAATAAGTGTTGGCGGTATCACGGCAACAATGGTAGATATCAGAATCGTTTTTCAAGGAGCGTTACTAGCCCATGCAACAGCAATAATTCTATGTCATAATCATCCAAGTGGCTCAGTGAAAGTTTCTCGTCCAGATAAAGAGCTGACGGAAAAAATTCAAGCCGCAGGAGAACTGTTAGATATTAAAATTTTAGATCATATAATAATTACTGAAAACAACTATTACAGCTTTGCTGATGATGGAAACCTCTAAGAATTAAAAAATATGTTTAGAGGAAACCGAGTTTAATGCTCGGTTTTTTTGTGTTTCATGTTGTCCTTACGAGCTTCTTGGAATGAAAGAATATCTTTTTTGAGAAATATTTTCCCAGCAGAAGTAGTTACAAAAGGAACTTTATAGTTCTTCATAAGAATATGAGTACGATTTTTAGATATATTTAAAAATGTAGCTATATCGCCGATAGCCCAAAGTTCAAGCGTTTTTATATCTAAAGAGTTCATCAAAAAAAGTATCTCTTTTTTTAGTCTCCTGAACAGATGTGTATTATAATCTGTATGAGGTACGTTTAATTATAATGAAATATCCATATCGGTATCGTTTATCTTTTCAAGAAGTGACCTATGATTTTATTGTTTTTGAAGATATAGAACAGATTATAGTAGAGAAAGATCAATTAGAGTTGTACAATATGACTTTTGAAGAAGCAAGAATATTGATTTCTCAGTTAAAAAGTATTATTAAAACTTAGAAAGTATAAAATCTTTTCGGGTATTATAAAATCTTAGTTATAAGAGAAATCTACTTTCTCTTATAACTCAATGAACGTGCTACCTCAAAAAGCAGCCACAGAATTAAAAAAATTATTCTATAAACATTATTCAGTAGAATTATTAGATGAAGAATGTGAGCAAGAGATGTATGAATTATTATACATCTATGCCTTTTCTCAAGGCAAGCAACACCTATTAAAACCTATTTATTAACTAGTTATATATGTATCAAGATAAGCCCTATGAAAATCTTCGTTTTGGACTTTATGCTCGTAAATCAGAAGAAGATAAAAAACGACAAATACAATCTATAGAATCACAAATAGATGTTTTAAATGAATGTGCAGAAAGAGAGGGGATTAAAATAGTTAAACGATATGAAGATTGTGCATCAGCTCATAAGCCAAATAATAGGAAAAATTTTAGCCAGATGTTACAAGATATAAATGATAAAAAAATTGATGCTATTTTGTGTTGGAAGGCAGACCGATTAGCAAGAAATCATATAGAAGGTGGAATGGTAATGCATTGTTTAGAGAAAAGTATTATTAAGATGATTAAAAC
The DNA here is from genome assembly GCA_947498595.1 of uncultured Aquimarina sp. GTDB lineage: Bacteria > Bacteroidota > Bacteroidia > Flavobacteriales > Flavobacteriaceae > Aquimarina. The sequence goes on from CANMKX010000002.1 coordinate 145,129, forward strand.
GCCTTATAAAACTTTTTTACCTATAGATAATAATTTGCCATTAACGATAGAATTCGGGATGGCAAATCAATACAGTCGAGATTTATCAGTAAACATAAAAAGAGGGAATTCAACAAAAGTAAAAAACGGAGGATGGTGTCATGTTGCTCCATACGGTTATATTAATAACCGATTAGAAAAAACGATAGAAAAAGACCCAGAGAGATTTGAAATGATCAGAAAGATGTGGGATTTGCTTTTAACTGGAGAATATTCAATGAAAAAGATATGTGATATAGCTAATAATGATTGGGGATACAGAAGTAGAAAAAATAGACCAATGACAACGGGATCAATTCATGCATTGTTCAACAAGCCTTTTTATTACGGATATATTAAATCTGGAGAAAATTCAGGATGGGGGAATCATCAACCTATGATCACATACGAAGAATTTCATAAAGCCCAAGAAATCATGAAAGCAAAAGGCAGAAAAGCTCATACTAATGATAAAGAATATACTTTTTCAGGAATAATGAGGTGTGGTGAATGTGATGCTGCTATTACAGCAGAGACGAAAGTAAAATATAACTGCCCTAAATGTAATAAGAAACAAACAGCTAAACATCCTAAAAAATGTATTTGTGGTTATGAACTCACGTATAGTGATGTCGCAAAAGGTAAATTTTACACTTATTATTTGTGTTCCAATGGAAAAACTCCTTGTAGTCAAAAAGTTTCACGAAAAGAAGATTTAACAGATCAGTTCGAAGCTATCATAAAACAAATAACAATTAATCATTCTTTTGTTGAGTGGGCTAAAAAATGGTTGGATTTTACAGAGTCATACGCAATAGAGGATCGTATGAAAAAACAAAAGCGCAAAGAGAAAGAGAAAAAAACGTTAGAGCTACAACGTTCAAACCTTATTGATATGCGAATGAAAAATGAAATAGATGGAATATTATTTAAAGAAAAAAAAGATACGTTAGAATATAAAATAGAGCAAATAGAATGCTCATTAAGAGAAAAAAGTAATGCAATAGAGAAAACAAAAGAGTGTATCGAATTTATAGAAGGATTAAACAATCGTTACAAAATGGCTTCAAGTAAGTCTAAAAAACATATACTTCTAAAATTATTATCGAACCCCATTTTAATGGACAAGAAGGTGCATGGGAAAGCCAAAAAGATATATATCGAATTGAAATCATTCAATATCCATGAAATAAGCGTTATCGAACCCCCAAAAAGCCTTTCTATGAAAGACTTAGAAGCCAAACAAGAAGAGTTGTTTCAGAGATGGTGCTACATCTCAAGTTTAACCGAAAAAATGTAAGATTATTCTATTTGTAACTTTTGAAAAAATATTTTATTCCTCTGTGTGGCATCATTTAAAAGTTTTTTAAAACTAATAATTTCTAAATATATCTTATAACCAGAATGATATCCAAAGTACCCCTCACCGTCAGGACTAGGGACTAACTGATGATTAGTAGCAAAATCTTTAATTTTATCAGTAATATCTGCTATTACATACCCATAAACAGGAGTATTATCGTTTACTTTAATTACCTCTAATCCATCAGGCATTTCATATTTTCCTTCTCGTATTTTTTTGACATATTTACCTATTTGTAAAACAGGGTCATCCTTATCTTGATAATTTTTTCTTTTAGGCCTTTTGAATTCAAATATAGTTAGAGGGTTACTAAATTCATTTTCTCCATTTCTAAAAGATTTTTTTTGATCAAAAACAACTAGATCTGGTTCGTCTAAAGCATCTTTTTTGGAAGAAATTTTTTCGTCAGAAGAGATAAAATTAGAAAAAACTAATCGTTCATCTAAAATCCATAAATTATGATCTTCGTAAGGCGTATCCTCTGAATTTTTTCGCATAGGATAAATTAAATTATGAATTTCTTCTTCAAGATGACTAGATCCATCTTCTTTTCTTTTAAGTATTTCTTTCATAGCCTTCAAAATGCATTTTCTATTAAATACATAATGAGCAAGATCTGTTTTACCTATTTCCGAAATATCTGAAATTATTTTAGTCATTGATGGTTTTTCCTCTTGTGGGATAGTTACATCAAAAAAATGATTAAATTTAGTTCTAACTTCAATTTCTTTAGCGTGTTTTACTTTATGTAAAGCTATTTCTATATCTAAGTCGGTTAAATTATAACTAACAGAGTTGAGATCTAAATCTTTGATATATTGTTTATGCCAAGGAGCTGAATTATTTACGTAGTCATTGATTTTAGTTTCTTTTTTTTCTTTTCTTGATGAAACATCATCGGGGAATAACTCCACAGTTTTTAAGGCAGCTTTATATTCTATTTCATGTTGACAAAAAGGATAATAGCTATCGGATTTATCTTTTCCAAAATCAAAATGCTCTCGCTCTAGAGATACATTATTATCAAGGTAATCTCCTAGAATATAAGTTTTAACGATATAATTACGTTTATTAGTTTTATCTTCTTGGTTATCATAAAATTCATCTTCAAATTCAGGAATATGTTTATGTAAGTTTGATTCGGTTACAGCTCTATTGTGTCCTGTTAAAATTATTTTACTTTTTTGATTTCTAGGAGAATAAATTTTAAAAACTTTCCCATTAAATTTTTCTTTTAGACTATTTTGTTGTAGTTCAAATTCAATGTTTGAAATAAATTTAATATCAGACCCATTCTTCAGATAATTATTCAAAATAATAGAATCAGAAGAATCAGCTTCTTTAATAGTTATGATCGGACATTCAAAGGTGTCATTAATAAAATATATTAATAATTTTTCTAATAGTTTTTTAGCTATTGTGTCTAAATTTTTATCAAATGAATGAGTTTCATATAAGTGTTTTAGAGTTATACAGGAATAAGTTTCTATATTATTAGTAGTTGAGATTTTCTCATCTACAATAATTTCATATTGTTTACCAAAATTAAATTCTCTTTTTTTGAAGCTTGAATTTTCATCAAAAAATACACTCTCAACACTTACATTATTAAAATATTTAATAAACATAAATCTACCATAACCTTTTCCACCAATATTCTTTTTGTGTTCACTATAAAAAGTATCGAATGATTCTCTATTTTTATTATTAAACCCCGTACCATTGTCAGTAATAGATATAGAGTGAATTTTAGGTATTTGAGTGTCGAAAGCTAAAGTTTGATCTCTATGAATTGTTATATCAATTTTGCCTTTAAAGGTATTACTCTGAGATTCTTTTTGCTTATGCGTAATTGATTGTATTGAATTAACAATAGCTTCAATAATAGGTGTATACACATTAGATTTACTCTTAATGTTATTTATGGTTCCTTGTATGTTAATTCTACTCATAGTTTTATAAGATAATGTGTGGCTTTATTATAAGTACAAAAATGTAATATGAAAGAATAAATATATTAACTAATTTAATTTTAAAACAATTATATGTATTCAATGTGAAAATAATTAGAGAGTTTGTTTTTGTTTTCTTCTGTTAAAGAAGGAATGGAAATGGCTAGATTGTTTTTTGCTCTACTCACAGCTACATAATAAATACGATGTTCTTCGTTACCTTGAATATTAGGAGTAATTAAGAAATTTATATCTTCTGGTTTTTTTAAAACCAATAGAACATTTTGAAACTCGTCCCCTTTTGCCTTATGAATGGTTTTATGTAAGCTCAAGTCTTCAGGGATTGAAACACAAATTAACATTTGTGTTAGAGAATGATTTTCATAGAATGTTTTTACTTTACCTGAACTAACTTTCGGAAGTTGAAAATCAAAATTATCTCGAATATACTCAGAAAATTCTATTAAAGAGGAATCTTCATATGAATTAAAATCATTTAATAATTTTGACAAATAGACTAAAGACTTGCGTTTTTTTTCCATTTTATCGTACTCATTAGAAAAACATTTCTCTAATATTTTGAATGCATCTTTAAATTTGTTTTCATGGGCGTAAGCGATAGCTTTAATGCTAAAATACATTATATATTTTCTTGCTCGGTTTGAGTCTGTATTAAGTAAGTTTTCTAATGCTTTTTGATCTAACTCACTGCCATCAACGTTAGCTTTAAGTATATTAGACGTAAAATTATTTCTAGAAAGAGTTTGAATTTCCATCTCATTAAACTCTTTTTTTATTGTCTCCAGAGCAATTATCATATCTCCTACATATATAATAGGCTTATTGATAGAAATATTTCTATAATTTATTTGTTCTATGTCTGTTCTAATAGATTTAAGGACATCAATAATTTCATTACTACTACGTCTGTTTTCATTAAAAGTATAATGTTGAATATTTGGTAAAGTAAAATTATTTATTTGATTATAGTTAGCTCCTTGAAATTCGTAAATAGATTGGGCTGGATCACCAATTACACCTGTGATTATATTATTTAAACCAAGCTTTTTAAAAATATCTATTTGAATAGGATTGCTATCTTGGAATTCATCAACAAAGAAGTAAGGGAATTTATGTGATAAAACTTCTATGATATATGGAAATTGAGTTAACAATTGATAGCTAAAAAAAAGTATATCATCATGAGAAATTTTTCCTTTTTCCCAATAGAGTTTCTTATAGTCTATTAAGTTTTCATTTAAAGCAGATAAGCATTTATTATTCAAGTATCTTCTAGACCCATTATCCATATAGAATGCTTTTGAATTATCAAGAGAGAGGGTTATATTGTTTGTTGTCAACTCGTAAGATATAGAATCTAACCAATTTATAAGGGCAGTTTTGTTGTTTGGTAGTCTTGTTAATTGATTAATACTATAAGGATGTGATAATTGATTTTTGTTTGGATGATTGTTTATCCACTCATTTACTATTTGAAAATTGGTTTTTATTTCATCATGACCATCTATTTTAGAGATATCAATAGAATATGCATCTGAAATAAATGATATATAAGGCTTAATTATATGTTTATATAAAAAACTATGTATCGTTGAAACTTCCACTTGTGATATGGCACTACCTAATCTTTTTTGAATAGTCTCTACAGCTATATTAGTATAAGTAATACACGCTACTTTTCTTGTAGAAGAAAGTTTATTTGAATTATTTAACACATGTTTAATATGGTTGGCAAGCCAATGGGTTTTTCCTGATCCTGGTCCTGCTGATATTTTGAAATGCTGATCAATAATATCAATTTTATGATCTGAGTTTGTTTCGATTACTGGCATAGCTCTGTGATTGCGTTTTGTATATATGGAGGAATAATAAAATCTATAAACTCATCAGTACCTTTTTTCTTAAGGTTTTCAGATAAATTATAGGCTAGTTCTAATGCATTTTCTCCTTTTCCAATTGAATTTAAATATCTAGAAGCTATGATATGACGCTTCTTTTCATCTTCATTATAATTACTGTTAGCCTGTATACTGGTTTTTATACGAGTATTCTCTTTGCTATCTCTTAATACATTTAATAAATCATCAACTGTAGAACTAGAATCTTTGTATAAAGTCATTAATTCTTGTATTTCTTCTTTATTACTCATGGAATCAGTAATTAATATATTTGAAGATGGATTATTTAATACTAAATCATATTCAAATGTCTTCCCTTTATCATTTTGGCTAAAAAAAGTAATATTAGGATGTTTTTTATGCTCATATTTTTGATCAAAAATATTAAACTTATAATCATATTTATCTGTATCTAGATTATATTCAAAAGGGTAGCACTTTTTATATTTACTATTTGCTTTTCCTTTACTTTCAGGATCTCTGTCGGTAATACACACTACTTTTTTATGAATAGTATTTTCTTGAGAACTATCGAATAAATATAAAAAATGATCAAAATATCGGCCTCCAATATTTATAGTAGCGATATGATTATCAGCCAGAGATACATCTAAATAATCTGCTAAAATAGAAAGCAATAATTGTTCAGCTATTCCTTCTACGAGCAGGATTTTTTGAGCAAATAACATATCAGATTTCGTAGCATCTAAAAATCGTTGAACATACTTTTGGCTTTGTAAAGTAGGAAATACTTTAGAAGGATATCCTATAGTAGTTTGACTATTCTCATTATGTAAACAAATAATCTCATCCAAAGACACAGCAGATGTAATATGTGTAGAGTGAGTAGTAATAAAAATTTGTCTCACTTTTTTATCTTTCTTGTTTTCATTAAGAAACTTGAGAAATTTGTATTGCATTGCTGGGTGTAAATGAGCCTCTGGTTCTTCTATAGCTAATGTCGTAAATATTTTGGCATTAGAATCTAAGTAATCAACATCCGCATTAATTTGCATTTTTGCTAATAACAACGACATGAAAATTAAATTATTGTATCCCAGTCCATTATGAGTTGCAGGTATTTTGATTCCAGATTCATATTCGATGATTAATTTTAATACAGAATACATTTCATCTTCTGAAATAGTACCATCAAAATCAGGAGACGCTTTGTTGAATGATGCTCCTGTGTTTTTAGCATAAGAGAGTATTTGTTCCTTACCAAGCTTAATCCGTTTGTTTAATTCATCTATAAGAACTTGTGCTTTTTCTGAAAATTCATTTCTTCGTTCTTTTATTTCAGTATATTTTTCATCAGGAGTTTTCTCTGTATTTATTTTAATGTCATAATCCATAAAAAAATCGAGGACTTCACGTAGAAGAGTATTACGACCTGTTAGCATATCTCTTTCAACGTCACGTATTGCATCTAAAAATTGAAAATCAATTTTTTGTAATGATTCACTATCAGCTACTGCTTTATTATTTATATTTCCTCCCCATAATTTGTGCATATAGAATCTAAGGAACTCATGTTTGATTAATTTCCATGCTTTATCAAGTGCTTTAGGATCTGTATTGTCTATAGAATCAAGTGCTTTTATATAAGCATCTTGTTTCTTTTCAGGTAAGAAGAATTCATAAGTTAATAGAGCCTCATAGTTATTATCTAATTTGGTTAACCAATTAGAAATAACTACTAAATCATCTGGGGTTTCTTCTTTTCCTTTGTTAATAGTTAGCGAAATACTAATTTTTGGTGGAGTTGTTTTTAAAGTTTGTATTTCAATATTTTTATTGAAATCATCGACATTTAATTTTTTAGATTGATTACTATCGATAACAAGAGAGATGGCCTTTATAAGATTTGTTTTACCAGCATTATTATGACCAATAATGACATTTATACCATCATTAAAACTTATTTCTTGGTTTTTGAAATTCCTGAAATTTGTTAATTGAATTTTTGAGATGTACATAGTAAGCGATTAGAAGTGATTTTTTACGAAACTAAAGCTAATCAATTAATCCTTTTTACGGAAACTCGTAATACAAGTAAAAAAAAATAATTTATTAACAACTATATTATAATTAATGCTTAGAGAACTTCAATAATCAATATGCTATTGATTTCCCCATATGCCAAACAGACCAAATCAAGATTTGATCGTCTCGTAGTTCGTAGTGTATTCCATACGGAAAATCAGAGAGAAACTTAATTCGAGTTTCTCTATAAATTAATTGAGATCCTTTGGGATAGCGTTTTATAAAATCAAGATGCCTATCCAAAGACTGTAAAAATGCCTGAGCTAGATCAGCATTGATACTAAAGTAATAAGCCATAGCCATGTCTATATCATTACTAGCAGATGGCTTAACGACAAACTTACGCAGCATATTTTGCACTAAGTTCAGCTTTTATACTTTCCCAAGATTGCCCTTGATCTTGTTCTGCTGCCATTCGTTGATCAAGTAATCTTTTATGTTCTTCAGGCATCACATAATTCTTTTGCTCTGTTAAAGAGATTTCCAGTCTCAATTCATCAAAATTCTTGAAATGCGTTTTAGAAAGTTTTAAATCCGAATCCACAACAATATGTACCATATTTCTATTATAGAAAGGTTTATGTCTTAGGTAAAGTTTTTATAGATAAAATACTTCATGTGCTTTTCACCCAAAGTTCTTAAATACCCTCAAAGCTATTCCATCATCAAGAGAAAAACAAGGATATTCCTGTGAGTTGCTCCTTGTTTTTTCTGGATATCTGGAAGTGTCGCAGAGTGTATTTAATAACACTTTTAGGATGAAAAAATCACAAGACACTTCGTATCAAAATCAATTAGAAACTATCATTAACGACAACCCAAACAGTATAGAATCTGCCGTAGCTCAAACTGCTTTAGTGTATAACGAAGACGACGATATCTATAACTTTTTCCAAAATCTACTCCAATACGGATGCATTTCTGGAATGGTTTCAGAACTTGTATACTACTGCGATACCCACACGTTTTACGATTTACATTATGCCCAAATAGAAGAAATTCGTAGAAGCTATGAGCAAGAAACAGGAATGCCGATTCATACCGAAAACGATTACAAGAATCACATGGCATGGTTTACGTATGAATATGTAGCGTATCAGATAGCACAAAAGCTTGGGGTATGGTGATGCCCCAGTTTTTTATATGAAGATGCTGTGATCTAAGTGAATTACACTTTTGACAGTGTTGGAGTAATTTTTAAAGAGGAACTCTTTCTCCGTTCAACGAAAAGTTTCATTCAATTGGGGTGTTTATAGCTCTTTTTTATTCTCCAGAAGATGCTGTTTTTATGATCTTTTTTAATCCAAAATGATTTTAAAAAAATGAGAAGAGACACCTCCTATACACAGGCAAAGATAGCCTTACCCCCTATGCGAGCAAGACCAAGCGAGAATCATAATATTTTTTGGATTTCATCTGCAAAAAATATCGCGCCTGTCTTGCTTTTTCCTTTCTGTGGCTACAAAAAGCCCGTTATAGGAGCAACATCAATCTCGCTCCTCTTTAAGAAACAATATATATAATTTAAAATGTTAGAATTATGGCAACAGCAGTAAAAAACGGAAGTACAAAAAAGGCTACAATGGCAAATGCTCAACTGAAAGAAAAATTAGCTGAAGAAGCCACGGAAACAGTATCAAAAGCGACTCCACAACCGCCAAAAGAAGCAGTAATAACGCTGGATGAAAGAATCGCAAAGTTTAAGAAACTACAAGGACTCAACAATCAAAGAGACCGTTTAGTGAGTACATTAGAGAGCTTGCAAACTTTAATCTCAACCAAGACTTCTCATCTACATTTTTGCTTAGAGATTCTGCGGGATTGGAATTTAAGGCAAACAATTCGAATCTGATACAAATTGTAGCTACGGGTTTACAAAGAACATTAGAACAACGTAAAAATGAGTTAGAAAAGCAGATTTTAGAATTTGTGCTTTAAACCAATTTAACTCAAAAATGAGTCCTTTATGGAAAACTATAAAGGACTCGTTTATATTAAAACCAGAATAAGATTCCTCATAAGGTAATCTATATAATAATTTTTTAAGATACTTTTCTTTAGAAACCTTTTAAATATTCTATATAATTATTATATATTTTAGTTTTTTCTTTCTCTAAAAGATTAAGAAGTTTTTTTTTGACTTTTCTTTTATCGGATGAAGGAATATTATTTTTTAAATTAAAAGAACCAATATTAATTTCAAATTCAGCTTTATTTCCAATTTTTTCAAAATATGGAAATCCAAAATTTACAGAAAGATTACCTTCCGCGAGTTCGTAATTAAAATTAAATTTCACTTCCATTCCCCAACATTTAATATATTTATGGTACTTTTTCTCTTTAAAAAAGAAATCTTTTTGAATGCCTTTTCCTTTAAAGATTAAAGTATCTTTATCTGACATCCAATCAATTTCTTTAGGAAGATCAGAATCTTCATCTGCTTTAAAATGAACATCAATTATATCGTCAAAATTAAAGAAAGAATTATTCATTTTATTTGATAATCTAAGAAAAAAAATTATCCTTGTTTCATTGTTGAAGTCTCCGAAATAAATCTTTTTTATTTCCTCTTTTGGAGCTATTGAATTAGTTTTTTTAAAATGATCTAATACAATGTTTTCAATAACATTGGCAACCTTTAAAGTTTCTTGAGAGGTATACTCTTTGATTATTTTAATAGAAGAGCCACCTTCTTGTTTTTCTATAATTAAATTACCAGAAAATAAATTACTAGATTCATACCAACTTTTATTAAAGTCTTGTCGTATTATTTCAAAATTTAAGACAACTTTATCATTCAGTTTAGATTCCTTATAAAAGGGAGATAATTTATTAACTTTGAAATTGATTAAATTAAAATCAATTTTATCATTAATATTGATTGTATCTGGAACTATATTAATTAATTCTTCTTGAGAGTTGAATGATATTGTACCTGTTGAAGATTTTGTATTATCTTCTTTTGTATTTAATTGATCTTTTAAAAATTCAAACTCATTTGGACTTAACAATATGGTACTAAGGAAAGGGACATATTTTTCTTTTGAATTATGATTAAAAAAAACACCTCTCTTGCGTAATATTTCTTTTAAATCCGATTTAGAAAGTAGAGATTGATTAACAAATCCTCTTAAAAACTCACCTTGTGGTAATATTTTATCTATATGTTTATATGGATCTATCATCTCAAATAAGAAAAAAGTTTAATATTAGATTTTGCATAACTTTCATTGAATGAAAGTAAGGCTGTGTGTATCATGTTTTTATGCCTCAATTCATTATAATCGGGAAAACCTATGAAAGTTTTTGAAGCCCATCCTTGTGATATTTCAAGGGAAAGCCCTACTAACCTTTTAAAATCAGATACATTGAAATTATCTTTTGTACATATATATAAGTTAGATTGATTATTATTAATTATTTCTTTAAAAACTAAAATATTAGAGGTTAAAAATTCTACAGGCATAATATTACCAGAAAATTGTCTTTCATTTGGATTTAAATTTTTACCAGTTGAAGGATAGTAGAATTCTAATTTGTTAGAACCTATTTTAAGTTTAATAGCATCAATACTTCTTTTAATGAAATAATATGAACTATTACTGAACACTAAAATTTTTTCAAAATTTAAATCTTCTGTAAATCTAGTCGTAGAAATCTCATTTAATAAACTATCATCTTTTTCCGAAGGAGAATTACTTAGCCAAACTAATATTCCTAATGTATTTATATTATTGTAATAATCAAAACCAGAAATTAAATTTGATCTAACTTGAGATTTTTTGTAGCACTCTAAACTATTTGCTAAATCAACAAAAAATGGTTTAAAAGTACCTCTAGGAGCATCGGGATATTCTTTATCACTATATTTGACAGAAATAAAAATATCAACGAGTTCTCCTTCAACTAGAGGTGATTTATATATAAAACCAAGATCTAAACCATGAGTTCCTCTTTCAAGACTTTTTTTATGATTCGAAGGAGTAACACAGTCGATAGTCATTCCTTCATTTAAAACGTCCCATCCAACTTTATTAAAAAAATCTAAAGTGATTTTTTCACCATATTCACCAATTTTTTTGGCTAATTCACCCATAGTTTATGATTTTAATGATTAATAGATTAGATTATTTATATCAATGATTTAATCTATAGGGCAATGATATAAATAGAATTGTAAAATGTAATTTAGAAATCGAATATACTAAAAAAAACACTTGTATTATTGAAAAGAAACTATGCTTGCATAAAATCAAAAATTCGTAGAAGCTATGAGCAAGAAACAGGAATGCCGATTCATACCGAAAACGACTACAAAAATCACATGGCATGGTTTGCGTATGAATATGTAGCGTATCAAATAGTACAAAAGCTTGGAGTATTTTAATACTCTGAGTTTTAAAAGATGAAGATTCGAAGATATAAGCATAATGAACTTTTAGCAGTCCTAGAGAGTAAATCAAAGAGGGGATTTGCCCTTTATTAAACAAGATGTTTCATTTTAATAGCGTGTAGTTACGAATTATTTCCTCTTCCGTTTTATAAGCCTGTTTCGTGTCTTTTTTATAAATACATGATAGACCAAGAATGATGAAAGATAACTCCCATACACAGGCAAAGATAGCCTGCGCCAACCGCATGGGCAAGACCAAGCGAGAGTCACGCTATTTTTTGGATTTCATCCGCAAAAAATAGCGCGCCTGTCTTGCTTTTTCCTTTCTACGGCAACAAAAAGCCTGTTATGGGAGCAATATCAACATCGCTCCTAATAGATAATCAAGTATAACTTATAAAAGAGACCATTATGGCAACAGCAGTAAAAAACGGAAGAGGAAAAAAGGAAACAGCAACGGCAAACACGCAATTAAAAGAAAAATTAGCACAACAAGCCGTAGGCGCATCAACCAAAACGCTTCCAACACCCGTAGAACAGCCAAAAGAGCCTGTAATAACCTTAGACGATAGAATTGCAAAATTCAAGAAACTACAGGGATTAAATAACCAAAGAGAGCGTTTGGTAGAAACTTTGGAGAACCTATCTAATTTTAATCTCAACCAAGATTTTTCATCTACATTTTTGTTAAGGGATTCTGGAGGATTAGAATTTAAAACTAACAATTCCAACTTGATACAATTGGTGACGAATCAATTACAAACGACGCTAGAACATCGCAGAGCGGAATTGGAAAAGCAGATTCTCGAATTTAATCTATAAAAACAGAAACAAGAAAGAGAAGCTTTTACAGCTTCTCTTTTCTATTCAAATGAGGAACAAATAATTGCTTTATTGCGCTTAGTTGAGTGTGATATAAAGCAAAGTACTATTAATATATTAAAAGGTAAAACCGTAGCGTATTTACGGTTTTTATATATCTGATTTATAATTGATTATAGGTAAATATAGCATTTTTTTGAACTCTGAAATCAAAATCTGACGTTTTGAGAAAAAACTTGGGTGAAAACACGGACATTATTTAGTTGATTTTGGTATAAAATGGCACAAAAGTACCTCGAAAATAATTGATTTTCACTCTATTATTTTCAGAAAGATAGGTTTAGTTTTGGGCTATAAATCAAGTGCTTAAAGCAATAAAGACAAAGAATATAATCTAACAATAATTAAGAAAATATTACACCATGAAAGTAAAAACGTTTTTTTACAGCATTCTTTTTTTATTTTTAGCAACACCACTTTTTATAGGTTGTGAAGCCGAAAATATAAATGACGAAATACAAAAGGATGAAACACTTAACAGAACCACAGAATACATCAACTCAATCAGACCAGACGAAGTTGAAGACCCAGGAAGTCGAGGGAATGGAGACATCTGGGCAGACGAAGAATAAAATACTATTATATATCATTATTATAGGTGCTGTACTTGGTAGTATAGCACCTTTTGTTCATATTATTCTCCCAGCCAACCCTCCAGAGCTTATTGAACTTCGAAAAGAGTATAAAAATAAAGAAATCTCAAAAAAAGAATACAATATAAAAAAAGACGTATTGAAAGAAAAGTATCAAGTATATGGTTTTTCTACAATGAGAGCGTTTCTTTTTGCGATAGGATTTCCGATAGCTCTTTTTATATGCTCCTTATTTATACTTTATTTATCCTATCATATAAGCGATGATCACATTAAGAAAGGAGCAGAAATATTTAGTATTGCAACCCTTATTACTGGATTATTTTTTCTTTTATGGACTCGATTTGGTTATGGGTTTGATGAAAAAGATTTTAGCGAAGAAATATATTATTTTATTATGGTAGTAATATCATTAATAATAACCTTTTCTATTTTTAAAATATCAAGAACTGCTAATAAAAATAAACATAAGATAAGAGAACTTATAAGTTTTATAATCCATTCTAGAACAAAGTTTTTCTCTCTTTTAGAGAAACACGAATCTCAAGAAGTCATTCGAACTGAAAAAGAAGATTTTGATGATTCAATGTATGAGACTTTTGAAAAAATAATTGATTAACAGAAATCTGCTGCTTTAGTTATGAAAAATCAAAAACGTCTTAAATTAATACAAAAGTTAAAAGATTCTAATCATATAACCTTAGAAGATGCCTACTTACTCGAAAGCGAATTAGAATCTAAATTAAATCTAACTGTTAAGGATAAAAAACAAGAGTTAGATAACCTTAAAAAAGAACGAGATGAGTTAAGATCTCAATTATTTACTTTGTTGAATTTATCGACTCTGTAATTTCCCGCATTTGATCCTTAAGAGCTTTTATTTCGTTTTTAACTTTGGTGATATCATCATCTACTTGAAAAGATTGAAAAAGTAAATGAAAGCTTTTAATTTTCTTGAATTCTTCTAAATGTTCTGAGATATAATTGATTATTTCAATGGCATTAACATTACTTAAATCAGGTTTAGCATCCTCTTCAGTTAAAAGCATGTTTCCTTTACCAGTCATTAACCAAACAGGATTCAAATCATTATAAAGAGTAAGAATATTTTCTATTACAGTAGATCCAATACTTTTTTGTTCTTTAACAGCTTTGGAAATACTCCCTCTACTTGCTTTAATGCTATTCTCAAAAGCATAATAACTGATTTCTTTTGAACTAATGTAAATACCTAATCTATCTGATACCATAAGAAAAAAATCTTCGTTTTGTTTTCTGTAATAGAAAATAATCTTATATTTGAAGTGTTTTAGAACTGATTATATGATTATTTTCTAATAAACTATTAAAATAATGTACTAAGATATGAATTTAAGCACGGAGAAAAGCAGAGAGTATGAGATAAATCTGATAAAGAAAAAAGAAGCCTACTTAAGTTATATCGTAGAGGCAATAGGGATGGATTCGTTAGAGTTTTTACAAAACCTATTAAGAAACCAACCGTATGAGGTTATGCTCTATCAGTGGGTAGACAGATTTTATAATAAAGAAATAAACAAGCAGGAAGCTTTGGAAAGGATTCTTAAGCTACTTAACAGGTATATGCGTAAGATGATCCAGCTAGATAAAGAATACCGTTAGTCGGTAAGATTCCCCATTTTTTGAGTGCGCAGCGTAAACATTAAAGATGTATTGATTGCGAAAAAGGAGCAGCTAATTACTGATGATTCGGGGAGTATTTTCGGTGGTTGCTCCTTTTAAAAAGAATGAATATATATGACACAAGAAGCAAAACGTAGTCTAGTAGAACAGTGGCTAAAAGCCAATCGTTCGGTATTGAAAATAAAAGCCTTAGAAGAGAAATTGAAATTTCCATTAGGAACAATTCAAAAATTTGTGACAAATGAACGAGGTCTAAAAAAAGAACGGATACAGATATTGTATGATTTTATACATAAAGAAATTTGTAAAAAATAGTATCAAGAGATAAGTAGTTTGATGTTTGTGTTTTAAGTATTTATTTTTTTAATGAAAACCGATGCCCCAAAACCATAATTTCACCGTGGGAAGTGAATCGCAGTAATTGAGTTTTTTATTGATTTGGTAGTTGGTTTTACCCCCGAGCGGTTCTTGAAAAAGAGCCGCTTTTTTTGTGCTCAAAAATCATCGAGTACCATCCCGTTACGGCTTATACATTAAATGTATAAGGACTTACCACGTATTTACGGTGAAAGGTTATTTCTAAGACATTGCGCGTGTTTTTTAATAGTACATTTAAGTACAAAATAACATTGAGCATTGCTCCTCATCTTTATATAAGAGTAGTTCATTTTTTGAGGCGTATATAGTATGACATTATTTGAATGTCTACAATATATAGTATGAAATGCTAGGTGTTGTTTATAAAAAAATCAAAAAACAGCATCTAAACTTTGCACTATGATACACCCAAAAACAAGATTGAGTATAGACGGAAAAAACATACCCTATTTTGATGCGATCTCGCTGACTCAAAGTATGAATGATCATCATTCATTTAGGATTCAATTAGATAATGATGTGATTGAGAAAACAGGCAGTCATACGATAGATGCTTCTAGAAATTGGTTAGGAAAAGTGGTTATTATAACCTTTGATGAGACTGATTTTTTAGGCATTATCACCGAGATTAATCTCGCGAATGATAATGGGCATCATGGCAATCTGATTCTCGAAGGATATTCGCCAACAATATTATTAGAAGGAGGCGAAGATATGCGCTCATGGAAAGAGAAACGTCTGGAGCAAATCGTAAAAGAAATCTTGGGGGTATTAACGATAAAAAAGAAAATAGCACCAAGATTTAAAGACAAAATGCCGTATCAGGTGCAATACAAAGAGCATCATTTTCAGTTCTTACAACGGCTTGCCAAGCAGTATAACGAGTGGTTTTATTACGATGGGTTGAGTATAGTTTTTGGAGCACCAAAATGGCGGGATGCGGTAACGGTAGAATATGGACGAGAGATTGATGAGTTGTATTTACAAATGCGAGTGAAAGATCATACGCAGCAGATGTACAGCTATAATGCTATGGATAATAGAGTTGTAAATGCAAAGTCAAAAAATGCGGTTGCAGGCTTAAATGAACTAGGAATGCATGCTTTTCAGGCATCAAGTAAATTGTATGTAAATCGGAAAAATAGCTTTAGCGATATAGATGCTAAAGACAAATATTTGATAGATGGCGTAGCCGAAAGGAAGCAAGCGCAAGCAGCGGCAAGACTGCATGTATTGAGAGGAAAAGGACATAAACAAGGATTAACTATCGGATCTGTTATTAAAGTAGATTCTGCGAAAAACGAAGGCAAAAAATTATTTAAAATACAGAGTTATGGAAAATATGTAATAACAAGCATTACGCATACAGTTAGTAAAGAAAATAGCTATAGTAATAGCTTTGAGGCTATTCCTTCCGAAATTAAAATTCCAGAAGAGCCCAAAGTAGCATTGCCTAAAGCTGCACCACAATTGGCAACGGTAGTAGCTAATAAAGACGAAAAAAGCAAAGGGCGTATAAAAGTAAAAATGCAATGGCAGCTTGGGGATATGGAAACGCCATGGTTACGAGTAATGACTCCAGATGCGGGACAAACCGATGATCATAAAGAGATCCGAGGTAATGTGGTGATTCCAGAATTAGGGGATCAAGTAATGATTGGGTTTGAGTACAATGACCCAAACAGGCCTTTTGTAATGGGGAGTATGTATCACGGGATGAACATCACCAAGGGGATGGAAAACCGAAACAGTTTAATAAGCCGTACAGGAAGCCGTATGATAATGGATGATAATGACGGAAGTTTACAACTTACCGACAAGGGCGGTGTAGATATGAAATTTGATGGAAAGGGGAATGCAACGGCAAAAGTTAATAAAAATAATACGGTAAATACTGGAACAATAAATACATTCAATACAGGAGCAGAACAGATAATCAATGTAGGGGCAACAAAAGACAGTCCTCCTAAATCAGTTTTGAGAATGGATAAAGAGGGGAACATTATCTTAGAAAGTGATACTAGTATAGTATTTAAAGTTGGAGAAAGTATTATAAAAATTACTGAATCGGAAATAAAAACGATGATCGCAAATGGTAATATGACTACCGAAGCAACAAACGGAGAACATAAAATAATAGCAAAAGGGTTAGATATTACATCAAAAACAAAGTGCCGTGTAACGTCTAAAAGTACGATGGAAATTAAAGGAAGTGAGGTAGAAATAAATAAAGGCTAATGAAAAACGCAATTACATTAGTACTCAGTCCTACCTTTAAAAAGAAGACCTATAAAATACTAAGACAAGAAAAGCATTTTTTTCAAGGAATTCATAGCGAAAATGCTATTGAAATAATAGTAATCGTTGAATTCTTAAAGCAGCTGTCAAATGGTAATAATCAGTTTAGAGTTATACAAAAAGAATACCAGCAAAGCAATCAAAAGGGAATGTATGCATGGGCAAAAGCTATGTCTCCAATTCATAAAGAATTTATTGTAAACATAGATAAAAATGGAATGTTAACAGAGATAGTGAATCACGATCTGATAACAATTACATGGGGAGAATTAAAATATGATTTGAAAAAGAAATTTAGAAAATCAGATTATAAAAATCAAATGATTATTGGGATAAATAATGTTTTAAAAAATAAAATACTATTTCACGAACTAATGAAAGATCATTATGTTTTTATGCTTTTATTCCCAACAATTTACAATGAATGTCTAAAAAAAGAAGGGGATTTAAAAACACAAAAAACACTACACAATTTTATTGGAAGTCGAAAAGTTCCCATTATCACCAAAAACAAATTAAAAGCAGTAGATACAGAAAATAATACGGTCGAAATAGAAGCAATTGGAGAGGTTGATAATAAAACCTTTCGACAAGATCAAGTAACAAGTATGATCAAAATGTTAAAAAACAGACCTCGTGTGCCTACTACACTACGTTTTAATCATACAGAGCGATATCTACTTGATAAGGATCATTCACCTATACAGGCTATGATGCTAAGCCTATTACGTATTCCAGGGACATTATATCGAGAAGAAAAAACAATGATAAAGCAGATCGACGAGATATGAAAATACCTATAGAAAATATAGTGAATAATCATAGGCGGTATTTTATTTTGATTGATTCAAAAATAAAAATACCAAAAGAAGTAAAATATAAGACGAGAGGTAAAATAATATCTGATACTACATCAATAGTGGTAACAGTGAAATTATTTAAGCCCTATAAAATACAAGGAGAACTATCGTGGATTCTAGAGAGTGATGCAGATTTATCATCATTAATAGGATATCCATTTGAAGAGCATAATGTGTTTTTGGCACTAGAAGTTTAAGAGTAACCAAGGAATCATAAAAATGAAAAACAAATGGCAAAGAAATATGTGCCAGATGGAGTGTTTTTGGCGTGTGATAAAGGCACATGTCCATCAACTTTCAAAGTAACCAATCATAAAAAAACGACAATATATAATTCTCCTATGGCAACAGAAGGAGACTTATTTCCGTTTTTTAATATTAAGCCTATGGGATTTTGTACAAATCCTGCAAAAATATTAGCTACAGGTGCTATGTGCACTCCAGTAGTATTACAATGGGAAAAACCTAAAGATGGAGTCACGATTGATGGTAAAAGACTATTATTAGAAGATTCTACGTGTAAATGTACTCTTGGTGGTGGTGAAATATCAATACATTTTGATATAGCCTCAGCGAATACGATAGCAGTATGGGGCGGCATGAAGATGCCAACTGAATATATAAAAGAAGGTTTTGATTGGGCGTTTGCAACGATTGAAGAATCGAGAGCCGAGAGAAATAAGTATTTGCCCGAATGGATGGAGCCAGTGGCAGATGTCCATGATTGGTTTGATGATATGACCTTAGCGTTATTAGAAGGAGCAGTTACAGGTGTAGTTGGATTAGGAGAAGTAGTATATCAAGTAGCGCAAGACCCAGTTGGAATGGGCGAAGCTCTTTATGATATGGCAGAAGAAGCGTATCAGTGGCAAGATCAGAAGAAAATGGAAGCTCTTTTATGGATGAGTAAGAAGGAAAATTGGGAAGCTACAGGTGATGCCACATGGGATTGGCTAACGGAAGAAGGGAGTTTATCAAGTACTGCAAAAGAAGCTTGGGAAGGAGTAGAAAATGCAGTATCTTCGGGTACAGATTGGCTTGCTAAGAACCCACGAAAGCTAGGAACAGTTGTAGGCGAATTTGTTCCTGATGCAGTAGGTGCAGCATACACAGGAGGTGCTACAGTAGCCTTGACGGCAGGAAAGAAAATAGTAAAAGAAGTAGGCGAAGAAATTGTAGAAGAAGTAGTAGAGAAAGTTGCAAAAGAAGCTGTAGAAGAAGCCAGCGAAGCTGCGAGTAAAAAGGCGATAAAAGAAGTAGCAGAAGAAGTAGTCGAGGAAACAGGAAAAGATCTTCCGAAGGTGGTTACGAAGGATGCGGATGAGGTGGCTGAATTAAAAATGCTACCTCCTCCAAAAGTAACTACCAAAAAGACATTAAAGCAAGTAAGAAATTTAAGAGGTAGAAAAAAATGGGAAGCTGGAGAGGAGTATGTTCAAGATCTATATGGTTCTAATGGGCAAAAACATTATACAGTTCCTAAAGACGGTGAAATAACAGGTACTGGAGGGCGTCATGTCGATGCACCTGTAGAAATACTAAATAATGGTATTCTCGCTATTGAAGTAAAAACGTATAATAGATATATTACTGTAGAAGGAGCGGTTAAAGTAAATGAAGTACCTTTAAGTAATTCTATCAAACAACAAATATTAAAAGATGTTTGGCTAAGAGATAACATAAATGGATACGATCCTAGATGGATATTTTTAGATGCACCACCAAGTTCTCAATTATCTGATTTTTTGCAACAAAAAAATATAATATCTATAATATATAATTAAAAACATAAATGGATTTAACACCAGAACAACAAAGAATAATTCATGAAAGAGAAGTGAAATTTGAAGCCTTTTTAGAATCAAGATTTTCTGCATTAAAAAATTTTGCAGAAGACCTAGGATTTGATAATCCACATGAAATATTATTAGAGGCAGAAAAATTTTTACACCCTATAAGTGAATACTTAAAAGACCAAGAAATAGATGATGAAGATAGAAATTGGATTACAACTATTATAGGTTATTTTATTGGTGAGTTATTTGCTCAAAAATATAATGGTGCTTGGCTTATTGAAAAAAATGGCACATCATCAAAATTTGGAAGATACATCATTGGGCAAATGAGCGATCAAGGAAGACAAATACATGGCACAGTGGATTCTTTTGAGATTGCTCGTACGTATTTATTAGAGCCAATAAACAGGGACTTAGAAAAAATAGTATTGAAAGAAAGAGATCAATTATATGTTTCGGAATAAAATTTCATAAAAAATATAGTAGATATACAGAATAACAGCTTAGCCTACTTATGAATAAAAAATTAACCTCTCAAAGTAATGACCGTACGAGACACACGAAACACCATAGAAGGATATAAAGAGATTCAAGCGTTTAACGAAGAGGCTATTGATGAATGTTATGAAGAAATAGATGAGCTAAGATTGGATGAAACAAATGAGGTTCAAAAATATCCAAAACCAAACAAAGAAATAATAGCTTCCACCTATAAAGCGGTTTTTGATTACCAATATAAGAACTTAATTCTTTCATATTCGCTTGGAGAAGATACAGAGAAAGTGCGAAAGGAGTATGTAAAGACGGTAAAGATGATCGCAGGGGTATGGAAAATGAGCTCGGGGTACGTGCAAATGCTGACACTAGTTTCTTTGGGGATTTTATTAGAAGTAGAGAACGAAGTCTTTTTTGACTTACAAAAACTGGTAGAAGAATCTGAAGAGCAAGATGCTTTACTGAATTATATGATAGGGTTTAGAGAGAATAAAAAAGTACCAGGTAGTAAAGTTTTATGGGATAAGCCGTACAAAAAACTAATACCTCTTATAGCGGAAGAAGGCGAGTTGTCGGATGCCGAAAAAGTTGATATTTTAGCAGAATATTTACAAAAGCATTGGTATAGAAACTTTGACGGGAAAGACACTCATAATACCAAATGGAACATACATATTGGCTATTGGAGTTTTGAGAGTGGAGCTTTGGTAAAAATATTAGGTTTAGATGATACCAAACTGAAAGATCTGTCGTATTACCCATATGATTTGGTGCATAAGTAAAAAACACATTCAGAGCTATTTTCGGTAGCTCTGAATTTTTCGGATAATAATGTGGTATAACCAGCTTATTATCAATGGAATTAGAATATATATTATTATCAAAATAAGTTCTTCATCTATATCTAATATCTCATTAATGTGATCAGAGTGTTTGTCATAAAGTTTGAATATTGTACGAATAATTTTCATCCTTGATTTTACTATTTTTTTTACTATTTTTTTTACTGTGCATTTTGCATTATTTGTATTTTTTTCCATATAAATTGTTTAATGGTTTCTATACTTTATATATGGTTTGCACTTATTTTTTGGCTGTTTTAATGAATAATCATGATGATATTTTTTGAGTGAATTTCACACAAGTACCTGTCTTCCAAATATCTAACCTAATTCATTCTATTGAGTTTTTATGCGTTTAGGGAGGTATATCGTAGTACGATAGCCTACTATATTGAGCGAAGTAATATATATACGGAGTAGGCTATGCAAGATAGCCTGTTGTATTTAACACTTGCTTTGCAAGTTAAAATACGGACACAGGCATCTTGGAAAAGGGAATTTCACTCCCTCTTCACTCCCTCAAATAAAGAAAGCAAAAAAACACACATTGTGTATATGCACAATGTGTGTTTTTTTGGCTGAAGTTTATATCAATTTTTGTGACGTTTACACGATCTCAAAAATCCTTTCTATTTCTAATAGTAATTTAGAATATCTATCTTCTACAGATTCTGCATTCCATAGTGGATAATCGTCTAGTATATTTTTTGTCAAATTAAATGACGTTTTCCCATCAATTCCTTTTCCATAATTCCCATTGTAAATACCTCTTTTCGCTTCATAATTACGATTACTCGCCTGAATATTCTTGTGTCCAGACAACAATGTTAAATTCCCCAAACTATTGAGTTTTGGAGAAACCTCTTCTTCTGTAAAATGGGTGTTCCAATTTAATTCCTCTCTGTTCCATTCCACAGGCAAAATATGTTCGATATGTAATTCTCTAGTAATAGAAATAAACTCTTTATTATCTTCTTGAAAATACTCTAAAGAAAGTAATAATGGTTTAAGCCATTTAGTCCAATAAACATTTTCCAGACCAATAAAACCTTTATAATTCTCGTATTTATGAAGATTTTCTATTACTAAATCTTTGATTTCTGATATATCTGCATCAGCTTTTATCTTTTTCAAGATGTTAAAAGAAGTTTGCTTTATTCTATTGGATGTTCCATTAGCTATCCAACTTTGATAATAGTATTTCGTTATAATTTCTTTCAATTCATCATAACTTCTATAATTTACTTGTTTTGCAGTCGTTAAAATTGCTTTCCAATAAATAGATTGTCTCAAATATTTCAGCATTGAAATATATTTATCTCGATTTTGGGATTGAATATCAAAAAGATGCTGTGCGAATTTTTCTATATCCAATATAACCTTCTGAGGATTTCCATTCTTGAATTGCTCCTTTAGTTCATCTTGTAAAGCCCTTCTAGGATTTTCTCCTTTCAGATAATACAAGTAAAGATTAAATACTCCTTGTAAACTTTCTCCAGACAATCTGGCCGTATTTTCTATTCTTTTCCAAACTTCAATAAAACTAGGTCTTTTCGTTTCATCTAAATTTTGTAAAAGGTAAGCCTTTATAATATCAGCAGGCGATAAATCCAACCCTCTATCATTAAGCACAGTAAATAATTTGATGGCAAAACCTTCATCATAACAAACAATCTTAATCATGGTTGTTTTGTTAAACAAGTAATCCACGAAACCTTTCATGTCTTTAATATAATCGTCTGTTTCTTCTGGATTTTGAGATTTTTCTATAAGTTTCTTAAAATAAAAAGCAGTTTGTAAAAATCTGTTTTCTGATATTTCTTTTTTAGTCGTACTAAAATTTATTCCTTTTATAATGGATTCTTCAAAAAAAGCCTGGTTATTGAGGTGTGTAGTCAACTTTAAGCGTTCTTTTCCTTCTAAAAAATCAGTAATACTATTAGATATAACATTTTGCTGTTTCTTTTCTAAATCAAGTTTAATATCTCGTAATACACAAAACAGAATTGTAAGTGTAGTTAATCTTTGTTGACCATCTACCACTTCAAAAGCATCATCTTTTTTTACTACAACTACAGAACCAAGAAAATAATTAGGGTCTAATGTTTCATCCTGCTTGTTATTCTTATAAGCCTCTAAAATATCATACCATAGTTGCTCAACTCTCTCCTTATCCCAAGAATAAGGTCGTTGATAACTTGGCATTTGATAAAAAGCATCTGTATTACCAAATATCTTTTTTAAACTCTGGTTTTCTGGTTTAAATATTTCTTCTACACTCATAAGGTTGTTCAATTAGATGATTGTTAAATTTTCAAAATCATACACTTCTTCTTGTTTATTTAAAAGTTCTCGTAACCTTCTTGTATTTATTCTCACCTCTCCTTCTACAATTATAATTACACTAGTAAATTCATGCAGTAAATAATGAATCTGCGAAAAATTTGAAATATTTCCCTTTAAATAATTTTTTATATCTTCTCCCATAAATATTCTATAACATACAGAATCTTCCCTTTTTGTAATTCGTCCATTAAAATTATTGGAGAATACTTTGGAATTAATGACATCTAGAAAACTCTCAATATTTTCTTTTAATTTATAAATCAAATAATAAAAAAGTGCTGTTGAAAACTCACAATGAACTCCTAAGAAATCTTCATTTTTAACAACACAATTACCATTAACAAAAGGAGGTCTCATAATTTCTTTTTTTAAATAATCCTCTTTAAAAAGAGAAACAAAGGGTTTCTCTAAGAATTGATTCAGCACTTCTAACTCATGAGGTCTAACATCAAATATTGATTTATCAAAAGCTTTAAAATAACCTTCAAAAGTGTGATAATTATCTGTAATTCTTCTATTCGTAAGAGTGCTTAGTGTAAATTGTATCTTATCATATAATTGCGGATTCATAATTTTGATTTTTTAGATTTAAATGATTAATTACAAGTTAATATAATAAAAAACCTGCTAAAAGCAGGCATTTTACAAATATTAGAAGCTAATCTTACTCGTCAGGATCTCGTAAGAGATCGAGGAGTTTTCGGAGTATGTCAGCGAAGAATGCGACGATCTTTTCTAATATGAATACAAGCCATTTAAAGAGGATTTTAAGCAATAAGAATAGTTTTTCTATTAACCACTTCAAAACAGGTTTTAAGGCGCTATAAATGCCTTTAAAGAGCTTTGGAATCCATCCAAAGGGAATCCAGTCATTCTTGATACTAAAGATCAAAGATAGCATCCAAATGATGAGTACGGCAAGAAGAAAATACGTGACGATATTTCCAACAAGATTTATGATCTGGTATTTTAAAATTTCTAATGTCATAATTTATAGGATTTTTGAAGTTAAATCTGCTTTTTTGTAGAGTTTTGATGTTTTTTTAAACCAAGGCGAAATCTTAAGCTGAATAGCATCCAGCCCATTGATATAAAGGCAGGTGAATTTGGGCATGCCAACAATCTCATCCGCACGCATGAGCGGCATTGGGCGCAACGCCCCATTAATTTCTTCGGTTTTTGTACCTAAAAGGGTTTCTACTTGTACGGCTTGTTCACGGCGTAAATTGCCAAAATAGACCTGGTTGAGCATGTTGGCTAAAATGGTTTTTGCTGCGGTTTTACCGTAGTTATTTTCTATTTGTGCAATCTCCTGAACGTAGATAAAAAGGGCTACTTTGTACTTTCGAAGTACGCTTACCATTTGAGGGAATTGAGAAATGGAATACGTTGGAAACTCGTCCAAAAACATAAAAATAGGCTTGAATTCTTTGCCTTTTTGGGGCTTTTCAAGCGCCATTTCCATCATTTGAGTATTGAAGATTGACAGCAAAAAACGGTAGTATTTTTCCTTCCCTTCCTCTATACGAAGAAACAACGCTTTTTTGTGGGTTCTAAGTGAAGATAGTTCAAGAGAATCTGTAGAAGTAAGCTGTTGTATACTTTTGCTTTTAAGCTTGCTAAGTGGTGCTTTAGCACTGGCAAGAATATTACTTTTAAGCTTAGGGTCTAAGCCCATAAACGCAGCAAAATCCATAAAGATTTCTTCAGGTATATGCTGTTCTATAAAGAGGATCGCTTCTTGAGGTTTTACGGTAATAAGATTGATTAAATGGTATAATCCCAAAAGATTCTTCTTTGTTTCATCTTGTTGACTCTCGGCCAATAAGGCGGTAAGAAGGGTTTCTACAAGTGAAATAGCGGATTGTTCCCAAAACGTTTTGGTAGTTTTAGTTTCTGGGCAGATCAATAGCTCGGCGAGTTCTTGAATCCCGTTTTCGTTTCGTATAGTTCGTTTAAGTGGATTATACGTATCACTTTCGCTTGGATTTGAGAGGTCTAATCGAGAGATAGAATAGCCTACATTTTTTAAATGTTTACCACAGATGGATTCTAATTCGCCCGAAACATCGAGCAAAAACAGACTATAATCGTCTTTTTTTGTAATACTTAAAAGATGATTGATGATAGTGGTACTCTTGCCTGAGCCTGTTGGAGCGCAATATAATGTATGATTATACAGGTGCTTTTCGAGCAGGAAGTTTTTCCCGTCGATGCAGAATCCATTTTGAGTTGTGGTTTTAAAATATTTGTTTTTGGTACGACGGCTCATAAAGTGAGCATTTCCAAATTGGGTGTTTTCGTTTTGGTTGTTTCCAAATAATAAATCGTAGAGCATAATGGTATTTTTTAAAGGGTTTGCGATTGATCTCGGTCATATTCTTGTTCGCTTCTTTCCATAACTTCACGGAGGAGTTCAAGACGTTCGAGTGAGGAATAGCGTTCTGGTGTAATCAGCTTTTTAAGGCGATATTTTCGGTTGTTCTTCCAAAGAACCCCGTAGTACTTGGTATTTCCTCTTGAATACGGTTCTAGTTCTGGATGTTCTTCCAAAAGTTGATGTAGATGTTGTAGGTTAACAGCCGTATCAGCTAATTGATTTACAAGCTCTATAAGTGCATTAGTGTGCGTGTGTGCTTCTGATGTTTGATAGCGCTCCTGTTCTTTGTTTTTCTCTTTTAAAAACACAATACTATCGTGAAGCTCTGGAAAGTTTTTTTGCTGGTACATCTCCAGATCTTTGTTCTGATCTATAAATTCTTTTTTTGAAATACGAACAGATTTTGCTTGTAAAAAAAGGTTTTGACTTACAGCGAGATGAATATGAAGGCAGCCAGAACTGGGTTCTGCGTGACATTTGCCAAAAACTACACAGCGATCCATTCCGCGAAGCCGAAGAAACTCATTGGTGAGTTTCCAAAGGGCTTCTGGGCTTGGATTTGACTTGTAATGATACGATAAGATTATGTGCTGGCAGCGAGTTCGTATTTTATTGCCTCGGTACTTATCGTTTTGGATGAAGGAGTTCACGACCGTATTACGATCCACTCCACCAGATATATTTTTAAAAATAGTAAAGTCTTGTTCGCCGTTTTGTTTATCGGTAGATCCTCGTAGAATATAGTCTATAAGCGTCTCATATCGACCCTTGAAAGGCAGCTGTTTAACAATCATAACCAAGGTGCTTAAAATCGTTGATTATGCGCTGTAAATGGTCTAAAAACCTTGGGGTTTTCTTCATTTCACTTCGGATATAATCCTCTAAATGAAGCGGACGATATTGGGCTATTGTAGCGTTCTCAATTTTGATAAAAAGCTCCTGTACGACTTTAATATCGCTGGTATCTGCAAATCGCTTTTTATTCACCTTGTAGGCTACCTGATTAAGCAGTGTACCGAGCTTGCGGTATTGTACAATTAAGGCATAAAGTACTTTTTCATCTGGTAAAACATAGCTTTGATTACGCTGTGCTTTGATAACCTGTTTGATAAAATTGGTAACTTTAAGGTTCAGCTTTTTTGCGTCTTCAGAAATGATTTCATATTCTGATTTTTCAAACCAGATTTGTATAAGTTTCTGCTGTTTTTTCCTAGCGAGATGACGCTCTCGCATGTACTTTTTTCGGTATACCTTAAACAGTTTATCTTTTTCTTCTTGAGTGCTATTAAGGCAGTTTTGTTCTCGTAAAAAATCTTGAAAATTAGACATAGGTATGTTGGGATGAGAGGGGCGTACCCTAACACCGACTTGTTTTTTTGGTGAATTTTTTTGTTCTCTGAAAAAAAGGGCATACCTCCTATGCCCTTTATGGTTTTTTGAAGTGTTTACAAATCCATCTCCATATCGTTCTCTTGTTCCCACGTTTTGGGAATAGAATCAATAAGTTTTTGGAGTGGTGAAAGTCTTTTTTTCGCTTTTTGGAGCGATAATCCACGATCTTTTATCGCGGTGTCATATCCGAGAGATAAAGCTCTGTACTTGAAATAATTCTTCGAATTTTTATCTAGTGCTTTCAGCGCAAGCTGTTTTTGTAATAAGCTATATTCTGCTGGAGGGATCATTTTTCCAATATTGTATCCTTTGGAAAAATATTCTCGTATAATCGCTATTTCTTTCTGCTTTTCCATCAGAATCCATGTACTTTATATGATTCTATAAACTGTACTACTTCGCTTCGCTTGTAGAGGATGACTCTTCTGCCTATTTGATAATAGGGAAGTCCGTTGCTTCTATACTGAAACAATGTTGATTTACTAGAAATACCCAGTAATTTCATCGTTTCTTTTTCCGTCATATATTCGTCTTTTTCTTCGGCTTTGATCTGCTTATAAAACCTGTTGAGCAACTCAAAGAGCGTCTCCTCATCACTTAAGATGAGGGTACGCATATTATTGAAATCTGGGTGTTTCATAATCGTTCAAAGTGTACGTTAATGTTAAATGACTTAAAACACGTTCTCCAATAGCTTTCTAAATATAAGTATAATGGATTATTGGTGTTTTGTGCTACGGGCATTAAACAGGTAAGTTCTATGTTTTGAAGCTCATCTGGAATAATAAATGTATCCTGTAACGCTTTTACATTTTCTTTTGCCAAAGCCACCATTTCTGTTTCTTTATGAATATTTGCTTTGGTAATGTCGGCAAGAGCTGATTCTTGAATCATATCGCTGATGACTATCACTTTTGACGGATGTTTTAGCTTTGATAATGGTACTAATATTTCTAATATCTCGGTGCGGTGAGCCGTTCCTTCTAATTCGGTAATAAAATTCACTATTTTGGTAATAAAGAGCAATTTATTTTGTTGTGCTCGTGCTTTGTGCAATTTACTCTGCATTACTCGTTTGTCTGGTTCATACATAGCTGCCTCAAAGCTAGGCATAAGTCTATACGTAAACTTTGTTGAATTCGCAATACTTGCCGTGTTATCGAATATCAATTTTACATCTACCGTGGTGGTGTTATCTTCGGTAAGATACTCCGCCAAAGCTTGGCGAAGGTATCTTGTAAGTACTTTTTTGTCTATCTGTACCGATGAAGATTGATCTACAAAAATGGTACAGTATTTTTCTTGTGCACTACATGATTGTAATGTCAATACGGATATTAAAAATATACATGCTATTTTTTTCATTTTGTTCTGTTTTTGTTGGGTTAGAGATTAAAATCTTTATCATCAGGATCTTGTAGTAGTAATTGTTCACACGCATGTTTCTTACAAACCAGATAAATTAGTTCGTTGCGTAATACATAGGCATCTTCTAGTTTTTTGTACCAAACCTCGTAATCCCTTTTGAGGATATCTGCTTGTTTGCTATATTTATCTGCCATAAATCGCAGATAAACAACTTTTCCGCCTAACATGATCACTATCTTTAGAATGATTGAGCACAGTAGTAAACTCATACCAAAAAGGCTTAAAGCTACATAGCGTAGTATTTCAATCAACAATGGTTCTGGTTTTTGATCTATAGCTTTGATTTGCTCTTGTAGGTCTGCTATTTCTTGTTTGAGTTCTTGATTCTCTGGCTCAAGAAAAGCTTGATATTGCTTTTTGCTTAGCTGCGTAGTAAGGCGTTCTGCTTTTTTGATCTCTTCTTTTTTATTGGTATGAAACGCAGAAAGTACCCCAAAAGAGAGTATAACAATACTCGCAACAGCTACAGCCATTTTCAAAATCATAGGTACACGTGCCGTGGTTCGTATGTAGAGTTCTATTTTTTTGAAAAATAACAGTACCAGAGTAAATACCACCACCATTGTTCCAAAAGCCAATAAAATTGAATTTATATCTCCTAAATGCATTACATTTTTTCCTGTGATGTTCCAAATAATGGCTTCTATGATAATTCCTATTGCTACAGCAATGATATAGCTCAGGAGAGAGATCGTTTTAAAATAGTACAGTATGTTAAACGTATTTGGAGTTACATTTTCTGCTAGTATCGCTTCTGGAAAAGCAGGTTTTTCTAGGTGCTGAAAATTGTCTCTATAGGGCTTTGCTAAAGCATGCGCTGTTTCATCAATTTCTTCATTCAAATTACGATTAAACTCGATAATCTTAAACCTACTAGGTTTTGTGGATGCCTGGTATTTTGGTATATGAATACCATCCAGTATAACTTTTGGTGGTACTTTCGACTCTACAAAAATTACTTTGTTGTCTTCAATCTCTTCGAGTTGATCTGGTTCTATGAGTTCGGACTCGTCTTTGAGCATGGTTAGGTGTGTTAATGCTCTTTTTTTCTGAAAGCTTTTTTCTACGGCTTTTTTGTACTCTGCTACACCGCTAGAAATTTTCTTCGAAAATTCACTAATGGCTGAATTAAAATATCCGATAATACTTTCTAACCAAATTGTGCCACTTCCTAAGAAATCTGGCGCTTTACTTTCTAGGGTACGAAAGTAATCCAGTCCTTTATTAATGAGAATATTTGCCGTAGATTCCCATATTCCTTCGATGCTACTTTTCGCTCGATTCTTCTTCCCAAATGATATTTTCTTACGTCTAATTTTTGAAAACTTTATTTTCATATTTCTATCTTTTAATATCCCCACAAGTGTCTACTTGTGAGGATTTTTGATTCAACATTTTGTTTCATTACCTCCAGAAATAATGATCTTCAAAAAATGAACCTCCAAGATTCAATGGCTCTTCATTATTTTTATATGTAATCATATATAATCTTGCATTCATTTGATTTTTAAATTTTATAATAGTCCCGTCTGGATATGTAGCTTGAAATACCCCTTCTTTATAAAAAAGAGTCCAATTACCTAGTTGTTTTACTACTTTCATAATCTGTTATTTTATGTACTTAAAAAAAGCACTGTTAAAAATGATGTTGATTAGACAAGCGTACCATGGATTGTTGAATTCAACAGTGCAACAATACTCCGAACAGGATAAAAAGAGTATTTAAAGATGATTTAAAGATTGATTTAAGTTTAGATAAAGTTTAAAAACAGGTCTAAGGGTGCGTATTTATTGACCATATGCCCTTTCTGATTAATTTAGCAACTTCTGCATCTGATGGTGTATGATCTTTTTCGAATAACGAAATATCAACCTCTTTATCTACTTCGATGACATAATCATCTCCGTTTTCATATCGATTTATTTCACTCATAACTTTAATCGCTATTCGTTCTTTTAGATCAAAAAATCGTTGATAGTAATGCATTCCATAATATTGAAGTTCTTCATCTCCATGAAGCTCTTTTCTCATGTCGATATATTTTTTGAGCCTACTATCAATAAAGTCAACTCCTTCTTCTCCTATAATATCAAGAATTTCTTGATCAGGAATAGGAACACCGTCAAAGGAATTAACACCTTCAGCTTTTGTAGGAGCATATATAATTCTCGATTCCAAATTTTGTATATTCATCAATGGTAATCATAAAATAATCAAAACAATATGTCAATATCTTTTTGGAGTAGACAAAAAACATCTATAAACCATCCGTATAGTCATCAAATACAAGAAGATTTCAAAAAAAAGATACGCTCTATTAAAGAGAATAAAAGAGCAGAAGAAACACGAAAAGTTGTTCACGATTCATTATTAAAAATGAAAAATGAATTCGATGAAAAATATCTTTTTCAAAAAGGAAGCTTTTCTAAAAAAAGGCAATCAGCATTAAAAAAAATAACCTCGAACTTTGCTTCTCAAGAGTTTAAAGATGTATTCAACAACAATGGACAAAATTCTCAGGAAACTATCGAAGATAGTATAGGAAAGTGTACAATTTCTACTGGCACAATTGCAAATTTTTTAAAAAAAAATTTTATAAATAATGATTCAATAAATTTTGTAGGTAAAACTCACGATTATATTGCAGTATACCTCAATTACAAAGGATTTAATCATGCTAAAATAACTATAGAAAAAAAAAGAAAAACTAATTCTTTTTTTGCAACTTATGGTATTAGCATTTTAATAATTGCTATACTTCTTTTTGGTTATTATTCATTTCCCTCTCTAATGAATGATTATACTAATAAAGAAACACCTATACCTAAGTCCAAAGAAAGAAAAATTCAGGCTTTTTCCACTCCATCACCAAAAGATTCCTTGAGAGTTTTAATTACTAGATTCGGAAGCGATAATACTTTTGGCGAAGCTATAAAAAACCGTATTCATGAAGTAGCAGAAAGAGATAGCTTACCAATAAAGGCTATTTATTTAAAAAGTATACTTTCTCCTAATTCTATAAAAGGAGAAACAAAGCCTATTATAAAAAAATATAATGTTGATTTATTACTTTATGGAAAGATCTCGGAGTTTAATGCAACAATACAAAAAGCAAAAGGTTATTTGAAATATGAAGTTTCAGATACATTACATAATCTTTTAAGTGCATATGAAAAAGAAAAGTTAAAAGAACGAAGAGGTGCCAAAATTAATAACATTATAGAAACTATAGAAGAACAAAAAGAGGTTATTTATAACGAATCTTTTGATGCTTGGTTAAAAGGAGTTGCATCTTATAAACTAGGAAAGCAAAATGATGAGTTTTTTTATATTAATCCCGATCTCTCCCCTAAAGAAAGAGCAAAGAAATTATATGACAGAGCCACTTTAATTAAAGGGTATTATACAAAGCAAGCTTATAATGATTTAATCGAAGCAGCTGAACTCGATACTATTAATTTGGCAGTAAATCAGGATTTATGTAAAAGATTTATTTTTCAAAATAAAAAAGGAATAAAATACTGTGATAGATTAGTAAAACTTCAGCCAACAGCAGAAAATTATATTGCAAGAGGGGTTTATCAAAGATTTAACTCTTCGAGTGATAAAAATGGGATTGTCTATTTTGAAGATAATTATAAAGAAAACGTATTATCTAATTTTCATAAAGCTTTAGAATTAGATCCCAACAACCCAAAGATATATTTATGCGCCATTAAATATCTTAGTTCTGGAAGTATTTATGCAGGGTTTGCAGAGGATATTAGAGATGATGCTACTATGATGGCAGGTATATATGTAAACAAAGGACTTAGACTAGCTAAAAAACAGTTTGATAGGAGTTTGACTTCACGCAAAATTTTAGCGGAATTATATGATGCTAGGGCTTATTATAATTCTTTTATAGCTTACAAACAACAAGATACTATTACTGCTATTAGTGATTTACTTAATGCTATAAAGTTTGATCCTCAAAACAATAGGTATAAAAAAAACCTTTTGAGAATTTATAAAAAACAGAAAAAAAATAATAGAGTTATAGGACTTTATAATTCAATGATAAGAAGTGAGCCCTTAAACATAAAACTCTATAAAGAGAAAGCTATATTTTTCAAAAACTTAAAAAGTAAAGATAGTATTATTGAAACTTATAAAAAGGCGGTAGCTCTAAAATTAGAAGAAGGGCATTATTTACTCGGAGTATCTTATTTAGAGTTTAAAGATTCTATCCATGACCTACTAGCTTTAAAAAATTTTAATGAAGCTATAAAAAAAGATAGTTCTAAGCCTTATTATTACACTAAAAGAATAGAGGTTTATGAACGATTGAAACGACTAAAGAAAAAAGAAAGAGAGGAAATAAACTGCTTAATCTTTAAAGATTATAAAAAAAAGTTTTTGTTACAAAATTATAAGGGACTACATCATAATATAAATTTTTATAGATTTTCCCAGAATTATGACGAAGCAATTAATATTTGTGAAGAGGCTATTTTAAAACACCCTTTTAATTACGAAGGCTATAATTGTAAGATAAAATTTCATGAACAAAAAAAGGAATATTCTAAAGCTATAAATGTATGCAAACAAGCTTTGGAGCTTCAAATTAATGATGTTTTTTTCTATGAAAAAATAATCAAATTATGTTTAAAAAATAAAGATACTCTTAAAGGGCAAAAGTATTATAAGGATTTTATTAAACTAGATATGAAAAATAATCATCAAGCATTAATCAATTTGTTTTAGATATGTTTTAGGAAAGAAACAAAAAAAGCTTCACATTTCTGTGAAGCCTTGATTTTAGTAGTAGCGGGAACTGGACTCGAACCAGTGACCTTCGGGTTATGAGCCCGACGAGCTACCTACTGCTCTATCCCGCGATATTGGATTGCAAATATACAACCTAATTCCGGTTTGGCAATATTTTTTTTATGTTTTTTTTACATTTCCACAAAACAACACCTAAATAGCTGACTATCAGTTAATAAACATTGTTATTTTGTATCTAATAGTTTTCCTGAAAGTTGTAGTAGTTGAATTTCAGCGTTTTTAGCTTCATATTTAGCACTACTTAAGCTTAATTCTGCATTTAATAAGTCTACTTGTGCTTGTCTATAGTTTATAGAATTTATTTGCCCCAACTTATATCGTTCGTTTGTTAATTCAAAATTACGCTTATTAGTATCTCTGTTTCTTTCTTGTACTTTTAAGGTATATAATCTATTTTGATACGTTTCCCAAGCATTATTTATGTCTCTATCTAACTGTTGTTCTAATTGTTCTTTATTAATTTCACGAGAATCTACAGCTATTTTTGCGTTTTGAACTCTGTTTCTAGTTGTTCCTCCGTCAAAAATATTCCATGATAAAGAAACTCCTCCATTAATTCCTTGTTGAGTTGAAGTAGCTGGAGAAAACTGATTGACAGGTTCGTTATTAGAACTATTCCATGAATACCCTCCATTAACTCCTACAGTTGGCATCCATCCTGCTCTATTTATCTTTATATCATATTTACTTAATTCAATATTTTTTTGAGCTTGTAATAATCCTACATTATTTAACTTCCCAGCTTCAACAAGTTTTTCTCTTTCTATATCAATCTTATAATCGACGGCCGTATCAACTTTAAAGTCAGTTGTAACATTTCTTCCCATTAATACGTTAAGATCTCTTTTTGCATTTGCTAACTGTCTATTAACTTCTAAATAAGTAACGCTATCATTATTTACAATCACTTCAGCATTTAACACATCTAGTTTGGTATTTTGTCCGTATTCAAAATTATACTCGGTTCGTTTCATCCGCTCTTTTGAAACTTCTAAAATCTCTTGTTGATTTTTCTGATTTTCTGTCAACCTAGCTATTTCATAATACGACGTATACAATTGTACAACTGTATTCTCTAGTATTTGTCTTGCTTGTAACTCTGTTAAGTTTTTTGTTTCCTGCAATCGTTTTAATGTATATTTTC
Source organism: uncultured Aquimarina sp. (assembly GCA_947498595.1). GTDB lineage: Bacteria > Bacteroidota > Bacteroidia > Flavobacteriales > Flavobacteriaceae > Aquimarina. The sequence goes on from CANMKX010000002.1 coordinate 180,147, forward strand.
GATTAAATCCATCAAATAATGTATAATCTAATCTAACAGATGCATTATACGATCTTGATTCGGCTCCATTAACTTCATTACTGTCTCCGCTAGCAAAGGTTGTTTCGCTATCATTCTTATTATAGTTTGCTCCTGCACTACTCGATACTCGTGGTAAATATCCACTATTAAGAATTCCTTTATTATTATCTGCTACGGCAATATCATTATGAGATACTTTAATATCATAATTATTAGTCATCGCAATATTAATAGCCTCTTCTTTTGTTAATAGTTCTTGTGCATTTAATTTCACACTTCCTATTGTCATAAGGATTACTCCTATTATATATACTCTTAATTGCATATTCTCCCTATGATTAAATATTCCCTTCTTTTTCATCTGCCTCTGATTTCAATTCTATTATTGCGCGCTCAACTTGCTCTTTATTTGGTTTCTTTCCATCCATTAACCATTTAAAATTCACTTTAAATCCGTTTGATATAGATAATAAAACGGGTAATGTAAGTAAGGTTAATAAGGTAGCAATACTAATTCCATACGCTATTGATATAGCCATTGGTATTAGGAATTGTGCTTGACGGCTTGTTTCTAAAATTAATGGTGCTAAACCTGCTACTGTAGTTATTGTCGTTAAAAAGATAGCTCTAAAACGTGATTTCCCAGCTTCAAATAAGGCTTCCTCATATTTCATCCCTTCTTTGAGGTATGTATTAAATTTACTAATCAATACAAGGCCATCATTTACCATAATTCCTATCAAAGCAATGATTCCTAGCATTGATAATATATTTACAGCAAATCCATGTAACCAATGTCCCCATGCTACACCTATCAAACTAAATGGTACCATAATCAAAAGCATGAAAGGTTGTCCATAAGATCTAAATGTGAATACAATTACGATATAAATTAGTAATAGTATTACTGGGCCAACCACAGCTGCAGATCCAGATACTTTGGAAGCCTCTCGATTTTGACCTTCGTATAATGCTGTAACAGATGGATATTTACCTACAATCTCAGGCATTATTCTACTTTTAATATCTGCTAATACGTCTGTTGCGCTTGCTTTGCGATCTTTCATATCTGCATCCACTCTAATTTCTCGTTGTCCATTTAGGTGATTGATCGATATTTCTCCTCTTTCGATTTCATAAGTCGCAATTTCAGATAAAGGAACTCTATCTCCTGTTGCTGTTGCAATACGCATTTCGTCTAAATTCTTAATAGATGATCGTTCTTTTTTATCATAACGAACCCATACTTTTATTTCATCTTGTCCTCGTTGAAAACGTTGTACTTGCAATCCAAAGAATCCGCTTCGTACTTGTGACATCACCTCATTAAGTGTCAATCCTAAAGTATATGCATTATTCTTTAGTTTAATTTTAATTTCTTTAATTCCTGAAGGGTCATTATCCGCAACATCTTTTAGCTCTATGTTTTTACTGAGTTCTTCTTTCAGTTCTATTTTAGCCGCTTTTAACTCTTTAATATTATTACTTAGTAAAGAGACAGATACAGGTTTTCCTCCAAAATTACCTCCGGAACCAAATGTCAATGTTTCTACACCATAAATTTTACCCGCTTTATCTCTAATTGCATTGGTAACTTCTCCTGATGTAAAATCTCTTCTTTCTCCTGGTAATAAATTAATATTTAATGAAGCCGAAGCACTTCCTGGCCCAATTCTTTTTATTACATTTTTAACGACATTTTCATCTCCTGTTTGTTTTTCTGAAAACTCTTCATTTACTTCCCAAGCAGCAGTTTCAATCAACGAAATAATAGAATCTGTTATTACCTCATTTGTTCCTTGTGGCATTTTTAAGTTAATAGAAATTCTATCACTTGCAATTGATGGAAAAAATGTTCCTCTAATAATACCTCCTTGGAATGCTCCAAGAGTTATCACTAATAATGCTATCGGAATAACTAATCCAAAAAATTTATTTTGTAATACAAATCGTAATGCTGGTGCATATAGCTTATCTCGCATATAATCCATAAAACGCTCTGCATATATATTGAATTTATATATTTTCTGCCCTCTTTTTAATGCTTTAGAATGTGCTACATGGGCTGGTAAAATAATTAGTGCTTCAACCAATGAAATCACTAAGGTAAGTGTTACTACTGTTGAAACTTCTCCAAAAAAGTCTCCAATATTACCGTCTAAGAAAAAGAATACAGAAAAAGCTAATACAGTAGTTGTTATTGCTGATATAATTGGTGGAACAACTTCCATAGTACCATCAATTGCTGCTTGTATAGGATTTTTACCTTTCTCATAATGATGGTATATATTTTCTGAAATTACAATTCCATCATCAACAAGAATACCGATTACAATAATCATCCCAAATAGTGATAATACATTTATCGTTACATCAAAATAACCTGCTAGCATGAACATTCCAAAAAAGGCTACTGGTAACCCTGCTGCAACCCAAAAAGCTAGTCTCGGTCTTAAAAATAACGACAAAAACAATAACACTAATAGCATTCCTTGCCATGCATTTTTAAACAATAACTGTGTACGTTCTCTTAATGTAATAGAAGAATCTCTTGTTATTTCTAACTGAATATTATCTCTTTGACTATTAAATTTCTCTATATATTCATTGATCTTTTCTGCTGAGCTTAATAAATCTTCATTATTGGTATTACTTACTTGTATACGAACAGCTATATTACCGTTAAAATAACTACGGTTGGGTGTTTCATTCCATCGATCTACAACTGTTGCAATATCTTTTAGTCTAATTATATTTCCTGAAGCATCTGCTCTTACTACTAAATTGTCTAATTCATCACCATAATAAGATCTATTATTCGCTCTTATTAAATATTCTTCGGCTTCTGTTTTTATAGATCCTCCTGTTGTAAGTAGGTTTGAGTTTGCTACTGCATTTGCTACTTGACGAAATGTTAGATTGTATATTTTTAAATCTTGTTCTCTTACGGCTATTTCTATTTCTTCTTCTGGATATCCTGAAATGGTAATTTGAGAAATCCCATCTATTCTCCGTAAATCATTTTCAACTTCTCTACCTATTTGTTTTAGTGTTTTTAAAGGAATTTGTTCTCCTGTTACAACAAAACTTATTGTCTCCGCAACACTTTCTACTTTTGCAATAACAGCTGGTTCCATACCTGTAGGGAAATTAGGAACTTTATCTACTGCATTTTTCACATCGGCTAAAACAACATCTATGTCGTATCCTTTTAATGTTTCTACAGTTAAACTTGCCGCATTTTCTGAAGAAGTAGACGTCACCCTATCAACACCTAGCAATCCTTTAAGATTATCTTCTATTTTTAAAATTACCCCCTCTTCTATTTCCTGAGGAGAAGCCCCTGGGTAAATTACATTTATCGTTATAAACTTTGAATCTACCAATGGAAAAAAGGAAGATCTCAATGTTGAATATCCCATATATCCTAATATCACAAATGCAATGATTACGATATTTACTGCTACGGGATATTTTATAAAATATGATATGATTTTTTTCAAAATTTCTTTCTTTTAATGCTTTCCTTATTTATTTTCTGAAATCATTCTCACCTTCATTCCCGAATATCCTCCAGAAATTGGTTTATTAACTAGTTGTGTACCATCATTAAGTCCTCTAACTATTACCGTATTTTCATTAAAGTAAATTGGTTTTATTTCTACTAAATCTAATACTGAGTCTTTTACAACGTATACAGATTTATTTTCTACCAATAATTTTCTTGAGATTTCATAAACGTTTGTTTCACTTTTTGCAGGTACTTTTGCTTCTAGATACATTCCTTCTCTTAAGTCTTTCCCTTTTACGTTTATATATACTTTTACCGTTTGTGTATTTTGATCTATTCGTCCGTTAATACGACTTACTGTTCCAGTCCAATTTTGCGTTTTTTCTAAGTCTTGTAATATTACTTCCTTCCCTTTTGAAAGAATATTTACATATGCTGCATTGATAGACACTTCTAATTCGTATATGTTCGGATTTATAAATTCTCCCATTTTTTGACCAGCTCTAACTAAGGTTCCTTGTGTAACCAATACTTCTGTTAGTATACCGCTAAATGGTGCTCTTATGTTATATTTCAACAATCTAGCCTCTAAGTTTTTTATATTATAATAGGTAGCGTATATATTTTTTCCTGTTACAAAATACTTTTCTTTATCAGATGAGGTTTCTGGCAATTTTTGGACACTTTTATTAATGTCAAAATTCTGTAAGTATTGGTTCCATTTGTCAAATGCTTCTGGATAATCTAATCTCATATCAGGCATTATGGATACAATTAGGTTTTGCAATGAGCTTTTTTGAGCTTGAAGAGTTGCGTAATGTTCTTCATTGTTAATTCTCAACAATGTTTCTCCTTTTCTATAATTAACTCCTGCTCTAAACTCTTTTCCTGTTGCCTGTAATACTCCTTGTACTTCTGTAAATAACTCTACCTTATTTTTTGCAACCAAATTTCCATCTGCTGTAATCACAATAGGGATTTCATTATTTTTTATTGTTTCGGTAAATACAACTTTTTCGTTTTTTGAAATACTCTTAGGTGGCTGTTTTTTACTATTTTTAAAAAAGGTAGATAATCCAAAAGCTCCTACTAATATCAATATTCCGATTCCTGTTATAACTATTTTCCTCATCACTTTATTTTTGGCTGCTATAATGCTAGTTCTCTATTATGTTTTAAATTTTGCTGTATTCTTTGTAGTACAACTACAGCTGTTTCTATCTCTTCTATAGAAATTCCTTGTTGAAAGCTTGATACTATTTTTTTCATAATCGGTAGTGTCGATTGAAAAATTCTTCTTCCTTCTTCTGTAAGATAGATTAGCTTGATACGCTTATCTTCTTTTGAAGCTGTTCTTTTTACTAGTCCTTTTTTTTCCATTGTGTTCACTAATCGTGTTAAAGAGGTTTTATCTCTATTTGTTAAAAAGGCTAACTCTTGTTGTGCTCTACCATCTTGATTATTCAATATCTTTAAAAACACCCATTGAATTTTTGATAATTTAATTTGATGTTCTTGAAATACATCTTGAATGTATAGATCAATCATTTTTGTAGTCGTTCCCAACCAGTAGCCTAATGTTTTTTCAAAATTGGCTTCCATCTTGTATTTTTTCCGTTTACAAATGTAACAACATACTTATAATAGTTGCAGGTGCAACTATTATAAATTCATGTTAAATATTTATTTCATTCTGTGAGTTACATCACAAACTATTTGAAAATCAAAAAGGGAGTTGTTTTTTAAACAACTCCCTTTTTGATTTTATAACGCTATTTCAAGACGTCATTCTTGTAAATTTATTTTGCTAAATCTTCTATCTTAACTTTCATTTTCTTTAGCGCCTTTATTACGATTTCTAATTCTTCTGGCTCAAGGCTTTCTTGTACTTTAGGAATCAGGTCAAACATAATTGGTCTTACTTTACCTATAATTTCTTTTCCAAAATCGGTTACATAAATCCTATTAACTCTTCGATCTTTCTCATCACTTATTCTTTCTACTAGATTTTTTGCTTCCATAGCATTTACTAGTCTAGTCATTGATGTTTTATCTCTGTGTGTTATAAAAGCTAGATCATTTTGAGGTTGCCCATCTTTAACATCTAATCGTTTTAACACACTCCATTGCTCTTTTGTGATGTCTAATCCTTGTTCTTTAAATGCTTTTTGCACTAAAAATCCAAAATCATAATGTATTTTCCCTACCCATGATAATGCATGTGCATTTAAATCTATTTCTTTTGGGTTTTCCATGTTTCCTCTTTATTATATTCTGTTCTCTAATGACTCTATCTGCTCTTGCAAGGATTCCCAATCTTCCATTGCTTCATCCAATTGATCTTTTTTACCTTGATAATTTTCAAAAAAATTAGGAGTGGCTATTGTTTTATCATAATCACTTGCTAATTCGTCATCTATCTTTTTAATTTCTTTTTCTAATTTACTAACCTTTGCTTCTATATTGCTTAGTTTATTATTCAGTGATTTCAGTTTCTTCTGTTCCTGATATGATAATTTTGCTTCTGTTTTTTCTGTAGTTATCGTTTTTGCTTCTTTATCTCTTTTTTCAACTTCTCTTAGATTTGCTACTTTTCGCTCTTCTAGATAAAAATCTATATCTCCTAAATACTCTTTTATTTTTCTATCCTTAAACTCATATACAGTTGTAGTTAGGCCTTGTAAAAAATCTCTATCATGAGATACTAATAATAGTGTTCCTTCAAAATTATTAAGAGCTTCTTTTAATACATTTTTTGATTTGATATCAAGATGGTTTGTTGGTTCATCCATTACCAAAACGTTAAAAGGTTGTAATAACATTTTACATAATGCTAAACGATTACGCTCCCCTCCAGATAATACTTTTACCTTTTTATCAACTTCATCTCCTCTAAATAAAAATGATCCTAGCATATCACGAACTTTACTTCTTGTTTTTTCGTTAGCAGCATGAATCATTGTCTCTTCTATAGTTAGTTCTCCATCTAGATATTCTGCCTGATTTTGAGCAAAATATCCTATTTCTACATTATGCCCTAACTTAAGATTTCCTGTATGAGAAATTTCATCTATAATAATTTTGGCTAAGGTTGATTTCCCTTGCCCATTTTGTCCTACAAATGCTATCTTTGAACCTCTTTCAACTAAAAGATCTATTTCTTTAAGAATTTCTTTATCTCCGTAATTTTTACCAATGTTTTCTGCTTCTACAACTACTTTTCCAGGTTGTATACTAATAGGAAACGTTATATTCATTACAGCATTATCATCTTCATCTACTTGAATTCGCTCAACCTTATCTAATTTTTTGATTAGTGATTGCGCCATAGAAGCTTTTGTTGCTTTAGCTCTAAATTTCTCTATTAATTTTTCTGTTTGTTCTATTTGCTTAGCTTGATTTTTTTGTGCTGCCAACTGTTGTTCTCGCATTTCTTCTCGCAAGATCAAATACTTTGAATAAGGTTTATTGTAATCGTATATTCTTCCTAATGATATTTCAATAGTACGGTTTGTTACATTATCCAAAAACATCTTATCATGAGATACTATTACAACAGCTCCCGAATAGTTTTTTAAAAAATTTTCTAACCATATGATTGATTCTATATCTAAATGGTTTGTAGGCTCATCTAATAATAGAATATCATTATTTTGTAGTAATAGTTTAGCCAATTCTATACGCATACGCCATCCACCAGAAAAAGTATCTGTCAATCGATCAAAATCATCTGCTGTAAAACCTAGCCCTTGTAACACTCGTTCAGTTTCCCCTTTATAGTTATACCCTCCTAGAACTTCGTAACGTTGTGTAAAATCACTCAAATCAGCTATCAGTTTACTATAACTATCGCTTTCATAATCGGTTCTTGTTGCTAATTGTTCATTAATTGCATCAATATCTCTTTCGATTTTTTTAATTTCTACAAAAGCTTCATAGGATTCTTCTAATACTGTACGTCCTTGAATAAAATCAATGTCTTGTTTTAGAAAACCTATACTTATTTCTTTATCTAATGCTATTTGTCCAGAATCTGGCTCTTGTTCTTTAGATAAAATTTTTAACATTGTAGATTTACCTGCTCCATTCTTTCCTATAAGTCCTACTCGATCTCCAGCTCCTAATCTAAAAGTGATATCTTCAAATAAATATTCTCCTCCAAATGAAATTGATAAGTTATGTATATTTAGCATTCTTATGATTCTTATTTCTGCAAAGATGCTCAATTTTAAACGATCTTAAAAACGTCTTTAAACTTAGTCTAATAAATCTTTTCTTTATTCGGTTATTTTTGCTTAAATCCCGATATTTGTAATACAAATCACACTACCTACCTATGAAGTTTTTAAAAGGAACCAAAATATATAGTATCATCACTGGTGCTTGTCCTGTTTGTCATGAAGAAAGTATGTACGAACACAAGAATCCTTACAGTGCTATTTCTCAAACATTAAAAATGAATGAACGTTGTAGTCATTGTCAAACTAAATATAAAATGGAGCCTTCATTTTTTTATGGAGCCATGTATGTTAGTTATCCAGTAGGTATAGCTTTTGCTGTAGCAGCATTTGTTATTTCGCATTTAATTCTCGAAATGAATCTGTTACATAGTTTTTATGTTATTGCAGCTACTATGATTTTATCTTTACCTATAGTTATGAGATTAGCTCGTAATATATGGATCAATTTCTTTAAACATTATAAAAAAAAGAAGGATTAACATAAATGTTAATCCTTCTTTTTTAATTTCTCTTATTATCAAATCTACGTATATCTATCTCTTTATCTAAAGGCATATTTTCTTCAATCATGTCATAGAGTTCATTTGCTATTGTTGGACCAATTAAAATCCCTCTAGTACCTAATCCATTTAAAACATATAAATTTTCAAAATCGTTGTGCTTTCCTACCAGCGGCCTTCTATCAATTACAGTAGGTCTCAATCCTACAATTTGATTTACAACTTCAAAAGGTACTTTTAAAAGCAATTCTAATGCTTTTACTAGTTTCGTTTTGGCTTTTTCTGTAGTTTGTAATTCTTTATCATGATGATCATAAGTGGCACCTACCTTATACAAATCATCTCCTAAAGGAATAATGAAAATAGAAGATTTAATAACTTCGTTTAATTTTAACTCTGGAGATTTAATTATAATATATTCTCCTTTGTTACCAATCATAGGTAAATATTTGAAAAAAGGATTCTTTTTTATTCCATATCCTTCTGCAAATACAATTCTTTTAGCCTTAATTCCTTTATAAGAAACACTAGATTCATCTATTTCTAACTTTTCATATTCAAACGATTTATTGGTATAACAATCTCTTTTTATAAGATCATCAATATATACGTCGAGCATTTTCCCTATTTCTATTTTACCAGTGTTTTTTACCTTTCCATAATGATGAGAGCCATCTACAGTTGGATATACATCTTTATGAACTAATTTTGGATTCAAAAAAGGTTCTAATAAAGGCTTATCATAAGCAGCTGCCCAAGTATTTTGCTCTTCAATGGAATTAAAGCGTCTTAAAACTGGAAGGTCATTATAAAAAGATGAATTAAATCGTTCTTCTAATCTATTATATAATGGTAATGCATGTTTTATCTGTTCTTGAACTTTCCAAGCTAATGTAAATCGTTTTAGAATAACAGGATTTAATAACCCTCCTGCAATTCTTGAAGATTGCTGAGAAGTATCTTCAAATACTACAAAAGATTTCTTATTACGATCTAATATTTCTGTAAAAGACATTCCAGCTAATCCAAAGCCTACAATTATATAATCTATCATAGTACAAAAATAAAAAACGCTCAATTTAGAATTGAGCGTTTTTTAGAATTTATTTGTGAGACTAATTTAATAGCTCCACATGTCTTGTTCAAAATTACGTATGTTTTCTTTGATACGTTCACTTTCCATTAACTGGAACAATGCATTATCGATAACATATTCATCGATCTTACGATCTCCTTGAACGTTATCCTCTTGATAAATAATCGCATTAAAGCGTCTTGCATTTAATAAATGATCAAAAGAGAATGGCATAGAAGTATTTTTTCTATTAAAAGCTTTTGCATCATGTAAGATATCACGTGCATCTGGATAATAAATCCAAAATAATTCTACCATATCCGGCTCATCATCATCAATAAAGTTTACATCAGGTGCTACAGGAGCCAATCCTAGTAATCTATATTTTAATTCACCTTGTCTTTTATCAAAATACCAATATCCTTTTGCATGGTACTCTGCTATATCAGCAGCACCAATATCACGTCTATTGATATACTGAGGATCAACTTGCTCACCAGCGTTATATTGCTCGTATCCAAGATCGGTAGTATCGATTCTTGTCAATGTTGATTGTAAATCCTCTAACGTACGTGTTTCAGTAAAGTATGAATCTGAGTAAATATTCTTGATTTTACTATTCTTGATATTAGTCATCAGAACATGAAATAAAGAACGTCTATTAGATCCTATATTATTAGTATCCACAGGATAATACAATGGAAAATTAATACGCTCATCAAGATCGATAATCTCCCAAGTTGTTTTTGACCATAATATATCACGCTCATCAACATAACCATATTCTAATGGGTGATCATTATCATATTTAATTTGTTCTTCAGTCTTTTTTCCTATATCACTTGGTGTAGCAGCATTCAATAAGTTTGCTTGTCCATACGAAATAATACTTAGCATAAGACCAAAAATGGTTAATACAAAATTTCTCAAATTCATAATTTGCTTTTATTAGTTTGTTAACTCTACAATAACAGGAGAGATTTTCTTCAATCTATATCCTGCATTAGATGCTAACCGTGCTTTTATATCTATTACTTGAACAGAAGAACCTCTTTTTGCTTTACGCAATGCAGATTTAGCTTTACTGTTTAATCTGTTTCCAGTTACACTAACAGTAGGCTGTCCTTCTACTTTAAATTTAAAGCCAGTTACTTTTAATTTAATATCAAAATCAAAATCTGGTAAAATTGCACCAATAGAAGAAATAGATAATGCATTCTTAGCCATTTTGATAGATCCGTCTTCTCCACGAACTGTACCAACTGGTCTAGGAATATCTTTTACTCTAAATTTCTTACTATCTGATACTGAAGTACCATTTGGTAATTTACCTGTAACTTTGATGTTTACTTCACGACCTTTTACAGACGTAACATTCATTGTATATTTCCCTGATTTACCAACTGGCTTTAATCCTGGTGCTTTTGCAGTAACAGAAGGTACTCCAGGAATAGAGATTGTCATTGGGTTATTTACACCACGGTATACAACGTTCATTTTATCAGCAGAAATTACAGCTGAATTAGGTTTTGGTATAACAGCATAAGAAGTTTTGATAGGGATTGTAACAGTTGAATCTCCTTCTTTGAATTCGAATTCTCCTAATACTTCTCTTTCACCAACATTTCCTGCTGGGAAATCAAGAAGAACTTGACCATTTTCAATTTTAGTTTGCTCTTTACCATTAACAGTCACTTTAGTTGGCTTTAATGTACCATCAAAACGACCTAATACGATTCTACCTTTAAAACTCTCTCCACTAAAGAAAGCTGTTTTTTCTGGAACAACAATCGCTTCGTAATTATTAAATGATAATTCTGATGCTTGTTGACCTGCTAGCATCGTAGATAAAACTTCACTTTCTGCAGATTTGATATCAGCTTGTAATTGCGTTAACTTAGTTAAAGAAGCTACCATAGGGAATCCCTTATAGTGATAGTTTAACCATTTAACTTCTACATTATCTCTGTTTTTTACAGGATCTGTATTAAATGCAATATCAACAGCTTTAGTTACTTCTGGATAATCAGTTCCTAAGGCTTCATTAATTCCGCTTTTGAATCCGTTGATTTTATCTAAAAACTCTTGTCCTTCAGCGCTTGGCCCATTAGGTGAAAAGAATTTAAGATCTAAGAAATCTCCTTTATCCATTACTTCGTAATCTGTAGGGTTATCTACAGTTGCAAGCATGTCTGTTTTAAGAGTTTCTAAATACGAATTAAAATCATTAGCTAATGCAGAAACTTTATCTGCTTTTTCTTTTAATGGTCCGTATTTATCAGCTTGTTCACTTGCTTTTGCTGCCAAACCAGCAATAAAAGCTTGGTTTCTTTGTGTTGCACTTTCATTTGATTTAACTAACTTTTCGTTCATTAATCCAAATGCTGATAACACTTCTTTTGACATATTCAATGCTAACATCGCAATGAAGATCAAATACATCAAGTTAATCATCTTCTGTCTTGCAGACTGTTTTCCTCCTGCCATATTCTTATTAGGTTTTGGTAGTTATTATTTAGTTATTAAACACTAATTATTTAGCGTTCATTGCACTTAACATACCACCATAAACTCCGTTAAGAGATGATAAGTTACTTGCCAAGCTTTCCATTTGTTCTTTAAGCTTTCCTGCATTATCTGCAACTGCTTGATTGATTTCAGCTTGACGACTAGTAGATTCTAATTGTACTTTGTATAAACTGTTTAAAGATTCCATTTGCTCAGCTGCTAATGTAAGTTCTTTAGAATATTTTCTTTGACCTTCCATTGCATCTACTGTAGGAGAAATATTTTTTGCTGCTCCTTCGAAGTTACGGATACTAGATCCAAGACTTGTCATTAAATCTGCATCAATACGAGCATCTTTAAGCATAGCATCTAATTTCTGAGACAACATACCTTCAGCATCTTTAGGTTGCTCTTTTTGTTTTTTGTCAGTCTTTTGTCCTCCAGCTAATTCTGGGTAAACTAATGACCAATCTAATTCATCATCTACAGGTTCAAAGGCTGATATTGCGAAAATAAGTGCCTCTGTTACAAGTCCTAGTGTAAGCATTAAGTTACCATTAATTGGTCCAAACTCAATATGAGTAATCTTAAATAATGCTCCGATAATAACGACTGCTGCTCCAAGTCCATAGGACATGTTCATTAATCTTTTTCCTGCTTTTGAATTTGCCATAATAAATGTGTTTTTTTTAATAAAGTTAAAAAAGGGTTAGTTAAATAATTAAGTTGATAGAAATTAATTTCGGGGATTATCTTGTCTAGTCACGTCAGTACCCATATAATCCTGAACGGTTCTAAATCCAATATAGCTTCTCGCTGAATCAGCGTATTCGTAATCTCTAGTACTTACTTGTAAGAAATACGCAACATCTTTCCATGATCCACCACGAACAACTTTACGTTTGTTTCGGTTATCACTTACGTTAGGGTTCATTGAAGATACATACTCATAAGTTGCAGGATCATAAGACGACTGTACCCATTCTGATACATTTCCTGCCATATTATATAAATCGTAATCATTTGGTTCAAATGATTTAGCTTCTACAGTATATAAATAGTTATCTGCTGCATAATTACCTCTTAAAGGTTTAAAGTTTGCTAAGAAACATCCTCTATCATTATGTGCATAAGGTCCACCCCAAGGGTATGTTGCAGATTCTAATCCACCTCTAGCGGCATATTCCCATTCTGCTTCTGTAGGTAATCTAAAACTACTTACAAAATCTCTATTACGTTCTTTTTGAGATGCGTTTTTGTATAATGTTCTCCATCTACAAAATGCTTTAGCTTGCTCCCAAGAAACTCCAACTACTGGGTAATCTCCGTAAGCGTTATGCCAAAAGTAATCATTATGCATCGGCTCATTATAAGAGTAATTAAAATCCTTAATCCATACTGTAGTATCAGGATATATTTCAATCACTTCTTCTTTTATGAAGTCTTTTCTTCTTCCTTCTTTTGCTCTCGCAGCAGCTTGAATGTCAATCCATGTTGAACGGAACTTATAATTACTTACATCTTGAGAACGTACTCCATTATAAGATTCTTCAATAGGAATATACATTGAATCCATTACTTCTGCATAGAATTCATCTGGATAATTATCAACATCCCATTCGATATCGATATCCTTGTTTAATCTTCTACCTTCGTATCCCGTTGTTCCTGTACCACTATAGTTATCGAATCTATACTTTTCGTATACAGTCATGTCTTCTTCGCTAGTATCCAAGAATGCATATTCTCCAATTCCGTCATCTCCAGGTGTTTTACCTTGATCTTCAGCCATAATGGCTAATTTCATACGTACTGTAGAATCTCGAACCCAATTTACAAATTGACGATATTCACTGTTAGTGATTTCTGTTTCATCCATATAGAAAGAACGAACAGTAACTGTTTTTGTAGGCGCATTACTTAATGCGGGTCTATCGTCATCCGATTTACCCATAATAAATGACCCTCCGGGGATAAGACTCATTCCATATGGTTTTTCAGGATGCCATTTCTTACCTTTTACTCCTACAAGTTCTCCTTGGTTTCCACCTCCACAACTATAGAGTAATGCTAAAATAGCAAAGAGTGCTATGACTTTTTTCATAATGTGTTTTAGGTTAAGATCATCTAGATTTAAGGGGATAAACCTATCTATTTATTTTTAGAAAAACAATTTTTTCATAAAAAAAACCCTAAAATCTCTTAATTAAAAATGTTAAACTTCGTTTTTCTGTTTTGCTTTATACCATCTTTCTGGCATTTCTTGATTGCATGCTCCTTCATAATCTTTGTAGGTGCAAGGTAATAACGTGTGTCTTTTCAATTTATTATTACCCGATGCAATAAAAGGAATTTCTATCCACCATCTCCCTGTTCGACTACTCTTATAAAATGATAATATATCATCATCTATTGGCACTTTATAATGTAATGTTGTAGGTTGATTCTTAATATTTATCTCATTTGATCGATAATTAACTCCTTCTATAAAATACCATATAATTTGCGCTATTAACGCTGCCGTAGTTTCTTCTCCTTCAAAATTACTAAATTCATAAATTCCGAAACTACTTACTTTATCACTTATTCCTGCATATCGTGCTATTGCACAAATCTCTCTTCCATTAAATCCATTAGGTGAACTAGTATTAAAACTCAATACTGTAGAATTTATTGCACTTAAATCAACAGAAACTATATCTGCATCTCTCATTACTGGTTCTACAACACTTATATCTGCTATTATTTCACCTAATCTAATGGCGTCAAAATACAGCTTTTCTATTAAATTTATCTCTTCTTGTGAGTTAAAATATGTTTGATACCCTAGATTACTATAATTAAACAAGTTATAAGGTCTCTCAACTATTATTTTGCTAACAAATGATCGATTATTTATGTCTTGTACTGAGTCTCCTAAGTCAAATCGACTATCAACATTGACTAAATTCACCATTTTCTCCATAACATCGTATGCACGATATTGAGCAAATGTAAGGTCTTGACTTCCTCCTAAAATTACAGGAATAATATCTTTACGTAATAAATCAGCCATTACTTCCTTCATTACATAATAAGTATCTGCTACCTCATCTCCTGGAGTTATATCACCTAGATCAATAATTTTTGTATTCCAATTCCCTAAATAAAGCTCATAGAGCGACTTTCTGATTGCATCAAAATCTATTTCTCCATATTGAAAATTAACATCATTACGATTTTCAGAAACTCCTATAAGTGCAATTTTCACTCCTTCAAGATCCGGTATACCTTGTTCTTGACTATGGATTTCTATTTGACTCCCTATAGTTTGATCTGCTAGCAAAGAAGCATGCATGATTACTTCTTCACTTACTGGTGTAAGAAATTCGAAAGACATATTATTAATTACTTCTTTTTAGCTGTTGTTTTTTTCTTTGCTGTTGTTGTCTTCTTTTTGGCTGCCGTTTTCTTTTTCGCTGCCGTTTTTTTCTTGGGAGCATTTTTCTCAATAATCCCTTGAACTTCTTCCAACGTTAACTTTGCGGCATCTACAGTTTTTGGCAATTCTATTTTAACTTTACCTTTAAGAATATTACTTCGTCCCCATCTTGCTTTCTCTACACGAATTCCTTCGTCCTCCCAATTATGTATTACCTTATCTATTTCTTTTTGTTTTTTCTCTTCTATTAATGTAACAATATCATTATCTGATAAATTATCGAAATCATATTTCTTATTTACATTAATAAACATTCCATTCCATTTCAGATAAGGTCCAAATCTTCCTGTTCCTTTCTGTACTGGTAAATCTTCATGCGTATATATAGGAGCGTCTGCCTTTTCTTTGGCTACTATCAATTCTATTGCACGATCCATAGTAACATTCATTGGATCCTCTCCTTTGTCTAAAGAAATATATTTTTTCCCATATCTTACATAAGGTCCAAATCTTCCATTATTCACGACAACTAATTCTTCTTTATATTCTCCTAAATCCTTAGGCAACTTAAAGAGATCCATTGCTTGTTCGTATGTAATATTACTCAATGTCTGTCCTGGTCCTAAACTTGCGAAACGAGGTTTTTCTTCGTCTTCAACAGATCCAATTTGCACCATTGGTCCAAACTTACCTAAACGCACACTCACAGCTTTTCCTGATTCTGGATCTTCTCCTAAAATACGTTCTCCTACTTCTCTTTCTGCATTTTTTTCGACATCTTTTACGACCAAATGGAATTCGTCATAAAACTCTTTCATCATATGCTTCCAGTCTTCATTACCTTCTGCAATGGCATCAAAATCTTCTTCTACTTTAGCTGTAAAATTATAATCCAAAATAGTAGAGAAATGCGCTACTAGAAAATCGTTTACAACCATTCCTACATCTGTTGGAATCAGTTTTCCTTTATCACTTCCTATTTTTTCGGTTAAATTTTTCTCACTAAGTGTATCTCCTTCAAGAATCATTTGCACATAACCTCTCTCTTCTCCTTCTTTAGATCCTTTTTCTATATACTTTCTATTTTGAATAGTTGATATCGTAGGCGCATACGTAGATGGTCTTCCGATTCCTAGTTCTTCTAACTTCTTTACCAATGAAGCTTCGCTAAAACGACTCGGTGGTCTTGTAAATCTCTCGGTAGCCGTTATATAATGCTTGTGTAAATCTTCTCCAATTCGCATTGCAGGTAAAATTCCATCTTGCTCCTCATCCTCATCATCTTTACTTTCTAAATAAACTTTAAGAAATCCTTCAAACTTAATCACCTCACCATTTGCTGTAAATTGCTCCTTATGAGTATTTGCTTTTATACGAACATTTGTTCTTTCCAATTGTGCATCACTCATTTGAGAAGCAATCGCTCTCTTCCATATCAATTCATACAAGCGTTGTTGATCATAATCAACATCAACTGTATGTCTTGAAAAATCTGTTGGTCGTATCGCTTCGTGAGCTTCTTGTGCTCCTTTAGCTTTACCTTTATATTGTCTTGTTTTACTATATTTTTCACCATAAGCAGATACTATTTCTGCGGTTGCTCCTTCTTGAGCTTCTACTGATAAGTTGACACTATCGGTACGCATATAAGTAATCAATCCCGCTTCGTATAAACGCTGCGCCATTGTCATTGTCTTACTTACTGAGAAATATAATTTTCTCGATGCCTCTTGTTGTAATGTAGAAGTTGTAAATGGTGGAGCAGGTGATTTTTTAGCTGGTTTTGTAGTTAGATCTGCTACTTCAAAAGATGCTTTTATATTTTCATTTAAAAATTGCTCTGCTTCTTCTCTTGTCTTAAAATTCTTAGGAAGTTTTGCTCTAAAAGATTTACCATCTTCGTTTGCAAATTCAGCATCAATTCTATAAGAAGCTTCAGCCTTAAAGTTAATAATACTTCTTTCTCTTTCTACAATTAATCTTACAGATACAGATTGTACTCTACCTGCCGATAGTCCTCCTTTTACTTTACGCCATAACACTGGAGACAACTCATACCCAACCAAACGATCTAATACACGTCTTGCTTGTTGTGCATTAACCAAATCATAATTTATTTGTCTCGGGTTTTCTATAGCCTTTAGAATTGCTTTTTTTGTAATCTCATGAAAAACAATTCTTTTTGTTCTATCTTCTTCTAATTTTAATTCCTCTGCTAAATGCCATGCAATCGCTTCTCCTTCTCGATCCTCATCACTTGCTAGCCAAACCATTTCTGCTTTATTAGAAAGTGTTTTTAGTTTTTTCACCACCTCTTTCTTATCAGAGGAAACTATATATTTAGGTTTAAAATCTCCTTCAACATCAACCCCTAATTCTTTCGCTGGTAAATCAGATATGTGTCCAAAACTAGATGCTACTGTATAGTCTTTTCCAAGAAATTTTTCTATCGTCTTTGCTTTAGCGGGTGACTCAACAATCACTAAATTCTTAGCCATAATACCGTTTTTTTGAAAGCACAAAAGTATATCAATTTTTTTTATCGTTCGTGCATAATTTTC
This sequence comes from uncultured Aquimarina sp., assembly GCA_947498595.1. GTDB lineage: Bacteria > Bacteroidota > Bacteroidia > Flavobacteriales > Flavobacteriaceae > Aquimarina. The sequence continues at coordinate 197,985 of CANMKX010000002.1, forward strand.
AAAACTAAGACTTTTTCTTGTCTCAAAAACATCAAAAATCACACATTTCTATGCAAAAATTAACTATTCATACACAATTATAGTCCTCTTACATATTTCAATCCAACATAAACATGATGCTTTACTCCTCTAGTTTCCTTTGTATTAAACCTTCCATATATTTCATATTTATTCTTATCATTTCCCCATATCACTCCCATTTTAGCTAAAAACATATTATGTAAGGCTTTTTTTACAAATTGAGCATTATCATTTAAAAAGCTTCCTTCCAATAAAGCATTGTGCGCTACATATCGATATCCTATACCTAGAATTAGCAGACTTTCTTTTTCAGTACTACCTATATTTCCACTTCTTATTGAATCAAAAAAATCGTTTTTCTTTCCTAATGTTATCAGTCCCCATTGTTCTCCATAAATATCTTTCGTCCCCAAGCTTATTGCTGATTCATATCCTAAACTATATTGAGGTCTTGTCAAAAATTCTTTTAAATAATTTGCTTTTAAATTCCCCATAAGTTCTGACGGAATCTGATAAGCATAACTAGGGATATCTATATTTAATAATTTATGATACCATTGTTGCAATTCTTTTGCTAATGAATATTTACCCGTTACACCTATATCAAGACTAATTTTCAAATTAGTATTTGTTGTAATTTGAGTGATCCCTATATTAGTGTATAACCAACCTGCAAATGGTCTATCCAACTTTTCTTGTATAAAGGAGTCTAATTCTTCTGGAGCATAGATTTCTTGTCCTAAAAGAATTGAGAATTGTAATTTATTTTTTTCAGTTTTATTAAAAATCAACGATTCTGACAATTCTTTCTGATATCCTATAAACAAACCGCTTGTATAATTTCGATCAGAAAAAGCAAACAAATCATTATCCACTTGCAATAGCAATTGCTTTGTATGTTGTGCATACCCAACTAGAGGTATAAGTAGTAAAAACAGTATGTAAATTCTTTTCATTTTTTTATTCTTAGGTATAAAAATAAGTTCCTAAACAGAGATTAAACGCATAAATCTAAGTTTTAACTCAAAAATATCTTCTGTCATTTTGACATATATTTAATTTACAACTATCTTTGCATACTATTTGAGTTATGCGTTTAAGCTAAATATATTATGGAGAAGACAATAGACGAAAGTGTACAAGGGCAAGCTTTGACTCTTGATCAAAAAGAAGGTAATAATCGTAAACTTTTTATTGAAAGTTATGGATGTCAAATGAATTTTAGTGATAGTGAGATTGTTGCCTCAATTTTAGCTAAAGAGGGATTCAACACTACCCAAAACTTAGAAGATGCAGACCTTGTACTAGTGAACACTTGTTCTATTAGGGAAAAAGCTGAGCTAACAGTACGTAAACGCCTTGAAAAATATAATGCTGTCAAGAAGATTAATCCTAAAATGAAAGTAGGAGTTCTTGGTTGTATGGCAGAACGCTTGAAAAGTCAGTTTTTAGAAGAGGAAAAGATTGTAGATTTAGTTGTAGGTCCAGATGCTTATAAAGATTTACCTAATCTTATTGAAGAGGTCGATGCTGGACGTAATGCTGTAAATGTTATTTTATCGAAAGAAGAAACATACGGTGATATTTCTCCTGTTCGATTACAAAGTAACGGTGTTTCTGCTTTTGTCTCAATCACAAGAGGGTGTGATAATATGTGTACGTTTTGTGTCGTACCTTTTACTCGTGGAAGAGAACGCAGTAGAGATCCTCAAAGTATTTTACAAGAAATAGACGATTTAGTTGCTAAAGATTTTAAAGAAATTACTTTATTAGGTCAAAACGTTGATAGTTATTTATGGTATGGTGGTGGCCTGAAAAAAGATTTTGATAAAGCTAGTGACTTCCAAAAAGCTACTGCAACTAATTTTGCAAAACTACTAGACCTAGTTGCCATCAAATATCCTAAATTACGTTTGCGTTTTACTACGTCAAATCCTCAAGATATGACAATGGATGTAATTGAGGTTATGGCTAAGCATCCTAATATTTGTAATTACATCCATCTACCGATACAAAGTGGAAGTAATCGAATTCTTAAAGAAATGAATCGTTTACATACTCGTGAAGAGTATTTTACTCTTATTGACAATATCAAAAAATTAATTCCTGATTGCGCTATCTCTCAAGATATTATTACAGGGTTCCCTACAGAGACAGAAGATGATCATCAAGATACGTTATCTCTTATGGAATATGTAAAATATGATTATGGATTTATGTTTGCATATTCTGAAAGACCTGGTACTCTCGCTGGTAGAAAAATGGAAGACGATGTACCTGAAGCTACTAAAAAAAGACGTTTATCTGAAATTATAGCTGTACAGAGAAAGCATAGTGAAGCTATTCACAAATCGTATATCGGAAAAACTATAGAAATTTTAATTGAAAAAGAATCCAAAAAATCAGATGCTCATTGGAGCGGACGTAACTCTCAAAATATAGTTGCTGTTTTCCCTAAAGAGAATTATAAAATAGGTGATTTTGTAATGGTTCAAGTTAATGATTGCACAAGTGCTACGTTAATTGCTGAAGCTATTGATTATTCTGAAAACAATTAAGTAATCAATCAAAAACAAATTAAAAAAATTGTTATTTAATGGAATCTATTCAAGCTACTAAACAACGTTTTGGAATTATAGGAAACGATCCTAAATTAAATCGCGCGGTAGAGAAAGCCATACAAGTGGCTCCTACAGATATTTCTGTACTTGTTACAGGAGAAAGTGGTGTAGGAAAAGAAAGTATTCCTAAAATTATACATTCGTTATCCCACAGAAAACACGGAAAATATATCGCTGTTAACTGTGGAGCAATTCCTGAAGGCACTATAGATAGTGAGCTTTTTGGTCATGAAAAAGGTGCTTTTACAGGAGCTACTCAAACTAGAAATGGTTATTTTGAAGTTGCAGATGGTGGTACTATATTTCTTGATGAAGTTGGTGAACTTCCTCTAACTACTCAGGTACGATTATTGAGGGTATTAGAAAATGGAGAGTTTATTAAAGTAGGTTCTTCTAAAGTTCAAAAAACAAATGTTCGTATTGTAGCTGCAACAAACGTAAATATGTTTGAAGCCATTAAAAAAGAAAAATTTAGAGAAGATCTTTACTATCGATTGAGTACAATTGAAATTTTGCTTCCACCATTGAGGGAACGCAAAGGAGATATTCATTTATTATTCAGAAAATTTGCTTCAGATTTTGCTCTAAAATATAAAATGCCAACAATTCGATTAGAAGAAAATGCTGTTTTATTACTGGACAAGTACAACTGGAGCGGTAATATTAGGCAATTACGTAATGTTGCTGAGCAGATTTCTGTGTTAGAACAAAACAGAAGTATCTCTCCTCAAGTATTACAAGGGTATTTACCAAATATGGGAGCAAATTTACCTGCTGTTGTTTCTTCTAGTAAAAGTGAAAGTGATTTTAGTAACGAACGGGAAATACTTTATAAAGTATTGTTTGATATGAAAAGTGACTTGAATGATTTAAAGAAATTAACCATGGAATTAATGCAAAATGAAAATTCTCAACAAGTCCAGAAAGAGAATGAAAGCTTAATTCAAAAAATATATGGAGAACCTGAGGAAAAAACGCATTATGAAGAACCAGTTAATCATACTCCAGAAATTCTTCAAATTGCCCCACCTCAAGAACAACTTATTGTAAAAGAAGAAGATAAATATCATTTTGCTGAAGAAATTCAGGAAGAAGAAACCTTATCTTTACAAGATAAAGAACTTGAATTGATTAAAAAATCATTAGAACGTCATAAAGGAAAGCGAAAAGCTGCTGCCGAAGAATTAGGTATTAGCGAACGTACTCTCTATAGAAAAATCAAGCAATACGATCTATAAATTAGCATTTAGCACTTATATGAAAAAAATTCAATCAATAATCATCATCGCTTTTACAGCTCTTATTCTACAAGGATGCGGTGCTTATTCTTTAACAGGTATTTCGGTAGCCGAAAATGTTAAAACATTTCAAGTAAACAATTTTCAAAATCAAGCTGCAATTATTGAACCTGGAATTGATCGTACTTTCACAAATGATTTACAAGATTTAATTCTTAATCAAACCAATTTAGATCTAGTAACTTCTGGTGGAGATATTATATATGAAGGAGAAATCGTTCAATATTACATTTCTCCTAATACAGCTACATCTAGCAATACCGCTGCTCAAAACAGATTAACAGTAGCTGTCAACGTTCGTTTTTATGATACAAAGGATAGTAAAAATGATTTTGAACAACGTTTTTCTTTTTTCTTTGATTACCCAGCAAGTTCACAACTTGTAGGAACAGTAAGAGATCAAGCTCTAGAAACTATCTATGATCGCTTAACACAAGATATATTTAACGCATCATTAGCCAAATGGTAATACTTTAAGTTTTGAACATACATCATTTAGCACATATTTTACAAAACCCTACGCTTGTTAACAAAGAGCATGCTACTGACTTGGAACTTTTAATTCAAGAGTTTCCGTATTTTCAGCCTTCAAGAGCATTATTACTTAAATATTTTAAAGATCAAAAAAGCTTTAAATATAACCAGGAACTAAAAACAACTGCCGTCTATACCACAGATCGCAGCATTTTATTCGATTTAATTACATCTCCAATATTTTCTGAAGATAGTATAGATAAACAATATTTAGAGAGTAATAAACAATCTCCTAGTATGCCTTTCGATGAGGCTATTAAAATGAAGATAGAAGAGGCTGAATCAGTCTTAAATCCAGCGCTATTTTATATAAAAGAAAAGGAGGAAAATATCCCTAGTGATACAATCGAGAATAAAAAAAATGATGTTGATCTAACTATACCCTCTTTAATCTCTGAAGAAGCGGATATAGAAGATACCAAAATAACAACAATACCTTCTTCTGAAAATGAAATTACCAATAAAATAGCTGCAACAGAAGAATCTGCTACTGATATTGAAAATATCGAAGAAACAACCTTTCTAAAAGAAGGAGAAGAAAATGATGAGTATGCTTTTAAAAAAGAACTCTCCTCTATTGCTTCTATAATTAAAGAACCAATAGAAGAAGAACTTGAAGAATCTCAACATACTACTTTTAAGCATAGTACTATAAAAGAAGTATTAGAAGATAAAGAGAATGAGGTTAAAAAACTCGAAGAGCAATTAGAAATTGATCAACCTTTAGATTTTAATACCAGTGAAGTACATTCTTTTAAAGAATGGTTAAAAATCAGTTCTCTTGCACCTATTCAACGAGATGAAGAACTCTCAGTAGAGGAAGATGAAGAAGAAATCGAGGATACGAGTGTAGAAGATACTAACGATACTAAGCATTCTGAAGCAAGTGATGTTTCATCAACTATTGAGGTTGAGGATAAGGCTATTAATAAAACTCCAGAAGCAACAATAATTAAGGAGGAGGGCAAAAACACCAACACAAAAAATAATTTTGATCTTATCGATCAATTTATAGCCAACAACCCTAAGATTCCACCTGTAAAAAAGGGAGTTCCAAATCGAAATCTAGCTAGTGATCATATTATCCCTACAGATAGTTTAATGACAGAAACTTTGGCTAAAGTTTATTTGGCACAAAAGAATTATAAAAAGGCTATTCAAGCTTACAAAATATTAATTTTGAAAAATCCCGAAAAAAGTGGTTTCTTTGCAGACCAGATTCGGGCAATCAATAAATTACAAGATAATAAATAACAATATATATGAGTACTTTTTCAATATTTTTAGTTTTAATCGTTTTCGTAGCGTTTTTACTAGTAGTAGTAATAATGGTTCAAAACCCTAAAGGAGGAGGTTTATCATCATCTTTTGGTGGTGGAGGTGGATCACAATTAGGTGGGGTTCAAAAGACTACAGATTTTTTAGATAAAAGTACTTGGGCATTAGCAACCTTATTGCTAGTCCTAATTTTATTATCTAACGTTACAATTATGGGAAGCGGTGGAGTTCAAGATTCTAAAGTAATAGATGGAGATGTTCCTGCTGTTACTACTCCTGCACCAGCTGAAACAACTACTACAGATAACAAATAAAAACATATTTACGTTTTATAAAAAATGCCGACTTGTCATACAGTCGGCATTTTTCATTTCAATTTGTCAGTATCTTTCTACTGGCACAATTTCTGCCTATACTCGTAAGAACATTACATTTTTAATTAAACAACAAAATTATAATCATAATGGGAGTTAATATAAAACCACTTTCAGACCGCGTTTTAATAGAGCCTGTAGCTGCAGAAACTCAAACAGCGTCAGGTCTTTATATTCCTGAAACGGCAAAAGAAAAACCTCAAAAAGGTAAAGTAGTTGCTGTAGGTAACGGTAAAAAAGATCACGAAATGACTGTTAAAGTAGGTGACACTGTTCTTTATGGAAAGTATAGTGGGACTGAACTTAAACTTGAAGGAAGTGATTATTTAATGATGCGCGAAGACGATATCTTAGCAATCGTTTAATAACACACCTTATTATACACTGATTTTAAACAGTATTTACTGAATTAATTTCTAATCAAAAAACATCGAATAATTTTATATAAAATAAATATTCGATTCAACAAAAAAATAAACATGGCAAAAGATATAAAATTCGATATTGAGGCACGTGATGGTATCAAGCGTGGTGTAGATGCATTAGCTAATGCAGTAAAAGTAACTTTAGGACCAAAAGGTCGTAATGTAATTATCAGTAAGTCCTTTGGAGGGCCAACTGTTACTAAAGATGGTGTTTCTGTAGCAAAAGAAATTGAATTAGAAGATGCTCTTGAGAATATGGGAGCTCAAATGGTAAAGGAAGTTGCTTCAAAAACAAACGACTTAGCTGGTGATGGTACTACTACTGCTACTGTTTTAGCGCAAGCAATTGTAAAAGAAGGTTTAAAAAACGTTGCCGCTGGAGCTAATCCAATGGATTTAAAACGCGGAATTGACAAAGCTGTTGAAGCTATTACTAAGGACCTTGCTGAGCAATCTAAAGAGGTAGGTAGTTCTTCTGAAAAAATTAAGCAAGTTGCTTCTATTTCTGCTAATAACGACGAAGTTATTGGAGATTTAATCGCTCAAGCTTTTGGTAAAGTAGGAAAAGAAGGAGTAATCACAGTTGAAGAAGCTAAGGGTACTGATACTTATGTTGATGTAGTTGAAGGAATGCAATTTGACAGAGGATATCTTTCTCCTTATTTTGTTACAGATAGCGAAAAAATGACTGCTGATTTAGAAAGTCCTTATATCTTATTATATGATAAAAAGATTTCTTCAATGAAGGATCTTTTACCAGTTTTAGAGCCAGTTGCTCAAACAGGTAAACCTTTATTAATCATTGCTGAAGATGTTGATGGAGAAGCTTTAGCTACATTAGTTGTTAATAAGCTACGTGGTGCATTAAAAATAGCTGCTGTTAAAGCTCCTGGTTTTGGTGATAGACGTAAAGCGATGCTTGAAGATATCGCTATCTTAACTGGTGGTACAGTAATCTCTGAAGAAAGAGGGTTTACATTAGAAAACACAACTATTGAGCAATTAGGAACTGCTGAAAAAGTAGCTATCGATAAAGATAATACTACTGTTGTAAATGGTGCTGGAGATGAAGAATTAATCAAGAACAGAGTTAATCAAATTAAATCTCAAATCGAAACTACTACTTCTGATTATGATAAAGAAAAGCTTCAAGAACGTTTAGCTAAATTAGCTGGTGGTGTAGCTGTACTTTATGTAGGTGCTGCTTCTGAAGTTGAAATGAAAGAAAAGAAAGATCGTGTTGATGATGCATTGCATGCTACTCGTGCTGCTGTAGAAGAAGGTATTGTTGCCGGTGGTGGTGTTGCTTTAGTTCGTGCAAAAGCTACTTTAGCTAACATTGATACTGTTAACAATGATGAAATTACAGGAGTACAAATCGTAAACCGTGCTATTGAATCTCCATTAAGAACTATCGTAGAAAATGCTGGTGGAGAAGGTTCTGTTGTTATTTCTAAAGTTCTTGAAGGAAATGATAAAGATTTCGGTTATAACGCAAAAACTGAAGCATATGTAAATATGTTAGAAGCTGGGATTATTGACCCTAAGAAAGTAACTCGTGTTGCTTTAGAAAATGCAGCTTCTGTTTCTGGAATGATTTTAACTACAGAATGTGCTTTAATCGATATTAAAGAAGATTCTCCTGCTGCTGGAGGCGGAATGCCACCAATGGGCGGAGGTATGCCAGGAATGATGTAAAATTTCTGATCACAATATTCAAAAAGGGATAGTTCTAATATTAGAACTATCCCTTTTTTACTTGTATGTATTAGCATTATTTGTATTTTTGTAGTCATCAAAAAATCATCAATCAAAAAAATCTTCACTTAGAATTATTAAATCAATTTTTTATATACATTAATCATGAAAAAAAAGTACTTACTTTTATCAATTGTTGCTACATCAATATTTGCAAGCTGTAGTAATGATTCTGTTACAGAAGAATTCAACAATGCTAATGGAAACACTGTTGAAAAATTCATCGAAAGAGTAGAATTCACATCTGCTCAAGATATAGAAGAAAATGAAACAGTAACCATCAATTATGATACTAATAATAGGGTAAGTAGTATCACTGATGGATACGACACTAGCTTCTTAGTATACGAAGGAGACGATTTATCAACTATTTCTGGAGATGGTGATCCATTAGATATAGATGAGTTATATCAATCTCCATATGATGTTTTTGAAACAGGTGATGTTCAAGAATATGATAACAATGGTAATCCAATCATTATTTCTGTATTTAACGAAGATGATTATACTGGAGAAGTAACTGAAATTATTGCTACAATATCTTACGATTCTAAACCTAATCCTTATTTTCATACTCTTAATGCCGCTGGTATAATTGATGTTATGGATGGTGTGCGATTCAATTTTAGTATGACTCCTCAAAGTACCGAAATTATTAGAGCTAGAGCATTATTCCCTCTTAATAACATCAGTGGTATGGTATTTAAAAACCCTGAAGGAGAAATCGTTTCTGAATTAAAAATCGATTATGCTTATGATGCTCAGGATTACCCTACTTCTGCTACTTTTACTACAGAACAGGATAATGAAACGAACATTTATGCTGCAACGTATCATTATAAAAACTAGTTAGCATATTAATTAGCTTTAAGCAGTATTTCATAAACGATATAAATTTATGAAATACTGCTTTATATATAAAATATGGATTTGGATTCTGAAGTATTAAAACTCTGAAAATCAAAAACCTTGTATATTCATTAGAATAACAATTGCAATTTATCTTTATATTTCTTCTATAACACTACCACAAGTTAACATAGCTTCCCCAAAATAAGGATTCCTAATCTCATTATTATAACTAAGCCAATCCGCTCCATTATTTTGATTTGCCATTGGACAGTGTTGAATATATAGTGTTTTCTCTAATTCATCTATTGCACTTACAATTGCTATCATTTGCTTAGACAACATCCTAAACTCATCTCTTTGTTCATTCAAATTGCCTTGCTCTTTTAAGATTCTTTCTGCAATTACAGATAAATCTTTAAAAGTCAGCATTGATGTCAATTCTTTTTCTTTTATATTATTGAGTTTATTCAAGAAAAAGCGAGTCGTTTCTATTACTTTTTCTGTATTATCTTGCACAAATGCATCTTTTACATTCATATAAGGCGTAATTAATGTTGAAAATGAATGTGCAGCTTCATTAGACAGTATCATTTTATTTTTCATATCGTCTGTCTTTATACTCGTCATCATGGATTTCTTACCTTGTAATTGTGCTGCAGCATCTACTGTAAAAGTCCCTTCTGTAACTATCTCATCTCCTATATTTATCCCTTTCGTTATTTGATAGCTATCTCCTTCTCTATTGCCTAATTCAATTTCCCTCATTTCAAAAACAGGTTCTTCTCCTTCAACTTTTATATATACAACGGATCTCTTACCTGTCCACAAAACAGCACTTTTGGGGATCGTTAATTCCGTTTTTATAGTAGTAGCATTTAAAATTTCTCCAGAAATAAACATTCCTGGTTTTAATTTCATCTTCCTATTTTTCAAAACTGCTCTCACTTTTACAATGCGCGTATCTGTATTTAAGATAGGATCTATAAAAGATATTTTTGCTTTAATACGTTCTTTTGGATATGCATTTACTTTTAGAACTATTTCTTGATGTACTTGCAAAGTATTCAACATATATTCATAGGCATCTAATTCTGCCCAAACAGTTGAAAGATTCGCTATTTTAAATAATGGATGTCCTTTGGTTATATGGCCTCCATCCTCAATCATTATAGAAGTAACAACACCTGAAATATGGGCGTGTATTGGCAAGTTCTCTATTTTTATTTCTTTTCTTTCAATTTCATCTATCTGTTTTTCTGACAGTTTCCAGTTTTTTAATTTATTTCTAACAGTTGTATACAATCTTGGCTGTGCTTTTTTAAGTGTTACAGCTGTTAATAATTCTTGCTGAGCTGCAACTAATTCTGGAGAATATACCTCGGCTAATAGTTGTCCTTTATACACTGTTTCTCCTATTGCTTTTATATATAATTTTTCAACTCTACCATTATAATGTGCTGTTTGCACTTGATTTGCATCTTCATTTTCCATTATTTTCCCTGACAATTCTAACGTTCCTTCTCCTGCTCCTGAGGCATTTATCACTGTTGTTTGAATGTTTGCTAATGCTATCGCATTTTTTGTCATTTTAAATTGATTTGGAGACAATCCTTCTGAATTATTTTCCTTCGGAATTAAATCCATTCCACATATTGGACAATCTCCTGGTTCAGATTGCATAATCTGCGGATGCATTGAGCATGTCCATGTATCGTTTTTTTCATGTTCATGCATTGTTGATGTTTCTTTTATTTCTTGATTTCCAAAGAACAAATATCCCAATCCAATCCCAATAAGTAAGGTTCCTATTATATATATATACTTTTTCATTTTTTATCATTTATTTTTTATACAATTTAACAGCATTTTTCTTCAGCTTTCTAATAGAAGGTGAAGATATTATCCATAAAACAAATCCGCTCAATACTGTTATCAACCCTAATAATGAAAACACACGTAATGTAAGCGTATTAAAATCATCTCTTCCCTGATAATCCATCGTATGAGTCATCCATAAAAAATCAAACCATCTCCATGACTTATGTCTCACTCGTTGAAATACTCCATCTTTAATAGATATGTACGCTTTTAATCGATCTGGATGATCATAGTTTATCACAAAAGCAGGTAAAGGTCTTCCTCGGTATTCATGATGCTTTCCTACCGATTCGATTTTCACAATTCCAGTAACCTTTAATTCTTGTTTTATATATTTTGAAGCTATAACTAAAGCTTCTTCTTCTGTAATACTATTCTTTACAACTCCTGTTTCTGCATGAATCAATTCTTTATTATTTATCCAATAATAAGGTTCATTAGCTAGTTCTCTTAATTGTAATGAAGTAATTTCTTTTTCTTTAGGTATTACACCTAATTTCAAATCTTTGAACTGTACTGGTATTACTTCTCTTTTAAAATGATCTCCATGAATTTCATCTATATTCGTCCAACTAAAATAGAGTCCACTTAGTGTCCACATCAAAAATTGAATTCCTAAAAAAACACCTAAATATCTATGTAAACTTCTTATTCTTTGTGCAGCTTTTCTACCTACCATCTCCATTAAAATTAAATATTCTTTATCTGTGATTTTAAGAATTACATTTCTTATACGGTACAAATATTAAATTTGCTTAGCATTATTTCTAGTTGAGTTTGCTATAATGAAACTCATGGTTTTCATGTTTTTTTTAATTGATTGTTGCTTTGACAGATCCGCATTTTAGCATTCTATCTCCAAAATAAGGATTACGAACTTCTTTTGAATTTGATAACCAATATCCTCCTTTTCCGTCAAATGCCATTGGACAAAATTGCTTATAAACTTCTCCTGACGTGATCGCTGCGTTGTCTATAATTTTTTCAGTTTCTAATGTTAGTGTTACAAAAAAGTCTCTTTGTTTTTTAACTTCTTTTGTTAACCCTATTAGTTTGGCTGTTGCTTTTAGTTCTTTATATTTTCCTTCTGCTAATAAGTCATCTAATTTTTTTGCTTCTTTCTGAATTTTCCTTGCATCTGTATTTACTAATGCTCCTTTCACTTCTAGATACTGAGCATATATATCATTAATTTTATCATCAGTAAATACAACTGTCGTTACATTTTCTGTTTTATTAAGGTCTATAGTTAATGTTGGTTGATTTGTATCCGGTACCGTCTTTTCTTCTTCTTTTTTTGCTTCTTTTCCGCAAGAAACAAGTGTTATAATAATACTTAGGATTGTTGTAATTTTTATTAGTGCTTTCATTTTTTCTTAACTTAAATAATTAATAATTGCTGTTTGTATAAAATAATTTTGGATTGCTTCTATTTTCTTAGATTCAAAAGAGAGTAGCATTTGCTGAATTTCTAATAGTTCATTAAACTCTATTCGATTTGCTTGGTACGCAACTAAAGTTATTTTTTCTATTTCTTTAGTTTGTTTTATATTTTTTTGTTGCGTATCATAATTAATTCTAGTAGTAATTCGATCATTAATTGCTTCTTCTAACAACTGTTCTAATGCATTTTCTACGGAAGACCTTTGATACTCGATTCCTTCTTCTTCTATCTTTAATGTTTTCTCTTTAGTCTTGTATTTTTTAGTAAATAACGGGATCGACAATGATACTTTTGGCATCCAACTATCAGTACCATTATCAATAAACTCTTGATTAGGCCTCTCTTCTACTATGATATAATCTAACCCTAAACTTAATGATGGTAAACTCTCTTTTGAGTTCACTTTTTCTTGTTTTTGAATTGCCAAATTTTCTAAATCGTATTTTAATAACTCTGGGTGATATGCAATTTCACTCAATACCATTGTAGGCTCTTCTTCTGGAATAATTAAGTTATCTGGCACTACTAAATCCTCAAATCCGTCTCTATCTAATATTTTATTAAATCGTACTTCTGCATTTAATATTTTTCCTTTAGTAACTTCTATTTTATCATTCAATTCATTTTGAGCTACTGTTACTTTTAGTATATCTATTGTTGTTGCTTTATCATTTTCTAAAGCGATTAACAATATTTCTTTATAGTATTCTAACAATTTTTTTTGCTCTATATAAATTTCTTTCTTGGCTTTTAATCCATATAGTGTATAATAACTCTTCTTTATTTGAAGTGTTATTTTACGTTTTGCGACTTCTATTGTATTTTTATCTATATCGCTTATTGCTATTGCATTTTCTTCTCTTGCTTTTAATGTTCCAAACCATGGGATTTTTTGTTCGGCAGAGAATTTAGCTTTTTGTGCACCTGTTCTTGTTTCTGTTTCTCTTACAAAATACCCTGCTCCTATAGTTGTATTAGGTAAACTTCTTGCGGCATTTACTTGCTCTAATGAGGCTTTATATTTTTGAGTTACAGCTTTTATTTGAGGATTATTTTCTATTGCTTCAGCTATGTATTCATGTAGTGTTTGTCCATGAATAAAATTCCCGAAACATAGAAAAGCAAAAACTATAAATTGTTTCTGTTTTAAAATCATATTTCTTTTTTTGTAATTCTTAATTCTTCCTTCCAACTATATAAAACTGGCACAACAAATAATGTTATTAATGCCACTAACATACCTCCGAAACTAGGAATAGCCATAGGTATCATGATATCACTTCCTCGTCCTGTTGATGTTAGTATTGGTAATAACGCTAGTAATGTTGTTGCTGTTGTCATTAAACAAGGACGAATTCTTTTTTCTCCTGCTTCAATCACAGAGTTACGTATTTCTGTTTTACTTTTTGGAATATTTTTATCAAAAACTTGATTTAAGTAAGTAGCCATTACAACACCATCATCTGTTGCGATACCAAATAATGCTATAAATCCAACCCATACTGCAACACTTAAATTAATTGCATGTACTTGAAATAGTTCTCTCAGATTAAACGCTCCTATATTTATATTCAAAAACCAGTCTTGATTGTACAACCCTATCATAATAAACCCTCCTGCAAATGCTACTGCAATTCCCATAAATATCATTAAAGAGGTTGCTATTGATCTAAATTGCAAATAGAGAATCAAGAATATAATAACCAAAACTAATGGTACAACAAAGGATAGTGTCTTTTCTGCTCTTATTTGGTTTTCATAAGTTCCTGTAAATTGATAATTAACTCCATTTGGTATTTTCAATTCTCCTGAAGTTATTTTTTCTTGTAGTAATTTCTTTGCATTTTCGATCACTGTAATCTCAGGGTATTGTTCTATTTTATCAAACAAAACATATCCAACCAAAAAAGCATCTTCACTTTTAATTGTTTGAGGTCCTCGTTCGTATTTAATCGTTACCAATTCGTTTAAAGGAATATTAGCCCCATTAGGAATAGGCACATAGATTTGTTTTAGATCTTCTGCATCACCTCTCAATTCTCTAGGATAACGAACCCGTACTCCATAACGTTCTCTGCCTTCAACTGTTTGTGTTAATATTTTCCCACCAATTGCGACGTCTATAACTTCTTGTACTTGGTTTATCGAAATTCCATAACGAGCTATTTTAGCTCTATCAATAGCTAACAATATATAAGGTTTACCTACTATTCTATCTGCAAAAACAGCTTCTTTTTTTACTCCTTCTACTAGTTTAAGATAGGCTTCCAATTGCAATCCAAAAGCTTCAATTTCTCCTAGAGTTCTTCCTTTTATTTTTATTCCCATAGGAGCTCTCATACCTGTTTGTAGCATTATCAACCGCGTTTGTATTGGCTGTAACTTAGGTGCAGAAGTAATTCCTGGAAGTTTTGTAACCCTAGTGATCTCATTCCAAATATCATTAGGTGTTTTGATCATAGGGCGCCATTGTCTAAAATACGCTCCATCCTGATCTGGTATTAATTCATCCTTGTCTATTTTCCTATTTTGCTTCTGATTTTCTTTTGACGCATTATTACTATTCTGATAATGTTCTCCTGTTTTCAATATGAATTTTCCTTGGTCATCAACTTTAAATCGTTGCCTTTCTCCTAATTCATTTAAAACATATTCCGACTTATAATTTATAATGTTTTCGTACATCGACAAAGGTGCAGGGTCTAATGCTGAATTAATCCTTCCTGCTTTACCTACTACAGTTTCAATTTCTGGTATATTAGCCACTGCCATATCTAATTGTTGTAGTATTTTTCTATTCTCAACAATCCCTGCATGTGGTAACGATGTTGGCATTAATAAATACGATCCTTCATCCAAGGCTGGCATAAATTCTTTTCCTGTAGCACTCCATATTTTTATTCCGAAAACAATAATTATTATAGGGATACTTAGAAAGAGTATTTTATTTGCTAGAGCCCATTTTAAAATCCGTGTATACAATTTTCTAAAAATTATAAATACACTTAAAATACCAAAACATACTACTGAAACAAACAAGATATTCCATATAGTTTCAGTTTCAACTCCCAACGGCCTCCAATATATTGACAGCAAATAAACGACTACTGCGACTGTTGTTATTAGATTATATCTTACTGATAACTTCTCTGTTATTTTATTTTTTGTTTTAAGTATACTTATTACACTAAACCCAATTAGAAAGAATCCAAGAAGATATCCGTTAAAAATCCCAAAAGCTCCTATTAAAAACAAGATTAAACAGATACCATAGCTCATATAATTTTTTACATTTCTTTTTTGAAAAAGAAATGCTGCAAAGGGTGGTATCAAAAATAAAGCTACTAGAATTGAAGCGATCAATGCAAATGTCTTTGTAAATGCTAGAGGAGAAAAAAGTTTTCCTTCGGCTCCGGTCATTACAAATACTGGAATAAAACTTATAATCGTTGTTAATACGGCTGTAATAATAGCTCCAGAAACTTCGATAGTTGCTCTATAAACTATAGTATTAATAGCTGATTTATCATTATCTTCTTCTATATGTCTTATAATATTCTCCGATAATATAACTCCAACATCTACCATAGTACCAATAGCTATAGCAATACCTGATAAAGCAACTATATTTGCATCTACTCCTAGTAATTTCATGGCAATAAATACCATTAATATCGCAACTGGTAATATGCTTGAAATTAAAATTGATGCTCTTAAATTATAGACCATCACAATAATGATAAAAATCGTTATTAAAATCTCTAATGTTAAGGCTTCTTTTAATGTATGTAGCGTTTCTTTTATAAGTTCTGTACGATCATAAAATGGAACAATCGTTAATTGAGACGTTCTTCCATCTTTTAACACCTTAGAAGGTAACCCTGAAGCAATTTCTTTTATTTTTCTTTTAACGTTGGTTATTACTTCTAAAGGGTTTGCACCATATCTAGCTATAACAACTCCTCCTACAACTTCTGCTCCTTCTTTGTCAAGAATACCTCTTCTAGCTTCTGGACCTAATGTTACATTTGCAATATCCTTAATTTTTATAGGAGTGTAATCTGCCGAGTGAACTACTGCATTTTCTATATCTGTTATAGATTTTATATAACCTAGACCTCTTACATAATATTCTGCATTATTAATTTCTAATGTCTGTGCTCCAGTATCTCGATTATTATTTTTTATGGCGTTTACAACTTGCTTTAATGTGATTTGATATTGTTTCATTAGCTCAGGGTTAATATCCACCTGATATTCTTGAACATACCCTCCTATTGATGCTATCTCAGAAACTCCACTTGCCGATGCCAAAGCGTATTTGATATCATAATCCTGTATACTTCTTAACTCATGTAAATCCCAACCACCTGTTACTTGGTTATTTTCATCTCTCCCTTCAAGTGTATACCAAAATATCTGCCCTAATCCTGTTGCATCAGGTCCTAGACTAGGAGCTACTTCTTTGGGTAATAAACCCGCTGGTAACGAATTTAATTTTTCTATGATTCGACTCCTACTCCAATAAAATTCAACTCCTTCTTCAAAAATGACATAAATACTAGAAAAACCAAACATGGATGAACTCCGAATAGTTTTTACTCCAGGAATCCCCATTAATGATGTTGTCAAAGGATAAGTGATTTGATCCTCTATATCTTGAGGCGATCTACCTTCCCATTTTGTAAAAACAATTTGCTGATTCTCTCCTATATCAGGAATTGCATCAACAGCAACTGGATCATTGGGTAAAAATCCCTTATCCCAATTAAATGGTGCATGAATTACACCCCAGAAAATTAATAAAACCACTAATACTAGTGCTATAAACTTATTTTCTATTAAAAATTTTATACTTCTATTAAGCATAGATTATAGATATATGATTGAATACAGAGCTAAAGCTCTATTAAATTTAAGATTTCTTCATTCTATATTCAATAGAACAAAGTATTAATTCAATTATATCGTATATATCAGATTAAGTAGGTTTCATCAAGCACTTGTATGTCTTTGATGAGTAAAGGTGGAAGATAAGTAGTATGATTATGCAATCGTTCTACTTTAAACTGAAAAAGTTCTAGGTAGCTATAAGTAAAGGCTTGAACAAACCATTGCTGTTCTAATTCTAAAGAGTCAAAAGTATTTTTTAATTCATCTTGACCCTCTATTACTGTTTTCACATTTTTACAACAAGGTTCTTTTTGAATTTCGTCAGAATTAGATGTCGTTGAAGATGAAGATAAATTCATCCCACAATCTTGAACTTCGCTAAGAATTGCTATATCAACCAACATTTTACAACAATAATGCTTTTCTACAGTAAAAGAAACTGTAGAAAATAACACGACAAATGCCAATGTCATTCCAATTATTTGTTGTAAAAACTTTTTCATTACTACAAAGATATCAAATTAGATGTATTTTCTATTTTTCTTCATTTAAATTTAACAATTCTATTTTTAGTTTTATTTTTTACATTTTTTTTATCTTAAATGTTAAATTGATACATTCTTCAGTCTTGCATATACTCATTATTCAATAATCGACCAGAATACTATTATTATTGCAACAAAACGTCACTACACTTGATTAGATTAAAAAATTCTTTAACATAATTATAGAGCAGACATTATTATAAATCTTAGATAAATTAAATATTTTTGTAAAAAAATTCTGAAAATGCCGTTTGAAACATTAAAACCTCAAGTTATTTCAATCCTTCAAAAGGATGCCATTAGTGTAACAGATAGATTACACGAAGTTTGTCAATTATTAAGTGACCATATTTCTTATTATGATTGGGTTGGTTTTTATTTCAAAAATGGCGATAAAAACGAATTAAAGCTACGTACATATGTAGGAGAAGAAACTGATCACATCATCATACCTTTTGGGAAAGGTATTTGTGGGCAAGTTGCTCTTTCTAATGAAAACTTTATCGTGCCTGATGTTCAAGCTCAAGACAACTATATTGCATGCAGCATTAATGTAAAAGCAGAAATCGTAGTTCCTTTATTTATTAATGGTGAAAATATTGGACAAATAGATATTGATTCTGAAACTCCAGATCCTTTTACAGAAAAAGATGAGCAATTCCTTGAATTTGTAAACCAAGAAGTTGCTAAAATTTTATAAAAATTGTTTCTTGGTTTTCGATAACTTCTAAAGTTTTATCATGAAATCAAAAATATTAGTAACCGGTGGATTAGGTTTCATCGGTTCTCATACTGTTGTTGAATTACAAGCTAATGGTTATGATGTAATTATAATAGACAATTGCTCTAATTCAACAGAAAAAGTACTAGAAGGTATTTATAATATAACAGGTATTAGACCTGATTATGAAAATATAGATTTACGAATCAAGAATGATGTCGTTGATTTTTTTAGTAGGCACAAAAATATAGCTGGTGTTATACATTTTGCTGCTTCAAAGGCTGTAGGGGAAAGTGTTCATAATCCTTTATTATATTATGAAAACAACCTAAGTACCCTGATTTATTTATTGCAACAAATAAATGAATCCAATCAATCTAACTTTATTTTCAGCTCATCTTGTACAGTATACGGTGAAGCTGATTCCCTTCCTATAACAGAAAATGCTCCTATAAAACCTGCTATTTCTCCATATGGGAATACCAAGCAAGTTGGTGAAGAAATCATTAAAGATGTTTGTTTTGCAAATACTGATTTTCAAGCTATCGCATTGCGATATTTCAATCCTATTGGAGCTCATGATAGTACTCAAATTGGTGAATTACCTATTGGAGTGCCTTTAAATTTAATTCCATATATCACACAAACTGCCATAGGTATTAGAAAAGAACTTTCTATTTATGGAGATGATTATCCAACAGAGGATGGTACTTGTGTTAGAGACTACATACATGTTGTTGATCTAGCTAAGGCTCATGTAATCGCCTTAGAAAGGTTACTTAACAACAAGGCCAACACTAATTTTGAAGTATTCAATCTGGGTACTGGTATCGGAAATTCAGTTCTAGAAGTCGTACAATCTTTTGAAAAAGTATCCAACTCATCTCTTAATTACAAAATAGTTCCTAGGCGTTCTGGTGATGTTACAGCTGCATATGCCGACACAACTCTTGCAAACGAAGTATTGGGTTGGAAAACTTCTCTTAACTTAGATCAAGCTATTGCATCTGCTTGGAAATGGGAACAAAAAATCAACAAGAAATAATTCTTTCTATTTCTCTTTATTATTTTAAAATAGAAATAGCAATACAACAAAAAAACTCTCAAGGTAAATCTTGAGAGTTTTTTTGTTGTATTTGATATAATTCTAGTAAAATCTAGCTCTTTTATCTTCTATATCTGCTGCATTTTTAAGTGCATTAAACACTTTACTGTTTGCTGCTGCTGCTTGAGCTGCTCCTGTTTGATTTGCATATCCTTTATACGAATCCAATCCTGTAGCTGCTGTCTTTTTTGTCACTTCAATAACATATACTCCGTTATTTCCTTCGATAGGTTTAGACACAACTCCTTCAGCTAATGCAAACGCAGTACCCACAACCATTGGTTCTGTACCTGCTCCTGTTACTGTAGGTGTTTTCATGTTGATTGCAGATGCAGTCTTAACAGTCACACCTTGATTTTTAGCGATCTCATCTAATGTAGTAGCTTTAATCTTAGCTTCTATCATTTTTGCTTTTTTCTGCTTTTCTAATATTGGCTTAACAACTGCTTCAGCATTTTTTGCATTCATTAATCCTTTAGCTGCCTTAGCTGTAACTTGTGCTACAATATATCCAGTTTTAATTTGAAAACGTTTTACTGTTCCAATTTTAGTTTCTTCATTAAATGCCCATTGAACAATAGGTCTCTGTGCTCCTATTCCTGGTATATTTTCGTCTAATTCTTTAATTTCATTTACTGGTAAAACTGAATATCCATCAGCTTTTGCAGCTTCATTAAAGTTCGCCTTCTCTGCCGCTATCTGAAATTTTGTAGTTGTTGTAAAAATATCATTAATAGTTTCTTCGCTAGCTTCTATCTTTTTAGCAACAGTAGCAACTTTAATTGCTCTTTGCTCATTCTTTAATTCTTTGATATCAATAACATGGTATCCAAAACTTGTTTCTACAACTCCCATATCCCCTGATTTGTTTCCTTCAACAAAAACAAAGTCATTAAATGTAGGCACCATTCTTCCTGGCCCGAAATATCCTAGATCTCCTGCTTTATCTTTATTAGATTGATCTGCTGAATACTCTTTTGCTAGAGCTTCAAATTTTGTAACATCAGTTTTAACTAATCCTAAAATACTATCGGCTAATTTCTTTGCTTCTTCTTTAGTACGTTTAGTATCTCCTGCAGTACTTAATCCTTCCCAAGAAACTAAAATATGATTAGCTTTAGCTGAATCTGCCATTTGACGTTCTGCAATTACTCTTGAAATTTTATAGAAATTACCATCTTTGAATGGTCCAAATGTTCCACCTACTGGAATATTATATAATGTATCTGCTATTGATTGTGGTAAATCTTTTTTAAATTTAAATCTACCATCAAAATTCACATCAGAATTTGCATTTACAAATCCTTCTGCATCTTCAATATTTTTAAAACCTTGAGGAGTTACATCATTTAACATTTCTGCTGCTTCAACCTCAACTGCTTTTTCATCAGCCTCACTTGGTTCTTCTTTAAACATTATATAGCTTAAATTTCTTGTAGCTTCAGATTTAAATTGCTCAGGATGTTTTTTTACATAAGCATTAATTTCAGCTTCAGAAACTGAAACATCTTCACTTTTTATACTTGAATATGGTAATTGTACGTATTTAATATTTACGTTATCATTTTCCATCTTGTAAGCTAATTCGCCATCTTTAAGTGTTGCTCCAGAGGCAGCTTTCACCATATTAAAATAGATTTGCTCACGAGCTTGTTTTTCCACTGAAGCTTCATAATCTAACCATTGTTGGTATGCTTGTGGAGAAGTTTCTTTTACGTTAGCAACATACTCTTGTAGTTTTGCTTTATCAAATACTCCTGCTTCATTTTGGAAAGTAGGATTATTAGCTAAAGCTTCTTCTAACATCTTCTTTACTTGATCTCCTCCAACTTGAATTCCTAATTCATTAAATTGTTCTTCAAAAACAACTCTTCTCACTTCATCATTCCATACATAATTAGTAGCTTGTATCGTAGAAGTTCTTCCTGCAGAATTTCTAGAAACAGCTTCTACTTTACGTGCAAAATCAGCTCTATCGATGTCTTCCCCATTAATAGTTGCAATAGTGTTTTGCTCTTTTTGAGATTTAAATCCTCCATTTCGAATAACATCTGCTAATACAAAAGAGAATAGCGCTAATGCTATAATAACGATTAAGAAAACCGATCGTTGTCTAATTTTATTTAAAACTGCCATTATTTAGTTTATTTATTCAAATATAGTGGGCGAAAATACCAATTAATTATATCAATAGCAATTAAAGATTAAAATGTATTATAAAAGTTTTTTTATTAACTTTATTGCATTCTTGTTAAATCACTTCTATTATTTATTATTTTCTCTCTTTAAGGGTATTAATGCTTCCTTTTTTTTATACTCCTTTTAGTTCTTTTTCTTTAAAATACCTAAAACAATCATTAGTTGCGCAACACCATAAGTACTCATAATCAAAATAGAGCTCATATAAATAGGCTTATAAAACATATTGATTGCCAACAAGCTATCTGATAACATAAAAAAGATTGCTCCTATCAACACATATTTGTAACTCACTTTTGCCTCTTCTTTTTTTCTAATATATGCTGTGTTTGCCATTATTAAAATCACAATCATATAAATCAATACTGGTATCAACAACTCTTTTAAGTTTCCTTTTAATACATAAAACAAGATACTTCCATATAATAATGTAGTTATTAAAAATACTTTATTCTTAGCTTTTGCATCTTTGTCTTTTACAAAAACCAATACATACATTATATGTGCTAATAGAAAAGAACCTAATCCAGCTATAAAAAACAACTCTCCTTTAGATTCAAATAACAATGCAATATCTCCTACTAAAGACATTATCAAAGCCAAAAACATCAATCTTTTTGTTTTTTTATTTACATGGTGACTGTTTTGAGCAAAAAACAACAGTAATGAAATAACGATTAAAGGTTTAGAGAAGTAATGAAATGTAGAATAGGCAGGATTACTTCCTAAAAACAATTCAACAATCATTATTAGTATGAATAGAAATAGAAAACGTTTCTCTTTAGTTTTTGCTAATTGTGTCATAAATAAATTGATATCTTAGATTAGTTATTATTCCTTGTAAGATATTGTTTATTTAATATATTTAACAAACTTTTTTAACACTTTCAGTTTTCATTTCTCACGTATAATTCAACTAATTCAATTTTTGTGTGCGAAGTTTCTATAATTCTGAGTTCGTAATTCCCAACAGCCACAATATCTCCTTCTGTAGGAATTTCTTCTGTATGATCTACAATCATCCCTCCTAAGGTTTCATAATATTCACTTTCTGGAAGATTCATTTTATAGTTTTCGTTGATATAATCAACTTCTATTCTTGCTGAGAATTTAAAATGTTCTTCTGCCAATTGTTCTTCTAACAAATCAACAGAATCATGTTCATCTTCTATTTCACCAAACAGTTCTTCTACAATATCTTCTACTGTCATCATACCACTTGTACCTCCATATTCATCTAGTACTATGGCAATGCTTTTTCTTTTTTTTGTTAAAACATTTAAGACATCTTTTACAAACATTGTTTCTGGAACAAAAATAACTGGAAGAACAATCGCGTTAAGTGTTTTAGGTTTTTTAAACAATTCGAATGAATGTACATATCCTATTATATCATCGATTGTTCGATTGTATACTAATATTTTTGAGAGTCCTGTTTCTACAAATAATTTATTTATTTCGTCTAAAGATTGTGATTTATCGATTGCGATCATTTCGGTTCTAGGAATCATAACTTCTCTAGATTTCACATCAGAAAATTCTAATGCATTCTGAAATATTTGTATTTCACTATCAATTTCGTCTTCTTGAACAGCTTCCATCTGTTCTGTGATATAGTCTCCTAGTTCTGTTTTACTAAACGCTAATTGAACTTTATCGCCCTTAGTTTTAAAAAATCTGCGTAAAACAGCATCAGAGACTCCGATAACACTCCATGAAATTGGGTAAAACAAGAAATAAAATATGTATGCTGGAATTGCTAAAATTTTCAATAGTGAATTTGCATATATCTGAAAGAACACTTTAGGCAAAAACTCAGCTGTAAGCAAAATCACTATTGTAGAGATTATTGTTTGTCCCAGAAGTTCTACCCAATCTGAAATTTCTGGATACCATCCTCTTAACAGATTCACTAAAACTTCGCCCATATAAAGTCCGTAAATCACCAACGCTATATTATTACCTATCAACATAGCTGCGATAAATTTTGACGGCTTTCGTGTAAGTCTCTTTAATATTTTGGATAAGAAATCACCTCTTTTTTTTTCTATTTCAATATATATCTTATTAGAAGATACATACGCTATTTCCATTCCTGAAAAAAAAGCAGAACAGATTAAAGAAATAATAATGACTGTGATCTCTAATTCCATTATTTATTTTTCTTCACTATTATTTTGTGTAAACTTTTGTCTGAATTTTCTCTTAAAGAAAAACATAAATAATGCTACTCCTGCAAATATCAAAAATAAAACACCTCGTCCTCCTTCTTG
The DNA here is from genome assembly GCA_947498595.1 of uncultured Aquimarina sp. Taxonomy (GTDB): domain Bacteria; phylum Bacteroidota; class Bacteroidia; order Flavobacteriales; family Flavobacteriaceae; genus Aquimarina. Next base: position 222,204 of record CANMKX010000002.1, read on the forward strand.
TCCCCATTGCATATATGCTTGATACAAAAAGAAAACTACTGCTATTAAATATGCGTATTCAAAAAATTTAAAAATCTTCAATTTCTTCTTCTTTTTAATTATTTATTCTTCGAGTATTTGAACTCCTTCATTAGTCCTAGAATTCAAGGTAGTAAAATCTTGATTAGCATCAAAGCCATCTCCATTATTGATCGCTCCATTACTTAATTTCGATTTGTATGGCAAATCTGTAAATATCCAATTTCTTTCTTGATCCCAATATAATTGCCTTGCTTCTAGATGTGTACTATCTGCTGTTAAGATATCTACATTACCTTGCATGTCTATTAAATTTGTTTCTACATAAGAGATTGCATAATCCGATTTAATAACACTTGTTCCTCCATCTTTATCATAAACATTTAAAACGATTCCATCTGGAAATTCATGATATGGAAAAACTTTGTTGGTAAAATCTAGCATTTTAGGTGATCTTAATACTGCTGTTAACCGACCTGAATCAGTATATTTCAAATTAATATTGATTCCTTCTGCTATAGCCGTATCATCTATAGAAAACGATAGATTATTTCTTTCTTTTTCATTTTGACATGAAAAAAACAATGTCACAGCAAATGCTGTGACAAGGTTTAAAAATATGTATGTACTTTTCTTTTTCATCTTATAGCGTAGGAACTTTCACTGATTCTCCTATCCAACAACCTATCTTGATTGTTTTTCCTGCCATAGTTTCATTAAAAATATCTGTCTTTGTTGGAGCTTTAGCTCTATAATTAGCAGATGTTTTTCTAGCTGTAGTTTTTAAAGAAGGATCTAATCTTCCTGCTTTATCAGCATAATTAGCCGCTAACCAGTATACCGCTCTTTTATTAAACACCGTATCTCCACAGTTATTTGCACTACTAGCAATCATGCTTGCGATTCTCAAATATGCTGTTCCTAAAGATGGTTTTTCTTTTAATGCTTTTTTATAATAACTTCTTGCTTTACCATAGCTTCCTTTTTTCTTAAAAATCTCTGCTATTTTAAAGTATACTTTAGCTTTATCACTTGCATTTGTTTCTAATTCTGCTGATTGATTAAAATAATCTAAAGCAACAGTTGTCTTTTTATCTTTTATCGCTAAAAGTCCTAAATAATATGCTGACTTAGCAGAAGGCTCAGCTTTATGTAATGCTTCAACTAATTTAAAAAACAAAGGATCTTCTGTACATTCTTTTCCAGACATTCTACCTGCTGCTCCTTTTAACCATTTAATATCATTCTTCTTTTCTTCAAACTGCCCTGTATACAATGGTACTAAATTAGCACAATCAGCTCTAGCTCCTAACTTTTGATTAACTCCAGCTTTTACTTTACTATAAGCTCTTAAGTTTATCCCTGCATTCTTAAGTGATCTAGCCTCTTTTTTACTTAATTCTACTCCTGATTCTTTTTTAGCCTCTAATTCTGCTATTACTTTTGCTTTCTTACTTTCTTCAAGTTCTATTTTAGCATATACTTCATCGTACAATTCAAATACTTCTTGTAGATTTTTTTTCCCTGCATCTTGTAAATCTACTAATAAAGAGAAATAGGTATATATTTTCTTTGCTCCAGTAAAATGTGCTTTATCTTCTGTGTATGCTTTATGAAACTCAGCATATTGCTCTTCTTTAGTTCCTTTTTTGTTATCATACATCAACTGTCCCATATCAGAGTGAAAAGTTCCTTTCTTTGTCTTCTCTGGGAAATATTGCATTCTCTCATTCATTAACACCATTAAGTCATTCACAATGGCACTTTTATCTTGAGCAGATGCTTTTTTCAATTTTGCTTTTAAAAGTTTAGCTCCAAATTGATATGTAGCTACACTATATGTTGGACATTCTTTTCTTACTTTCATCAAAGGCTCTTCCGCTGCTGCATAATTCTTCACCTTTGCGTGCTCATAAGCAATAGACGCAAGCGTTGCGCAATCAGTAGCTTGTCCCTTCATCGTTGAAGCTCCAAGAACAAATCCTGCTATTGCGAGTAAAACTTTAGTATTCATAGCTATATAATAAATTGTAGTTAATTAAATTTTAATTTTCTGAACCATTTATCATTCAATGATAATCCGATTGAGACATTAAAGAAATCTTCTTTTACTAATCCAGCTGCTGTGGTACCACGCTGACCGTATTCGAATCCAATATTTGCATTAGAAAACAAGTTCCCTATTGGTAAACCAACACCAAAAGATATGCCAAACTCTTCAATTGATTGGTTATCTATATTTAATCCTGTTTCTTCAAAACGAACTCCAGCTCTATAAACAACTCTTTTAAAGTAACTTGTTAATGAATTATATTTAGGGATATAAAATCCTCCTAGACTCATTCTTGTAGCATCTTCATACACTACATCATCTCTAGAAAAATTTCTTCTATCCCCAATTTCACTAGAATTAGTCATAACATACTCTGCTCCAACAAACCAACTTTTAGATTTACCTACACCCACACCTAATTTATATTCTTCCGAAAAATTCAAATCTCTATCTAAAACTGTTAAATCTTGACTATCAAATACAATTTCTTGAGAATTACCTCCTATAGCGATTGTCGCTAATTCGGCTGAATTTTCAGATTTTAGATTCGTCGATGGCGTATAAGCTAATGATCCATATAATTCCATTTTATTTTCGAATATTTTTTTATACTGAGCTCCAAAAGTAAATCCAAACCCTGATAAATCTGATCTATCTACTCTACGAGTATGTCTTGAAACGCCTTCTCTAATCAATATCTCTTTACTCTCTATATTACCAAAATTATAATTAGCGTCTATCCCCAGATTAAATCCTTCGAAAACTTCATATCCTACCGATAAGAATACTTTATTTAATCCTCCTGTACCTGAAAATCTAGCCTCTTCTGTTCCCTCGATAGATTTTAATTGGTATCCAACAGCTGTAAATGGCACCAATCCAAATCCAAATCCAAATTTACCAACTGGAATACCTATTGCTAAATAATCAACAGTTGCATTATCTGTTTTTTCACTTTGATTTGCACTTTCTAGTGTTAATGATTCATAAGAAGCGCCTAATGAATATGTAGTTAATTTTAAACCTCCATAAGCAGCAGGGTTTTGTAAATTAAGATGAATACTATCTGAATAAACACTTAAACCTCCCATAGCTCTATTCTCTGCAGTTCCCTTAAATTTCTGCACTCCAACACCGTAAAAAGAGTATGGTGACGAAGAAGCTTCTTGAGCGTAAGTTATACTGGAAATTAGTACCAATATTACTATTAAAATCTTTTTTATCATTTATTATTATTAAAAGCTAAAATGTAATTAAGACCCTCTAACAAAAAATTAGGGGCTGCAAAGATGCTATTTTTTAATCTTTTAGACAAAAAATGTGCATCTCCACCAGTTAAAATAACTGTTAAATCACTATAAGTGTTGCAATAATATGAAATTACTCCGTCGATTTCATGTAAAACTCCATAAATTACACCTGAATGCATTGCTTCTTTTGTAGTCTTACCAATATAATCTTCTGGCTCTTTTATTGTTAACAAAGGTAAATTTGCTGTAAATTGATGTAAACTTTTATATCGTAATTGTATTCCAGGAGCAATAGCCCCTCCAAAGTACTCTTCTTTATTATTCTTAAAATCATATGTTATACAGGTTCCTGCATCAATAATCAGGACATTTCCTCCTGGATATTTACATACTGCATTCGCTGTTAATGCTAATCTATCCACTCCTAATGTTTTTGGAGTAGCATATAAATTCTTAAATGGCATTTTTGTTTTAAAGTCTAACTCTATTATTTCAAAGCTTTTTTTGATACAATCTAAGTTTCTATTATCCAAATGTGCTACCGAAGAAACTATTGTTCGAGTAATTAATGGATAATTATTTTTTATTTCTTTAATTTTTTTTTCAAAAAACTCTTTATTAAACTTTTCTTTAATCAACAATGTATCTCCCTGAAAAACACCTATTTTAATCGACGTATTTCCTGCATCAATAACTAAATTCATTTTATTTCTTTAAGATTCTCAAAGATACAAAATGAATTTTCTTAGAAAATATTTTGATTTAATAATAAAAGAGCCTTATATTTGCACCCGCAATAAAGCAATAGCTACTGGTGCCTTAGCTCAGTTGGTAGAGCAAAGGACTGAAAATCCTTGTGTCCCTGGTTCGATTCCTGGAGGCACCACAAGCAACATTAAAACCTCGATTTTTTATCGAGGTTTTTTTATATACATATATTTCAGAGAGTTATAAAATAGTTTAAAAATAATTCAAAAAAAGTTTTGCTCAATTGAAAAAGGTTCCTATATTTGCACCCGCAATAAAGCAATAGCTACTGGTGCCTTAGCTCAGTTGGTAGAGCAAAGGACTGAAAATCCTTGTGTCCCTGGTTCGATTCCTGGAGGCACCACAAGCAACATTAAAACCTCGATTTTTTATTGAGGTTTTTTTTATATACATATATTTCAAATTTCACCCTATTACGCTGCTTAATTTAAACATTGGTAAATACATTGCTACTAAGATAACTCCTACCAATACTCCCACCATAATCGTTAGAATAGGATTTAACACATTAGAAATAACTCTCGATTGATATTGTACTTGTTGGTTATATTGTTCATTTAATTTTTGAAAAATCAATTCTGTTTGATTTGTTTCTTCTGCTACACGTACCATTGCAATCATTTTTTTATCAAATATTTCATGTGCTGCAAATGCAGTACTAAGTTTTCCTCCTGAGATAACCTTCTTTTTTGTCTTTTTTAATCCATCTTGTAATGGATAAAAATTAATCATATTAGTTACCAAAGAAATACTTTCTACCATCGGAACCTTTGCTGAAGTCAACAATGCTAATGCTTGCGTAAATTGCGCCATATATATTTTTCTAAAATAATCTCCTAGAATAGGGATTTTTAATTGTATCCGTCCCCATATTTTTCGAAACCATTCTTTTTTGGCTATATATTTCAATCCAAAAAAACTTGCTATAATCAATATTACCAAAAGCCATCCTTGATTTTCTATAAATTTCGAGAAACTAATAATCATTTCTGTTATTCCGGGTAATTCTACTTTATTCTGTTTAAAAATATCAACAAACATAGGAACTACATATTTTAGCATAAATACAATTACTACCATGGCCGTAATCATAACAATTATGGGATATGTCATAGCTGAAGTGATTTCTCGTTTCAAATCATTTTTACGCTTATAAAACTGCCCTAATTCTTCTGTTATCTTTGCTAATTGTCCTGTTTGTTCTCCTATTCGTATCGCATAATATTCATAATCTGAAAATGCTTTGTTTTTTTTCACAATCTCTGAAAATGAACTTCCGTTTATTAGCTCACGAAGCATTTCTTCTATCATTTTACCATCTTGCTCTTTTTTTTGTGTCTCTGCTAATAATTCTAGCCCACTTTTAAGATCAATTCCAGATCGAAGTAATACATTTAACTCTGCATACCATTGCTCTTTCTTTTTATTATTAAAAGCATTTCCAAACAGTCTTATCTCTTTGGTTAAGATTTCGGAAAGATCAAATTCTGAGGTGATTTTTTCTTTTTTGAGGTTTTTATTTTTTTCAATTTTTATTCCCATTCTTCAAAATATGAGCTTATATCATTCCGTTTAAATATAAATATGTAATCTTCTATAGTAGATTGATTAAATATTAGTTTTATTGCATCTATTTGACCTTTTTTCACTTCTTTTCCTTTAAAGTAGGCCTTTTTTGTTTTTATTTTTATTCGATAGGTTTTAATTGCCGTTACAATACTATCTTTTTCTAATTGATATAACTTTGTCTTAATTGGAGTCTCAAATTGCAATTCATTCTTGTTAGCATTCCATGTGATTTTTCTATATTTATTAAAATCTAACTGTATACTTTCTTGCAACTGTTGTATTTCTGTCTTATAAGTATAGTTTTGAGCTATTTTATCTATATTACGTTGTACCATAGTAATTGCTGTAAACGCCAAACCAGCAACAATTGCCGTAATTACCATCACAATCATGATTTCTGTTAATGTAAATGCTTTTATTTTATGCACTGACATTGCCGTTTTCTCTATTCGATAATTAGCCATGTTAATTCTTTTTCGCTTTCTTTTCCTTCTTTTTTATAATACACTTTTACTTTTTCATTTTCCAATAGTATCTGAATATCCCATGTTTCAAAATTCTCTTTATATGGAAGTTTTAATTCTTCTTGTATATAAGAATATTCTAATTCTCTAAGTCTATTTTTTAATACGTTATCTTCTTTTCTTATAGTTGTTGAAAAGATATTATTAAGTATCAAACTAGCCATCATAAAAACGATAACAATCAACACTGTAGCTGTTAGTGATTCTATTAAGGTTGCTCCTCGTATTTTTTTTAATACATCCATCTAGCCAATGTATTATCAGAAGTTGTAAAAGGTAATTCGCTATAAGTTTCTATTGGATTTTTTAAGATTTTACCGTTATATAAATGATTTATATATATTGATCCTTTTTCTTTGGTTATAAATTGTTTTGTATATAAGCTACCATATATTGTTCCTCTAAAATCAGTTGTTCCTTCGCAGTACAATTCTCCAATAATTTCTACCTTTTCTGCTATTCTTATATGTGTTTTCAATCTTTCTTTTTGATTCCCTTCTCCTTCTACATACACTATTGCACCTTCAATGATTGCTTCTTCTTCTATTATTACAGGAATTATTTCTTTAGATTGCAACTGTTCTAATGGCTGCTTTTTTTTACTTCCCTTCTCATACATTATTACTGAAGAGGGATACTTCAATCTCGTCGCTTTTCCTATTCTTATCTCTTTTGATGCGATTAAATGCATATTTCCATTCACTCCTTTTTTAAGTTCTATTTCTGGAGCTACTAGAGTCACATCTTGTAATTTTGCTGTAGGGTATACTATAATTTTTCTTTCCGATTTTATGATAATATTACCTGTTAATTTTTCTTCCCCTAAAACAATAGTTTCAGGACTATAAAGTATTGTTTCGGGCTTTAAAAAGGATGCTTGAATTTCTTTCGTTAATACTGTAATGTTTCCGTCATTTGATTCTAGAGGAGCTAACTTTTTTTTTAGATATACTATCCAATCTTTCTTTAATCCTGGTAATTTTTCTTTACTCTTATATTGTTGTCCATAATACAATTGTGCTCCTTGATAATAATCTCCTCCTATATTTCCTGCTCGTATCCCTCCTTTTGCTATATAAGTATTCCCTTCTAATCTGGTTCTACCTACCACTACTAATGGCTGTTTATTACCTGCTATATAGAGATTAGGATGTTTACTTTCCTTCTTACTTCCCATCAAAGCTACATTCGCTATTTTTTTCTTTCTTAAATTGGATGTAATGGCTATTTTTTGCCAAGCTCCATAGTAACTTACTACTTTTTTTTGTTTTAACATACCCTGTTTTATGATCACAGTATCATTTAAAACAGTTACATCATTTCGAATTTCTGTCAATAACGTATTTATAGTTTTATTGGATAATCCTATAACTTCATTTGATTTAATTCTAAAAAAAGAATGTGTATGGGTTAACATAATAAATGTCCCGAGAAGAATCGCTACAATCACAGTTACCATCAATGCCAACTGTAAAGCTTGTCCTTTTACTTTTATACTTAAAAAGTTTCTCATTCCAACATTGGAATTTTCTTAATTCTCCCTTTATATTTTATTGTAATTGCAGCATTATCACCTTTAATTATTGTTACTTCTGCTGCTGTTTCTTTCTTTTCTAAAATATATTCTATATTGTTTATAGCGATTAAGAATATTGCTTTTGATGTTTTTACATCTGAGATTTCGCCTTTGTATTGAATATTAGGCCATAAAAATTCCTTTTTAGCCTCTCTGTTTTTTATAACAACTGGTTGTTGTTTCTTTTTAACATATACCGTTCCTAGAAAAGGATCTCTTTCTAATGTCTTTATTTCGAATTTCTCTCTTGCTACAACTGCTATATCTTTTGTTTTTATTATCGTTGTTTCTACTAAAAGGGGTTCTTCATCAGAAAATGCATCAATTATTTGATAAATAATAGCTCCCCACACAAAAACAACTAGTGGTAACAAAACATAAATTCCTTTTTTACTTTTAAGCATAGGCAATTAGTTTATTATAATATTAAACACATCGCTTACCTCACTTTGATTTCCTGCTTCATCAAATGCTCTTACAATCCAATAATATGTATCTCCTTCTATTACTGTTATTTCTTTGGGAGATGTTGCTCTATCCTTATTCACTAATGCTGTCAAGGTAGGATTTGTATACAAATAAATACTATCAAACTCTGTAGTTCCTGCCACTGCTTCTCTTGTCCATGTAAAATTAACTGTTGTTTCATCTTGGGTTGTTCCCGTTGTTGGAGATACAAGAATAGGTTTTCGAGGATTCATACTATCAACCATAAGTGATCGTGAAGTATATAATGTACTTTGTGTTTGATTCTCTGCTCTTACTTGCCAAGATGAATTTCCTTCTGGAAATGTTAGTTGTATCGAAGTACTTGTAGTTGTCTCTTCTTGAACAACCACATTACTTTCATTCAGTATTTGAATTCTATATATCGTAGCATCTGTAACAGCTGTCCATTGTAAATTTACTTGAGTTGCACTATTTATTTGAGCATCTGCAGGACTTATCAATATCACCTCTCTTGCTGAAAAATCTTGACTTTCTTCTACTCTAAATTGTGTTGTTGTAGGCTCCGTTTCAGAGCTTTCATTTTGTGCTCTTATTTTCCATTCGTAATTAGCAGGAGTTAATGTAGTTCTATAATTCGCTCCAGTAATTAGTGTATCTTCTAGTATTTGAGCTGCATTTGCAAAATTTGGTTGCGCTATTTGCAGTCTATATTTTGTTGCTCCTGTAATTGTTTCCCAACTAAAATTTACGGTATTATTTTCTACTACAGCATTATTCGTTGGTGCTATAATTGAAACTATTTCATCTGTTATATTTTCTTCAAAAAGTATTTCTTCACAGCTAATTACTATAAGCCCTAAAAAGAATGCATAAAGGATTTGTCTTTTCATTTTTTTGATTTTCAAGGTTTATAATTTTAAATAATTAATCTTTTTTACTGCTTTTTCAGCTTTCTTATATGTACCTTTTGAACATCGTTCATTTTCTGAAACAAAATCAAAAATAGTTATTCGATTACGATTGTTTTCTCCCCAGCAAAAACTAGATAGTTCATATCCAAAAATAGTTCCTCTTGAAAAACTTAATTGCTGTTTCTTTTCGTCTTTCCCTTGTAATGATAAACTGTATTGTTTATAATTAGTGTTTTTTAAAAATATTGTTTCTGCTGTTATTATTTTTTGTAAATCTTCTGGTGGCAAACTCATTACAATAGTTGTAACCATTCGAGAATCTGGTTGACTTTTAAGATATTCTATTGTTTTTTTATTTTCTTTTCCTTCTAGTGCCGTTAGTATTGATACGTTATCTATTATCTCCAGCTTGATATATTGTGGTTTCTTTTTTAGTGTATCTACAAAACGAACAATCTTCTCTTTATTTTTTACTGCTTGGTAATATTTCTTATAGCTTTTTGAAGTGAAATCTATTAAAGAGGCATTGATTCTAATTGGTTGCTCATATACTGGCAATGTTACGTTCTTGAAGTAAGATCTTTTTATGGTATTTTCTTGAACACCTATAACACCAATTGCTACAGGCATGGTTTCTCCTGTATGCAATGTTTTTTTATGGACTACTAAGCTTTTACAACTTGTACACACTATAATGATTAACCATAGTGCTTTTATGATTGCTTTTTGCATATTCTAATTTTGATGAATGTATTATTTTGATTAGCTTTCAAAGATACGCGTTTTTATAGAATTCTCTTTATCAGTTTTTAAACTTCTTCTACTTATCTTATTATTTTTCGTTTACAAAACATTTCTTTAGGAAGTAATTGAATGAGGTCAAAATAATCAGCTAGATTGGCTCCTATTCCTTCTATTTAAATAATAGTTGATTTAATTATAGAATACGGGTAATTACCAAGATTACTAATGCTTTTATACGTGACATCTATACAAAAAAAGCATACGCGTCCTAAGCTAGAAAATCAATATCATCTATTACTAAGACAGTATGATCATCTTGATAATTTCTGGCACTTGAGTATTTCCAATCTACAGGGTTAGTAACAAAACCGTTTTTCACTGGATTTTGATGGATATAAGTTATCTTTTGTTTAGTTACCTTTTCACTCCACAACTCTATAGGTTTATTGTGCTGTTACCTAAATTGATAGTTGTTTGTAGTAGCATTTTTTTACCTGCTCACCTGAATATCCATAACAACCACTCTTTTCGGCTTTCTTGTGGATTGTTCTCAATGGTTTCTACTATTTTCTTGGACGTATGCCATTTAAAATCCCTTAATAATTCTGAAGGTTGATCGATTGAAGAACGAAAAATAAAATGTATATGGCTTGGCATAAGACAATAGTAATACAGTTCCATACTTTTTTAACTTCTACAATACTCCACACTATCTGTTAATACATCAAAGTAGACTTGCCTTGTAAAAACGTCTATCCAGTAAACTGTTACAAAACTAACAAAATATAGACCGCTTTTGTTATGGAATTTATAATTTCTGCTCATACAATCAAAATACAAAAAGCTACTCCAAGTTCGTTTAGAATAGCTTTTTTATTTTTTTAGTTATTATTGTTTACTCATAACCGCCAATCTATAACGCCACTAGCAAATGCTAGCGGTAGCCGTTACGCATTCTAGCGGCAACAGGGGCACTAACGATCACTCTTGTGTGAGCATACTAGCGTCATCAGGGGGAGGGTATCGTACTAGCACTCTTGTTTTTGATTTAATTATTCTTCGGAGAGATGGCGGCTGTTAACTAGTTTTTTTTTTTCTAAATATTTTGAAGCTGGTTGAACCTCTAGTCCCATCATCTTTCCATCTTTATCAAATAGTATTCCAATTTCATTTTTAAACTCTTTTGGCCAAATTTCATTTTTATAATTAATCTTTTCCTTATCTATATCGTCTACAAACCATATATATAATCCATCTACTTCTTCGTCGTATTCATATTTCATATTTTGTTTTTTTAAAAATGAAACCCACTTGTTGGCCTTATACTCATAATTATATTTCTAGTTTGGTCAACAGCTACTTTTACATCATTATGCCGATATATTTTAATTATATTTCCAGCAAATTTTCCTGTTCCTAATTCTGATATTATGTTACCTGACTGTTTAGCTCCATTTATTGTTCTACTAACTAATTCTTCTGTAGCTCCTCTACCTAATCCACTTTTTCTAAAAGCATGATTTGAAACTCTAAACCCTTCAATAATTGATTTTTTTGTTAACGGTGTTGATCTTGATAATGGTTGTTGAAACATTCGAATTCCATCGTCAATAAATTCACTTCCCGCAATATCATCAACCTTATTAATAATATTTCTAGTTGATTGATTTATAGCTTTCGAGGTATTAGAAAGAATTTTTGCTCCTCCAGAAATTCCTAACGTTCCAATTAATTGAGGAGGACGGTCTCCAAGAGTGTAATATTCTGGAACTTGATTAGCCCATATGTCACCACCGTTTAAGGCCCAAACTAAGTTATCTAAGAAGTCATAAAACCCAAAATTATTGTTACTACTTGTAGTGCTTCCAACCAATAAAACTTCATCAAGATTTTGAACACCAGAAGTAAACAGGTAAGGGTCATTTCCTGTCAAACCTCCCAATTCACCTGAAAGAGGTTTAAATCCTTCAGCAACCAGAGAATTAACAGAAGTTTCTTGACAACCAGGTTTATCACAGGCCATTCCTCCATCAGGATCAACCATAGTGATTGGATTATTTCCCATTCCTAAATAAGGTGAATGATATTGACTATACGGATCCGTAGTCAACCATCGTCCGATCCTACTATCCCATAAACGTAATTGAAACGCTTCTTTCCCAGTTTCGGGATCAACTTCTTGCCCTTGATAAGCATATCGATACTCTTCGGCACCGCTCAGAGTACGATTAGGCATTGGCATACCAAAAGGATAGTAATCTGTTGCCGAGGTTACTCCTATCGCTTCTCCAGTTTGAGTTCGGCCTACTACTGCTCTTACATTTCCTAAATGATCTGTTAATTGATATAAACTTGTTCCTGTTTCACGTTTATAGACTCCTAATCGACTACTTCCGTAAATAGTATGTTCTATTACTGCCTCATTTCTATAAATAGCCATCGTTGTTCCGCTAGCATCTCGTACATAATGTTCTGTATAATTTAAATTCCCATTCGATGGATTATACGATTCTTTTCGTACTCTATGTCCTTTATCGCTATAATAAAATTTAACTAAAGGTACGTTATTTTTCGTTACTTCTGTTACTAATCCACTCGCATTGTATGCATATCCAATTCCTTCTTCGTTATTTTTGATTAATTGACCTATACTATTATACTCATAATTAGCTCCTTCTTGATCTTTTATGTCTTTTGCATTGGTTTCTAAAGTTACAGCATCATCCACTCGTAATAATTGATTAGGTTTATCAGTTTTATAGTGGTACGACAACTGATCCATTTTGTTATTACCTCCTTCTACATTTTTATTACGATTCAGTCTTTGAATATTTCCATTAGCATCATAGCTAATTCCGTATACATTATAATCTCCATCTCCATTCACTTCTCCTCCATTATTTATTTTTGCTTCAAAAGTTAGATTACTTCCTCCTATTGCATGAAATCCCGGTTGTAATGTTATTGACTGACTCGCCTTTACTATTTCACTACTAGTTACCAAACTATTTCTATACTCATTTTCTAATAATGTTTCGTCTACAGATAATCCTTCATTAAAACTTGCTCCTTCCAACCAATTATTCTTATTATATTTATAATAATACGTATCTGTTACTCCATTATTCTCGTTTTTAGTATTCCAATCCCAAGCTTTGATATTTCCATTGTATTGATCAATTCCTTGACTAGTATTTGCGATTGGCTTTGGCGTATTGGTTCTTCTATAATCTTGGTTATAGTAATGCAAATTCATTCCAAATAAATCATTTATATCTCCTCCTGGGTCATTTTCTGCATTTAAATTCGGATTATTAATACTCTTTAATTGCCCATTTAAATTATAAACATAATCAATCCCTTGCAAACCTTGAGCTATATTTACACGTTTCAATCCTCTTGTTTCATAATATGTATAACTTGCATTTTCTGTATAAGAAATATCATCCAACGAGGTTTCCACTTTAACTAAACCATAATCTGCTGAATCATATGTATAGCGGTGCAGAAATTGTTCTGTTGTTATTCCTTTTTGGTATAATACTTTGGTAACTTGACTGGTAATAGCGTCGTACTCATAATCAATAGTTTTAACTCCTGAAAGTCCATTTATTTTTTGCACAACCCATTGTACGCGGCCATAAATATCATAACTATACCAAGTAGTTGTTGTTGATGGATTGGTTGTATATGTTTTAGAAACATTACCTGAAACAAAACTTTGCTGTCCATAATTTACAAATCTTGAATCTCCTTCAAAAGCAGCTTGTAATCCATCTGTATCTGCTCTATCATATACAGTATGTTGTTGTTCTGAATTAACTCCTATCAATGCCAAAATATCTGGATTATCTGGATCTAAATTTTCAAAATAACTAGTAACCAATCTTGGAGTCAATACACCACTAGTCACTGGTCTTGCATATTCATCATAATTTGTATAAGAGAATTGATTTCCATTTTCATATTGTTTGATTGATTGAGAAAATCGAATTTGTCCATCTTTACGATATTTAAACTTTACTACTCCTTCATCTGGGTTTGAAGACTCTTTTAACTGTCCTACTTCATTATAAAGATAAGTAGTTTGTAATTGCTCTAGTGGCTGTACTGAACTTGTTAACTGGTTTGCTTTATTGTAATAATTTAGGCTATAGTCATAATAATTTTCGCAATGCTGAACACCAAATTCTTCTGGAAAAATAGCCGATGCAGAAAGAAATATTGGGTTTCCAGAAATTGTGATTATAAAACCATATCGTGTTTCTAATCTATAAAAACCAGGCAATAAGCTATATGCATTTGTTGGTGATTTATTATCTATAACTTCTTCTGTAATCAAATTATAAATTCTATAATAATACCCAAGAGGTATTCCTCCTGTTGGCTCCACCTCGATATCTTTACGAATAGCTTCAATTTCTTTCTCTATTTCAATTGAGTTTTTTGCTTGTTCGTTAGCAAACTTGCTCTCTATAACTGTTTTTAAATTCTCTATTCCATTCTCAAAACTAGTCCCTTTTGGAATCACTGGAGATTTATCATACAATACAATGTTATCGCATCCTCCTTTAGGGATATGAATATCAACCCATCCTTGTTCCATGATACGCACGCTATTTGTTCTGGCAACCCCATTTGTATTTTCTTCATTACCACTTCGCGCTGTTGCTAATGTTCTTCCGTCTGTATCTACAAAAGTTACTGTTTCTATTTCATGAACATCTCTTGTAACCGTTTTTAACACTTCCTTATTTACATAATTTGCAATACCAAAAGCTGTAGGTTGTGACAATTCTTGACCAGCTGGCATTGTAAAAGTATATGTTTGTTTCCATTCATTATCTATCTTATTCCCACCTATATTTCTCAATGGTTGATTAGGATTCAGTTCGCTAAAAATAGTCCGTATATAAGGTCTATCTGTTATGTCTTGATATCGCTCATTGATATTGTTTTCGCTATAATACCATCCTAATGTATTAGCAAATCCTCCAATCGTAGCTGGTGCATCAACATTGACATTATCAAAATCAGACAATGTAAAAATAGTTCCATCTGTTTTTTTGATAAAAGCGTTTTCATAAGAAAAATTATAACCATATCCCACTGGAGCTGCTAATGTTTGCAATGCTGCTCTCCCATTTTTATCATATAATGTTTCGTTCACCCATGTTCTTTTAGTTTTAGGATCATAATTTTGAATTTGTATCGCCTTTCCTAATTTATCATAATAACTTATTTGAGCTCCAGTTAGTGTACCATCAATTCTATAAGTTTTCGTTTTTACTGAATTTATATCTTGTGCTATCCCTATTTGCGTAATTCCTAATATAAAGCAAATTACACTGTAGATTTTCATTAATTTCATTTTTTGATTGCTTTATATTAATTTGATTGATAAGTGTATTCATAAGTATTAATCAATTTCATTCCACCTTGAAATGTTGGTGCATCGATAACCTCCTGATATGTTTTAATTAACCTTCCTGTTTTATCATACTCATACTTAGTTGCTAAATTATTTGCTCCTAAAACTTCTGTTAATTCATCTCGTTCATTATACACATAACTAGTCATTGTTGACTCTAGCGGTAATATTCTGAAATCATCATAAATACCATCATTTGAAATATTAATTAAATACACATCTTGATTGGTCATAACTTCATCTGTATAAAAATTCATTTGTACCCAATCTCCTGCAAAAACTAATTCTTTTGGATGATACCCTATTCTATATCCATCAACAGTTAATCTTGTTGTTTTATAATTCTCGCCATTTTTTAATACCCATACTGACGCTTTATATCTTTTCCCTGTTTTTGGTTTAACGATAAAAATTATATTTTTTGTTGGTACATTTAAAGCATACTTACCTGTATGTGCTGTTGTAACTACAGCTGCTTGACCACCTTTCTTCACCTGTCCACTAAATTGATTTCCAGATATTAAATCTTCGGCCCCCGAATAAAACATTTCATTATATCCAGCATTGGCTACTGCAAATATCTTGGAATCTTCATCCCCATATTTTCTAGATGCTTGGTTATTATTAACATCAACAGTTTCAATCGGACTAGAATAGTGATTATACTTATTAGTTGTTGATGTATTTAACCATTTTGTGTTACTTTGATCTACATTTAGACTCCAATCAAATCCATCATCTTCTCCTATATATCCTATATAAACACCATCTGCATTCGTTGTTCCTTTCCATATATAATCTTTATGCTTTCTCCATATTTTTTCTTTTTCATCAACTGGGTTTTCTATAGTTCCATCTGCATTCACATATTCCCATTGATTACTCCATGTTGTTATGTTAGCAGATATTTTATCCCATACGTCAATCCCTCTCTTCACCTCAGTTATTGAAATGCTTTCTTGAGTAAGCATATTTTTATTTAATGGATTGTCTGTTTTACTACCTAATCCACTATATTCTAAAATATGATATGCTGGAGTTGTTTTTTCTTTATATATATTTCCATCGCTAGATTCACTTAAAATTTCGATAGGTACTCCTGAAAGTATATCGTACTTTTCATTAATACTAACCTTAGTAAAACCACCTTGTGTTATTCTTTGTTCCTTTAAAACATTTTGCTTTCTTATTTTATTAGATGAATTCACATAATATTTCTTTTGTTGATCATTATTTATATGAATCTTAGTGTTTTTATATGTTTCTCCCAAAGTACCTTGCAAATTATCTGAACTCGACTTATAAACATTTTCTGTAGCATACATTAATTGTCCCTTTGCATTAAATGTTTTATTATAAAGTAAACTCCCCATTGCAGAAGTATTGTCTATTAATTCATGCTTTGAAAAATTAACATCAACATTTTGAACTCTCCCTCCTAGTTGCAAATTAATATCACTAATATCTTTATTTTGTTTTAATGTAAGAGATATAAGATCATCTAGTTCAAATCCTCGGTTAGTATAATTAATATTTTTTGGTACTTTAAATTTATATTCATTATATCCTGTTAATCGATCATCTAACGAATAATTTTCCACTCTTACATATTCGTACATTACGTTAGGAGCAGGTAATTCTGTCACGAAATCTACATTTTTTGTATATTCAACAGGTGCGTATAAAGTTACTCCTGATGTTTTTCCTGTATTTGGATCATTATATTTATATCCTGTTTTATATTTCTCATTCGTTTCATTAATTATGGCTATACTTTTTACTCTCAAACCGCCACCTTCATTATCTCCATTATTATATAGCTTTTTATTCGAATAAAAACTATACCTTGATCGTGTTCCATTACTAGTATCACGGGGATCTTCGCAATTCTTCTCATCTATTTTCTCATGCCATTCAGTTATTAGTTTATGATATGTTTTATAATAAACCCATTCTTCATTAAAACAACTCTTTCCTCTTCGTACAGTTGGGTGTATATTAAAATCTGGCAAATCAAAAACAACTTTATCTTCTGTTACAGAAATTACATTAACCTCACCTGCAACATCTCCTATTCTATGGGCTTTATTTCCATTAGGGTGTCTCCAATGCAATACATCTATATAAGCTAATTTGCCTATCTCAAAGAATTTTCTAAAGTCTATTCTATGGATTGGATTATCTATATTTATTACCTCTAAATATTTACCATATGCTGATGATTCTCTAAAGCCAAACTTCAAATCTTCTCGTAAAACTCTATTTGTTTCAGCTACTTCTTTATGGTATGTATCTGGTTCATACTCTACCTCTATAAGTCCTCCTGTAGGTGTTTGAATCGTTTTTAAACTCCAGACGTCAGGATTATTCTTATAAAAACCCCATGAATCATTTTGATCCTCATTAAAACTCACATTTTGGTCGTAATAAGTAAATTTATATGGTGGGATTGTTTGAACTCCATCTCTACCTATATTTTGAACTGATTTCAATGTCAATTTCCCTTTTGATAAAGATTTCGAATTAGGTGTATTTTTTGCTAATGGATAATTTTCATCATAATTAAATTGAATAGTTTTTATAGCATTATTAATTATGTTAGGCGCCATTGCATTTACATCTCCAATATCTAAGACATTGCCATAAAATTCTCCTTTTAATTCTCTTCTATATCTAAATATTTGTCCAGATTGAGGTATTCCCTGAAGAACATATGTTTGATAATTTTCTATTACTTCTAAACTTCCTAGGTTTTTCACTAATGGTTCATTAGGATGTGTTTTTTGTATTTCGCTATAAGGATTCTCGTTTTTCAAAACTACAATCTTATTTAGTCGAAGTGATTTATGTTCTTTTACATGAAAACTTGTTCCATGACTAGTTTTGATAACATCAGTAGAATTCATATGTGTGATAGGTCTTATAGCATCATACACACCTGACACATAAACATTCCCATCTTTCCCTTGCACTTGTGATCGAAAATGAACATCTTGAAACCATTGCGTTCCCGTTGGTCCATTAGGAATATTGATTGGTGTGGAATAATCATCTCTTCGTTCTTCTTTAATAAATAAAGCCGTATGTGTTCTCGTCTTTATTTTATCTAGATAATAAATATCTTTTGCTCCCCAATTATAACTTTTTATACGATCAAATTCTTTAACTCCCTCATGTGGTGTCCTCCAAGTATACCCGTTACTCCATTTTCCATATTCAAAAGCTACCCAATATCCATAGTCACCTTCAGACAATTTGTTATCTCCATCAACATCTACATAGTCAGGTCCTGTTACCCCTGTTAATAACCAATGCGTAGCATAAGGCTCTAATTGCTGATTTTCCGAAAAAACAGTTTCTATATTTTCGTCAACTTTTGTAACTCTCGATATCTTTTCTCTTTGATATACAGGAATCGAATAATGATATGTTTTTCCGTCTAATGATGTTATTTTAAAAGCTCCTATACCATCTTCTGGTACTTCATCTGTATTTCTTACAAAATCATTTGGAGTTAAAATTTTATTAGGATTTTCAATTAATTCTTTATTCGTATAAGTTTCAATATAATTCCCTTTCTTCATTCTACCTGTTTGTTCATTATATGTATCTTGACCATATAGAACATCATTAAAAGAATTATTTAAAGTCAAATAATCAAATATATCTGTCGGATTGTTAATATTTGTATCCCACAGATCAGAAGTAATATTTAGATACGAAGAATATTCATTACTTAAATAAAAATGCATTTTATTCTCTTCTACTCCATCTATTTTCTTATTATAATCAACCAATTCATTTGGATATTCTCCTACAATAAAATTACCATAACCTCCAACACTCGTCTCTTTATTATAAGCATATCCTTGCTCTAGAATTTTGGGATTCATTATCCCTGAAATACCTTGACCAGAAACAGAGTAGTCATCATAACTCAATGTTGTATAATTCCCTCTGGTTAATTCGCTTTCTCTATTAATTGTATTAAAAGATTCTTGATTATCAAAATCTATTTTTTGTAGGAAATTATTATCATCATATACCTGTTTTGTATCTCCTAAATATAATGTTCCTTGATTTATTGTGTAATCTCGTTCATAAAAACTATACCTAGCTCTTGAATATGATAAATCTACTCTAACAAAAGGAGCTGGAATACTTATATTAAATGATTGCGTACTAAAATTCAAACTTCTTGCTCCCGTATTTTCTGTATTTAACCCTATAGATTTACCTGCTACAGAAACATCTAGACCATCTGAATTTAAAGAAACACCTATACCTGGTATATTTACACCTACAGTAGCTTCACCAGTAATAAAAGATTGCCTTAAAGAGACCTGAGCAACACCTATACCTATACCTATACTTACTCCATCTGTTCCATAACTTATATTAGTTCCTAAATGAGATTCTTGTCTACCTGTGTCCAATCTAGAATTAAATCTATTTTGACCATTAAACGCTCTTTGTTCAGAATAACTTATATACTCTCCTGTAGTAGCTACTCCGCTAATTCCAAAATTAACACTCCCTCTAAAATTTGTTAGAACCCCTCCACTATCATGCACTACATTATATGTTTTGACTTGATTCCAATCATCTGGTATTTTATTTAAATTTCTGTTAATTGCACCAGGATTTAATGTCCATCCCAATCCTACCCATGAAGCTTCTTGGTTAACAGCTACTCCTCCATGATATGATAAAGCTATTGGATACCCTCCTTCTGGAGATGGAACCGTTAACAATGGCATTACATATGACATATCACCTGTTAATAAATTCACCATATCGGTTGCATCAACAGATTCAAAAGCAGCAGCTTCAGGAGATTTTGGCCCATTATTATTTGCCCACAATTGATTATACGGTATGAGAGTTTGTATAAAATTGAGTGTAAAAAACACTGCAATTATACGGTGTGAAAATTTAGTTTTTATCTTCATATTAGTATTATAAAGGAGTATTCGTTCTTTGATTATTATTTTTAACTATGACAGCTATTCTATTAACTATCTATTAAATCGTAGTTTTGGTTCTTTTTTTATAATTTCTGTAGGTATTTTAAACTTCACTTCCCCAGTATACATTCCCAAATCTTCTATCGTAAAATTAAAATATGTTTCTTCTAACAGTTTCTTATCTCGAGGATAAACTAGTAATAATGTAGTTGCTTTACTCATCCCGTACATTCGAGGATATATATAATCTGCCATAGGAATGGTGTCTTTTTGAGGTGTAAAAACATGAATCCTATCCTCCATCCCGAATGCTAACTGATTTACCATTCCTCCAAATTGCTGGCGATTTTGAGCTACACTACTTAATAATTCTTGATTATTTTTTGACATTGACAAATTAAAATACAGATATTTTCTATATTTAATTCGTAAACTATCTAACGCTGCTTTTGTGGTAGTTTCTGTAGCTTCTTGTGCTACCAATAAGTCTGTTGGCTTGTATACCAATGAAAAGTCAACTCCGTTTATTGTTTTGGTTTGCACATATTCTTGTGCTGGATCTTTTAGGTATTTCCACATGTCGTCTGTTGTCTCAAAAGTATTTTGAGTACAACTTATCAATGTAATTATTACAATAAAATAACATACTTTTTTAATCATATTGATATGATATCTTGATTCGCTTTAATTGATATTAACCACTTTTAAGGTGATCTTAAAAGTGGTTCTTTTTACACTTTATTTCCCTTCAAATTCTGCATTTAACTGTTCCAAAATCTCTTCAGTCAAATCGGCTCCTTTTTCTCCATACATAATCGTTCCGCTACCTGTTGCTCCAAAAATCACTTTGTATTGATGCTTTTTACCATATTCTTTCACAAAATCATTGATATCATTAACAACTGTTTGTGTTACTTTTTTATCTTCTTCTTGTAATTGCCTTTGTACTGCTTGTTGGTAGTTATTTATTTGTTGTTGCTTATTTGCTAAAATTTCTTTTTTCAACTCAAGCTCTTTCTTACTTAAACTACTGCGTTCTTTTTCATATGACTTTAATTCTTTTTGCCATCCAGTTAATAAACTGTCTACATTTGCTTTTAACGTTGTCGCTTTTTTATCAAACTCTGCTTTTACAATTTTTGTCCGTTTGTAACCATCTAATAGTTTATTAACGTCTACATATACTAAATCTGACGACGATTGTAAATAGAAGAATGATCCAATACTTACTAACAATGCAACAATAGCTATAGGTAATCCTAATTTATTCATGTTTTATTTGTAATTAACTTGTTTTATAATTAATCTCTATAAAATTATATTCTGCACTTTTATTGCACAGTTACTTATTTATAAATGATTATTATAGAATTGATTTATTTTTTGAAGATTTTATAAATCGTTTTTCTCTTCCATTATGGAATTTCTGAAGTCTTATTTTATTTTTGCAATTCATTTTTTGATTGATTGATTGATTGATATTATACGACAAAGATATAATATTTTTCTATATGTATAATTATTTTTACGTTAATACCGCAAATTATCTAGTTTAAACGTTGCAATAGTAATCTACATTGCAAATATTCTCTATTTGTTCTAAAATTCTTTTTTTTCTCGAATTGCATCTGAACTACATTACCAAAACTATACTTTTGTTCTAATGCATAGATTACTTTTAATAAGGCTTCAAAATCTCCTTCTAATGTAATATCGTATGTTGTTGTTTTTTGTGTAGCAGGTGTTTGATAAACATGAGGTTCTTCAAATTTGATTATTTTAAATTTATCTTCTATTGATAATTCATTTAATGTTTTTAAAATATTATTTTGAAGTGAGTTTCCTTTTACATTATTAGCTGCTAAGATTACATCCAATTGCTTTTCTCGTTGTTTTAGTTTAGCTAATTGTACGGGAGTTGACTTAAAAATTGCCGTTTGCTGTTCTAGTTTTTTTACGCTTCTTCTTACTATTATTGTTTTTGAAAAACTAAATTGATAGGCCACTAAAAATAAAACTAGTAGTCCACCAATCAACATTCTATTCTTATTCTTTTGTGTCATTCTCTTTCATTTTTATAACAACTTCAAAGTCTGCTCTTTTCTTAACTACTCCATAGTGAACTATCGTTATTTGATCGATAAACTCCAATATTTCTAGTGTTCTTAACCAAGTTGTAAAAGCTGATTTATCTAACGATTCTCCTTCTATCCTGATTGTTTCCCTTTCTAACTGAATTTCTTTATTACTTCGTATGGCTCTTTCTATTGGTTGATAGTTATATTTTTTCAAAATCACAGAAGTAGGCATACTCTTTACAATTTCATTAATATACCATGAACTTTTTGAAAATCCTGTTTTTAAGATACTCTCAACGATCTCTTCTTTCCTTTTTACTGTTTCTTTTCTTTTTTGTAAATTTTCTTTTTGACTACTATATAATTGTATTTCTTCTTTTAATAATTGCTCTTTTTTATAGGCTGAATTAAATATTAAAAAATTCATTAAAAGCAAAAAAAACATTCCTCCAATACCATATAACAATCCGTTTTTATAGAATTGAACTGACTTATATTTCTTCTGTAATATTATTTCTTCTTCTTCATAATTAGAAGACAATACAACTTCTCCTATCAACTTATAACAAATACTAGATAGTGGTACTAGGTATTCTTGCGCGACTTGCTCTTCTCCTATTCTATATTTTTGAAATTGTTCTTCTTTTAATTTTTCAAAAGAAATTATTTCATCATTAATTGTTTCTATTTTCGTTTGATGACTATAAAATATATCATCTTTTATAAAAGAAACTATGTTTGCTAATACTAAATCTCCTAAATGAATATATTGTACCCAAATTCCTTCTTTTTCATACTCTTTTATAATCTCATTAATAACTTGTTTTCTAGATATTGCTATAAATGATCTATTTTCTGTTCGTAAAATCTGCACATAAAACTCTTCTATATCTAAATTAGGGAAAGCTTCTGCTATTATTTCCTCATCGTCTTTTTCTGTTCCTTCAAGCGTTTTACTTATAACCTGATTCCCTGAAATAGTCAAATGTATTCCTATTCCTTTTTTAAGATGTTTTACTACACTAGGGATTGTATATTTTGTAAACGTATCTTTGAGTTCAAATTCTTCTTTTTTTTGCTGTACAACAACTCCAGCTATTATTTTTTCATCGTCTTTCTCTACTCTATGAACTAACGCATATATTGTTTTAGGTATAATTTTCAACTCCATAATCTATCTGGTTAATAAAATACCGTTGGTTTTATAATAACATTCAACTTACGTTTTGTATCTTCTCTTTTTCGTTTACTAAACAACCATTTTAATACAGGTATTCTAGATAATAAAGGTACTCCTGATCCAGAATCATTTTTTATTTTCTCCTCTATTCCTCCTAAAATTGCGATATCATTTGCCTGCATTCTCATGATAGATGAGAATCTACGACTATTAATATCTGGCGGTGCATTTTCTGCGATTCTCACTCCACTAAAATTAGACTGAATTACTTGAATATCTAATGTAATTTGACCATCTCCAGCTACAAATGGCTTAAACTCTAATGCTAATTCGGCATCTATTGGCTGATAATTTGTTATCTCTGATGTTTGTGGGTTTTGAGATCCAATTATATTCTGACTTGTCACAGCATAATAAGTAGTTTGTCCACTTGATAAATATGCTTTATGTCCACTTAAAGTACTTAATTTTGGAGTTGATAAAATCTTCACATTCCCATTGGTCTCCATTGCTTTAATATCCATATAAAAATTAGGCAAAACATTTCCTAAATTTAACGATCCAAATCCATCAAAACCTCCTATAATTCGATTAATAGTTTCTGCTCCTAACGTTATGTTTGCATTAGGAAATGTTACTCCAGAAGTTGTTCGTGCCTCTGTACCTAATCCAAACTCTATTCCTGCATCTACTGTAGCAGTACGATTCACTTCTAATATCATTACTTCTATTAAAACTAACGGAACTGGTCTATCTATATAACGTACAAACTTCTTAAATTTCTCTACTTTTGTACTAGGACCGCTAATAATAAAACTATTCAATTCTATGTCTATTTTTATATCCAAACCTTCAACAATAGCTATTGGAAATAACTCTAAAATCGATCCTGCATCTGTAGTTCTATTAGTTCCTCCTCTATTATTAAATGACGTATTTCTAGAGAATGAACTTGAATTGGATCCAAAAGAACGATTATTTGAAGTATTTCTGTTATTCCCTCCTTGTTGCAACCCTGAGTTAGTCTGTTGATTTCCAACAAAATTAGTTCCTCCTGAAACAAAGTTTCCTCCTCCAAAATTCCCTCCTCCTAGATTTGCATCTCCTAGCATTGCTATAGAACGGTGTAACATTTGAACTGATTCTATTGTCTTTAAAGATAATTGCCCCTCGGTTCCAAAATAATAAACATTTCCTTCTTTTTTAAAAGTAAAATTACTGGTAATCGTATTTGCTGCTACTGTATTTTGCTGACTTGAATTATTTCGATTAGATCTTGTGTTTGAATTATTTCTCGAATTAGAGTTTACTACAGTTGAAGCGCTAGAATTATTACTCTCAAAAATCTTGATTAATAATTCATCGAAACCTATTTTATCTGCCTTTACTGTTACTTTTCCTGCGTTCTCTAATGGAGATGCTGTAAATATATTCAAATGTAAATCTTCCCCTAGATCGGTTATTAAATTTGCGACAGGTGTTTCTTTTAAATTTACTGAAATTACTTTTTGTATCGTATCAATCACCTCGTATCCTAATGTAGATCTCCTTTTCTTTTTACCAGATAATGATCGAAGATTTTGATTCGCACCTGAAACATCTTCAAAAGTATAAAATCCGTCTGCAGTTACATGTACATCTAATCCATTAGTTTCTGCTAATTTCTCTAATGCTGTATCTACAGAAACATTAGTTACATAGAGTGATAATGGTTTTTCTTTCAACGCTGGCGTAAACAATAAATTTCTCCCTGTTAAATCTATAATTTTCCTAAAAACTTTATGAACTGGGTCATTTGCAAGGTCTAACGTAATAGCTTTTGTCATTACATCATATGTTACCTTTATTTCTTTTTCTTTCGGTTTTGTTATAGGTTTAACATATTTTTTTACCGACAATATATTTCCTGTAACATCAATATCTAATTGGTATTCTTTCACCAAAAAAAGAAGTAAATCTCCTACTGTTACATCATTAAGTCCGTTAGCGATAGTTATTCCGTTAAGGTCATTTGCTACATTAATATTTATTTTATGAAATTTTGATATCGCTCTTAAAAAATTTGGTAATGTAGCATTTGATATATTTATATTTACTTTTTCTGACAATCCAGGAATCTCAGTTTCTAATAATTCAATTTTACTCTTTACAATTTTTATTCTTGCTTCATCATTTTTATGTGAAACTTGACTATGTATTACATGCATACATAACAAGAATATTATTATAATGTGCTTTTTTGCACGTCTTTGATTTAATGATTTAAAATTCATTTTTATTCTGATTAATGACTTGCCAATAAGGCATATACTTCTTCTACAGAGGTTATCCTCTCTTCTACCAATCGTATTGCATTGGCTTTTAATGTTTTTATATTATTTTGTGCTAGATAATTATCAATTTGCAATTCATTTCCTTTTATCGCATGTTCCAACTTACTAGTAATCGGTAATAATTCATAGATCGCTTTCCTACCTAAATATCCAGTATGATAACAACGATTACATCCTATTGCTTCATCATAATGTGTTATACTTTCTGGTATTTCGAACCCTAATGGAAAATCTTCTTTTGTCGCTACTTTTTCTTGCTTACAATCTGGGCAAAGTTTTCGTACTAATCGTTGAGCTACACTCATCGTTAATGTACTTGCTATTAAAAATGGAGGAACTTTCATATCAATTAATCTTGATACTGTTGCCCAAGCCGAATTGGTATGAATAGTTGATAACACTAAGTGTCCCGTTAATGCAGCTTTTATTGCCATTGCCGCTGTTTTATCATCCCTTATTTCTCCAACCATAATTACATCAGGATCCTGTCTTAAAAAAGCCCTTAGTGCCGCAGGAAAATCAAATTTAATATCTTCTCGTAATTGAACTTGGTTAATTCCTTCTAGTGTATATTCTATAGGATCTTCTATTGTTAATACATTCGTATCCTCTGTATTTAATTCTTTTAATGTTCCATACAATGTAGTCGTTTTCCCTGATCCAGTAGGTCCCGAAATTAGAATAATCCCTTGTGGTTTTTTGGTTGCTTCTCTATATAGATTCAGTTCTTCTGCAGTAAACCCTAATTCTTCTAAATCAACATTTTGTGTATTCCTACTTAATAATCGTAACACAATTTTCTCTCCATGCAATGTTGGCATTGTTGATACACGAATATCAAATTCTTCTTTCCCTATTTTAAATGTAATACGTCCATCTTGCGCTAATCGTTTTTGAGAAATATCTAATCCTGATTGTATTTTTATTTGGTTTACTAATTGGGGGTATTCTTTTATACTTATAGTATATTGTTCTTTTAACTTCCCATCTAGTCTAAATCGTACTCTACAAATTTTCTCATAAGGTTCCATGTGAATGTCACTACTCCCAAATCCTTTTGCTGTTGCTATTAATTTTTGTAGAAAATTATCTGCATAATGCAATTTCTCTTGAGATGCTGCATTTGCTTTTCGGTAATTATATGTTAAATATGATTGTATTTCATTTTTTGATACTTGTTGTAGTTCAACTTCCTGATTTAAAATAATTTTTAATTCTTGCGATAACGTATCTATATCTAATACATCCGTTTTTAAATATAAGACCCCTTCTTTTATCGAAATTGGAATTATTCTATAATGAAACGCTTCTTCTGAAGTTATTTTTTGTTTTAATTCTACGGGTATTTCAAAAGATAAATCACTCATTATAAAACATATAAATTTACAGGCTTAAAACCCCATGTAACTAAAAACACTGCCATTAAAAAAATTGAAATATACCCTGCTAGAGGAACTGTTTTATCTTTTGAATTTCTTTGTAAAAACAAAGAGGTGATTAATGAAAACAACAATGAACTCGTAAATAAAATTATAAAACTCATTGTAGGAAAACCTAATGCCATCGCTATGAAAAATAAAGCATCTGCTAGACCAAAAGCTTCTTGAAAGAATTGAAGTTTCATCTTCCATCTAGCATAAATATATAGAACAATCATTACCAATAAAACAACTATAATATTGATACTAATTGCTATATAAAAATGAATCATCATTACTTTAGTATAATGCTCTAGTATTAACAATCCCATCAATATCGGAAAATAGAACCAATATACTGCTCGTTCTTTTATATCTTGATATGCTATTGTAAACAATAAAACTAATATCAATACTTTAACCAACCACCACATTAATCTCTAACAGTTTGCTTAGGAGCTCCTTTTTCATCTATTTCCCATACATTATAGACTCCATCTCCATCAAAATCTACAACTGCTGTGGCTCTGGCTTTAAAACTTGTAGGTGTAGCTTCTATTATCTCATAACTATAATTGGCTAAACCTCCTGTATTTAAATTAGCTGGCGCTTCATAATCTAATTCATTAAAATCCATCGAATACTTTGAGTATAAATGCCTATACTGAGTTTGCATATTACTAATATGCTTTAATTGTAACTTTGCTTCTTGAGATTTTGCTTGAACTATTAATGGTAAAACATTAGGCAAAGCGATTAATAGTAATATTCCTATTAATGCCAATACTAGTAACATTTCTTGTAAATTAAATGCTTTTAACTTGTGATGAGTTCTTTTCATCATTATTCTTATTTTTTGATTATGAATGTAATCTATTTATTTCCCTTATATAGATTGAATACTAAAACTCTATCTTTTTAAATATTATTATATTTTAAAATAAAGAGCATACAAAAATATATTTTTTTGACTTAGTAAATATTATAAAAGTTCTTAAAACCAAAAATTGTTACCTAAGTCCTCTCATACATTTCTTTAATAAATTCAAAAATCATTATTTTTGAATTCTAGAAACTATGAATATTATGAAACCTACCCTATATATAAAATCCGTATTACTTCTGTTTGTTTTTTTATTATCGATACAAACAAACGCACAACGTATTGAAGACACAAAAGCTAGCACTTGGGAGATGCTCAAACATGATGGTGTCTCTATTTTTGGTGGTGTAAAACATGCATATACTAGACCTTTACATTGGAAAAAGAAAGATTACATTACTTTAGGAGCTATTGTAGCTGGAACTGCTCTTTTATACACTATTGACGAACCTGCTGACGAAGTTTTCAGAAAACAAGGTAGTGGTGTTCCTAAGCCAATTAAAGATTTTGGATTCTACTTTGGTAAGCCTTTGTATAATTATGGGTTAACTACAGGGATTTATTCTTTTGGTTTATTAACAAAAAACGAAAAGGTAAGGAGAACTGGTGTTTTATTAATAGCTTCCGCTACTGCTGGAGGAATTATCCAAACACTTAGTAAGTCTCTTGTAGGAAGAGCTAGACCAACCGCTGGTATAGGAAATGATCGGTTTGACCCCTTCAATAACGAAGCTAATTTTCACTCTTTTCCATCTGGTCATGCTATTCTCTCTTTTACAACTGCACATGCTATTGCTAAACAATTCGATAATATTTATGTAAAAGGAGGAATCTATGCTTTAGGACTTGTTACTCCGGTTTCTCGTTTATGGGCAGGGGCTCATTGGCTTACAGATGTAGCTTTAGGTATTGTGGTAAGTGTTGTTATTGTAGAAAGTATCGATCGATATCTTACTGCAAGTGAGCGCTATGTATACAATCCTAAAAAACCTAAAATTAAATGGGATTTAAGATTAGGTGCAGGTCAAATAGGCGTTGTTGGTAGGTTTTAACTTCGTCTTATTTTGTTGAATCTCGTAAAATAAGTGTCGTTTTCACGATTTCAGTTTTCGGAATATATTTTTCTTTATTATTTGTTTGTTCTAAACGTTCTATTAAATTTTCAGCAGCTCGTTGCCCTAAATTTTCTGCATGTTGAGACATAATACTCAACTTAGGATAAGAATATTTAGACAACAATCCGTCTGCAAATCCTATAACTGATAACTCTTCTGGTATTTTTCTACCAAGTTTATTAGCCATATTAATTGTAATTGATGCAGCTGTTTCATCCAAACTTAACACTGCATCTATTTCGTTTTTTTTCAAAAAGTTTTCTATAATTCTTTCTGCTTCGTCAGGCGTATCAATTAATACTTCAATCGCTTCTATTCCATCGTATTCACCAATTACTTTTTTAGCTCCTTCTAACCTCAATTTCCCTACACTTAAATCTGAAATTGTAGAAATTACAGCTATATTCTTACAATTAGTATCTATTAAGTATTTCAAAGCTGTTTGCGACGCTTGTTTATCATCTACAATAACTTTATCACAATATACTTCTTCACTAACTCTATCAAACATTACTACTGGTATATCATCTTTTATGATTTCCTTAAAATGTTCTATTTTATCTAATTTTTGTGTCTCCTGACTTAGCGCTACAATAAATCCATCAACACTATTATAGGAAAGCATTTCTACATATTCCACCTCTTTATTGTAAGATTCGTTGGTAATACATGTTACAATTTTATATCCTTTTTTAGTTGCTTCTTGTTCAATACCAAAAAGTGCTTTCGCAAAAAAGTGATTCAAGATATCTGGTAACAAAACACCTATTGTTTTTGTTTTATTACTTTTCAAACTTACAGCCAAAGGATTAGGTCTATAGTTATAAAAGTTAGCCAATTCATGAACTCTATCAATTGTTTTCTGACTTATCTCTGGATCATTCTTTAATGACTTTGAAACGGTAGAAATAGACAAACTCAATTCTTTTGCCAGCTGCTTTAATGTAACTTTTCTCTTCATATAACTATCTATCAATTGCTATAACATCATAATTTATAGCAAATTCAAAAATACAAATGATTTAAAGAACTACAATACATAATAACTCAACAGCCTCTTTTTTTTCGCAACAACCTAAATTTTAACATTTTTAACTGTAATGGCCTTTTATTTTGATCGACTACATATTAATTCTTGATTATTTTGAAAATGTACTTTTAAAGTTTATTTTAATGAATAACTAGTATATTTAACCAAATTGAAAAAAATATCACAATGTCAAAAACATATTACGATCCAGCGGATCTGAGAAAATTTGGAAAAATCACAGAATGGAGTGAAGAACTTGGTACTAAATTCTTTGATTATTATGGAAAAGTATTTGAAGAAGGTGCACTATCTGCTCGTGAAAAATCATTAATAGCATTGGCTGTTTCTCATGTTGTAAAATGTCCTTATTGTATCGACGCTTATACAAAGGATGGTTTACAAAAAGGAATTACAAAAGAAGAAATGATGGAAGCTGTACATGCTGGAGCTGCTATTGAAAGTGGAGCTACTTTGGTACATGGCGTGCAGATGATGAAAAAATACGATAAATTAAGCATGTAAAAATCGATATATTCGATACAACATAAAAAATATGGCTACAAAGTCTCTATTAAAACGGAATAATGAATTAGCAAATGCCAAAAGGCAATTGGATATTCTTGATGGAGGAATTTTTGCTGATGGAGAATTACCAAAATTTGCAGATAAAATTAAAGAAATTGGTCATTTTCCGTTGCGCCCCAAAAAACTAGAAATCTTACAAATCAATGTAGGATATATGTGTAATCAAGTGTGCGAACATTGTCATGTAGATGCCGGTCCTGATCGTAAAGAAATCATGACTGTAGAAACAATGAAGCAATGTATCGAAGTTATTAAAAAAACGGGAGCTCATACACTAGATTTAACAGGTGGTGCTCCAGAAATGAATCCTAATTTTAGATGGTTTGTAGAAGAAGCTAGTAAAGCTGGAATCAAAGATTTTATTGTTCGTTCTAATCTTACTATAATTAGAGCTAATAAAAAATATTATGATCTTCCTCAATTCTTTAAAAAACACAACGTTCACGTAGTATCATCTATGCCTCATTATACTAGAGGTAAAACAGATAAGCAACGTGGAGATGGTGTTTTTGATAAATCGATTAAAGCATTGCAAGAATTAAATGCAGTAGGTTATGGTATGCCAGATAGTGATTTAAAACTTGATTTGGTGTACAATCCATCTGGTGCTTTCCTTCCTGGAGATCAAATGGCGCTAGAAAAAGACTTTAAAAAAGCTTTAATGGAAGATTTTGAAATTTCATTTCATAATCTATTTGCTATTACGAATCTTCCTGTAAGTCGATTTCTAGATTATTTAATTGCTTCAGAAAATTACGAAGACTATATGTATGCTTTAGTTGAAGCTTATAATCCGTCTGCTGTAGCTAATGTAATGTGTACAAATACTATTTCTATTAGCTGGGATGGATGGCTATATGATTGTGATTTCAATCAAATGTTAGGATTAAAAGTCGCTAATAAAATTCAACATATTAGTGAATATAATGAAGCCATATTAAACGACAGAAATATTCTTATTTCACAGCATTGTTATGGTTGCACCGCTGGTGCAGGAAGTAGTTGTCAAGGAACAGTTGCATAACCTTAAAAAAGGTTATAACTTTAAAAAAGAAAAACAATTAGCTCGTATTTATAATTACGTAGCATATTTATGGAGCATCAAAAAACTGCCATATTAATATTTGCCAATTCTTCTAAAGAAGAAATGAAACATAAGGCTATTGCTAAAGATTCAGTTTTATTTAAAAAACTAAATCAGAAAACACTTTGCACTGTTAAAAAAGCAAAACTTCCTTATTTCGTTTTTACAGAAGAAGAACAGATTGGACATAATTTTGGAGAACGTTTTACTAACGCCATTCAAGATATATATGCTATGGGGTTTGATAATGTCATTACAATAGGTAATGATTCTCCTCAATTAACAGCCAATCATCTTCTAGAAAGTGCGCAACAATTACAAAACAATAATTTTGTTTTAGGCCCTTCTAGAGACGGTGGTTTTTACCTAATGGGGCTTCATAAATCACATTTTGATAAAAGTTCTTTCTTAAAATTACCTTGGCAAACTAGAGAATTATCACATTGTATTTCTCAAATCATTGAAAACAAAAATACCGAAGTAGTATTACTACAAACTCTTTTTGATATAGATGATACTTCTGATTTAAAGAAGATTGTCAATTTATATCATAAAATAGGAAGTAATCTTCTGCGTATCATTACGATTATTCTTTCCACTCAATCAAAAGATTGGAACCCCATAAACAAACAGTATTTTACAATAATTACTGCTCGTCTATTTAATAAAGGATCTCCTCAACTAATTTAATTTCAAAAAACACCCTTACACAAAGGCTGTTTATACTATTCTACCTATACACATTAGGTATAATAGGTTTATTATTGATTATTAAGTTAGGTATATGTTCATGAAAGCCCTTTTGTATTTTTTATTGTTTTTACCCTTTTGGAGTATAGGACAAACATCTATTGATAGTTTACTTTCTAAGTATAACAATGAAAGTATTCCATACATCTCTGCCAAAGAAGTTTATCATAGTAATGAGAAAATTATCTTGTTAGATGCGAGAGAGTTTGACGAATACAATGTAAGTCATATTAAAGATGCTATATATATTGGATATGACCATTTCAACATCAAAAACATCGAACGTCATTCTTTAAAAAAAGATCAAAAAATCGTTATTTATTGCAGTTTAGGTGTTAGATCTGAAGATATTGGAGAGAAATTTAAAAAGGCTGGGTTTAAAAAAATATTCAATTTGCATGGTGGAATTTTTGATTGGAAAAACAACAATTTACCCGTTGTTAATGCTAAAAATGAGACTACAAATGACGTTCACGTATATTCAAAAGACTGGGCTAAATGGCTAATCAATGGTACTAAAGTTTATTAAATCTAAAAGAAAAATATCTTGACTCAAAAAAATCTATTATTAATTTTTACTCGTAATCCAGAATTAGGGAAATGCAAAACTAGATTGGCTGCTACCGTAGGTGATCAAATAGCTTTGGACATCTATACTTTTTTATTAAAACATACAGTTTCATTTACACAAAACCTCCCTGTAGATAAAGAAGTTCATTATTCTGTAAAAGTTAGAGAAAACGATTTATGGAATGAGGATATCTATCATAAACGTTCACAAATAGGAGATGATTTAGGGATCAGAATGGAAAATGCTTTTAAAAACGGCTTTTCTCAAGGATATCAAAATATAATCATTATTGGTAGTGATATGTATGACCTTAATCAAGAAGATATAGAAAACGCCTTTAATGCGTTAGATACGCACGATTATGTTGTAGGGCCAGCAACAGACGGAGGGTATTATTTATTAGGGATGAAAAATATTCATTCAAATATTTTTAGAAATAAAGCTTGGGGTACAGCTTCTGTTCTAGAAGCTACTCTACATGATTTAGTTTCTGAAAACGTAAAATTACTAGAGGCTAAAAATGATGTTGATTATTATGAAGACATAAAAGATGTTCCTGCTTTTAAAACTTTTTTGACACCAATAAATTTATAAAACAACTTACATTATATATGAAACAGCAATTACAGGAAACAACAAGTTTCTTACAAAATAAAGGATTCAAAACTCCCCAAATCGGAATCATTTTAGGTACCGGACTAGGGCAATTAATCAATGAAATCAAAATCATTGAAGAAATAAGCTATAGTGAAATCCCAAATTTCCCTACAGCAACTGTTGAATTTCATAAGGGAAAATTAGTATACGGTGAGCTTGAAGGAAAAAGTGTTATTGTAATGCAAGGGCGTTTTCATTTGTATGAAGGATATTCTTTAGAAGAAATAACCTACCCTGTAAGAGTTATGCGAGAGTTAGGGATCCAAACATTGCTCGTATCAAATGCTTCTGGAGCCATTAACCTCAACTTTAAAAAAGGTGAATTAATGTTGATTGATGATCATATCAATTTACAAGGAGGTTCGCCTCTAGCTTTTAAAGGTGTAGAAGAACTAGGATCTCGTTTTACTGATATGAGTGCTCCATATAGTCCTATGATTAATGCAACATTAGAATCTATCGCTAAAGAATATAAAATTCAATTACACAAAGGTGTTTATGCATCTGTAGTTGGTCCACAATTAGAAACTAGAGCTGAATATCGTTATTTAAAAATTATTGGTTCTGATGCTGTCGGGATGAGTACTGTTCCTGAAATCATCGTAGCCAATCATTTAGATTTACCTGTCGCTGCTGTATCTGTTCTAACAGATGAATGCGACCCTGATAATCTTGCTCCTGTTAACATTGAAGAAATTATAGCTATGGCAGGCAAAGCAGAGCCTAATATGATTCTTCTTTTTAAAGAATTAATAAAAACCCTATAAATAATTTTTCAGTTTTCTTCTGGGGAAAACTTTAATACACATTAAAAAAAGCACGACAAATGAGTTATTTAGATACAACACATGATGTTTATAAAGAAGCGGCACTAACACCAGATGTGGGATTATGCTGTACAACCAATCCAATATGGGAATTACCTGGTTTAAAAATCCCAAAAATAATGCAAGAGATGAACTACGGTTGTGGTAGTACTGTAGATGCTAGAGATCTTATTAACAGCCCTAAAGTTTTATACGTAGGTGTTGGTGGTGGAATGGAATTACTCCAATTCTCTTATTTCTCTCGTCAAAAAGGAGGTGTAATTGGTGTAGATGTAGTTGATGAAATGCTAGAAGCTTCTAAAAAGAATTTTAAAATCGCAGAAGAACAAAATGATTGGTTTAAAAGCGAGTTTGTTGATTTAAAATACGGAGATGCACTTAATTTACCTGTTCCTGACAACAGTATTGATGTAGCTGCTCAAAATTGCCTTTTCAATATCTTTAAAGCTGAGGATTTAAAAAAAGCTATAGAAGAAATGTACCGTGTTTTAAAACCTCATGGTAGATTAGTTATGAGTGATCCAACTTGCGAACAACCTATGAATGAAACATTGCGTAATGATGAACGTTTGAGAGCGCTTTGTTTAAGTGGTAGTTTGCCTATAGCAGAATATGTTAAAGCATTAACAGATGTTGGTTTTGGAACTATCGAAATTAGAGCTCGTAAGCCGTATAGAATTTTGGATCCTAAAAATTATGACACTGATGAGTTAATCTATATAGAATCTATTGAAGTAGCAGCGATTAAAGACCCAATGCCAGAAGATGGCCCATGTATCTTTACAGGTAAAGCAGCTATTTATTATGGTGAAGATGACTATTTTGATGATAAATTAGGTCACGTTTTACTTAAAAATCAGCCTTTAGCTGTGTGTGATAAAACAGCTGATGCATTGGCTAAAATTAATCGTGATGATATTCATATTAGTGAATCAACTTTTCATTATGATGGTGGAGGTTGCTGCTAAAAAATAATTCTAGCACCATGAATATTTACAAATATCCATGGTGCTTTACAATTTAATACTCTAGTACTATGATTTTAATTGTACTTTTTATTGCTGCATGTTTTCTTGCATATAGTAATGGAGCTAATGATAATTTTAAAGGAGTTGCAACTCTTTTTGGGAGTGGAATAACTGATTATAAAAAAGCAATTAATTGGGCTACTATTACCACATTTGCAGGTGCTATAGCTGCTATATTTTTGGCTGAAGAATTAGTGAAAAACTTTTCTGGAAAAGGACTGGTTCCTAATGAATTAATTCTTTCTCTTACTTTTGCTATTTCAATAGCTTTAGGAGCTGCAATTACCGTTTTTATAGCGACCAAAGTTGGAATGCCTATTTCTACAACACATGGATTAGTAGGAGCTTTGTTTGGTGCCGGTGTTATGGCTGTAGGGAATGATTTTAATTTCATCAAATTAGGGAAAACATTTTTAATACCACTAATTGTAAGTCCATTAATGGCTGCTACGCTAAGTTTAATTGCTTACATATTACTGCGTTTTCTTAGAAAAAAAATAGGAGGAACTCGCAACTATGACGAAACATATGCTATGTCTTTTGCAGGGTTTTCTTTACAAAAAATACTTAATGGATTACATTACTTAAGCTCAGGAATAGTAAGCTTTGCTAGAGGTCTTAATGATACTCCTAAGATTGTTGGTTTATTACTTATCATCAATGCCCTTGACATACAATGGGGTATGATTGCTATTGCTATTACAATGGCTTTAGGTGGTTTAATAAATGCTAAGAAAGTAGGTGTTACTATGAGTAAAAAAATTACTCCTATGAATTCTAGTCAAGGTTTTACTGCCAATACTATTACAGGGATTTTAGTTACCACAGCAAGTATACATGGTTTGCCTGTTTCGACAACACACGTATCTGTAGGTTCTATTTTTGGAATAGGAGTTTCTACTAAAAAAGCAGATCTCAAAATGATTTCTAAAATCGTTCTTTCATGGATACTCACATTACCCATAGCTGCTTTTATTAGCGCCTTACTGTTCAAATCATTAGAATACATTTTATAAATAATTTTTGTTGTGGAAAAATATATCAATAATATTATAGCATCTTACAAAGGATATTGGAATTACCTTATAAATGAGATTGTATACCCTAATCATTGGGATAACTTTTTTTACGGTTTAATTCTTATTTCTCTTCTTGTTTTGATATTGGAATTTTTATTCCCTTGGAGAAAAAATCAATCGTTATTTAGAAAAGATTTTTGGTTAGATACTTTCTATATGTTTTTTAATTTTTTCATACTTAATCTTATTATTCTTATAGCCCTTTCTAATACTGCTGCTCTCTTTTTTGATAACATCTTAAGTTATATTGGTCTACATACCAAAGATTTTCAACTATTTGACATCGATATTTTTCCTAAAGCGCTAGGTCTTACTGTTTTCTTTTTAGTAAGTGATTTCGTGCAATGGAACACACATCGATTATTACATCGTGTTGATTTTTTATGGAACTTTCATAAACTTCATCACTCTGTAAAACAAATGGGATTTACAGCCCATTTACGTTACCATTGGATGGAACCTATTGTCTATAAGTCTTTATTATACATTCCTATGGCAATTATAGGTGGTTTTGATGCACAGGATGTTGCTATCGTTCATTTTTTCGCTCTATTTATAGGTCACATTAATCATGCAAACTTAGGATGGGATTATGGACCGCTTCGCTATGTATTTAACAATCCTAAAATGCATATCTGGCACCATTCTAAGAAACTACCTGTAAAGTTTGGTGTAAATTTTGGACTAACATTAAGTATCTGGGATTATTTGTTCAAAACAGATTATATCCCATATGATGGAAAAAACATACAATTAGGTTTCGAAGGGGACGAAACTTACCCAAATACATTTATAAAACAAGAACTTTATCCTATAAAATTAGAGAAATGAAAAAAATCTTTTTACTACTATTTATTATGGCTATTTTGCCTATTACTGCACAACAAAACTCTGTAGATCATTCATTATGGGATGCTTTATTAAAAAAACATGTTAGTCCTGATGGAAAAGTAAATTATATGGGCTTTACAACCGATAGTGCTCAATTATATGAATACTTTTTTATTTTATCCAAAAACATTCCCAAAGAGAATTGGAATAAACAAGAAAAACTTGCTTACTGGATTAATACTTATAATGCTTATACCATTAAACTAATTATAGATAATTATCCTATTAAAAGTATTAAAGACATTAAAGATCCATGGGATAAGCAGTTCTTTAAAATTGCTGATGATTGGTTTAGTCTTAACCAAGTAGAGCATAAAATTTTACGTAAATTTGGAGATCCTCGAATTCATTTTGCTATTAATTGTGCTTCTTTCTCTTGCCCTCCTTTATTAAATAAAGCATATACTAGAGCAAATGTAAATAGCGCTCTTGAAAAACAAGCTTATAATTTTATTAATGATCCTGTAAGAAACACGATAAACAATGATGTTGTAAGTGTTTCTAAAATTTTCTCTTGGTTTAAAAAAGATTTTAAAATTAATGGTGGGGATGTAAAAGATTACATCAATCGCTTCTCTAAAATAAAAATAAAAGATCAATCAGAAAAAGGTTATAAAAAATACGATTGGAGTCTAAACGAATAAATATTTATATTTTTAATCCAAAATATATATTTCATTGAAGAAGATATCTATTATCATTCCTATACTTAATGAAGCAGCTACCATAGGGAAGCTGCTTTCCCATTTGCAATCATCATCATCATCAAACAATATTGCCGATTTAATAATTGTTGATGGAGGTAGTAGTGATGGTTCTCAAGAAATTATATCTAATTTTAACAACGTTACTTTATTAAATTCTGGTAAAGGACGTGCTAAACAAATGAACATAGGTAGTCGTCATGCTTCTGGCGAGATTCTATATTTTCTTCATGCGGATAGCTTTCCTCCTAATAATTTTGACACATTAATTATCGAAGAGGTTTCTAAAAATAATCGTGCAGGTTGTTTTTGTATGAAATTTGACAGTAACCATTGGTGGTTACAGTTAGCTGGGTGGTTAACTCAATTCGAAAACAGAGCTTGTAGAGGCGGTGATCAAAGTCAGTTTATTACTAAAAAATTATTTAATGAATTAGGAGGTTTTGATGAATCGTTCATAATTTATGAGGATAATGACCTTATTAATAAATTATATGCTCATAACGAATTTACTGTAATTCAACATTGGCTAACAACTTCAGCTAGACGTTATGAATCGAATGGAATTTGGAAATTACAGTATCACTTTTGGACTATCTATGTAAAAAAATGGTTTGGTGCTTCTGCAGAAGAACTTCATCGTTATTATAAAAAACATATTGTTTCTTAAAAATACTGTCCTATCCCAAACACAATTCCATTTGTTGCGTTTTTCGTTACTCCATATCCATAATCTATTCTGAAAATAGCATTAAAAATACGTTTATGAATAAATCGTAAGCCTACTCCTGGATAAATTCTAAAATTTTGATCATCCCCAAAATCTCCAAAATCTCC
This sequence comes from uncultured Aquimarina sp., assembly GCA_947498595.1. Taxonomy (GTDB): domain Bacteria; phylum Bacteroidota; class Bacteroidia; order Flavobacteriales; family Flavobacteriaceae; genus Aquimarina. Next base: position 261,515 of record CANMKX010000002.1, read on the forward strand.
TCCTGGGTTTCGCCAAGTTCCTCCATCTACAAAACCATTTCCTTGTAAAATAAACCACTCTTTCTCATATAGAGTATGTCTATATTCGGTATTTAAGACAATTACTCCTGTTCCTCTATCAATTGTGTTTCCAACTCCTCTTATATTTAAATTATTATCTACAGCAAATGGTGCAAATGGTGAATCATCATTTGTAGCAATCCCTAATCGTAATCGATTTGCCCAGTTTCCTTTTTTACCAATTCTTTTAAAATAAGAAAAGTCATTCCATCCAATTACAAAATCAGGCAACACTGCTTCTGTACTAGTCACATATTGAAAGTTTAATGTACTTTTAAATCCTGATACGTACTGAAAGTGATAATCTAGGTTGTTATACTCATAAATAAGTTTATATAATATCTTATCTACATCAAAATCTTGAGCTACATCAGGACTTGTTACTCCTGCTTTGTATTGATAATCTTCATTAAAATAATTAATTCCTAACTCTATACGGTGTTTAAAATTGAATTCATATAATCCTAATAACTCATAGGATGTATTATTATATCTATAATCAGCAGTTCCATCCTCCAAAAAAACAGGTTCCTGCGTTGTTAAATCTTGATAATTAAATGCTATTCCTAGTTTATTACTAAATAAGTATGGAGCTCTAATACTAAGACCATACGAATTATAAATATCGCGTTGAAAGAACCCTCCAAATGCTATGTTTTGTCCTAGCAAATTAAATTCGTAAGCTGAAACCCTAAATGCAAACTCATCATTATTTGTTGTATATACATTGGCAGACGGAATAATTGTAAAATTTTCTTCTATATTATAAAAAACATTATACGCATTATCATGTGCTTTAAACACCTGATAATACGCATGTGATACTGACGGTAATCGTTTAATTCGTTTTATATCTTCTTCTAATTGCACTGAATCTAAAACAGCTCCTGCTTGTACTCTTGCAATTTTTTTTATAAAAAAGCTTTTTGTTTTTTTATTCCCTTGCACTTTTAAATCTGCTATTATAAACTCTTCTTGAGAAAAAGCTATCGTATTTATTAATAGTATGATTATAATGGTTAAGTGTCGCATTAAACGATTTTATCTATATATTGTTAAAAATATTGTCCTATCCCAAAGACAATTCCGTTAGTTCCATTTTCATTAAGTCCATATCCATAATCTATTCTAAAAACTGCATTAAAAATTCGTTTATGAATAAATCTTAAACCTACTCCGGGATTAACCCTAATAGTACTTCCGTCAAATAATTCTCCTAAATCTCCTCCTGGATTTCTCCAACTTCCTGCATCTATAAATGCATTTCCTTGTAAAACAAACCATCCTTTTTCATAAAAAGTATGTCTGTATTCTGTATTAATTACAATTGCTGCTGTTCCTCTATCAATTGTATTTCCAGCTCCTCTAATATTCAACTCGTTATCAACTGCAAATGGAGCAAATGGTGAACTGTCATTATTAGATGCATATGCTAATCGAAGTCTATTTGCCCAATTTCCTTTTTGTCCAACACGTTTAAAGTATTCAAAATCATTTCTTGCTATAAAAAAATCATTTAAAAATTCTTCTTTATCATTCCCCGTAACAAATTGTACATTCAACAAACTTCTAAACCCAGATACATATTGATACTCTATGTTTAAATCTACATGCTCATATTCTCCAAAATATGTAAATCTATCTGTGCTTAAAAAATCTGGAACTTCTTCTGTTGTATTTAAAATTACGTCAGTTTCATCCAATTCATATTCTTCTTTGGATAACCTTGCTCCTAAGGCTATTTTATTTTTAAAATCATATTCATATAAAAATTTAACTTCTCCTGCTTGACTTCTAAATCTATATTTTATAGTTCCTTGATCAAAAAAAACTGGTTCTAAAGATGATAAATCTTGATAATTTAATCCTATCCCCAATTTATTAGTGAATAAGTATGGAGCTTCCCAAAAAGCACCATAAGAGTCAAAAACATCTCTTTGATAAAATGCTCCTACCAATTGATTTCTTCCAAGCAAATTAAATTCAAAAGCTGAAACTCTAAAAGCAAATTCACCATTATTTGCTGTAGATATTCTCAATCCTGGAATAATTGTAAAGTTCTCTTCTATTTTATATGTCAAAACAGATTGACCTTCTGGATTCGTTTTAATGCTATATTCGGCATTTGCTATTCCCGGCAATCTTTTTAATCGTTCAATATCAGTTATTATTTTCACCGAATCCAACGCTTTATCCTCTTTGGTTTTCACCAATCTTCGTATGAAAGATTCTTTTGTTTTTTTTAATCCTTCAATACGTAGTTCTTTAATTGTTGTTTCTTGTCCATACCCGATAGACAATAGCAATAGATTTAGAATTAATAGTAATTTTTTCATACAAGCAGTTTTTTGTTTTTCGCATTATCTATTATTTATTTGATCTATTAGGTTGTTGTTTTTAAGGTATAAATGCTTTTTCAATAAAGATATTTACCCAATTATCTTCACTCACTCCCATTGTTGTATAATTATATGGAATCCCCATTTGCAAAACTGGAGGAGTTTCTCTTGTAATATTTAATACTACATTATCCAATTTGTAGTATTGAAATTGCTGTTCAAATGTATAAGTACCTGATAAAAGCTCATTCTCGGTAGTAGATACTACTTCAAAGTAAATTGCATTTTGATTAGCGTTATCTTCATTCCATATAAACAATGGCATTAAAGGCTCTTCTTGATCAATCGTTACAGCATCTGTATAATTTGTATTTTGTGTTTTATGCTTTAATCTAATAGGATTTGACAATTGCAATTTACCATTCTCCACAAATGTTAATATAATCCATCTCTCTACAGTAGTTTCTCTTTTAATCTTTTTAAGGTATCCATTAAAAAAGTCTTCTATAGGAAGTATTACCTCTTTATAATTTTCATACTCATTTTTATCCACTTCTGCATTTTCGGTTTCGAAATAGCGTATTTCCGAAACTCCTGATCTTGGATAAACATACGCTATAATTTCGTCTTGATTTACTCTTCCTCCAGCAGCACATGCAATTACATTGTCTATCTCCAATTCATACTTTGCTACTACATCGGATAGTCTAATTTCTGACATTTCGTTATCAGAACTACAAGAAATCAAAACAATGCTAATAAATAGGATAATTATTTTTTTCATGAGTTTTTAAAATATGTTCGTATTACTTTTTCTGCTGGTTTATTTTGAGGCGTAAATCTTGAATTTTTTATTCCTCCAGATTTCTCATTATCAATAAACCATTTCCATACAAATCCTCCAGCAAACCATTCCTCTTTCCAAAACTCTTCAAATAGTGCTTTTGTTGTATTTACCTGAGCTTCCAGATTAACATCATTCATATCTCTATCTGATCTCCATGGTTCTTTTGCTGCATAATTAACACTGCGGTATCCAAATTCTGTAAAAAGTACTTTTCTTTTATTTTTTTCTGCTATTTCTTGTATTTGCGTTTTCCATTGTTGCCAACCTGCTCTACAAACTTCGACAGTAGGAGTTTCTTGATCTGAAATAGGGTAATATGCATCAATTCCGATATAATCTAATTGTTTCCAAAATGGAGTTCTTTTATATTCATCCCAATTTGAAGCATATGTTAATTTCCCTTTATATATACTTTTAATTTTACTAATTAATGCCTTCCAATATTCTGGTCGGTGAGCTACAAATTGCTCTAGCTCAGTTCCAATACAAAAGATATCAGCTTTAATTTCTTGTGCTAATTTTGCGTATGTTATAATAAACTTAGTATATGAAGCTTCTAACTGCTTCCAATCTGCCTCATTTTCCATTTTCAAAAAACCTGTATATGCACCTCGTGATATCCATATTTGAGGTTTTATCATTGTCTTAATCCTATTTTTCTGCAACATTTGGATATATTGCTTAGCTCCTGCTTTCGTCTCTCCGAACCATTGTTGGCTAGAATTAAAAAATATTTCCGGATTAGAAGTATTTCTTATAAACCCAAAAGGCATCACCGTTGCATAATTTGCATTTAATGCAATAAGGGGCGTTATATTCTGCTTTGTAACCTCTTTTCCAGAAGCTACAAAACTAACACCATTAATTTTTGTTGTTTGAGCTGTCCCCTCTTGTATAACCAATGTTATAAATAAATACAACATTATATAAACTCTTTTTTTCATCGCCTTACATTTATAAATTCTCAAATTCATCACGATCTTGAAAACCTCTTTTTTTACGACTAATCTATTGATTTATAAAACAAAAACCTACTAGTATTCGTTACTAGTAGGCTTTTGTTTTGTTCATTGCTTATTTTTTATTCTTATTAACCTAAAAATTTTGCATTTCTATTTACTATAAAATAGCTCTTAATCCTATGCTAAATGTTTGTCCTAACCCTTGAAAGTTATTTCCTCTTACAAATTTTCCATAGGACGCTTCAATATTCAATATTCTTGTTAATTGATATTTTGCACCAAATCCTAATTGTGTATAGTTTTGCTCAAATTCATTTCCTAAATCAATTAGAAAAGCTTGTTGCGCATTTACAAATACAGTAGATTTACTAGAAGGGAAGTAACTCAAAAATGCACTTACAGGTAGGAATAAACTATTATTTGCAAATCGTTCACTTATGTTTTCTGTAGATGGATCTGCATCTGCTCCTTCTTCTCCAAAGCTAAAAGCAAAATCTGCTTCTGTAAAAATTTGCCATTTATCTCCTCCAAAAGTTTTATCGTAGAAAAATTTAGTTTCCCAAACATAACTTCTTCTATCCAAAAAACCTCCTGGTTCATCTTTAAACACAGGTATAAAAAATGAACTTGTTAAAGAGAAATTACTAACACTTGCAAAAGGTTGCAACCTAATAGAAGGTGCTATTGCATTTAATCCACTTCTACTATCTACTCTATTATTTTCAAATTTAAACACATCTAACGCGCTCTGTCCTCCTAATGTATTGGATCTAGTCTGTACTATTAAACCAACATTAAATCTAGACGAATTACTTACACCAGTATATATTTCGGTTGTATTCGTAAAGAAAGTTTGTCGATCAATATCAACAGAAGATCCTCCTCCTCCAACAGTTTGTTTTGTTTGCGTATAAAGGCTGTTAAAAAATTTAATATCCCATTGTCCTTTTTTCAAAAGTTTTGATGGAGTATATTCTTGTACATTAGATATCTCTGAATCTTCTTCTTGAGAGAATCCTGTATTCGCTACGAATGCAGAGAATAATAGTGCAATTAATATTTTTTTCCTTTTCATGATGTTATTTATATTCAGTTCTAGTTTATAGCTGTATTCGAGTTGTTTATCTTATTGCATTTAAGTTCCAATCATATGCATAGTATGATATTTTTGTATTAGATGGAATTGCTACCTTTCTATATTTATTGATATAATCTATAACGCTACCATTGTGCGTAAAATCAACTTTATACCATTCAAAAATCTTAGACAATTGTGCTCTTTTTCCTTTTACTCGTATAAATTTTGGATTGTTTAAAGCTATTCTTGTCTGTCTTTCTAATTGTTTGTTTAGACTTCCTGGTAAATATGCTTCAGAAATAATAGGAGGACATCCTAATCCTGCACATACTAGTGCAAAATGAAAACGTGCTTCTTTAGGGAATTTAGCTCGTAGTAATTTATTTTCTAAATCATTTAAAGTTGTTTTCTTTCCTCCTAATGTATATATTTTTTTATTAAAAAATCCTTTTACATTAAGTGGTGACTTTATAGGATAATTAGTTACAACTCCTTTTATAACAGATAAATTATATGCATTTATATAAAACGCTTGATAAGTACTAGCTTTACTAGGGCTTACTCTTATAGTAGCTGCCATTTTTATTAATTCATCTAATGCTCCAGGAGATTGTTTAATCGCTTTGTAATTTACTTTTCCGTTTTTTACATGTGTTTTAAAGAAAGTATTCGATTTTGTAAAAAACTGATCTATTTGAGCAAAACTAGTGCTAAAGCTTAATAGCGCTAATACTATGATAATAAATTTTTTCATTTGGTTTTATATATGATTTGTGGGTACCTAATATTATGAATAATTATCGTTTGAGTCGACTTCGATAGATTATACTTACATCAAAAAAAACAAAAAATCTTAAAAAAATGCTAAAATTCAATTACTTAAAGCCTATCTCCCCACATATTACCTACTTACCATATAGATAATAGTCCTTTCTATTTTTAGACTCATTCTAAATTATTATCATTCGTTAAGTTCTTATATTTATCTACGACAAAGTCAATACAAATTTTTGAGTTACTCAATAATACCCAACTACAATCTATGGAACATATCGTAATAATAGGAAATGGCGTTTCCGGAATTACAGCCGCGAGGCACATTCGAAAATTATCTGACAAAAGAATAACTATTGTTTCTGGTGAGACTGATTATTTCTTCTCTCGTACTGCTTTAATGTATGTATACATGGGACATATGAAGTTTGAACATACGCAGCCTTACGAAAACTGGTTTTGGAAAAAAAATCGAATCGAATTAAAAAAAGGATTCGTTTCTAAAGTTAATCATTCAGATAACGAATTAGTTTTTGAAAACGGTGAGACCTTATTATATGATAAATTAATCTTAGCTGTTGGTTCTAAACCAAATAAATTTGGTTGGCCTGGCCAAGATCTCAATGGGGTTATGGGAATGTATCATAAACAAGATTTGGAAAATCTAGAAAAATATGCTCCTAATAATAAATCCTGTAAAAGAGCTGTCATTGTAGGTGGTGGTTTAATTGGGATCGAATTAGCTGAGATGCTACATTCTAGAGATATCCCCGTAACTTTTCTTGTAAGAGAATCAAGTTTCTGGAATGGTGTATTACCTCCAGGAGAATCTGCAATGATCAATCGAGAAATTTTAGATAGTCATATCGATTTAAGACTTGGTACAAATCTAAAAGAGATTGTATCAGATGAACGAGGAAATGTAAAAGCAGTTGTTATACAGGAAACAGGAGAAGTAATAGATTGTAATGTTGTTGGTCTTACTGCTGGAGTATCCCCTAATATAGATTTCTTAAAAGATTCTGGTATAGAATTAGGTCGAGGAATTAAAGTAAATCGTTTTTTAGAAACTAATATACCTAATATTTATGCTATTGGTGATTGTGCAGAACAGCATGAAGCTATTGGTAGTAGAAGGCCTATAGAAGCGGTATGGTATACAGGTCGTATGATGGGAGAAACTCTTGCTCAAACTATTTGTGGAAATCGCATCGAATATAAACCTGGTCATTGGTTTAACAGCGCTAAGTTTATTGATATTGAATATCAAACATACGGTTGGGTATGGGCAAAGCCAAAAGAAGGAACTTCTCAGTTTTATTGGGAACATGAAAGTGGAAAACGATGTATTCATTTAAATTATGATACTGATACTAGGAAATTTCTAGGAATCAACACTTTTGGTATACGCATGCGTCACGAGATATTTGATCAGTGGTTAACTGAAGAACAAAATGTAGAACATGTATTAGCACACCTTAAGGATGCTAATTTTGATCCTGAGTTTTATAAACACTACGAACAAGAAATTGTAAGTAAGTTTAATCAAGAAAACGGCACTACTATAAAAGTAAAAGCTAAAAGCTGGAAACGTATCTTCAGTAAAGCGTAACCCCATTAATCTATTAATTATAAAATAAGATACTTTACATTAAGTATTTTTCATAAAAATAAAACAAATGAAAGCTATAAAATATACAGGATTAGCGATTTTACTTGCCGGTCTAGCCATTTTTACCTCCTTGCTTTTCATCGGTAAATATGAAGTAACCTCAGATGCTTTTAAATCCTTCACTGATTCTAAAGGAATTAAAAGTGAATTATTCATTTCTACTTTTTCTAAAAACATTGCTGATAAAGAATATACAAGTGCTGTTGCTTTATCATCTGATATCATCGAAATACTAGAAGAGTCTAATGCTATTCACAAAAAAAACCAAGAATGGGATAAAGTTATATGGGGGAAAGTTCACAATATCTCTTATGATTTAATCAAACCAGCAGGAAAAGGATCTATTGTAGATAATAAAGGAATGTATTGGTGGCTTACTTTTGGGTTAGGTATTATAGGTTCCTTATTATTTATATTGCCTAATATCGTATTACTTGGAGCTCCTGGTATCAAAAACAATGGAATTTTCTTAAATGCTGCTACTAATAGAGGTTGGATTGGAATTATTGCATTTATTTATTTGGTAGGTTTCTATCTATTATTATACTTCCGTCCAGAATATATTGTTAATTGGACATATATTTTAGATCCGATTAGCGCTAGCCTTAGTGGAGGTTTAGCTAGCCAATGGTTCTTATATGGTTTTTTATATTGTACTGTAATGCTCGTTATGGGAGTACGTATGTATATAAAATATCGTCACAATATGTATCAAATTGTAAGAACTACAGCGGTATTATTTTTCCAAATTGGTTTTGCTTTTCTAATTCCAGAAATATTAGTTCGTTTTAACAAACCATATTTTGATTTTAAAAATGCATTCCCATTAGACTATGATTTCTTCTTTGATTGGAATATCAATAATTTAATAAATAGTGGTGGTCTAGGTGTATTTATGCTTGTATGGGGAATTGTATTAACGCTTGTTATTGTTCCTGTAATGGTTTATTTCTTCGGAAAAAGATGGTATTGTTCATGGGTTTGTGGATGTGGTGGTCTTGCTGAAACATTAGGAGATCCTTATCGTCAATTATCTAGTAAAAGACTTGTTGCATGGAAAATAGAACGTTGGTTAATCCATAGTGTTCTTGTATTTTCTCTTGTAATGACAGCTTTTACATTATATAGCTTCTTTACAGATCAACCCACTTTACTTGGTATCAAGACACAAGATATTCAATTTTACTACGGATTCTTAATAGGTTCATGGTTCTCAGGTGTAATTGGTACTGGTTTCTATCCTATTTTAGGAAATCGTACATGGTGTCGATTTGGTTGTCCACTTGCTGCTTATTTAGGTTTAGTACAACGTTTCAAATCTAGATTTAGAATCACAACTAACGGAGGACAGTGTATTTCTTGTGGTAATTGCTCTACATATTGCGAACAAGGTATTGATGTAAGAGCTTATGCTCAAAAAGGAGAAAATATAGTACGTTCAAGCTGTGTAGGTTGTGGAGTATGTTCTGCTGTATGTCCTCGTGGAGTATTAAAATTAGAAAATGGCCCTGAAGATGGACGTATCAACCCTACAGATGTACTTTTAGGAAATGACGTTAATTTAATGGACTTAGTTAATAAAAAATAAAAAAAACTCATAAATATCTAATAAACAATAAATTCCAAAGGCTTAAAAAACCTTTGGATTTTTTGTTAGGTATATAGAATCCAATCGTCTAAGAATTGACATTCTAATAATTCACTATGTTATACAGACTTATCATACCATATCTTTTTGCAATGATTATAGGTTCTGGACAACACTCTAGCTACACAAAAGAATATCATAGAGAATATTATCCAACAGGAGAGATTAAAGCTGAAGGATGGATAATGGGTGAAAAAAAAATAAACTTTTGGATTTATTATCATCAAAATGGAAATATAGCTCAAAAAGGCCATTTTTTAAATAATCAAAAAAATGGATATTGGTTCTTTTACTCCACTAATAATATTCTTAAAAAAGAAGGACATTATATTAATGATAAAGCCGAAAAATGGTGGGTTATCTATGATTCAACATTAGATTTAACCAAAAAATGTCAATACAAAAATAATAAAAGAGACGGTTTTTGTTTACTTTACAAAAAAAACAAACTCTTTAAAGCTGAGCGTTATATGAGTGATTTAAAAACTGGTGAATGGACAGATCTCTTAAGTTTCAAAAAAGACAATCCTAATATCTCTTTATAATGCAATCAAATATAAAAGTTATTATTCCTGCATATAATGAAGAGGATTCTATAAAACACGTCATTGCAGAAATTCCAAAGTTAGTTTCAGAAATTATAGTAGTTAATAATAATTCTACTGATAATACAGCTACTGTAGCTCAAGAAGCTGGAGCTACTGTATTACTAGAAACAAATAAAGGATATGGTAATGCTTGTTTAAAAGGATTAAATTATATAACCAATCAAATAGAAAAACCTGATATTATTGTTTTTCTTGATGGTGATTATAGTGACTACCCTGAAGAATTGACAAAAATCATTGCTCCAATTATAGATGATGATATTGATTTTGTAATTGGATCTAGAGATAAAGAATTAAGAGAGGATGGTTCTATGACATTTCCTCAAATTTTTGGAAATTGGTTAGCAACAAACCTAATGCGTCTTTTTTTTCGTGCAAAATTTACAGATTTAGGCCCATTTAGAGCTATCAAATATGAAAAATTGATCGCACTCGAAATGAAAGATAAAACGTATGGATGGACCGTAGAAATGCAATTAAAAGCATTAAAAAAGAAATATACGTATACAGAAATACCTGTTTCATACAAAAAAAGAATAGGCGTCTCAAAAGTTTCAGGAACCATAAAAGGTGCTATCTTTGCAGGCGTTAAGATATTAAGTTGGATTTTTAAATATAGTTTTAAATAATGGACATTGCCATTATCAGTGTATACACCGCAGCTCTACTTGTAATCTTTTTTTACAGTTTAGCACAATTGAATTTACTTTTCAATTACCTAAAGTCAAGAAAACAACCCGATGACAGTCCAACTTTTGACTTCTCTAAAAAAGAAGAAATCCCAGTTGTGACTATACAACTTCCTGTATACAATGAGATGTATGTTATGGAACGTCTTCTTAACAATATTGCTCTCATTGAATATCCTAAAGATAAATTAGAGATTCAAGTTTTAGATGATTCTACAGATGAATCTGTAGCTACTACTGCTGCACATATTAAACGTTTGCATGAAACAGGTCTAGATATCAAACATATTTGTCGCGTTGATCGTTCTGGTTTCAAAGCAGGAGCTCTTAAAGAAGGTTTAAAAATCGCTAAAGGTGAATATATTGCCATCTTTGATGCTGATTTTCTACCTGGAGAAAAATGGCTTTTACAAACTATTCCTTACTTTAAGGATGACAACATTGGTGTAGTTCAAACGCGTTGGGGACATATTAACAGAGATTATTCTATGTTAACTAAAATTCAAGCTTTTGCTTTGGATTTTCATTTCACAATGGAACAAGTTGGCCGTAACTTTAAAGATCATTTCATTAACTTTAACGGAACTGCTGGAGTATGGAGAAAAACTTGTATCGAAAGTGCAGGAAATTGGCAAGGAGATACGCTTACTGAGGATTTAGATTTAAGTTATAGAGCACAATTAAAAAAATGGAAATTCAAATATCTTGAAGATGTTGAAACTCCTGCTGAATTACCTGTTGTTATCAGTGCTGCTCGTTCACAACAATTTAGGTGGAATAAAGGTGCTGCTGAAAATTTTCAAAAGTTATTTTGGAAACTATTAAAAGATAAAACAGTCCCGTTAAAAACTAAATTTCATAGCTTCTTTCACCTCTTGAATAGTAGTATGTTTTTATTGGTATTGCTAGTAGCTGTATTAAGCGTTCCTGTTATGTATATTAAAAACAGTAATCCATTATTTAGCTGGTATTTTAATGTAATTGCATTTTTTGCATCTAGTACTTTAATTTTCTTTATCTGCTATTGGTTTACATTTAAACGTATACACGGCGCTGGTTTTTGGAATTTCTTAGAATATGTGAAATTATTTTTTACTTTTTTCTCTGTTGCAATGGGATTCTCTGTTCATAATTCAATGGCTGTCTTAGAAGGACATTTTGGAAAGAAAAGTGAATTTGTACGTACGCCTAAATTCAATATCAATACCCTAAAGGATTCTTGGAAAGAAAATAAATATATCAATAAAAATATATCTGGTAACACTATCATTGAAGCATTGTTAATGGGCTATTTTGGTTTTGCCTTATACAGCGCTTTTATATTACAAGATTTTGGTTTATTCGTATTTCATATTATGTTATTCTTAGGGTTTTCATTTGTATTCTTTAAATCTATAACATCTAAAATGTGATTCTTAATCTATGGAAATATAATCGTCTCTCTCTTGTATTTATTTTTACATTAATAGTATTTTATCTTAGTTTTTCTTTTACAGAAAGAACTGATGTATTTAAAATAATAACACTTTGGGGCGCCTTATTTTTCATTACTCATAAACTCATAAAAATCAATGCTAATCAAGTATCGTTTTTAGCTGCTCTAGCATTGATTTTTCGATTGTTATTTTTAATTTCAATTCCAAATTTATCACAAGATTTTTATCGATTTATCTGGGATGGAAGAATGTTGTTAAATGGATATAATCCATACCTCTATCTCCCAGAAGATTTTATAACTAATGGTAATTTTGTTATTAATCAAGCAAAGGAATTACATCAAGGAATGGGAGAATTGAATGCTAGTCATTTCACCAATTATCCTCCTGTAAGTCAATTTTGCTATTGGGTAGCAGCCGTTATCTCTGGAAACAATATAATAGGTGCCGCAATTGTGCTACGCTCATTAATTATTCTAGCTGACATCGGTACTTTCTTCTTCGGAAAAAAGCTTTTAAAATCTTTAAATTTACCTGAGCATAGAATATTTTGGTACATCCTTAATCCATTTGTAATTATTGAGTTAACAGGCAATTTACATTTTGAAGCAGTAATGGTTTTCTTTTTAATTTGGACCATTTATTTATTACACAAAGGATATTGGTATTGGGCTGCAATGGCTCTTGCGTTATCGATATCTGTTAAACTGATTCCTTTATTATTTCTTCCTTTATTTTTTCAAAAATTCATTTTTAAAGAAAATAATGTATCCTTGTTTAAAGGTGGTTTAAAACTTAGTTATTTTTATATCATAACAATCACCACGACGATTCTTTTATTCGCTCCTTTTTTATCCTCAACTTTCATCGCTAATTTTAGTAAAACAATAAGTCTTTGGTTTCAAAATTTCGAATTCAATGCTAGTATATACTATATTATTCGCGAAATCGGTTATCAAATAGTTGGTTGGAATATTATAGGTTCTGTTGGTAAGATACTGCCGTTAATAGTTATTTTTATACTTTTATGTTTAACTTTTTTCAGGAAGAATCGATCTACTATTCAATTAATTACTGTTATGGTATTGGGGATTTCTAGCTACTATTTTTTATCAACAACTGTTCACCCTTGGTATATTGCTGTTCCTTTATCTCTTTGTATCTTTACCAGATATAGATATCCCGTTGTATGGTCTTTGGTTATTATTTTAAGTTATACAGCTTATATCGACCCTCATTTTAAAGAAAATTTATGGATGGTTGGATTAGAATATTTAATTGTCTTTTCTATTTTTACTTTAGAAATTTTTAATCAAACTTCAAAACTAACATTTATTGAATCTAAATTTCAAAAAAATAATCAGACGGATTCTTAGAGTCATTCTAGGCTTGGTTGTTCTTAATCTTTTATTTTTAATTTTTCTATATTTTAGTCAGGATCGTTTTTATTTCAATCCAAAAATTCTAGACAAAGATTATAAGTACTCATTTAAAGAGTCTTTTGAAGAAATCAATATACCTGTTACAAAAGATATAAATTTAAACGCTCTATTATTTAAAACAGATAGTATACAAAAAGGAGTCATACTTTATTTTCATGGAAATGCTGGAGCAATACATGATTGGGGAAAACGTGCCCCCCTTTATACCGAGAATGGATATGATGTCTTATTTGTAGATTATAGAGGGTACGGAAAAAGTGATGGTTTTTATTCTGAAGAACCTCAATTATATAATGACGCACAAAAGGTATATGATTTTTTAAAAACCCGTTATCAAGAAAATCAAATTATTGTTTTAGGTTTTTCACTTGGTTCTGGATTTGCTTCATATACAGCTGCACATAACAACCCTAAGTTATTAATCTTAGAAGCTCCATATTATTCCTGGGAAAGCCTTATTCACAACATATCTTCTGTACCTAAATTCTTAATTAATTATGAAATACCTTCATATCAATTTTTAGCAAAGGTTACTTGTAATATTGAAATATTACATGGAACAAAAGATTACCTTATTAAACCTGAAGAGAGTTCTTTACTACTTAAAGAATTATATCCTAAAAAAATCAACTATACTTCTATTGAAGGTGCTGGGCATAATGGCATATACATCACCAAACAATATTATGATGAACTAAAAAACATTTTACAATAAAAAACCTGGAAACATCTTGTATTTCCAGGTTTTTTTTAATGTAATTATTTTAAATTGTCTTATTTATTAAGATTTAAAGCATTGACATTTTTACCTATTTTATATCCTTGTTCTAATCCTAAATTGATAGCTTCCATATAGTGAATTCCTCCATATAATCTAGAAATAGCAGCTTCCTCAGCCATTTCATAGAAATTTTTATATGTACGTGGTATTCCGTTTATATCCTTTCTATTCTCATGTGTTCTATCTACAAATCCTTTGTCTCCACCAAACAGATCTGTCATAATTTCTGCTAAAGCTCCAGATTGTACCGAGTGTCCCGAAGTATATTCTGGAAATGGAGGAGTAGATAATACTGATTTCCATTTTACATCTATATATGCATTGATATAGGTAATTGGTCTAGGGTAAACTGTTTTATATTTCGTTTTCCAACAAGAAATAAATGCATCTGAAACTCCTATACCTAATTTAGCAAAGGCTTCTGCTGCCAAATCTAATTTAGCATTATTTCTTTTTATCAATTGATTTAAAATTGAAATAGAGTGTCCTGGAGGTGTTGCTGTTGTAGTTGGGTCATCTGCCCAATATTCTGCTATTACTTGCTGTTCTGGTGTTAAGTTTTCTACTGTGTTATACACGACCTCTGCTGCCTTATAAAACTCTGATTTACTATCGCTTGAAAATGGTATTGGTTCTCTAGGTTGTGTTCCTTCAACATTTGCTGTTAAAAAAGGTCTATTTGTTCCCCAATATGGTTGCAAAGCTGCTTGGTATTTTGGAGGTGTTGGCTCCCAATATTGATCACCTACAGGAGATGTATATTCTGGTGGAAAATTATGTAATGATCCATCTCTTCCCCCATCATTACCTGACCATTGAATAATCTTCTCTGCAGTCTCTTTTGCCAATAAATAAGAGTCTTCATAAATTTCTTCTGAAGTATCTAATATCAACTGCTCTTCAAATTTCAATTCTAAGGCCGAAATAGCTCTTAATCTTCTTCCATTCGTGTTTTTATAAAAATATCTTGTCATTTCAGCCAAAACCCCGTTAGCTACTGCTGGCCAATGATATATTTTATTCTTATCTAGTTCGATATTTATATCTAAACCGTTTAACATTCCTGACATTGACTTTTTATTTGGCATTCCCCCAACTAATGCCTCATAAAGAGCTACTCCAGTATATCCAAAAGCTCTTGCTGCAACTGGTGGTGTATATCCCTTTGTTTTTGTCGTTAGTGTTTTTATTAAATCATACCATTCAACCACTACCTGAGATGTATGTGCATTCACAAAGGTTTGCCTAGTAATATCCTTTTCTTTTCGTTCTTTTTCAGAAAAAGATGAAAAAACAACTATAAGACATAACGCCTTTATCAAATAATTGATTTTTAAGTTAGTAATTCTTTTGTTCATGTTTCGCTTTTTTTAACTCGTTAAATATATTATTCGCCAATTAAATTTTAAGTGACTTTAGTCACACTTCTAAGGCTTACTTACACAAAAAAAAATATTATCTTATGTTTTTTCAATAGAGTTTAATCCTTTTATTAACTATTAAACAGGGCTATCTCTATCTAATCAGTAGAGTATCAAGTTTTTTGATTGAAATTCTTCAAAAATATTTTCGCAAAATATTTAACAAAAAATTATCACAAAAAACATTGTTTTCTATTTTCGATTCATACAATAGTGTCTTTTAATCATTAAAAAGCACAAAAAAAGACAAGTATAATACTTGTCTTCTTTATTTTAAAAATCGTATTTCTTTCCTAAGAGTTCTTAAGATTAATTAATTCTTGATTAGTTAATGTTCTCCATCTTCCTCTAGGTAAATCTTTTTTTGTTAAACCTGCATACACCACTCTATCTAATCGAATTACATCATACCCTAAATGCTCTAATAATTTTCGTATAATTTCGTTCTTTGAAGATTGAAGTTGAATTCCTATTTCTCTTTTACTCGCTCCTTCTACATACGAAATCTCATCTGGCTTGATAAAACCTTCTTTTAATTGCACTCCATTTTCAAGTTTTTGAAGATCTTCATATTTAAAGTTCTTATCCAACTCAACATGAAATATTTTTCGAACTCCACTTTTGTGATGTGTTAATTTTTTCAATAAATCGCTATCATTAGTAAATAATAACAATCCTGTTGTATTACGCTCTAATCTTCCTACTGGACTTAATTGAGATTTTGATGCATTTGCTACCAACTGCATTACGGTATTATTCTTTTCAATACTTGTTGTTGTTAAAAACCCTTTAGGTTTATTCAACAATATGTATTCTTTTTTCTCAGGAGTTATTAATCTCCCATCAAAACGTATTTCATCAGTAAGCTTTACTTTATATCCCATTTCGGTAACAGGTTTCCCATTTACCCATACACTACCTGTTTGAATATAGATATCTGCATCTCTTCGAGAACAAACTCCCGAATTTGCTACATACTTATTTAACCTAATTTCTGTAGGGTTTGTGCTTTTCTTTGGAGTATTCTTCTTTCTAACATCCTCTTTCCCTTTAGGATAAAATTTCTTCTTTTTTCCATCACCTGTTTTCGATCCAGTATTTTTCCCTCGTGTATTTCCTCCTCGGTTCATGTATTATATTTTTTGCAAAGATAGTTTTTTCCTCTTGATAATAATACAAACCTTCTTCTAGTTTATTTACTTAAAATGGTAACTTATTTAAATCTACATTTCCTCCAGAAAATATAACCCCAATTTTTGTGTTTTGAAATTCCTCTTTATGTTTTAATAAAGCTGCGAAAGCAACAGCACTAGATGGTTCTATTATAATTTTTAATCGTTCCCATACAAGCTTCATTGCTGCAATTATTTCTATTTCTTCTACTCTTAAAATTCGTTTTACATTTTGTTGTATTATCGGAAAATTAATTACTCCTAATTGAGTTTTTAATCCATCTGCAATCGTATTTGTTGTTTCATTTTTTTCTATTCTCCCACTTAATAATGACCGATATGCATCATCTACCTCAAAAGGTTCTCCTCCGATTACTTCGCAATTTGTCCCATATTTTTTTGCGGCTAAAGCAGTTCCTGCAATTAATCCTCCTCCTCCAACTGGAGTGATGATATAATTTAGATCTGGATAATCTTCTAGTAGTTCTACTGCTGCTGAGCCTTGCCCTATAATCACATCCATATTATCTGAAGGATGTAAAAATACAGCTCCAGTTTCTTTTTGTACCTTAAGAGCTGTAGCCTCTCTATCTTTCAAGGTTGGAAGGCTCTCTATGATTTTTCCTCCATATCCTTTTACAGCATCTTTTTTTACTTGAGGAGCACTTGATGGCATTACTATATAAGCCTTAACTCCAAGGCTCTTTGCTGCCAATGATACTGCTTGAGCAAAATTACCAGACGAGTGTGTTACTACTCCCTTTTCTCTTTCTGCTTTTGTTAAGTTTAAAATTGCATATGTAGCTCCTCTCATTTTAAATGCTCCCATTCGTTGAAAATTTTCACATTTAAAATAAACATCTGCACCCGAAATCTCATTTAACAATCTTGATTTCAATACAGGAGTACGATGGATATAAGGGTTTATTTTTTTTATAGTATCAAAATACATTGTTTCTTTTTTACTTAAACTTAATAGTACTTTGTCGTTCTCTATTAATTGTTAATTGTGTAATATCTGGTCTTGAATAATGCCCTACAGGGTCAAAATTTTGACGTTCTTCTAAAACTTTATTATAATCTAACGTATGTATAATCAGTCCTTCTTTATGGAGTACAGGTGCTATTTCCCACTCACCATCAGGTCCAGCTATACAAGATCCTCCATTTCCTAGTACTTCTGGGGCTTTTTCTTTTATCTTATCCAAGTGTGGTGTGTTTTCTGGAAAATCTTCAATTCTCATCAAACTAGACACCGATATTACGTATGATCTGGATTCTCGAGCTATAAATCTTGTTATATCTTTTGTATTATAATCGCTTCCAGGCCAAACAGCTATGTGTAAATTCTCTCCTTGACCATATAGAGCCGCCCGTGGTAATGGCATCCAATTTTCCCAACAATTTAATCCTCCTACTGTAAAATCTTTTAGTTTATGTGTTCTCAATCCATTTCCATCTCCTGGTGCCCATGTCAATCGTTCTTCATATGTTGGTTGTAACTTACGATGTACAGATTGTATTATACCATCTTCATCTATATAAACTAATGACGCATATAAGCTATGTCCTCCTCTATCCCCTGGTCGCTCAATAATTCCTAAATATATCGCTATCTTATTTTCTTTTGCTAAAACACATATTTCGTCCAAATCTCCTCGTTCTATCACTACAGCATTTTGCGCATAATGCGCATGAATTTCTTTTTGAACAGTACTATTAAATTGTGCTCCATTCGTCAACTCTACCCAAAATGGATATCCTGGTAGTAACGATTCTCCAAATACAATCAAATTCACTTCTTCTGTAGCGGCCTCTTTTATTTTATTCTTTATCTTTTCTAAAGTTTGTTCGTGATTTAACCAGACAGGTGCTATTTGGGCTAATGCTACTTTTAATTTATTATCCATAAAATTTTTAGTCATTTTTTCTACCATAAAAATTAATAGCATAACTTTCTATTAACTTTCATTATTGCTTCTTAATTCCTTTATCGCATCATTTCTGTTTATTATTTATCAATTTATAAACTACTTAAAATCATACGTTCAATTATTCGTAAATATAATCTTCAAAAAAAGAATATATCTTAAAGTTTACTCAAAGTTATATCTCATAAAAGTTAATGCAATCGTAACACTAACAATTCTTTAGCATAATTCACAAATCTATTTTCTATTATGTCATCAATGTATCTTTACATCGTAGAACATTAACAAATAATCATTTAAAATCAAACTCTAAAAAAATGAAAACGTTAAAAGTATTTATTCTAGCATTTGTAATTGGTACATCGGTGTACGCTAACAACACTCCAATCGAAACTTCATCTGAAAAGCTAAGAAATGAAATTTCTCATCTCCTTGAAAATCCAAGAATAAAAATCAATAACAATGAAATCAAGGCTGTCATCGAGTTTACATTAAACAAAAAAGGTGAAATTATTGTTCTTTTTGTAGACACTACTAATAGTACTGTAGAATCATTTGTGAAATCAAAGTTGAATTATCAAAAAGTCACTGATAAAACTTCTGACAATGGTAAGGTTTATAAGATGAAATTAAAGATTTTAAACCCTACTCATTAATAAATTACATTAGATTTATATAAATTACTTATAACTATATTATCATATACCAAGCAACTATAATGCATTTATAGTTGCTTTTTGATTATAGAAACATTTTTATTCTAATCAAAATCCCTTCTAAATCTATTAACATAATACTAAATACTCCAGATACTATTATAAGTTTTAATATATTATGTAGCCAATTATAATGAATTTGTCTTCGTGTTTGTGATATAATGATTACTAGCGTAATCAACAAAAAGGGAATGCTATAAAAAAAGTACTTCATAGCTCCGATATCATAACGAGTCAATAACATGTATATAGGACCTATTGAGACAACTGCTATTCCTATTAGTAATTGCTTTGAAGTTTTTTCTCCATATACTGCCGGAATCGTTCTATAATTGTTAGCAATATCTCCTTTTAGATTTTCTAAATCCTTAATCATTTCTCTCATTGTTAAAATTAGGAATAAGAAAATTGCGTGTACAAAAATTCCTTCTTCAAAGTTTTTATAATAAACAAAAATGACAAAAAAGGGTGTTATCGCTAATAACGAAGCTGTTATGTTAGCTACAAATGGTATCTTTTTTAATTTATGAGAATAAAACCATATTGCAAAAATATAAAAAGAAAAAAACAGAACTGCTTTAAATGACACATAGCTCGCCAATACAACCGAGAAAAAATTAAGCACAAAATATGCTGTTAATTTAGTTTGTTGACTTACTAATCGATCTAACATTGTTTTTTGTGGTCGATTAATTAGATCTTTTTCTCTATCATAGAAGCTATTAATAATATACCCTGCAGCAATAACTATTGCTGCTGCAATTATTATCACAAAAAGATCAACGTCAAATAAGACATTTTTTATACCTCTATCAGGTGCTAATATAAATATGGAAGTTATATACTGTGCTATAACAATTACTAACACATTATACCCTCTTACTACAGAAAACAAACTTAACATCTTAAGCAATAGAAGCTTGTTTTTTCTTGTAAGCATATATTGATATTAGAAATTATAAACGACTTCTAATGGGTACCCTTTCAATGCTTTTTTTGCTTTTTCTAAATCTTGTGTAAATCCAAGAATGTAGCCTCCACCACCTGATCCACAAAGTTTTAAATAATAATCATTAGTTTCTATTCCATGTTTCCAAAGTGTATGAAACTGTTTAGGAATCATTGGTTTAAAATTATCCAAAACTACATGCGAAAGTTGCTTTATATTTGAAAACAAAGACTTGATATCTCCTTGTAAAAAGTCTTCTACGCAGGCATCAGTATGTTTCACAAATTTATTTTTAAGCATATTACGGAATCCTTCTTGCTTCATTTTTTCCATAAAAATGCTTACCATAGGAGCTGTTTCCCCTACAATTCCACTATCTAACAAAAATACAGCACCTTTATGTTCTGTTGTACTTTGAGACGGAATTCCAGTTGGCTCAATATTATCTTTTGAATTTATTAAAATAGGAAGGCTTAAATAACTATTTAATGGATCTAATCCAGAACTGTTACCATGGAAAAAAGATTCCATCAAACCAAAAATCTCTTTTAACTTTAAGAGTTTTTCTCTTGTTAAGTTCTCTAAAACTGTAATTTTATCATGAGCGTATTTATCATAAATAGCAGCTACTAAAGCTCCACTACTCCCAACGCCATAACCTTGTGGTATACTACTATCAAAATACATTCCTGCAGCTACATCTATTTGTAATTTTTTGAGATCAAATTGTACTATTTCATCTTTCTCAATTTTCTCTAGATATACTGCAAAGTCTTGCAAACTTTTATTAGATGCAATAGCTTCTTGAGTAGGCTCTTTAGAAACTTTTAATGCTCCCTTAAAAAAATTATAAGGTATTGATAATCCCTTAGAATCTTTAATAATACCATACTCTCCAAATAATAATATTTTAGAATAGAAAAGAGGTCCTTTCATAATAGCTACAATTTTTTATTTCCCAAAACACAATTACAATAATTGCGCTCCTAATCCAACTTTATCACAAATATACTGTCCTTTCTGACAATATACAACTAACTCTCTCTTAATGAAGTCTAATACAGTTTCTTTTTCGTTTTCTGGATATAATAAATGAACATTAGCACCCGCATCTAATGTAAAACAAAGTTTAGATTTTGACGCTTTTCGATATTCCCAAATTTTATTTATAATTGACAATGTATTAGGTTTCATCAATATAAAATAAGGTAATGATGTCATCATCATTGCGTGCAATGTCAGAGCTTCACTTTCAACAACCTCTATAAAAGCATCAATATCTCCAGATTTGAATATAGAAGTTAGTTTTGTTATATTTTCTGATGCTTGTTCAAAACGTTTTGCTGCAAATGGATGTCCGTGCATTAAATCATGCCCTACAGTACTACTAACTTGTTTTTCTCCTTTATCAACTAATAAAATAGTGTCTCTATAATTCTGAAAATTCTCATGTACTTCAAACGGATATGGTATTGCATATTCATCTGTACTATTTGGAATTTCTTTATGATATCCCCACAAAGTAATAGGTCCTTCTAGACTTCTACACGCGCTACCTGATCCTAATCTAGCTAAAAAAGACGTTTTTTGCATCATTTCACGCTGTGTCATTTCTGCATTAAGTTCTTTTTCTATAGCTACAATACAATAAGCCAGAGCACTCATTCCACTTGCTGACGAGGCTATTCCACTACTATGAGGAAATGTGTTTTCTGTTTCTATAACAAAATCATACTGCTTAATAAAAGGAACATATCCTTCTATCCTTTGAAAAAACTTTTGGATTTTCGGTTTAAAGTCTTCTTTTGGCTTACCTTCAAAAAAGAATTCAAAATTAAAATCATCTGAAAAAACAGTTCTTTTCTTATATGTAAGTGTAGTAATAGTACGACACGTATCTAACGTAAAACTAATTGATGGATTCTCTGGTAACTGAACCGGTCTCTTACCCCAATACTTGATTAATGCTATATTACTTGGCGATTTACAGGTAATTTTTCCTGTACTTGGTAAGTTATCTTCCAATTTAGAGACAAATTGAGCAGAAAGCTTCATATTATTATTATAATTTGAGTAAAGATACATCTAATTAGATTGTTTAACTAATTAAAAAAATGCTACTTTAGTAAGTAACTAAAAATCAACAATGACGAAAAAAATTATTAGATTATATTTTTTTATATTCATCGGAATATCAACAACTATAAATTCTAATTTAAATTGACTTTATAATATTATTTTTCCATACAATTCCCCAAATTGTATTTTATAAAGACAATAATTTTTATTCTCTTTGGATTGCATGTTCCCCTCATCGCTTTCCTTATCATTTTATTTTGTTGCCTCACTATTTTTGACTCTCTATGAGTTTAAAATTGTTAATACTATTATGCTTTTTTACTTTAATAAATAATATACGAACTGCTTTCTTAACTGTTTATATCTTAAAAACATATGACAGGAAAACAAAAACTAACAGGAAAACAAACATTTTAAGAAATTACAACATATTAGTTTATGAGTAAGAAATCTATTGTATTACAAACAACTCTTGAGTTAATTACACAACAGGGGATATGTGGAACATCGCTATCGCAAATTATTAAAGAATCTGGAGTTGCTAATGGAACAGTCTATCATCATTTTAAGAATAAAGATGAAATAATATCTGAATTATATTTCATGCTAACCCAAGATTTTGGGACTGTTATTATGAGAAATATTCCTCCTGCGGATGAAAAGAAACAATTCCCTATAATGTGGAAGAACTTATTTTATTACTTCATTAATAATCCACTTGCTTTTACTTTTTCAGAACAAATTGCTCGCTCTTCTGAGATTCCATTAAAAATGAAAGAAGAAGCTAGAAAGTATTATAAAGAAATAGATGATTTTTTTAGAAAAGGAATTCGAAATAAAACATTTAAACCTTATACTCCTCTTATTATGGAAGAGCTTTTTTTTGGTAATGTAGCTTCTATGGTTAAGGTTTATAAAAACGAAAAAGTAAAACTTCTAGACAAACATATTGACCAAGCTATTGAAATTTCATGGAAAGGTTTTTTGAGATAATAAAAAAGGGAAGTTTCTACAAAACTTCCCTTTTTCTATTAAGAATTATATAGTATCCTTTTTAACCTTAGTTAAACAAAATATCTAAACAAGATTCTTTATATAAATCTTTTAATGCCATTTCTACAGCTTCTCTAGAGTCTTGTGTTGTTCCTATTACAATACCTTTATATTGTAACTCTCCAGTTTCTTTATTCCAAGCAAACTCATTACTATCAGACTTAATGATTCTATTTCCATCTCTAGAAGTTACTCTAAAAGCTTCAAATTCTTGTCCATATTCTACTCCTGCTGGGAAATATACTTCTGTTACATATTTTGTTGCTCCTTTGGCATATACATAACATACACATCTTCCAACATCTTTTGCTTCAGAAACTCTTACTGTATTATTTTGTATAATTCTCCATCTTCCATCAACCATCGTTCCTACAATATTCATTAAAATAGTTCCTTTCTCGGCTACTTTTCCATCAATAGAAGATTCAAAATTAACCAATGCTGATACTGTTCCTGCTCTCTCTTTTAGACTACTGTATAAAACTTTTTTTAATGTCAATCTAAATTTATAATTGCTATCTCCTAAAATTTCATCTAATCGATTCGCCAAGGCGTCTTTATCAGAAGTCGTTCTATTGATATGCCCTGATAATTTCACATAAGCCGTATGTTCTTTATATCGCTCATTAAATAAGTCTAGAAGTTCTTCTTTTTGAGAAAGATCTCCCATAGTGTTCATTGCACTAATATAGTCTGCTAACAATTTTTTTACTGGATCAGTTTGGGCAAAACTATTTCCGTAGCAGACAATTAAAAATAATAAGGTTAAGGTTAGTTTAGTTTTTTTCATAGTAAATTGGGAATAATATTCGTTTTTAACATTTGCTAAGATAGGAAACTTTGTAGAATTCTTTTTATGATTCCTTTATCAGAATATTGTTTTTTATTCTAATATCAAGAGCTTTTTAATTGTTTTATATCCTCTTGTAGTAGTTATTACTTCTAATTTCTTTTCCAAATGATTTGTCCCCATCTTACTTGTATGATATCCTTTAGGGCAATACATATAAATAACATTTTCATTAACCTCATAACGTTCTCCTTCTTTCACCAATGATTTCAACGCTTCAAATTTACCTTCTGGTACTCTATTGTATAACAATGTAAAATATACGCGACTAATATTTATATCTTTCTCTATTTCGCTATATGGACACGTTTCGAAAATTTTTATTAGCGCTTCTTTTTCAATTCCTATAACAGGTACTTTAAATCCAAAATCGCGATAAATCATATCTTCTACTTTACTCGTAACAACATCTAAATTTTCTTTAGTTTTTATGATAATATTTCCACTTTGTATGTAGGTAAGTACATTATCGTATCCTATTTTTTTCAAATGAACTCTTAAGGTTTCCATCTTCATTTTTTTATGTCCTCCTACATTAATTCCTCTTAAAAATACGATATATGTTTTCATGATTTTATTTTTTGTTCGTCATTGCTTGCGCTGCAATATATCCTCCTGTCCAAGCATTCTGGAAATTAAATCCCCCAGTAATTGCGTCAATATTCAAAACTTCTCCAGCCATATACAAATTTTGACATTTCTTACTTTCGTATGTTTTAAAATTAACATCCTTTAAATCAACTCCTCCAGCGGTGACAAATTCTTCTTTAAAAGTGCTTTTCCCATTTACATTATAAACGCCTTGTGTTAACTGATTTGCTAATGCTTGTATTTTTAATTTAGGTATACTAGCCCATTTTTCATCAAGTGAAATTGCTGTTGCAACAATTAAACTTTTCCATAATCTTTTAGGTAAATCAAACTGTGTATGAGTTCCTATATGTTGCTTTGGGTATTTTTCTTTGATTTCGTTTAATTCTTCTATAACCTCTTCTGTAGAATAATGCCCTAACCAGTTAACACTAATATCAAATGTATATGATTTATCAGCTAATTCAATCGCTCCCCAAGCTGATAATTTAAGTATTGCTGGACCACTCATTCCCCAATGCGTAATCAATAAAGGGCCTTCACTTTTCAGTTTTGACTCCTTAATTTTCACAACTGCATTGGTTGATACTCCAGGTAAATCTTTAATTCTTTTATCTTTTATATTAAAAGTAAAAAGAGAAGGTACTGGTGGGATAATTTTATGTTCGAGGTTTTTTAAAATTTTCCAAATTTTAGGATTACTTCCCGTAGCTATCATTAATTTTTCGGCCAAAAAGACATTCGTGTTTGTTGCTATTTGCCACAGTTCTTTTTGTAAATAAAATTCTTTAACACTACAATTTTTTATTATTTCAATTCCCAAACGTTCTGTTTCTCCCAAAAAACAATTAATAATACTTTGAGATGAATCTGTATCAGGGAAAATCCTCCCGTCTTCTTCTATTTTTAACGAAACACCTCTTTTTTCAAACCATTCCATAGTATCACCTGTCATAAAAGTATGAAATGGTCCTTTTAGTTCTTTTTCTCCTCTAGGATAATTTTTTGTCAACTCATTAGGTATAAATTCTGCATGTGTTACATTACACCTTCCTCCTCCAGAAATTTTTACTTTTGACAATACTTCTTTCCCTCTTTCTAGAATTGCTATTTTTAATCTTGGATTCTCTATAGCTGCATTAATTGCTGTAAAAAAGCCTGCCGCTCCACCTCCTATTATTATGATATCATATTGCATATTGCAAAACTAATCCATAAATCATAAAAAAACAGCTTTCATCAAGAAGTCTTGACAAAAGCTGTTTTTAATTTTATTATATACTTAGCTTTATTTGAAAGCTGAAATACCTGTAATATCGTATCCTGTTATTAATAAATGTATATCATGCGTACCTTCATAAGTGATTACACTTTCTAGATTCATCATATGACGCATAATACTATATTCTCCAGAGATTCCCATTCCACCTAAAATCTGTCTTGCTTCTCTAGCTATTTTGATCGCCATATCTACATTGTTTCGTTTTGCCATTGATATTTGAGCTGAAGTTGCTCTATCTTCATTACGTAAAACTCCCAATCTCCATGTTAACAATTGTGCTTTTGTAATTTCTGTTATCATTTCTGATAATTTCTTTTGTTGCAATTGCGTTCCTGCAATTGGCTTATCAAATTGCACACGTTCTTTTGCGTATCTCAATGCTGTATCATAGCAATCCATTGCAGCACCTATAGCTCCCCAAGCAATTCCATATCTTGCAGAATCTAAACATCCTAGTGGTGCTCCTAATCCACTTTTTCCTGGCAATAAATTTTCTTTAGGAACTTTTACATTATCAAAAATTAATTCTCCAGTTGCAGAAGCTCTTAAGGACCATTTATTATGAGTTTCTGGAGTAGTAAACCCTTCCATTCCTCTTTCTACAACTAATCCATGGATACGTCCTTCTTCATTTTTTGCCCAAACTACAGCTATATCTGCAAAAGGGGCATTCGATATCCACATTTTTGCTCCATTCAATAAGTAATGATCTCCTTTATCTTTAAAATTAGTTACCATTCCTCCTGGGTTTGATCCATGATCTGGTTCGGTAAGTCCAAAACATCCTAAATATTCACCAGAAGCCAATTTTGGTAAGTACTTATTACGTTGTTCTTCATTTCCATATTTCCAGATAGGATACATCACTAAAGAGGATTGAACTGATGCTGTAGAGCGTACTCCAGAATCACCACGTTCAATTTCTTGCATAATTAACCCATAACTTATTTGATCAAGTCCAGCACCACCATATTGCTCGGGTATATATGGACCAAAAGCTCCAATATTCGCTAACCCGCTTATAATTTGTTTAGGAAATTCTGCACGTTGTGCATACTCTTCTATAATAGGCGAAACATCTCTTTTTACCCATTCGCGAGCAGCATCTCGTACCATTTTATGTTCTTCACCTAATAAATCGTCTAATTGGTAATAATCTGGTGCTTGAAATAAATCTGGTTTCATATGTATTGTGTTTGTTTTAATTCTACTTTAAGCTCATTTCTTATCAAGAATTCTGACCTCTCACAAATGTAATTAATGCTGAATGAGTAACCAATTTTTTTAAGTTCTTAATTATTGCCTTAAAAACTTATGGATTTCACTCTGAAAAGCACTGTTAATTATCAATGTACAATTAGACAATCAATACAATTACTTACATTTTTAAGTAAAAATCTTTAGTCAATGCAGTATATTCTGCAGTATATTGATGCCTGTTTGTTTCGATAATTAAAACATCACTAATTATAGAAGTAGCTGTAAAACTAAATTCAATCATACTACGTTTTTCATCAGATTCTGGAGTTCCTTTTATACGCGTAATTTTATTTGGATGTAAATTCATCTGAATTGCTAACGCTATAACATTCTCTTCTTCGTATCTAGGAATAATCATCGCAAATTTACCTTTATCTGATAATAATTGAGAAACTCCATATAAAAGGTGTTCAAAAGGCAGTGCATCTGTAAACCTTGCCACCTTTCTAGCAGCTACCATTTCTTCCATTTCTGATGGATTATAAAATGGTGGATTACTTATTATTAAATCATACTTATCATCTATTTCCTGAAAAAACTCTTGAAAAGACGCATGGTAACAAAACAATCTATCACCCCATGGTGAATTTTCAAAATTTCCTACAGCTTGCTCATATGCATCTGTATCTATTTCTAAAGCATCTACAACTTCTGCTAATGAACGTTGAGCCATCATTAAAGCAATGACTCCTGTTCCTGTTCCTACATCTAATATCGAAAATGTTTCTTCTGAAATAGATACCCAACTACCTAAGAGCACACCATCTGTACCTATCTTCATAGCACACTTATCTTGATGTACTTCAAATTCCTTAAATCTAAATGGTTTTGTAGACATTATACAGTACTCTTTATTTGTTTTTTATTACTCCAAATACAAATCAATAAGTCCATCTGGAGCCTCAATAGTAAACGTTTGTGTTTCTCTATCTAATTTTTTAATAATACTATCGATCATAGGAATAAGAATCTCAGTTCCATCTCTATCAATTTCAAATAGTGGTTGAGTAGTAGTATCATTAACTCCTTTAATAATTCCTACTTCTCCAAAATTTATATCAACTATTTTAAATCCTATTATCTCATGATAATAAAATTTATCTCCTTCTAATTTAGGTAATAACGTAAGTGGTAAATATAGCTCACTTTTCATAATGTCATCTGCATCTTCTTCTGTATCTATATCTTCAAATTTGATTCGAAGAAGATCACTCTTATGCAATGAACATCGTTCAATAAAAAATGGAACCAAATGTTTGTTTATATTCACAAACACTGATTCCAAATTTTGATAACTTTGAGGATCATCGGTATCTAATTTAATTAGTACCTCTCCTTTGAAACTAAATTTACTTACGATTTTGCCTAGATAGAAACAATCTTTCTTCTGCATATCGTAATTAAAGTTTTAATTAAGCTTCAGCTTCATCTGTAGATTCTTCTCCAGCTGCTTCAGTTTCAGCTGCTGCTTGAGCCTCAGATGCATCAGCAATACGCTTATCACTAATTGCTTTTTCTGCTGCTAATGTTGCCGCTTTTGCATCTGCTTCAGCTTTTGCTAAACCATCTTTTTTAGCATTTACTGTTCCTTCTTTTTGCTCTAACCAAGCTGCAAATTTAGCCTCTGCTTGCTCTTCTGTTAAAGCTCCTTTTCTTACTCCACCAGCTAAATG
The DNA here is from genome assembly GCA_947498595.1 of uncultured Aquimarina sp. Taxonomy (GTDB): domain Bacteria; phylum Bacteroidota; class Bacteroidia; order Flavobacteriales; family Flavobacteriaceae; genus Aquimarina. Next base: position 290,828 of record CANMKX010000002.1, read on the forward strand.
GTTTTTAAGTAAAACTCCTTTATAAGAAAGAATATTTCTTGCCGTATCAGTTGGTTGTGCACCATTCTGTAACCATTTTACAGCTCCATCAACATTCAAATCGATTGTTGCAGGATTTGTATTAGGATTGTAAGTACCTAATTTCTCTAAGTATTTACCATCTCTTTTCGCTCTAGCATCTGCTGCTACAACCCAGTAAAAAGGTTTACCTTTTTTACCGTGTCTCTGTAATCTAATTTTAACTGACATAAAAATTAATTTTGAGGGTTCTCGACCCTATTTTATAATTAAGGCTGCAAAGATACGTCGTTTTTATTATCTAACATCATAATTCACAAACTTTTCGAACTTAATAAGCATTCAGAAACACTTATTATATATAATCTATCATTACCCTACACAAAAACATAAAATTCTTACACAAAAATAGCTCTTAAAAATTCTCACCGCATCCTCTGTAAAAAGCGACTTAAAAGACAAAAACAAGTCTTTTAACGATCCAAAATAGCACTTCATCGATATTTTTTTTGTTTTTTTCCCGTAAAAAATTTGTGCGTTGTATATATTTTCATACTTTTATTGTCATTATTAAGAACCCCAAAAAATGATTAACATTAAATCCCCAAATAATGTTTAAACATAATATACTACTTCCCCTATTAGCAATCGTTGTTTTGTTTGCTTCATGTGTTACTGATACAGAAGTAAACAATCCAGCCTTGCAAGCTGCTAAAAATGATAAATTATTCAAAACGGATATTCGTAAAGCAATTTTAGGTAATGATGGCTCTATAACTATTTCTGGTTCTTCTTTATCAGAATCTATTAATATTATTGTTAGTGATGCACAAGAAGGAACTTATACTTTTGGTAATTCATTTAATGACGTAGCTACTTTTCTAACTTTTGATCAAATTTTTTACACAACCGGAACTGGTGGTAATGGAACAATAGAAATTACTGACATAAGTAACAACGAAATTTCTGGAAGCTTCAGGTTTAACGCTTTAAAAAACGGAAGTGGAGAAATTTTAAACTTCCAAAAAGGTTGGTTCTACAAAATCCCTATAGAAAACGCATCAGGTGACACTGATTCAAGAACATGCGAATTAAGTTCTATGACTGCAACAATTGATGATCATACTTTAACTACAGATTCTCATTTAGTTCAAAATTTAGGTGATTTTTTATTAGCAAAAGGAACAACTCCTCAAGAAGAAATAACACTTTTTTTCCCTATTAATATAACAGTTGGTGACTATCCTCTTTCCTCTAGTGGAAATTATAGCGCAACTTATGAAATAAATAACGATAGAGCTTCTGCTGTTTCAGGAACATTAACTATCGTTTCTCATGATATCGAAACACAATGTATTACTGGTGATTTTAATTATGTCACTACAACTGGAGTACAAGTCACTAACGGTCATTTTGAATTCGGATACTAATTACCCTTCCCCAATATTTTCTATACCCCTTAAAGCGCTCATTTTAATAAAGATGAGCGCTTTGTTTATTTTCGGTTAATAAATGCTATCTTCTTTCTTTATATAACGCGATAATTCTTCTTACATTTAGAGGCTATTTAACAGTGTTTACATACAGGGAAATATAACACTGCTATCCTATTAATATCTAGAACTATGTATTTAATCTTTGATACTGAAACTACTGGTTTACCCAGAAATTTTAACGCTCCTATTTCTGATACCGACAACTGGCCTAGGTGTATACAAATAGCTTGGCAGCTTCATGATGAAATGGGGAATTGTATAGAACATCAAGATTATCTAGTTAAACCTGATGGGTTCAATATTCCATATGATGCTGAAAAAATACACGGAATATCTACAGAATTGGCTAGTCAAGACGGTATTACATTAGAAGAAACTTTAGAAAAGTTTAAAGTCGTTTTATCTAAAGCTAAATTCATTGTAGGACAAAATGTAGGTTTTGATGTAAATATAATGGGATCTGAATTCTATCGGTTAGGTGTTGAAAATAACTTACAAGAATTACCTGTACTAGATACTTGTACTGAGGCTACTGCCCAATTATGTCAAATTCCTGGTGGACGTGGTGGACGTTTCAAACTACCCACATTAACCGAATTACATCAACACTTATTCGGAACTGGTTTTGGAGAAGCTCATAATGCAACTGCCGATGTAGAAGCTACAACTCGTTGTTTTTTAGAATTAATTAGAAAACAACAATATACCACAGAGCAACTAGATGTAGGTACCGATTATTTTGATCGCTTTTCTGAAAACAATCCAATGCCTATTCAAGTCATTGGTTTAAAACACATCAATCTTAAAAAAGCATCCGACGAAATTCGCAAACGTCTTGAAAAACAAGATAGTTCTGCTTCTGTTATTTCTGAAGAGGTCTTACAAAAGTTTAATGAAGCTCGATTCACTCATTTACATAATCATACTCAATTTTCGGTTTTACAATCTACAATAAGTATTAAGGATTTGGTTAAATCTGCAGTAAAACATAATATGGATGCTGTAGCAATTACCGATCACGCAAACATGATGGGAGCTTTTCATTTTGTTAATGAGTTAAGTGGTCATAATAAAGGAGTAAAAAACAGAAACGAAGAAGCTCTTGAAAAATACAGAGCTTCACAAGCTGGAGAATTACCTGAAGGAGAAACTCCTATCGAAACTCCTCCTGTTTTAGAAAAAGAAATTAAACCTATTATTGGTTGCGAATTCTTTGTTTGTGAAAATCATACCGATAAATCTCGAAAAGATAATGGATATCAAGTCGTTTTAATTGCTAAAAATAAAAATGGATATCACAATTTAGCAAAAATGTCTTCGACAGGATTTGTGAATGGTTTTTACTACGTTCCAAGAATCGATAAAGAAGTTATAAAAAAATACAAAGAAGATATCATCGTCTTAACAGGGAATTTATATGGAGAAGTCCCTAACAAAGTATTAAATATTGGTGAAAAGCAAGCGGAAGAAGCTTTATTATGGTGGCATCAAGAGTTTGGAGATGATTTATATATAGAACTAATGCGTCATGGTCAAGAAGACGAAGATCGTGTAAATCAAGTTTTAATTAGTTTTGCTAAAAAACATGCTATCAAATTAATTGCATCAAACAACACATATTATTGTGATCAAGAAGATGCAAATGCACACGATATTTTATTGTGTGTCAAAGATGGTGAAAAACAAGCAACTCCAATTGGCCGAGGAAGAGGCTACCGTTTTGGACTTCCTAATCAAGAATATTACTTCAAGTCTGAGGATGAGATGAAGAAACTCTTCAAAAATCAACCCGATGCTATTATAAATATTCAAGAGATTGTTGACAAAATTGATCCTTTCGTATTAGCTCGTGACGTTCTACTTCCTGCTTTTGATATTCCTGAACAATTTCAAGATGCAAAAGATAATGAGGACGGTGGAAAAAGAGGAGAAAATAATTTCTTAAGACATCTAACATATGAAGGAGCAAAAATTAGGTATGAAGAAATTACTCCTGAAATTGATGAACGACTAGATTTTGAACTTAAAGTAATTGAAAAGACTGGATATCCAGGATATTTTCTTATTGTAGAGGATTTTATTAGAGCTGCAAGAGAAATGGGAGTTTCTGTAGGTCCTGGACGTGGTTCTGCTGCAGGTTCTGCAGTAGCATATTGTCTATGGATTACCAATCTAGATCCTATTAAGTATGATTTACTTTTTGAGCGTTTCCTAAATCCTGATCGTGTAAGTATGCCCGATATTGATATTGATTTTGATGATGAAGGTCGTGGTCGTGTAATGGATTATGTAATTGATAAATATGGTTCTAATCAGGTGGCTCAAATTATCACCTATGGTACCATGGCTGCAAAATCTTCTATTAGAGATACTGCTCGTGTACTCGATTTACCATTAGGAGATGCTGATAGAATTTCCAAATTGATTCCTAATATGTCCAAATTAGGAAAAATATTTGGTGTAGATGAAGCTACACTTCGCAAAAAGTTTAGAAGTGAAGAAATTGAAAAAATAAACGAATTACTGGCTATCGCTGAAGGTGCAGATCTTGAAGCCGAAACCTTAAATCAAGCTCGAATTCTTGAAGGATCTGTACGTAACACAGGAATTCATGCCTGTGGAGTAATTATTACTCCCGATGATATTACCAAATTCGTTCCTGTTGCCCTAGCTAAGGATTCTGATATGTACTGTACACAATTTGACAACTCTGTTGTAGAAAGCGCAGGCCTACTAAAAATGGATTTCTTAGGGTTAAAAACACTTACACTAATTAAGGATACGGTTAAAATTGTTAAAGCTGTTCATGGTGTTGAATTAGATCCAGAAAACTTTCCATTGGATGATGTAAAAACGTATGAATTATTCCAACGTGGAGAAACTGTAGGGGTTTTTCAATATGAATCTCCTGGAATGCAAAAATACATGAAGGAGTTAAAACCTACTGTTTTTGCCGATCTTATCGCAATGAACGCCTTATATCGTCCTGGTCCATTAGAATATATTCCTAGTTTTATTGATCGTAAACACGGAAAAGAAGAAATTATCTATGATCTTGATGCTTGTGAAGAATACTTACAAGAAACCTATGGTATTACGGTATACCAAGAGCAAGTAATGTTATTGTCGCAAAAACTAGCTGATTTCACAAAAGGTGAAGCCGATGTTCTACGTAAGGCAATGGGTAAAAAACAAAAAGCGGTACTTGATAAAATGAAACCTAAATTTATCAAACAAGCATCTGCCAAAGGACATGCTGAAGATCGTTTAGAAAAAATATGGAAAGATTGGGAAGCATTTGCTGCATATGCTTTTAACAAATCTCACTCTACTTGTTACGCTTGGGTTGCTTATCAAACAGCGTATCTTAAAGCTCATTACCCAGCAGAATACATGGCTTCTGTATTATCAAATAACATGAATGACATCAAGCAAATTACATTTTTTATGGAGGAATGTAAGCGTATGAAAATGGATGTTCTAGGTCCTGATGTAAATGAATCCTTTCGAAAGTTTTCTGTAAACAAAGATGGAGCTATTCGTTTTGGTATGGGAGCAATTAAAGGTGTAGGAACTGGTGCTGTAGCAACGATTGTTGAACATAGAAAAGATGGTTCGTATAAATCAATTTTTGACCTTGCTAAACGTATTGATTTAAGAGCCGCTAACAAAAAAGCTTTTGAAAGTTTAGCATTAGCAGGAGGATTTGATTCTTTTAGTGATACGCATCGTGGTCAATATTTTCATAGTGATTTAGATAATATTACTTTTTTAGAAAAAGCCGTTAAATATGGTGCTAAATTTCAAGAAAATGAAAATTCTTCTCAAGTAAGTCTTTTTGGAGAGAGTAGCGATGTTCAGATTCCTGAACCAATCATCCCACCTTGTGAAGAATGGGGTACTATGGAGAAGCTTGCTAGAGAGAGAGAGGTTGTTGGAATCTATTTATCTGGACATCCCTTGGATGATTTTAAATATGAAATAAAATATTTTTGTAATGCCATTGTATCTAATTTTAGTGAAATGGAGAAATTCGTTAACCGTGAACTTTCATTTGGAGGTGTTATTTCGAGTGTAGAACACCGAACTTCAAAAAACGGAAAAGGATGGGCTACATTTGTAATTGAAGATTATAACTCGGCACAAGAGTTTAGAATTTTTGGAGAAGAATATCTTAAACATAGACCTTTTTTGGTTAACAATACTTTTGTGTACGCTAAAGCATTTATAAAAGAAGGATGGACAAATAAAGATACTGGCAAAAAGGGAGATCCTAGAATACAGTTCAACAGTTTTCAATTATTACATGATGTATTAGAGAATTATTCAAAAAAATTAACAATACAACTAGATATAAATGAACTAGAAGATCCTAGAATAGATTTTTTAAAAGAAACATTAATGGATCACAGCGGAAGTCATACTCTTAATTTTGTAGTGTATGAAATGAGTGAAAAATTAAAACTACATATGCCTAGTAGATCCCATAAGATCAATATCTCATCTGATTTATTAAAGGTTTTAGAAAGTGAGTCTATTTATTATAAATTAAATTAAATATAAAATATGCTGAAGATTAGTTGAAAAAAGTTTTCACCCAATCTTCAGCTTCAATAATATTATCAAAAAAAGCAAAAGATTGATTCCATAATGCTTGTTCTCTCATAGCTCTTTCAACTTCTTTAGGGTTTTTAGAAACTACAGCTATTCCTTTCATGTTTTTCATCGTCTTGTTTTTATATATATCCAAGTCGATTGTATGAGTGTTTCTTCTATCAGTAATTAATAAAAATTCTGCTCCTTTATAATAATCTTCTAAATGAGTTCGAATAATCATAACTATTTCCATAGTAATAGAAGTCCCTTCATGCATTACTAAAATAGCATGTGTATTCTTTAAAGTTAAGTCACAAAACTTTAAATTATGAATCATCATTGGGGTTGATTAATTTAGTTATGAATCCCAAATATAGACATTTCAAATTGTATATATAAAACAAAACAATTTGTTTATAATCAAAACTAATAGTTCTTTTGTAAGCTTTAGAAGAAATATTGACTAATTTTGTGCATAATAGATTAATAACATTCATTAAAAACTAGAATATAATATGGCACTAGAAATAACAGACGCAACATTTGAAGAAACAGTACTAAAGAGTGATAAACCTGTATTAGTAGATTTTTGGGCAGCATGGTGTGGTCCTTGTAGAATGGTAGGTCCTATCATTGAGCAAATCAGCGACGAGTATAACGGAAAAGCTGTAGTAGGTAAAGTTGATGTAGATGCAAATCAAGAATTTGCTGCTAAATACGGTGTTCGTAATATCCCAACAGTTTTAGTTTTCCAAAACGGAGAAGTTGTTGGTCGTCAAGTAGGTGTAGCTCCTAAAAATGTATATACAGAGGCAATTGATACATTATTGTAATCAATCTCTTTTATAATTTATATTGAAAGGTTTGGCTTTATGTCAAACCTTTTTTATTTTCACCTTATCAAGAATTTATTTTTAATCCGTTAAAAAACACCTTATAAATGAAGCTTCAGAAAGAAATTCAAAAAACTAATGGATTTACAAATCTTGAGTTACTTGCTAGCCAAGTTGTAGAAGGGTTTATTTCTGGTTTACACAAAAGTCCTTTTCATGGGTTCTCTGCAGAGTTTGCTGAACATAAAGTTTACAACAATGGAGAAAGCACAAAGCATATTGATTGGAAATTATTTGCAAAAACAGATAAGCTTTATACTAAACGCTATGAGGAAGAAACGAATTTAAGATGTCATATCATTTTAGATAATTCATCTTCTATGCATTATCCTATAGTAAATCAACCTGATATCAATAATCTCAACAAAGTAAGCTTTTCTGTTCTTGCAACTGCCTGCATCATGAATATTCTTAAAAAACAACGTGATGCTGTAGGTTTAAGTATTTATAGCGATCATTATGAGTATTATACTTCAGAAAAAGGAAGTGAACGTCATCATCAAATGTTACTTCATAAATTAAATGAAACGATTACAAAAGATTCTACATCTCAAAAGCAAACCGATACCTATACTTTTTTACATCAAATTGCAGAAAACATTCACCGTAGATCTCTTATTTTTTTATTTACAGACATGTTTCAAGCAACTACAGATCAAGAAAAATTATTTGAAGCATTACAACATTTAAAATATAATAAACATCAGGTAGTTCTTTTTCATACATATCAAAAAGAAAAAGAAATCAATTTTAATTTCGAAAATCGTCCTACAAAATTTGTAGATATTGAAAGCGGCGACTTTATTAATATATATGCGGATAATGTAAAAGAAAATTATACTCAAGCAGTTTCTCAATATTTTTATGATTTAAAAATGAAATGTTCTCAGTATAAAATAAAATATGTAACAGCTGATATCATGCAAGATTTCAATAAAATACTAACTACATATTTGGTTGAAAGTAAAAAATTTAAACAATAATTAAAAAAAAATAAAAAAAGTCTTGTAAAATCGAAAAAGGGTTGTATATTTGCACTCGCAATAAAGCAATGGTCTGGTAGTTCAGTTGGTTAGAATACATGCCTGTCACGCATGGGGTCGCGGGTTCGAGTCCCGTCCAGACCGCAAAATCCTAGAAAACTTCAATATATGTTGAGGTTTTTTTTTGCGAATTAAAGAAGTTGTGTTGTCTCATAACAGAAGTGTTATGAGTGGTTTAGTAGTAAACCAATGAGAAGCTTTTCCATAATTGGAGAGGCTTTTTGCTTTTTATTATATCAAAACAACACCTCCCTATACTCCCACACTTTATTTATATACAATATTAAAAAAATTATTGACACTACAAATTTAAGAAGTGTCCCAGCTAAAAAGCCTATAAAAGATCCCACTGCTGCTTTCAAAGCTTTTGTAACATCTTTACTGTCTTTCATTAATTCTCCTAGTAATGCCCCAACAAATGGACCAATTATAATACCAAAGGGGCCTAAAAAAATAACTCCTATCAACAATCCTAAAGAACTACCTATTACCCCATACTTCGTTCCTCCAAACTTTTTTGTTCCCATAGCAGGAACAATATAATCTAATATCCAAACCAAAATAGAAACAGCTAATGTTATCCCTAAAAATGTCCAATCTTGGGGTATAACTTTACAAAAATGTAACAACAATAGCCCTATCCAAGATGTTAATGGTCCTGGCAAAACTGGCAAAAAACTTCCTATTATTCCCAACAAACAAAACAACAATCCTAATATCATTAAAGCAATGTCCATAAGTATATTTTATCTCATATGACGATAACAGAAGTGATTTGTTACATTTTTCTAACTAAAAACATAGTTTAAACTAAAAAAATAGTTATATTTGTTTTATAGAACTAAAGAAATAGTTAAATAAAATATGAAGCAATTAACAAAAGCCGAAGAAGAAATCATGCAACATCTTTGGAATCTCAAAGAAGCCAACGTCGCTAGTCTAATTGAGGAAATTCCAGAACCTAAACCTGCATACAATACAGTATCTACAATTATTAGAATATTAGAAAGCAAAAAATTTGTAACCCATCGCAAAAAAGGTAAAGGATACATTTACATGCCTTTAGTAAAAAAAGAAGAATATAGCGGACAGTCTTTAACCAAACTAATGAATGGTTATTTTAATGGATCATTTGGTAACCTAGTTTCCTTTTTTGTTAAAAAAAATGAAATGAGTGTTCAAGATCTAGAGGAAATACTAAAAAATATTAATCAAGAAGAAAAATAATTACGTATGCTACACTATGCCTTCCAAATCGTATTATTCCAAGTTATTTTTCTTTGTTTTTATGACCTACTTTTAAAACGAGAAACTTTTTTTAATTGGAATAGAGCATATTTATTAATAACTCCATTAATTTCATGTATACTCCCCTTTATTAAAATAGATTTTTTGAGTACTGATATTTCCTCTAAATATGTAAGTACATTAACGCAAATTATAACACCCGATTCAGATATATCGAATTCTAAAGTCTCTATTGATCTAATTCAAAATTTTGATTATGATCAAATAAATTGGTTCATTATTGTTTATTGCATAGGGATGTTCATTAGTTTATTTCTACTTATACTAAAAATTCATCGTCTATATATAATTAATGATATTTCTATTAAATCAATCATTTCCAAAACTAAAGTAATCACATTATATAATAGTAATCAAGCATTTTCATTTTGGAATAGTATTTTTTTAGGAGATTCTTTAACCGATAAGGAACAAGAACAAATTATAGCTCACGAAATTGTACATATAAAACATAAACATTCATTAGATAATTTATTGTATGAATGCTTAAAAATAGTACTATGGTGGAATCCATTTATTTATATATATCAAACAAGAGTAGTAGAGTTACACGAATATATTGCAGACTCTATAGCAATACATTCTATTGAAAAAAAGAGTTATTTACAACAGTTATTAAACACTTCTTTTCAGACAGAAAGCATCTCATTTGTTAATCATTTTTTCAATGAATCCTTGATTAAAAAAAGAGTTCTTATGCTGCAAAAAGCACGCTCTGTATCTAATACAAAGTATAAGTTTTTAGTTTTAATGCCTTTGTTTTTAGGAATTCTAACGTACACTTCGTGTAACACAGATATTGATACTAAAACATTACATGTTAAAAACACGATGAATAAGAATATAGACTATTCTGTTTTAAACGAACCTTATTGCTTAAATCAAGACTCTCAATATGATAAAAAACTACATAATTATCTAAAGTTAACAATAGGAGAAAAAGCTAGTATAATTGTAAAACTATTCAATCTAGCCACATCAGATACTATTAGAACAGCATATGTCCCTAGTAACAATACTTATAAAGTAAAAAACATCCCACCTGGTGAGTATCAATTAAAAATAATTTATGGGACAGATTATATTGAAACATCAGAATCTGGTGATTGTATTGCACAGTTTAATACAGTGCATTTTACCGAAATAGACACAGCTATACTAGATTTCACCCCTACCCAAACAGCAACAGGAATGAATGTCCCATCATATACTTTATCATTAGATGTGCTCCCTGAAGCCTTAAAGCAAGTAAAATAACTTATAAACCCCTAGATTATGAAAAAATTAATACTAATTACATTTCTACTCCTTCAATCGATTCTTAATGCTCAGGCTCCAATTCGTGGTATAGATAATTATAAAGTTGGCGATGTATTTCCTGATTTTGAATTAAAGACACTAGATAATAAAATCGTAAAATCCTCAGACCTTAAAGGTAAGGTTGCATTTATTTCTATATGGAACACTCATTGTAAACCATGTATTGAAGAAATGCCTGGATTTAACCAATTAAAAGAAGAGTATAACGATCGAGTTATTTTTCTCTCAATATCTAGTGATAGTAAAGAGAAATTAGAAATTTTCTTTAAAAAACACACTTTTGATTTTGAAAACCTTCATGATGATCATTCTTTTTTAAGTAAAACGCTTGGTGTTAGAAGTGTTCCTCAAAATATAATACTCGATAAAAACGGGGTTATTGACCAAGTGTTCACTGGAGGTTTATATATCATAGATGAAGTTACAAACAAGCAAAAAATCATAGATCACTCGTTTTATTACGAACCACTCTCAACAGTTTTATCCAAATAAATTACCATGAATAAAATATTATTATATCTCTTTCTTTTTGTACAATTTTCTATTTGTGCTCAAGAATCAATAGACAACACCTTAAATTACAAACTTGGAGATGTGTTTCCTGAATTTGAATTAAAAACATTAGATAATAAGGTCATAAAATCATCTGATCTTAAAGGGAAAACAATTTTTATTAATACTTGGTTTACTGCTTGTCAACCTTGTGTAAGAGAAATTCCCGAACTAAACCAATTACAATATTTTTTTGGAGATCAAGTTGCTTTTTTGGCTATCTCGCCTGACAATCCTGAAAAAACAAAAGCATTTATTAAAAAACATCCTTTTAGTTTTCATCATTTACCTGGAAATCGCCCTTTTCTCACTAAAGAAATTGGAGTTAAATATTATCCAAAAATCATTATCATCAATAAAAAAGGAATCATTCGATTTATTAGTGATGGTATCCAATTTGAAGAGGTAATAATAGACGGTGAAAAAAAGGTCGTATCTGAATATGCATCTGTAAAAAAAGCTTTATCAAAAATTATATCTGAATAAATAAAACTCATCATCATGACATATCATATATTACAAATCATACTGTTTCAATCAATATTTCTTATAATATATGATATGTTGTTGAAAAAAAACACTTTTTTCAACTGGAATCGAGCATATTTATTATTAACGTCTGCTTTCTCTATTATAATTCCATTCATAAAAATCAATAGCATTTCTAAAGAAATACCTCATGAATATATAACTACATTACCTACGGTACTTATCAATTTTGATACGTTATCTACTGTTGAAACTATAAAACAATCTTCCTTTTATACTATTTCAATTATTAACTGGGGAATTATATTATATCTTATAGGTTTTATCATTTCGTTATTCATTTTGTTCAAAAAAATTGCTCTTTTACGAAAAACTAACCTCAATGCAACATCAATTAAACAACAACAGCATACCATTACTATTTTAAAAGATAGTAAAAATGCTTTTTCATTCTGGAATACAATATTTATTGGAGATCAACTTTCTTTAAAAGAAAAAGAATCTATCCTTACTCATGAAATTGTGCACATAAAACATAAGCATTCGATAGATCTTATTTGGTTTGAAATTTTAAAATTATTCTTTTGGTTTAATCCTATTATTCACATTTATAAAACTCGTATAACATCTTTACATGAGTTCATTGCTGATGCAATATCAATCCATCATGTAAATAAAAAAGAATACGTTGAACAATTATTAAATACCACATTTCAAACAAAAGAAATTTCGTTCTCCAACCATTTTTTTATTCATTCACTTCTAAAAAAAAGAATCATTATGCTACAAAAATCAAAATCTAAAAAAGCAGTAAAATTTAGATATCTTATTGCAATTCCGTTATTAGTTTTAATGCTAATTGTCTCTTCTTTTACAATTCAAAAATTAGAGCCATCTATTAAAGTAGCCTCAACTATCATAGAAACAAGCCCAACGGTCATTATAAACACACCAGAAATTACGGGCTCTTTATTAGCTAAAGAACAACTAAGAAACATTCCGATAAAGAATAACCCATCGCTAACTAAAACAAAAAAAACGATAGATATAAAAACTGAACAACAGAATCTTTCTGTTGCAAAGGATAGTATCTTAAAAAACGTTCGTTTTTCAGAAATCGATTTACCTCCACGTACCTTAGCTTGTAAAGATGCATCAAATCAACAGCTAATAAAAAAATGTTTTTCTAATGAAATCTCGAAATTTGTAAGTCGAAATTTTAACATAGAAGGAATCAAGGAACATGCAAAACCTGGTCTTAATCGCATTTACGTTCGTTTTAAAATTGACACTATAGGACAAATTACAGATATAGAATCTCGTGCTGCTGTAAAAGAATTAGAAATCGAAGCTAATCGAGTTATTAAAAGCATTCCTAAGGTAATTCCGGGTGAACATAATAACAAAAAAGTGAACGTATTATATTCTCTTCCTATTGTTTTTAAAATTTCTGATGACAAAAATGATAAATAAAAACATTCATCATCATTAACATCTTTCAACCTATAAAACCGAAGCTTAGCCTTCGGTTTTAAACTTTATCGACGATCTTCATCAGTTAGATAAGTACTCTCCAACTATCAAAGAACACCTATAACAAAGTTTTATCTTAACATAAAAACCATAAAATATTAATATAATTCAAAGATTAACAACTCTTGAATATGAAAAACTATCATCGGTACCTTGATAAGTTTGATTACAAAAAGAATACTTCAACTAGAAAAAGAGATCGAACTACAACAATAACAAAGCACTCTAAAAAAAAATATGTAGTTTAGCAATCTAAAATTCTTTATTTACAATGCTTAGGAAACATTGGTATATCGGTATATTCATTCTTATTTTATCGTCTTGTGATTATTTTTCTACACCAAAAAATGATCCTCCTCAAGAACCTATCGATACTTTTCCTGAATCATCTGAAGTAAAAGCACCTCTATTTGACACTTGTAAAACAGTTTCTCTAGAAAATTTGCAAACCTGTTTTGCTACTACTTTTTCTAGTCACATAAGCAATTATCTAAAAGATAAAACAGTAGTTGTACAGGAACATTTACATGATACTGTATGGATGCAGATATTAATTAACAATACAGGAAAAATATCTTTAGAAAATTTAATCTTATCAGATAGTATTCAACATCGTATACCTGAAATCAACAGCTGGTTACAAGAAAGTATTATTGCTTTACCTGAAGTTAAACCTGCATATGTACGCAATCAACCTACCTCAACACGTTACAAACTTCCTGTAATTCTAAAGATAAATTAAAGTATCTAACCAATACAACAAGCTTTTATGTAATTTTGTATAAATAAAAATTCTCCTTGAGCAACGAAAAAATCATATTAGGAATAGATCCAGGTACTATCATTATGGGATTTGGTCTCATAAAAGTGGTTCAGAAAAAGATGTCTTTTTTACAATTAAATGAGTTACAATTAGGAAAATATAATGATCCTTATATCAAACTAAAGCTTATTTTTGAACGTACTGTCGAATTAATTGACACATATAATCCTGATGAAATAGCAATTGAAGCTCCATTTTTTGGTAAAAATGTGCAATCAATGCTTAAATTAGGAAGAGCACAAGGAGTCGCTATGGCTGCGGGTTTAAGTCGAGAAGTACCTATTACAGAATATTCTCCAAAAAAAATAAAAATGGCTATTACTGGTAATGGTAATGCTACAAAAGAACAGGTTGCTAAAATGCTTCAAAATCTTCTTGGTCTAAAAGCATTACCAAAGAATCTTGATTCAACAGATGGACTTGCTGCAGCTGTTTGTCATTTTTACAATATGGGACGTTCTGAAATTGTTGGTAAAAGTTATTCTGGATGGGGAGCCTTTGTAAAGCAAAACGAGGGTCGTATTAAAAAATAGATCACCACCATATGGCAGGTATATATATTCACATTCCTTTTTGCAAACAAGCATGTCATTACTGTGACTTTCACTTTTCGACATCAATGAAGCGAAAAGATGAAATGATTGTTGCTATTTGTAAGGAAATAATTCTTCGTAAAGACGAATTCTCTAATGCAACAGTAGAAACTATTTATTTTGGTGGAGGTACCCCCAGCGTGCTCTCAACTATCGAAATCAATACTATTCTTAACACTATAACAAACAATTATGTCGTAGTAGATACTCCCGAAATAACTTTAGAAGCAAATCCAGACGATCTAACAATTGATAAAATTATTGCCTTATCAAAGTCGTCTGTCAATAGACTCAGTATTGGAATTCAATCATTTTTTGAAGAAGATTTAATATTGATGAACAGGGCTCACAATGCTCATGAAGCTAGAGAATGTTTAGCTATAGCAAAGCAATATTTTGAAAACATTACTATTGATCTTATCTACGGAATTCCTAACATGCAGCTTGATCGATGGAAACAAAATATTCAATTTGCATTAGACCTGGATATACCACACATCTCTTGTTATGCTCTAACCGTAGAGCCTAAAACAGCATTAGAAAAACTAATTCAGAAAGGGAGAATAGCTCCTGTAAATGATTCCTTAGCCTTATCTCATTTTGAATATTTAATTCATATTTTAAGTACAAATGGGTTTGATCATTATGAATTATCTAACTTTGGAAAACCTGATTTTTACAGTAAAAACAACACGGCTTATTGGTTAGGTAAAAAATACTTAGGTATTGGTCCCTCTGCACATTCATATAACGGTACAAATCGCAGTTGGAATATCAATAATAATATAAAGTATATCAACGCTATCATGGCTAATAAACTCCCTAATGAAGTAGAAACTCTGACAATAACAGATCGGTATAACGAATATGTTATGACGGGACTTAGAACGATGTGGGGGATTTCTATCCAAAAAATCAAGCACGATTATGGAGATTCTTATGCAACTTATGCTTTACAGCAGGCCACTAATCATTTAGAAGATAAATTACTTGTATTAGAAAATGATGTTTTACGAATTAGTACTAAAGGGAAATTTTTAAGTGACGGAATTGCTTCAGATTTATTTTTTGTTTCTTTAGAGTAAGTTAGCTTTCAATTATGAAAACAAATATACAATTACATAATATCACACATACCGTTGATTTTTCTCAACCTTTTGATATCTCTATTCCTCTTAGAGCTTCTGCAGATAATGTCAACGCATGGTATATAAAAGAACCTACAATTACTCCTGTACAAGATGGAGATTGGATTGGTAAAGTTTCCGAAGGAGCTTCTACCAATTTTAATACGATCCAATTTAACCCTCACGCACATGGTACGCATACGGAATGTGTCGGTCATATTTCTTCAGAATTTTATAGTATCAACCAACTACTAACACGTTTTATTTTTAATGCTATAGTTATTACTGTAACCCCAATACAACAACAAAATGATAAACTAATCACTAAAGCTTTAATTAAAGAACAATTAACAAGTAATACTCCTGAAGCTTTAATTATCAGAACGCTTCCTAATACTGATAAGAAATTGAGTAAACAATACTCTCATTCTAATTGGGCATACCTAACCGAAGAAGCTGCACATTATATCAAAGAAATTGGTGTTTTGCATTTATTAATTGATTTACCTTCTGTAGATAAAGAAAAAGACGAAGGCAAACTATTGGCTCATAAAGCTTTTTGGAATTACCCCGAAAAACCTAGGTTAAATGCGACTATTACTGAAATGGTATACCTCCCACAAACTATTCAAGATGGTCGATATTTGCTAAATTTACAAATCGCTTCATTTGAAAATGATGCCTCTCCTAGTAAACCTATTTTGTATAAACTAGATTAATTATATTTACCATATGGAATTACTCTTTATAGGTTTGATCATAGGAGCAATCGTTTCGTATTTTATTTTCTTAAAATTCAACGATGTCAAAAAAAAAGCAACTACTCAACTACAATCTAGTATATTAATTGAAAAAATACGTAGTGTTTGTAAACTTGTAACTGTTGAAGGTGATTTTGCTGAAATATATCATTATGAAAGCGTTAAAGAAAAGTTTTTTAATCTCATTTCAGGCCGAAAAAAAGCATTGATACTTATCGATGCGAAAGCTCATGTAGGATATGATTTATCTAAAATTTCATTAGAAAGTGACACTAAAAACAAATGCATTATTTTATCCCATTTCCCTCAACCTGAGCTACTAACTATAGAAACTGATTACAAATACTATGATAAAAAAGAAGGCTGGTTAAATCCATTTACCTCTCAAGATTTAACAGAAATCAATAGAGAAGCTAAACAATTTATTATTGATAAAGTCCCTGAAAGTGGTCTAATTCAAGAAGCTCGCAAAGAAGCATTAGAAGCGATCTCTTTAATGGAAGCTCTTGCACAATCTATCGGTTGGAAACTTGACTATACAGCTCTAAAAACATCAGATACACCTATCCCTAAAAAAATAACCTCTCAATCATGAACGTTGAAGATTTCAGATATTACTGTTTGGCAAAAAAAGGAGTTACTGAAGAGTTTCCTTTTGACAAAAGTACACTTGTATTTAAAGTCATGGGAAAGCTTTTTGCGTTAACAGGATTAGACAAAGTACCATTTAGTGTTAATTTGAAATGTGATCCAGAATATTCGCTCGAATTAAGAGAGCAGCATCCCGAAATTATTCCAGGATTTCATATGAATAAAAAACATTGGAATACTGTTAACTTTTCTTCGTCATTATCGACAAACATGTTGCAGCAATTAATTGATCACTCCTACGACCTTGTCGTAAAAGGATTAACCAAAAAACTTAAATCAGAACTAGAATCTTTATAAATCCGATTCTTATATAAAATACTTTATTATGACCCAACCTAGGGACTTTTATACACAACAAATATCTTCTTTACAATCTCAACTAAAAATCAGTAAACAAAAACTAGCTACTTCTAGTATTTTAAGACTTCTTACATTTTCACTGATAATTGCTGGGCTTTATTTTGGTTACCCAAATTCACAAATTATAATCGGAAGCATTATTGGTGGTGGAATTTTATTTTTACTTCTCATTTCAAGACATAGTAATCTTAGTTATACTAAAAGAAAAACACAAAAATTGATTGATCTCAATCAATTAGAAATTGATGTTATGGATGGAAAAAAAGATCACTTAGATAGTGGTAAAGAATTTATCGATCCATTACACCCCTACGGTCAAGATATTGACTTATTTGGAGATCGCTCTTTTTTTCAATATATCAACCGTACAGCAACACAAGCTGGAAAACAAAAACTAGCTGATTTTTTAGGAAGTAATAACACTAAAAATATTATTGGTAAACAGGAAGCTATAAAAAACCTAGCTACACTAACTACATGGCGACAAGAGTTTAGTGCTATTGCATCATTAGCAACCACTACAACTTCTATTACTCAAATTCAAAAATGGTTACATAACTATAATCCTTTCACACCTAAATTTGCTCGCTATTTACCTAAAGTAGTTGCTACTATATCTATTAGTTTACTTGTGCTTTTATTTTTAGATATGATTCCGTTTAGCCTTATTGTGATGTGGTTATTTATTGGATTAGGTATTACTGGAATATATCTTAAAAAGATCAACGAATTATACAATCATGCGGGGAAAGCCAAAGATACCTTTGAACAATATTACAAATTAATTGAACGTATTGAAGACACTAAATTCACCGCTCCTTTATTACTTAAAAAACAAAAAGAAATTCTTAATGACACAAAAAAGACTTCTGCTATCTTAAAAGAATTGGCTAGTATCCTCAATGCTTTTGACCAGCGTAACAACATGATATTTGGTATACTAGGCAATGGATACCTTCTTTGGGATTTTCATCAATGCTATCGCATAGAGCAATGGATAAATGAGAATCAATCCAAAATAGATACTTGGTTCGAAGTAATTGCATTTTTTGACGCTATTAATTCTTTAGCAAATTTTGCTTTCAATAACTCTGATTATATTTATCCAACAATTACAGAAAAAGACGTTTTACTTAAAGCAACACAATTAGGTCACCCAATGCTTGATCCCAAAAAACGTGTTGATAATGATATCTTAATTGATTCTGAGCAATTTTTTATTATTACAGGAGCTAATATGGCTGGAAAAAGTACTTTTTTACGTACTGTATCTCTACAAATAATCATGTCTAATGCTGGATTACCCATTTGTGCACAAACATGTGAATACAAGCCAACAAAACTATATACAAGTATGCGTACAGCAGATTCTCTTAGTGATGATGCTTCCTATTTCTTTTCAGAACTCACACAATTAAAACGTATTGTGGATGCACTTAAAAAAGATGAGTATTTTATCATCTTAGACGAAATATTAAAAGGGACAAATAGTAAAGACAAAGCCGAAGGATCCCGCAAGTTTGTAGAAAAACTTGTCAAAGCAAACGCCACTGGAATTATTGCTACACACGATTTAAGCCTATGCGAAATTTCTAACGAAATTCCAGTAGTAAAAAATCGATACTTTGATGCACAAATAATGAACGATGAACTCTATTTTGATTACACTTTCAAAGAAGGAATTTGTCAAAATATGAATGCATCGTTCTTACTTAAAAAAATGGAAATTATCTAAAAAAGTTACGATACTCTTTAGGTGTTCGTTCTTTAATCTTTTTAAACTTACGATTAAAGTTAGATATATTATTAAACCCAGACTTTTCTGCTATTTCTGTAACAGAAAGGTCTTTGTTTTCTTCCAATAATTTACATGCATGTTCTATACGTACTTCACTCAAAAATTGGAAATATGTTTTATTAGTACGTTTTTTAAAATATTTACAAAAAGCATTCTGACTCATTGTTGCTACAATCGCTATTGTATCGAGAGTAATATGTTTATTAAAATTCTCTATAGTATATTCAAATACATTACTCATTCGCTTTCCTTCCACATCTGTATATTTCTTTTCGTATATAAAAGACGAAAGCGAAGTATATTCAATCTTAGATAGTTTTTTTAATAACTTAAAGAATAACAAAAAACGATCTATTTTAGAAGAAGTTTGTATTTTCAAAAACAATTCCTTGATTTTATTTTTTGACGAAGTAATTTTAAAACCTGCTTCAGAGCGTTTAAAAAAACTCCCTAATGTTGACAATTCATCTAATTCAAAAAAATCTTCTCCAAAAGATGACTTTGTAAAAAATAAAGATAACATATGTGATTTTGGAGTATCTTCTTCTACAGGATCGCTCTTAAAAACATGCGGAATATTACTTCCGATCACGAACACCTCACCTGCTTTATAGTGATTTATTGTATCTCCAACAATTAATGTACCTTCTCCATATAGGATAATACTAATTTGAATTTCTTCATGTTGGTGTAGTTTATCATAAAAAACTCTTTCATAATCTTCTTGAAAAACCAGGGCATCCCCCTTTGGTTTAGGAATCTTAAAAGGAAGTACTTTCATCTTAATCCGCGCTAAATTTTTATTAAAACTCTTTTCTATTCTTTTCTTTAAAATTGATTTCTGATACTATTATATCCATTTTATTTTTACTCTAAATATCTGTTTTAAAACCAATTTTGAATTAAATATACGCAAATACTACTCATAAAACCTTGTTAATATGATATGCTGGATAATATAATACAGTTAATTGATAATTACTTACCATTAGGTAGATTTCATTTGACTTAATTTTGGAACAGTTAAAACGAGCAAAGCTATTTTTATGAAAATACAATGGAAAGGCGTAATGCCAGCAGTAACCACAAAATTTACAGACGACGATCAATTAGATCTAGAAATGTTTGCTGTAAACATTAAAGCACAATTAGAAGCTGGTGTTCATGGAATTATTTTAGGGGGAACTCTAGGAGAAGCTAGTACACTTTCTGATGAAGAGAAAAGAACACTAGTACGAGAATCAGTAAAATTAGTTGAAGGAAAGATCCCTGTCATCATTAATATTGCAGAACAAACTACCAAAGGAGCTATAGAAGCTGCTCAAAAAGCTAAAGAAGATGGTGCCTCTGGATTAATGATGTTACCTCCTATGAGGTACAATGCAAGCGATAGAGAAACTATTGCTTATTTTAAATCAGTAGCAGCTAGTACAGATTTACCAATTATGGTATACAACAACCCTGTGGATTATGGAATCGAAGTAACCTTAGAAATGTTTGAAGAACTATTAAAGGACTGTCCTAATATACAAGCTGTTAAAGAATCAACTCGTGATATTTCAAATGTAACTCGTATCAAAAATCGCTTTGGTAACCGTTTAGCAATTCTTTCTGGAGTAGACACGCTAGCCCTTGAGAGTCTTTTGATGGGAGCCGATGGATGGGTTGCAGGATTAGTAGACGCCTTTCCGGCAGAAACTGTAGCAATTTATACATTAGCAAAAACGGGTAAAATTGAAGAAGCAAGAGAAATATACCGTTGGTTCTTACCTTTACTAGAATTAGATATTAATGCGCGTTTGGTACAAAACATCAAATTAGCAGAAGTAGCTACAGGTATCGGTACCGAAAACGTACGTGCACCTCGTTTACCTCTCATAGGAGAAGAACGTCAACATGTATTAAACATTATAGAAACTGGATTAAAGACAAGACCTACTTTACCTGAATATAAAGGAATAGAAGTACTTGCTTAAGAATATTCGTAATAGCACTTCATGCCACGTCAAATTTTAATTAAATTTGAGGTGGTTGTGCTTTTTGAGAGCATACTAAAAACAAAAGATCATTTGACATCACTGGAAATAAAGAAATATTATTTCAAATAAATTCAATTGGTCTAAGAAAAATAGCATCAGAAAAGATTCAAAAAAATAAAAAAGATGATCACAGAAATAACTATTACAGGAAAAAATCAAATAGGTAACACGCTATCTGCTAACGGATCTAAAACATTTACTACTTTTAATCCACAACAAAACACAACAAACACTCAACAATTCACAGAAGCTTCTCCTCAAGAGATCCAACAAGCAACGCAATTAGCTACCATAGCCTACCAATCTTATAAAAATATTTCTGGATCAAAAAAAGCTGAATTCTTAAATGCTATTGCCGACGAAATTCTCGCTTTAGATCAAGAGTTATTAGATGTCTATATGGCTGAATCTGGTTTACCACAAGGTAGAGCTCAAGGAGAAAGAGGTCGTACTATTGGTCAATTACGCGCTTTTGCTGCACATGTTGCTAATGGTACTTGGGTAGATGCAACAATTGATAAAGCGCAACCAGAACGTGCTCCAATGCCAAAAGTAGATTTACGTAAAATGCTTGTTCCTTTAGGACCAGTGGTTGTTTTTGGAGCTAGTAATTTTCCTTTAGCATTTTCTACAGCAGGAGGAGATACAGCATCTGCATTAGCTGCTGGGTGTCCAGTGATTGTTAAATCACATCCAATGCATGCGGGAACTGGAGAATTAGTGGCTGCTGCTGTTAATAGAGCTGCCCAAAAAACAGGAATGCCTAATGGTGTATTTTCTAATTTAAATAGTAGCGGAATTGAGGTAGGTACTGCATTAGTAAAAGATCCTAATGTAAAAGCCATAGGGTTTACAGGAAGCATCAAAGGAGGAAGAGCATTATACGATCTAGCTGCACAACGCGAAGAACCTATACCAGTATTTGCCGAAATGGGAAGTATTAATCCAGTAGTTTTACTACCTAATATTACTGAGGAAAAAAGCGATGATTTAGCTAAAACATATGCTGGATCAATTACACTTGGAGCTGGTCAATTTTGTACAAACCCGGGGCTATTATTAGGGATAAAAGGAAATGCATTAGATCAATTTACAAACACTCTTGCTTCAGAAATTGTAAAAATAGATCCAATTTGTATGTTACATCCTAACATCGCCAACACTTTTCAGGAAAGCAAAGAAAAAATGATAGCGCAAAATGGTGTTGAGGTTAAAGCTAATTATAATCAAGAAGCATCTACAAATTATGGAAAGCAAGCAATCACAACTGTTTCGGGAGATACTTTTTTAAATAATCCAACATTACATCACGAAGTATTTGGCCCTTATTCAATGGTTGTACAATGTAATGATACTGAGCAATTAGAAGCTGTCATCTCTAAATTAGAAGGACAATTGACTGGAACTATTATGTCACAAGATCAAGAAATAGAACAATACCCACAGGTTGTTAATGCGCTACAAAATCGAGTAGGTAGAATCATTTTTAATGGAGTTCCTACAGGAGTAGAAGTATGCCCGTCGATGCAACATGGTGGTCCATACCCTGCCTCTACCGATAGTCGTTTTACATCTGTTGGAGTTAATGCAATCAAACGTTTTGCTAGACCTTTTAGTTTTCAAAATTGGCCTCAAAACTTATTACCACAAGAGTTACAAAACGAAAATCCTTTAGGAATTTTGCGTCTTGTTGATAATACTTATACAGACAAAGCTATTTAATAAAAAAATAATAGGGTTATATTTAGATACAAAATATTTCTTAAGTAATATACAAGAATATCATTCTATAATATAACCCTATAATTAGCATATCATGAATTATTTAAAACACTTATTTTTTAGTATCCTTCCCTTGTTTTTTATGGGCTGTTCTACAACACCCGATATTCAAAAAGAAAATTCTGACGTTTTAAATAAAATCATCACTACTTATCAAGATCATAAAAGCTATGATGAAGACAAATATCCTTTAGGTATCTATACAGAGGAACATTTAATTTCTGAAGTTGATTTTGCTAAAGAAATTCTTGCACAACTTAAAACTCTAGATACTTCTACATTATCCGAAACAGAAAATATATCAGCTGCATTACTTACATTTAATTTAGAAGAAATCGTTACTCGTTATAAATTTGAAACACATCTTAACCCATTATTATCAGATGCGGGTTTTCATAATAATCTAACATATCGTGTCCGTCCTCTTACTAATTATGATCAAGTAAAAAAATATTTAAATACTCTAAATGCAATCCCTAATTATGTAGCTCAGCATTTAGTTTTTTTAAGAAGAGGCTTAGAAAAAGGAATTTCTCAACCGCGCATCATTTTTAATGGTTATGAATCTACGTATAATACCCATATTACAAATACTGTAGAAGAAAACTTCTATTATTCACCATTCAAAAATCTACCAAAAAACATCACTGCAACGCAAAAAGATTCTATACTCGTTGCTGCACAAAAAGCTATTAACGAAAGTGTTATTCCTGAATTCAAAAAGATTAAACATTTTTTCGAAAACGAATATTTTCCAAAAACTAGAACTGCATTAGGAGTCTCAACGACACCTAATGGAAAAGAATATTATCAAAGTCGTATCAAGTTTTACACAACTTTAGATTTAACGGCAGAAGAAATTCATCAAAAAGGAACTAAAGAAGTAGCTCGTATTCGCTTCGAAATGCAAAAAATCATTTCAGAAGTTGATTTCTCAGGAAGCTTTACCGATTTTATCACATTTCTACGCACAGATGAGCAATTTTACGCAAAAACAGCAGAAGAACTTTTAAAAGAAGCTCGTAATATCGCTAAGAAAGTGGATGCACAACTTCCACGGTATTTTATTACTCTTCCTAGAAAACCATATGGAGTAGCACCTGTTCCTGATGCTATTGCTCCTAAATATACAACAGGGCGTTATATCGGAACATCAAAAAACAGTACAGATCCTGGTTATTATTGGGTAAATACTTACAACCTCAACAGCAGGCCTCTCTATTCATTGCCTGCATTAACTGTACATGAAGCTGTACCTGGACATCATTTGCAAGGAAGTCTTAATAATGAGTTAGGAGATAGTATTCCAACTTTCAGAAAAAACACTTATTTGTCAGCTTATGGAGAAGGGTGGGGATTATATTCAGAATTTCTTGCTGAAGAAATGGGAATTTATAAAACTCCATATGAACGCTTTGGAAAACTCACATACGAAATGTGGCGAGCATGTAGATTGGTTGTTGATACTGGAATTCACATCAAAGGATGGACACGTGAACAAGCTGTAAATTATATGAGCTCAAATTCTGCTTTGTCTCTACATAATATCAATACAGAAGTAGATCGATACATTTCTTGGCCAGGACAAGCATTATCATATAAAATAGGAGAACTCACCATACGAAGACTTAGAAAAGAAGCGGAAACAGCTCTACAAGCTAAGTTTAATATTAGAGACTTCCACGAAGTAATTTTAGAACAAGGTACAGTAACACTTCCTATTCTAGAACAACGTATTAAAAAATATATAGAAAGAAAGAAAAATGAGTAGAAAAACCTTTTTTTGTGTAGATGCACATACGTGCGGAAATCCTGTACGTGTAGTAGCAGGTGGTGGCCCCAATCTTGAAGGTGCGAATATGAGTGAAAAACGCCAGCATTTTCTAAACGAATATGATTGGATTCGCAAAGGATTAATGTTTGAACCTAGAGGTCATGATATGATGAGTGGTAGTATTCTCTTTCCTCCTCATAATGACCAAAATGATTTTGGTATTCTATTCATTGAAACTTCAGGATGTTTACCTATGTGCGGACACGGAACTATAGGGACTATCACTATCGCTATTGAAGAAGGTTTAATAACTCCTAAAGTACCTGGGAAAATCAAAATGGAAGCTCCTGCTGGCTTGGTCAACATTGAATACCAACAGAATGGAAAAAAAGTTGATTGGGTTAAACTTACGAATGTAAAATCGTATTTAGCTGCAGAAGGACTCACTGTTACTTGTCCAGGATTAGGAGAAATTACTTTTGACGTTGCTTATGGTGGAAATTATTATGCAATTGTTGATCCACAGAAAAATTTTAGTGGAATGCATAATTATACTGCTAGTCAATTAATTCAGTACTCGCAAATAACAAGAGAATTGATTAACGAAAAATATCCCAATTTATTTATACATCCAGAAAACGATACTATTAGAGATGTAACTCATATGTTATGGACAGGAGATCCTTTAGATCCAACCTCTTCAGGACGTAATGCTGTATTCTATGGAGACAAAGCTATAGATCGTTCTCCTTGTGGGACTGGAACTTCTGCTAGAATGGCTCAATTATATGCTAAAGGAATTTTAAAACCTGGAGATGAATATATTCATGAAAGCTTCATAGGTTCCAAATTTACTGGCCGAATTGAAGAAGAAACTGAATTGGATGGAAAAAAAGCCATTCTACCAAGTATACAAGGGTGGGCAAAAGTATATGGCTATAACAATATAATTATTGATGAAGAAGATGATCCATATGCACATGGATTTCAGGTAATTTAAATATTATAAATTGTAACTTAAAAATAAAATCATTTGAAAAATTGTGTGATTATAGGTGGTGGTATTATTGGTTTATCTACAGCATACTATTTACGTAAAGAAGGACATCAAGTCACAATTATTGATCAATCTAATATGACTTCAGGAGCCTCTTTTGTCAATGCTGGATACATTACTCCTAGTCATATCATACCGTTAGCTGCTCCAGGGATGATATCCAAAGGAATTAAATGGATGTTTGACTCGTCTAGTCCTTTTTATGTAAAACCAAGATTGGATAGCGACTTTCTCAAATGGTCTTGGGCTTTTAAAAAGAGTGCTACGCATAAAAAAATGGAACGTTCCATACCATTAATCAAAGAAATTAATGTCTTAAGTCGCGAACTATATCAAGATATTAAAAAATCAGGAGATTTTGATTTCCATTTTGATCGCAAAGGATTATTAATGTGTTACAAAACTGATGAAGCTGGAGAAGAAGAATGGGAAGTAGGTCAACGCGGTAAAACACTAGGTTTAGGTGTTGTAAACTTATCAAAAAGTGAAGTACATCAATTAGAACCTAATGTAAATTTAGATATTAAAGGCGCTGTTTATTATGATACTGATGCTCATATGACACCTGGTGAATATATGAAGCAACTATACCAATATTTACAAAATGATGGAGTTATATTTCATACTGAAGAAAAAGTAGAAGATCTACACGTTCAAAACAATCGAATAACTACTATTCAAACTAACAAGCAGTCTCTTATTGCTGACGAAGTTATCATTGCAGCAGGTTCATGGAGTCCTTTAGTCACAAAAAAACTTGGTATTAAAATACCTACACAAGCTGGTAAAGGATATCGTATAAATGTTGAACGTTCGACAGGTATACAAATTCCCGCTATCTTACTAGAAGCTAAAGTTGCTGTAACTCCTATGAATGGCTTTACGCGGTTTGCTGGTACTATGGAAATTGGAGGTATTAATCATGATATAAATCCTACGCGAGTTGGTGCAATAGCTAAAGCTGCAACTGCTTATTACAAAGGTTTAGAAATTCACCAATCCGAAATTGATAATGCAGCTTGCGGTCTACGTCCTGTATCACCTGACGGATTACCATATATTGGTCGAACCAATAAATATAAAAATGTTTGCATTGCTTCTGGACATGCTATGATGGGGTGGAGTTTAGGACCTGCAACAGGAAAACTTATAGCTGAGGTTATTTCAGATAAAAAAACTTCTCTTGAATTATCTGCTTATCATCCTGACAGAAAGTTTTAAATAAATACTATATAAAAAAGAGCCAAAATATTGATGCATTTTGGCTCTTCATTTTTTAATATTTCTTTTACTGAATTAACGAGGTAACGTAAAGCTATATCCAGCTATTGGGCGATTTGTGTTCCATAACCAAATCCATACATTATAACTTTGTCCAGATTGTAATCTTAAATTATAGAATCCTTCAACTCCTGAGTTAGGTCCATGAATATCAATATTTGTTTGTTGAATCACGTTTCCTTCTCCAAAAGTACTTCCTTCTGCTAATACAATTCCTGCATTATAATTATTATGCCCTAAACAAGTTCTCGCAAATTGATAAAACAATTCTACACGATTAACTGAGTTTGATATTGGTGATGCTACTGAAGATTGAAAATCAAACGCATTACCATTGATTAACGTTACAGTAGTTGCTGGAACATCTACATCAACAGTATAAGTAGGTCCATATGCTACAACATAACGTCCACGACGTATCTCAACACCCGTTTCAATTTTTGCTGACCATCCAGATTCTTTACCTTCCCAATATTGTTTTACAACTTGTTTTCCATCTAAAGAATCTTCATATAAATATATATATCCTCCTAAAGCTCTTCCTGTAGAAGGTCTATTTAAGTTGATTCTAAAGCTCGTATTTCCTACTATTTCAATATCTTCAATTCCTGTTTCAGACAATGAATCCTTAGAGGCATACTCAACTTTAAAATTAGTTAAATTCTCTATCTCTATATTATTCTGTGTTAATGTATCTGTACTCATTATAATCTTTTATTAATATTGTTTATATTAAATTCTTATAAAATAGCATCAAATAAATTTCAATGAATTATATGAGATCTCACCACTAGTGTATAATTCATTTTTTTGACATTGCTAATGTACAGCAAGAGACAGAAACATTTTTACAAACTAACCTTCAACGCTTTACGTTATTAACTTTATCTTAAAACTAATTATCAATTTTGTCATCCAAAAGTTATGAAACCTAGAAAATATCCTTCATTTCACACAAACACAATTTACTGATAAACAACACTTAACAATCTTCAATATTTCAATCGCTTAAATCTATTAATAAGTAAAAGTCATTCCAAAAAAAAACATAATACACTAAAAATCAACAACCAATGTAAGAATCACAATACAACAACGTCTAAACAATCGTATATCATCACAAAGAATTAGCCACTCAATGATATTAAGTAATTATTAATACACGATTTCTCCATCGAACGTAAACGAGGAGTACACACTATTTTTGTCATAATAGTAAACACTTTATCTCAATAAGATAAGGTGTTTTTTTATGCAATAAATTTACTAGCTACAATTAATTTAAAAAACATGGCCTCTTTACGGTTTGTCGTAATATTCTCAATCGATGTTACTATAGATTTGCTCACTTATAAACAAACCATATATAAATTTATAAAAAATGAAATTGAATGTATTTATAATTACAGTAAGTCTAGTACTATTTTCATCTTGTGCTCTACATAAAGGTCACCTTAGTTTTCAAACAAAATCTGATGAAATAATAGCAACACCAAAAATAAAAAAATTCATAAATGATCATCCTAACCCATCTATTGTACTCAAAGCTACAAGAGTCGAAAATAAGTCAACACAATCTGATCCCAATAATTATATCTATAATGCTATAGAAAAAGAATTATTACTTGCTGGTTTCGATGTTAAAGATCGTGGTTTATATAATGAGGTAGTAGAAAAGTCCAGTGAAATTAGTTATGCCGATCTAAAAAAACTCACTAATACAGAATTATTATTAGAATTAGTAAATATATCTACCAATATAGAATATGGGACAAATAAATTTTATACAAAAGAAGGGGAAGAAAAAATATCTGCTAAAAACTTCATTCAATACGGGGCTTCTATTGTTTTTAAACTAACAATTATAGAAACTAATCAGTTCGCAGGCAGTTATACATTTAATTTTACTCCATGTAGCGATAAAACTACAGGCTGTGAATGTGAGATTGCTTATAAAAATTATTCTCCCGTTCTCGTATACCCTCATCTAAGTCAATGCAAAGATCCTAAAAATAACTCAAAAGGATATGAGTACGTTTCAAAAGACGTTATGGAAGAATTCGTCCGCAATGGTGTCAAACAAATGATTCAAGAAATGAAGAATTAGCGTTAAATATCATTTTTACATGTACAATAATTGTCCTTACTATTCGTTTAAACATATATATTAATCATAAAATTATAACAAATGTTACAAAGTGTTTTACGTGTAAAAGGAGTTCATCAATTAAATAAAAATGATCAAAAAAGCATTCAAGGAGGTTTTAACAATACTAATTGTGAAATCGCTATTTCTATTAACGGTACATTATGTCTATGCCGTGGATGGGAACCTCAAAATGGGATTTGTGTAAATACAAACCAATAGTGCATATTGCAAAGGTTGCAATTTATTACAGTCTTTGTATTTTTAGTACTTCTTAATTTATTGTATCGCTATTTTAAAATGATACAATGATGTAATCATACAAAACAAAACGCCCAAAGTGTTCTTTGGGCGTTTTTCTAGTATGAAATACAAGTTTTACTGCTTTATAAAACGAGTATTCAGTTTGGATCCTTCCTCGGCCAATTCAATTATATACATTCCACTCTCTAATTGAGATACATCTATTGTTTTGCTAAAAGCACCTTGTTGTACAACTTGTCCTAAAACGTTATAAACTTTGTATGTTTCCATTGTTTTTCCAGTCAAGATTATTTGTAATACATCTTGATCTTGTATTGGATTTGGATACACCTTAAAAATCGTTTCAGTTATTGTCGCTTCAGTTTCAATATTTGTTTCTATAGGTCCTGCTACACCTGCATTAACATTTATTTTATAATCTTCTATTTCTCCCGTATGTGATATCTCACACGGATCTGGTGATAAATAATAAGACACTCTCACTCGCATTACTGTAGGTCCTGGTACTGCTGTAGCTGGTACTGTTACAGTCTGTGATCCTCCGTCAGTACCTCCATTAAAGACTTGCTCTCCTGCATCTGTAAAATCTCCATCCTTATTCCAGTCAATATAAGCATATACCTTATTTAAATCCCAGTTAGTTGATACTCCTATTGATAATGTTTCCGTACTGCCAGCTGTTACCGTAGTAGATTGATCTGTATAATCACTATATCCATTACTCGCTCCTAATACTGATGTATTATTTATTGTTCCAAAAGTTACGTTTTCTATATAATAATAATCTAATGATGCTGTTGTAGAAACGATACAATAATCAGGCAAAGTAGTTCCTAATGTTGTAATTACAACTGTATTACTAGAACCTGATATATTTCCTGCTTCATCTCTCGCATGTACCGTAAAAGCATAACTAGTTTCTTCATCTAACTCTATAATTAACTGCGAAGTCTCAGTAACTGTTCCTAATAATACAGGTCCTTGATAGATATCATAACCTGTTACTCCTACGTTATCTGTAGCAGCATCCCAAGATAGTGTAGTAGTAGTAGTAGTCGTTCCTGTAGCAATTAGATTAGTTGGTACAGATGGTGCTTGCGTATCTACAGTAGTATCTTCAAAAGTGATTAAATAATCTTCTACTTCTCCTGAGTCAAATGATTCACAACTGTTATTTTCACCTGTTCTATAATTCATTATAACTCGTAATCGAGAGCTTCCCGTAAGATCCTCAGGTACTGTAATACTTCCATTTATAGGATCACTCCCTGTTCCTGTTAATACAAGTTCTCCTGAATCTCCAAAATCTCCATCTGCATTAAAATCTACCCATACAGACCAATTTTCATCATATAATTCATCTGCTCTAAATCCTGGTGTTAAAGTAATAGGTGTAGATTCTCCGGGAGC
Source organism: uncultured Aquimarina sp. (assembly GCA_947498595.1). Lineage (GTDB taxonomy): Bacteria > Bacteroidota > Bacteroidia > Flavobacteriales > Flavobacteriaceae > Aquimarina. Next base: position 321,942 of record CANMKX010000002.1, read on the forward strand.
TATATTAATTTCATCATCCGAATAATAAGTATAACCTGATGCTCCTGATGCATTTTGATATTCTCCAATAGTTACTTCTGCAATCCATTCATATGTTTGATCTCCTCCTTCAATTGTACAGTACTCTTGTACTCCTAAAGTTGTTACAGTTATTTCATTACTCGACACCGAGGTATTTCCTGCTTCATCTATAGCTTTCACTACAAAAACATAAGCTGTATCCGGAGACAAGTCACTTATTCCATAACTAATCGTAGTTACAGTTGTTATCAATGTACCATCTTGATATACTTCATACCCTACTACTCCAACATTATCTGTTGCGGCATCCCATGTTAAAGTTGTTTCTGTAGTTGTAGTACCGCTAGCTGATAAGTTTGCTGGCGCTGAAGGAGCTTCTGTATCTTCATTGGTTATAATTTCTGTTTGTCCAGCCAAAATAGTTCCTGATGGCTCCGTGCTATATGCATAATCTAATAATGAATATGAATCACCTGACGCATTGACTTGAAAACGAAACCATCCATAAAATTCTTTGTTATCTTTTTTGAATCTAAAACCTGCAAAAGCAGTCTGTCCATTCCATGCTGTATAACTTGCAGATCTTATATCATGTAGATCAGGATATCCTCCTCCATCTGTCCAATTACTTGTGCTAGTTATTGGTGTTCCCTCTGTTAATACTGCTACATTAATAGTATTACCTACTGTTACCATAGCTTCAGTATACGTTTCAAATTGCAATGCATATTGTCCACTAGGATGTCCAGATGCGTTATAGAATAGCCCCCCATAATTAGTACCGCCTCCTAATGATGGTATATTATCATCTGTAAAAGGTTTCCATACATCTGATGCTGTAACTTTAAGGTCATCATTGTCAACATAAATAATTTCAAATGGATCTAAAAACTCGTACATAACCGTTACAGAAGTTACATCGGCTTGAATTGCTGCTGCCGTAAAGTTAATAGTCCCTGGGCCACTATCGCTAGCTGTATGCGAACTTGCACTTCCTGTATAAGTTACTGTAGCCTGTGTTTTTGATGCATTAACTTCAATACTAATATTCAATCCGCTAGGAATGTTTGCTGTATAATGTGTTCCTTCTGATAAGATTCCACTTACATTAAACATTGTATTATGTGCTTCTACAATAGTTACGCCATCCAATGTTCCATTATTTATAGAAGCCTCACTTATATTTCCATCTTGTACATCAACATATGGGTTACTCGATTGTTGCTGCCCTGCTAAAATAGTACCTGATGGCTCTGTAGTATATGCATAATCTAATAATGTATACGAGTCACCTACTCCATTAACTTGAAAACGTAGCCATCCATAAAATTCTCTAGTTCCTTTTTTGAATCTAAATCCAGCATAAGCTGTCTGTCCATTCCAATCATTATAATTACTAGATCTAATATCATGTAAATCTGGATATCCTCCTCCATCAGTCCAATTACTTGCATTACTTATAGGCGTATTAAGAGCTAATACACTTACATTTCTACTATTCCCATTAGTTATCATTGCTTCAGTATACGTTTCAAACTGTAAGGTTGGTTGCCCTGTAGGGTGTCCTGATGCATTATAGAATAACCCTCCATAATTAGTACCGCCTCCTAATGATGGTATGTTTGCATCTGTAAAAGGTTTCCATACATCTGTTGAATTTGCAGTTAAATTAGGATTATTAACATAAATGATTTGATATGGATCAGAAAATTCGAAGTTAATTCCTATCGTTGAAGAATTAGAGGTAACTGTTGCCGCTGCAAAAGTAATAGTTCCTTGCGTGCTATTACTTGCTCCATGCGCCGTTGCCGTACCTGTATAAGATACAATAGCTTCAGTTCCTGATGCATTTACGTTAATATCTACTCCTAATCCTGCTGGTAAATTTGTTGTATAATGAACCCCTTCAGCTAAAGTTCCTTGTACATTAAATGTAGTATTAAGCGTTACAATTTTTGAAGTTCCTTCTATACTTCCATCATTCGCTATGGCTTCTATTACATCGGGTGTTTCTATAGCGATAGAAGCTGCTCCATCATCTGTACCTGTATCATTTAAGTTCCCTGGCTGCCATAATGGAAATCTTGTTGAATGTTGTAATGCTGCTATAGCTCTACTTATTTGTCCTTGCGTAAACATTTTATAACATCCAGTCGATCCATTATATCCCATATAATTTTCATGATTGATGTATTCGTTATTACAGTTTCTAGCTCTATTACATCCTGTTCCTCCTCCGGTGTCTTCTTGTGGTGTATCATTTACATAATCTGTTCCTCCACATCCACCATCATGAGTATGTACTAAATTTAACCAGTGCCCAAATTCATGTGTTAATGTAGAAGAGAATTCATGACTTGTATTTCCTGTTAAATATCTACCGTTATATACAATACGCGCTACATCATCATCTGAGTCAAATGCACTAGGATACCATGCTACTCCTGAATTATTAGTTCCTCCATCATTATACAAATCTGCTTGGATATATACATTCATGTATTTATAATTATCCCATGCATCTTGTGCTATTAATGCACGTGTTCCTCCATCATTATTACCATATCCCCCACGTGGTGCGTGAAATACAACTCCATTAGTTGCATTTCCGTCTGGGTCTATTGTTGCTAATTTAAATTCGATATTCAAACTAGATTTAATTCCATCAAACAACGGATCAATAGTATTGAAATCAGGGTTCAATCCTTGAAATTCTTCATTCACTTGACCAATAGAATTTACTATTGTATTATAGGTTACTGATGATCCACTCTGTACTGTTCCATATACATGAAATACGACAGGAATAGTATACGTCGCTGCTGCTTTTTCTTGTAATCCTTCTGCGATAAGCCGTTCGCTGAAGTTATTAAATTCAAGAAATTTTTGATATGCACCTGGGTTTGTTTCCCAATATTCTTTCATGACCTTGTCGGTCTTACAACCTATTCCTTCTTGCCCCCAAGAAAAGGAAAAGATAAATAGGGTGAGTAATAAATAATAAGATTTCATAATAAATTGAGTTTTGTGTATTGCAAATTTAAATGTTAAAAACAATTAAATTATCTTACATTATATCCAAAACATATACTATATTATCAATAAATTAGTGTTTTTATTAAGAATTACACAAAAACCGTAATGCTTTGATTTAAAAAGATGTAACTCATAAAAAAACCAAAGAATTTCTTCTTTGGTTTAAAAAATAATTTTTTTAATAAAAACAAATCAACTTAACCTTAATTTTTATTTCTTCACAATTCTCTTAACTCCTATATTTTTTCCGTTTTTAAATATCTTCATAAAATAAATCCCTGTAGTCGTTAATTCATTCTCTATACGTATTGTATTAGATCCATTCGTAACTACTTCTTTATAAACTTTCATTCCTAAAGTATTATATATTTCTATGATAATTGAATCTGATGTAACATCTGAAAATTCTATTTGAATTGTATTCGTAAAAGGGTTAGGATATACTTCAAAAGATTTTTTTTCTGCTACTTCAAAATCATTTGTAGCTAATACTTGTTGTCCTGTTAATATCTCTCCAAAAGGTTCTGTATTATATGCATAATCTAACAATGAGTACGCTGTTCCATCTCCATTTACACTAAATTGAAACCATCCGTAATATTCTCTATTATCAATAGTAAACCTGAAACCTGCATAAGCTGTTTGTCCATCCCAATCGGTATAACTATTTGTTCTAATATCATGTAAATTAGGAAAATTACCTCCTGACACCCAATTACTTGTTGTTGTAATTGCTGAATTCTCTGCTAGCATCGCTATATTTTTTGTAGCACCTACAGTAATCATTGCTGCTGTATATGTTTCAAATTGCAAGGCTGGTTCTCCGCTAGGATGTCCTGATAAATTATAAAATAATCCTCCGTAATTTGTACCTCCACCTAGTGATGGTATATTAGCATCTGTAAATGGTTCCCATACATCTGATGTATTTACTGTAAGATCGTTTACATCTACATAGACAATTTCATAAGGGTCAACAAATTCGAATTCCAATGCCAACGTATTTGCTGTTAATACAATTCCTGCATCCAAAAAAGTAATAGTTCTTGAGGTCGTATTTGAACTTTCATGATTTATAGCATTCCCTGTAAAAAATATAGTTGCCTCGTTTCTAGTATCATTCACTTCTATCCTCGCTGTTAATCCATCTGGGATGTTTCCTATATAATGAGTTCCTTCTACTAATACTCCGGATATATTAAAGTTCGTATTCGTTACAGTAATAGTCGCTTCTGTTTCAATTCCACCTGTATTAGAAATTTCTTCTTTAAAAACAGAAGTATCAAGCGTGGCTATAGCATCACCACTATCTGTTCCTGTATCAATTAAATTTTGTGGCTGCCATAATGAAACTCTTGCTGAATGTTGCAATGCAGCTAACATCCTATCAATTTGCCCTTGTGTAAACATTTTGTAACATCCACTAGCTCCATTATATCCCATATAATTCTCATAATTGATAAAATCATTGTTGCAGTTTCTAGCTGCTACGCACCCTGTACCTCCAGCTGTATCTTCTTGCGGAGTATCACTTACAAAGTCATCTCCTCCACATCCATTAAAATGAGTGTGTCTTAAATTAAGCCAATGTCCAAATTCATGTGTTAATGTAGAAGCAAATTCATTACTCGTATTACCCGTTAAATATTGTCCATTATAAACAACACGTGCTACGTTCGCATTAGAATCGACAGTACTAGGTAACCAAGCTACTCCTGAGTTATTACTTACCCCATTATTATACAAGTCTCCTTGAATGTATACATTCATATATTTGTAGTTATCCCATGCATCTAATGCTATAGAAGAACGTGTTCCCCCATCATTATTACCATAACCATTTCGTATTCCATGAAATACAACACCATTCGTTACATTACCGTTTGGATCAATTGTCGCTAATTTAAATTCAATACTCATTGTAGATTTAAGCCCATTAAACATAGGATCTACTGTATTAAAATCAGCATTCAAACCTTGAAATTCTTCATTTACTTGATTAACCGAATTAACTATTGTATTGTAATCTACTGTATCTCCATTTTGAACAGTTCCATATACATGAAAAACTACAGGAATTGTATAAGTTGCCAAAGAAGCATTTTTACGCAATCCTTCATTTGTGATAAAATCCTTGGTAAATTGATTAAAATTTTGATATTCTTGATAAGCCTCTGGAGACAACTCCCATAAGGACTCCATTCCTTCTTCAGTTTTACAATTTTCTTGAGCATACATCCCTGAATACAAAGTAAATATATACATCATTAAAAATTGGGGTAATTTCTTTTTCATTTTTTTTATTTCAAATTTAGATAGCTACCCATTTTAATTATATGAACATTTTATCCAATTCAAGTATTTTATTATCATTAACACAATTAATTAACATTATTTTTAATTTAATTTCACTTAAAATAAAAATAATCAAATCAATAAGCGTCAAAAAAATCTGTATTCAGTTAATTTTTAAGGCATAAAAAAAGCCAAAGAATTTCTCCTTTGGCTCTTAAAAAATGAGTTTTATTATTTCTTTATAATTCTTTTAATCTCCACAACGTTTCCGTCAATTACTATTTTCATAAAATAAACACCAGATGCTGTAGCACTTAAATCAATTCCTTCTGTAACATTTATCAGTTCTTCTTTATAAACAGTAATCCCTGCAGTATTATAAATTTCTACAGTATAGTTTCCTGAATAATCTCCTATAGTTAACTGTACATTATTGGTAAAAGGATTTGGATACACCTCGATACTGTTTCCTTCTTCAATTTCAAAATCATTTGTTGCTAACACATCACTTGTTCCAGTATCTACTAAATTTTGTGCTTGCCATAGAGGAAATCTCGCTGGATGTTGTAATGCTGCTAACATTCTATCAATCTGTCCTTGTGTAAACATTTTATAACATCCACTAGCCCCATTATATCCCATATAATTTTCATAATTAATAAATTCGTTATCACAATTTCTTGCAGCCGTACACCCTGTACCTCCTGCCGTATCTTCTTGAGGGGTATCTCCTACAAAATCATCTCCTCCACAACCATTAAAATGAGTATGTCTTAAATTAAGCCAATGTCCAAATTCGTGTGTTAAAACAGAAGCAAATTCATCACTTGTATTACCTGTTAGATATTGTCCATTATAAACAACTCTAGCTGCATCAGCATCAGAGTCAAAAGTACTTGGTAACCATGCTACACCAGAATTATTAGTACCTCCATCATTATATAAATCTGCTTGGATATATACATTCATGTACTTATAATTATCCCACGCATCTTGAGCGATAGCTGCTCGTGTCGCTCCGTCATTATTACCAAATCCATTTCGTGTTCCATGAAATACAACACCATTAGTTACATTACCTTCTGGATCAATTGTTGCTAATTTAAAGTCAATACTCAATGTAGATTTAATATCATTAAATAAAGGATCAATACTATTAAAATCAGCATTCAAGCCTTGAAATTCTTCACTCACTTGATTTACTGAATTAAGGATTGTATTATAATCCACCGTGTCTCCATTTTGAACAGTTCCATAAACGTGAAAAACTACAGGAATTGTGTAGGTTGTCAAACTTGCGTTTTTACGTAATACTTCATTTGTTACAAAATCTTTAGTATACTCATTAAAATCCTGGTATTCTTGATATGCTTCAGGAGACTGTTCCCATAGAGATTGCATTCCCTCTTCAGTTTTACAAACATTTTGCGAGTATATTGCTGTTTGAAAAGCTACTATACAGATAGTCAAAAATTGGGGCATTTTTTTCTTCATGTCTTTTAAAATTTAAATACTATTTTATCATAATAACATTACTATTCTAATCAAAAAATATATTTTGTTATCATTAACATTTTTATTTAACTATTTTCTTAACTTTTACAGTCTCAAACACTAAAATTTACCTAATGAGATACCGCTCAATTTCTAATACTTTATTCATAAAAAACAGAGATAATTTTAAACATTTAATGCAATCAAATACTATTGCAATCTTATCCTCAAATGATATCAAACATACCAATGCGGATGATGTCATGGGATTTGCCCAAAACAATGATTTATTTTATCTATCTGGAATCGATCAAGAGGAAACCATACTCGTTGTATTTCCAGACGCATATCGCAAGGAGAATAGAGAAATTTTATTTATCAAAGAAACAAATGAGCAAATCAAAATTTGGGAAGGTGAAAAATTAACTAAAGAACAAGCCGCGAATATCTCTGGAATTCAACGTATAGAGTGGAGTCATGATTTTGAAAAAATAATACAACTCATGACTTTTGAAGCTGATGGCTTCTATTTAGGCCATAACGAACATATTAAAAGAGTAACATCTAATCAACAAACTCAACAAGATAGATTGATTCTTTGGTGCAAAGAAAAATATCCTTTACACCAATATTATAGAGCTGCAAAAATCACGAGATCATTACGTCCTATAAAATCTCAAGAAGAAATCGCTTTAATACAAGAGGCCGCTGATATAGGAATAAAAGGTTTTCATCGTCTTTTAAAAGCTGTTAAACCTAATTGTAAAGAATATGAATTAGAAGCTGAACTCACTTACGAATTAGTTAAAAATGGTGGGACTCGTCATGCTTTTAAACCAATTATAGCATCTGGCGCCAATGCTTGTGCATTACATTACAACACCAATGATAACTTATGTAAAGATGGAGAGATGATTTTAATAGATTTTGGTGTCTGTTATGCCAACTATAATAGTGATACCACTCGTTGTGTACCTGTTAATGGAAAGTTTTCTAAACGACAAAAAGAAGTTTATAGTTCTGTTTTATATTGTCTAAAAGAAGGAGCTAAATTATTAAAACCTGGCATAGAACACACTGAATATGAAAGACAAATGGCAACTCTTGTTGAAACACAATTAATAGCTCTTGGTCTACTCAATTTAAATGATATAAAAAATCAAAATCCACAAAAACCATTATATAAAAAATACTTTATGCATGGTACAGCCCATCATCTAGGGTTAGATGTACATGATGTAGGTCTTTATTCTAAAACTATTGAGGAAGGAATGGTTTTTACTTGTGAACCTGGTATATATATACCTGAAGAAGGAATTGGTTGTCGTCTCGAAAATGATTATTTAATTACTCAAAATGGCAATATCAATCTCACTGAAGCAATGCCTATAGAAATTGAAGATATTGAAAAATTAATGCTCGCTTAATTAAAATCTTATTAATTATGAATACACTAGGAATCGGGGGATCAACTATAGAAAAAGAATTAAATGCAATTAAACCAAAAGCTCATTTAGCAACTCCTATACAAGAAAATGAATTTCATACTAGAATTCATAAAGCTTGTAAGCTAATGAAACAACAAAATATCCAAGCAACATACCTACAAGCAGGTACAAACTTATTTTACTTTACTGGAATGAAATGGAATGCTAGTGAACGTATGGTTGGTGCATTATTATTCCCCAATGGAGAAATACATTTTATTGCTCCTCAATTTGAAAAAGGGACTATATTAGATTTCATGCTCGTACAAGGTGAAATACATTGCTGGGAAGAACACGAAAATCCTTATGAGCTTTTCATTTCCATTTTTAAATCCAAAAAAATTGAAACAGGTAAAATAGCAATTGACGAATCTACTCCTTTTTTTATCACTAATGGCATAGATCAAATACAATCATCATATCAGTTAATTAATGCCAAGCCTATTACTGCAGGTTGCAGAATGTACAAATCTAGTAATGAAATAGCAATCATTCAAACTGCAATGGACATTACATTAGAAGTTCAAAAAGCTGCCGCAAGAATATTACATCCTGGAATCAGTGCAAAAGAAGTTATTGATTTCATTAATAGAGCACACATAAAATACGGTGTTCCTTCTGGTTCATATTTCTGTATTGTTCTTTTTGGTGTAGATTCATCTTTTCCTCATGGTGTTAAAACGCCAAAAAAATTAGAAGAAGGAGAAGTTGTACTGATTGATACTGGTTGTCGTCTACACGATTATATTTCAGATATTACACGTACCTATGTTTACGGTAATGCTAATGATTTACAACGCAAAATTTGGAATTTAGAAAAAGAAACTCAATATGCTGCTTTTAATGCGGCACAATTAGGCGCACCGTGTGCTAATATAGATATAGCTTCCAGAAAAACATTAGAAAATAATGGATTAGGTCCAGACTATCAATTACCTGGACTTCCACATCGTACCGGTCACGGTATCGGATTAGACATTCACGAATGGCCTTACATTGTTAGAAACGATAAAACCACATTAGCATCTGGAATTTGTTTTAGTAACGAACCTATGATATGCGTACCAAACAAATTTGGAATTCGGCTAGAAGATCATATATATATGACAGAAAACGGTCCACATTGGTTTACTAAACCTGCACATAGCATTGATAATCCTTTCGGTTTATAATCATCAAGACAGATAAAGTTTCTTATTTCAATAAGTGACTTTATCTGTATTATATAAATATTTCTTTCTCAAATAATGATTCATATCTAATTATTAAATATTCATCTATTGTTTATTCTCTCATGCTTTAAAATCTTTCTATTTTAGATATCTTATAAAGCATATATGGATTCATTAACACAAATCGTTTTAGGAGCTGCTGTTGGAGAAGCTGTTTTAGGAAAAAAAGCAGGGAATAAAGCCATGCTCTATGGAGCAATAGCTGGTACAATTCCTGATTTAGACACATTTTCTAGTTTTTTCACCGACACTATTACAGCTACAGAAATACATAGAGGGTTTACACATTCTATCCTTTTTAGTTTATTTTTTGCTCCTATTCTTGGTTGGTTAATTTTCAAAATTGAAAAAAATAATATTCCATCTATTAAAGATTGGTCATATTTAGTGTTTTGGAGCCTTTTTACACATCCTCTACTCGATGCCCATACTACATGGGGAACTCAATTATTTTGGCCATTAGATCTACGTATAGCTTACAAAAACATCTTTGTAATAGATCCTTTATATACATTACCTTTTATTATTTTCTTACTTATAACCTTCTTTCAAAAAAAAGGGAGTCCCAAGCGCAAAAGATACAATCAACTTGGTATTATTATCAGCAGTATATATATGATGTTCACTATTGGAATAAAAATATATACTTATCAAATATTTCTAAAGAGTTTAAAAGAAAACCATATTGATTATATTAATATAGAAACCAAACCTGCTCCATTCACTTCATTTTTATGGACTGCGAATATAGAAACTGAAAAAAACTATCTAATCGCAAACTATTCTATATTTGATACTCAAAAAATAAAATATAAATCATATCCTAAAAATCATCATTATTTAAAAAATTTAAGTGATAATGAAACTATAAAAAGATTAATTAAAATCACGAAAGGATGGTATACAATAACCAACAAACATGATCAATTGTATTTTAATGATTTACGGTTTGGAGTTTTATCTTTAGAAGAAAAAGAGCCTACATTTGCTTTTAGTTACAAAATTTCAAATAAAAACAATATCATATCTATCACAGAAGTTCCTAAGAATAAAAAACAGGCAAAAAAATTACTCTCCGATTTATGGATAAGAATATGGGGAAACTAAATCTCTTTATTTTCAAATTATATTTTCTTTAGGTAAAAAAGAAAATATAATCATAGCTATAACTTTATTATAAGAAACATAAAAAGAATAGAAATAAATTTAACCGATTATTCTAATCCATATTTTAGTATTATCATTCCTAAGCGATTTTCTCTATATAGGTCATAAATACATATTAGTTTTATTTACTAATCAATCTAAGAGCATTAATAACCTTAACACATCATTAGTAAACATACTTAATCTTAGTTGTCTTGGGTAGTTTTTTATTTTTATTTTCAAATAGCAGTCAGTATGTAATGGCTTGTATCAACCTAGGTGTATGGACAATTGATAACTAGTTTAGTTCTTCTGGGAAGTCTGTTGTTATTACTCTTTCTTTGAGAAAAAAAAGCATAAAAAAAACCCTTCACTAATATTATTAATGAAGGGTTCTAAAAAGGCGACGACCTACTCTCCCACAAACGCAGTACCATCGGCGCTATCAGGCTTAACTTCTCTGTTCGGAATGGAAAGAGGTGAGCCCTGATGCGATAATCACCTTAAATCTTTAGTATCCTGTTATTATTTTATAACAAAACACTATATGTCGTACATATCGATAGATAAATAATTCAATACTTTTATTTCTACTTCTTATATCCTATATATCTCTGAATATCCATAAATAACTTGTTAAAAGCAAATCCAGCGCATAAGCCTATGGGTTATTAGTACTACTCGGCTATT
>CANMKX010000003.1 GCA_947498595.1 uncultured Aquimarina sp.
GGAGTTCAAGGTATTCAAGGAAATACAGGTGCTACTGGGGCACAAGGTATCCAAGGTAATATAGGTGCTACTGGAGCTCAAGGTATTCAAGGAAATACGGGTGCTACTGGAGCACAAGGTATCCAAGGAAACACGGGTGCTACTGGAGCACAAGGAAATATAGGAGTTACTGGTGCTACTGGAGCGCAAGGAATCCAAGGAAATACGGGTGCTACTGGAGCGCAAGGTATCCAAGGAAACACGGGTGCTACTGGAGCACAAGGTATTCAAGGAAACACAGGTGCTACTGGTGCACAAGGTATTCAAGGAAATACAGGTGCTACTGGAGCGCAAGGTATTCAAGGAAATACAGGTGCTACTGGAGCTCAAGGTATTCAAGGAAATACGGGTGCTACTGGAGCGCAAGGTATTCAAGGAAACACGGGTGCTACTGGAGCGCAAGGTATTCAAGGAAACACAGGTGCTACTGGTGCGCAAGGTATTCAAGGAAATACAGGTGCTACTGGAGCGCAAGGTATTCAAGGAAATACAGGTGCTACTGGTGCACAAGGTATTCAAGGAAATACGGGTGCTACTGGAGCGCAAGGTATTCAAGGAAACACGGGTGCTACTGGTGCACAAGGTATTCAAGGAAACACAGGTGCTACTGGGGCGCAAGGTATTCAAGGAAACACAGGTACTACTGGAGCACAAGGTATTCAAGGGAATACAGGTGCTACTGGTGCACAAGGAATTCAAGGAAACACAGGTGCTACTGGTGCACAAGGTATTCAAGGAAACACAGGTGCTACTGGGGCGCAAGGTATTCAAGGAAACACAGGTACTACTGGAGCACAAGGTATTCAAGGGAATACAGGTGCTACTGGTGCACAAGGAATTCAAGGAAACACAGGTGCTACTGGGGCACAAGGAATCCAAGGGAATACAGGAGTTACAGGTGCTACTGGAGCTCAAGGTATCCAAGGAAATACGGGTACTACTGGAGCACAAGGTATCCAAGGAAATACAGGTGCTACTGGAGCTCAAGGTATTCAAGGAAATACAGGTGCTACTGGGGCACAAGGAATCCAAGGAAACACGGGTGCTACTGGTGCGCAAGGAAATATAGGAGTTACTGGTGCTCAAGGTATTCAAGGGAATACAGGTGCTACTGGTGCACAAGGAATTCAAGGAAACACAGGTGCCACTGGTGCACAAGGTATCCAAGGAAACACAGGTGCTACTGGAGCACAAGGAAATATAGGAGTTACTGGTGCTACTGGAGCACAAGGAATTCAAGGAAACACAGGTGCTACTGGAGCACAAGGAATTCAAGGGAATACAGGTGCTACTGGAGCGCAAGGTATTCAAGGAAATACAGGTGCTACTGGAGCTCAAGGTATTCAAGGAAATACAGGTGCTACTGGGGCACAAGGTATCCAAGGTAATACAGGTGCTACTGGAGCTCAAGGTATTCAAGGAAATACGGGTGCTACTGGAGCTCAAGGTATTCAAGGAAACACGGGTGCTACTGGAGCGCAAGGTATTCAAGGAAACACAGGTGCTACTGGTGCGCAAGGTATTCAAGGAAATACAGGTGCTACTGGTGCTCAAGGTATTCAAGGAAATACGGGTGCTACTGGTGCACAAGGTATTCAAGGAAATACGGGTGCTACTGGAGCTCAAGGTATTCAAGGAAACACGGGTGCTACTGGAGCGCAAGGTATTCAAGGAAACACAGGTACTACTGGAGCGCAAGGTATTCAAGGAAACACAGGTACTACTGGAGCGCAAGGTATTCAAGGAAACACAGGTACTACTGGAGCGCAAGGAATCCAAGGTAACACAGGTGCCACTGGGGCACAAGGTATCCAAGGAAACACAGGTGCTACTGGAGCGCAAGGTATTCAAGGAAACACGGGTGCTACTGGAGCGCAAGGAATCCAAGGGAATACAGGTGCTACTGGTGCGCAAGGTATTCAAGGAAACACAGGTGCTACTGGTGCGCAAGGAATCCAAGGAAACACAGGTGTTACTGGGGCACAAGGTATTCAAGGAAACACAGGTGCTACTGGTGCGCAAGGTATTCAAGGAAATACAGGTGCTACTGGTTCACAAGGTATTCAAGGAAACACAGGTGCTACTGGAGTTCAAGGAATCCAAGGGAATACTGGTGCTACTGGTGCACAAGGTATCCAAGGAAACACAGGTACTACTGGAGCTCAAGGTATCCAAGGAAACACAGGTGCTACTGGAGCTCAAGGTATTCAAGGAAATACAGGTGCTACTGGGGCACAAGGTATCCAAGGTAATACAGGTGCTACTGGAGCTCAAGGTATTCAAGGAAATACGGGTGCTACTGGAACCAACGGTACAAATGGGGCTACTGGAGCAACAGGTGCCACTGGAGATCCTGCTACAAATATTGTAACCAACTTAGTTCAAAATACGACATCAGGTGTTATTACATATACTAATGAAAATAGTCCTACTCCAGATACTCAAACCGCTAATGTTGTTAGTACCAATACTAATAATAGTATTTCTGTAGGTACAGATGGAGGAGCCTTCTTCTCTAGCCCTATAAAAGCTATGGGTAAAGTTGCAGGAAACGGTACTCCATTTAAAATTATGGGAGCTTCTGTAACTAGAATAAATGAAGGTGATTATCAAATAACATTTAATAATGCAATGCCGGATGCTAATTATATTATACAATTAGCAACAATAGATTGTGGTGGTGATTGTCCTGGAAATACAACAGCTAATTACGATGACCCTGGTATTACTTATTATGCTCAAACAACAACAGGGTTTAGGATCAATATTGGAGATAGTGATAACGGAACTAATCAAAAAGATGATATTGATTTAGAATTTATGTTCACCGTATTAGACTTTTAATTTATGAAAACATCTTTCTTTATAATAGCATTATTATCATCTCTGTTTGCGATTTCACAAATAGATAATAATGCTATTATGAGAATTACAAATCTTACTTCAGCAGAAAGAATTAGTATTTTATCTCCCAATGAAGGTAGTGTCGTTTATGATACAGATCAAAATCGTTTATATCAATATACAAATACTGGTTGGTTAGAGTTATCAACGAATTTTGGAAATGTATATGTTGGAGCTTTTCAAATTAATGCTGCGGGAAATATTAATATTACAGGAATACCTTTTCAACCGTCTTCAATAACCTTCACTGCTGCTGCTAATATTGAATCTTTCAATTTAGATAACGATAATGGTACAATCAATAATGACAGAGGTATTAGAAATTCTTTTGGAACTATGAATGGTTTTGCTAGAAATGATTCAGGTACAATAACTCAACAAGTAATATTCATTGGAGCTCATGGAAATTCAATTAACGACATTTCTAGATATTCTTCCAATTCAAATTCTATAGGTGTTAGGTACGGAGATCAAAATGGTAACCTACTAGGTAGGATTACAGGAAGTTTAACTTCTTTCAATAGTAATGGTTTTTCGATAAACGTAAATTATATAAATGGTACTGAATCTAATCCTGGCCAAAATGTATCCCCTGCCGATGTTAATAATGAAGGGTTAATAGTATTATACACAGCCTACAGATAACTTAAAATTCTTAAAATGAAAAGAATACATATATGTTTATCATTCATCATCACATTTATAATTCCATCATTTTTAATTGCTCAAATAGATGCTAATTCAGTTTTAGGAATTCCACAGACGTTAAACACTGTAGAAATGAATGGCATAACAGGTGCCACAGAAGGTTCAATGGTTTATAATGTACAACAAAAGGGGATTTTTATTTTTGACGGAACAAATTGGGTTTCAACAAGTAATAGTAATTGGTTAATTAATGGGAATAACGGTACTACAACTGCTGACTTTTTAGGTACAATTGATGATATTCGAATGCAAATTCGTTCTAATAATTTACCTATACTTGAATTTGGACGTAGGCAAACTCTAGGTTTAACTCAAGCTTTCCCTGATTATACTGATAATGATCAACCACTTGTTCATGTTAATGGTAATGGTAATATAGCTGCACTGCAATTTGCAGCAGCTGGAGCTGATTTTTATAAACCAATGTTTTTTACAACTGCAAACGGTAGTTTTAGATTAAAAGGAAGTTCTGGAGGGACAGATTTATTTGAAATAGGTTCTGGTGGTCCTACTAATGATGGTCGCCTAGAGTTTATTATTGGAGATGATGGTGCAGAACCGATTATATTTAAACGCTACGATTTTAGAAACGGCCAATTTCATAAAGAATTATTTCGAGTACAAGGAAGTAGTAATTCAGCTGATGCTAGAACTAGATTTGGTATTAACATAAATACTGCTGAAGTTCCTGTTGATACAGGATATGATGATAGTCAAGCTGCATTCAATATAGCTAATTCAACTTTACAAATAGAAGGTTCTATTTCAAAATCAATAATAACGACTACTGGTAACTTAACATTAACAGAAGATCATCATACAATTGTTTTAGGTGGAAATCATACCATTACCCTACCTCCTGCTAACTCATGTAGAGGAAGAATATATGTCGTAAAAAACCCAAACACTAATGCTACTAATATTTCTAATTACACAAATTTAAATAGCGTTAATAATATTAATACAATTAACAACAATTCTGTTCTATGGCTACAAAGTGATGGAACTAGATGGCAACAAATAAACAATATCTCAACTGTAAATAGTGGAAATGTTACTGCTAATGAATCACTACGAATAATTAGAGGAAATGTTAATAATAATGGTTCTACAGCACAAGGAACAGGTTTCACAGTAGTAAGGACTGCAACAGGAAGACATACTATAACATTTAATACTGCATTTGGAGGTGTCCCTAGTTTTACTGCAAATGTATTAGAAGTGAATGGATCTGATGATAATTATGTTAGTATTTTATCTATATCTGCAACTCAAATCAGAATAAATATTTTTGATGGTAATTCTTCCAGTTTTGAAGATTCTCAATTTTCTTTTATAGCTATTGGTCCTCAATAACAAGCAAAAAACAATATTTAAAAAAAAGCTATAATTCTGAATAACAGAATTATAGCTTTTTTTTCTTTCACAATTCTTTATATTCTTCATCAAAACTATAACACTCTCACATACAACACTTACTGTTCTTCCGTACATTTTTTTATTTTAAAAAAAACAACATTTAGATGTAAGTTAAAATGTCATTTATCGACAAAAAAGTGTATTTCAGCGGTAGCGCAGAGGATTTACACAGAAAAAGAGTTGTCAGATTAATAGATTTGGTTAAATTTGTCCTTATATTAATTACTTGAAAACCATAAACATAACCTAAATTCATTTATGAAAAAGTTTTATTACATATTTGGTTTATTCTTCGCATTAATTCTGAATGCTAATGCTCAAGAAATCGCTTTTCATAATTTTGGAAATATTCAAATACATGATCAAGGTTCTGTTGGTTTTCACACAAATGTAATTAATGATGGTACTTTTGATCAAAATTTAGGTAAAACTGGTTTTTATCACGACACAGAGAACATCACTATCTCAGGTAATAACAAACCTATATTTCATGATGTAGAAGTTGATGTTCCAGAAAACATTTTCATTCAAACTCCTGTTGGAATTACAAATTTCTATGAATTTATCAGTGGAAAGGCTTTCACACCTAGAGATTTAAATAGTCAAGCTAGGGATGAACCTGCTACGTTACATTTCATAAATGATTCTCCATATTTAGGAGAAAATGATGAGAGACATGTAGATGGTTATGTATCTAATACAGGTAATTTAGATTTTACTTTTCCTATTGGAGATGACTTTAGATTAAGACCGCTAAGTATTGAAAATAATGCCTCTGTAAATACTTCTAGAGCTGCTTATTTTTTTGAAAACCCTAATTTCCCAAATACATTCCCAAGAGTATTTAATACTTCAAATTTTGATTCTACTCTTTTTGGAGTTAGCCTATTTGAATTTTGGGATTTAGATGGAAACATCGAAACACGAGCGACTTTAACTTGGGATGATAATAGTAATATTCCATTTCTTGTTGAGGATATAAATAATTTAAGAGTTGTTGGTTGGGATGAAGATACTAATCAGTGGGTAAATTTGGGAATGACAACTGTAACTGGTGACATTAATTTTGGAAGTATCACTTCTGAGAATTTTATACCGAATCAGTATACTGTTCTAACTTTTGGTTCGTCTACGGAACTAATCGATGGAGATTTTGAAATTTTCACAGGTATCTCTGCTAATGGAGATGGTAGAAATGATACTTTTATTATTAGAGGTATTGAACAATTCCCAAACAATCAATTGTCAATTTTTAATCGATGGGGTGTTGAAGTATACAATACCACAGGATATAACAATGATTGGTCAGGAATTTCTGAAGGTCGAGCTACAATTGCAAAAGGAGCTGAATTACCAGCAGGTACTTATTTTTATGTCTTAAAAATTAATGGTCAAAAAGATCGTTCTGGTTATATCTATTTAACTCGATAATTAAAGGTTCTTTTTAACAAAATGATATCCTAATATATTGTACCCTTCATTTAAATAAAATTTATGGGAAGGATGATTAGAGACGTAACTATCAAGTTCACTTGTTTCACATCCTTTACTTTTTGCATAAGAATATATCCAAGAAAATAGTTTTTTACCTATTCCCATATTCCTATATTGACCATTAATATATACATGATCTGGTTGACAAGATTTTCCAGCATAATGTCTAGTCATAAACCACATTCCAAATACACCTATCATTTTCCCATCTAAAAAAATTCCTCTACACTCATAATTCTGATCAAACATATCAGAAAAACGTTCAAATAAAATTTCATCTGAGAATTGATTTCCCATTAATTCTTGAATAAATGGTATTATTAATTCTATATCTTTTTTTGCTATTTTTTCAAAAGCGAGATTCATGTTTCTTTTTTCGCTAAAATAATTATATTTTTAGCAGCAAATTTAAAAGCTTTCTTAAAAAGTTAGTTTTAACTATATACATCATCAGTTTTGAAAAGCTACTGCGTTTATAGATTTACTAGTTCTATTTTTTTTATGCATTGTCGTAATTTTATTTTAAATAGCATACTAGGTATCTTCTTCTTTTTTTCAATAAATTCATACACGCAATCATCTGCTTCTAAGTTCTCTACTCAAGAATTACTAGGAAAGAAAACTCCTACTCTAGAAGGTAATGGTTATAAACTACGGAAAGAAGCTAGTCGTGCCTTTTTAAAAATGAAAAAGCATGCTGCCAAAGATGGCATTAATATAAAAGTAGTTTCTAGTTATAGAAGCAACTCCCATCAAAACAGAATATGGACTCGCAAATACAAACGCTTTAGAAAGCAAGGTTTTGCC
The DNA here is from genome assembly GCA_947498595.1 of uncultured Aquimarina sp. Taxonomy (GTDB): domain Bacteria; phylum Bacteroidota; class Bacteroidia; order Flavobacteriales; family Flavobacteriaceae; genus Aquimarina. Next base: position 7,372 of record CANMKX010000003.1, read on the forward strand.
CCTATGAAAACTATTGAAAAAATAATTCAATACTCTACAATTCCTGGGACTTCTAGGCATCATTGGGGAACCGATTTAGATATCATAGATGGCAATCAAAAAAGACCTAGAAATGTACTGTTGCAAAGAAACTTTAACCCTAAAGGAGCATATCGAAAATTAAAAATATGGATGGATAAGCATGCCCATACTTATGGATTTTATTTAGTATATACAAATAAAAAAAATAGAAGAGGTTTTAAATATGAGCCATGGCATTATACATATGCTCCACTTTCTGTTCCGATGCTAAAAGCTTATAATAAACTTAACATTTCAGAAGAATTAAAAAACGATATCATTCTTGGTAGTGACTATTTTTCGGAAGAATTTATAAAAAAATACATCTTTGAGAATATCTTAGATATAAATCCCAAATTATTATTGTAGATTAGTTACGACTAATAAATTGTATACCCAAAATCATTTTATACTATGAAAACCCCTTTTATTAAATTTTTAATCCTACTTATTTTAAGTGCTAATATTTCGGCATGTTCAAGCAGTGATGACAGCACAGAACCAGATCAACAAAATGGAGATCCAGTAGACACCACTATCGTACAAGAAATTCACAGTTTAGTTAACGCACATAGAGCTAGTTTAAATCTAGTTACTTTAGAATATAATGACTTTACGGCTACTTTGTCTGTTGAGCACTCTCAATACATGATCGAGCAAGGACAAATTGGTCATGATAACTTTGGAGATCGTTTTAATCGTTTACGTGATGAAGTTAACGCTATAACTTCTGGAGAAAATGTAGCTGCTTTTCAGAGATCTGCTCAAGAAGTAGTTACTGCTTGGTTAAACAGCTCTGGTCACCGTGCTAATATTGAAGGTGATTACACACATACAGGAATAGCAGCTGTAAAAGATGCAAATGGTAGATATTATTTTACACAGATATTTTATAAATAATAAGATCATTTTATGCAAAAAAGCGTTTACATATCTATATGTAAACGCTTTTTTTTATTAAACTCTATCGTTTTCGGTATATTAATGATGCATTGTTCTCCTTTAATTTTTATTCATATTACTTCTAATATTGTAAGTTTGTAAATCGCCTACAGTTAAGGCTTAATAGCATAATCACTTCTAAAGTAAAAAGAATGAACAAAAAAGTTATCCTAATGATTCTTGACGGATGGGGAATGTCTCCTGATCCTAAAGTATCTGCCATAGATCATGCAAAAACTCCATTTATTGATGAGTTATATACAAAATACCCTAATGCTTCGTTACGAACTGATGGTCTTCATGTTGGTTTACCAGATGGTCAAATGGGAAATAGTGAAGTTGGTCATATGAATTTAGGGGCTGGTCGTATCGTTTATCAAGATTTAGCAAAAATTAACTTAGCAATACAAAATGATACTCTTAAAGAAGAAGTAATACTTAATAATACATTTAATTATGCTAAGAAACATAACAAAAAAATTCATTTATTAGGCTTAGTAAGCGATGGTGGAGTACATTCTCATATCAATCATATAAAAGGATTATTAGATGCTGCTAAAGCTCATAATCTAGAACAAGTATATCTACATGCATTCACAGATGGTAGAGATGTGGATCCAAAATCTGGTATCTCACATATAGAAAGTATTCAAAATCATATGGAGAAAACTACTGGGCAATTAGCTTCAGTTATCGGGCGCTATTATGCTATGGATAGAGATAAACGTTGGGAAAGAGTACAACTTGCATATGATTTACTTGTTAATGGAAAAGGAAAATCTAGCACTAATGCTATAGAAAGTATTCAAGAAAGTTATAATAATGATGTTACGGATGAATTTATTGAACCTATTGTAATTACAAGTAATCAAACTCCTGTAGCAACCATTAACAACGATGATGTTGTTATTTTTTTTAACTTCAGAACTGATCGTGGTCGTGAACTAACCGAAATGTTATCGCAAAACGACATGCCTGAATTCAATACTAAAAAATTGCCACTACATTATGTCACTATGACTAATTATGATGATAATTTTAAAGGAATCAATGTTATATATGATAAAGATAACATCTCCTCTACTCTTGGTGAAGTTTTAGAAAAAGCTGGAAAAACACAAATTCGTATTGCAGAAACTGAAAAATATCCTCATGTTACTTTCTTTTTTTCTGGAGGTCGTGAAGAACCTTTTGAAGGAGAGCATAGAATTTTACGTAATTCTCCTAAAGTAGCAACTTATGATTTACAGCCAGAGATGAGCGCTTATGAATTAAGAGATGCTTTAGTTCCCGAATTGCAAAAAGGAGAAGTTGACTTTGTTTGTTTAAATTTTGCAAATGGAGATATGGTAGGGCATACGGGGATTATGGAAGCTGCAATTAAAGCTTGTGAAACAGTAGATGAATGCGTAAAAGATATTGTCACTAATGGTCTTGATAATGGATATACTACAATATTAATTGCTGATCATGGTAATTGTGAAACGATGATTAATCCTGATGGTTCACCACATACTGCCCATACGACAAATCCTGTACCTGTTATTCTTATAGATAATGAGTCTATACAAATCAATGATGGTATTTTAGGAGATATCGCTCCTACAATTTTGGATTTAATTGGAGTAGATAAACCATCTATCATGACACAAGATTCATTAATTGTTAGTACAGGTAAATAAATAGTGAATCATTTGTTAAACTCTAATAAATTTTAAATCAAAAAAACATGTTTATAGTATATTAGAGTAACTCAAAAATTCAACAATAATGAAAAAAATTTTATTACTAAGCTTAACCTTAGTTATAATAGCTTGTAAAAGTACTGCTGTAACAAATACACATGCTACACAGGGTACTACTTCTAAGCAAAAGAATACTGTTACACAACAAGCAAAAAAAGATATTCTTATAGGTGTACAAACTAGATCTGCTCTTGAACAGGAGCCTTTTGGTAAGTGGTTTCTCAAAAATTATAAAAATTATAAAATTAATACTGAAACTATTTCTCAATTATCTCCAAAACTTAAAGATGTAACCATAAAAGCTTTTATGGGTACTTGGTGTGGGGATAGCAAACGAGAAACTCCTACTTTTTATAAAATTTTGGATGCTGTTAACTATGATTATAATAAATTAGAATTGATAACTGTAGCAAGAAACAAAACAACTCCTAATAATTTAGAAAAAGGTTTTGATATTATACGCGTTCCTACTTTTATTTTTTATAAAGATGGGAAGGAAATAGGTAGGTATGTAGAATATGCTAGAGAATCTTTAGAGAAAGATATGTTAGCAATTCTCTCTGGAGAAAATTACAAACATTCATATGAAAATTAAATACTAATTTAAATACTGAAATAACCCGAATATTAATTCGGGTTTTTATTTGATTACATTCTAATTTTATTCTTTGTAAATTTGTTCTATAAATACAATTCATTTTAGAGATTATCAAACATCAAAACAATCTATGATCATAACCAAAACACGTGAAGAGATAGAGTTAATGCGCGAGAGTGCTCTTATTGTTTCAAAAACATTAGGAATGCTAGCTACCGAAGTTAAACCTGGAGTAACTACATTACATTTAGATAAATTAGCTGAAGAATTTATAAGAGATCATGGCGCTATCCCTGGTTTTTTAGGGTTATATGACTTCCCTAATACTCTATGTATGAGTCCTAATTCTCAAGTAGTTCACGGTATTCCGAATAATACTCCATTAGAAGAAGGAGATATTATTTCTATAGATTGTGGTACAATCAAAAATGGTTTTTATGGAGATCATGCTTATACATTTACTGTTGGAGAGGTTTCTCCTGAAGTTGAACGTTTATTGAGAATTACTAAAGAATCTTTATATATAGGTATTGCTGAATTAAAAGTTAACAATCGTGTAGGTGATGTAGGCTATGCTATTCAGAAATTCACAGAAGATGCTGGCTATGGTGTCGTTAGAGAATTAGTAGGTCATGGTTTAGGTCGTACAATGCACGAAGATCCAGAAATGCCTAATTATGGTCGCAGAGGTAAAGGAAAAAAATTCATTGAAGGAATGGTAGTTGCTATAGAACCTATGACTAATATGGGAACACATCGAATTAAACAACATAGAGATGGATGGACAATAACTACCAAAGATGGGAAACCAAGTGCTCACTTTGAACATGATATTGCTATTATTGATGGAAAGCCTGAAATTTTGTCAACTTTCAAATACATAAATAAAGCATTAGGTATTGAAACAGATGAAGAAGACGCTTTTAGACAAGAACTTTTGACTGTTTAATATAAGATCTTAGATATAAAACATAGTCTTAAAGATATTTAATCATATCTTTAAGGCTTTTATTTTTACATGAAATGAAAACGCTTTTTAAATTTATTCTCAATAAAATTCCAAGACCATTATTAATACGTTTAAGTTATATAGCTCGTCCTATTATTGCTTTTTTCTTACAAGGTAAACGGTTCACTGATCCAATTGACAATAGAAGTTTCTCAAAATTTCTTCCTTATGGCTATGAAAATTCAAGAGAAAATGTGCTTTCACCTTCTACTTTATCGTTAGAACGTCATAGATTGCTATGGTTATATTTAAAGGATCAAACTGATTTTTTCTCTAAACCTTCAAAAGTATTACATTTTGCACCAGAACAAGCATTTTACAAGCGGTTTAGAAAACTTCAACATCTAGAATATACTACAACAGATTTATTATCCCCTTTGGCTGATGTTAAAGCAGATATTTGTGACCTTCCGTTTAAAGCTAACAGCTATGATATCATTTTTTGTAATCACGTATTGGAACATATCCCCGATGATACAAAAGCAATGCAAGAGTTATTTAGAGTATTAAAACCTGGTGGTATGGCAATTCTGCAAATTCCTCAAGATTTAAACAGAGATATTACATTTGAAGATAATAGTATTACTGATCCTAAAGAGCGCGCTAAGATATTTGGTCAATACGATCATGTTCGTATTTATGGAAGGGATTATTTTGACAAATTACGTTCTGTAGGTTTTAAGGTAGATGAAATTGACTTTACAGCTATTCTATCTTCTGAAGAAGTTACAAAATACTGTCTTGCTAAAGGAGAAATATTACCTATCTGTTACAAACTCTAATTTAGATCACTAAAAGAGGGAGGTTGTTGATAAAAATAACGTAATCATTTTCTTACAAATATTATTCTTTTGAGGATGATTTTATAGTAAGAAAAAAACAGTTTTATTTATAAAACTAAACTATTTTTATTCAGGAAATCCATTTAAAGCCAGTTTCTTTAATTCTTTATTTGCATCTTCATAAATAAAATACACTTTAAGTTCAGAGTGAGTTGCGAGCATTCTTTTCACTTTTTCAATTCCCATACTTTTAAAAGTTGTAGCATAAGCATCTGCTAACATACAGTTATCCGCAATAACGGACACACTTAAAACATTTGTTTTACTAGGATATCCTGTTTTAGTATCGATAATATGTGCGTATCTTTTTCCGTTTTCATCAACTTTAAATTTTCTATAGCTACCTGAGGTCGCCATAGCTTCATTAGATAATGTAATAATTTTACTATAAGATATTGAACCATCAAAATTTGGATCTTCTATTCCAACAGTCCAATCATTCTTTTTAAAAGTATTCCTACCTTTAGTACGGATCTCTCCTCCTATTTCTACTAAATAGTTTTGATGTCCCTTACTCTCCAAAAAATCATAAAAAACATCTACTGCATATCCTTTTGCTATAGCATTAAAATCAATTCTAGTTTCTTTATGCTCTTTAAGAATTTTTTTCTCTTTTAATTGAACTTTATCGAGACCAACTGTTTCTAATAGTTTCTCTATTTTAAGACTGTCTAAGCTTTCTATTTCTCCTTCTGGACCAAATCCCCAGGCATTAACAATTACGCCGATAGTTGGGTCGTATACACCATTGGTGTTTTTATATACTTCTTTAGAAGCTAGAAAAACTTTTTTAAAATGCGAATCTATCTGTACCGTTGTATCTCCATTATTTATTCGAGTTATATCTGTCTCTTCTTGGTATGTAGACATAGATTGGTTTATAACATTTACTAAACTATCGTACGACTTCTTATAATTTCTTTTTACAGAGTCTATAAAAGTTACACTATAGGTAGTTCCAAATGCCTTTCCACCAGCAATATTTGTGAATAAAGAAGGTTTTTCAGCATTCTCTTTTTTACTTATTTTTCTTGTACAGGCAAAGCAAGATATAATGACAAAAAAACATATAACAACTCTTTTCATTTTATTCAATATTTAATTCAAATGTACATCTATAGCTTGTATTCCATTGTATTCTAAACCATAATCTTCATTCAAAAACACTGGTAACATTGGATCGTTGGGATTTTGCAATCCAACACCTGCATAAAGTATTTTAGCTTTATGCTCTTGAGCATGTTTTTTAAAACTCTCCATCCAGATCATATCATAATTATTCGGGTTGTCTGGATAAGCTATAGCTTTCACTATTACAAAAAAGCGTTGATTATTTTTATCAATACATACAAATTGTGGGTTTTTACCCAATTTGCTATTTATAGCAATAAATTCGAATCCTCTTTCTTCTAATTCTTTTCCAACAATATTCATTGCTAGATTATGTAGTTCTTGTTTTGTTAATGCTTTTCCCATAAGATTACAAAGATACTATTTTGCTATGGTTTTACCTTAATCAATAAAATCACTGAAAATTATTTTATACTATTTAAATCTAATAAATTTAGGTTCTTCAAAATAATATCCTGGAACATAAATAGTTTCTTTCTCAACGAATTCGTACCAAGGAGATTGACTACTATCTTCAAAGTTCTTAAGTAAACAAACACTTTGAGCCGGAGTATTACCTTGAACTAAGGCATATTTTTTATCTCCTTTTTCATTAACGATTTCATCAACAATGATTACAATGTGTCCTGGAGTACCAGGAGTTACTAACATATCCCCAAGTTTTATTTCTTTACTTTTTATTTTTTCCATTTCATTATACATAGATAAAGTTCCTGCATAAGTATAGATTAAGTTCAAATATTTATAAAAATTCTTTTTAGAACTATTTGCTTTTGCTGTTTTATGAAAAGTAACTTTATTCCCTTTTATTTTAGGACGATATCCTTCTGCATATTTTTTCCATGAACAATAATGACCTGATGTAAATTTAAATCCAATTTTATCTTTTAGATTTTTCTCCCATAAATATTCTGCACGAATACGCATTAATGCATCCGCACATTGTTGTAATCCATTAGAAGGTACAGGAATCTCTAAAATAGCTTCGTGCCAATGCTGTGTAAAATACTCACTTCCGTCATAATTTATGATTTTACTCCCATATGGTTTCAATTTATAATTTCTTAAATATTCTTGAAAACTTCCTTTGGGATACTCTATTCTTTTAAAGCCTTGTGGCAAAAGAATTCTTTTATGCAGTGTATTTTCTTCTTTATCAATATAATCATTGATAACAGCATCAAAAACAAAACCTTTAACATGGTTTGTAGCTACTTTACCTTTAGAAGTGTTTCTTAATAAGATGAGAGCTATAATGGAAAAAACTAAAGCGAAAATATATTTTTTCATAGATTGACAGATGATTTATATTCTAAACTAAGATCTTTCAACAAAAGTATGTTACAAAATATAGTAAATAAAAAAATCGGTACATAAGTACCGATTTTTTATATATGATTCTTTTAGTTTATCCACCAAAGTCGTCAAATCTGATGTTTTCATCCGCTAATCCGAAATCTTCACCCATTTTTTGAACAGCTTTATTCATTAATGGTGGTCCACAGAAATATAATTCTAAATCTTCTGGAGCTTCATGATGATTTAAATAGTTCTCGATCACACAATTGTGAATAAACCCTACAAATCCATCTCCAGGAGCATCAATATTTTCTTTTACTTTCCAATTATCTTCTTCCATTGGTTCAGACAATGCTAAGTAAAATTTAAAATTAGGAAAATCTTTTTCTAATGCTTTAAAATGATCCAAATAGAATAATTCACGCTTAGAACGACCTCCGTACCAATAAGTAACTTTTCTTCCAGTTTTTAATGTTCTGAATAAGTGATATAAGTGAGAACGCATTGGTGCCATACCAGCTCCTCCACCTACATATAACATTTCAGCTTCTGACTCATTAATGAAGAATTCTCCATAAGGTCCAGAAATCGTACACTTATCACCTTTTTTCAAATTAAAGATGTAAGATGAAGCTACACCAGGATTTACATCCATCCAACCATTTTTGGCTCTATCCCATGGTGGAGTAGCAATACGAACATTTAACATAATTTCTCTACCTTCTGCTGGGTAAGAGGCCATAGAATAAGCTCTTTCTACCAACTCAGTATTTTTCATTACTAATGGCCATAAACCGAATTTATCCCATTCTGCTTTGAATTTGTCTGGAGTTTCATGCTCTTCTGGGTGAGCAGTAATATCCATTTCAGAGAAATTAACTTCACATGGTGGTATTTCAATTTGAATATATCCACCTGCTTTGTACCCCATATCTTCTGGAATTTCTACAACGAATTCCTTAATAAATGAAGCTACATTATAATTTCGAACAACAACAGCTTCCCATTTCTTAATTCCAAAAACTTCTTCTGGGATAGAAATATTCATATCTTGTTTCACTTTTACTTGACAAGATAAACGTGCACCGTGTTGTAATTGTTTACGAGTAAAATGTGGTGTCTCTGTAGGTAAAGCTTCTCCTCCACCTTCATGTACATGACATTCACATTGTATACAAGTTCCACCACCACCACATGCTGATGGTAAAAATATTTTTTCAGAACCTAAAGTAGATAATAAAGTTCCTCCTGAAGGTACTTCTATCTCTTTTTCTCCATTGATGGTAATTTTCACATTACCTGAAGGCAATAATTTATCTTTAGCAAATATTAAAATACCTACTAAAATTAGAACTAACACTAGCAATGAAATCACCGTGATAGTTATTGCCCCACCTGTTGACGCTAAATAAATCATCTTATTTTATTGCTTTACTATTAGTATTATCAGCTACTGTCTTTGTTTCTTCAACTTCAACTTGAACTGTCTTTTCTTCTTTTTTCGCTTCACCGTCACCACCTGTTAACATTCCTCCAAAACTATTGAAACCAATAGCCATAAGTCCTGTTATGATAAAAGTTATACCCAATCCACGTAATGGTCCTGGAACATTAGAGTAACGAATTTTTTCACGAATAGCAGCAATTGCTAAAATCGCTAAAAACCATCCTATTCCAGATCCTACACCATAAGTAGTTGCTAAACCTATAGTAGCGAATTCTTTCTGTTGCATGAATAAAGAACCTCCTAAGATAGCACAGTTTACTGCAATAAGTGGTAAAAAGATACCTAATGAATTATATAATGAAGGTGAAAATTTCTCAACAATAATTTCTACCAATTGCACCATTGTAGCAATTGTTGCGATAAAAAGAATGAATGTTAAGAAACTTAAATCATACTCTGCATATTCTGGGCCTAACCAAGTTAAAGCACCATCTCTTAGCAAATATTGATCTAATAACCAGTTTAATGGCATTGTGATTGCTAATACAAATATAACAGCTGCTCCTAGACCTACTGCTGTAGATACTTTTTTAGAAACCGCTAAGTAAGAACACATTCCTAAGAAATATGCAAATACCATATTTTCAACAAATATCGATTTTAAAAATAATTCTAAATATTCCATAATTCTAGTGGTCTTCTATTAGTGCTTTATTTTTACTACGTTGTACCCAAATAATAATACCTACTACAATTAAGGCCATTGGTGCTAAAACCATGAAACCATTATTTTCGTATCCGTAAGCATATAATCCTGTTTTTTCTATTGGATCTCCAAATACTGGGTAACCAAAAATAGTACCTACTCCTAATAACTCTCTAAAGAAAGCTACAATAATTAATAAGATACCATATCCTGCTGCATTACCAATTCCGTCTAAGAAAGCTGGCCAAGGTTTATTTCCTAAAGCAAAAGCTTCAAAACGTCCCATAATAATACAGTTCGTAATAATTAACCCAATAAAAGCTCCTAATTGTTTACTTAATTGGTAAGAATATGCCTTTAATACTTGATCTACAATAATTACTAAAGTAGCTACTACTATTAATTGAACAATAATTCTGATCTTAGATGGAATAATATTACGCATTAAAGAGATAATTACATTACCTGCTCCTAAAACGAATATTACTGAAATTGCCATAATAATAGATGGCAATAATTGCGATGTTACTGCTAGTGCTGAACAAATCCCTAGTACTTGAATAGTTACTGGGTTGTTATCTGATAAGGGGTCTAAAATTAGCCCTTTGTGTTTTTTTGATAGTCCCATAATTAACTTTTATTCTTTAAGGTTTTGAAATAAGGTATATATAAAGCCAATCCTTTTTTGATCATAACAGCTACACCATCTCCAGTAATAGTTGCTCCTGCCATTGCATCTACTGCATTGTCAGTTTTTCTTTCATTTTTAGGATCTAAATTTCCTTTTTTAATAGCTATACCTTGATAATTTCCTTGAGCATCAAATACGTGCTCTCCTTTAAAATCATCTCTAAAGAACGCTTCCTTAATATTAGCTCCTAATCCTGGAGTTTCAGTCTGGTGATCAAAATAAGCTCCTTGAACTACCATATCTTTATCTAAAGACATGTATGCCCAAACTGGTCCCCATAATCCATTTCCTCTAACTGGAACTACATAAAAGTCTTTACCGTCTTTCTTACCTATAAACAATGATAATTGTTGTTCGTAAGAAGCATCAGCTTTTACTTTGTCTTGTTCTTTTTTAACTTCTATTTTAAATGCTTCATTTGTTTTAGTAGCAGTTGCTCCTACAATAATATATTGTTCATCTCCAACATATTTTTCAAACAATTTTTCTGCTTCTGCTTCTGGAACTGATTCATTTACATCATCAGGATGTGTCACTCCCATCGCATATAAAATATTCTGCATTTTCTCAATCTTCTTATTGGTCTTAATCTTATCACTTAAACTAGAAGAAATACCTGCCAATAAACTTCCTACTACCACAACCATAACGATTGAAAAGATAATAGTATATGAATTTTTACTTGTATCTATAGCCATAATTATGCAGTTTTAATACGTTTTAATCGCTTCTTAATATTTCCTTGAACAACATAGTGATCAATTGTTGGAGCGAATACATTCATTAATAAAATAGCTAACATAACTCCTTCTGGGAATGCTGGATTAAATACTCGAATCATTACTGATAAGAACCCGATTAAAAATCCATAAATCCATTTCCCTTTATTCGTTTGTGCTGCAGATACTGGATCAGTAGCCATAAATACAATACCAAATGCCAATCCACCAACTAATAAATGTTGCCAGAAAGGAAGATTCATTAGTGCAAAGAACTTCGTACCTTCCATTGAAGGTGCTATTTGGTTAAAAATTAATCCCATTATAACAGCTCCTATTACAGAAGACAACATTATTCTCCAGCTTCCAATTTTCGTAAAAATCAAAAACAAAGCTCCTAATAGAATTAGGATTGTTGACGTTTCTCCTACAGACCCTGGAATAAATCCATTAAACATATCCATAGCAGAAAAACTATAGTCTTTGGCTTGTGCTAAACTTCCTAGAATTGTTTCTCCAGAAATTGCATCAGGTGTACCAGTAGCTGCTACAGCTCCTTCAACCCATACTTTATCACCTGTCATCCATGTTGGATAAGCGAAAAACAAAAATGCTCTTACTGTTAATGCTGGATTAAGAATGTTCATTCCTGTACCTCCAAACACTTCTTTACCTATCACAACTCCAAAAATAACCGCTACTGCTAGCATCCATAAAGGAATATCTATAGGCACGATTAGTGGAATTAACATTCCTGACACTAAGTATCCTTCTTCAACTTCATGTCCTTTGATCATTGCAAAAACAAATTCTACTGCTAGACCAACTATATATGATACAGCTACTAGTGGTAAAATTTTCCCAGCTCCTAATAATAAATTATCTATAGTCCAAAATTCTGAACTAAAAAAACCACCTGATACCGCTTGAATTTCTCCAGCAGCTAGGTAGTGTTGATATCCTGCGTTAAACATACCAAATAGTAAACACGGCACCAATGCCATAATTACAATATTCATCGTACGTTTAAGATCATCTGCACCACGGATATGAGATCCACTGTGTGTAGTTTCATTTGGCAAATACAAGAATGTATGCAAAGCATTAAAAGCAGGTGCAATTTTCTTGCCCTTGTATTGCTCTTTAAGATTATGTAATTTTTCTTTTAATCCCATTATTCTATTTTTTAGCCAATTTCGGTTAACATTAAATCAAGACCTTGTCTAATGGTTTCTTGATGATTTTGTTTTGATACACAAACAAATTCTGTCAAAGCAAAATCTTCTGGTGCTATCTCATACCCTCCTAATTGCTCCATAGCATCAAGGTCTTTAACCATAAATGCTTTAAGCAATTGCATTGGGTATATATCTAATGGAAAAACTTCTTCATAAGTTCCTGTTGTTACAAAAGCTCTATGTTCTCCATTTGTATTTGTTGTTAACGTATATTTCTTATTAGGGAATAACCACGAAAATGTTAGTGCTCTTGAAGTACTAATTTTATTTGTAATTGGCTTATTCCATCCAAAAAACTCATAATCATTTCCTTCAGGAATTACACTTACGGTATTGTGATAATATCCTAAATTTCCATCTGGCTTCACATTAATACCGGTCAATACATCTCCACTAATTACACGAATATTATCTTCTTTTACTCCTGCATCATATACAAAAGTAGCAACCTCTGCTCCTATTTTTGTACGATAATACTTAGGTGCTTTTACAGAAGATCCTACAAGAGCAATCGTTCTTTCGGCATTGAATTTACCCGTAAGTAATAATTCTCCTATGATTACTAAATCTTGTGGAGTTACAATCCAAACAACCTCACCTTTATTGATAGGATCAATGTTTGCTATTTGCACACTTACATTTCCTGATGGGTGAGGTCCAGACACCTTATGTACAGTAGCATCAGAAACCCCAGCTAACGGAAATTTTGATGTTTTCCCTACAGATATATGAACAGCTCCCGCAGTCATTTTACTTAATGCAGTTACCGCAGCTTGCAACTCTTTTTCTTTCCCTGACAGCACATAATCATAATCTGCTGCTAATGGAGCGCTTGCATAAGCTGACACAAAAATAGCTTTTGGAGCTACTTCTGGGTTTGCGATTACATCGTATGGACGCTGTTTGATAAAAGGCCAACAACCTGCTGAAAGCAAGTGTTTTTTCACCTCTTCACCATTCATGGAAGCAACATTCTTGATATCATTATCTTGATATTGCTGCTCTTTATCTGCTGCAATTTTAAATGATAATATCTTTCTTTTTGCTCCACGTATGATATCAACCACTTCACCACTCACTGGTGAAGGAAACAACATTGCTTCATTCGATTTAGAATGAAATAATGGTGCTCCGGCTTTTACGTGTGTTCCGACTTTTGCAATAACTTTGGGGATAATACCGTGAAAATCGTCAGGCTTAACTGCAAACATATTACTCCTAGTGGCATCGACAGTAGTCTTGTCTGCCTCACCTACTAGCTTAATATCTAAGCCCTTCTTGATACGAATGTCTTTTGACATATTAGTACTCTGATGTTAATTAACTAAAAAAATCCCGCAAATTTAAGAATTAAAACATGGAACTAAAAGCTAGCACACAGATAAGAATTTTATTTATATTCTTTCTAAATAAAGATTTATACCTCAAAATCGATAAACAATAGCTTCATAAAAACTAAGGCATACAATTTGCTTATCTTTACACCGTTAATTCTTAACAAGCTTAAATAGTGCTAATGAAGACTGCTCAATTCTCTTTAAAATTTCTTTTATTTTTTTTCATAAATACAGCTATTTCATTCTCTCAAGGAAAAATCTTTGAAACTGCTCCTCCTGATCATATCAAAACAATTCAATTTATCGGAGACACAGAGTTTAGTGGAACTCCTATAGTAAAACTAGGAACCCCCATTACACTAACATTTGATGACATCAACGGAGATGAAGTAGATTATTATTATAAAATTAAGCACCATAATTTTGATTGGACTCCTTCTATTTTAAGTAAAAATGAATATTTAAATGGTTTTGATGACATCAGAATAATAAATTACGAAAACTCATTTAACGCTTTACAACTATATAGCCATTATATATTGTCGATTCCAAATGAAGATACAAGAGGCATTAAGGTTAGTGGTAATTATCTCTTAGAAATTTTTAATGATGATGATGAGCTTGTTTTCTCAAGAAAGTTTATTGTTTACGAGAATTTAGCAACCATAAGGGTTTACACAAAACGTTCTCGAAATCTAAAATACATCGACAGCAAACAAGTTGTTCAATTTGAGATAAAATCACCAAATAAAATTTTACGAAATCCTGAGCGAAACGTCAAAACATTAGTCTTTCAAAATAACGATATCAATCAAGCCATTACAAACTTAAAACCGCAATTCACTATCGCTAATGATCTTATCTATAAATACGATCAAGAAGCTAGTTTCTGGGGAAGTAATGAGTTTTTATTTTTTGACAATAAAGAGGTTAGAGCTTCTACAGTAAACATAAGTCATATCGAATTAAAGGATTTATATCATAATTATTTATATACTGATATCGTAAGAGCTAATCGTAAATATTCTTTTGCACCAGATATTAATGGATATTACAAAATCCGTAATTTGAGAGCTGAGGAAAGTGATATTGAAGCCGATTATGTTTGGATGCATTTCACATTGCAATGTTATGAATCTATTGGAGATAAAGAAATTCACCTCTATGGTGCTTTTAATAATTTTGCAATAAATAATACGACTCGATTATCTTACAATAAAGAAAAAGGTACTTATGAACTTAAGTACCTCTTTAAACAAGGTTTTTATAATTACAAATACATTGTTTATGACCCCACAACAAAAACAATTGCCCCTAGTATTATAAGTGGTGATTTTGATGAAACAGAAAACGAATATACAGTAATTGCTTATTATAGGGCTCCAGGTGCGAGATATGATCAAGTTATAGGTAAAGGAGTAGGTTCTTCCACAAATATCACAAATTAAATATCCTCTTGTTCTTTTTCAATTTTGTAACAAAATACACTTATATTGGTCAAATATTAAAAAGCATTCTGACCATCAAAATAGTTTATAAGTGAAAGAAACGGGTAGATCTTTACAGAAATATAGAGGCACCGAATGTCTAAATTGTGGTGTTCCTTTAGATATAATTGACAAATATTGTCACCGTTGTGGACAACTAAACACTACTAAAAAGTTATCTTTCTTTGATTTTTTTGGTGAGTTTTTTGCAAGTCTTTTCTCCTATGACTCTAGATTAAGTCATACCATGACTGCAATGTTATTTAAACCTGGTAAGATATCAAAAGATTATGTAAATGGTAAGCGTTCAACGTATGTTAATCCTTTTAGATTTTTCTTAAGCATTTCTGTCTTATTTTTCATAATCAATGGTCTTTTTATTGATTTTGATACAATTTCTAGTAAGCTTAATAAAAATATCAATACTACAGAGTTTAAAGAAATCACCAATAGCTTTAAATCAAATTTAAATGAAGATGTGGAAAATAAGGGTCAGAAAAAACTAGCTTCCCCTGACTCTGCTGTTTTTAACATAAAAGTTAGAGATTCTAGTAAGAATATAGTAAAAAATAATCCTCACACTGAAAAGCAACTAGATTCTATGTCATTTATAGATGAGATGACTTCTAGATGGGATATTTATACAGAATATTATGATAAAACTCATGAGATCTCAGCAAAAATTGCTTTAGATAGTTTACAACACGACCAAAGTTGGTTTAATCGTTATGTTTACAAAAGAAGTATTAAAACTTCTCATATAAATGAAAGCCCAATGGAACCGTTTAAATACGTTTTCAACAAATTACCTTTCATTATTTTCTTTTTCCTTCCATTCTTTGCTATGGCTATCTGGCTTATATATGCTAGAAGGCCATATACATATATGGAACATTTAGTTTTTGCCTTTCATACTCAAACAGTTTTCTTCATTGTGTTAGGTATTTCTATTTTAATCGACAAAATAGGAGCAAATGGCACTGCTATTACTATAGCATTTCTATTATTTTTAGTATATTTATATATAGCCATGCTCAAGTTTTATGGCCAAGGTAAAATGAAAACTTTTATTAAATTCTTATTATTGAATTTTTTATTTTTAAATTTAGCTCTTATAGGTATATCTTTAGCATTTGCAGGCTCTATATTAATTTTTTAGCTTATGGTTCAACAAATAACAAGAGGAATTAAGATATCGGTAGATACTACCTTTGAAGGTACGTTTTACAAAAACTATAAAATCCATTTTGCATTTGGTTATCAAATCACTATAGAAAATCAAAGTAAAGATTCTGTACAACTTACTTCTCGTTTTTGGAAAATAAAAGATGCACTTAACAGTACCGAAATTGTAGAAGGTGAAGGTGTTATTGGAAAAAAACCTGTTTTAAAACCAGGAGAATCTCACACATACAGTAGTGGTTGTTTATTAAACTCTCCATTTGGATCAATGAAAGGTTATTACAACATGGTTAATTTTACTTCCACAAGAAAGTTTAAAGTAATCATTCCTAGTTTCAAACTTAGTGCTCCTTTTGCTATTAATTAAGAGTAATTTTATCTTTAATACGATTAAACCTTATCTTTTTACCATTTTGTAAAACATGATAAAAACTACAATTTGAATCGTATGTAAACTCATACGTATCTGCAAAGTTAAATCCAATATCATCTGTTTGAAATATTCCTCTAAAATCTTCTTCAAATGTAGCCGTATATCTAATCATCAAATATTCTCCTTCAATATCAGTCTCTTCCATTCTAAAATAAGCACTACTTCCTGTACCATGTAAAAAGTGAGCATCTTTAAAAGGTTCTCTTTCTTTTTTTGAACACGTAGCAATAGGAACATCTTTATGAAAATAATTCGTTAGGTTTTCTTTAAAAATAGACCCATCATATATCCCAATAACTCCATCATTAATTTGGTATATTGGATTCATTTTAGATGATTTCCCTACATTACCTAAAGGACTTGGGGTAAAACGTTTATTTTTTGTCAATCCTTTAATAATTTTACGATCCGAAGTTGAGGCTAAAATCGTATCCGTTACAATACGAGAACAATTAGTTCCTATTTTACCAAAAGCTTTATAAGGTATACTCCCTTTGTTTTGAAGTCCAATTACATGAGATTTTGCTTTATCATAGTCAATCTCATCACATATAGAAGCTATTAATCTACCACTTCCATGTGTTTTTTCGGGATGTGCTTCTAACCATAATAATAGTTCTTCAATATTTTTTAAAGAACCATTATTATTTATTATCATTTTAAAAGGAATTTCAAGTTCTGTATCGGTAACAGCGCTTCGAACCCTACCATATCCTTCTGGAGTTATATATCTTCCAAAATCATAATATTCTGCATTTCCTGTTTCATTTTCAATTAAAACAAAAGCTGCATGCCCAGCTTTCAAATAATTTTTCTTTCCAATCCCTAAAATTGGTAATAAAAAAAGTATGGATTCGTCTGAATATCGGACATAGGTATCCGGAAAAGCTAGAGGTATTATTTTTCCTGTTGGTTTCACGCTATTGCAGCTTCAAAAATTACTGTATCTACTTGATTTTCTTGTAAATTCTCATATCTCATAGCAACTTGATCTTCATTTTTACTCACTTGAGTAACACTTATTGTTTTCAAATTACCACGATCAATTTGCAAATCTATGTTTTTATCCCCTATACCAGCATATTTATGGAACTTAATTAAACTTTCTTTCGTCAAATCATTTTCGATCTCAAACTCTTTTAACCACTCTCTGCGTATGGCTTTCATTTCATCGGTATACAATGTTGAAGATGACCAAATATGAGTTGTTTTATCTAGTTCTCTAACATGTTTTTCTTCTCCATCCCAAACTAACTCATAGAATGCTAATTCTTTTTTCCAACAAACAGCTACAATAGTAAAGGGTTCTATATTGCTACAATCATATTCATAAATTGCTTTCTCCAGCTCTTTTGATGCTAATAATTCTTTAACAACTACTCCCCTACTCTGTCTATAAGTTGGTTGTCTTTCATGTTTTTTATATCCTCCATTAAGAAGACATATCATATTACATTCTTCACTTACACCAATCCATGTCCCTCCTGCAACTACATCTTTAGGAAATAACATTCGTTTTTCTTCTATGGTATATAATTGAGGAGACAATGTCTCTCTATCTATTGCTTCATCTCTATTTGAGGTTAAAACAAAACTATTTCCTGTAGTAGGCATTAACGTAACTGTACACATAAATATAGGGTCGACTTAAAAAAAAGCAACTTACAAAAAAAAAATATTAATTGTTGTCTTTATAAAAGGTTAAAGTAGGGATGCCCCACTTTAATTTCTTTATATTTGTCGGCAAAGTTACTAACTTAATAAAGATATAATTAGATGGGAAAAGGTTTTTTTCACGTTCCTACAGCTATTAATGAGCCTATAAAATCATATGCTCCTGGAACTCCTGAAAGAGAAGAAGTCTTAGCTGCATATAAAGAGCTATACAGTACTCCAATAGATGTACCATTATATATTAATGGTGAAGAAATTAGAACTGGTGATACAGCTACAATGTCACCTCCTCATGATCACCAACATAATTTAGGTGTATATCACAGAGCAGAAAAGCAACATATTGATAAAGCTATTGCTACAGCTCTAGAAGCTAGAACTGCATGGGCTAATCTACCTTGGGAGCAAAGAGCTGCTGTATTTTTACGTGCTGCAGAATTAATTGCAGGTCCATATAGAGCTAAAATCAATGCTGCAACAATGATTGCGCAATCTAAAACTATTTTTCAAGCAGAAATCGATGCTGCTTGTGAGTTTATAGATTTCTTGCGTTTCAATGTTGAATACATGACTCAAATATATAACGATCAACCAGCTTCAACATCTGGAGCATGGAATCGTTTAGAATACCGTCCATTAGAAGGATTTGTATACGCTATCACTCCTTTTAACTTTACTGCTATTGCTGGAAATTTACCTGCTAGTGCTGCTTTAATGGGAAATACTGTTGTTTGGAAACCTAGTGACAGTCAAATATTTTCTGCAAAGATTGTTCTTGACATTTTTAAAGAAGCTGGAATTCCTGATGGTGTAATTAATGTAGTATATGGTGATCCTGTTATGATTACTGACACTGTATTAGCTAGTCCAGATTTTGCTGGAGTCCACTTTACTGGAAGCACACATGTATTTAAAGATATTTGGGCTAAAATTGGAGCAAATATTCATAATTATAAAACATATCCTAGAATCGTTGGTGAAACTGGTGGTAAAGATTTTATTATCGCGCATCCAAGTGCCAATGCTAAACAAGTGGCTACAGGAATTACTCGTGGAGCTTTTGAATTTCAAGGTCAAAAATGTAGTGCTGCATCCAGAGCATATGTACCAAAAAGTTTATGGGCAGATGTTGAAAAGTTTGTAAAAGCTGACGTAGCTTCATTCAAAATGGGTTCTCCTGAAGATATGAGTAATTTTATTACTGCTGTTATCCATGAAGGATCTTTTGATAAAATTGCAAGTTATATCGATCAAGCAAAACAAGATCCTGATGTAGAAATTGTTGCTGGTGGTAATCACGATAAATCTAAAGGGTATTTCATTGAACCAACAGTTATTCTTGTAAAAGATCCTAAGTATACAACTATGTGTACAGAGTTATTTGGACCTGTTATCACTATTTATGTATATGAAGATGAAAACTGGCATGATACTCTTAAATTAGTAGATAGTACTAGCGAATATGCATTAACTGGAGCTATATTTTCTATAGACCGTTATGCTGCAACTGAAGCAACTAAAGCTTTAGAAAACTGTGCTGGTAATTTCTATATTAATGATAAGCCAACTGGTGCTGTTGTTGGACAACAACCTTTTGGAGGGGCTAGAGCTTCTGGTACTAATGATAAAGCAGGATCGTACTTAAACTTATTACGTTGGGTATCTCCTCGCACAATTAAAGAAACATTTGTTTCTCCAGTTGATTATAGATATCCGTTTTTAGGAGAATAATTCTTAAAAATAAAACTTATATACAAAAGAGTGTTTGAATAAAATCAAACACTCTTTTTATTTATAATATTTTCTTCCTTTTTCATTAAATCTATATCAGATCCCCACATACACAACTGACTCAATATTGGCAACAATGCCTTTCCCCTACTTGTTAATGAATACTCTACTCGTGGAGGTATCTCTGCAAAAGATTCTCTCTTTACAACTCCATGCAATTCAAGCTCTTTTAACTGTTCTGTCAAAACCTTCCTACTGATTTCTCCTATATAATTAACCAATTGACCAAATCTAAAAGTGCGTTCGCCTAGTACATAAATAATAATAGGCGTCCATTTATTCCCTATAATATTCATAGCATGGACCATGGGGCAATGGTTTGGATTATGAATTAACTTTCTAGCCATACATCTTAATTATTTATTAAACAATTGTAATAGTTACATTAAGGTTACTACTTTTTACAACACCAAAGATATAATTATTTATTTTACAAACTATTAATAGTTACTTTTATAAACTATAAAATAAAAATGAAACAAATGAACATTTTCAAATCATATTCTCTAGGGCCTATTACATTAAAAAATCATATTGTTATGGCTCCTATGACTCGCAATAGAGCTATTGACAATATTCCTAATGATATCATGGCAACATATTATGAACAACGCTCTGATGCTGGACTCATAATCACTGAAGGAACCTCTCCATCTCCTAATGGACTTGGATATGCAAGGATTCCTGGAGCTTATACAAAAACTCAAATAGAAGGGTGGAAAAAAATTGCAACCACTGTTCATGCAAAACAAAGTAAGATTTTTGTACAATTAATGCATTGTGGAAGAGCTTCTGCTAAGCCTAATCTTCCTGAAGGAGCAAAAACTTTAGCCCCTTCAAGTGTTCAATTGAGTGGAGAAATTTACACTGATTCACTAGGTACGCATTCGTATGATATTCCTGAAGCAATGTCTATAGAACAAATACAAAATGCTCAAGACGAATACCTACAAGCAGCAATCAATTTAACATCTGTTGGCATTGACGGTATAGAATTGCATAGTGCTAATGGTTATCTATTAGATCAATTTTTAAATCCAGCCTCAAACATCAGAGAGGATGAATATGGTGGAAATTATAAAAACAGAACACGTTTTTTATTAGAATTGACTAAAAAAACAGTGGACGCTATAGGTTCTGAAAAAGTTGGAGTTCGTATTTCTCCGTATGGTATTTTTAATGATATGGAGGGAAATTATGATGATCTAATCGAAATGTACAGTTATCTAGTTACAGAATTAGCTAAGTTAGAAATTGCTTATGTACATATCGTTGACCATCGTGGTATGGGGGCACCCGATTTCCCTACAGATATTGTTACTACACTTAAAGATCTTTTTAAAGGAACAATTATTACTGGTGGAAATGTAAATACAGCAAAAGAGGCACAAGAAGTATTAGATAAAGGAAGTGATCTCGTTTATGTGGGAAGACCTTATATTTCAAATCCAAATCTCGTAGAAAAACTAAAGAATAATATAGCTTTAACTCCACCTATCATGGATACTTTTTATACTCCAGGAAAAGTTGGATATACTGATTATGTTGGTATTTAATTTTCTGAAAGCAATTAAGATTCAATCATCATCTAAATAAATAAGATGATATGTATTTCTTAAAAAAGGAGATTTCAGTCAACTAAAATCTCCTTTTTTGCTTATATTTTATATTTAAGTGGTAGGTAGACTACTTTTTTAGTTTCGTAAAATTCTTCTTCAAAAAAGTCTGCTAACTTATGTTCTATAGCTTTAGGAAACTGTGCTAACTCTTCTGTTAGATCCCCTCCTTTTAAATATAAAATCCCATTTTTAAGATCGTGTTTTGATTGTTTAGCTACATTTTTCTTAACCCATTTCACAAAATCGGGCATATTAGTTACTGCACGACTTATTATAAAATCAAATCGATCATCAAAAGTTCCTGCTCTACGCTGTTCTGCTTTTACATTTGTCAATTCTAATGCTTGAACCACTTCATTTACAACACGTATTTTTTTTGCTATAACATCTATCAAATAGAATTCTACTTCGGGAAACAAAATTGCTAACGGAACTCCTGGAAAACCACCTCCCGTACCAACATCCATTACTTTACTATTAGGTAAAAAGTTATGTACTTTTGCAATCCCTAATGAATGCAATACATGACGTTCATATAAAGATTCAATATCTTTACGTGAAATAACATTTATTTTTGCATTCCATTCTATATATAATTCTTTTAATCTTACAAATTTTTCCTGTTGATCTTCAGTTAGCTCTGGAAAATATTTTAAAAGGATATCCATGTATTTAATTTAGGTTACAAAAATACAATGTTAATCTTTCATTTTTTTATCTTTTTTAAAACCTACAGCAAATTTTAAATAAGTACCTTTACCAGAGATTTTTAATAATGAATCTTTTTGATTTAAATTACGTCTATGACAACACCCCAAATACGTTTCAACAGAGTAGACTCCGCTAAGTTTTTTAGAACACTAAATAAACGCGTAAACCAATACTTTAAAGAAAATAATATTAAACGAACAGGAAACTGGCAATTGCACTTAAAAACAGCAATCATGTTTTCCTTATTTTTATCGCCATATTTCTTAATTCTCACATTAAATATTTCTCAATGGTGGATGCTTTTATTGACTATCATCATGGGAGTCGGAATGGCTGGAGTTGGGATGAATGTAATGCATGATGGAAATCATGGCTCATACTCTTCAAAAAAATGGGTTAACAAACTCATGGGGAATAGTATTTACATTCTTGCTGGTAATGTATATAATTGGCAAGTACAACACAATGTACTCCATCATACATATACAAACATACATGGACATGATGAAGACCTAGATGCAGGAAGAATCATTCGATTTACAAAACATGCAGAATGGAGACGTTTTCATAAGTTCCAACATTATTATTCAATATTTCTGTACGGTTTATTGACTTTTAACTGGGCACTAACAACAGATTTCAAACAAACCAAAAGGTATTTAGCTCAAAAACTTGCTTACGGAAAATTACCTAGTCCATTAAAACAATGGAGTTCTCTAGTTATTTCAAAAGTTATTTACGTACTTATTTGGATTGTAATTCCGATGCTATTCTTATCAATATCATGGTGGAAAATATTAATAGGTTTCTTTGTCATGCATTATGTAGCTGGTTTAATCTTAAGCATCATTTTTCAACTTGCTCATGTTGTTGAAGAAACTGAAATGCCATTGCCTGATGAATCTGGAACTATGAAAAACACTTGGGCTATACATCAATTATTCACTACAGTTAATTTTTCTACAAAAAATAGGATTTTAAACTGGTTTACTGGAGGGTTAAATCATCAAGTAGAGCATCATATTTTTCCTAATGTAAGTCATATACATTATACCAAAATTTCAAAAATAGTAAAACAAACTGCTAGCGAGTTTGACTTACCTTATAAAGAATATAAATCCACTCGTAAAGCTATTATAGCACATTTCAGACACCTAAAAGAAATGGGAATGAATCCCTCTTTACAATCATAACTTTTATAGTACCAATTATTTGAGATGAACACGCAATTATCTGACAGAATTAACAAATTAGCAACGTCTGCTACATTAGCTATGGCTGCAAAAGCCAGAGAATTAAGAGCTGAAGGAAAAGACATTATCGGACTTAGTCTAGGAGAACCTGATTTTAATACTCCTGATTTTATTAAAGATGCTGCTATTAATGCAATTAACGAAAATTACAATTCATACACTCCTGTTGACGGGTATGTTGAATTAAAAAATTCTATTATCACTAAATTTAAACGTGATAATGATTTATCGTATGATGCATCTCAGATTGTCGTATCTACTGGAGCTAAGCAAGCACTGTATAATATTGCCCAAGTCGTTATTAATCCAGGAGATGAGGTAATTCTCCCATGTCCTTATTGGGTTAGTTATAGTGATATCATTAAACTTTCTGGAGGAGTTCCTGTAGAAGTTACCACTTCTATTGAAAACGATTTCAAGATGACACCGGCACAATTAGAAGCTGCTATCACTCCTAAAACTAAAATGCTTTGGTATAGTTCTCCTTGTAATCCAAGTGGATCAATCTATAGTAAAGAAGAATTAAGAGCTTTAGCTGATGTTTTACAAAAATATCCTGATATTGTTGTTGTTAGTGATGAGATTTATGAGCACATCAATTATTTAGGAACTCATGCTTCTATGGCTCAATTTGATGATATGTATAATCGTACTGTTACAGTTAATGGTGTAGCAAAAGCTTTTGCTATGACTGGATGGAGAATTGGTTATATAGGTGCTCCTACTTATATTGCTAGAGCCTGTAACAAAATACAAGGTCAAGTAACTAGTGGTGCAAACTGTATTGCTCAACGTGCTGTTATTACTGCATTAGAAGCCCCTGTAAGCAATATCAAATACATGATTGATGAATTTAAAAATAGACGTAGTTTAATTTTAAATTTATTAAATGACATTGAAGGATTTAAATGCAATGAACCTGAAGGAGCTTTTTATGTATTTCCAGATATTTCTCATTATTTTGGTAAGACAATAAAAGGGCATGTTATTAATAATGCTACTGATTTTTCTATGTTTTTATTAGAAGAGGCATTAGTTGCAACTGTAACAGGTGATGCTTTTGGTAACCCATCTTGTATTCGTATTTCTTATGCAGCAAGTAATGAGCAAATCATTGAAGCTATAAAAAGAATAAAAAATGCTGTTAGTTAACAATAGCTAACCTTATTACCTTATTATATAAAACAAGAAAAGTGAGTATGTACATACTCACTTTTCTTGTTTTATATCGTATTATATTATTTTTTATCAACAGTTTCAAGCAAGGCAATCATAGCATCATTCCCTTGCATTCTTGCGTGATCGAATGCTGTATTACCTCTATTATCTTTTAGCTTTACATCTGCATTGTATTTTAATAATACTTCTACTATTTTATCTTGTCCGAACGTACTTGCAAAAATCAAAGCAGATGCACCGTTATAATTAACTTGGTCTGGGTTAGCTCCAGAATTCAATAATAACTCAGCTATTGCTGCATTTCCTTTAAAACAAACTCCCATTAATGCAGTATTACCAGAAGTATCTCCCATGTTCATTTTAGCACCTTTATCTAGTAAAAAAGATACCATATCATATTGATCATTATAGCTTGCTAAAATTAAAGGTGAAAATCCTTTGTGATCTTGAGTATTTAATAATTTTATATTTTTCTCAAGAACTTTTTCCATCAAAGCTACATCTCCACTTCTTGCAATATCAAAAACATTTTGTTGACCGTATCCTATACTATAACATGTCAACGTTATAATTAAAATTAAAATTCTCATCATAATACTTTTAATATTCCGTATTAACAATTAATATGCTAATACGGAACTGTTTATTTTTATCTAAAATCTTTCATAGAAAACTTTAATGCTTTTGCTAATCGCATTCCAAAATCCTTATCCGCTCTATAAAAATAAGTAATCATAGTTTTTTGAATATTTTTATCTGTCACTTGTCCTAAATCACCAACTAAATTACTAATTAAATGATCTTTATCTATTTTTGATAAGCTTCTATAAAAATCTCCTGCTTGTGCAAAATCATTTGTTTTAGAAATCTTCTTTTGCGTGATTGTTACATTCTTCAAAGGAGTTTCTGATTGCTTAAACTCTGCTACATCTGTAAATTTACTTTTACTACTTGGCTGGTAATTTACATCTGGGTTATCAAAACGTCCATTCCCGCTACTATTCCAACTATCAGAATTATAATTACGAGGTGTTTCTTTTGATTGATTTACCTTTATTTGTTGAAAATTAGGTCCTAATCTATGACGTTGCGTATCAAAATACGAGAATAATCTTCCTTGTAATAATTTATCTTCAGAAGGTTCAACTCCTGGCACCAATGCCCCTGGTGAAAAAGCTAAGCTTTCTACTTGTTCAAAATAATTAATTGGATTTCTATTCAATGTCATTGTTCCTATTTTTACTTTAGGAATCAATTTTTCAGGCCAATCTTTAGTCGCATCTAAAGGCCAGAAATCAAAAGAATGCATATCTTTTGGTTGAATCATTTGAACATATAAATCCCATTTTGGGTATTTTTTATCCTGAATATCTTTTCGCAAAGATACTGTAGCATGCTGCCAATCTTTCCCTTGTTGAATTTGTGCTTCTTCGGCTGTTAAATTATGTTGTCCTTGTTTGCTTACCCAACTATATTTAACATATGTTACCTCTCCTTTAGCATTTATCCATTTAAATCCATGCACGCTGCTTCCATTCATAAATTGAAATCCTTTAGGAATTCCGTAATCTGTATATACTTGAGTTAACATATGTGTTGCTTCAGGTATATGAGAAAAGAAATCAAAAAAGCGATTTGGATCTTGCTTATTAGTTACTGGAGATGGTTTTAAAGAATGAACCATATCAGGAAATTTTATTGCATCTCTAATGAAAAAAATCGGCAAATTATTACCTACAATATCATAATTCCCTTCTTCTGTATAAAATTTAACAGCAAAACCTCTTGGATCTCTTGCTGTTTCAGGAGAACCTTTACCGTGTATCACGGTAGAAAATCGCACTGCTAAATCAGTTTTTTTTCCTGCTTTAGAAAACAATGCAGCACGCGTGTATTGTGACATATCCGCTGTTGTTTCAAAATATCCAAAAGCTCCTGCACCTCTTGCATGCACTACTCGTTCTGGAATACGTTCTCTATCAAATGCTGCTAATTTTTCTACTAAATGTATATCTTCTAGTAATACAGCACCATACTCTCCTACCGTTTTTGAGTTTTGATTGTCTCCAACAGGAGCTCCTCCATTAGTCGTCATTGGCGTTTGACCATATATAGTGGATACTCCTGCAAAAAGACAACCAGTTAAAAAAAACGTAATCTTCTTTTTCATAGTTTTCATAAATTTCTTTTTTTCTGTTGTCAATATTTATTGTAGTTAATTATCTCAATAAGATTGCTTATAATTTTTCTTTATTCTGCTATCGCAAATTACAGTTAGTTTAAGCAATCATTCAAATCAATAATGCATAGTTTGGTATAATCAAAACTTATAAAAATGACACTCCAACAATTAGAATACATTATTGCACTTGATAATTACAGGCATTATGTTACTGCTGCAGAAAAATGCTTTGTATCGCAGCCTAACCTAACCATGCAAATCAAAAAATTAGAAACTGAAATTGGTATCAAAATTTTTGAACGTAACAAAAAACCATTGCATCCAACTTTACAAGGACATCAAATTATACTTAAAGCTAGACAGATTTTAAGGGAAGTTAATCAGCTTAAAGAGTTCGTTTCTACAGAAAAAGAATCTTTAGAAGGTGAGTTTACTATAGGGATTATACCTACGTTAGCACCATATCTCTTACCCCTATTTCTTAAATCATTTATCAAAAAACATCCAAAAACACATTTAAAAATACAAGAGCTACAAACAGAACAAATCATTAAAAAATTACACAACGGAACTCTTGACATAGGTATCTTAGTAACTCCTCTTGAAGAGAAACATCTCAGAGAAATTCCATTATTTCATGAACCATTTCTATTGTTTGCACCTAAAGATCATGAGTTAATCAAATCTCAAAATATCACTCCTAATGAACTAGATCCTAACGAAATTTTAATTCTTGATGAAGGGCACTGCTTTAGGGAACAAACACTTGCTATTTGCAATAAAGATAGTTCGGACACTAATCTTGGTTTTAATTATCAAAGTGGATCTATAGAGGCTTTAAAAGGATTAGTGAAGCAAGGAATGAGTTATACTTTAATTCCCGAGCTTTCTATACAAAACAATTTAGACTCAGAACATATCAAACGTTTTGAATCTCCAGAACCAGTACGAGAAGTTAGTATTGCTGTTCATAATAGTTTTACTAAAGAAGCTTTAATAGAACACCTACATCAAGCTATTTCTAAAGCAATTCCATCAGTTTTCAAAAAAATGCAACAATCCACCAGGGTTAAATGGCGTTAAAAGCAATAATAATCTTATTAAATAACCGCTAAAAGCGGTTATTTTTTATATTCGCACACATCAATCAAAACTTCATTTCATGAAAATTAAAACAGCAGAAGATGTACATTTATTAGATCTTAAAATTCAGAATGAATTAGGAATAGATCTTAAAAAATATCGAAAACCTGAAATCGTTGAAAATTTCGTTGATATATTACTTTTTCCAAAATACATTCTTAACTGGCTAATTCGTCCTATTTTAATTTCATTATTGATTTATATTAATGGTTTTTGGGTCATTGATTTGGTACACATACAGTATTTCATTTATGCTGTTTTAGGCTTAATTTTATTTTTAATCAATGGTTTTTTTGTTGGTATTCTATTTTTGACTTTTAAGCTAAAAACAGATATTCAATCTATTCTAGAGTATTCTTTTGATATTTTAAAATCTTGTATTATAGATATGAATAAAGCCAATTCATTATCAAAAAACAATCGAAAAAACGTACTTAGTCTTTTATTCAAAGGAATTACTCATATTATTACAATTCCCACATTATCTGATGTAATTTCAAATAAAGTTCCTTTTATAGGAAATATTATCAAGAGAATTATTAAAAAAATTCTTGTATCTATTTCTCTTAAAGTTCAATTTAAAAATATAGATACTATAGAGAACAATCATGATGAGAATAATCCTTCCAAATTAATTCAATATTATACAGACGCTATTGCTATAACAATCAAAAGTATTAATAAGGTTCTATCGGTTTCGATAAAAATCATTCAATTCCCTATTAAAATTATATTTGTAATCCCTTTATCATTACTAATCCTTTTTATCTATTTAATTTGGTGAAAATCTTCTATTAAAATTCACTTCCTTTCTCCCAAATCAAACTATCTTTAGGAATTGTTTTTCCTTCTAATTCTTGGTACCAAATGGTTATATAGTGTTTTATATCTTTTTCCCAAGTAAGTTCGCTTATTTTTATATTTTCTGAAGTACGCTCTGTTTTTGTATATATATTATATAATCCAATTCTAAATTCTCCTTGCACATCATTCAACATAAAAGAAACTGCTTCTATTGGAGTACCGTAAATCTCAATTGCCTCTACTTTATCATAACTCATTATCTTTTCAAAAGACCTATTTTGTTTTTCTACAACAGGTTTTTTTTTAGTTACTTTTATATTCTGTAATTCAGGCATTACTTTATTTTGCCTTTTACTACATTGACTTAATATTATTGTGATTAATAAAATATAAACTCTCATAAGATAAAGGTATTCATTCTATTAAACTCGCTTATTAAATCTAACCCATTTTTATAAAAACATTCTATGAACACTACCAAAATACTAGGATTAAGAACTACAATTTACAAAGTACAAGAATTACAAAAGGCAAAAGAATGGTATACCAAAGCTTTTGGTGTTTCTCCTTACTTTGAAGAGCCTTATTATGTAGGATTCAATATTGGTGGTTATGAATTAGGTTTACTCCCTAATGAATCAACCACTACAAGTAATGCTGAAAATGTTTTAAGTTATTGGGGAGTAGAAAAAATTCAAGAAACTTTTGATCATTTATTAACTCTAGGTGCTACAATTCATGAAGAACCTCAAAATGTTGGTGGAAAAATCATGACCGCAACAGTAAAAGATCCTTGGAAAAACATCATCGGTATTATTTATAATCCTCATTTTGATCTTACAAAATAGTAATGAGTCATTAAATAGAAAAGCGCATGCTATAATAATATAAAACATGCGCTTTTCTATTTAATCTCTATAATTATTTTACCTATTCCTCCAAAAGAACGGAGTCATTAAAATCAATACTGTAAAAAGTTCTAATCGTCCTATTAACATTAAAAATGAACACCACCACTTACCTATTGTAGGCAATCCATTAAAATTATCTACAGGGCTTAATTGTCCAAAGGCAGGTCCTACATTTCCTAACGATGATGCTGCTCCACCAATAGCAGTTTCAAAATCTAATCCCAAAGCTCCTAATACAACTGCTCCAATAATAAAAGCTAGCATATATAATATAAAGAAGCCTAATATATTAAATACAATTTCTTGAGAAACTGATCTTTTATTATATCTCACTGGTAAAATTGCATTAGGATGTAATGTTCTTTTAAATTCCAAAATACCATTACGTATTGTAATCAAATGCCTCACTACTTTTATACCTCCAGCTGTTGACCCTGCTGATCCTCCTAAGAACATTAGCCCAAAAAAGAACACGGTTAAAAACATTGTCCACATGGTAAAATCGGCAGAAACAAACCCTGTAGTTGTTATAACAGCTAATACTTGAAATAATGCATGTCTAAAAGCTCCTTCTGCTTCTCCCCAAACTAATGGATGTTCTATTGTTGATCGCGTCACATCTGCACCAAAATAAATAATCAATGCCGCTATCATAGTAAAGCCTAGTACAAAAATACTGTACCATCTAAATTCTTCATCTTTTAATATCTTTTGAATTTTCCCTTTAAAACCAAAATAACTCAACACAAAATTGGTTCCTGCTAAATACATAAACAGAATAATGATATATTGAATAATTGGTTGATCATTCCAATAAGCTACACTAGCATTTTTTGTTGAAAAACCTCCTGTAGACAGAGTACTTAAAGCATGGTTGATTGCATCAAAAAAGCTCATCCCAGCAAGTTTTAACAATAATGTTTCTATAGCTGTGTATGCTACATAAATTAACCATAATCGTTTTGCTGTATCTGTAATACGCGGATGTAGTTTATCTGCACTTGGACCAGGTGCTTCAGCGGCAAATAACTGCATCCCTCCTATTCCTAATAAAGGTAAAATTGCAATAGCCAATACAATAATCCCCATTCCTCCAATCCAGTGTGTTAAACTACGCCAAAACAAAACACCATATGGCATAGCTTCAATATCTTCCAGAATAGTAGACCCCGTAGTTGTATAGCCAGACATAGTCTCAAAAAATGCATTTGCATAATTAGGAATTGTATCTGTGAACAAATATGGAAGTGTTCCACTTAAGGACATAAAAATCCATCCAAAGGTTACAATAATATATCCTTCTCGTTTATTAATTTCTTTTTTATGTTTACGTGTTACCACCATAAACAAACCTCCTGCTACCATGGTTACCAATGATGCTAGTAATATCTCTAATGTAACACCATCTTCATATATCAAGCTTATTAATGTTGCAATAAGCATAAATCCACCATTACACAATAGTAACAACCCCATTATATGGGTTATAATTTTGTAATTTAATCTAGGCATTACAGAAATAATTTTTCAATTTTCTTAATTGATTTTGGTAAACAGCATACAACAATTCGATCTCCAGCTTTGATATAGAAATCACCTAAAGGAATAACTCCTTCATCATCTCTAATAACTCCTGCTATAATCGCTGATCTTGGAAAGTCAAGGTCTTTTATTCGGTTTTCACTAACTTCTGAAGTTGGTTTTACTTCAAACTCTAGTAATTCTGCATTCATATTGTTAAGTTTCGTCATAGCGACTACTTCTCCCCTTCGTATAAATCTAAATATAGCATTGGCTGCTAATAATTTTTTATTTATCAAAGTATCAATTCCGATAGAGTGTGATAATTGTAAATAATCCATATTCTCTACCAAAGCAATTGTCTTACGAACACCTTTTGATTTAGCTACTAAACAAGAAATGATATTGGTTTCAGAATCTCCTGTTACAGCTATAAAAGCATCCATATCATGAATATTTTCTTCTTCTAGCAATTCTACATTACGACCGTCTCCATTTATTATTAGAGCATTAGGAAATTCGTCTGCTAGATCAAATGCTTTTTCTCTATCTTTTTCAATTAATTTTACTCTAAATTTATTATCACATAAGTAACATGAACTTTTTTGTCCAATTTTACTTCCACCCAAGATCATTACTTTTCTAATATCTTCTTTTACCTTGCCTGTAAGCTTGTACAGTTCGTCAACTCCTCCTTTAGAAGTAACAAAATATACCTGATCTCCTTCTTTAAATTTTGTATCTCCTCTTGGTATAATTGTATATTGGGTTCCTAATCGTTGAATAGCAATAGGCATAAAATGCAATTCTGAAAACATTTTTGCAGCTTCTTTTACTGTTTTCCCTACAAAAGTTGCTGATTTTGAAAGCATCGTCCCTACCATTGTAAGTGCTCCATTCTCAAACTCGTAGCCATCGTTAAAAGCAGATTGATTGAGCAACAATCCTATTTCACTTGCTGCCAATGCTTCTGGTGAAATTAATTCATCAATACCAAATTTAATGAAACCAACTTCTTCTTTGTTTTCAATAAACTCTGTATTTGAAATTCTAGCAATTGTTCGTTTAGCTCCCATTTGCTTTGCCAAAACACAAATGGTAATGTTCGTTGTTTCACTTGAAGTTACGCTAATCACAAGGTCCACTTCATCTACTTTAGCTTCTTTTAATATTGCTATAGAGGTAGCATCCCCTTTAACAACTCGAATATCTAAATGTGTATCTGCGTAATTAATTCTACCTTTATCTGGATCAATAAGTGTGATGTCTTGGGATTCAAAAGAAAGTAGTTTTGCTAAATGAAATCCAACTTCTCCCGCTCCAGCGATAATAATCTTCATATAATTTTCTCTATTGAAAAGCACACAAAGATAACAGAAATTACATTACTGCTAAAATGTTAATTTTAAGAGACACAAAATCTTAAGCTGTTTATAGATATATCCTTTAGCAAAGCTGTATATTTGCCCTAAATTTTTTAGCATGTCAGAGAAAATAACACCTTATAACGACACATCTCGTAGTAAAAAAGAGCAAGTTGCAGAAATGTTTGATACTATTTCTGGAAATTATGATGGGCTTAATCGTGTCATCTCTTTTGGAATCGATATTAAATGGAGAAAAAAGGTTGTTACTATAGTTAGCAATACAAAACCTAATCGCATTCTAGACATTGCTACAGGAACAGGAGATTTAGCTATTAACTTAGCAAAATCAAATGCTAAAGAGATTATTGGTTTAGATATTTCTGCAGGAATGTTAGAAGTTGGTAAAACAAAAATTAAATCTGCCAACTTAGACAATGTAATTTCTATGGTACAAGCAGATAGTGAAAACTTACCTTACCAAGATAATTATTTTGATGCTATTACTGTAGCTTTTGGAGTTCGAAATTTTGAGCATCTAGAAAAAGGATTATCTGAAATTTATCGCGTACTTAAACCAGGTGGTGTATTTGTTGTACTTGAAACTTCTATTCCAACAAAAACTCCTTATAAACAAGGTTACAAATTTTATTCGTCGTATATTTTACCTACTATTGGCAAACTTTTTTCTAAAGATAAATCAGCTTATGCATACCTAAGCGAAAGTGCAGCTGCATTTCCTTATGGTCAGGCTTTCAACAATATTTTGAAGAAAATTGGGTTTATAGAAGTCAATGATGCTCCTCAAACTATGGGAGTGGCTACAATATATACAGCGACAAAGTAACACAATGAGAAAAATTTTAACTGTAATTACGGTTTTATTATTAACACAAACAATACAAGCACAATTATTTTCTAAAGAACGTGTTCGTAACATCCCTAGTATAGATAAACCTAGACTAAGTTGGGGATATATTCTTGGTTTTAATAGTTATGATTTTAATTTCGATTACAAATCAAATGACCCGGATGAGGATATTATGGTACAAAGCAATGTTGGTTTCAATGTTGGACTTGTTGGTAATATGCGTATTAATGAATATCTTGATTTACGTCTTGAACCTTTAGTTGTATTTGCTCAACGTAATTTAACATTCCCTAATCTTACAGAACGTAATCTTAGAGAAGTACAATCTACGTATGTGCACATACCTTTACTATTAAAGATATCTACAAAGCGTTTGAATAACTTCAAACCTTTTATTATTGGTGGTGTTTCTACATCGATAAACTTATCTAGTAATGAAGATAATCCAGATGATAATAGTGTAGGTCAATTTAGGACGACAACTAATACAAATTATTTTGAAGTAGGTTTCGGTATTGATTTTTATCTACCTTATTTCAAATTCACACCATCTATCAGAGGTGTTTTTGCAATGTCTGACGAATTGGTTAGAGATGTAGACCCAGATAGCCCATATACTTCTAATATTGATAAAATGTCGACTAGAGGTTTATTTATTAATTTCACTTTTCAATAAAATAATATAAATTTAAACGTTCTATTATGATATTATAGAGCGTTTAAATTCACTTAATATTATAGAAGTGGCCATTGCTACATTCAAACTTTCGGTAACCTGAGATTTTCCAAAACGAGGAATTGTTATTTTATTAGTAACTAATGATGCTATAGTTTCCGAAATTCCGTTCGCTTCATTCCCCATTACTATAATTCCTTTTTTAGGCAGTGTTGTTTTATATAAATTATCTCCTTCCATAAATGTTCCGAAAACTGGATTAGAAGCCGATTTTTCTTTAAGAAAAAGTGCTAAATCAACATAACTAATTTCCACTCTAGAAATTGATCCCATTGTAGCTTGTATTACTTTTGGGTTATAACAATCTACAGTAGCTTTAGAACATACTAACTGTTCAATTCCAAACCAATCACATAAACGTATGATAGTTCCTAAATTACCTGGATCTCTTACATCATCCAATGCTACGATTAATTGCTCTTCATCAATCTCCTTTGAATCAGGGATTTCAAAAATCGCCAAGGCCTTTTGCGAAGTCGTCAAAAACGTTAACTGCTTTAAATCCGTATCACTAACGATTATTTGCTTATTTGCTGCAACATTATCAAATAACTGATCGTTACTAGTATACAAAGTATGTAATTGAATACCTGCATCTAATAGTTCTCGTATCACTTTGACTCCTTCTGCTACAAAAAGTTGGTGTTGTTTTCGATATTTTTTTTGAGCTAAACTTTTTATTAATTTCTTTTGGTTTTTACTAACCATACAAATAATGTATTTTTGACCTCAATAACGAAAGCCATTTGAAACAATTTTTGACAAAAATATTATTTATTCTCGTATCAGGGTTACTTTTTATTTCCTGTAATGCTGTAAAAAGAGTTAATGACGGTGAGCATCTTTTAACAAAAAATGAAATTTTTGTTGATGAAAAAAAATCAAACGATCCTATTCTTCTTAATCAGCTATATCAAAAACCAAACACTAAACTATTAGGAAGCCCTATACGTTTACATATTTTTAATACTGCAAAGGTACATCCTGATTCTTCTTATACACAATGGTTATTAAAAAAACCTAAACGTTATGATCGAATGGTTCGTTTTTTATCAAAAAAACAAGTCAATCGTTTAGGAGTAGCTTATAAAGGGATTAACAATTGGATTAAAGAAACAGGTGAAGCTCCTGTTACACTTAAAGAATCAAAAGCTAAACGTTCTATCAAACGTCTTCAATCATTTTATTTTAATAATGGTTGGTTTAATGTAGAAGCTGACTATAAAATTAATTATCAAGACGACAAAACTGCTACTGTATCCTATTATATTAATCCAAAAGAGCCTTATATCATTGATTCTTTAGGAACTCGTATTGATTCAAAATCTGTAGACTCTATTTATGTGCATAACAAAAGTAAATCTACTATTAAAAAAAATGAGCAATACAAAACAAGTAATATAGAAAGCGAACGCAATCGTTTAACTTCTGTTTTAAGAAATTCTGGACTTTTTCATTTTGAAAAAGAATTTATAAAATTTGATGCTGATACCGTTAACACCCAAAACAAAGTCAATCTTAATTTGTTAATCGCTGACCGACAAATAACCGAAGGACATGAATCTTATAAAGTTCCTTTTAAAGTTCATAAAATAAGTCGTGTTAACATTTTTACGGATTATACTTTCAAAAACAAAAACAAAGTAATTAAAGACAGTACTTTTTACAAAGGATATTACTTATATAGCTATGACAAAATACGTTATAACAGAAAAGCTTTAACAAATGCCGTATTAATTACTCCTGGAGATATTTTTAGAGACAGGGACCGTACTCTTACATACAATCAAATAAACAACTTAAAAACATTTAAGTATCCTAATATTCGTTACGATTTGGATCCTAGTGATTCTACGCAAACTAGTCTTATTGCAAATGTTTTATTAACACCTAGAAAAAAATATAGTGCTAATTTTGAATTTGATGTTTCTACATCTACAATTCAGAATTTTGGAATTGGTTTTGGAGGGTCTTTCATCATTCGAAATATTTTTCATGGAGCAGAAACCCTCGAGCTTTCTGCAAGAGGAAGCATTGGCTCTTCTAGAGACGCCACAGTTAATGATGATCGTTTTTTTAATATTACAGAAGTTGGTGCTGATCTTCGTTTAACATTTCCAAAAATTTTATTTCCGCTCAAAACAACTAGTTTCATTTCAAAACACTCCTCTCCTACAACTAGTTTAACTGTTGGAGTAAGTACTCAACAAAACATAGGATTAGACAAACAAAGTCTTTCAGGAGTTTTTGGATACAAATGGGCTCCAACAAAGTCATACACAAATCAATTAGATTTAATCAATGTTCAATATGTAAGAAATTTAAATACTAATAATTATTTTAATATTTATAACAATTCATATACACGTCTTAATAATATTGCTCAAAATTTACCTTCAAATGAGTTAAACATTAATTATTTAGATGAAAATGGAAACTTATCAATCCCTACAGGCGCCGATAGTTTTATAGAAGAATCTTTAGGAAACACTCCTCCTTCTCAACTATCTAACGATGATTTAACTCAAATCAGAAGTATTGATGAGCGACAAAACCGATTAACTGAAGACAATTTAATTTTTACATCGAGTTATACTTTTGTAAAGAATAATAGAGAGAATATTTATGATGAAAATTTTTCTCGTTTCAGAGCTAAACTAGAATTGGCTGGTAATTTCTTAACTGCTGTTTCTAATTTGAATAAATTAGAAAAAAATGAAAATGATCGTTTTGAAGTTTTTGGTGTTGAATTCTCTCAATATATAAAGACAGAAATTGACTATATCAAGCATTGGGATTTAGGAAGACGAAATACACTTGCTTTTAGAGCATCAGGAGGACTAGCTATTCCTTATGGAAATGCGAACAGTATTCCTTTTACTCGTAGTTTTTTTGCTGGAGGTCCTAACGACAATCGAGCTTGGGTTGCTTATGAGTTAGGTCCAGGAAGTAGTGGTGGTCGAAATGAATTTAACGAAGCAAATCTTAAAATTGCAGCTAACTTAGAATATCGCTATAATATCTTAGGTGCACTGCATGGAGCTTTTTTCATTGACGCAGGAAATATCTGGAATGTACTTGACAGTGTTGAAGAGGATGAAGCTACATTTACCAGATTAGATGATATACAAGAAATTGCAGTAGGAAGCGGATTGGGTATTCGATACGATTTTGATTTCTTTGTTATTAGACTTGATGTAGGGTTTAAAACCTTTAACCCAGCACGTGATGAAGACAAACGATGGTTTAAAGGATATAATTTTTCAAAGGCCGTTTATAATGTTGGGATTAACTACCCTTTTTAATCGACTCCAAACAAGTATTATGTATGCATAGTAAATCAAATGCTTACCATCGTATTTTAGCATCTTTTATAAAATTCGTTCCGTTTAATTTTATTATTTTTGTGAGCTTATAAACCAAAACTAAATTATGAGTCACAACATCAAACCAGGAGTTGCAACAGGAGATGAAGTACAAGCGATCTTTAATTATGCCAAAGAAAAAGGATTTGCTTTACCAGCCGTTAACGTAATTGGATCTAATTCAATTAACGGGGTACTTGAAACTGCTGCAGAATTAAATGCTCCTGTTATTATCCAGTTTTCAAATGGAGGTGCACAGTTTAATGCAGGTAAAGGTCTTTCTAATGAAAACCAAAAAGCTGCTATTGCTGGAGCTGTTGCCGGTGCAAAACATGTACATTTAATGGCAGAAGCATATGGAGTTCCTGTTATTTTACATACAGATCACTGTGCAAAAAAATTACTTCCTTGGATTGATGGATTATTAGATGCAGGAGAAGCTTTCTACAAAGAAACTGGTAAATCATTATACAGTTCTCACATGATCGATCTTTCTGAAGAACCACTTGAAGAAAACATTGAGATTTGTAAAAACTATTTAGCTCGTATGAGTAAAATGGGAATGACTTTAGAAATCGAATTAGGTATTACAGGAGGTGAAGAAGACGGAGTAGACAACAGTGATGTAGACGATTCTAAATTATACACACAACCAGAAGAAGTTGCTTATGCTTATGAAGAATTAAGTAAAGTAAGTGATAAATTCACAATTGCAGCTGCCTTTGGTAACGTACATGGAGTGTACAAACCTGGAAATGTAAAATTAACTCCAAAAATCCTTAAAAACTCTCAAGAATTTATTTCTGAGAAATACAACGTTGAACATAACCACATCGACTTTGTATTTCATGGAGGAAGCGGTTCTACTCTTGAAGAGATAAGAGAATCAATTGGATATGGAGTAATTAAAATGAACATTGATACTGATTTACAATTTGCTTTTAATGAAGGGATTCGTGATTACATGACTTCAAAAATTGACTTCCTTAAAACGCAAATAGGAAATCCTAATGGTAGCGATGAACCTAATAAAAAATATTATGACCCTAGAAAATGGTTACGCGAAGGAGAACTTACCTTTAATAACCGTTTAAAAAAGGCGTTTGAAGATTTAAATAACGTAAACACATTATAAGAACAACCAAGCTGAAACTTATATAAAAGATTTATTTCTTTTTAAGTTTCAGCTTTTTTAATACTATAATTTATGGCTTGGTTTAAGAGAAAACAAAAAGGTATACAAACTGCCACAGAAGATAAAAAAGATGTTCCTAAAGGACTCTGGTATAAATCTCCTACAGGTAAGATTGTTGATGCAGAAGAACTAGAAAAAAATTTCTATGTAAGTCCTGAAGATGGTTACCACGTAAGAATTGGTAGTAAAGAATATTTTAAAATTTTATTTGATAATAATGATTTTGAAGAATTAGACGCAGGTCTTACTTCTATGGATCCACTTAATTTTAAAGATTCTAAAAAGTATACTGATCGCTTAAAGCAAGCTCAAGAAAAAACAAATCTTGTTGATGCAGTTCGTACTGCCGTTGGTAAATCAAACGGAAATGATTTAGTTATTGCTTGTATGGATTTTGCTTTTATTGGAGGATCTATGGGTAGTGTTGTTGGAGAAAAAATTGCTCGTGCAGCAGATTACTCTTTAAAAAACAACATTCCATTAATGATTATTTCAAAATCTGGTGGAGCTCGTATGATGGAAGCAGCATTATCACTAATGCAATTAGCTAAAACTTCGGCTAGATTAGCTCAATTAGCAGACGCAGGAATTCCATACATCTCATTATGTACTGATCCAACTACTGGAGGAACAACAGCTTCTTTTGCCATGCTAGGAGATATCAATATTTCAGAGCCTGGAGCTTTAATTGGATTTGCTGGACCTCGTGTTGTAAGAGATACAACTGGTAAAGAATTACCTGAAGGATTCCAAACTGCTGAATTTTTAAAAGAGCATGGATTCTTAGATTTCATTACTCCAAGAGAAAATTTAAAACAAAAAATAAATCAATATTTAGATCTAATTCTTA
Organism: uncultured Aquimarina sp.; assembly: GCA_947498595.1. Taxonomy (GTDB): domain Bacteria; phylum Bacteroidota; class Bacteroidia; order Flavobacteriales; family Flavobacteriaceae; genus Aquimarina. The sequence goes on from CANMKX010000003.1 coordinate 47,407, forward strand.
ATCGTCCATTATCTGTGGCTCAATAAAAATTAAATCAAATTTTATATAAAAAAACCATATGGATCTATGTATCGATATGGTTTTTTTACTGTAAACCAATAACAATCACTTTCTCGATTCATTATCTCTCGATACATTCGTACTTAGACTACTTATAATAAAGGACTTGACATCAATCTAAGGTTCAATATATTTTTCATTCAAAAATGTCTTTTTATTTCAAAAAACAATATATTTGCACCTTTATTACAAATATGTAATACATAAAAATCATTTAAAATAATATTGGAATGTATTTAACAAAAGAGATTAAAGAAGAGCTTTTCACAAAGCATGGTAAAGGAAAGAATGATACTGGTACTGCAGAAGGTCAGATCGCATTATTCACTTTCAGAATTTCTCACTTAACAGAGCACTTAAAGAAAAATCGTAAAGATTATAATACAGAGCGTTCACTTGTAAAGTTAGTAGGTAAAAGAAGAGATTTACTTGACTACTTAAAAAACAAGGATATTTTGAGATATCGTGCAATTGTTAAAGAATTAGGATTAAGAAAATAATTTTCGAGGGGCTTTACGCCCCTTTTTTTATTACATAAACTAGAATAGCATACTTAAAGTAAGTAATAACAATATCACCCTAAATGGTAAACTAGGGTAGTTTTTCATTGGTCATACCACTACAACAACACAACGACCATTGTTTAATTAGAAAAAAAAAATATGATTCCAAAGACTTTTAATGAAGTTATCGAATTAGGAGATGGAAGAACAATCTCCATCGAGACTGGAAAATTAGCAAAACAAGCGCACGGGTCGGTTGTTGTTCAAATGGGAAAAGCAATGCTTTTATGTACTGTAGTTTCCAACTACAAAGCTGCAGATGTTGACTTTTTACCACTAACATTAGATTATAGAGAAAAATTTGCTGCTGCTGGTCGTTACCCTGGAGGTTTCTTTAAGAGAGAAGCTCGCCCAAGTAATGAAGAAATTTTAGTAATGCGTTTAGTGGACCGCGTATTACGTCCATTATTCCCTAAAGATTATCATTCGGAAACTCAGGTAATGATTCAATTAATGTCTCATGATGAAGATGTTATGCCTGATGCATTAGCTGGATTAGCTGCTTCTGCTGCTATTCAATTAAGTGATATTCCTTTTGAAGCACCTATTTCTGAAGTACGTGTAGCAAGAGTAGACGGAGAGTTTATTATCAATCCAAGTAGAGAAGTATTAGAACGTGCTGATCTTGATATGATGATTGGTGCTTCTGCTGAATCTGTAATGATGGTTGAAGGTGAAATGGACGAATGTAGTGAAGAAGAAATGGCTGATGCTATTAAATTTGCTCATGAAGCTATTAAAGTACAATGTGCTGCTCAAGTTCGTTTAGCTGAAGCTTTTGGTAAAAAAGAAACTCGCGAATACGAACCTGAAGCTGAAGATGAAGAATTAGCACAAAAAATACACGATGCTGCATACCAGAAATGTTATGATATTGCAAAAAAAGGTACTTCTAAACAAGAGAGAGGATTAGCTTTTTCTGAAGTAAAAGAAGAGATCGTAGCATCATTTACTGAAGAAGAAATAGAAGAGTATGGTGATTTAATCTCAAAATACTTTAATAAGGCGCAAAAAAATGCAGTGCGCGAATTAACTTTATCAGAAAATTTACGTTTAGACGGTAGAAAAACTACTGATATCAGACCTATCTGGTGTGAAGTAGACTATTTACCATCTACACATGGTTCTTCTATCTTTACAAGAGGGGAAACTCAAGCTTTAGCTACAGTTACTTTAGGAACATCTAGAGAAGCTAATGTAATTGATTTACCTACACACCAAGGAGAAGAGAACTTCTATTTACATTACAACTTCCCTCCTTTTTCTACAGGAGAAGCTAGACCTTTAAGAGGTACATCTCGTAGAGAAGTTGGGCATGGTAACTTAGCACAACGTGCTTTAAAAGGAATGATTCCTGAAGATTGTCCTTATACTGTTCGTGTTGTATCAGAAGTATTAGAATCTAACGGTTCTTCTTCTATGGCAACTGTATGTGCTGGTACAATGGCATTAATGGATGCTGGGGTACAATTAAAAAAGCCTGTTTCTGGTATCGCAATGGGATTAATTTCTGATGGTGAGCGTTTTGCTGTATTATCTGATATTTTAGGTGATGAAGATCATTTAGGAGATATGGATTTTAAAGTAACAGGTACAGAAGATGGTATCACTGCTTGTCAAATGGATATCAAAATCAAAGGTCTTTCTTACGAAATTCTTGTTAGTGCTTTAAAACAGGCTCGTGATGGACGTTTACATATATTAAGTAAATTAACTGATACTATTGCACAACCTGAGGCAAGTGTAAAACCACATGCTCCAAAAATGGTCAGCACAAATATTCCTGGAGATTATATCGGTGCTTTAATTGGTCCTGGTGGAAAAGTAATCCAAGAATTACAAAAAACAACAGAAACTACGATTGTTATTAATGAAGATCCTGTTACCGAAGAAGGTATCGTTGAAATATTAGGAACTAATCAAGAAGGAATTGACGCAGTATTAGCTAAAATTGCATCAATAACATTTAAGCCTGTAAAAGGAAGTATATACGAAGTAAAAGTTGTAAAACTTTTAGATTTCGGTGCTGTTGTTGAATATAATGAAGCTCCTGGTAATGAAGTTTTATTACACATTTCAGAATTAGCATGGGAACGTACTAATAATGTAACTGATGTTGTAAAACTTGGTGACGTAATTGATGTTAAATATTTTGGAGTAGATCCAAAAACTAGAAAAGAAAAAGTTTCTAGAAAAGCATTATTACCTCGTCCTCCTCGTGAAGACAAACCAAAAGGAGATGCTAAACCTAGAGAAGCAAAAAAAGAAAATTAAATTAATTTTCTTTCCTATAAAAAAGCACTTTCATTAAGTATGAAAGTGCTTTTTTATTTCAATATTTTAGATAGCAAACTTCAATCATCTTTGTAATATTAATTTTAATGTAAAAATTTTAAGGTTTTACTTTATACAAAAGTGAGTTATCTGTTTTTTTAAAATAAAAAACATTTCAAATCAATTAGCAACCAGAACACAATCCACAAAAACAACTAATAATCAGCAAATTAACAACCTAATAGATTCTTATTTTATTTATTTGTAATGTTATAAACTAGCTATAGACTATAGCATTTGAAAAGGATGAAAATCATTTTTTGAAAGAAAATTTCATTTTTTTTGTAACATTTAAATGATAAGTTACGTATAACCATATGTAGACATATAAATGTCTAACAATTTAAATTCTTAGGAGGAGATAGATGAGACAACTTAAAATTACGAAGCAGGTAACTAATCGTGAAACCGCATCACTTGATAAATATTTACAAGAGATTGGAAAAGTAGATTTGATTACTGCAGATGAAGAAGTAGAATTAGCACAACGTATTAAAGCAGGTGATGAAAGAGCATTAGAAAAGTTGACTAAAGCTAACTTAAGATTCGTTGTTTCTGTTGCTAAGCAATATCAAAATCAAGGATTAACACTTCCTGATTTGATTAATGAAGGAAACTTAGGTTTAATTAAAGCTGCAAAACGTTTTGATGAAACTAGAGGTTTCAAATTTATATCATATGCTGTATGGTGGATTCGTCAATCTATCTTACAAGCATTAGCAGAACAATCTCGTATTGTACGTTTACCATTAAACAAAATTGGATCTATTAATAAGATCAATAAAACATATGCTTTTCTTGAGCAATCTCATGAACGCCCACCAAGTGCTGAGGAAATTGCAAAAGAGTTAGACATGACTATCAATGACGTAAAAGAGTCTATGAAAAACTCTGGTCGTCATGTAAGTATGGATGCTCCTCTTGTAGAAGGAGAAGATTCTAACTTATACGATGTATTACGTTCTGGTGAGTCACCAAATCCTGATCGTGAGTTATTACACGAATCATTACGTACCGAAATTGAGCGTGCTCTTGAAACATTAACGCCACGTGAGGCAGATGTTATTCGTTTATATTTTGGATTAGGAGATCAACACCCTATGACTCTAGAAGAAATAGGTGAAACTTTTGATTTAACTCGTGAGCGTGTACGTCAAATTAAAGAAAAAGCAATACGTAGATTAAAACATACATCACGTAGTAAAATATTAAAAACATATTTAGGATAGAACCCCTAAATGACGATTGCAAACAGTTTTATAACATAACTGTTCGTTTTTTGATTGATGAATGGACCTCCGGCTGATTACCGGGGGTTTTTCATTTTATAAATACACTAGTAATAAACAAAATGATACTAGTTTATCCTTTTTATAATATTATTTTTCACTATTATTTTTAGAGTTTTTTACCCTTTTTTGCAAAAAAAATCACAAAAACAGCATTTTACGGTTTAAACGTATCCTAAATACTATTGTTTTTTCTTATCTTTGCAGAAGAATACTGAACGAAACAACGTTTTATATTAAAAACGTTTTTAAAATATTTTTAGAATTGATTTTCTAAATAAAGATTGCAAACAGTTTTATAACATAACTGTTCGTTTTTTGATTGATGAATGGACCTCCGGCTGATTACCGGAGGTTTTTCATTTTATAAACTTTCTTATTCCAAGTTTTGTTATTTTATTCTTTAATTACATATCAACAGTTATAATTCACTTATTTTACCTCACCGCATTCACAATCTAATCTGTATAAATACTGTGGTCAAGGCGTAACCTAAAAACATTGTTTTTTTGATACCTTTACTCTTCTATCAAACTATCGTATAAATGACGCAAGTTATCAGCTTTGTGAGCAATGCATCTTATCTAGATCAAACAGAATTAGAAACTCTTCTAACTTCTGTTCAAGCCTATAATAATAATCACCAAATTAAAGGAGGTCTTGTTTTTTTAAACAATACTTTTTTTCAAATATTTGAAGGTGATGCTGCTTCAGTAAAAGCTATATATCATAAAATATGCAATGACCAAAGACATCATAATATTATTAAAATATACGATCAAGTCTTAACAGAAGGAAGTCATTTTGAGCAATTCGACTTTAATATCATCACAAAAAACAAATCTATTGCATCTCAAGAACTACAACGCCTATTAGATTTTAATGCTATAAACATTCCTCAGTTGTATACATTTTTATCATATCAAGCAATCAAGCTTCTTAATTTTACACCTATACATTAAGCGATAAATACTTACTTTTGCCATAGAAACAACAACACAATTTTTTTATGGCTTCAAAATATATAGCCCCTTCTGTTTTAGCAGCAGATTTTGCTAATTTACAACGTGATATAGAGATGATCAATCAAAGTGACGCAGACTGGTTTCACATTGATATCATGGATGGCGTATTTGTCCCTAATATATCATTTGGAATGCCCGTTTTAAGAGATATTGCAAAACATGCAACCAAAACTATTGATGTACATTTGATGATTCTAGATCCCGATCGATATATCAAAACATTTGCTGCTCTTGGCAGTAATATTCTAACAGTACATTATGAAGCTTGTACACATCTACATCGTACCCTACAAGCTATTAAAGCCGAAGGTATGAAAGCTGGTGTTGCTATTAATCCGCATACACCTGTAAGTTTACTAGAAGATGTTATTAACGATATAGATCTTGTTTGTATCATGAGTGTTAATCCTGGTTTTGGAGGGCAATCATTTATAGAAAATACATACAAAAAAGTAAGTGCCTTAAAAGAAATTATAAATCGTAACGAAGCTTCTACTTTAATTGAGATTGATGGAGGTGTAACGAATAAAAATGCGAAACAATTAGTTGACGCTGGCGCCGATGTACTTGTCGCTGGTAGTTATGTTTTTAAGAGTGATCACCAATTAGAAACTATTAAAGATTTAAAATCTTTGGTAAACTCTTAGCAGACATTACGTTTTTAGATAAAAAAAGCCGAGCAATGCTCGGCTTTTTTATCTAAATAGCACAAAGCTTTAATCATTTGATAAAAAGCTCAAAATGTACCAAAATAATAACATTAAAGAAGCAAACAAACCTAATGAAGCTCCTACATATTGTTCCTCATTATAATTATGTACCATACTAGATGTTTGATACAAAATTGATCCAGATGCTAATACTACCATAAAAGCACTAAACCATAACCCAAGATTAAATCCAAAAATCAAACCTGCTATCATTAATCCTAAGGCTATAAAAAATCCTATTGTTAATCCAGACCTCATAAAAGAGAAATCTTTCTTAGTTAATAATGCTACAGCAGATAATCCTGTAAATAAAGACAGCGTCATAATTGCCGCTTGATTTAAAATATTAACACCACTTTCTTGAGCAATTCCAATAGCAATATAAATTAACGGGATAAAAATAAATGCCTCTGCAACTACATATAACAATAAAGCTAAATATTGCTTTCCTTTATCAGTAGTAGTCACTGCCGTTTTCTCTGCATAGTTCGTTACAAACATGAAACCCGCAAGCATTACCATCCATTTCCATCCACCTGTAAACCAAAATGCTGCTTTTAGGACAGCTGGTATCTGAAAGAAAATAGTTTCTACAATTACAAATAACAATACAGCCATTGCTAAGTGTGTATATGTTTTTTTATAAAAAGCTACTTTCTTCTCTTCTGTAAGCGCACTTACAGGCATTATTTGTTGGTATTCTTCCATTTCTATTTTTTATGATGAATAATTTTATTTTTTTGCAAAGATGTTATCGCAAGAAAACAAAAATACTAAAGTATTTTTTTAGTAAAAAATCTTTTCCAAAATAGATATTTTTACTCATCTAGATGTTAGCTTTTCCCTAACATTCCTTTTTTTATGTATTTACAAGCTGGTTCGTCCCCTAACCAAATCTTAAACAAGGCATATTTGAAATCTCTTCCTTCTATTTCGCCCATTTCCTCACCGTTCTTATAGGTCTTTACATTTTTATCTTTGGTATAGACCAAATCTATATAATCATTCACTTGAAGGTCTGCGGTAAATATCTTCAAAAATTTATCAATACGAACATCTAAGGTTTCTGTATTGCCATACATTGCATCATCAAATCCTTTCAAAAAGATTTTTCGCATACGATTACTGGTTATTTTTTTAGATACAATATTAAGACGTATGGCCATACTTTCATCTGCATCTAGAACAGATGCCGCATCTGCAAATTTGCTTTTGGTATATAACCCACCAGAATACGTATCAAATCCCAATACTTTACGCATTCCAACGCCATTCAATTTTAATGTTTCTTTTCCAAAAGTTAACTCATATGGTACTACAACGTCTCCCAAACGTATTTGTGCTACACCTGTTAGGTGATACACTAGTAGTACAGCAACAAGGATAAATTTTCTCATAGTAATAATAGTTTTGTTTAGTATTATTTTAAAAGTACACAAAAATTACGGTTTTTCTTGGTGACTTTTATCACTATAAACATTTTTATCATTTTTTTAACCCTTAGTTATCAAACAACTATAAAAAATAATAAAATATTATTTTGACATAACTCATTTTTTTATAAACACTTTTATTTTTTCCTCATCTTATTTATAAATTAATCTAGGATCTTCTTTATTAAAATTATTCTCTCCCTATATCTGTGGATATAAAACCATAAATTATAACGATTGATCAACTTATTAAAAATCAAGTGATTTGTAGTGTACAATTTTTAAAACTAAAACCATGAAAAAAGATTTTTTAAACCCAACAACTACAACAGAAGCTAATACTTATATGATGAATGGTATCGATCCACATGAAAGAGATACACCAAAGCCTGACGGAGGAACTGCTACTGAAGGAGAATCTGAAGAAGAAGTAGATGAAGAAACTGAAAAGCCAGGAGGAATTGTTTATAAATAATTCTATGATTTCAATAGCTTTGCGTATCTTTCCTACAAGAATGCAAAGCTATTTTTTTGTCATCCCCCTTCTAGACAAAATAGCTTATTCTTTCATATTCTGTAGCCAAAACATCGTTTTATCAACATTTTAAAAAACATTTTGTCATCATGCACAGAAAATACTCTTACACTTTATTTCTACTCCCTTTTATTTTTTTCTTACAAACCTCATTAATAGCACAGCAGAATAAAACAGAAAATATTATTGAGAAACAACCAACTATAGAAAGAATTAATTTGTTAAATGATTTAGCTTGGGAGTGTACTAAAGATTCCACTTCTTTACCCATAAGTTTAACTTATGCTTACGATGCGAATCAAAAAAGTAAAAAAATTAAATACAAAGAAGGCCTTGCTACTAGCTACTATAGATTAGGTCATATTTATTTTCTTCGAAAAGATTTAAATAAAGCTGAATTAAACCTCATCAAATCTTTAAACATTGAACGAAAAATTAAAAATCAAGACAACATTGCCAAAGTAACCGATTTATTAGGTTCTACATATAGGAAATTAGGATATACAACCAAGGCTTTACATAATTATAATGAAGCTATTGAAATTTATCAGGTTCAAAAAGACTCTCCAAAAATTGCATCCATATACAATAAAATGGGACTTTTATTCAAAAACGAGCATCAATATACTAAAGCCATTAAATATTATGCTAAGGAAAATAAAATCAGAATCTCTTTACAAAAACCTAAAAAAACAATTACTACTTACATCAATCTCGGCTATTGCTATAATAAATCTAGTAAATACAATAGTGCTCTTTATGAATTAGAAAAAGGGAAGCAACTTGCTCAAAAACATCAAGATTCTTCTCAATTAGCTACTATCTTATTAAACATGGGACAATCTTATCAGGAACTTAAAAAACTAGATACTGCATTGTCGTACTATAAAAAATCTTTTTATTTAAAAGAACAACTAAAATTAAATAAAACTGAGATTCTATTAAATAATATTGGTGCCATCTATCAAGACCAAAAAGACTATTCTAATGCGATTAAATTTTATAAAAAAAGCATTGATTATTCTAACAAAATAAATGACAGCAAAACTTTAAGCCTTTCGTATTACAACATAGGAAATGTATTCTTAAAAACTCAGCAATACACTAAGGCGTTGGATTATCATCAAAAAGCATTAAAAATCGCCACAAAACAGCAAAACATTCATCTAAAATTGCAGATACTAATGAGTATTGCTGAGGATTATGAACAATTAGGAGACTTTAAAAAATCTTCAAAATACAATGAGCAACATATAGTATTACGAGACAGTATAGATATTGATTTATTAACTAAAATAGATGATGAGACTCTTGAGTTAAAAAAAGATGTTTTCGATAAAAACATTGAAATCCAAACAGCAAAAGAACAACAGGATAAATTAAAACTTCATCAAAGCAAATTAAAACTATATGGAACTATTGCGTTTAGTATTGCTATAGGAATATTATTTTTTGCAATATTATGGAATTATCGCCTTAAAAAAAGTACCATCATAGAACGTCAAGAAAACCAGCTCAAAAAAGCTGAGTTAGAGGAATTATTAAAAAAACAAGAACTCAAATCTATTCATGCAATGATTGATGGGCAAGAACAGGAACGTAAACGAATCGCACAGGATTTACACGATCGATTAGGGAGTATGCTGTCAATGGTAAAAATTCATTACAAAGCTGTAGAAGATAATCTTGATAAATTAAAAATCGAAGCCAAAGAACAATACGATCGTGCCAATATCTTACTTGATGAAGCTTGTGTCGCTGTTCGTGAAATTTCGCATAATATGATTTCTGGAGTATTGACTAAGTTTGGATTAATTGCAGCACTTAACGAATTAAAATCCGGATTAGAATCCACCAACACACTGCAAGTTGAGCTGATTGATCATGGGTTTGATAATCGTATTGACAACCATATAGAAATTAACATATATAGAATCATTCAAGAACTTATTAGCAATACAATAAAACATGCCAATGCTACCGAAATAAGTATCCAATTACTAAAACGCGATAATGCTTTACAAATAATGATTGAAGATGATGGAGTTGGTTTTGATACCGAGGTCATCAATCATTATGCAGGTATTGGTCTTAAAGGCATTTTATCTAGAGTACAAAATTTACATGGAACAATTGATTTTGATTCAAAAATCGAACACGGAACAACCGTAACTATCGATATTCCATTACAATATAACACTAACAACTTATGAACAATAATCAACAAATTAACGTTATGATTGCGGACGATCATCAAATTGTAATTGATGGGATACGCTCTTTATTAAAAAAGAATTCTAATACTACTATTGTAGGAGAAGCTTATGACGGAAAAGAAGCACTTCGTTTGATCAAAGAAAAAAATATTGACATCGCTATTTTGGATATCAATATGCCATTACTCACAGGAGTTGAAGTCACCAAAGAAATAAAAAGATTAGGGCTTAAAACCAAAGTTCTTTTCTTGACAATGCATGAATCTCCCGAATTTGTATCTCAATCTATGGAAATTGGAGCCGAAGGTTATATCGTAAAAAACAGAGGTAAAGAAGAACTCGAAGCTGCCTTAAATGCACTTTATGAAGGTAAAGATTATTATGGTGCTGAAGCTAAAAGTGCCTATTTTAACAAAGCAAGACAACAGAAAAAAAACGCACAAGAGATACGGTTAACTCGCCGTGAAAAAGAAGTATTAAAACTCATAGCTGAGGGGTTAACTACTCCTAAAATTTCAGAAAAATTATTCATAGCAAATGCTACTGTGGAAACACACAGACGTAATCTACTTGAAAAAACAAAAACTTCGAATACAATGCTTTTAGTTCGCTATGCTGTAGAAAATAAATACGTTTAAAAACTTTCATTAAAAAAATCAAAAGCACATAACAATTTAGTTATGTGCTTTTTTTATGAAATAATAAATAAAAACCATTTTTCAAACTACTAAATTCCAATGTTTTTTACGTTCTATTGCCTTTTACATAAATCGTAAATATTCATATATAATTAAGCAAAAAATAGCATTACATCCCTCCTATTATTCATTATGATCAAAAAATCATCATTTCTAATGAGAAAAAACCCATAGAATTACGGTTTCCCGCATCCTAGTTTCCATAGAAATTTGTATTCATAACTAATTACAAATAATCAACTTATGAAAAGCTTACAAATTGAGTATTCCAAAGAGATTGCTAGAGAGCTTGGTAAAATTGCTATTTATCTTCCTGGAGAAGAATTACAAATAGGTGATATCATCCGTTTTCCGTATGGTAAAACAAGTATTTTTAAAAAAGTAAATCCTCTTGGTAGCTTTATTAAAATAAGTAGTCTTTCGCATTTGGGTATAACAACACCTCCAACTCGCAAATCCAAATCTCCCGATTCTTACCGCTTTACTAGTAAAGATGGTGTGCAGTTACAGTTTGGGGCAACTGCTCAAGCATCTTTATCTAATACGAGTTTACCACAAGCAAATGGTTCTTTACAAATTAAAATGTCTAACGAAGGAGCTATTTGTTTTTTTGCTCTTGATTGTTACAAAGAACAATTAGATCACATTGCTGCTTTGGAACATGAAATCAATACACACGATAATGAAATGATTTGGGACGATACATTTCTTGTTACTTCGGTTACTACAGCTCAAAAAGCACTAATCATCCAATCTAACTCTTCTTCATCAGAAGTGGTACTTGATGGAGATGTACAAGGGCTACAATCCAGTCAAGTAGGATCGCTTAGTGCAGATACTTCTATCAAGATACAAAAGCAACAAGGAGATCTTTTTATTAAAGATTGGTCTGATACTGTTACTATTTTTATGGATGTAATGCGTTTTGACAAAAAAGTCTTTGGAGCACCAATAACCTCAACTCCAAAAAATATAGTTACTAATGATATCCCCATAATAGATTCCTCTATCACATTATCAGCTGTATCTGCTAGCGAAATATGCTAATACAATTTTTACCTAAATAATATTGCAATCAATTTTAACTAAATATCAATTTTTATGAAAAGAGCCTTAATAGTAGGTATTAACCATTATCAAAATGCCCCTCTTAAAGGGTGTGTGGGAGATGCTCAACGTATGAAAGAAGTTTTATCAAAACACCATGACGGTTCTCCTAACTTCAACTGTAAATTATTAATATCAAAAGAAGAAAGTAAATATCCTATCACGACATCGCGTTTAAAAGAAAATATTTTTAAGCTTTTTAAACAAGAAGCAGATATGGCTCTTCTGTACTTTTCGGGACATGGTGCGACCAATGATGTAGGAAACTATCTCGTAACACAAGATGCTTTAAAATATAATGAAGGAGTATCGTTACAAGAAATTATCACGCTAGCTAATAATTCTAAAGTAAAAGAAGCTATTATTATTCTCGATGCTTGTCATAGTGGTCATTTAGGCAATGTAATGGATATTGGCAATCGTAAAGCATTGCTACGAGAAGGTGTTTCTGTATTAACTTCTAGTCGAGATACTCAATACTCTGTAGAACGTAGCGGTGCTGGATTGTTTACAACTCTAGTTTATGAAGCATTACAAGGTGGTGCTGCCGATATCACAGGAAATATCAATGTTGCTAGAGTTTATAATTATGTAGACCAATTATTATCTACATGGGAACAGCGTCCTGTATTTAAATCACATCTCTCCAAAATGATTTCGCTACGCAATCATCCACCTAAAATTCCTTTAAAAGTACTACGCTTACTTCCTAATTATTTTAAAACAAAAAGTGCCCCTTTAGCACTCTCTCCAGCTTATGAAGAAAGTATCTCGCCTAGAGATCTTGAATCAGAAAAAGTTATGAAATATTTACGTCTACTTTATGTCAATGGCTTATTGATTCCAGAAGACACTCCATCAATGTATCATGCGGCTAAAGAACATAAAGCCTGCAAGCTTACTTCTCTGGGGCAGTTTTATTGGGGACTGGCAGAAAAAGGGCAACTCTAACATTTATTTTTAAAGTTACAAACTCATGAGCAAACAATTTATCCATTACATACACCGAATGATTCATATTTTATTAGCGGCTTCTATCCCATATATAGGATATCTAATCATGAAACACTTCAATCGTAACGGAGGCGCCGCAGCTACAACATCGGTATTAAAAGATTTTGGTTTCAATATTAGCATGGAAATGGGATTAAAAGTACTCTTTTTAATTAGCGTAGTGTCTTTTGTTATCTATGACCATTTACTAATTCAATATTATCGAAAAAAAATAGAAACTGAAATCAATGCAAGACAACTCAATAATGTTTCTAGTGTATTACAAACTATAGATAGTTATAACATTTCTAATATTTTAAAATCAACCTTAAAAAGTTATTATTTATGAATCGTATCAGTTTAAATTCCCACGAACGGAAAAATCTAATTCAAGAAATCGCTCTGTATTTATTTTCTAAATACGCTGATGACAAAAAATTAATTAAAGAAAAATTAGCAGCTTACGGTATTACGATCTCAATTCAACGATTGCGTAATAGAATTATTTTCACAAGCTTTCTAGAGCAACAAGATGATGCACGATTGTTATTAATCCAACAAGGAGAACGCATTCATTCTTCTATCATTGCAAACCCATCATATTCTGGAATTGTAGCGACATTACATGGGCCTAAAAAGATATTTATCAGTCATTCTATCAAAGATAAAGTTGTTGTAGGAAAGACAATTCGTATTCTTGAAGAGATTGGTATTAAAAGTAGTCAAATTTATTGTAGTTCGTACGAAGGCTATGGTACTCCTCTCGGCGAAAATTACTTAGATGTACTTAAAAACGAATTGCAAGGAGATGTTCTGGTGCTTTTTATTCTTTCAGAAAATTTCTTTAATAGTAAACTCTGCTTATCAGAGATGGGAGCTACATGGATTTTGTCTCAAAATCAAATTCCAATTTACATTCCTCCATTTGGTCCTGAACAAGTAAAAGGTGTTTTTCCAACAACTCAAGGGCTTAATGTAAACAACCGCCATCAAATCACGACACTTAAAAAGCGTTTAGAGCGTGATTTTGAAATTTCGTTTACCATCGATGAGGTTATCTGGAGTCAAAAACTTGACGACATCCTCAACGATATCAATATCAGTATTCAACCTAATTAAATATAAATCATTTCCCCCACTAATTACTTATATTATGATTACTAAATATAATTATCAAATTATCAAAAACAGCTCTCTAATTTGTGCCGCTCTTTTATTATTAGGCATTTTTAATTTACCTATAATTTTCTACACGGTTTTGCGTGTAGTAGTAATGACAGGTGCTTTTGCTGTTATTATCAATCGTAGTAGAAATAAAGAATATTTATGGTGTATTGCTTTTGCTATTATCGCCATGCTCTTTAATCCTATTATACCTTTATACTTATATCAAAGTTCTAAATGGTTTTTATTTGATGCCTTAATCGCTATTTTATTTTTGATTGACTATTGTACTCCAAATCAAATCAAACCTTTAGATGTTCAAAAAAAACAAAGAACATATCAGCGAGATAAAGTGTATTAAATCTCTATAACAACTTTTATTACCCTATATCATATTTGTATTACTCCCCCATAGTAATACAACAGCCCTTCTATACCCCTAAATGATCGAACTAACGAACGTATTCTAACTTAAAATTAAATCCTAAAAACTATTCTAATGGAATTGTTAGACAAAATCATACCTAAAAAAAATCTTGAAACTGCATCAGCTCCAACTCAAGTTGCTATAGAAAAGATGAGTTATTTACAAGATGGTTTCGAAACTTCAAAATCGTGCCGCGGTCGTGCCTCTAATTTAAAAACAGGTTTAGAAACTGTTTATGAAAACTATTTTAATCAATGCAAACTCGACCACCATAAACAAGAACGTCTTAAACAACCTTATAAAACAGAATTAAAAGACGTACTAACACAACTTGATACTAAAAAAGAAAAAATAACACAGATATCTGCTAGTATCTCATCTACGAGAGAAGAAATTCAGCAGTTAAAACAAGATATCATTTTGGTGCAAAAACAGCCTGAAAATTTTGGAATTGATATCGAACATAAGTCGGCTACCAAATTATGGATAGGATTGTTTTTACTATTACCTTTAAGTATTTATATCTTTATTTTTTATATCTCCACTTCATATTCTGCTTTTTTTAAAGAATTCGATCCAGAAACCTCTTTATTTGATGGTGTTTTTGAAGCTAATGCGCTAGCCAAGGCTTTTCAAGATGGAACTTTAGAACTAGGTTTTGTTTTATTTATTCCTTTTGTTTTTTTCTCATTAGGCTATCTAATTCATATGTTTTGGGAACGAAAACATACTATTAACTATATTAAAGTTGCAGGCTTATTGCTTATTACGTTCATGTTTGATGCAATATTAGCTTACCTTATTGATGAAAAAGTACACTACTTATCTGCCACTATAGATTCTGCTAAATTTAGTGTTAGTATGGCTGTACAGAGTGCTAATTTCTGGCTTATTATTTTTGCCGGTTTTGTATCCTATATTGTTTGGGGATTAGTGTTTGATATGGTGATGAATGAAAATGCGAAACGTGATAAAGTGCAAACTTTTAAACGTAGTAAAAAAGAGGAAATTTGGCACCGAAATCGAATTATAAGTCGTTCTCTAAAAAAACATGAGAAACTTAAAGAAGAAATTGCTGCTCTAAAAATACGCAATACTCGATTACAAAGTATTATTGCTGGTTTCATTCTACCTATTCAAAACTACAAAGCTTTTGCGGTAGAATATCTTAAAGGTTGGCAAAAGTTTATTGCTGCAGAATTAACGCTAGGTAAAGGAGAACAAGAACAATTAATCACCGATTGTAGAGCAACTTATGCCGAACATGTAAAAATGCTTGACCTTGAAGCAGACAATTATCAAAACAAAGTATACACTCCTACATTTTAATTTTTAAAACTTCTTTATTATGAAATCATATATAGTAATAATTTTCAGCCTTTTCCTTGTATTGTTTACAAATTGTAATCCAAACAAGGTTATTCAAAACACTAAAGAATCAGCTTCGATCTCTAAGCTCTCTAATAAAAATGCAAAACTTAATATCAATATTTTATTAGATTTATCTGACCGAATAGAATCTGAAGAACAACGTACTAGAGACCTTGGTTATATTCAAGATATCGCTAAAACATTCAACCAACATGTTAGATCAAAGAGTACTAGTTTGTATAACGATCATTTACAGTTATTTTTTGAACCAGAATTACACAATCATGAAATCAATAACATTGCTAAGTCGTTAAAATTTCATTTAAATAGAAATACTCAAAAAAAGCATTTTTCTGAAGTTGAATCTAAATATAAAGATCAAACTGCTAAGCTATACCAAAAGGCTAAAGGTGATGCTAGTACTCGAAACGGTGCAGACATTCATCATTTCTTTGAACAGAAAGTTAAAAATAACTGTATCAAAGCTAAGCATAGAAATATTTTAATTGTACTTACTGATGGTTTTCTATTTCAAAAAGAAAATCGAAAAAAAGAAGGCAATAAAACTTCGTATCTAAATAGTACAATGCTTAATCAACACTTTTTGAGAAAGGGAAATTGGAGACAGCAATTTCAAAAGCAAAAGCTTGGTTTTATCAAAGCTCAAGAGGATCTCTCAAACTTAGAAATTTTAGTTTTGGGTATTGATAAAGGAAATCATAAAAACCCATATGCTGTTGAAGTTATTAGGCATTATTGGGAGTCGTGGTTTACTGATATGAATGTTAAGAGGTTTAAAATCGTAGAATCAGAAATAGCTTCAGATATCGAAAATGTTATTAGTGACTTTGTTCACAAAACATAATCACTTTTAAATTCAATAAAGATTCTCGTATGTAAATCATATATGAGAATCTTTTTAGTTCTTTTTCTATCATATCTATTTTTTACACCAAAAATCATTGATTTCGTGGAGGCATTTACAGTATTCTATCGATAGTTTTTTTTTTCGTTTTACTTCAAATTTGTAGTCTAACAATTTAAAAAATAATTATTATGAGTTATCCAAAATTTGAAATCAAAGCAAGTTCTAATGACCAATTTTATTTTAACTTACATGCTATTAATGCTAAGGTCATTTTAACTAGTGAAATGTACACTACTAAACAAAATTGTAAAAAAGGAATAGCATCTGTACAGGAGAATGCGCCTGATAGTAGCAATTATGAAAAACTGGATTCTAGAAATGAAAAGTTTTATTTCAATCTAAAAGCTGCAAATCATCAAATCATCGGTAGAAGTCAAATCTACACAACAGCAGCTAATCGAGATAATGGTATTAAAGCGGTACAAAGGGATGCTCCAATCGCATCTATTGAAGATTTTTCTTAATTTTTTTATCCATTTTACGGTTTTCCGTAAAAAAATGTTTTTTTATAATCTTATATTGCCACTATCATAATCATCATTACCATGAAAACATTAATTACAATAAGTATTACTTTATTTTTTGGTGCTACATCATTAGTCTCTACTACAGATAAGGATGTTTATATCTGTAAAGGTACTAGTAGCAAACGATACCACCTAAAAAAGAATTGTAGAGGCCTTAAACGTTGCTCTACTAATATTTATAGCGTCTCTCTTGAAGATGCTAAAGAAATGAATCGCACATTATGCGGTTATGAAGATTAATTGAGTTTGTAATTTTATAAAAGTCGGCTACTTTTATAGATTACAACTTATTTTGAACTTGCTGAGTGGGTGGGGGCTTGTCTCAGCAAGTTCTAGTTTCTTTATTCCAACGGGTATTTATAGATGCTAAACGTCATTTGAGAAACATCTTCTTTTGCTTCATGTATTCTTGAATTCGTATAGTACAGAAAGCCATCATAAATACTGAATGTATCTGCCCACTGCACATTTGCCCCTTCTATCAATGTTTTAATTTCTCCTTCTTTTGTTAAGTATTGTATTTTATGTTTTTCTAAATCTGCGTAATACAAATTTCGTTGTTGATCTAGAATCATTCCATCTGGTGCAGCTGTTTTTGCTACCTTGACTATACTTTGCTCTATTGCTTCTGTTGTTTGGTCAAATGTATTGGTATCAACGGTGTATAATGAATACCCTGTAAGACTATGATAGTATAATTTATTCATTCCTTCGTCTAATGCAATTCCATCAGAATGGACAGTATTTTCCCATTTCTCACCATTAATCATCAAGTGATCTGTTTCTGCTACTGTTGAAATATGGTTGTCTAAAATTCGTTTACTTTTCCCTGTTTCTAAATCCAAAATAACCAATCCTCCTGCTCCCGAATCGGTACAGTATATTTTATTCTTTTGTTTATCTACTCTTAAATCATTGATATAAGAGTTTGTCTTATAACTTAACTTGTCTAATGTATAGATTTTAGTTAATGTATTATTTCTTAAATCGTATGCGAATATTTTAGGAGCTCCTTCTACTCCTTTGAATAATGGGTTTCTAGTATCCAAAATATATAATATATCTTCAAAAGCTACGACTGATTGTACTGCTACAAACATTGAATCGATAATAGGGTTTCCTATTTTCCACTCATTCATTTTTTCATTAGGATATGGTATATGCGTTCCATCTTGTGGATTTATTTCAACTACTGAATACGGTACATTATCTCTCCATCTTGGAAAATTTGCAAAAATTCGACCTGTATTACTAACGGTTACTCCTGTAACTTGTACTCCTTTAAAAGTTGCCACTTTAGTTGCTTCTTTTTTTGAGAGTATCTCAGCTTTTTTTTCTACAGTTTTTATTGGTTTGGTATTTTTTTCTTTCTTTCCACAGCTTATCAATAACGCTATAGAAAGTAGTCCATATATAATTTTCATAGTTGATTATTTTTAGAACAAATATACTTGCTATTTTCTTCTATTAAATTTTCAATATAGCACTGACGTTAATTTTATCTCCTTCTTTTTTATTTTCCATTTTCGAAAGATTACTTTTTAATTCGATTTTATTATCTCCTATTTTTATTATCACTTTACAGAGTTTCTTGTGCTCTCTAACAATTTGTATAATTTCTCCTGTAAATTCAGTTTTAAAATCAGGCGAAATAAAATTCTTATTCTCTTTTAGAATTCTCCCTTTATCTAATTGATAACTCGTATCTGCCATTTTATGTATTTCTTGCATATCATGACTTACAAGTATTGTTGTTAAGTTATATTCTTGATGTACTTTAATAAGATAATCTTGTAGTTTTGCTCTCATTTCGACATCCAATGCAGACAATGGTTCATCCAATAGTAATAGTTTTGGCTTTCTTACAATAGCTCTTGCCAAAGCAACTCTTTGTTGTTGTCCTCCTGAAAGTTTAGCTGGCTTTTGGTTTTGTAAATCTCCTAGTTCAACAATATCTATTAATTCGTTTATAATATTTTTATATTGCTGTTTTTGTAGCGCATAATTCAGGTTTTCTCTCACTGTCATATTAGGGAAAAGTCCGTAATCTTGAAATACAAAACCTATATTTCGCTGTTGAATTTTTATATCAATTTTATTGGTTGTATCTAACCAAGTTTCTTTTCCTATTTTAAGAATACCTTTATCCGGTTTCAATAATCCAGCTATCATTCTTAATATTGATGTTTTTCCTGCTCCAGATGCCCCATATAATGCAATAAACTCTCTCTCTTTTACTTTAAAATCAACTTCTATTTGCATTTCGCCTATAGCAGCTTTCATTTTTTTCTTTAAAGCTATTTGTATCATAATGTAGATCGTTTGATATAACCACCGTTAATTAGATAAACAATTAATAAAATACTAAATGTGACACCAAATAAAACTAATGAATATTCATTTGCAGCTTCATAATTAAGAGCTTCTACCTCATCATAAATTGCTATAGATGCTACTTTTGTTTTTCCTGGAATGTTCCCTCCTATCATTAATACAACTCCAAATTCTCCTATAGTATGAGCAAATCCTAACACGATTCCTGTTAATAAAGATGGTTTTATATATGGAAGCATTACTCTTATTAAAGTTGTTAATTTTGATTTCCCTAATACATAAGAAGCTTCAATAATTGAATTAGGGATTTTTGTGAATCCAGCTTGAATAGGATGTACCATAAAAGGTAAACTATAGATAACCGAAGCAAAAACTAGTCCTGTAAAAGAGAAAATTAATTGAATTCCTATATATTCTTGTAACCAACCTCCAAGTTGACTAGAAGGACTAAATATTATCAATAAATAAAAACCTAAAACTGTGGGAGGTAATACCAATGGCATACTAATTAGTGTTTCTAATATTGGTTTAATTTTTGACTTTGTAAAAGCCAACCAATATGCTATTGGTATTGAAATTATCACTAATATGAAGGTCGTTATTGCTGCTAACTTAAATGTTAGAAATAAAGCTTCCCATTCCATCATTAATTCTCTTTAATTAACTGGAACATATCCATAAGCTCTGAGAATTTTTTGTCCTTCTATAGAAAACAGGTATTCGTAAAACTCTTTCATTAACGTTACTTTATCGTCTTCATTTTTAAGTAAAACAATTCCTTGTTCAATAGGTTTGTATACATCATTTGGTACTTCTACCCAATGGCCTTTTCCTTTTAAATTAGGAGACATCACTACTGATTTTGAAGTAAATCCAATCGAAGCTGATTGTGAAACGATAAATTGATTGGCTTGTAAAACACTTTCTCCAAATACTAGTTTATCTTTTATGTCTTCATATATTCCATATTCCATCAATGCTTCAACAGTTGCTTTTCCATAAGGAGCGACTTTAGGGTTTGCTATTGCTATATGTTTTATTGCTGCATTTCTTAAATTTAAAACATTTGGTTGTAAAGTATCATTCATCGTCCATAGTACTAATTTCCCATATGCATAAACAACAGGCTTATTTATGCCTAAACCTGCTTTAAACACTTCATCAGGATATCTCATGTTAGCTGCTATAAAAATATCATATGGAGCTCCTGCTTTTATTTGCGCTGTAAGTTTTCCTGACGAATTTGTTATGAGATCACATGCAACTCCTGTTGTTTGAGTAAATTTCTCTATCAACGTTTTCATTGCAAACTGCATATTAGCTGCTGTAGCAATAGTTAAATGAGGCTGTTCTTTTTTTTGACATGCTATCATTATTATAAAAATGATAAGCAATAAAATTCTTTTAAATAATTTTCTGATTATCATTTACAACGGTATTTCTGATGTTAGTTCTTGAATATAATGATTGATTTTGGAGTGCAGTTTATAAAATTCTTTTATAACTCTTTTTCCTTCTGAAGTTACAGTTGCTCCACTTCCTTTCTTTCCTCCTAATCGTTTTTCTACTAAAGGAGAATTCGCGGTTGCATTCATGTTCTCTACTAATTGCCAAGCTTTTCTATAAGACATATTAATTGCTTCGGCACCTCTTGTAATTGATCCGTATTCTAGAATTTTTTCTAATAAAACAATACGACCTATTCCTAAATATGGAGTTTCTTTATGGTCCACCCATATTCTAAATTTAATACTCATTTCTTTACTCAAAGCACTATGTTTTCAATTGCATAGTGCTAAGTAAGGATTTTATATACTAATATTATATGACACTTATCATATAAAGCGTTTTTTAATTGCACTTATTATATAAAAAAACAAGTCTAAGCTGTTACTATAATATAGCAACAGCTTAGACTTGTTTTAAAGCCAAAAAGATACGATGCACAATATATAGATTATGCATTTCTCTTTTTTTTATAAGTTAAAATCTAAAGATTTATGAAGGCATTCCATTAAGACGTTTTTCAATCTTACGTTTCTTCTCTGTTATTCTTTTCATTATATCCATCAACTCAGCGTCCTTCGTTTCTTTGTAAATCTCATTAATACCTAGTATTAATCGTTTAGCCTCTCTAGAAGCTTGAACTCTATCACTGGTAGACATATGACTCATTTTCTCTTGTTCAAATGCAAGAGCTTCTTTTATGATATCCATATATATATGTTTAATATAGGACAAATATACTTATTGATCCATAAAAAACTAATCGAAATGCATCAATAATTGTTATATTATCATTATATTTTAAAATAAAAGCTGTTTATTAATGCTTTTTGCTCTAAAATGAGCTTCAATTTATTTTTTTACTTCTCAAAATAATATTTTTCATTTAAGGTTGTTGCTTTGTTGCAGCTATTACAATCTCTCTAATATTTACTCCTTGTGGTTGTTTATATGCATACCACATTGCATTAGCAATATCATTTGCATGTAATACTCCTCCCATATCATCTTTCCAAGCTTCATACCCATCTTTTATTTCGTTAGAAGTAGTATGTGATAACAATTCTGTTTCGACCGCACCAGGAGCAATTGTTACCATTCTCACATTAAAATTCGCGGCTTCTTCACGCGCATTTTCTGTAATGGCATGCACGCCAAACTTTGTTCCACAATAAGCAGCATGATTAGGAAACGTCTTTCTCCCAGCAATAGAACTTGTATTGATGATCGTTCCTGATTTATTTTCTTTCATTTTTGGTAAAACTGCTTGCATTCCGTTCAATAATCCTATAATATTTACATCAAACATTTTTTTCCATTCTTCAGGATTTTGAGATGCTATATCACCTAATAGCATTACACCGGCATTATTGATAATACAATCCACAGGTCCAAACTCTTCTTCTGCTTCGCTAATTGCATTTTTCAAATCATCCAATATAGTTACATCGACTTTTCTGCAAAATGTATTAGGTAGTCCTAAGTTTTCAAGCATTTCTATTCTTCTTGCTATTAACAATAATGGATGTCCTTGCTCTGAAAACAATTTAGCCGTTGCAGCTCCAATACCTGAACTAGCTCCAGTAATCACTACTAATTTTTTATCATATTTTTTCATAATGATGTAATTCTTTTTTTAATAACTTTAATATATTTACAAAAATAAACCACCCTTTTTACGGATCAAAATATTGATTTTTAATCACTATCATAATTATTTCTTATGGATACTAGGCTCTTAAAGTTTTTTATCGCGGTATATGAACAAAAAAATTTAACACGAGCTGCAGAACAATGTTTTGTTTCACAGCCTAATATCTCTAATGGTATCAAGCAACTTGAGGAAGAATTACAACAACAATTATTTGTTCGCCATAAAAGAGGTGTTGAAATTAATACCGAAGCACACCAATTATATCCTAAAGCAAAAAGAATTTTAGGAGAAATAACATCTTTATCCTCTACTTTTAAAAAGAAAGATTTTAATCATAAGATTACTATCGGTGTTACCGAGAGTTTACCACAAGAACATAAGCAGCAATTTTTTAGAACAGCAGCTTCTCTATCCGATTCTGTAACTTGGGATATAAGAGGAATTAATCGTGATTGTGAAGTCAATCTTTTAGTTAGAGAATGGAAATATGAAGATGAATTATTTTTACCTCTTTGGAAAGAAGATTATGTGCTATGCATTCCTGATGGACATCATTTATTATCTAAAAAAATGATCGATATCAATATTGATTTAGCGAATGAAAAATTCATTCATTGTCCTCCATGTGAAGCACATCAGCAATGTTTATCTATCTTAAACAATTCTGAAAATGCTATGACAACTATTGGTAATTGTTCTACAAAAACAGAAACACTAACATTATTAATGGCTGGATTAGGTGTTACTTTTTTACCCGAATCTTTTATAGATGGATGGTATGGATTTGAAACTCGACCGTACAGTGGTCCTAAATACTATAGAGAAATAGGTTTATCTTATGCTAGAAAAAGCTTAAAAAATAAAGCTATTGCTCGAATTATAGAGTATTTTTCTAAAAACCCTTTAAAAGTTAAGCGTTTTAACGAATTTGGTTATTACACCAAATAAGGTATAAATAATATCTTTAAAT
Source organism: uncultured Aquimarina sp. (assembly GCA_947498595.1). GTDB lineage: Bacteria > Bacteroidota > Bacteroidia > Flavobacteriales > Flavobacteriaceae > Aquimarina. The sequence goes on from CANMKX010000003.1 coordinate 71,251, forward strand.
CAAATCATGTTAATTTTTTCCAAAACAAAAATTTCATCAGTTTTCCTATTTTAATTTTTAATTGTTGTTGAAAGAGACAATTGGCAACTTTAATTTTCTATTCTTCTTACTCTTACCTTTTATTCGAGATATTATATCTAATTGATTTACTATTTTCACTTATCATTTTCAATATTATAAAAATATCTTAAAGCGATCTAAACTAGCAATATTACTGGATTAGTAATAGTTCTCTTAGTAACTAACTTCAAAGTTTCGACTTTGACTAAAAAAAAATCATGCTAAGAAAAATTTCCCCACTGTTTCTATTGTCATTAATCATGACATTAGGAATTTCGTGTACTTCTAATTTAGAAGAAGAAACAGTATCAACAAATTTGGACATTCAAGAAACTGTAAATGTTCAAAAAAACTTAACTCTAAATGGGTGTACAAATGTAGTTATTGCTAATGGATACGCATATGCGGCATGCGGTTCAGAAATTCAAATCGCAGAACTAGCAACTGGTACTCGTAATACTATATCTATTACAGCAGACGATATTACAGTTGATGCTATTAATGGCTTACTCTTTACTCAATCTAGAACAAGTATTAATATGCTATCATTAAATAATCCTATTTCTCCACAGTTAATAGCCAACAATAGAGCTAATTTTAGTATTTTTTCAGGACTATCTGCTGCCAATGGTGTATTAGTTGTTTCTGGAGGTGCAGGTAGATCTAATACACGCGTTTTTAATTATTCTTCGTCTAATTTATCATTAGCCACCAATGGAATTTCTGTTGTTGACAATCGTACTGGAGCTCCAGATGTACACGTAACAGCAACTGCAAATGGAGCCAAAGCTTTTTACTCTCAAGATTTAGCTAGAGTATCTAATTGGGGAATCCAAATTGTAGATTTTGACACTTCAGGAAATATTCTTTCTATACCTCCTGTAGTTGTATTAACTCCAGGAAGATTCAGAGGTTCTTTTGGTGCGCCATTTGGTCCTGCAAATTTCCCTGTAGAAAGTGAGTTTTTAAATAATCATCTATATGTTGCTAATTTTGCTGCACAAGGAATTGAATCTATTGATTTAAACAATAATAATCAAGTTTCTCGTATTCCACTTAGATATCAACCTTCAAATATAAGTACTGATGGTACTTCACTTTTTGTACTAGGTATCAATAGATCTGTTATCGATATTATTAATCCTAATAACAATCAAATTTCTTCTTTATCCACTACGCTTCAACAACCAACAGGTATTGCTGCTTCGACAACACATATCGCTGTAGCAGATCAAGAATTAGGTTTAGTTGTTATTAATAGATCGTTATAATTGGATTAAATTATGACAATACTCATTTAATCTATCTTTTTTTATTGTACTAAAATGGGTTCAGAAATATACATTTCTGAACCCATTTTATTTTCTTCTATTTCTCAAAAAAACAAATAACAAATTGAATTACAACACCTTAATTAAAAATGCTTTTTTTATTTTATTCAATAACAAAAAAAACAACAAAACTCTATAGATATAATAGATTAATAAATATTTGAAATTTAGTTTAAGTTTTTGTTAAAAAGCAGTAAAATCTATATTATTTTCGCAAAATAAATCAACAAACTTTACTTAATTAAAATGAAACAAATTACACTATTACTAGTATCTTTATTGGTCTCCTCAATAGGATACTCCCAATCGTCATGGAAGAAAAGTACTTCTTCTGGGGAAATAAATGGTTCTTCAATAGAATTATACAAAGCTGATAAATCTTTTATTTACGAACTCGATCTAGCAAGTTTTAAACAACACCTAGATAACACACAAAAAAGAGGTGAGGTAAGCCTAAAGAATTCAAATAATAGTATTTCTCTTCCAAATGAAAAGGGAATCATCGAAGAATTCAAAATTTTAGAAGCTTCTACTTTTTCCCCTACTTTAGCAGCTAAATTTCCTGAAATCAAATCTTATATAGGTTATAGCACTTCTTCAAAAGCTACAGCAAGAATTAGTATCTCTCCTGAAGGAATTCAATCAATGATTAGTTACCCTAACAAAGAGACTATATTTATGCAACCTATAAAAGGTGATAATAATAAATATATTGTATATAGTAGGGCTGCTAAAGAAAATATTCCTACTGAGCCTTTTGTTTGTTATACAGAAAATGCTGATGCTCATCAAGCTGATTCAAAATCAATTGTTGACACAAAAGATGCTAATGATCAAGTCCTTAGAAAATTTAGATTAGCAATGTCTGTAAATGGTGAATATACAACGTATCACGGAGGAACAGTTGCTGGTGCTTTGGCTGCAATTAATGCTACAATGACTAGAGTTAATGCTGTTTTTGAAACTGACATGGCTGTTACATTTGAAATCATTGATGCAACTGAATTAATTTATACAGATGCTGCTACTGATCCTTACTCTACTGATTTAGGTGAATGGAATGCTCAATTACAAAATACATTATCTAATACTATCGGTAATGCTGCTTATGATATTGGTCATATGTTTGGTGCTAGTGGTGGAGGTGGAAACGCTGGATGTATTGGTTGTGTATGTGTTGATGATGATATTGCTAATACTTCTGATACAGAAAAAGGTTCTGGAATTACTTCTCCAATTGATGCTATTCCTGAAGGAGATAGTTTTGACATTGATTTTGTTGCACACGAAATAGGTCATCAAATGGGAGCTAATCATACTTGGGCATTTAGATCTGAAGGTACAGGAGTTAATGCTGAGCCTGGTTCTGGTTCAACTATTATGGGGTATGCAGGTATTACTAATGCTAATGATGTACAATCAAATAGTGATGCATATTTTCATTATCATAGTATTAAGCAAATTACTGATAATTTAGTTACTAGAACTTGCTGGGAAGATAATTCTCCAGTTGCCATTGCTAACAATCCTCCTAATGCTGAAGCTGGAAATGACTATACAATTCCTATGGGAACTGCTTATGTATTAAAAGGTGCTGCTACTGATGCTGATGGTGGAGACAACTTAACATATTGCTGGGAACAAACTGATAGTGCAATTGTTACAAATACATCTTTTGGACCAACAAGTACAAGTGGTGCTATGGCTAGATCATTACCTCCTGTAGCTTCTCCTAATAGATATATCCCTAGACTTAGTAGTGTAGTTAGTGGTAATTTAACACAAAGTAGTCCTACTCTTAACTCTCCATGGGAAACTGTAGCTACTGTAGGTAGAACATTAAATTGGGCATTAACGGTAAGAGATAGAGAGCCATCTAACACAGGCTTAGGAGGTCAATCAAGCTATGATACTATGACAGTAACTGTAGATGATACTGCAGGTCCTTTTGCTGTTACATCACAAACCACTAATGAAACGTGGGATATTGGTGAATCTAAACTTGTTACATGGGATGTTGCGGGTACTGATGGAGGAAGCGTTAACACTCCTACTGTAAACATTTTATTATCGGTAGATGGAGGTTTAACTTTCCCTCATGTCATAGCTTCTAATGTACCTAATAATGGTAATGCTCTTATAACTGTACCTACTATTGGAAGTGATACTACTACTGCAAGAATAATAGTTGAAGGTAATGATAATATCTTTTTTGCAATGAATTCATCTGATTTTACTATTAATGTAGTTGAGTTTTCTTTAGCTATAAATAATCTAGAACAAGATATATGCTCTCCAAACGATGCTACATATACTTTTATCTACAATACATTCTCAGGTTTTTCTGACACTACAACTTTTAGCGCTACTAATTTACCAGCAGGAGCTTCTATAAATTTCAACCCTGCAACTGCTACCGCTACTAACACTACAGTTACAGCTACAGTATCTGGTACCTCAAGTATAGCAAACGGTGCTCATACTTTTTCTATTGTTGGTACTTCTGGTCCCATTGATAACACTATTGATGATATCATAGTAAACATCTACAATAGCACTATAGAAATACCATCGTTAACAACTCCTGCTAACGGAGCTAATGATATTTCTCTATCAGAAACATTGACATGGGAAGCTAATTCTAATACAGGAAGTTACCTAATTGAAGTCGCTACTGATAACAGTTTTTCTACAATTATAACTTCTACTCAAGTAGAAACAAACAGTTACGTAGGATCTTTTGACCCAGATGTAGAATATTTTTGGAGAGTTACTCCTTCAAATATCTGTGGTACAGGTACTGCTTCTAATAATTATAGTTTTAGAACTATTAACTGTGGTAACTTTGATGCTACAGATTTACCTATTGATATTTCATCATCTGGATCTTCTGGAGTATATACATCTACAATTACTATAGCTCAAAATTTAACTATAACTGACGTAAATGTAATTTTTTCTGCAGAACATACTTTTAATGGTGATTTAGACATCACCTTAACTAGTCCAGCTGGTACAGAGATAGAACTTTCTACGGATAATGGTGGTTCAAGTAATGATTATACAAACACAGTATTTGATCAAGAAGCTACAGATTTAATTACAGATGGAACAGCTCCATTCACAGGAATGTATCGTCCAGAAGGAGATTTGTCTTCTTTAAATGGAGAAATGGCTGCTGGTGATTGGATCTTAACTGTTGCAGATGATGCTGGAGGTGATGGTGGTGTATTCACTCAATTTGGATTACAACTATGTTTTGCTAGTACACTATCTAATAATAGCTTTAATGCCCCTATTAAAGACCTTGTAGTATATCCTAATCCTTCAAATGGTGAATTCAATATTACTTTTGATGCTGACCAAAACGATGAGGAAGTTGCAATACAATTATTTGATTTAAGAGGTAGAATGCTTACTGAAAAAACATATAGAAACACTGCTGCTAGATTCTCCGAAAAAGTGAATTTCGTAAATGTAAATTCTGGAGTTTATTTTGTTAGAATCACAAATGGTGACAAACAATCCACTAAAAAATTAATTATTAATTAATTTTCATAACTTCATTTAAATTATAAAGAGGGCTCTATTATTAAAATAATAGAGCCCTCTTTCTTTTTCAACTATTATCATTCCTTGTTTTCCCCCATACCTTGCAAGAACGCTTATGGTATTCTCTTGGTTATTATATTTATAACATCAAAATCTCAAGTGTATTGATATATGTCCTCCTATTGCTATTGAAAACACTATATACCGCATCCTATATATCGTGTGTTTTTTCTTCAAATAAAATTGAAATAATCTAAGCTATGTTCTTTAAAAAATTTAATTTTATGTCATAGAAATGATATTTGCCCTTCAAATTGATTCTTTTTAAATTTTATCAAAAACATAATTGCCCGTTATCGTTTATGATATTTAATTAGGTAATCGCAATACATTTTTAATTCCCCCATAATAGCATTATAAATTAATTACTTAACACTAATACTTATTATGACAACAGATGCAAATGAAAGTAAATGTAACATTATACTTCCTCCTGGAAATATATTAAACACTGACATTTCTATTAATCATGCAGGAAAAATAAACTTTCCTAATAATCCTGAACAACCTCTATTACCTCATGTAGAATCAAAAATTAAAGATGGAGTTATCACTGTTAGGACTCTTGTATTTATCAATTCTTCTGCAGAAAACCCCGAGCTTAAAATTTCTCAACTTTTTTCCATTAACAATTCTGGAAAATGTCAATTGCAATTTTTTATTCATTGTGATACTGAAGAAATAGATCGATTAATGGACGAAAAAACTGAAGATAGTTATATTGCATATAGTGTAGAATTCACTACTCAAGACACCAATGGTTTTCCTTATGGTATCTATCTAAAAGATATTGAAATTACACAAACTTTTTTATGGAATATCGATCCTAAAACATCTAGAGGAACGGAAACTGTTGTACAAACAACCGACGATTAATCCTCATAAGGTTATCATCTTTTCTATATTTTTTATAACAATATAAAAAATAATCTTATGTACGTTCATAGAGGACTTAGTATCTAATTATTAAGTTCTCTATGAGTATACATATACGTTATTCAATAGCATTCTTATTTAAACTTTATTTTTCATGACGTTGGCTCATTCATTCTTATTTATAATTTGTTTCATTCTATCTCTTCAATCTTTTTCTCAATCTAAGAGTCAGGAAATTTCTATAAATACAGAAATTGACATCAGTAAAGCTAAACATTTTTTCATCACAAAAAATTGGGATTCTATAATAGTACATACCTCAAAAAGTTTAGAATTAACAAAGGAGCAATCCACTTTAGATTATTATCACTATATAAGAGGTTTCAGTTTTATGAAAAAAAGATTGTATAATGAAGCTAAAAATGAATACAATCGTGTCTCTGAAGAATTCAACTTATACTATAGAATCATACGTAATTTAGGAGGAATTGCCTTAGAACAAAACCAGTATAAAGAAGCTATCTGTTATTTTAAATCTTTACAAAATTATTCAAATTACAATCTTATAGAAAGTTCTGTTCTTCATGACCTTGGGTTATCGTATTTTCACTTAACTGACTATAAAAAAGCAGAAAAATATCTTTTACAAAGCAATACGCTACAGGAAAAAAAACAAGATACATTTCTTCTAATAGGTTCTTATACAGATATTGCTAACTTATATTATCAACAGTATAAAGATCCTTTAGCCATTCCCTATTTTAAAAAAGCGTATCAACTATCAAAAAATGTACAAAGTCTTAAATTAAAAAGGAAAGCTTCATTAAATATGGCTGTTGTTGAAGAAAATAGAAAAGATTTTAAAAAAGCTTTAGTTTACAGAAAAGAATTCGAAAAATGGAAAGATTCACTAAATAATCAAAGTGAAGTTTGGACTATTGCTCAAATTGAAAAAAGACATGCTATTGATCAAAAACAAAAGCATATTAAGTTATTAACGTCTGAAAACAAAATAAAAGATATACAACGTAATGGCTTTATCTTTTCATCTATCTTACTTCTCTTATTATTAAGTACTGGGATTTATTTTTATTATCAAAAAAACAAAATCAATAAAATTGTTCTTTCTCAAAAAGAAGAGCTTGACAGCTTGAATACGACAAAAGACAAATTATTTTCAATCGTCAGTCATGATCTTCGTTCCTCTGTTAATGCTTTACAACAAAGTAATACTAGACTTTTAAAAGATATCGATAGACAAAATTATTTAGCTTTAAAAAAAACTGTTCTTAAAAGTTCTTCTATAGCTAATAGCACATATAATTTATTAGAAAATTTACTTCATTGGGCGACTATTCAAACACATCAATTATATTTTCATATTGAGTCTTTGGATTTGTTTTCTGTAATGCAACAAATTGAATACAATTACAAACCGTTATTTGAAAATAAAAGTATTCTATTTAGTAATACCGTTCCTAGAGCTTCTTTTGTTATGGCAGATCTAGATTCGCTCAAAATAATTATACGTAATCTATTAGATAATGCTATTAAGTTTTCAAAAGAAAACGACACTATTTCTGTATATACAGATCTTAAGAACAATCAATTACTCTTAATAATTGAGGATACTGGGGCAGGAATGAGTTTAGATACAAAAGAAGCTTTACTCAAAGAAGGAACGATCTTAAATAAGAAAAAAAATCAAAAAGGAGTTGGTACTGGATTAGGTATACAACTTTGTAAATCTATGATCAAAAAAAATAAAGGGAAATTATTTATAGAAAGTACTGAAGGAATTGGAACCAAAATGATTATTTCACTCCCTAAATTAGATTCGAATGGATAAAATAAACATCCTCATAATAGAAGACACATCAGAAGAAGCTTTGGCATTAAAAGAGGTTTTAGAAGAGAACAATTACCACGTAGTAGCCATCGCTAGCTCATATCAAGAAGCATTGACTTTGTTTTATCAATTACCTATTGATTTAATTATTATTGATGTTTTTTTAAACGGAAACCCAGACGGAGTCACTTTTGCCGAGACTATTTCGATTACTCCTAATGCTTCAAAACCATTTGTTTTTTTAACAAGTTCAAAAGATCGACAAATTTTTGAACGCGCAAAATTAACAAATCCATTTAGTTTTTTATTGAAACCATTTAATGAACTAGAGGTTTTATATGCTTTAGAAATGGCTGTAGAAAAATTCCATGGTCAATCTAATACTTTTTCAAGTAAAGATCAGGACACTGTAATTAGTCAAGAATATTTATTTATAAAAAAGAAAAATGCATTAAAAAAAGTAGAGCTTTCTAGTATAATGTATATAGAAGTCGATGATCGCTATTGTCATATCGTAACAGAAAAAGAAAAGTTTATTATTCAAATCTCTTTAGGAAAAATAAGTAATCTTTTAGACAATCAAGTTTTTATTCGCACTCATCGCAAGTACATTGTTAATAGCAATGCTATAGAACAAATTGTTCTTGCAGATAATTTACTTTTACTCAAAGGGAACCATACTGTTACTTTTAGTGGTAGGTATAAAGATCTTATTAAAAATTTTAATATTTTAAAATAAAAAAATCAATAGCATCACTTTTCAAATCTTCTTCTATAGAAGATTTTTTTATTTCTCTTAAACTGTATTTCATCACTCCCCTTACTTTTTACTCTTTTCACAACAAAAAAAACGCCATTGGCTACATATCCTCAAAATAGCAAAACATTTACAAATATCTTTATATCAATAAATTATATAGCGCTATATATTAATTCTGAAGTTTAAAAATTGTGATGGGGATTCATTAAAAAAATTGAAGAAAAAAAGTGGAGCAGTCCCCACTTAAAAAACGACCCTTTTCTGTAGGGTAAACAGAAAGTGTAAGCTGAAAAACTTTAAGAGTAAGCATATCAAAATCAAAAATAATGAGTATTGAAATAGCTAACTTAAGTGTGTCAAAAGGTAATAACGTTAAACCTTTAGGAAACGAGATCAGTATAAAATCATATACAAGTTGGGAAACAAAAATTATTGATGTTGCGATATCTCCTGCAGGAACTTTATGGTGTACTATTTTACGTCCAGATTTACCTAATTCAACTGGAGGTTATCTAATGATTTATAAAGATAGTATATCTGCAAATGAAGATCCTATCATTAAAAAATTCTATTCTGATGACGCATATTTTCGTACAGAAATTGCAAGTAATAAATTAGATTTTAAAAAAAATAATTACGTAATAGCATACAGTCCTCGTTTCGAAAACAAACCTGTCGTTATTAGTGCATCTACTAAAATCATTCTAGGAAAACCTGAACAAAATAATTATGATTTCTCAGAATGTGACGGACTTAATATTGTTAATTCTGGAAATGGTATTATGGTAGCCTATAATTTTGATCAAAACCCACTAGGTTCTGAAAATTATCAAGCTTTTATTGTAGCTCGAAAAGGCAATAAATTAGGAGAAGGACAAGTCGTAGGAAAATCTGAGGTAGGTGGAACATCTGGTATCATGGCTTTATTTATGGATGAACTAAATACTGGAGAAATCTATAATATATATATTGCATTAAATGATATAGAAATGCCTCTAGCAGGAAATATATTCGAAGTTCCTCAGCAATAAGGAATATATTAAAAATTTCATTTACAAAATAACATGAAATAAAAACAAAGCAGTTATCGCTATAAGGTAATTGCTTTGTTCTATTAAACATATTTCGATTCACAACCGTTTTTACTGCATTCACAGCATAAAAAAATGCATTCACATCATTTACTAAACAAATCTTTTCTTTTGATTCTAGTTTTACCTCCTCAAACTTATACTAGATAAAACTATGAAAAAAAGAGTAATTGGTTATTTCAACAATTGGATCACCTTAGAAGAAGTTAAAGAAAAGTACGAAGGATATACTGATATTTTATTTTCGTTTTGGGTTAGTCCAAGCGAAATTGCAGGCGCAGCAGAAGAAATTGAAGAGTATCCTGAAATTTTAGAATTCTTAAAAGAGAATAATAAAAAATGTATTCTTGCTGCTGGAGGAGATACCTTAGTTCCTTTAAATCACAATCCATCAGATTATGGTATTCAATTAGCTAATTATGCTATAGATATGAAATATGATGGAGTTAATCTTGATTTCGAACATATTGAGATGAATAAAAAAGGAATAGCTTGGTTAAGTGAAGTAACAATGGCTGTTAAATCTTTAAGTATTGTAAGAGAATATCCTTTAGAAATTTCTCATGCTCCACAAGCTACATATTTTAAAGCAGAAATGGGATATAGCGAAGTTGAAAAAAGAACACAAGGTATTATTGAATATTATAATATACAATACTATAATCAAGGTACTTGGAAATATCAAGAATATGAAGATTATGATTCTATTTTCTCTAAAAAATATAACGACAATGGGTTATTACTCGACAATCACACATCTATTCCAAGCATTATAGAGCAAGGAATTCCCGGAAACAAACTTATGGTTGGTAAACCTATTACTATTAATGATGTTTATAATACTGGATATGTTTCTACGAATGAATTTGAAACTATGTTAGAACAAGCTAATAACGATTCTAGTTTCACTTATGGGGGAGTTATGGGGTGGAAAATCGATAGTGATATTAATGGTGATTGGGGTAAAGCAATGTCTTCTGTCTTGAATCTTCAAACTGTAAAATCGTAAAATCGATTATTCAAGAGAGATTAGTTTTTAATATATTTCTTAAAAAAAGATCATCTAAAAAATTATTTTTAGATGATCTTAATCTCTTTTATAAACATGTTCTTTTTGCAAATTGCTGTTTTAATTTTTTAATCTAAAGTCTTTTTGATTCTTTAGGTTCTGTATATCCTATCAGTTTTGTTAATTTTTCTAATTCCTCTTTATTTACTTCTGTTAATATTTGATTTCTATCACAAAGACCTGTTTCAAAAATAACTTTTGCATTTTTGCTCATAGATTTTCTTGCATATACTAAATAAGAATCTCCTAATTTAAATTTATATCCACAAGTACTTCCACTTCCACTAGATTTCACTTTCACAAGTTCTTTTTCTATTTTCCCTTTATATGTCTTTATAATCTCAAATGTATAAACAAAAGTATTTATAGGAAGTTCAATCATGCCTTCATTGCTTCTTGAACTCGACTCATTTTTTTGAATCTCAATAACTTTTCCAGTCATAACTAGATTTGATTGCACAAACGATCTTTTCGTCTGCATCGCTAGATCTCCTTTTACTTGAACACATTGACAAGCAAATGATTTTGTTATGGAAAGAATGGTAATTGTTAATAGTAAAAATATTTTTTTCATGTATGTTGTTTTTTGCTAGGTTTATTCTGTCTTAAAAGAGTTTTTTTTGCTATTTAAAACATTCCAATTTGCTTGTGCTAAAGTATAGTTTTTTAAAGTCTCACAGAAGTTCTAATGAGTAAAACAGTCATTTCATTTAGTTAACTAAACTGTTTTATAATTCTCCATATTCTTTATAAAAACATCCTTTTATTCTTTAACTCCAAACAACACACGGTAATATTTGCGCTTAAAACCTGTTAATCAATCTAAACAGTCTGTAATCAATATTTTTAATTAAATGATTGTTTATATCTCAAAGGAGTTTGATTTGTCTTTCTTTTAAATAACTTATTAAAAGATTGTGGATACTCAAACCCTAGCGCATAAGCAATTTCACTTACAGACAGTTCTGTTGTTGTCAAAAATTCTTTCGCTTTATCTATTAGCGCATTTTGAATATGTTGTTTAGTACTCATTCCTGTTAACTGTCGTAGCATATCGCTAAGATAATTAGGAGACACATTTAAACTTTCTGAAATATATAACACCGTTGGAAATCCTTTTTCAAGAGGTTTTTCTGTATCAAAATAATCATTTAATAATGCCTCAACTTGAGTTAAAACATTATTATTATTTGCTTTTCTTGTTATAAATTGACGATTGTAAAATCTATTAGAATAATTAAGTAATAAATCTATATGAGAAATTATAAGATCCTGAGTAAAAACATCAATATTTAATGTAATTTCTTTTTTAATATTATCAAACATAGTTAAAATCATTGCTTCTTCATCAACTGATAAATGTAATGCTTCATTAACCGAATAAGAGAAAAAACCATATTTTTTAATTTTCATTCTTAAGGGGTGCTTTTGAAAAAAATCGGGATGAAAAATTAATAATACTCCTTCAAGATTTGAAGCATTTTCTATGTTTCCCTCAGATTTCATTATTTGCTTTGGAGCCATAAAACTCATTACACCTTCGTCAAAATCATAATATTGCTGCCCGTATTTCATTTTTCTTTTTACATTTCTCTTTATTGAAATACTATAAAAGTTATGTGAAATAGGATTTGTATAAATCTTAGAATCTGAATTAACTTTTTTTAAATCAATCACACTAACTAGAGGATGCTTAGGTTTTTCTAGCCCTAAAATTTTGTGCAATACGGATATTGATTCGATTACTGTTAATATCGATGATTTTTTATTCATACCTTTAAATTTAAAAAATATAGTTATCCTCTAATTATTAATACTTTTTTATTCGTTAGTTATTTTAAAGAGAAATCTCTCGCACAATAATATCTCTTACTATCTTGTACGTCGTTACAAATAAAAAATTCTCCTCAAATCAATCAACTTGGCTCATCCCATGTGCATTATATCTATCCCCTGTGTTTACTGTAATAGGGATAATTTTTTCTAATTTTTCTATATCATCTTGTGATAAAGAGTACATTGTTGCTGCTATATTTTGCTCTATATACTCTATTCTTTTTGTACCTGGGATTGGTACTACTCCTTTGGCAATTAACCAAGCTAATGAAAGTTGTGTTGTTGTTATATCTTTTTCCATTGCCATTTTCTCGATTTCGCGAAGTATCTCAAAATTTTTATAGAATTGTTCTCCTTCAAATTTCGGAATCATAATTCTTCTAAAATCATTTTCAGGAAAATCTTCTGGTTTTTTAAATTTCCCAGATAAAAATCCACGCCCCAAAGGAGAGTATGCTACTAAAGAAATCCCTAATTCATCCATTGTCTTTTTTATCCCATCTTTTTCTACATTTCGCTCAAATAATGAATATTCAGTTTGAACAGCTGTAAGTGGATGTATAGCATGTGCTTTCTTAATAGTTTCGGAAGATACTTCAGAAAGTCCAATATATCCTATTTTTCCTTCTTTGACTAAGTCTCCCATTACACGTATAGTCTCTTCTACAGGAATCGTTTTATCTAATCGATGCAAATAATAAAGATCTATATAATCTGTATTTAAATTTTTCAACGATAATTCGACCGCTTTTCTCACATAATCTTTTTTACCATTAACATTTCCAGACCATTGACCATCTTCGTTAATTTCCATTCCAAACTTTGTTGCAATAACATATTTATCCCTATTTCCTTTAACTGCTTTTGCAATTAACCTTTCGTTTAAGAAAGGACCATATACATCGGCTGTATCTAAAAAATTACCTCCCAATTCTAATGAACGGTGAATCGTTGCTATTGCTTGTTTTTCATTTGCTTTTCCGTAAACGTCCATATTTCCAAAAACTGTCATCCCCATACATCCTAAACCAATTTGAGCTGTCTTTAGCCCTTGACGTCCTAATTCAATTTGTTTCATAATCGTATCATTTACATTATTAAACAAAATTGCAAATATTCTTTTTAGACAAAGTATCCATATCTTAGAAATAAGTATCTAAATCTCTAGTTATTGGATACCTTTATAAAGGCATTTATGGTGTATATTAATAACAAAAGAGTCTACACATTAATCAATATGTAAACTCTTTGTCTAATTTTAGTTTAGTGACCTCGAAGGGACTCGAACCCCCAACCCTCAGAGCCGAAATCTGATATTCTATCCAGTTGAACTACGAGGCCATTACAGTCTTTTTAGAAATAAAAGACTGTGATTTTTATTTAACTTAATTTTGCTTTAACAATAGTTGATATTGTTTTTCCATCAGCTTTTCCTGTTAGTTTTGCATTGGCAGCCCCCATTACTTTCCCCATATCTTTCATTCCTGCTGCTCCAGTACTTTTGATGATTTCTACTACAACCTTTTCAATTTCTTCTTCGCTTAGTTGTTCTGGTAAAAATTGTTCTATTACTGCTGCTTGTTCTAATTCTGGTTGTGCTAAATCTTCTCTTCCTTGTTCTGTGAAGATTACAGCACTATCTTTACGCTGTTTAACTAATTTCTGTAATAACTTTAACTCTTGATCTTCTGTTAAATCCTCTTTCGCTCCACTTTCTGTTTGTGCTAATAAGATTCCTGATTTTATTGCACGTAAAGAGGTTAATGCATTTTGATCTTTTGCTTTCATAGCAGCCTTCATTGCTGTCATTACTTCAGTCTGTAAACTCATAACGTAATCATTTTTTGTATAGAAATGCGAAGATAAAAAATAAACCGATACTTCTATTAAGAAGTACCGGTTTAAAAATATATAACTATTCTTTTTTTACTAATCTACATTATCATGTAAAAAAGAATTATTGCTTCTTAACTGAATATCATCACCATCAGTATTCAAAGTAGTTCTAGAGATATTTGATGCTCCTGGTCTTGAAGCTACATCCAATCCTGCTCTTTTATATGCTGGTTCTTTTTCTATTTCATCTATTTGCGAAGCACTGTTGCGAAATTTGTAATTAAACTCTTTCATTTTTGCTCTTCGCTCTGCTGCTCTTGCTCTTAATGTTTCAGAGATAGGTTGATTTACAGGATCAACTTCTTCTGGTGCTTCAGAAGCTACTTCAGGAGTTTTAACTGTACGCTTTTCTAATACAATTTCTTCTTCTTCCTCTTTTACTTCTTTTTCATTTTCATCCTCTAAATAATCCTCTAAACTATATCTTAAACCTCCTTCTGATGTTACTTCTGCAGTAGGAGTTATTTCTTCAGCTCCTTTAACTTCAACATCCATTAGATCGTCTGTCAAGTCAAAAACTACAGGCTTCTCTTCTTCCATCATTGCAGCCTGATCTATTCCATTAGAAACAGCATCTTCTGGAGTTTTATCATACACTGGCATATCAAAAGACAATGTAAATTGATCTGGCTCTTGTGTTGTATTAGATTTATGCTCTGATACAACCTCTTTAGCATCATTCACTTCTATCTGATTGATAATCTCTTGTGCATTAATTATCACATAATCATTATCTGTAGAAGTAAAAGGATTTACTATTTCATAGTCAACATCTAGGTTTTTTACATATTGCGTTGTAGGCAATAATAAATCTTCATTAGGACTTGCCTTTACAGTATCATCTTCGTCATCAAACAAATTATGCTTAATAATTGGTTCTTCCACGATCTCTTCTTTTACAGGAGCAGGTGGTTGAACTTCTTGCGGCGCTACTGGTTCTGTTGATTCTGCTGAAACAGATGGTACTATAGTACTTGTTGAAGTTGATTTTGTATTAAGCAATTGTGTTGCTCTTTGCTCATCTTCTAAAGTATGGATAATCTTCTTTGACTCAGTATTGGTAATCTCATCTTGTTGCTCGATATCAAATCCAGTCGCTATTATCGTTACCGATACAGCTTCTTCTAGAGAGTCATCTTCTCCAACTCCCATAATGATATTAGCTCCATAACCAGCTTCTTGTTGGATATGATCATTGATTTCACCAATTTCGTCAATTGTAATTTCTTCTTTACCAGATACAATTAAGAGTAGTACATTTTTTGCTCCAGAAATTTTATTATCATTTAACAATGGTGAATCCAGTGCTTTGTGTATTGCATCATTAGCACGAGTAGCTCCTGAGGCATTAGCAGACCCCATTATTGCTGTACCGCTATTACTTAATACTGTTTTAGCATCACGTAAATCGATATTTTGTGTATAATGATGTGTTATTACTTCTGCTATACCTCTTGAGGCTGTAGCTAACACTTCATCAGCTTTAGAGAATCCGGCTTTAAATCCTAAATTACCATATACTTCTCTTAGCTTATTGTTATTGATCACAATCATAGAATCTACGTGTGATCTTAATCTCTGAACTCCTAAATGCGCTTGTTCATTACGCATACGACCTTCAAATTGAAATGGTATTGTTACGATTCCTACCGTAAGGATATCCATTTCTTTGGCCATTTTTGCTATTATAGGCGCGGCTCCTGTTCCGGTACCTCCTCCCATACCTGCAGTAATGAAAATCATTTTGGTATTCGTATCTAGCATCATACGAATATCATCATAGCTTTCTATTGCAGCTTGCTCTCCTATTTCTGGATTTGCTCCAGCCCCTAACCCTTCAGTTAAAGAAACTCCTAATTGAATCTTATTTGGTATTGGACTATTTTCTAATGCCTGTGAATCTGTATTACATATCACAAAATCAACTCCTTTAATTCCTTGCTGGAACATGTGATTTATGGCATTACTACCTCCTCCACCTACACCAATTACTTTTATAACATTCGATTGATTCTTAGGCAAATCAAAAGAAATGTTTCCAAATTCATCATTACTACTCATAATTGCTAATTTATTGGTTGTATATTTTCTACTTTTCCTTTCTAAATATTTCTACTTGGTTCTTCGTTTATCTTCAAACTTTTTGCAGTCCCCTATTCTATTCTGCATTGTCTAAAAATTCTTTAAACTTCTCCGTCCACTTTTCAAGAATGTTTTTTCTTGGTTTTATTTCTTCTTTTGGCTCTTCTTCAATGATCTCTTCTTTCTCTTCTGCCTTTTGCTTTTCCAATTCAGCTTCTCTTTCTTGCTCTAAAAGGGCTTCTTTTAAAGCTGCTTTTTGCTGTCTTTTGATATCTGTTAAACTATCCATTACTAGTCCTACTGCAGTTGCATACATTGGACTTGTAGTTTCTGCATCACTATTACCTGCCAAATGCTCATTAGGATATCCTATACGAGTATCCATTCCTGTAATATATTCTACTAGTTGTTTTAAATGTTTTAATTGAGATCCTCCTCCTGTTAAAACAATACCTGCTATCAATTTTTTCTTGGCAGACTCATGTCCATAATTCTTAATCTCAACAAAGACTTGTTCTACAATTTCAACAACTCTAGCGTGAATAATTTTTGATAGGTTCTTTAATGTTATCTCTTTTGGTTCTCTTCCTCTTAATCCTGGAATTGAAACAATTTCATTGTCTTTATTTTCTCCTGGCCACGCAGATCCAAATTTCACTTTCAGTAATTCAGCCTGTTTTTCGATAATAGAACATCCTTCTTTTATATCTTCTGTTATTACATTTCCTCCAAAAGGAATCACAGCAGTATGACGGATAATACCATCTTTAAAAATGGCTAAATCTGTGGTTCCACCACCTATATCTATTAAAGCGACTCCCGCTTCTTTTTCTTCTTGGCTTAACACTGCATTTGCAGATGCTAATGGTTCTAAAGTAACATCTGATAAACCTAAACCAGAACTTTTAACACATCTACCAATATTACGAATAGATGTTATTTGCCCTACTACTACATGAAAATTCGCTTCTAATCGCCCTCCAAACATTCCTACAGGAGCTTTTATTTCTCCTTGTCCATCTACTTTATATTCTTGCGGTAGTACGTGCAAAATCTCCTCTCCTGGGAGCATTACTAATTTATGAACTTGATCACATAACTGATCAATATCTCTATCATCGATTACAGCATCAGAATTTACTCTTGTGATATAATCACTATGCTGCAAACTACGTATATGTTGTCCTGCAATCCCTACTGTTACTTCTTCAATTTTAACTCCAGAAACATTTTCTGCTTCTTGTACAGCTTGCTGTATAGATTGTATGGTTTGTGTAATATTATTTACAACACCACGATGTACTCCTAAGCTTTTTGATTTACCAATCCCTAGGACTTCCATTTTCCCATACTCATTATACCGTCCTACCATAGCAACAATCTTTGTTGTTCCTATATCTAATCCTACCGCTATTTCATGTTGTTCTGTTTCCATATTGGTATTACTTTTTTGTACACACTACTTGATTTCTATACTGCAAATCAACAATAGCATAATCTCTTAGGCTTTTGTCTTTTCTTGCTTTTTGATAAAAAGCTTTTAAATTATTCACTTTTCTATCAATATTTTTAATTTCCCCAAAATAGATCAAGAATGGATATATTCTCATTTTAAGCTCATATTCTAATTTCTCATTTTTTGAAATTTGAACAATATGTTTTCTTAAAAATTCATCTTCATATATCTTCTTTAATAATGGATATATTTCTTCAACATCATTTTTATCTACATTATACACTAATGGCACGTGTGCTGTGTAATTTTTTGACAAAGGAACTATTTCTCCATAGTCATCAACGTAAAAAGAAGGCAAAGCGCTTACCCTAGCAATGGGGGTGCGTTGCCTGACATTAACTTTAAGTTCTCCATTTACAGTAAGATACACATCAGAATCTTTAACCATTTTATGTGTATCCAACCTTGATTCTATCGTATTCAAAACTAAAGTTTCTTTCTCAACATTTCCAAAAGAATCTTGATTTTGTATTAACAATTTGTTAACCACTGATTCTGTGATATATGGGTTTTGTTCTCCTTGAAACTCTATTGTTGCATTTTTTATAGCACGAGCATTGTTACGCTTATTTGTAAACGCAAAAACAACGATCAATATTAATATTAATCCTATAGTTCGTATATGTCTAATATTAAATTTCAACGCTTAATGCTTCTTTTATTACTTTAACTTGTTCTCCTATATCTCCTGCTCCAATAGTTACAATAACTTGTGCTGAACTTTTCTTTATTTCTGAGACCAATGTATTTTTGGTCACCATTTTTTTATGCTCTGATGATACTTTCTCCAATAACCATGTTGAAGTTACACCTTCAATAGGTACTTCTCTCGCTGGATATATATCTAAAAGCATAATTTCATCAAAATCACTTAAGCTTTTTGCAAAATCATCTGCAAAATCTTGTGTTCTACTAAATAGGTGTGGTTGAAAAATTGCCAATACTTTTTTATTAGGATGCATTTCTCTAACCGCTTGATGCACTGCTGATATTTCTGTAGGATGATGTGCATAATCATCTATATATACTAATTCTTCGGTTCTAATTTTATATGAAAATCTACGCTGTACTCCTTTGAAATTCGATAAGGCCTTTGCTAACAACTCGGTTGGGGGGCCGTATAATTGTGCTATTGCAAAGGCCGTGATAGCATTTAACAAGTTATGTTTACCTGGTAAGTTTAAATGCAATTCCTTAACAATAGTGCTATCTGGCATTCTTAAATCAAATACATAAGCTCCATTAATTATCCTAATATTATGAGCACAGTAATCTGATTCATCATCTATTCCAAAAGTCATTCCTCCTAACGGTAATCCATTACGAACTAATAAATGATCTTTTGCTCTTAAAGAGAACTCTTCAAAAGATTCTTGTAATGCTTCTGGTTTTTCATATATATCTAAGTGATCTGCATCCATTGATGTCACAGCCACAACATCTGGATATAGTTGTAGAAAAGAACGATCAAATTCGTCTGCTTCAACTACAATTACTTCATTTCCTTCTAGTACTAAATTTGAATTATAATTTTCACTTATTCCTCCTAAAAATGCTGTTACTTTTTCTCCACTTTCTTTTAACAAATGTGCTAATATTGCTGTCGTAGTGGTTTTACCGTGTGTACCTGCTACGGCAAGTGTATAAACACCTTTAGTTATAACTCCTAAAATTTCGGCTCGTTTTTTAATTTCAAAACCGTTTTCTTTAAAATAACTTAGTTCACTATGTTCACTAGGAACTGCTGGAGTGTATATTATTAATGTATTTTCTTTATCTAGAAATACGTTATTTACTTTTTCGATTGCATCTTCAAAATGAATTTCAATTCCTATGTTTGTTAAACTTTCTGTAATTGCAGAAGGGGTTTTATCATACCCTGCTACTTGTTTACCTAGGTAATTAAAATATCTAGCTAAGGCACTCATTCCTATTCCGCCTATGCCGATAAAGTATATATTTTGTATGTCTTTTAATTCTTTATTCATTTTAACCAATCAAGCTTTCTATTTCGTCTACTATCTTTTCTGTTGCTTTTGGCATTGCCAACTTCTTAATTTCACTACTTAACGTAGCTTGTTTTTCTTCTGATTCAGATATTTCTTTAAAGACATTATCAAATTGATTTTCTAAATCATTTTCTTTTATCATTAATGCACCTCCAACTTCTACGATTGCTTGCGCATTTTTTGTTTGATGGTCTTCTGCTACATTAGGTGATGGTATAAATAATACTGGTTTACCTACAATACATAATTCTGACACCGAACTTGCTCCTGCTCGAGAAATAATAATGTTTGCTGCTGCATATGCCAAATCCATTGTATCTAAATACGCATGAACTTGAACATTCTCTTTTTCATTGTATTTTTTATATTGTTCATAATACAAGCTTCCACATTGCCATATTATTTGAAGATTCTGTTCTTCAAAAAACAATAATTTTTCTTCGATCAATTGGTTAATTCTTCTTGCACCTAAACTTCCCCCTAATACTAATAGAGTCAGTTTCTCTTCTTTTAACTCATAAGCTGCATTTGCTGTTGATCGCTTATTTTTTATAGTCAATAAATCTTGACGTACAGGGTTTCCTGTTTTTATAATTTTTTCTTTAGGAAAAAAACGTTCTAAATGATCATATGCTACACAGATTTTATCCGAGTTCTTCGCCAACCATTTGTTTGTTATTCCTGGAAAAGAATTTTGTTCCTGTAATAGTGTAGGGATTTTTTTTACATTGGCCATTTTAAGCAATGGTCCACTTGCAAAACCTCCAGTACCTATAGCAATATCTGGTTTAAATTCTTTAATAATTTTTCTAGATTTCCATAGACTACTTATAAGTTTTAAAGGGAACATTAGGTTTTTTAATGTTATTTTTCTTTGGATACCACTTATCCAAAGACCTTTAATATCATAGCCAGCACTAGGTACTTTTTGCATCTCCATACGATCACTTGCTCCTACAAATAAAAACTTAGTCGTAGGATATCTTCGCTTTAGCTCATTTGCTATAGCAATCGCTGGATATATATGTCCACCTGTTCCTCCTCCGGATATTATAATTCTAAGTTCTTTTTTCATAAAATATCTGTACTAAAATGATCAAATGATACATTCTTATCCTCTAGTATGTCATCTTTATTGATGTTGATGTTCTCGTCGTTGTTTTCTTTTATTTCTTTACTTACACTCAAGACTATTCCTATTGCCAAACACGTCATCCATATGGAGGTTCCTCCACTACTTATTAGGGGTAATGTTTGTCCTGTTACAGGAAATAATTCGACTGCTACAGCCATGTTAATTAATGCTTGAAAAACGATCGGCAAACCTACTCCAATTACTAACAATTTTCCAAACACATCGCTACTTTTATGTGCTACCATCACTAACCTGAATAACAGCAACATATACATAGACATCAAAAAAATTGCTCCTATAAGCCCCCATTCTTCAATAATTATGGCATAAATAAAATCTGAAGACGACTGTGGTAAAAAGTTTTTCTGTACACTTTTCCCTGGACCTTGTCCTATAATTCCTCCTCTTGCAATTGCTATTTTTGCACGTTCTATTTGATAGTTTGCTTCGCTCTCTTTTTCGTTTGAAAAATAATTTTCAACTCTACTTACCCAGGTATCAACTCGGTTAGGAAACAAACCTGGAAATGCTTTTGCAGTTAGCATAAACATTGTCAAAGCTACTACTCCTGTTCCTATTACAAATACAATATATTTTATTGGATAGCCTCCTAAGAACACAAGCATAATTACCATTGAAAAAATAATGGCTGTTGTTGAAAAGTTTGCTGGTAATATCAACATCAAAATAACAAACACCGGAGTCCACAAGGGTAATATAGTCTCCTTAAAAACAACAACTTTATCTTTTATTTTTGATAAATATCTTGCCACATATGCCATAAGTACAACTGCTGCTAACGTAGAGGTTTGAAACGTCACTCCCACTAATGGAACTCGTATCCATCTACTAGCATTTGCTCCGCCAATAATTGTACCTTGTGCCATGGTCACCAATAGCAGCATTACTACTACTGGAAGCATAATTATAGAAAGTCCTTTAAAATAGTTATAAGGTATCTTATGGACTACATATACTATAATAAATCCCAATATTAAATGTGCAAAATGCTTTCTTAGGTACCCAAAAGTATCTCCATCCCCATATAGATAGGCTAAATTACTACTAGCACTATATACAGGTAAAAAGGAAAACAGCGCTAATAAAGCCACAACGGCCCATATCACTCGATCTCCTCCTATTTTTGTTAGCATTTTACTCATTATAATTGTATCCCTTCTTTTTTATAATTCTCTTACAGCTTGTTTAAACTGCATCCCTCTATCTTCATAACTTTTAAACAAATCAAAACTAGCACAAGCTGGTGATAATAATACATTATCATTACGTTCTGAAACTTCGTAAGCTGCTTTTACTGCTTCACTCATAGATGCTGTTTCGATAATAGTATCTACACAATTACCAAAAGCATCAATAATTTTTGAATTATCTAAACCTAAACAGATGATAGCTCTTACTTTTTCGTTTACCAAAGCAAACAAATCACTATAATCATTTCCTTTATCTACACCTCCAACAATCCAAACTGTAGATGCTTTCATTGCATCCAATGCATAAAATGTTGCATTCACATTTGTTGCTTTTGAATCGTTTATGTATTGTACGTTATTAATTTTTAATACATCTTCTAATCGATGTTCAACTCCATGAAAGTTTTCCAAACTTTCTCTAATAGTTGTTTTACGAATTCGCAATAATTGTGCTACTGTAGAAGCTGCCATTGCGTTCTTTATATTATGATTTCCTTTTAATGCTAAATCTGATGTTGACATAGTAAATTCGTTATTATCTACTGTTATTTTAATATTGTTATCTTCCAAATAAGCTCCATTTTCAAATTTTTTATGCAATGAAAACGGAAGTAATCTTGCTTGAATAGAATGTTTTTTTATATAGTTAACTATTACTTCATCATCGGCATCATATATCAAATAATCATTTTTTGTTTGATTTTTTGTTATGCGAAACTTTGATGCGATATATAGTTCAAAATCGTAATTATATCGATCTAAATGATCTGGTGTAATGTTTGTTATTATTGCAATATGTGGCGCAAATTTAAATACTCCATCTAATTGAAAACTGCTTAACTCTAGCACATAGTTTTTGTAATCATTCTCCGCGATTATTTTCGCAAAACTATCTCCTATATTACCTGCCATGCACACATCTAATTCACCATTTTTTAATACGTGATGTGTAAGCATTGTTGTTGTTGTCTTTCCATTACTCCCTGTAATTCCCACAATATTAGCTTGGGTATATTTGGAAGCAAATTCTATTTCAGACACTATTAGGGTTCCTTTTTCATTAAGTTGCTTTATTATCTTAACATTTTCAGGTATCCCAGGGCTTTTCATAACTACATTTGCATTCAAAATCTTAGATTCTGTATGCGTTCCCTCTTCCCATTCTATTCCAAAATTTATAAGAACTTCTTTATATTCTTTGCCAATGTTTCCTTTATCTGAAACAAAAACTTCAAATCCTTCTTTTTTTCCTAAGATTGCTGTCCCAACTCCGCTTTCGCCTCCTCCTAAAACAACTAATCTTTTTGTTTTTACTTCAGGTTTCACTTTTTTAAATTTTATCTTACCTTAAGTGTTATTATAGTAATTATTGCTAATAAGATTCCGATAATCCAAAATCTTGCTACAATTTTACTTTCATGTATTCCTTTTTTCTGATAATGGTGATGAATTGGCGACATTAAAAACACTCTTCTTCCTTCTCCATATTTACTTTTTGTATATTTAAACCAACTTACTTGTATCATTACTGATAATGTTTCTATGAAGAATATTCCGCATAGTATTGGTATTAAAAATTCTTTTCTAGTAGCGATAGCTATCACGGCTATGATCCCTCCTATGGTTAAACTTCCTGTATCTCCCATAAACACTTGTGCTGGATATGTATTATACCATAAAAAACCAACCAAAGCTCCTGCAAATGCTGCAATATAAATTGTCATTTCTCCCGAATTGGGGATATACATTACATTGAGATAATCTGAGAATATTATATTTCCTGATACCCAAGCAAACAATCCTAATGTTAATACTATTATTGCCGAAGAACCCGCTGCTAGCCCATCAATACCGTCTGTTAAATTAGCTCCATTAGATACTGCTGTTATAATAAAAATCACAAATGGTATGAATATTATCCACGAATACTTTATATAATCTGGATTAATCCAAGTAATTAAACTTGCATAATCAAATTCATTATTTTTCAAAAAAGGCAACGTTGTCTTAGTCGACTTCTGCTCTGGTAAAAACTCTCTTTTAGCCTGATTACTTGATTCAACTTGCTCTATACCATCCTTTACAATTTCTTGTTTTATTGTTATATCGCTATGAAAATACATTGTACATCCTACAATAATACCAAGTCCAACTTGTCCTATTATTTTAAATTTACCCTGTAATCCTTCTTTATTTTTCTTTAAAATTTTCAGATAATCATCTAAAAACCCTATCGCTCCCATCCATATAGTCGTAACAATCAATAAGATTACATATATATTATCAAGTTTAGCAAAAAGCAATACGGGTATTAGAGTTGCCAGAATAATTATAACCCCTCCCATTGTTGGTGTTCCCGCTTTTTCTGATTGTCCTTCTAATCCTAATTCTCTTATGCTTTCTCCTAATTGTTTTTTTCTTAAAAAAAGAATGATTCTTTTTCCGTATATAGTTGATATCGACAATGACAATAAAATAGCCATTGCTGCTCTAAATGTTATAAATTGAAACAATCCTGCTCCTGGAAGCTGGTATTGATTTTCTAAATATTCAAATAGATAGTATAACATAGTTTGTTGATTACAATATCATCAAGATCTTTCCCCTAATCTTAATGCTATTTATTAAGTTTCGTTAATTCGTTTTTCACTATCTCAAAGTCATTAAAATCATTGCGTATCCCATTTACTTCTTGATATGTTTCATGCCCTTTTCCTGCTATTAAAATAATATCATTCTCCTGAGCTAATTGACAAGCTGTTTTTATTGCTTGTTTTCTATCTGTTATTGCTAATGTTTTTTTATAATCCTCTCCTGCTACTCCATTTTCTATATCTTCAATGATCTTTTCTGGAACTTCAGTTCTTGGATTATCACTAGTAAAAATAGTCTTATCACTAAATTTAGCCGCAATATTTCCCATTATCGGCCTTTTAGTTTTATCTCGATCTCCTCCACATCCAACAACTGTTATCAATGTTTCATTTTTTGTACGGATATCGTT
Organism: uncultured Aquimarina sp.; assembly: GCA_947498595.1. GTDB lineage: Bacteria > Bacteroidota > Bacteroidia > Flavobacteriales > Flavobacteriaceae > Aquimarina. Next base: position 96,588 of record CANMKX010000003.1, read on the forward strand.
TATTGTTTCTAGCACATTTTTAAGAGCATCTGGAGTATGAGCATAATCTACTATTGCTGTTATTTTTTGATCAGAAATTGTATATTGAAATCTTCCACTTACACTTTCTAAATTACTTAATAGTTGTAATGTTTCTAAAGTTTCTAATCCTAATAAATTTGCTGTTCCAAAAATTGCTAACAAATTATAAGCATTAAAACTTCCTATTAATTTCACCCAAACTTCATTATCATTTAGACGTAGTAATAAACCTTGTAAACTATTCTCTAAGATTTGTCCTCTATAATCAGCATACGATTTTAAAGCATATTCATGTTTTTTTGCTTTCGTATTCTGAAGCATTACACTTCCGTTTTTATCATCTTTATTAGTAAGAGCAAAAGCATGCTTAGGTAATTGATCAAAAAACACTTTTTTTACATCTCTATATTCTTTAAATGTTTCGTGATAATCTAAGTGATCATGTGATAAGTTCGTAAAAACTCCTCCTTCAAAAACCAATCCTTCGGTACGTTTTTGATGAATCCCATGCGAACTAACTTCCATAAAACAATAATCTACTCCTTCTTCAATCATTTCGTTGAGATAATAATTGATTTTAAGAGAATCTGGTGTTGTATGAGTTGCTTTGTATTCTTGTGTATCTACCATAATTTTTACGGTTGATAACAATCCTACTTTATACCCTGCTTTTTGAAAAAGTTGATACAATAATGTCGCTATAGTAGTTTTACCATTCGTACCTGTTATTCCTACTAATTTTAATTTAGCTGAAGGTTCGTTATAATAATTAGAGGCCATAAAAGCTAATGCTTCTTTGGTATCTAAAACTTGGATATATGTTATTCCTTCTACTATATTTTCTGGCAAGGATTCACAAACAATAGCGATCGCTCCTTTTGATATTACTTGCTCAATATATTGATGACCATCGACTACTGTTCCTCCAATAGCTACAAAGACATCTTTTGCATTTATTTCTCTAGAATCAAATGCAATTTTATCAATAACGATCGCAGTATCACCTACCACTTTTTGGATCCCTACTTTATATAATATGTCTTTTAAAATTCTCACAATAATTCCAATCTTATTCTTTGTTTCTTTCTCACCTTAGTTCCTGAAGCTATCGATTGATCTACAACAACTCCTTCTCCATTAAGTTCTACTTTCAATCCCATATTTTCTAACAATGTTAAGGCATCCATTGCTGTCATACCATTTACGTTAGGCATGATTGTTTTATATTTTTCTGCTTTTTTATAATAGGAATTATAACTCTTATTAATTCTTTTATTTTCTTTTATTGTTGGTGATACTTTATCTATTATAGGTGTATCGTTATATATCTTTTGAGAAACTGTTTTAAATACTGGTGCAGCCACTATATTTCCATAATACCCCTTCTTCTTATTAGGTTTATGAATTACTACAATACATGAATACTCTGGATTATCTGCTGGAAAATACCCCGCAAAAGAAGCTATATACTCTCTATTTCTACCGTAGTTTTCCCAACATGTTCCTGTTTTACCAGCGACATGAAAGTCTGTTGTGTAAATATTTTCTGCAGTTCCTCGCTTAACAGTATTCTTCATCATTTCTTGCACGATCTTAGCTGTTTCTTTAGAACATATTGCTGGGTTTAAAACCTCTTTTTCGTATTTTTTTTCAACTTTCCCTAATGCCTTTACTTCTTTTATGAATTGAGGTTTCACCATCTCTCCATCATTCGCTATTGCATTGTAAAATGTTAATATCTGCAATGGTGTTAAAGAAACTCCATATCCATACGCCATCCATGCTAGTGATGTTCCATACCAATTTTTATCTCCTGGGTATGGTATCTTTGGTTTCCCTTCTCCTTTTATTGCTAAGCCTAATTCTTTATCTAATCCCATATTAATCAATCGATCTACAAATTTCTTTGGATCATTGATATAATTATTATGGATTATTTTGGCAAATGCTGTATTTGAAGAAACTTCAAAGGCTTTTGCTGCTGAAATTTTCCCGAATCCACCCCATCTTGAATCTCTTACAACTCGGTCATAAATTTTTATCTCTCCACCTTCGGTATCAACAACATAACTAGAATCAATAACTTTATCTTCTAATGCTGCCACCATTGCCATCAATTTAAATGTTGACCCTGGCTCATGTGATTCTCCTACGGCATAATTTAGTTTTTCGTAATATTTCCCTGATTTTGTTCTTCCTAAATTTGCTATTGCTTTTATCTCTCCAGTTTTAGTTTCCATAACTACTACTGTACCATGTTCTGCTTCAAATTCTTCAAGTTGTGCTAATAAAGCATGATGTGCTATATCTTGAATATTTACATCAATTGTTGAAATCACATCAAAACCATCTTCTGGTTCTATCTCATTATCATCTCCTATAGGTTTCCACTGGCCTTTTGCTATTTTTTGCTTTAATCGTCGTCCTTCTTTTCCTCTTAAAAATGGCCCATAAGCTCCTTCTAACCCAACTCTTGTATAATATCCTTTTTCATCTCTTCGCTCATAACCAACGGTACGCTCAGCTATTTTTCCTATTGGATGTTCTCTAACCGTACGTTGTTCAACTATCAATCCTCCTTTATTAGCTCCTAACTTAAATAATGGAAAATTACGTACTCTTATATATTGAGAATATCCCATGTTACGTCGAATCAATAAATATCTATTATTATTAGTTCGCGCAGCTCTAATCATATTATTATAATAGGATACGGGTTTATCAAATTCTTTAGATAAAGCTTCACACAGTGATTTAATATTTTTTCTGAAATTTTTATCTGAGACTGTTACTGCATCAAATCTAATATCATATTTAGGTACTGATGTCGCTAATAAATTCCCTTCACTATCGTATAGATTCCCTCTATTTGCTGGTATTACAAAATCTTTAAAAACACTTTGTTGTGCTTTCTCTCGATACATTTCTCCTTCAACAAATTGAATATTAACTAACTTAACAACAACCGTTAAAGCAAAAAGAAACATTCCTCCTACTACAACATATAATCTTGTTAGTATTTTTTTATCCTTTACTGCCAATGTATCTATTTAGTTTTTTACAATTATTTTTTTTGGTGGTGCCGTTGCTGGTCTCACTCCTCTTGGTTTCATTTTATCTATAATCGAAGATTCCATTTTTAATCTCATCAATTTTGATCTTCCATCACTAAATTGTGTTCTTAATTCTTGAACTTCATCATTAATTTTAGCAATTTCATGCACTTTACGTTCTGCGCTATGTGAACTTGCGATCATTATAATGGCCAAAAAAGACAGAAATAATAACATCTGCCAATTTTTTGTTGCATCTCTAGAGACTAAAAATTTCCCTTTTAATATGTCATATATCTTTTGTTTCATTTTCATCTTCAGTCCTTAATATATATACCTACATATTTGTACGTTCTGCAATTCTCAATTTTGCACTACGTGCTCTATTATTTATTTTTATTTCATCTTTATTTGGAACAATTAATTTTCCTACTTTTTTAAAAGGAACTGTTACATTTCCATAAAGATCTTTTTCTGGTTCTCCTTCAAACATTCCATTTCTGATAAATCGTTTTGCAAGTCTATCTTCTAATGAATGATAAGAGATTAAACTAATTCTTCCTCCTTCATTTAATAATTCTTGAGTTTGTATCAAAAACTCTTTTAAAACCTCAATTTCTTGGTTTACTTCTATTCGAATTGCTTGATATATTTGAGCTAAAATTTTATGCTCTCGATGTTTTGGTAAAAAAGGGTTTAAAACCTCTTTTAATTGCACACTCGTTTTTATAGGTGCTACAGATCTACTCTCTACAATTACTCTTGCTAATTTTCCAGCATTTCTTAATTCTCCATATAAAAAAAACACTCTCTTTAAATCTTCTTCTTCGTAATCATTTATTACTTCATAAGCAGACAGTTCATCGTTTTGATTCATTCGCATATCTAAATCACCATCAAATCGAGTAGAAAACCCTCTTTCTGCAACATCAAATTGATGTGACGACACTCCAAAATCTCCTAATATTCCATCGACTTTTTTTATTCCATGAAATCTTAAAAATCTTTTTATAAATCTAAAATTCTCATTAATTAAAGTAAATCGATCGTCTTCTATTATATTATTTAATGCATCTTGATCTTGATCAAAAGCAAATAACTTTCCATTTGTGCCTAACCTACTCATTATTTCTCTTGAGTGACCACCGCCACCAAAAGTAACATCTACATATACCCCGTCTTCTTTTATTGCTAATCCATCTACTGTCTCTTTCAACAATACTGGATTATGATATTCACTCTGTTTCATCATCAAATCCCATTACTTCTTCAGCTAAATCTGCAAAATCATCAGCTGTTTCATTTATAATTTCTTCGTATTGATCTTTATCCCAAATTTCAATAATATTCAATGCAGAAGACAACACTATTTCTTTTGATATTCCTGCAAAACTTATTAAATCTTTAGGGATCAATAAACGCCCAGTTGCGTCTATTTCTATTATTTTAACTCCTGCCGTAAATCTTCTTATAAAATCGTTATTCTTTTTCTTGAATCGATTAAGTTTGTTAATTCGTTGCATCAGTATGTTCCATTCGGACATAGGATACATTTCTAGGCAAGTTTGAAACACTGATCGTTTCAAAACAAATCCTTCTTCCATCATGGGTAACAACTGCTTCTTGAACGCTGAAGGCACCATTAATCGGCCCTTAGCATCTACTTTGCACTCGTATGTTCCTATAAGATTTACCACTTTTCTCCCCTCGAATTTGATAATTCAAATATATTGAAAAATTACCACTTTTTACCACATTCTACCACTTTGTTAATAAGTTGTCTCAAGAATCACTTTCCACACCTTATCAAATTGATTCACAAACAGATAAAACTTTCACTAGTTTATTCCGCCACATCACATATTGTCATATATTTTATTCGCATAAAAACCTAAAAAAAAATCAATTTTTTAGTAATCCCAAAAACATATACAAACTATCGATGAAAATGCTATATTTGCGTTTAAGTCTTGTAACAAGAATCAATGAAGCACGAATTAAAAAAAGAAGGAAAATTTAGTTATTTAGAAATCGGCGAAGGTACCCCTATCATTATTCTACATGGATTAATGGGAGGTTTAAGTAATTTTGACGGTGTTGCATCATATTTCCCAGCTCAAGGTTATAAAGTTCTAATACCTGAACTTCCATTATATACAACTTCACTTATTAAAACTAGTGTCGGAACTTTTGCTAAATATTTAAATGATTTTATTGAACAATTAGCATTAGAAAATGTTATTTTATTAGGAAACTCCTTGGGAGGACATATTGCGTTAGTTTATACTAAAATGTTCCCCGAAAAAATCAAAGCATTAGTCATTACAGGTAGCTCTGGTTTATATGAAAGTGCTATGGGAGAAAGCTACCCTAAACGTGGTGATTATGAATACATTCGAAAGAAAGCTGAAGATGTTTTCTACGATCCTAAAATTGCTACAAAAGAAATTGTTGACGAAGTATATGCTACGGTTAATGATCGAAATAAATTAGTTAAAACTTTGGCTATAGCAAAAAGTGCTATTCGTCATAACATGGCTAAAGATCTTCCTAATATGCATAGTACCACTTGTATTATTTGGGGTAGGAATGATAATGTTACTCCTCCTGAAGTTGCTGAGGATTTCAACAAACTCTTACCTGATTCTGATTTATTTTGGATCGACAAATGTGGTCATGCTGCAATGATGGAACATCCTGATGAATTTAATCAAATATTACATGCGTGGTTAAAAGAAAGAAATTTCTAAAAAATAATTCTATACTTTAATTATAGAAAAACATATTAATTAAGCTAATAACAGGACATAGTCCTGTTTATTAGTTTTTAAATATTTGGCAAATGAAAATTAGTAGTGCTGAGTTTGTTATCAGCAACAGTGATGTTGCTAGGTGTCCAAAAGAAAAGTTTCCTGAATATGCTTTTATTGGTAGGTCTAATGTTGGAAAATCTTCATTAATCAACATGCTAACTGACAGAAAAAGTTTGGCTAAAACATCTGGAAGACCTGGGAAAACACAATTAATCAATCACTTTAGTATAAATAAAAATTGGTTTTTGGTCGATTTACCAGGCTATGGATACGCTAGAGTTTCTAAAAGTTCTAAAAAAGTTTTTCAAAAGTTTATCACTACGTATTTCTCAAAACGTACTCAATTAGTAAGTGCTTTTGTATTGGTTGATATTCGTCATGATCCACAAAAAATAGATTTAGAATTCATGCAGTGGCTTGGTGAAAATCATATTCCTTTTTCTATCATTTTTACTAAGGCTGATAAATTAACAAAAAATCAATTACCAAAAAACATAGAATCATACACTTCTGAAATGCTTAATTATTGGGAAGAAATGCCTAATTATTTCATTACCTCATCTTCTTCGGGAATGGGTAAAAAAGAAGTCCTTTCATACATTGATGAAATAAATAAAGAAATAGATTCACAAAAAAAGTAACTAATTATATTAGTTACTTTTTTTTATTTAATAATGTAATTAATTCTTCTATTGAACCTATCTTTTTAAAGGTTTTTGCGTCTATCAAAATTTCTAATTCACTTGAAGTTTTGATTACTTGACCAATAAATGGGTATTCTTGTTTCTTTTTATAATTCTTCTCATATTCATCTTTATATAAAAACTTAAGTTCATGAATAGAGTTCTTTCTATATTCTGTCCAGATCTTTCGTTCTTCAAAATTTCCGTGAGTTAGACTACATAAATCACAAGTATACGTTGACGGACTTATAATTTTATGTGCAAAATCAAGATATTTACTAATCGCATTTGATTTTGCATTGTAAACAAAAATAATTTCTTTTCTCATTTGCTTCTAATTACACTTATATACTATTAATCGTTAGAAGATAAGCTTCATTACATAGCAAATTCTTAAATATTTTATTTTTGCTTCAATTCTAGTTTCTCTGCAAAGTAATCGCAAAAATCCTTCATAGTCGCTGTCATCTTTTCATCTTGTGTAGCCCTATTAAATGTATCACTCATCGATACTAATGTTTGATGAAAAAAGACTTTCATTTCGTCTACAGGCATATCTTTAGTCCATAAATCAATACGCAAACTCTCTTTATTTCTAGGATCCCAAACAGAAAGTAACATTGCTTTTGCTTCTTGATTTTTTACGCCTCCATCTTTAGCTGTCCAGTTTAATTTTTCTGGTATTTTATTTTCATCTAACGTAACATCTATCTTAATTTCTGACTTATGTAAATCTGCCATTATCTTGCGGGTTTGTATTTTGATTTTTTAAATATCGTTTCGGCATCTGCCATTAATAATTGTCGCAAAGATACATCGTTATTTTTCATATACGAAGTAACAATTTGCCAACCTATATATTGTCCCACTCTATCTGGAGATTCTTTATCTAATTCTAAATAAAATTTAGAGAACGGCCCTGGATATATAAATCGTGTTAACAGATTAGTATCTGTATTATACAGTAATTTCTTTTCTATAAAATACCTCCATATTTCTTCTTCATTAGCTACAGCCCATGCATAATTATCTAAAGAATATCCTATTTTTTCTGCATCAGAATATTGAGGTATCAAAAGGTCTTTTAAATATAATTCTTTACCTGCATATACCATATTGGCTAAAAACGTACGACTTCTTGGACGTTCTACTAATTGTTTCCCATATATAGAAACTATGTCTGGTAGTATTTGTTCTTTTCTAAAGTTGTTTTTTAAAAAAACTTGAATTCCGTCATAAAAATGATGTTCATTACCTAAATAAGTATCCAAAGAAATCAACAATTTATCTCCCGACAACACCACTTTATTTCTGTAATCTACATCCGACGTAATCGTTATTACTTTAGGGATTGTTATTTCTGGAAAGTAATATTTCAGATGTTGAAACAGTATTTCAATTTCTTCTTCTTGCTTATTAAAATCAGGAAAAGCTTTAGTCACTTCTTCATTAATCTCTATCTGGATTGTATCCTTTAATTTATTCAACCATATATGTTCTGGATAACGAGAAGGAAAGAGAAATGGGTATTCATTTTTAAGAGTTGGCAGCGTTTCTGGCGTTGCTTTTGCAAAGTATTGATCAAATCTATCAATAGCAATTTCTACAGGTATTTTTGCTATTTCTTTTTCTATTTTATCTTGTTTATTACAAGCTATTATTAGGAGGCTTAATAGCGCTATTTTAGCTATACGTTTAATCATTTATTTTTTTCTTTAATCTCGATACTTTTTATCTATATCAGAGCTTCTAAGCTCTTATAGATAATCTTTCATTACAACTGTTTACTTTAGTAAATATAACGCTATGATTATTTATTAATTTTATAATCTTTTAAAATAATAGCAGTCAAAAATACTATTTTTAATAAAGTGCACATTATATATTGATCTCAAATCTGGGTTAATTTGTTAACTCCTCAAATCTAAAAATAAGACAATATCTCTTTACTTGTAACTTATTCTCTACAAAGAATCATGTTATATCTGTAACAGCAATCTTCGCTTTTTCAAGAATCTTTTTGTCACAATAAACTAGTCTGTTATTTTAATTAACTTTGAACATAATTTCATATCAAATAAATTTTAAATTGAAGAAATTAAACTTATTGTATTTACAAATACAGTATAGTTGTTAATGTATTTTTAATTTTTATTAGATATCATCGTATTATTTTTAAGAAGTGATTTTATATGCAAACAGAAAAAGTAATTAATCATATTGTTAATTGGCTTAAAGATTATGCCAACAAATCTCATATGAACGGTTTTGTAATCGGAATAAGTGGAGGAATTGATAGTGCAGTAACCTCTACTCTATGTGCCTTAACAGGGTTAGAAGTATTATGTGTAGAAATGCCAATTCATCAAGCTCAAAGTCAAGTAAACCGTGCTCAAGAACACATTAAGCAATTAAAAAAACGCTTCCCTAAAGTTACCAAAACAGAAGTTAACCTGACGGGAGTTTTTGACAACTTTATAACAACAACTCCCGAAGAAGATACTAGCCCGCAATTAAATTTAGCTTTAGCTAACACTAGAGCTAGGTTACGAATGACAACATTATACTATTTTGCAGGATTACGTCGTTATCTAGTTGCTGGTACTGGAAATAAAGTTGAAGACTTTGGTGTAGGGTTTTACACTAAATATGGAGATGGTGGCGTAGATCTTAGCCCTATTGCTGATCTTTTAAAAAGTGATGTATACGCGTTAGCTAAAGCTCTAGAAGTTCCTGAGTCTATTCAAAACGCTGCACCTACAGATGGATTATTTGGTGACAATCGTAGTGATGAGGATCAAATTGGAGCTTCATATGATGAATTAGAGTGGGCGATGAAAATGCAGGATGAGGGAAAAATCGCTAATGATTTTTCAGGTAGAGAACTAGAGGTTTTCACCATCTATTCTCGTTTAAATAGGATAAATCAACATAAAATGACCCCTATTCCTGTCTGTAACATCCCCGTTGATCTTAAATAAGTAACACTTGATCGATTAAATAGCAAAAAAATTACTAAGATAGGTTTATCTTAGTAATTTTGTATTGAATATCAAAGTCTACCCCGATTGGTATTAGCGACCATTTTTAAATAATTATATTTTTTATCAATCAACTCTGACTATAATGATTACTGTATTAATTGCTGACCATCATCCGATTACTAGAAAAGGTATTACATCTCTTCTAAGGAATGCCGAAGAATTTGATATCATCGGTAAAGTAAGTAATGGGAATCAAATGTATGATGCGCTTAACGATAGAGTTCCTGATATTCTAATCATGGAACTAGACCTCCCACAAATTAATGGGATTATGGCTCTTCGTACTATTAAAAAAGAATATGCGGGTATTAAAGTCATTATTTTCAGTTCTCATCCTGAAGAAATGTATGCTTTAAGCGCTATAAAAGCTGGAGCATCTGCTTATTTATCAAAAACTGTAGAAACAAAAATACTAAGACGAGCAATTGATCGTGTTGCTAGAGGAGGTATTTATTTAAATGAAGAACTGTCTGAACAATTAGCTAACGGTAGTACTAAAGAAAGTAATATGGTTCTCAAATACAAAAAACTTTCTTCTAGAGAAATAGAAGTATTGAATCTTTTATCTGCGGGTAAGCGTAATAAAGATATAGCAACTACTCTATCTATCAACGAAAAAACAGTTAGTACTTATAAAACTCGTTTACTTAAAAAATTAAAAGTTGACAATCTTGCTGATTTAATTCACCAATCTAGATTATTACATCTTAGCTAAATTATATAACTCTATTTAACTTATTAGAAAGCACTCTTTTTAAAGAAATATAATCCATTATATCTTGCAAAATTTCCTGATGTGTGGCTAGACTTTCTTCTTTCGTAGTACTCGAAAGCTCGTTAATCTTTTGGTCTATCAGGAATCTTCTTAGATTTAATATCGTGTCGTTTGTAATCCTAGCTACGGTTGCTTTCTTTTGTTTTACATGAATTTCATTACGCTCCCAGTCATGCAATGCATATCGCTCTTCATTCATTAATATTGCCGTAATTTCTGATGCCATATCTCCAGACACATAATTAATAAATGTATCTACCTTAAAATTTTCATCTTGCATCAATTTTTCTATCAAGATATAATATATATCTCTAAAACTTTGATTTGCAAATTCAATCTCATCATCTTGTAGATCTAAATATATTTTCTCAAAAACTTTAGCTGTATGAATTTCTGGTTCTAGCAACAATTCTCCATCTTCACTTTCTTTTAATATTAAATCTTCAAACTCTTCTTCTATTTGGCCATATAAAAGTAATATTTCTATTATTTTTCTTTCAAGTTCGTATTGTCTATCTACTTTAGGACTTGCTTTGGTTTTGGGAGTTGATTTTCCTGAACCTCCAGACATTGCATCCATCTCCATCATGTCCATATAAGCCTCCATAGGTGGCTCATTTGGATCCTGAGATTGAACTGGTGGTTTATTGTTTTTTTGAACTGTAAAAGGCTTCTGCTGCTTCTTGTTTCTCTTTTTCTCTTCTTGCGCGTTTTTATTGCGAATTTGAGCTAATGTATCAAAAATCACTTCTTCAGACATGTCCATGATTCTTGAACATTCTCTCACGTAAATTTCTCTTTTGATAACATCAGGTATCTTAGATATACTTGTTACCATATCGCGCACAAGCTCTGCTTTTTTTATAGGATCATCCTTAGATTGCTCTTTTAGGATTGAAGCTTTAAAACGAATAAAATCCTGTGCGTTTTCCTCCAGGTATTCTTTTAATTCTTCTAAAGTATTCTGTTTTGCAAAACTATCTGGATCTTCTCCATCAGGGAAAGTACAAACTTTAACATTCATCCCTTGTTCTAAGATCAAATCAATTCCTCTAATAGAAGCTCTCATCCCTGCAGCATCACCATCAAAGAGTACTGTTATATTTTTTGTTAATCTATTAACCAATCGTATTTGATCAGATGTTAGGGCAGTTCCTGAAGACGCCACAACATTGGTTACTCCAGTTTGATTAAATTGAATTACATCTGTATATCCTTCAACCAAGAAACAATTATCTTCTTTTGCAATCGACTGCTTAGCTTGATAAATTCCATATAAAATTTTACTCTTATGGTAAATATCACTCTCTGGTGAATTTAAATATTTAGCAGCTTTTTTCTCATTAGTTAAAATTCTTCCTCCAAAACCTAGAACTCTTCCAGACATCGATTGAATAGGAAACATTACTCTTCCTTTAAAACGATCAAATTGTTTTTCCCCTTTAACAATTGTCAGTCCTGTTTTATCTAAATACTCTAATTTATATCCTTGTCGTATAGCATCACTTGTAAATGCGTCCCAGGCATTGGGAGAATACCCTAGTTCGAATTTTTTTATGGTTTCGTCTGTAAATCCTCTTTCTTTAAAATAAGTAAGTCCTATTGATTTTCCTTCTTCTGTTTTGGTTAAAGACTTATGAAAAAACGTATTTGCATATTCACTTACCAAATACATACTTTCACGCTCATTGGCCTGCTCTTTTTGCTCGTCTGTTTGTTCTGTTTCTTCAATTTCAATATTATATTTCTTAGCTAAATATTTTATAGCTTCTGGGTAAGTAAAATGTTCATGCTCCATTAAAAAAGCGACAACATTTCCTCCTTTTCCACTAGAGAAATCTTTCCAAATCTGCTTTACTGGAGAGACCATAAATGATGGTGTACGCTCTTCACTAAAAGGACTCAATCCTTTATAGTTACTTCCTGCTTTTTTTAATTGCACAAAATCACCTACTACTTCTTCTAATCTAGAAATATCAAATACGGCGTCTATAGTATTCTTTGAAATCAAATTAACGGACTTTATTTACGAGAAACCTATGTCGTTCCTACACTTATTTATTATAAATTTGAACTTACAAATTAACTAATATTTTATTACTTGAAAGGCTTCTATTACATCAAATTCTCCTTTTTACATATTTGTATTCTTTACTCATTATTATGTTCTCACTTTAATTTAATGAGTCAATCAAAAAATAATTCTTCTAAAAAAGAAAAAACATTTCAGGTAAAAGGATTTGGCGCAATTCACGATCGCGCTAAAAACTCTTTGTATATAAAATTAAACTCTATTACCAATTCTATTGAAAGAATTCCTATTCTGGATTCTATCTCAGAATATCATATCAAAGGTGGAAATACCGATTCTATCTTACATTATAGTACTATTTTTCATAATGAAGTATTAAAGTTAGCAGATTCTACTACTCAACAAGCTAGTTTACTGTTACGTGCTTATGAAATTATTTCTATTGGTAAACGAAGTAAAGGTTTACTCGATACTGCTATCAAATGGAACTTAGAAGGTATTCAATTAGCTGAAGAATTTGACAATCTGAAGTTTTTATATATTCATAAACTAGATTTAGGTATTGTTTATCTAAAAAAGAAAGATTTTGAGAAAGCTAATTCTTTATTTCAAGAATGCTTGAATGCCCCTAATGTTTCACTAGTAGTTCAATATTCTGCTTACAAATATTTAGGTGATATTGATTTATTTAATGATCGAATCGATGAGGCTAAAACAAAGTATACAAAAGCATTAGATCTTTGTAAACAAGCTAATGACATCAAACAAGAACTTATTGTTAAAATTGGGTTGGGGACGATTGCTAAAATCAATAAAAATTATGATAAAGCTCTTGACTATTTTGAAGAAGTAAAAGATACTGCACTAGATCATAATTATTATGATTTAAATATTGATTCACAGATTAGAATAGGAGACATTTATCTAGAATTAAACCATATTCAATCTGCAGAATTAATTTTTTCTACAGCTTATACTAATGCTAATTTTTTTGATAGTTTATATTATCAAGAAATAGTTTTATATAAATTAAAAGACGTCTATACCTTAAAAAAAGATTATAAAAATGCATATGCGATCATGTCGCAGATTAACAGAATAACGCATTTATTAACAAAAAATCAAAATCAAAAAGAAATACGAAATCTTGAAGTTAAGTATGAAACATTACAAAAAGAAAACGAAATTAAATTTCTTAAAAAAGATAAGGAATTAAAAAATATAGAACTTAAGCGAGAAAAATCTATACAGATGATTATGGTTATTGCATTTTTAATCATGCTTGTCCCCATAATTATATTGTTATACGTATACTATCAAAAATTACAAACTCAACATCAATTAAATACTACTTTAAAAAAAGTAAGTTCTCAAGAAATTTCTTCTTTGCTTAAAAAGCAGGAGTTAAAAATAATGAATGCCATTTTGGATGCTCAAAACCAAGAACGAAAACGTATTGCTCAACGATTACATGATAGCATTGGAGGTGATTTAGCTGGAATAAAGCTCTCTTTATCAACTTATATTGAGAAAGATATAAAACTAGCCTCTATCTCTAGTCGTATTAATGAAACATATCAACAAATACGTAATATATCTCATAATCTAATTCCTAAAAAATTTCAAAACTACGCTTTTACAACCCTTATAGAAGAATATGTGATTCAACTAGAAGAATCTAGTGATTTATCAATTACTTTTAGTCCATTTCCTGAATATGATCTTAATCATTGCCCAGAAGATATTCAAATTGAAATTTATACTATTTTACAAGAATTAATTACAAATATTATAAAACACGCTAAAGCATCTACTATAGAAATTCATTTAAATCTCATTAATGATACCATACAATTATTAGTAGAAGATAATGGTATTGGTTTTGATGGTTCTAAAATTTCTAAAGGTATAGGTCATCAAAACATTGATGAACGAGCAAAGGCTCTTAAAGGAAATTTTACTATTGATTCTGTAATCAATAGAGGAACTACTATCACTATTGAAGTTCCTATTTTATAAAACAAAAAAGAGAAGCCATCTTGGCTCCTCTTTTGAACAATTAAATATATTTCTTGCTACTAAGAACATGAAATTCGTAAATTTTAATTACCTAAAAACGCTTAATTACTAAGCATATTTTTCATCAATTAGTTTCAAAAATATTTTTAAAAAAGAGAAGCCATCTTGGCTCCTCTTTCGAACAATTAAATATATTTCTTGTTACTAAGAACATGAAATTCGGTAATTTTTAATTATCTAAAAAATTAGATAATCTTCATGAATTAGTATGTATGTATTTCTTTAAAAAAAAATATATTTTTCATTACTAAAAACATGAAATTCGGCTTATAATAGAACAAATAACAGTATTTTATTTTTAATAAAAAAGTACCTAAATCATGCATAAATCCTATTATTCTCTATATTAAACGCATAAGATTTCAAAAATTGTTTTTTTTGTGAAAATTTTATGAATTGGATATTTATTTTAAGATTTCGTTAATTTAATACTCAAAAGAACTATTATTTTAGCAATTTATAACATCATCAAAAATCAAACCAAAGTAGCTTTTTTATTAAATATTACAGATCAAATCTCAAACCTAATGAAACATTATTTAAATCAAGATTAGGATCTTCAAAAATTGGAGATACATCGTATTTAAAATATAAAGACATATCACCAAAACCTGCATATGCACTAACGCCATATATAAAATCTCTAGTATTGTAATCTCTTTTTATTTTATCTTTTATTCTGTCTCCGTTCTCTCTGTATTTTAATTTTTGCCTTGTGCTAATATTAGCTCCTAAAAAACCTCCTAATCCTATTCTAAATTTCCTATGAATGCTATACCTGATTTTTTCTTCTGTTTTTACAACTCTTGATGGGCCTAATTCAAAATGGATTGGCAGTATTAAATTATCCATTCTAAATTTTGATTTATCTAAGTTTACTCTAAACTCTTCTAAAGTTGTATTCTCACCATTTTCAACAAAATATCGATTATCTGTTGGTTTCAATCCATTAGATTGATAAGAAATACCATATTTGATTCGCAACCAATTACTATTTTTAAATACTCTTGTTTTCCACGCCCAGCCAATTTCAAAAAAACGACTCCCAGCTATTTTAAAATCCGAATCACTTAAGGATTGTCCTTCACCTAATGCATTGTTTACTCCAAAAGCGACAACTAGATCTTTATACGTTCTCTTATCATATTTAGGTTTTCTTTTCTTTTTACTATCTTTTATATTAAAACCAAAAAGAACAATTTCGCTAGTATCATTCTCTACATCGACAGATACAGTTTCAACTTGCTCATTTCTTTTCAACAACTCTATTTGATTGTTTATTATCGCTAATCTATTTTCAATATTAAGAGCTCTCTTTTTTGCTACTTCTTCTTTAAGCTCTTTCGCTTCTTTTTTTGTAATTTCTCCTTTATTAAGTTTTCGATTTATTGACTCTACTTCTTCTTTTAGTTTTTCTTTTTCATTTTTAATTACTGTCTCTTTTTGTGATTGTAATTTTTCAATTTTATTCTCAATTATTTCTTTATCCTGTCCTTTTAATTCTTGCGCACAGAAAATCAATATCGCCATTGCGATATATAAAATTATACTTTTCATTTTACCCGTTTTTTTAGATTATGTTTTGCAAACTTTTTGTTTGCATACTGTTATGTGTAAGATTTAATAATCCTTTTCTGCTACTGCTGTTTTCATCTTTTTAAAACTTGTTTTCAATACCTCAAAAACACGTTCTTTAAAAGATTCGTCTAACTCTGTTTCTACGTCTAGTAACAGAGAAGCTGCATCGATTTTATCTGATTGTATATAGCGTTGTGTCTGGATTTCTCTTTGAGCTTTTAATAGTAGTTCATTTATTTCGTCGTCTGTAACTATCGTTTTATTTTTCTGCATTTCGAATATTTGAGCAGCTACTTTCGTGATTTTTGATACTAACAAATCTTTTTCTAAGCTATCAACCTGTACAATAGCATCTTCTTGATTCGATGTTTTTGAATCAATTGGTATTACTTTCTTAGCAACTGTTCTACGTCTAACTGCTTTCTTTTTTATTTTTACCGTTGTTATCTTATTAACATCTTCTATATATGTGGTATTTCTTTCGTTAATAAAATCTTCTTTTTTTACTACAGGTACCTTAACATTTTCTAGTTCAGTTTTATCATTTTTAACTGATACAATTTCATTTTCTACTGTTTGAATGTTATTCTTAGAATAAAAAAATGTCATTACAATAATCCCTATAAAAGCAGCTACAATACCATAAAACCTTCTGTTCTTAAATACATTTACAGAAGCTTCTTCTTTATCTAATCGTTTTGACAGCTCTTCCCAATTTGAAGAAGAAGGCTGGATCTCTCTTTGAGATAATTTATTTTTCACCTCATCTTCAAACTTTAATGGAGCCATTATATTCTTTATTTTGTTGATTTAACTTTTGTTGGAGTAATTTTCTAGCTTTAAACAATTGTGTCTTGGAGGTACTTTCAGAAATCTCCAACATTATTGCTATTTCTTGATGTTTATAGCCTTCTATAGCATATAAAACAAAGACAGTTTTGTAGCCTACAGGTAAGCTATCTATTAGCCCTTGTATTTGATTTACTTCTAATTCTGTTTGAGTATTATTCCAAGTTTCTTGGGTATACGAATTAAGGTCATCTGTAAATACGAATGATTCTTTTTTTCGAAGAAAACTTATTGATTCGTTAATCATAATTCTACGAATCCATCCTTCAAAACTACCTTTAAACTTAAACTTGGCTAAATTTGTAAAAACTTTAAAAAATCCATTCTGCATTGTATCTTCTGCATGATGAATGTCTTTTATATATTGTCTACATATACTTAACATTTTGGGTGCATACAAATCATACAAATAACGCTGAGCTCCTCTATCTCTTTTTATAGCCTTACGGATAAGCTGCGTTTCATTTTTATATAACTGAATTACTTTCACCTTTATGAAATAGTATTTTATTTATAATTACGTTCTATTTATATAGACGTTATTATTTCAAAAATGGTTGCCTCTACTTCGTTTTTTTTGAAAAAAAATTAAAGCTAGTCAATATGTGAAGTTAAATCGTGTTATTTTTTTCGATCAATCACATATTTCACCATTAACTCAAGAGAAGTTTTATAAGGCGATTCGGGGTAAGTATTTAATATATCTAGTGCTTCGGTTTTAAATTCATGCATTACTTTAATTGCATAATCCATACCTCCACTTGTCTGTACATAATTGATAATTTCCTTAACTCTTTTTTTATCTTTATTATGATTTTTTATTGAGTTAATTAACCATTTACGTTTTTCTTTTGGGCAATTATTTAGGGTATAAATTAAAGGCAATGTCATTTTTTGCTCCTTAATATCGATTCCAGTTGGTTTCCCTATAGCAGTATCACCATAATCAAAAAGATCATCTTTAATCTGAAAAGCCATTCCTATTAATTCACCAAATTTTCTCATTTGCTCTACAGCATCTGATTCTGGAGCTACAGAACATGCTCCTAAACTACAACAAGCTGCTATTAATGTTGCTGTTTTTTGTCGAATAATTTCGTAATATATATCTTCGGTTATATCTAATTTTCTAGCCTTTTCTATCTGGAGTAATTCTCCTTCACTCATTTCTCTTACGGCTACAGAAATAATTTTTAATAGATCAAAATCTCCATTATCAATCGATAATAGTAAACCTTTTGACAATAAATAATCTCCTACTAATACCGCTATTTTATTTTTCCACAAAGCATTGATAGAAAAAAAACCTCTTCTTCTATTAGAATCATCTACAACATCATCATGTACTAATGTTGCTGTATGAATAAGCTCTATAACGGATGCTCCTCTATATGTACGTTCATTTATTTCTCCTCCAGACACCATTTTTGAAACTAAGAAAACAAACATTGGTCTCATTTGTTTTCCTTTTCTGTTTACAATGTAATGCGTAATACGGTTAAGTAAGGCCACTTGAGAAGTCATCGACTGATAAAACTTTTTTTCAAAAAGTTCCATCTCGTTAATTATTGGCCGTTTTATTTGTTCGACTATCTTCATGGTTTATGCGAAGATACTATAAAAGTTGATTTTTGAAAATCATTTAACGATGAGTTTAATTTCAGTAATTTCAACCTTTATTCTTGTTTATTTGCTAATTGTCCACAAGCAGCGTCAATATCTTTTCCACGGCTTCTTCTAACATTAACAACAATTCCTTTATTTTCTAGTTGTTTTATATAATTTTCTATCGCGTGAGTTGGGGCTTGTTGAAATTCACCATCGTCTATCGGGTTGTATTCTATTAAATTTACTTTACATGGAACATATCCACAAAAGCGAACTAATGCATCAATATCTTCTCTTTTATCATTTATCCCTTTCCAAACGACATATTCGTAAGTTATTCTGCTCTTTGTTTTTTCGTACCAATATTCTAATGCTTCTCTTAATTGAGCTAATGGAAATGTCTCATTGAATGGCATTATATGAGTTCTCACATCATCTATTGCAGAATGTAATGATACCGCTAATTTAAATCTCACCTCATCATCTGCCATCTTCTTAATCATTTTTGGTATTCCTGATGTTGACAAGGTTATTCGTTTAGGTGACATTCCTAATCCTTCTTCAGAGGTAATTTTATCAATAGCCGCAATCACATTTTTATAATTCATCAAAGGCTCACCCATTCCCATAAATACGATATTAGACAATGGTCTATTATGGTACAATCTACTTTCATTATCTATAGCAACTACTTGATCATATATTTCGTCAGGATTAAGATTACGCATTCTCTTTAGTCTAGCCGTTGCACAAAACTTGCAATCAAGACTACATCCTACTTGAGATGACACACATGCAGTAGTACGTGTAGGTGTTGGTATCAAAACAGATTCAACAACTAATCCATCATGAAGTCTCACTGCATTTTTAATTGTTCCATCTGAGCTTTTTTGCATTTGGTCCACTCGTATGTGATTAATCACAAAATTTTCCTCAAGCATAGTTCGTGTTTGCTTTGAAACATTTGTCATATCATCAAAACTATGTGCTCCTTTATTCCATAGCCACTCATACACTTGATTCCCTCTAAAAGCTTTTTCTCCTTCTTCTACAAAAAAACTCCTCAGTTGTTCTTTTGTCAGGGCTCGTATGTCTTTTTTCTTTGCTTTCATCTTATTGCAAAAGTATAAAGATTATCTTTTTATATAAAAAAAGAATCATCCATAATTTAATGAATGATTCTCGTTTCTTATCTTTCTATAATAATACTATCGTACTCTTCTCCATTTTTGAGTTCCACCACTTCCTTTGTACTTTACATTTAATACGTTAGAATTAGTTTTATCAATCCAAATTTGACAATCAGAAACTTCACCATCTTCTATTTCTGTATACATTCCGTCTCCATATTTAGATCCGTCCTTTTTTAAACCTTTAATAATTACTAATCCTTCTACTTCTTGATTTTTATCTGCTCCTTTACAATCATAACAAATAGCATCTCTTTCTGATTCTCTTAGCATTCTATCAATTCGTCCGTAAACTTTACCTTTTATTGCATAAATTTCTACGACAGACTTAGCTACTCCAGTTTTTACATAATATGATTTCCATTTTCCAAAAATTGGATTATCTCCGCTATCTCCTAAAAGACTTGTTTTTAATTCTTCATCAACTGGGTTATCTCCTAACCACATTCTGAATACAGCTTTTTTGAACGGTAATCCTTTAACAACTCCTAATTCTTTTTGGTTTTTGTAAACGTACAATCCATCTCCTTTTTTATATACTAATTTATAGATTTCATATTTACTGAATACTCCTCTAAAAAAACTAAGAAACTCACGTATTTCATTTTCTAATTTATAACTATTTCCATCTGTAGCTTTCTCTAATCCGTTACGAACCATATCTTCAAATATTGGTGGTGTAATTACATTAGAAATCACTTTAATAGTCATTACCATTGTAGCATCTTTATCTGCTATTCTGATATCATCATTTTTTCCACCTGCTTCAAAATTTAAATACAATCCACATGCGTATAATTTTGAAGAAGATTTCACTCTAACTCCAGCTCCATTTAATATTAATTCTTCTCCTCCAATTTTCTCTATATCGTTGAAATGAAGTCCACCAACTTTAGTTTGTCCTATCGAACTTAAAATTCCTATTAAAAAAACTACGGTTAACGTAAAAATCTTTCTCATCTTTAATATATAATTAGTATAACTCTTCAAAAACATCTTTCATTTTTGCTTATAAAAAACTGTGACTCAGGTCACAAAAATTTTTCTATTTACAATTTTTTCAGGCCGGCAAAGATAATGAAGATTATGATATTTAAAGAGTATTTTATTGTTTTTTAATCTTTTTTAACTCAAAAAAAGATATTTTTACATGACATTTATCATTTATTTTACTTTTCTGTAGGAATTATATGACTTTATGTAATTTTCTTCCATTTTAAAATTCCATTACTCCCTTTGTATTTTATATTAAGAATAGTTGGATTGTTTTTATCTACCCAAAGTTGACATGAAGATACTTTTCCATTCTCTATTTTTGTAAAGAATCCATCGGTATATCTGTCTCCTATTTTTTTTAATCCCTTGATAATTTCTAATCCTTCAATCTCACGGTTTTTATCATTTCCTTTACATTCATAACAAATTGCATCTCTTTCTGATTCTCTTAGCATTCTTTCAACTCTACCATAAACTTTTCCTTTAATCGTATATATTTCAACAATAGATTTTGCTACTCCAGAGTTTTCATAATAAGATTTCCATTTTCCTAATACGGGATTATTTCCTTGATTCCCTAATAAATTCATTTTCAAATCATCATTTACTGGATTATCTCCTAGCCAAATTCTAAAAAGCGCTTTCTTGAATTCAAGATCACCTATAGTACCCAGCTTATATTTGTTTTTATAGATCGTTAAGCCACTGAGCCTACTGTGGATTATTTTATAAACATCATACTTATTAAAAGTTACATTTAAGAATTCTAAAAATTTTCTTGTTTCATCTTCAAATTTATAACTATTACCATCTGTTGCCTTTTCTAGTCCGTTACGGATCAATTCCTGAAATTTTTCTGAAGTAACTTTATTTGAAAGTAATTTTATTGTTAAAATCATATTCTCATCTGCATCAGCTATTTCTATCCCATTATTTAATTTCTTAGCTTCATCTTCTAAATACAATCCACATGCATATAATTTTATTGAATATTTTTTCCTTATCCCTACACCATTTAATATAACTTCTTCTCCATTAATCTTTTCTACATCGTTAAAGTATACATTTGCTATTTTTGTTTGTCCAAAAATATTTACTACCCCTATTAAAAAAAAACTAATTATTATCCCCAGTTTTTTCATTTTTAATCGATTTTTATTTCTAATTATTTCCCTTTTCAATACTACAGAATAACTTATTTTTTCTAATTATTTCTGGTTAATCCTATCATACAATATAGATTAAAGTGCAAAAAAATCGATAAATGCTTTTTTGTATTCGGTAAAATATCGAACCGAATTGTGATTTTCATTTTATTTTCAGATCATAGTATAAAAAAAGACCTGTTATTGTTAGTAACAGGTCTTTTTTTATACTATGATTTTTTTTTCTTAGATAATCAGCATTGCATCTCCATAAGAGTAAAATTTATATTTTTCTTTTACAGCTTGTGCATATGCTTCTTTCATTAAATCATGTCCAGCAAAAGCAGAAACCATCATTAACAATGTTGATTTAGGTGTATGAAAATTTGTTATCATACTATTTGCTATACTAAAATCATAAGGAGGGAAAATAAACTTATTAGTCCATCCGCTAAATTCATTCAATGTATTTTCTGAAGAAACTGAACTTTCTAAAGCTCTCATTACTGTAGTTCCTACAGCACAAATCCTTCTTTTATTTTGAATCGCTTTATTAATAGTATCCGTTGCTTCTTTTACGATATGAGCTTCTTCACTATCCATTTTATGCTTTGATAGATCTTCAACCTCTACAGGACTAAAAGTTCCTAAACCTACATGCAGAGTTACCTCAGCAAAATTTAGTCCTTTTATTTCTAAACGTTTCATTAAATGTTTAGAGAAGTGCAATCCTGCTGTTGGAGCTGCTACTGCTCCTTCACTTTTTGCATAAATTGTTTGGTAACGCTCTTCATCTTGAGGCTCTACTTCTCTTTTAATATATTTAGGTAAAGGTGTTTCTCCTAAATCCGTTAATTTTTGTCTAAATTCTTCGTAAGAACCATCATATAAAAAACGTAACGTACGTCCTCTTGAAGTTGTATTATCAATAACTTCAGCTACTAAGCTTTCGTCATCTCCAAAATACAATTTATTACCTATACGAATTTTTCTTGCTGGATCTACAAGTACATCCCATAATCGAGTTTCAGAATTCAACTCTCTTAATAAAAACACTTCAATTCTAGCTCCTGTTTTTTCTTTATTTCCGTATAACCTTGCTGGAAATACTTTTGTATTGTTCAAAACCATTACATCATCTTCATCAAAATAATCTATAAGGTCTTTAAACATTTTATGTTCTATGGTTTGTTCTTTTCTATTTAAAACCATTAAACGAGCTTCATCTCTGTTTTCTGCTGGATATTCTGCCAACAATTCGCTAGGAAGATCGAAATTAAAATGCGATAACTTCATTCTTTTTATTTTTTTATAAGGAGCAAATATACAATCTCGTACTAGGGGTTGTCAAGTAATTTGCTATTTATATTTAATTTTTGGCTAAAACAAATCCTAAAGTTTCTAAATCTTTCCAAAAATCAGGATATGACTTAGAAACTACATCGGCTTCTAGTATTGTTAAACTTGTTTTGATCCCTAATGGAGCAAATGCCATTGCCATTCTATGATCTTGATATGTTTCTATTGCCACTTCTCTTTTAATAGTATTGGAAGCCATTAACTCTAAACTATCGTTCGTTATAATAACTTCAGCTCCCAATTTTTCTAATTCAGCTTTTAAAGCTTCTAATCTATCTGTTTCTTTGATTTTTAACGTATGTAATCCTGTTAAATAACAACCTATACCTAGCCCAAAACAAGTTACTGCTATTGTTTGTGCTATATCCGGAGAATTAGATAAATCTAAAGGTGATACAATTGTAGGTTTTACTTTATTATTCTTACGTAATGTTACTGTAGTATCGTTAAATACAGTATCTACTCCTAAACTTTTATATATCGTTGCTAAAGCAGAATCTCCTTGGTAACTATTTTCTTTATAACTTCCTATAGTTATTGTTGCTTCATTTGATAGTGCTACAATACTATAAAAATAAGAAGCAGAGCTCCAATCTGATTCTACAACAATAGTTTTAGGTGTTACTTTATTTTTAGGCTTTATCTTTATTAAATTCCCATCAAAACTTCCTTCTATACCAGCATCTCTTAATAAGCTTAATGTCATTTCGATATAAGGAACTGACGTTACTTTTCCTTCTAGGTTAATTTCTAAGCCATTAGATAATGTAGGAGCGATTAACATTAATGCTGAGATATATTGACTACTAATATTAGCTTGAAGAGTTACTTCTTTCTTATCTATCTTCTTCCCTTTTATTAATAGAGGCGGATATCCTTCATTTTTATCGTATTGCAAATCTGCCCCAAGTTCTTGTAATGCTCTTACTAAAACTTCAATAGGGCGTTGCTGCATTCTTTCACTTCCTGTTAATACAACTTCTCGATCTTCTTTTCTAGAAAAATATGCTGTAAGAAATCGCATAGCAGTTCCTGCATGATGAATATCTACTGTTGGATTACTACTACTTAATGCTTGCTGCAAAACTTGAGAATCATCACTATTAGAAATATTTTCTATTTGTAATTCAGGATATAATGCTTGTAATATTAACAAACGGTTTGACTCACTTTTTGAACCTGTAATTTGTAGGCTCGCATTTTGTATATCACTACTTTGTTTTATTGCTATATTCATCCTCTTTTACTCTTATCTTTTATTGCTTTATTTCTATGTACGACATACCCCATAAAACATCCATAAATCAAACCTCCAATTATTCTTGAAATAAGATACCTCATCCATTTTCCATCTTTTAGATTTTGTTGTGAAAACTCTTCTAGATTAAAGCTGTATTGGAATATCACCATAATTAGGCTAAATATTATAATAAACATTAATCCAGTTACTAATACACTTTTCCAATATTCTTTGGAGGATATGATTTCTTTAAACATTTTATTTTAATTTTTCATTATTATGGTGTCGATCGTGATCTCTTTTCGTTTTAATATCTAGTTTTTTATTAAAAGCTTCTTCTAAATTTACTCCAGTTTGATTTGCCAAACATAAAACCACAAACATTACATCAGCAAGCTCTTCTCCTAAATCTTTTCCTTTATCACTCTCTTTTTCACTTTGTTCTCCATAGCGACGTGCTATAATTCTAGCAACCTCTCCTACTTCCTCTGTAAGTTGAGCCATATTGGTTAACTCATTAAAATAACGAACTCCATGTTTTTTTATCCATTCGTCTACAGCTTGTTGTGCATTTTGTATATTCATAATGTTTTTATATTTTTTTCAGAATCACTTGCTCATTTTCTTTCTCTACTATCTGCTTATAAAATTCTTTTAACGAAGCATAATAGTCTGAAGTTAACACTGGTGCTTTTATCGTTTCATTTACAATTAATTGAACAGTTCCATTCATTACATTTGTTCTATAACTAAACATTCCCATGTCATTAGGTAGTTTTAATGCTTTTGTTTTTGGAAGAGAAGTTACATTGTAGCCTTCTGGTATTTTTATATTAATCATATAACTTCTAGAAAAACCATATCCAAAATCTACAGGGTATACTCTTTCTTCTGATTTAAAAGGATTTTCATTTCTCTTAAAAAATAATAATGGTGAAAAGAAAATTTCATCGCCTATAGCTTCGGTTTGATTTTCTAGTTCAAAAGAAAACCTTTCGTTAACTCCTTTTCCATATTTTCTAACTCCTTTTCTTGAATATTCATTTACCTCTAATATATCATATTCACTTTTTATTCTTTCTATATTACTTTCTTCATTTTTCCCTCCATTATTAGTACGATAATTGTGAGCTAAATATCTTAAATAAGTTAAACTACTTTTCCCTTCAATATTTCCATCCTCTTTAATTTCACATTGAACATTATATCGGTTGCTTGATACTTTTCTTGGTCTTAAATTAACCATTTGAGAGTTTCCTGTCTCAGTAATTATCCTACCGACACCATATAAAATTCTATTAGGAAGGATATTAGGCTGTCCATATTTATCAGTTCCATCTAAATAAACAATAGCATTATTTTTAACTCTCACTGCTGCTATTACATAATTGAAACCATTAATTGTTGGATATAACGATATTGCTTGATCACTTGAGCTAACTAATACTGGAGTTGCTTTTAAACCTGCATAGGACAGCATAGAAGTTAACATCAAATTTATCTCTGATGAATTTCCAATACCTTCTTTATATGCTTTTTTAACACCATCTTCAACAAAAACACGATACTTACCGTTCCAATTCATTTTTCTTTTCACAAATTCGTAAATCAAAAACATTCGTCTCAATGGGTCTTGTTCTTGTTGTAAAATTTTATCAACAGCTTCTTTATAATAGCGTTGTTTCTTTAATTCTCCTCCAAAATTAGGACTTAAATAAATTTGTTTTGAAACATCTCCCCATGTTGTCGATCTATAGTCTATAGGTGCATCTGGAAAATTAACATATGATAATTCAAAATTTAACGACGATACAAAATTATCTACATTTCCTGAATATGGCTCTTCTTTAAAACTAGGAATATCAGAACCTGTAACAACATATTTGTTTGTTATATAATCGATTTCTCTAGATGATAATGCTGTTTTTGTATTTGTAGCACCTGATCTTGTATTAATACTTAATCGTATTTTTCCTGAAGAAGTAGTTTCTTTTAAATCAACTGGTAAAAAACCAGTTAAATGTCTTTTAAAAACAAAATACTCTGGAGAACTTACTTCTATTTTTTGTTGTTTTATAGGAATATTTTCTTGCAAATAGATTTTATCTATATTAGCAATAAAGGGTGATAGAATTTTATATTTATATTCAATAACGGCACCTTCTTTTAATGAAGGCATTGTAAATTTTACTTGATTAAGCGTTTCGGAAAAATTACTCTTAAAAATCCCATCTTTTTTTAGCTTCGTTTCCTTTATTTTTCCGTTTTCTAATAAATAGGTTATTCCTTTAAGACCTGTTATTTTTTCTTCATTTTTTCTATTTTTATATAAAAAAACTTCATCATTACCATATTCAAATCCGTCTTTATTATATAATTTTATTCTCTTATATATATCTGTTACTAATCTAAAACCGTTTCCTTGTATGTATTCATAATAAACTTTTCGCTCATCATATAGCACTACTGCATTTGCGCTACTATCTTTCTCATATACTGTCTTTTGAAGTTCTTCTTTAGATACTTTCCCAAATTTATAAACTTGTCCATACCCTTTTGAAATTGTTATTGTGATTATAAAAATTATAATACTTATTATTCTTCTGAAATTCATTGATTGATTTTTATATTATTTCTTGATTAATAAAATTTTTGATTTATCTGTTTTTTTAATTGTACTCTTAAATTCTTTATATTCTTTATACTTTTCTTTTCCGTATGATCCATCTTTTAATAAGACTTCTCTCTTAAATAGTATTTTATTATTATCTAATTCTTTAATGCTATACGAATAGGTCCCAAAATCTGTTACCAATACCTTGTCATCTGCTTTTCCTCCCAGCTTATATCCTTCAGGAATTGTAAAGACATATTCATCGATATCTTTATATCCTCTTGATATTATTACATTTTGTTTTCTTTCTTTGTAACTTGGTAATGATACTTGTTCTCTATTAAAAGCATTAGGTATAAAAATTAATCTCTCTCCTATTTTTTTCACATAATCTTTTGCCGAAACTTTTAACTTCTCTACAAAAACTACGTTTTCTTTATCATTACTAAATTCAATAGTATTTATTTTAATTCCATTAATATAATCCCAGTATTCTTTATAATAATCATCCTGATCTTTTCTTGATTCACTTTCTAAATCATATCTATGATCGTATTGAATACCTTTAGATTCTAGAGTTAACTCAGCATTCATTGATCTATCTTCCGCTATTGAAATCATTGCTTTTGTTATCAATGTACTTTCTTCTGGTAAGTATTTCTTTGTTCTTTTAATTACTCCTCCTTCTGGCTGGATTACTAACACATCTCTATCATCTGTAAAATTACCTATATAACCAAAAGGCGTTGTCTGACTTGTACATTCTAGCCAAAGATCCTCTTCACCATTAGGTACATTAAGGATAACATGATTTCCTTGCATCGAAGCAAAGTTTTTATCTATGTTTCTTTTTGTTCTGTCTCCAAAAACAACGGTATAATACGCTGGTATCTTTTGACTATCCAAAAGTGCTTTTGTATAATTAGTCAACGCTTTACAATCTCCATATCCCAGTTTATCAACTTCTGATGCTTCCATAGGAAGCCATCCTCCAATTCCTAATTGCACACTAATATATCGTGTCTTTTTTTGCACATAATCATAAATGATTTTTGCCTTTTCCTTATTAGATCTAGCTGTTTTTATTAATTCAGAAACTTCTTGTACTGTTTCTTCTGGCAATTGATTACGATTAACGACAAGATGGTCATATTGCCATTTTCCGAAAGATTTCCAATCTTCGGCACTTCCTTCTACATCAACTAGCGTAAAGTCTTTTAGGGCTATTGTTACTTTAGGAGTTATATCTCTATAACTAGGACTCATATATTCTGGTGCTAGTGCCGCTATGTTCGAAATCGAATAAGAAAAAGTATCTTCTGTGTCGTTTTTACTATATTTTACATCGAATTCGTTTAATAGCTGTTCTTTCTTTCTTATTTCTACCTTTTGTGGATTGTAAATTTTATACGTAGCATTTTCAACACTTAATCTATATCCCATAATTGGGTTCCAGAAAGGTATAAAAGCTGTAGATCTTGAAGTCACTTCACTTTCATACACCATTGTATAAGGATAACTTATTGGCGTATAATTAATATACTTAATTCTATTATCTGTTATTAGAGAGACATTATCAACAGCACTTCTATCTTCAAAATCTGATTTCTTATATTTTTTTATTTCATTTCCAACAAGGTCATAAAATATTGCTTTTTGTTTTTTAATTTTTGTTGTAGGGTCATACCATTCTTGAGCTGTAACGTATCGATTACCGTATTTGTTTAATATAGTAATTACTTGTTTTGTTTTTATCGTTATAGCATCAACTCCTTCTATTTCTATATTTACTTCTTCGAAACGAATGACTGCATTAGCATTTTTCTTGAGTTCAGGTTTAATTAATAAACTTTGCAACAGTGTTTTTTCTAATTCCTGCGCAGTTAATACTGATGATAGACTAATCATCAATATGATAATAATTGCTAGTTTTTTGATCATGATGAATTTTATTCTTTGTTTTTTGTATCGATAATAATAGTTACAGGTCCGTCATTTATTAAAGATACTTTCATATCTGCACCAAAGACTCCTGTTTTTATTTTCTTTCCTATATCATTTTCTATTTGTGTTATAAATTTTTCGTATAACGGAATTGCTATAGCTGGTTTTGCTGCTTTTATATAACTAGGTCTATTTCCTTTTTTTGTACTTGCTTGCAACGTAAATTGACTTATTAACAATATCTCTCCATTAACATCTTGAACGCTTTTGTTCATGACTTGATTATCATCTTCAAATATTCGAAGCTTACTGATTTTACCTGATAACCATTTGATATCTTCTTGGGTATCTTCTTCTACAATTCCCAATAGTATTAATAATCCATTATTTATTTCTGAATAAATTTCTTTGTTAATCGTTACAGAAGCATTAGTTACTCGTTGTAAAACTACTTTCATTCGTTTGAATAATTATTTTTTCTGTAATGTTCTTCTTCCCCTTCTAATATCTGCGTATAACTTTTATATCTAGACCAAGGGATTTCTCCACTCTCTAACGCATCTTTAACAGCACATTTTGGTTCGTTAATATGCAAACAATTATTGAACTTACATGCTTCTTTTAATTTAAAAAATTCTGGATAGTAATTCCCTAATTCTTCTTTTTCAATATCAACAACTCCAAAACCCTTAATACCAGGAGTATCAATGATTTTTGCATCAAACTTCAAATCAAACATTTCGGCAAAAGTTGTTGTATGCTGCCCTTGTTTATGTTGATCACTAATCTCTGCTGTTCTTAAAGATAGTCCTTCTTCCAAAGCATTAATTAATGTAGATTTCCCTACACCACTATGTCCTGAGAACATAGATACTTTCCCTTTCATTACGTCTTTAACTTGCGCTACATTTTTTCCCGTTTTAGCAGATATCCCTATACATTCATATCCAATTTTTCTATAAATGGCTGCTAAATACTTTATTTCTAATAATTCCTCTTCATTATAGGTATCAATTTTATTAAATAACAATACAGCTTTTATGCCATAAGCTTCTGCCGTTACTAAAAATCGATCTATAAAAGTGGTAAATGTTGGTGGATTATTAAAAGTAACTAACAAAAAAACCACATCAATGTTTGATGCAATGATGTGGGTTTGTTTTGATAAGTTGACAGATTTTCTAATAATATAATTCTGTCGTTCATGTATATTTTCAATAACTCCAGTTACTTGATCATTATTGGTTTCTAATTTAAAGTCAACAATATCTCCTACAGAAACAGGGTTTGTACTCTTTATACCTTTAATTCTAAACTTTCCTTTTATTCTACATTCGTATACTTTTCCTTCTTCGGTTTTCACAGTATACCAACTTCCTGTAGATTTATAAACTACACCTTTCATGTGTTTAAAATTTCATAAACTATTTGTTAAAATCTTTTCGAGGTACAAAGATGCAAATAATTACGCTTTTGCTATGTTTTTCTGGTGATTTATTGACTCTTGGTGAATTGCTTTAAAAATTCTCAAAATAAATTCTTCACTTAATCCATTGTCTTCTCCTTCTAAAATCATTCTTCCTAGGATTTCGTTCCATCTCTTTGATTGCAAAATTGCTACATTTTGCTTTGCTTTCACGCTTCCGATTTCATCAGAAATACGCATACGTTTTGCTAATACTTCTAGTAATTGATTATCGGCTACATCTATCTTAGCTCTTAATTCTCCTAATGCATTTTGATAAGCTTCATCTTCTCCTACAGTTTTACGAATTCTTAAATCCTTCATAATCTGTACTAGCGTTGCTGGTGTTATTTGTTGTTTAGCATCACTCCATGCATTATCTGGATCGTAATGAGACTCCACGATCAATCCATCAAAGTTAAGATCCAAAGCTGTTTGTGATAAATCAAAAATCAAATCTCTTCTTCCTGCAATATGTGATGGATCTAATATTAATGGTAAATCTGGAAAGCGATTCTGTAAATCAATTGGTATTTGCCATTCTGGAATATTACGGTATTTTGTTTTTTCGTATGTAGAAAACCCTCTGTGTATTACTCCTAAATTCTTTACATCTGCTGTATAGAAACGTTCTACTGCACCTAGCCATAATGATAAATCTGGGTTGATTGGGTTTTTAATCAAAACCGGTTTATCAATTCCTCTACATGCATCTGCTATATCTTGTACAATAAATGGAGAAACAGTACTACGAGCACCAATCCATAAAACATCAACATCATGTTTTAATGCTAGTTCTACATGATGTGGATTTGCAACTTCTGTTGCGATCTTCATCCCTGTTTCTTCTTTAGCTCTCTGCAACCATTTTAATCCTAAAGCTCCTACTCCTTCAAAATTCCCAGGACGTGTTCTTGGTTTCCAGATTCCAGCTCGCATTACTGTAGCATCTGTATTTTTTAATTCATGTGCTATACGCACTACTTGATCTTCTGTCTCTGCACTACATGGTCCAGCAATTACAAGAGGATGCTCTAGGTTATATGCATCTAGCCAGTTTCTAAGTTCTTTTTTATTCTCCATCGTTTTTAGCTTTTTTATTTTTTGGTTTTATTTTATTCCTTTTAATATTGTTTTTATATGATTGGTATTTTCCATTTCATTATGAATATTAGAAAATTTATCTTCTTCCATTAATTCTTTAAATCGAGTTAAATTTTTAATATATTCATCTAATGTCTTAATAACATTATCTTTATTTTGTTTAAAAATTGGTGTCCACATTTCTGGTGAACTTTTGGCTAATCTTACAGTTGATGCAAAACCACTTCCTGCCATATCAAAAATATCTCGTTCATTTTTTTCTTTTTCTATTACAGTTTTCCCTAACATGAAAGAGCTTATATGTGATAAATGAGACACGTAAGCTATGTGTTTATCATGTGAAGCTGGATCCATATATCGAATTCGCATTCCTAATCTTGAAAAAATCTCCATTGCTTTTTCTTGAAGCTTAAATGCCGTTTTTTCTACTTCGCATATTATATTAGTTTTACCTCGATACAAATTAGCAATAGCTGCTTGTGGTCCAGAAAACTCAGTTCCCGCAATTGGATGTGCTGCTAAGTAATTTCTACGTTTCATATGTTTAGCGATTGTTTTACACAACTTCTCTTTCGTCGAACCAACATCAAATACCAAACAATCATCATGAATTCTATCCAGCACTTCTGGCAATACTTTCACTATTGCATCTACAGGAATTGCAATGATCACAACATCTGCTTTCTCTAAATCTTCTATAGTTGCTTTATATTGAATAACACCTAACTGAAGTGCTTCTTCTATAAAAACAGAATTTTTATCAACACCATATATTTTAGCTTCATTAAACGCCGCTTTAATATCAATTGCTAATGAACCTCCTATTAAACCAGTACCTATAATAAATACATTCATTTTACACTTCTATTTGTAACCGATTAATAGCTTCTTCTATTTCTTCTTCAGATATACACAATGAAAATCGTATATACCCTTCTCCTTGACTTCCAAAAATAGTTCCTGGAGCTATAAAAATATCTTGTTTGTATAATAGATCATCAATAAATTGCTCTGCATCTTGAGTTTCGGGTAATTTTGCCCAAACAAACATTCCTGTTGCTTCTTTATCAAATGTACATCCTAAAGCTCTTGCTAACTCCCATATTTTATTTCTTCGTCTAGTGTATATTTCGTTCATCTCTTCATACCAGAAATCATCTATTTGTAAAGCTGCAATTGCTCCTTTTTGAATTCCTAAAAACATACCACTATCCATATTGCTTTTTATTTTCAATACGGCTTCTATCTTATCTGGACATCCGCTAAGCATTCCTACTCGCCAACCTGCCATATTAAATGTTTTGCTTAATGAATTCAATTCTAATGCTACTTCTCTGGCACCTGTAATACTCAAAATACTTATTGGGTTATCATTCAAAACAAAACTATAAGGATTGTCATTCACCAATAATATTTCATATTTCTTTGCAAAGGCTATTAATTTTTCAAATAATAATTGATTACCCGCTGCTCCTGTAGGCATATGAGGATAGTTTACCCACATCAATTTCACTTTACTTAAATCTCTTTTTTCTAGTATTTTAAAATCTGGTTCCCAATGCTGTTCTGCTCTTAAATCATAATATACAGGATCAGCACCTACTAATTTTGTTACAGACGTATATGTTGGATACCCTGGGTTAGGAATCAATACTTCATCTCCTTCATTTAAATATGCCATAGAAATATGCATAATTCCTTCTTTAGACCCTAATAATGGTAATACTTCTCTTTCTGAATCAAGATCTACTTGGTATTTTCTTTTATAAAAATCAACAATAGCTTCTCTAAGTGCTGGTACTCCCTGATAACTCTGATATTTATGAGCTCCATTTTCATGAATAGCATTATTAATCTCTGCTAATACTCTTTGGGGAGGTGCTAAATCTGGACTTCCTATAGCCATATTAAGTACAGGTTTTCCAGATGCTATTAATTTTCTTACCTCTCTTAGTTTGGTCGAAAAATAATATTCTTTTACAGATTCAAGTCGTCTTGCCGTTTTTATACTCATGACTTTTGATTTTTATATTCACCTAAAACTTTTAATTGAAGTGCCATTATTTCTAAGATTGATAATGCTTTTTGATACTCTTTATATTCTTCAAATGTTACATCTACAAAAAAGGAATATTTCCATGGATCATCAATTACTGGCATTGATTGAATTTTTGTTAAATTCAGCTTACAATCACTCATAACATTAAGTACAGTTGCTAAACTGCCTCTATTGTGATCGGTTACAAATTTTAATGATGCTTTATTGATCTCTTTCTTTTCTATATTTTTCTCTTCTTCTGTATTAAGAATAAAAAAACGAGTACTATTCGTTTGATTTGTTTGAATATTTGCTGCTACTATTTCTAGGTCATAAATATCTGCTGCAATTTTTCCTGCTATGGCTGCTACATTCTTAATTTTATGATTGTTAATTCTTTTAGCAACTTCAGCCGTATCTGCATCTTCAACTAATTTTATATGCGTATGTTTTTTAAAAAAATCCTTGCATTGTAATAGTGCCATAGGATGCGAGTATACTTCTTTTATATCTCCAATTTTTTGTCCTTCTAGAGCCATTAAACAATGATGTATTGGTTGATAATACTCTCCTTGAATCTTTAAATTATGTTCATCTATATATGCATAGTTAGGCAATATTGACCCCGCAATTGAGTTTTCTATTGCCATTACCGCATCTGTACTTCTCTTATTTTCTAAGCTACTTACTAGTTCTCTAAATGACAAACATTCATCAACAACTACATTGGCTCCGAAATAGGATTGTGCCACCCCATGGTGGTAAGATCCTTTAACTCCTTGTATGGCTACTTTTTGTTTCATTTAGTGATAATTTTCTCTTTCTCTTTCTATTTCATGAAAAAAAAATCCCGATTCGTTTGAATCGGGATTTTATATTATAAATATGAATTTATTTATTTACATAGCGATCCCGACCTTTTCTATATAATAGAAAAAGAAAAAATAAAATCGGTTCCAAGTAAATACGTTATTCATTGTTTTTTGCTCTTTATTGCGTGGCTAAAGTAGCCAATTATTTTAATAATAAAAACTTTTTATGTTTTTTTTAAGCTAACAAACGTTCGTTTACTCTATCACTTTCAATGCTTTACCAACTTTGGTAAATGCTGCTACTGCTTTTTCTAAATGATGACGATCGTGTCCTGCTGATAATTGAACTCTAATTCTTGCTTTTCCTTTTGGTACTACTGGATAGAAAAATCCTATTACATAAATTCCTTCTTCTAATAATT
Organism: uncultured Aquimarina sp.; assembly: GCA_947498595.1. Lineage (GTDB taxonomy): Bacteria > Bacteroidota > Bacteroidia > Flavobacteriales > Flavobacteriaceae > Aquimarina. The sequence goes on from CANMKX010000003.1 coordinate 131,452, forward strand.
TAGATGCAAATTCTTGAGCAAGTGGTGCATCGTATAACATCACAGGTACAATAGGATGATCTCCAGGAACAATATCAAATCCTGCTGCTGTCATTTCTGAACGGAAAAAGGTAGTATTTTCTTCTAATTTATCTCTTAACTCTGTAGATGCACTTAAAAGATCTAGTACTTTAATAGAAGCACCTACAATCGATGGGGCTACTGTATTCGAAAATAAATAAGGTCTAGAACGTTGTCTTAGCATATCAACAATTTCTTTTCTTGCTGCGGTAAATCCTCCTGATGCTCCTCCTAAAGCTTTACCATATGTTCCAGTAATAATATCAATACGTCCCATTACATCTCTGTACTCATGAGTTCCTCTACCAGTTTTACCTAAAAATCCTGTTGAGTGACATTCATCTACCATTACCATAGCTCCGTATGCATCTGCTAAATCACAAATTTTATCCAATTGTGCTATTGTTCCATCCATAGAGAATGATCCATCAGTAACAATCATAATACGACGAGAACCTTGCGCTTCTTTTAATTTTTCTTCAAGAGCAGCCATATCGTTATGATCATATCTAAATCGTTTGGCTTTACACAAACGAATTCCGTCAATAATCGATGCATGATTTAAAGCGTCAGAAATTATAGCATCTTCTGCACCTAGTATTGGTTCAAAAACTCCTCCATTAGCATCAAAAGCTGCTGCATATAAAATACAATCTTCCATCCCAAGAAATGCTGCTGTCTTGTGTTCTAATTCTTTGTGGATATCTTGCGTTCCACAAATAAAACGTACTGACGACATTCCATATCCATGAGAATCAATAGCATCTTTACCTGCTTGTAATACTGATGGATGAGAAGAAAGGCCTAAATAATTATTTGCACAAAAGTTTAATACATCTTTAGTTACTGTTGTATCAATTTGTGCTCCTTGAGGCGTTGTTATAATTCTTTCTGATTTATATAACCCTGCTTCTTTTATTTCGTTTAATTCTTGTTGTATCTCTTCTTTTATATTTGAAAACATAATATGTCTTATTTTTGTTTTATTGAATATTGTATTGCTCTTTTAATTTTTGAACCATGGTTTTGGTTATTTCATCAAGAGTATATGATGGTTTCCAATTCCAATCTTTTGAAGCGGCAGAATCATCTATAGTATTTGGCCATTTTGCTGCTATATCTTGTCTAAAATCTGGTTCATATTTAACTTTAAAATCTGGATATATTTTACGTATGGAAGATACAATTTCTTCAGGAGAAAAACTTGTTCCTGCTAAGTTGTATGATGTACGTGTTTTTATGGATTCTTTAGGAGCATCCATTAATTCTAATGTTGCTCGAATAGCATCTTCCATAAAAATCATTGGCAATACTTCTTCTTTATTCAAAAAGCAACTAAATTCTTCTTCTAAAACTGCTTTATGATAAATATCCACTGCGTAATCTGTAGTACCTCCCCCTGGTAAAGATTGGTATCCTATTACTCCTGGATAACGAACCGATCGCACATCTAGTCCATATCTCATAAAATAGTATTGTGCCCAATTTTCTCCAGCAGCTTTACTTATACCGTATACTGTAGCTGGATCTAAATATGCAGCTTGACTTGTATTATCCTGCGGTGCATTATCTCCAAAAACAGCAATAGAACTTGGATAAAAAACTTTTTCTATACCACTTAATCTAGCTACTTCTAATACATTAAAAAGCGTTTTCATGTTAATATCCCAAGTTCGAAGCGGATTTTTTTCACCATTTGCAGATAAAATAGCTGCTAAATGATATATCTGCGTAATTTTATAGGTATCAACAGCTTTTTGAATCACTGTTATATCAGTTGCATCTATAATCTCGAAAATTCCTTCAAAATCATCTTTTTTGAATAAATCTGAAGCTACAACATTTTCTGCTCCAATTTTTTCTTTTAATGCTTTTGTTAATACAGAACCTAACTGTCCATTAGCTCCAATAATTAAAATTTTGGTGTCACTCATAATAGGTATTTTATCCAACACGAATCCGTGTTATTTCCTGACTAAAATACAAAAGAAGCTTACTTACAACACATATCTTTATTAAATAAGTAATTTTTACCGAATCTTATCTGTTTTACCATTTTTTTTACTATTCAATGTTTTTATATCTTATTTTTGAAGTAATATTTTTTATTACTATGGAACAATTAGATCAAATTGACACAACAATTCTTAGGATTTTGCAAAGTGATGCTAAGAAAACAACTAAAGAAATTGCTAAAATTCTAAACTTAACGCCCTCTCCAATATATGAACGAATAAGGCGATTAGAGAAACAAGGTTTTATAAAAAAATATGTAGCTATTCTAGACAAGAAATTAATTGATAGATCTATCACTACTATTTGTCAAGTATCTATGCGATATCATAATGAAGCTTTTATTGAAAAATTTGAAGAACAAGTTCAAAATCTTGACGAAGTACAGGAATGTTTTCACATGGCTGGTCAAGTTGATTTCTTACTAAAAATACATACCAAAAGCTTAGAAGAATATCATGATTTTGTAAAGTATAAACTATCCAAAATTGAAAATATTGGTGTACTAAATAGTACTTTTGTTTTAAAAGATATCAAACATACTTCAGAATATTACATTTAAGACCTAACGAGCATTTAACTGATTGATTATATCTGTAAATTTTAAAAAGAAATAACATTTATTAAGAGGTTTCGTTATGGCTAGTAGTAGAATTGTTTATTTTTGAAATTCATTATTCGTTAATTCATTTTTAGTATGTCAATTACAGTTACCAATATTTCTAAATCATATAAAGATCAAAAAGCTCTTAACTCTATTTCTTTTGACATCAAAGCTGGAGAAATTGTGGGGTTCTTAGGACCAAATGGTGCTGGTAAATCAACTATGATGAAAATATTAACCACCTATCTTAATACGACTGAGGGTACTGCAATTGTAAATGGGTTTGATGTGTCACAACAACAAAAAGAAGTACAACAAAGTATTGGTTATCTTCCTGAACATAATCCTTTATATTTAGAGATGTATGTACGAGAATACCTTGCTTTTAATGCTCAAGTATATCATACACATAAATCAAGAATAGAAGAGGTTATTACATTGACTGGATTAACGTCTGAAGCTAATAAAAAAATTGGACAGCTCTCTAAAGGTTACCGTCAACGTGTTGGTTTAGCTTGTGCATTATTACATGATCCAAAAGTTTTAATTCTTGATGAACCTACTACTGGACTTGATCCAAATCAATTAGTAGAAATCAGGGATTTAATCACCACTGTTGGGAAAGAAAAAACTGTTTTTCTTTCTACACATATCATGCAAGAGGTAGAAGCTATGTGTGATCGTGTTATTATTATTAACAAAGGTGAGATTGTAGCTGATCAGAAACTTAATGATTTACGAGATCAAGCTGAGCAGGTTATTGAAGTAGAGTTTGATTATCGTATAGAAGATGCTTTTTTTAGAAGAATTCCTAATTTAAAGAATGTTGTTAATACATATGGCCTTGTATATGAATTAACATTTACAACTACAGAAGATATGCGTCCAGCTGTATTTGATTTTGCACAACAGAATGAGCTAAAATTATTACAACTTAAACGTCAAAATAAAAATTTAGAAAGCTTATTTAGAGAACTTACTAATTAATCACCTCTTTATTCAAAAATCAATCTTCCTGTAAAAAATTCTTCAACTGCAACTACATCTGGTCGATTAACAGAAATTACATCTCCTGTACTTCTTAACTCTCCTCGTAAAGATTGTAATGGATGTATGATTACCTTATTTGATCCTCTATGAAATAACTGTATCTCATTTGCTAATAAATCTCTTCCTTCAAACCTTCCTGGCCCTGAAGCTAAAGTTACAGTAAGTGTATTTACTTTTCCTGAAATAAAAAAAGTAGCTATATTATTTCCTACAACATTTATATTTTCATTGTCTACATCTAAATGAAAAGTACCATTAGTGGATCCAGTATTTTCTCCTATATCTTCAGATAATAAACTCAAACTTGGGTATGTTAATACACCATCAGACGAAATATCAAATTGAGTAGCACTTCGTATTTCTGTAATATTAGGAGCTGTCACATAAATTTTTGTTTGATTAAAAGATCGTACAAAATTACAATCATTTGTATTGGATAAAATTAAGCGCTCATCAATAACTTCAGCTGTAACTTCATCTATTAAATTCTCTCCAGACTCTATAACTATTTTCGTTTCTACTCCTTCTTTTAAAATCATCTCTACATTAGGGTTTACTAATATCCTAGTAAACTCTTCAATGATTACTTCTTTGCTTACAATAGTTCCTGTTCTTTGAAAACAATCTGGACTATCAACACTATCACAACTAGTTATACCTAATATTAAGGCTAAGAAAAAAACTATTTTTTTCATTTTCTTATCTTTTATGTTTTTTTTCATAATCTATATCCAATTGTAAATTCTGCTGATTCTGCTTTTGCTGCATGTGCTTTTACAGAAATAGATCCAAAAAAATTATCTGTAAAATAATACTGTAATGCTAATCTATCATAAATTACTCCTTCAAAATCATATGGGTAATATACATATGCACCTATTTGAGTAATCACTGAAACTTTGTTTATCCTTAATTCATGTCCAAAATAAACTCCTACTCTTTTTGAATCTTCATCTCCTGTAGTTCCGTCATTAAATCCTCCTGTAGCTCTAAATTCTATATGTCTTTGTAAAGCTTGTGATATAAATAATTCTGTTCCTAATTGTAATGCACTTTTTTTATTTAATCGCTTATCTACAAAACCTCCAAATGTATAAAATGGATATTGCCCTGAGCCAATTAATCCATTTTGACTAACCCCACTTCTTAAATAAAACCCAAAACCAAACGGTTCTTTTTTCTTTCTTAACCCCTTTTCTTTTGTAACATACATTGGTTCTTTTTGATTAAATTGATAATTTAATCCTATATTAAAAGTCAATGTATTAGTACTTGTATTTGGTGATTTTGTATTTCCATTTGAGTAATGAATAACTCCTACCCCTCCTTGTAGACCTAATCCTCCAATAAGATTCTCTTTTTTATAACTCAACAGTAAATATGTAGAACTTAAAAAATGAGACCCGTACGCTATATTTCTAAAATTATCATCCGCATCATAAGGATTCGTATTATATGAAATTCCTTGTCCAACTCTAAATTGTAAAAATCGTTTGAAGAAATAAAAATTATAATGAGCATATAAACCATAATGTTCTCCTAATTCTGGATTATCCATATCCTGATGGATAAACGAAATTCCGTAATCTGGATAATTATATAATCTTTCCCATTCTTTTTTTCCGAATGTTTTTCTATTTAACGATAGAATAACTCCTGTTGGATGTCCTGTAATCAAGTGCGAGATATCCGGATTGTGTTTTAATACAGTTCCATAAAAATTCTGAACATCTAACTCAAAATTTTTAGGTTCTTTATCTTGTGCTATCAACACACTGTGCATACATAGTAATAACAGGTAAATTCGTTTTTTCATAAGCGCAAAAGTAATCTATTTTTTATTTTACTAAAGCTCTTTTTTATTTGATAAAGCCTATTTTTATTTTGTTAAAACAATTATTCACTATACTTGTATATCTTTAACTTTATTTCAAAATGAAAAAGCTATCTATTGTTATTCCTGTATTTAATGAAGGAAACACAATACACCTCATACTTAACAAAATAGATCATGTTTATTTAGGTGAAAATTTCAAAAAAGAAATAATTATTGTAAATGATTCATCTACTGACAATACAGAAGAGATGATCTTAGCTTATAAAAAACGTCAAGACTTAAGTTTTAATATCGAGTATTTTAAACATGACAAAAACAAAGGAAAAGGTGCTGCTTTACATACTGCTATAGAAAAAGCGACTGGTGACTACATTATTATTCAAGATGCTGATCTTGAATATGATCCAAATGAGTATAATGATTTACTAAAACCTGTTATTGACGGTCATGCAGATGTTGTTTACGGATCTAGATTTATGGGACAAAGACCGCATCGTATCTTATTTTTTTGGCATACCATAGGTAATAAATTTCTAACCTTCCTCTCTAATATGTTTTCCAATCTTAATTTGACAGATATGGAAACATGTTATAAATTATTTGATGCTAAAATTCTTAAATCAATAACTTTAAAGGAAAAGCGTTTCGGTTTTGAACCTGAAGTAACTGCCAAAATTGCTAAAATCTCTAAAATTAGGATTTATGAAGTTGGTATATCATATTATGGACGTACTTATGATGAAGGAAAAAAAATTAATTGGAAAGATGGAGTTCATGCTATTTACTGTATTTTTAGATACAATTTCTTTAAATAATTTTTCAATAAACTTTCTATTCCTATTACTGCTATTATCAAATAGATTGGTAGAATTGGCACCATAAATCTGGAAGCTCCCAAAGGTCCTGTAAGTCCTATTATATACCCTAATAGTATCACCATAAACCATAATGAATAAGAAAGTTTAGTACAGTTTTTAATTCCAAAAAAAATAAACCCAGCTATTTTTATAAAATTAAAAAATAGAATAATGGGTAAACTTATCAAAATAAATAAAGGTTGCATCTTTATATAATTCCATATTCCTCTATATCCTTCATCATTCAATATTTTTAAAAAGCCTACTTTGTTAGATTTTTCGGCACTAAAAAAATTATACAAATCAAATCTTCCAGGATCAAATAACATTCTTACACTTCCTTTAAAATGGAAAAGCACGTAATTTAAAAAGTCTTTTTTAAGGTAGTTTATTGCAATCTTTTTAGTAGTTTTTTCTCTATTAGAATACTCTTTAATTTCATTTATTTCACTTGTTATTTTTTCGTTAATCTCTAGTGCTTTTTTTGCTCCATAAACATTCGTATGAAAATACTTTAGATTATAATCTTTTAGATTTATATTCTGAATACTTGAGATTTCATAACTTCCTGTTCTTGTATAATTCCAATAAGAAAATCCAATTAATGCTATAATTGGTATCAATGCTCCTAGCCATAAATATTTTATTCTTTTCACTAAAAACAATCCAAATACTAAATTTGGTATTACAAATAAATAAAAAACAGGTTTTGTTAAGAACAAGAGTATGATTATCATTTGAAATATCAATACGGATTTCATTTTTTTGTTTTTCAACACTATTGTGAATTGATATAGTAAGCTTACAATTAAAAATTGAAAAACAATTTCACTCATCAATAAATTAGCATATATGTATTGACTCAAACTAGTGGCAAGAAAAACCAATAGTATCTTTTTATTTATTTGAAACTTCAATGATTCAAAGATCTTAATAGTCATCAAAATAGTTATAACAGAAATAATATTTTGGAATATTAAAACGCCTATTTTCCATTTTAGAAATATAGAACTCACAATTATAAATAAAGAATATAAAGGAGGTCTCTTAGTATAATATCTATTATCAATACTTTCGTTTAAATCATTACTATAAAATATAAAATCGTTTAATATATTTTTTGCTTGCCAAAAATATTCATAAGAATCATCTAAGTAATAATTTCCATAATATAGACTTATAACAAAAAAAATAATATGTACTATTATTAAGAAATATAGAATTGTTCTATCCTTTTTTGATTTCATAAGTCTCTTAGAATATATCCAATTCAATAATACACAAAATAAAAGAAGGATTCAAAAATCCTTCTTTTATTTTGTGTATTATTAGTTACATCTAAAAAACCTGAGCTGCTATTTTTTTTATATTATCAGATTTACCCATAGAATAATAATGTAATACTGGCACCCCTCTTTTCATCAACTCTTTGGATTGTTGTACAGCAAATTCAACTCCAACTTCACGCACTTGTGCGTTATTTTTACATCCCTCTACAGCTTTTACTAACTCATCTGGAATATCTAATCTAAAAACTTGCGGTAACAGCTGTAAATGCCTCTTAACTGCTACTGGTTTTATTCCTGGAATTATGGGTACTTCTATTCCAGCCTTTCTAGCTCGATCTACAAAATCAAAATATCGTTGATTGTCAAAAAACATTTGAGTTACAATATAATCTGCTCCAGCATCTACTTTATCTTTTAATCTTCTAATATCTGCATCTAATGATGGAGCTTCTAGGTGTTTTTCTGGATATCCTGCTACTCCTATACAAAAATTTGAATTATTATCAGATTCGATAACTTCATGCAAAAATTTCCCTTGATTCATATCTACAATCTGCTTCACTAATTCATTTGCATATTTATGTCCTCCTTCACTTGGCGTAAAATATTTTTCTTCTTTCATAGCATCTCCTCGTAATGCCATTACATTATCTATTCCTAAGTAATGACAATCAACTAACAAATATTCTGTCTCTTCTTTTGTAAAACCTCCACAAAGTACATGAGGTATCGCATCTACATTATATTTATGCTTTATCGAGGCACAAATACCCACAGTACCTGGCCTCATTCTTGTTAGTTTTTTATCAAGTAATCCATCTCTATCAATATAAATAAATTCTTCTCTAGAGGTAGTTACATCAATAAATGGTGGTTTAAATTCCATTAAAGGATCTATATTATTATAGAGTTCTTTAATATTTCTTCCTTTTTGTGGAGGAATTAATTCAAATGAAAACAATGTTTTCCCTTTAGCCTGTTTAATGTGTTCTGTTACTTTCATCTTGTTTATTTCCCTTCAACTAAATTAGGATTCAACCATTTTTTTGCAATAGCTATATCTAATTCTTTCCGCTTTGCGAAATCTATAACTTGATCTTCTTTTATTTTACCTACTCCAAAATAACTAGCTTTTGGATTCGCAAAATAATACCCCGATACCGAAGCAGCCGGCCACATCGCCAACCCATCTGTTAATTCAACATTGATAGATTCTTTTACTTTTAAAACATCCCATATTGTTATTTTTTCAAGATGATCTGGACATGCAGGATATCCTGGTGCAGGTCTAATTCCTTTGTAACTTTCAGCAATTAACTCATTATTAGATAGCACTTCTTCTTGAGCATATCCCCAATCTTCTTTTCTTACTTTTTGATGCAAAAATTCTGCAAATGCTTCTGCCAATCTATCCCCTAATGCTTTTATCATTATTGACGAATAATCATCATTATCTTTTTCGAATAATGTTGCTTTTTCTTTTACTCCAAAACCTGTACTTACACAAAAACATCCTATATAATCCTCTATTCCAGAATCTTTAGGAGCTATATAATCTGCTAATGCTATATTAGGCTTTCCTTTGTATTTTTTTAATTGTTGTCGTAAAGTTCTAAACGTTGCTAACTTCTTTTTTCTACGTTCAGTATGATAAATTTCAATATCATCTACCGCAACTGTATTTGCAGCAAATAGCCCGTAAACAGCTTTGGCTTCAAACCATTTTTCATCAATTATCTTTTGTAACAATTCTTGTGCATCACTGAATAAGATCGTTGCTTGCTCTCCCACTACTGAATCGTTCAGTATTTCTGGATACTTACCATGTAAATCCCATGATCTAAAAAAAGGGGTCCAATCTATATAGCTCTCTAATTCTCGTAAGTCTTGTTGTTCTATAACTTGAATTCCTAATTTTTTAGGTTTTTTTATTTCTTGAGTATTCCAATCAACTTCATATTTATTCTTCCTTGCAGCTTCAATATCTAAATATTCTTTATGCTTGGTTCTTTTTAAAAATCCTTTTCTAAACTCCTCATAATCCGATTTTAATTCGCCTACGTATTTTTGATTATTCCTTTTATTTAGCAAATCTCCTACAACCGTTACTGCACGTGAAGCATCATTTACATGTACTACAGCATTTTGATATTGCGTATCGATTTTTACTGCTGTATGTGCTTTGGATGTGGTCGCTCCACCAATTAGCAAAGGAATACTAAATCCCTTTCGTTCCATTTCTTTTGCCAAATAAACCATCTCATCTAATGATGGAGTTATTAAGCCACTTAAGCCTATAACATCTACTTTTTTTTCTATTGCTGTTTCAATAATTTTTTCTGGAGGAACCATTACTCCCAAATCTATTATTTCGTAATTATTACATCCCAAAACAACCGACACAATATTTTTACCGATATCATGCACGTCACCTTTAACAGTTGCCATTAATATTTTTCCTGCTGATTTATTACTCTCATCTTCGTATAAAGAAGCATTTTTTAACTTATCTTCCTCTATATAAGGCAATAAATATGCAACAGCCTTTTTCATTACTCTTGCTGATTTTACTACTTGTGGTAGAAACATTTTCCCTGTTCCAAATAGATCTCCTACAACATTCATCCCCGTCATCAAATATCCTTCTATTACTTCAATAGGTTTAGACACGCTCGTTCTCGCTTCTTCTATATCTTCTAATATAAACTGATCAATACCTTTGACTAAAGCTCTTGTTATTCTATTTTGTAATCCTTCTTCTCTCCAGGATAAGTCTATTGTTTTTTCTTTTTTTATCCCTTTAACAGTTTCCGCAAATTCTAATAATCGTTCTGTAGCATCTTCTCTTCTATTTAAAATTACATCTTCAACATGCTCTAATAAATCTTTTGGAATTTCGTCATAAACTTCAAGCATTGCTGGATTAACAATCCCCATATTCATACCTGCACGAATTGCATGGTATAGAAAGACTGAATGCATAGCTTCTCTAACTGTATTGTTTCCTCTAAAAGAAAAAGACACATTACTAACCCCTCCACTAACACTACAATAAGCTAAATTAGTACGGACCCATTTAGTTGCTTCAATAAAATCAATAGCATTCAACCTATGTTCATCCATACCAGTAGCTACTGGAAAAATATTTAAATCGAAAATGATATCTTCAGGTGGAAATTTTACTATATCGACTAAAATCTGATAGGATCTTTTTGCTATTTCTATTCGCCTATCATAAGTATCTGCTTGACCAACTTCATCAAACGCCATTACAATAACAGCGGCTCCATATCTCTTGATTAATTTTGCTTGTTTGATAAATACAGGTTCTCCTTCTTTCAAACTTATAGAATTCACTACGCATTTACCTTGAACAACTTGTAGTCCTGCTTCTATAATATCCCATTTAGAACTATCTATCATTATAGGAACTTTAGCTATATCAGGTTCTGATATCACCAAATTAAGGAACTTAACCATTGCTTCTTTTCCATCTATCAAACCATCATCCATGTTGATATCAATGATTTGTGCTCCTCCTTCGACTTGATGTCTTGCTACTGTTAAAGCTTCTTCAAAATTTTCTTCTTTAATTAACCTAAGAAATTTACGAGATCCAGCAACATTTGTACGTTCTCCTACATTAATAAAATTAGATTCTGAGGTTACAATTAAAGGTTCTAATCCTGAAAGTTTTAATATTTTTTCTCTTCCCATACTATTAAACTGTTTCAAAAGCTGTTCTGGGTTTATACTGTGATGCTAATGCTGCAATAGCCTTAATATGTTCCGGTGTCGTACCACAACAACCTCCTATAATGTTAATTAAGTTCTTATCTAGATATTCTTTTATTTGTGATGCCATTTGTTCTGGCGTTTCATCATATTCTCCAAATGCATTGGGCAATCCTGCATTAGGATGTGCTGATACTCCTGCAGATGTTTTTTGTGATAGTACTTCCAAATGTGGTGTTAATTGACTCGCACCTAATGCACAATTAAATCCTACAGACAACATTGGAATATGTGCTATTGATATTAAAAATGCTTCTGCTGTTTGTCCTGATAATGTTCTACCACTTGCATCTGTTATTGTACCACTTATCATTATTGGCACTTCAATGCTTCGTTCTTCTTTTACGTCTTCTACCGCAAATAAAGCTGCCTTAGCATTTAGAGTATCAAATATTGTTTCTATTAATAAAATATCTGCTCCTCCGTCAAGTAATGCTTCTACTTGGAGTTTATAAGCATTTTTTAATTCTTCGAACGTAACTGCTCTAAATCCAGGGTCATTTACATCTGGAGACATACTTGCAGTTTTATTAGTAGGGCCAATAGATCCTGCTACGAATCTAGGTTTGTTTGGATTTTTTAACGTAAACTCTACTGCTATTTCTTTTGCTAATTTCGCAGATTCAAAATTAAGCTCATACACCAACTCCTCCATTTTATAGTCGGCCATAGCAATTGTTGTACCTGAAAAAGTATTTGTTTCTACAATATCTGCGCCTGCTTCAAAATATGCTCTATGTACATCTTGAATCGCTTCTGGTTGTGTTAAACTTAAAAGATCATTATTTCCTTGAAGTGCGATTGGCCAATCTTTAAATCTATCTCCTCTAAAATCTTCTTCTGTAAACTTATAACGTTGCAACATGGTCCCCATTGCTCCATCTAATACTAAGATTTTTTCTTTTAATATTTCTTCTATATTTTTCATTTTCTTTTTTTGTCTTGTTGTTTCAAAAACAAAAAAGCAATGCTGATCTTATCATTGTTTATAGCAAACAATGAATACTGAGTCAAAATATATCAAGAAATGTAAGAGGAATAGCTTGCGAAAAACTATTACTTATGGTTATCTATCCATATTAATGGTAGAATGTAGCACCTTCTTTATAAATATAAAGGGTTGCTAAGGCTTCATTGGGTCTAATCCCTCTGCCTTTCTTGATAACATTTAAAAAAGTGTAAGAACAGTTGCTGTCAATGTTATTGATATGCAACGATATATTTTACAAATAAAACAGTTCTAACACTGTTTTGCAAGTAATTAACAATTATTTTCTATTAAATCATAATGATTTATGATTCTGGAGCTAGTTCTATTTCTAAACCATCCAGTTCTGGAGTTATAGGAATTTGACATCCCAATCGACTATTATCTTCTACATAGAATGCTTCTGCTAGCATCATATCTTCATCAACTCCCATTTCTGGTAATTGATGTTCTGATAACACATAACATTGACAAGAAGCACACATTGCCATTCCTCCACATGTTCCTTCAACTGGTAGTTCGTATGCTTTACATACTTCCATGAGGTTCATAGCCATATCTGTAGGTGCTTGTATCTCATGTACAACTCCTTCTCTATCTTTTATTTTTATGGTAACGTCTGACATTGTATTATTAAAAATTCCTCACAAATATACTTGATTTAGCATTATTTATGAGGAAAGTTTTTATTATAATTAACACTTAATTCTTATTTACACAATTGCTTTTACAACTGCTTTCTTGGCTTCTTTTCTACTTCCATCAAATCCATCTATCCCACTTACAGTTGTATATTTCATTACATATTTTTTATCAGGAAAAATACGTTTATAAGCACTTTGACACATTAATGTAGCTTCATGGAATCCACATAAAATTAGTTTAAGTTTCCCCGGATATGTATTTACATCTCCAATTGCATAGATACCTGGTATGTTAGTTTGATAATCTAATGTATTATCAACTTTAATAGCGTTTTTCTCGATATCTAAGCCCCAATCACCTATAGGTCCTAATTTAGGCGAAAGCCCAAATAATGGTATAAAATGATCTGTTTCTTTTAAGATTTCTCCTTCAGTTTTATGTTTTACAGTCACACCAGTTACATGTCCTTCTCCATGAATTCCTTTTACCTCAGCATCAGTTATTAGGTTTACTTTTCCTAATTTCTTTAATTCGGCAACTTTTTCAACAGAATCTAATGCTCCTCTAAATTCGTTTCTTCTATGTATCAATGTTATTTCACTAGCAACATCTGCTAAGAAAATAGTCCAATCTAATGCAGAATCTCCTCCACCAGCAATTACAACACGTTTATCTCTATAAACTTCTGGGTCACGAATAATATAAGCAACACCTTTATCTTCGTAATCGGCTATATTAGGAATAGGTGGTTTACGTGGCTCAAAAGATCCTAATCCACCTGCTATAGCTACAATTGGCGCATGGTGTTTTGTTCCTCTATTGGTTGTTACTATAAATGTTCCATCATCAAGTTTCTCTATAGTATCTGCTCTTTCTCCTAATGTAAAACCTGGCTCAAACGATTCTATTTGCTTCATTAAGTTATCTACTAAATCTCCTGCTAAAACTTCAGGAAATCCTGGTATATCATAGATAGGTTTTTTTGGATATATCTCTGCACATTGCCCACCTGGTTGTGGTAATGCATCTATTAAATGACATTTTAGTTTTAATAATCCCGCTTCAAAAACGGTAAATAATCCTGTTGGTCCAGCTCCAATAATAAGTATATCGGTCTTTATCATTTCTCAACTATTTTTAGCTATTAATCCTTTGGTAACTTCGTTTAATGTTTCTACTTTTTCTTCGAAATCACCTTTTATTGTTTTCCTGAATTCATTTAAATTTTGCACCAATTTGTTGATATCTTCAGGTATCACTTGCTCAAAAAATTGGCGTAATCTTTTTGCCGTTGTTGGCGATTTTCCATTGGTAGATATTGCAACTTTAACATTTCCTTTAGTTACTATTCCTCCCATATAATAATCGCATAACTCTGGCGTATCTGCTATGTTAGCTAATAAATATCTTTTTCTAGCATCTGCATAAATCTTTTGATTTATTTTTAAATCGTCTGTTGCAGCTATGACCATATGCTTTTTTTTCAAATACTTACGATGATATGGCTTCTGAATTAACATTACATTATGTATCATTGCTAATTCTTTTACTGTTGGTAAAAAATCTTTTGCTAACATTACGATATTGGCATTTGGACTTGATTTTAACAAAAATGTCAATTTTTCTAATCCAACGTTCCCTCCTCCAATTATCAGCAAATTAAGTTTGTGAACTTTTAAAAAAACAGGATATAAATCATTTCTTTCCATCTCCATTTAGCGTATAACTGCATTCAATTCTACTTTTTCTACTTGTTCAGAAATCAAATTCAATTTTGATCTATTCTTCACCACTTCTCCAATAACTATAATTGCTGGAGAAGATAACTCCTTCTGTTTCACAACAGATTCTATAGAATCTATTGTTCCGTATCCATTTTTTTCATGAGTTGTTGTTCCATTTTGGATAATTCCAACAGGAACTTTACTCTTCTTTTCAGCCATAAAGATACTAACTATTTCGTTGAGCTTCCCCATTCCCATCAATATTACAATTGTTGCAGTTGATTTTGCAGCTAATTTTATGTCTGAGGACAGTTCATGATTTTTTGTAGTTCCTGTAATTACCCAAAAACTTTCGGATATTCCTCGCTTTGTTAATGGTATTCCTTGGTATGCTGGAACTGCCATTGATGACGAAATTCCTGGAACCATCGCTGTTGTTATTCCATATCGCTGTGCATAGTCTATCTCTTCGGCTCCTCGCCCAAAAATAAAAGGATCCCCTCCTTTTAACCTCACTACATGTCCATTTGTTTTTACGCTACTAACAATCAACTCATTGATTTGCTCTTGTTGGTATGCATAACATCCTTTTCGTTTACCAACAAATATCAGTTCTGCTTCATTTGCATAGGCCAATAATTCTTTATTAACTAATGCATCATACAGTACAACTGTTGCTTTTTTTAACGCCTTTATTGCTTTTAAAGTAATTAACTCTGCATCTCCTGGCCCTGCTCCAACTACTGTAAAACTGCCTCTATTATACATTGAGCACCTCCAACTTTCTGTATGCCTGTACTTTTTGAAGGAATTGCTCAGAATCTAAAATGTATTGATTCGCGAATTCTTTCGATGGTTTATTATTTTGTAATTGATATATTATTTCTGAAAATGTTTTCCCTTCTAAATTTATTTTTTTGGATGTAACAAATTCTGTTTCAAATTGATCAATGATACTCGCATGAGTATTTGTTTTTTTATTTTCTGCCAATAACAATGCTTTAGCTGAATTTACAAAAGCACTATAAGCATGGTATATCGCATGTGCATAATTATTTTCTAAAAATGATTCTTTTGCTTTTGCTAGTTTTTCTTCACTTTCTAAAAACAATGTTGCTATTAAATCTATCACGACTCCAGCACATTCTCCTACTCCTACAGCCTTTACATATTCTTCTCTATTCCCCCAATCAATAAAATCTTGAGGTGTTAAGTTACTTGTTTCGGATAAATCTTTAAGAAGGTTATAAAAATACTTTTCTCCTTGTTGATCATAATAGTTTAAAAAACTTACTTGATTTGAGTTTTTCTCATAATCATTTAAAATTCTTCTCAACGCTTCTGGTCCACGCTTACTAGGTATCTTAATCACTTTATCTGCAAACCTTCCTGCTCCATTTCCTAATACACCACCTCCTAATAATACCTGCAATGCTGGAGCAACAAGTTTTTCTGGAGTTCTAATAGACATTCCTTGAAATCCTATATGAGCCATGTTATGCTGCCCACATGCATTCATACATCCGCTAATTTTTATAGCTATTTCTTTATTATGTACATATGCTGGATATTCTTCCTGTAATACTCGTTCTAATTCTGTCGAAATTCCAGTACTACTAGCAATACCTAAATTACACGTATCTGTTCCTGGACATGCTGTAATATCAACTGTTCCATTATACCCTGCTGTTGTAAATCCTAGTTTTTTCAACTCTTGATATACAAAAGGAATATTTTCTTCTTTAACATTTGGAATTAAAATATCTTGACGAAGTGACAATCTTATTTCATCTCCTGCATATTCTTCAATCAAATTAGCCAATAGTCTTGCTTTATCAGTATAGAAATCTCCTAATGATACTCGAATCCCTATAGCGACATATCCTTCTTGTTTTTGTTGAAGTACATTCGATTTTTTCCAGTTATCAAATTCTTCTTTATTTTCAATAAATACCTTTTCTGCTAATTTTGTAGGTAATATTCTTTTAGCATCATACTCTAATGCATTTTTATCTAATGGGTATATTTCATATGATAATGCTTTTTGTTCTTTATTTATTAAATCTTTAAAAGCATCTAATCCTATTTCTTTTATCAAGAATTTCATTCTAGCTTTTAATCGTTTTGTACGTTCTCCATAACGATCAAAAACTCGCAAAACACCTTCGATTAATGGTACTATTTTTTCAGTAGTTATAAATTCATATAATACTTCAGCACTTCTAGGTTGAGATCCTAATCCTCCTCCTAACATTACTTTAAAACCTCGTATTCCATCTTTTAGTTTAGGAATTAATCCTATATCATGGATATAAGATAATGCAGTATCTGTGTCTGAAGAAGAAAAAGATATTTTAAATTTCCTTCCCATTTCTTGACACACAGGATTACGTAAAAAGAATTGAAAAACTGCATGAGCATATGGACTCACATCAAAAGGTTCTTCTATATCCACTCCAGCAATTGCAGAAGCAGTTACATTACGAACAGTATTACCGCATGCTTCTCTTAAAGTTACATCACTCTCTTCTAACTCAGCCCATAGTTCTGGTGTACGATCTAGACTTACATAATGAATCTGAATATCTTGTCGTGTTGTGATATGCAATCTTCCAGTAGAATATTCGTCGGATACATCTGATATTTTTCTCAATTGAGTACTTGTCACTTTACCATATGGTAATTTGATACGTATCATTTGTACCCCTTCTTGTCGTTGTCCATAAACTCCACGTGCTAAACGTAAGCTTCTGAATTTTTCTTCATCTACTTTCCCTTCTTTGAATTGCTGTATTTTATTTGCTAATTCAAGGATATCCTTTTCGACAATTGGATTTTCTATTTCTGTTCTAAAACTTTGCATCTCGTTGTGTTTGTATTGTAATTTAAGAGCTCACTATTAGACATACCTATGACTTTTGTATATGCAATTTATGCTCTTATTTTTCTTGTTAAAATTATTCTATAAAACCTACTCCTGAAGTATTATTCGTCTGTGTATCAATTAATATAAAAGAACCTGAAGCCTTATTTTTATCATATGCATCAAATGCTAACGGTTTACTTAATTGAATCTGTATTTTACCAATTTCATTAAGACTTAAAGAACTAATTGAAGTGTCTTCTCCTGTAAAATCTGTTGCTATTCTTCCTTGTACGTTTTTTACTTTTGCTAAAATTCTGTTGCTACCGTTTTGCACAAAATAATTTGTTCCTGGAACTAAATTTTTATTATCCATCCAACAAACTTTTGCCGTTAATTGCTTCTCAACTTTCGGCTTTTCTGTTGACTTAACAATCATATCTCCTCTGCTAATATTAATATTATCTTCCAGAGTTATTGTACAAGAACTTCCTCTACTAGCAGTATCAAATTTTTGATCAAAAAAGTATATCTCTTTAACTTTAGAAGTCGTTAATGATGGTAATACTGTAATCTCATCTCCTACTGATAAATCACCTCCATAAAGTTTCCCTGCATATCCTCTAAAATCATGAAAATTGGCTTGCTTTGGTCTAATTACTGTCTGTACAGGAAAACGCACTTGTGATTTCTCATACAAATCTTGACCGTTCAATTGCTCTAAATGAGCCAAAAGAGGCGCTCCTGTATACCAAGGTGTCTTAGTTGATTTTTCTACTACATTATCTCCTGTTAATGCACTTACAGGAATAAAAGTTATATTTTGTTCTTTGTAATCACTTTTAGCTATTAACGCCTGAAAATCAGCTTTTATATTTTCAAATTTTTCTTGAGAAAAATCTACTAAATCCATTTTATTAACTGCAACAATTACATCTTTAACTCTCAATAAGTTATTAATAAAAAAATGTCTATATGTCTGTTCTACAACTCCATTACGTGCATCGACTAAAATAATTGAGGCTTGTGATGTAGAAGCACCAGTTACCATATTACGAGTATACTCTATATGTCCTGGAGTATCTGCTATAATGTAACTTTTTTTATTAGTAGAAAAGTAAATATGAGCTACGTCAATTGTTATTCCTTGTTCTCTTTCTGCTACTAAACCATCGGTTGCTAATGAGAAATCTAAATAATCAAATCCTTTTTGTTTACTGCTTTTTTCTATAGCTTCTAGTTTATCTGTTGTCAATGATTGTGTATCGTATAATATACGTCCAATCAAAGTACTTTTACCGTCATCTACACTTCCTGCTGTTGCTATTTTTAATACTTCCATGGTTTTGATATGATTGGGTTTTTAAATAAATCCGCAGTTCGCCTTGAACTCAAACTGCGGATGACTAAATAATTAACTACCCCTAGTTATTAAGTATTTTTTTCTTTTATTTTTATTTTAAAAATATCCTTGTTGCTTACGTTTTTCCATTGCAGCTTCAGATCGTTTATCATCAATTCTAGCTCCTCTTTCAGAGATTGTTGATGCTTTTATTTCTTGAACAACTTCGGCTATTGTAACTGCTTCTGATGTTACTGCTGCTGTACAAGTCATATCTCCTACAGTTCTAAATCTAACAACTCTTTCTTCTACTTCTTCATCATCTTCTTTATAAACAAAATCTGATGCTGACCAAATCATTCCGTCTCTAAGAAATGTTTTTCTTTTGTGTGAAAAATAAATCGACGGTATTTCTATTTGCTCTCTTTGTATATAACTCCACACGTCCAATTCTGTCCAATTAGAAATTGGAAAAACTCTTACATTTTGTCCTAATTCTATCTTTCCATTGAGATGATCAAACAATTCTGGACGTTGATTTTTTTCGTCCCATTGACCAAAGTCATCTCTTACTGAAAAAATACGTTCTTTTGCTCTTGCTTTTTCTTCATCTCTACGAGCACCGCCAATTGCTGCATCAAATTTAAATTCTTCTAATGCATCTAATAATGTTGTTGTTTGTAATCCATTTCGACTAGAATATCGTCCTTTTTCTTCAACAACTTTACCTTGATCAATCGCATCTTGTACATTGCGAACAATCAATTCTACTCCTAATTCTTCTACTAATTTATCTCTAAATTCTATAGTCTCTGGAAAGTTATGTCCTGTATCAATATGCATTAATGGAAAAGGTATTTTTCCTGGATAGAATGCCTTTTGGGCTAACCTCACTAATGTTATTGAATCTTTTCCTCCAGAGAATAATAATACGGGTCTTTCAAACTGTGCAGCTACTTCTCTTATGATATAGATTGCTTCACTCTCTAATGGATTACTATCTATTATTGTACTCATTATTTTTTCTTTAAACCTAATTACTAGTTGGTTTGTCTTTTATTTCTTCTCTAAATTGTCTCTTTTACACGTGTAATCCACATTCTCTATTACCCAATACTTTTGTTGGATCAAAATATTTAGTTTCATTAGGGAGCTGATACTTTTCTAAAAAAACATCCAAATCTGAATCACTGTAATGATAAAAAGGACTTACTTTTAAAACTCCATCTTTACTTACACTTAGGATATCTAATGAATCTCTTAATGCAGTTTGTCCTTTTCTTAAGTTTGTAAACCAAACATCTGGTTGATGTTCTTCCATTGCACGTTGAAAAGGTTCTAATTTCACTTGTTTCGTAAACTCTTTATGCAATGGATTATCTATGTCTGGAATTCCCATTACAACATCTCTATGTGCCGACGTTTGTTTAGGCACATAGAGTTTGATATTTAAATCTAGTTGGTTAATCACCTTTTCTGCATGTCTATATGTATTTGGCGTATTATATCCTGAATCACACCAGATTACAGGGATATTTTTATCTCCTTCTACACATGCATATAAAATTGCTGCTTCATAGGGTCTAAAATTTGTGGTTACCACAGGTTTACTAGCGCTATTTAGTGCCCATTTCACAATTTCTATAGGTGTTTTATCTTTTAATTCTATATTAAGACTATTTATTTCTTCTTGCGTATAATTCATTATTTCCCCCATTTTATTCCGTTCCAAATGCGTTCGTGAAAAAAGTATAATATCATTTTTGTAATCAATTCTACAGAGCCTATGGATATTGCTGCTTTTACTTGACCTGTAACCAACCAAGCTATAAAGATTGTGTCTAATGTACCAACCAATCTCCAACTAATAGACTTTACAATACTTCTTAATGGTTTTTCTGAAGTTTTATCTTTTTTGTAATCTGTCTTATTTTCATTAGTTACATTTCCTATAAACATCTGTTCTACAATCATTTTTATATTCTTCTATATTGTATTGATATCGTAAAAAAAATAATTACCCTATCGGAATACTAGATTATACAACAAATATACCTTCTATTATCCTACTACACAAGTAGGGTTTTGATTATTTAACCTTAATTTTACATTATTTAACATCTACTTACTCATCACTAATTATTACTATTTAGCAAACTCGATAAATCAATCTTAAAAAATTCAATAAAAATCTTTTATATCTAAAAAAAGGTACTAGATTTGCAAAAAATCAATCAAATATTATCAATCATGAAAAAACTAGGTCTAGTTTTATTTTTAGCGTGTACAACTTTTTTAACTTCTTGTAGCAATGACGATGATGCATCGGCAATTGTTATAGACGAAGCTTTAATTATTGGAGAATGGGACTTAACAGATTTTAAAACTGAAAATGGAAGAACAGTTACAAATGCATTAGGAGAAACAATCACTGCCGAATACTCTTCAACAGGAAGAGATTATAATGCTCAACTAACATTTTCTGAAAATCCAAAAACTTTTTTAAGTTCTGGAGGTTATACTGCTATAGTTACAACAACTACTTTTGGTCAAACAGTTACTGAAGAACAAGTAATTCCTGGTGATTTTATTTCAGGAGGATCTTGGAGAGTAGAAAACAACCAATTAATCGTAACTGATATTAACGACAACGATACTGCTTTTAGTGTTTTATCTCAAAGCGACGATACATTAATCATTAGACATGATTTAAATCAAGTTATTGATATCTTAGGAGTTAGTGTAACGACAACAGGAGTTGTAACTTATACTTTAAATAAGTAATCATTACAAGTTTAATAAAATAAAAAAGCTGTCAATTTACTTGACAGCTTTTTTATTTTATTAAACTTTTTCTAACGCTTGTTCTATGTCTTTTATGATGTCTTGAATATGTTCTAAACCTACTGAACATCGTACCATACCATCTGTTATTCCTACCGATAATTTATCTTCTATAGCTAATTTACTATGAGTTGTTGATGCAGGATGTGTAACAATTGTTCTAGTATCTCCAAGATTAGCTGATAGCGAGCTCATTTTTATATGATCAAAAAAGGTTTTTCCCCCTTCGACTCCTCCATTTATTTCAAAGGCTATAATATTCCCTCCTAATTTCATTTGTTTTTTAGCAATTTCATATTGAGGATGTGATGGTAGAAATGGATATTTAACCCAATTTATTTTAGGGTGTTTTTCTAAGTATTTTGCTAATTCTAGTGCATTTTCACAATGCTTATCTACTCTAACTGCTAAAGTTTCTAAACTTTTTGATAACACCCAGGCATTAAACGGTGATAATGCTGGTCCTGTATTACGCGAAAACAAATATATTTCTCTTATTAGTTCTTTAGTACCAACAGTAACACCTCCCAATACTCTTCCTTGTCCATCAATTAGTTTTGTTGCGGAATGAATAACCAAATCAGCTCCAAATTTTATTGGATTTTGTAAATATGGTGTAGCAAAACAATTATCTATAATCAATAATAGATTGTGTTTTTTTGCAATGTTACCCAATTTTTCTAAATCTAAAACATCTACGCCTGGATTGGTAGGAGATTCTGCGTATAAAATTTTAGTATTGGGTTGAATTAACTTTTCAATTGTATCTACTTCATTAACTTGAAAATAACTAGTTTCTATATTCCATTTTGGGAAATATTTAATAAACAAAGAATGCGTTGACCCAAAAACTGATCTCGAAGAAACAATATGATCTCCGCTATTAAGCAAAGCTGCAAATGTTGAAAATACTGCTGCCATTCCTGTTGCAAAAGCATATCCTGCTTCTGCACCTTCTAACGCACACATCTTATCTACAAACTCGGTTGTATTAGGATTACTAAATCTACTGTATAAATTTCGCTCTTTTTCTTCGGCAAATGACGCTCTCATTTCTTCTGATCCTTCAAATACAAACCCTGAAGTTAAATACAATGGGGAAGAATGTTCTTGATAAGGAGTTCGTTCTGATTGAATCCTGATTGCTTGAGTTTCAAAATGTTTTTGTTCTTTGTTCATTTCTTTAATAGCTATTTTTATGTAGCTTTATGAATGTATCATAAAGCTTTATTGTTAAGCACAACATTATATTTTACTTGTGCCGTTGGTTCTAATGTTTTAGATACTGAGCAATATTTTTCAAAAGATAATTCTGCTGCTCTTTGTGCTTTTTCTTCTGTTATATTTCCTTCTAGATAAATTGTTACATTGATTAATTTAAAAGGACTAGCTCCTCCTATTTTTTCTCTTTCTCCATTTACCTCTGTTCTATATGATGTAATTTCTTGTTTTTGTTTTTTTAAAATCATTATCACATCGATTGCACTACAACCTGCAACTCCCATTAGCAATAACTCCATCGGACTAGCTCCTAAATCATGTCCTCCATTTTCGGCTTTATTATCCACATGTACAATATGTCCTCTTTCGTTTTTTAATTCGAAGTGATAATCATCGTTTAATCTGTTTAATGCTACTTTCATTTTTATAGTTTTAAGGTTATCATTGATTTTTGATATGACAAAATTACTATAATCCTTTTTCTGTTATTCTTAATATATCGCCAAAAACTCCTCTGGCCGTAACTGCAGCTCCTGCTCCTGCTCCTTGAATTACTATTGGTCGATTTCCATAGGATTCTGTATATATTTCAAATATTGAATCAGATCCTTTTACTTGTCCCAAAGCGCTACTTTTAGGAACTGAAATCAATTTTACTTCTAAGTTTCCTTTTTCTTTTGACAAATCCCCAGATAAATCTCCCACATATCTTAATACATGATCCGTTTCTTGATCTTCTTTTATTTTTGCATATACATCATTTAGTAGTGATAATTTTGACAAAAATTCTTCTGAGGTACCTTTTCTTAATTTTTCTGGAATTAAATTCTGAATTTTGATATCGTTAAACTCATTTTTCAAATCTAATTCTCTTGCTAAGATTAATAATTTACGAGCTACATCATTACCGCATAAATCTTCTCTTGGATCGGGTTCTGTATATCCATTATCGATTGCCACTTTTAAAACTTCTTCAAAAGCTCTTTCTTCTATAGAATAGGTATTAAATAAGTAGCTTAATGATCCAGAAAAAACACCTTTTATTCTTGTTATATTTTCCCCTGATAAGTGTAATAATTTTATGGTATCAATCAAGGGGAGTCCAGCTCCAACATTTGTTTCATACAGATATTGTTTTTGATTGATTGCCAATACTTCTCTTAATTCATTATAAAAATCGTATGCTATAGTATTAGCTATTTTGTTTGATGAAACTAAATCAAATCCTTTGGCTATTAATTGAATATAGTTTTCTATGAATATACTACTAGCTGTATTGTCTACTGCAATTAAATT
The DNA here is from genome assembly GCA_947498595.1 of uncultured Aquimarina sp. Lineage (GTDB taxonomy): Bacteria > Bacteroidota > Bacteroidia > Flavobacteriales > Flavobacteriaceae > Aquimarina. Next base: position 155,880 of record CANMKX010000003.1, read on the forward strand.
TTCTAGATGATGTGTATTTGCATACTCAATTACATCTTTTACGGTATAGTTTGTTTTTTGTTCTTCTATTAATACTTTCCAATTTTCTTGTATTCCATTTTTATTAAGCAATACTTTTTTTGAATTTGCTATGGCAAAAATATTGAGTTCAATTTTTTTCCTTTCTAATATTTCTTTTTTTGACTTTAGTATTTGATCTATTAAAGTGCTTCCTACTAAACCGTGTCCAAAAATAGCTATGTTTATCTTTTTTGCTATTCCAAAAATTTCTCCATGAATTACATGTAGTGCTTTATGCAAATCTTTTTTATGTACAACTAAACTTACATTCTTACCCGTAATCGTATTATTAAATAATAAAGGGGTTATCTGATTTTTTATTAAAGCGTTATACGGCTTATGAAATGTACTTAGATCTTGACCTATAATAGATATAACAACTATTTCTTCATTTATAGTAATACTATTTACATCTTGTGTATAGAAATCTGCTAAAAACTCTTTTTCTAATGATTCTTTTGCCAAGATCGCTTTATTAGCAGCTACTACTAATCCAATTCCTCTTTCTGATGATCCTTGAGAAATAATACTTACACTAATATTTTTTGCCGCTAGTGTTTTAAAAATTCGTGCATCAACTCCTGCTTTTCCTAATAAGCCTCGACCTTGAAGGTTAACTAAAGTAACATCTTCCAAAACTGACAATGATTTTATTCCATTTTTAGAACTTTCTGATGTAATTAACGTCCCTTCATCTCTATGATTAAATGTATTAAGAATACGCAAGGGTATTTTTTTATTTAATAATGGTATAATTGTTTTAGCGTGTAAAATATTAGCTCCAAAATGAGCTAGTTCATTTGCTTCTTCAAAAGATAATTTTTCAATTTTATGTGCCTCAGGAATTAAATCTGGATTTGCTGTATAAATACCATTTACATGTGTAAAATTCTGTAATTCTTCAACTTCTAAATAGCTAGCCAATAATGCTGCTGTATAATTACTTCCGTTTCTACCAAGTGTTGTTGTTTCATTCTTTATATTTGAAGCTATAAATCCGGTGATTATATGCACTGTATCTCCTCCGTGTTCTTGAAAGTGTTCAATAACATTTTTTTTCGAAATTTTATCTAATGGTTGCGCATTTCCAAAAGCTTCATCTGTAATAATTAGCTCTCTACTGTCTGTAAAACGTGCATTAATTGCTTTTGTTTTTAATAATTCGGTTACTAATTTTGCTGAAATTATTTCTCCATAGGATAATATTTGATCTTTAATTTTTTGACTGTAATCTCCTAATAAAGAAACCCCTTCAAATAGTTTATCTAATTCTATAAATTCTTTTTCAAATTGATAAAATATTGGATTTTCTAATTGATATTTTTTAAAAGCCTCTAATTGTTCCTTATATACTTCATTGTTTGCTGCTTTCTTTAATATTAATTCTAAATCATTAGTAGAATTCCCTCTTGCTGATAATACGACAGCTATTTTCTCTCCTTGGTTTACTTTATCGACAATAATACGTATCGCCTGCGTTATCCCTTTGCCATTCGCTAATGACTTTCCTCCAAATTTTAATATTTTCATTTTATAGCTTTTTTAAAATATCTTTTTTAATATGGTATTCAATTGTTCGTATTCTATCAAAAATGCATCATGCCCATGTTCTGATTCTATCTGATATTCGTATATATCTTTTTTTATTTTACTTATCTCGTTATAAGTATCCACGTTTTCTTTAGCTATAAAAAACATATCTGATGTTATACTTATCATATGTATTTTCGATTTTATTTTAGAAATAACCTCTTTTGCATTACTTCTATCCTTAGTAATATCAATTGTTGATAAAATGTAGTTCAACATTTTATATGCTTTAAGTTTAAATCGTTGATCTAATTTCTTTCCATGGTGAAGAAGCCAACTTTCTACATTATACATTCCTATTTCATTGTTATAACTTAAATCAAATTTTTGCTTAAATGATGCAGGAGTCCTGTATATTAACATTGCGTGTAATCTAGCATCATGAATAGGGTTAGATGAGTTTTCTAAAATTTGATTTTGAACTAAACAATTTGCTTTCAACCAATCAGTTGCTTTCCAATCGGATGCAATAGGAATCAAGTGCTTTATGATTTCGGGAGCTAATACTGCTAATTCCCAAGCAATTCCTCCTCCAATAGAACCACCTATAGCAGCATATAATTTTTTAATATTTAATTTTTCTAGACCTTGTTTAAACAATTGTGCAATATCTCGTGCGGTAAATAGTCTATAATCATCAATTAAATTTTCTTCTTTTTGATCATATCCATTTCCTGGAACATTAAAAGATAAGATTGTATATATGTTAGTATCAATAGATTTATCAGTTCCTATCAAGTTTTTCCACCATCCTTGATTTCCGCATACAGTAGAGTTTCCTGTTAAAGCATGGTTAACTAATACAATAGGTGCTGTATGCAACGGTTTTCCAAAAACTTCAAATGATAATGGTATAACAGGAACAGTTACTCCTTTTGAAGTTCTAAAATTTATAATGTTTATATATGATAATTCTTGCTTCACTTTTTACTTTTTTAATCATTCAAAAAAGTTATAAGTAAGGCATATTATACGTTTGCGGTATAATACTCGGGTTATCTATCCATATTGGTAGAATTTAGCACCTTCTTTACGTATAAAGGGTTGCTAAGGCTTCATCGGGTCTATTCCCTCTGCCTTTCTTGATAACTGTCTAAAATGTGTAAGAAACTTGAGTACAAATCTAGCAATTATTTTTAATACGCAACTCTTTTCTATAAAAAAGATTAAAATTAACATTTGATATTATGGTAGTTAAAGAATAGTGATCAAACTCTTAAGAATTTTATAACAATTAATAATTCATTAAATCCTTTTTGATCTTATCATTTTTTTTACCTTTACTCCAAAATTATTCAGGGATAAATTTGACTGATTGCAACCCTTAACTACAAAACATCTTTTTGTACAAAATGCTAAAGCAGTGTAAACTTCTTTAGGTAATCGCGTCTAATAGGATTATCCTTCAAAAATATAGAACCAAATGGCATATTTATTTACTTCAGAAAGTGTATCTGAAGGGCATCCAGACAAAGTTGCGGATCAAATTAGTGACGCTTTACTAGATAATTTCTTGGCTTTTGATGCTGATTCAAAAGTAGCTTGTGAAACGCTTGTTACTACTGGTCAAGTTGTATTGGCTGGTGAAGTAAAATCAAAGACATATTTAGATGTACAACATATAGCTCGTGATGTTATTAATACAATAGGTTATACTAAAGGAGCTTACCAATTTAGTGGTGACTCTTGTGGTGTAATTTCTTTAATTCATGAGCAATCTCAGGATATCAATCAAGGAGTTGATAGAGAAACTAAAGAAGAGCAAGGAGCTGGTGATCAAGGAATGATGTTTGGTTATGCTACCAAAGAAACTGAAAATTACATGCCGCTTGCATTAGATATTTCTCATAAAATTTTAATTGAGCTTGCTGCTCTACGTAGAGAAGGTACAGAAATTCCTTATTTACGTCCAGATTCTAAGAGTCAAGTTACCATAGAGTATAGTGATGATAATATCCCTCAACGTATTGTTGCGATAGTTGTTTCTACTCAACATGATGATTTTGATACTGATGACAATGCTATGCTAGCTAAAATAAAGCAAGACATTGTTGCTATATTAATGCCTCGTGTTATTGCTCAACTTCCGCAATACGTTCAAGAGTTATTTAATGATGATATTGTTTATCATATTAACCCTACTGGTAAGTTTGTAATTGGTGGTCCTCATGGAGATACTGGCCTTACTGGTCGTAAAATAATTGTAGATACTTATGGTGGTAAAGGTGCTCATGGTGGTGGTGCTTTTTCTGGTAAAGATCCAAGTAAAGTAGATCGTTCTGCTGCATATGCTTCTCGACACATCGCTAAAAACTTAGTAGCTGCTGGTATTGCTAATGAAGTTTTAGTTCAAGTATCATATGCTATTGGTGTTGTTGAACCTACTTCTATATTTGTTGATACTTATGGTACAAGTACTTTAGGTTTGTCTGATGGTGAAATTGCTGCAAAAGTAGCTCAGATTTTTGATATGCGTCCAGCAGCTATTGAAACTCGTTTAAAACTTAGAAATCCTATTTATCAAGAGACAGCTGCATATGGTCATATGGGTAAAGAATCTAAAGTAATTACTAAAGTTTTTGAAAGTCCTTATTCTGGGAGAATTGAAAAAGAAGTAGAGTTATTTACTTGGGAGAAATTAGATTATGTAGACGCTGTTAAAAAAGCTTTCAATATATAAAACACTAATTACTAAATAATTAGACAAAACAAAGGGTCATTCATATGAATGACCCTTTGTTTTTATGTTAAATTTCTGAGTATTTCTATTATTTTTATTGTTAATTGCTTTGTAATAATCTATAAACACAAATCTTTAACTATGAATAAAAATTCAGTTTACTTCACTCTTTTTATAATCTTCATTTCTTTAGGAATCACTTCTTGTAGTAGCGATGATGATAGTTCTTCTCAAGAATTATCTCAATTAAATGTAATGTCACGTAATGTGTATTTGGGTGCTGATATAGGTCGTTTTGCTTCTATTGACTTTAGTGATCCTAATGCTCTAGTAAATACAACTACTACATTTTTTGGAATTGTGCAAGCTACAGATTTTAATATTCGTGCTAGAGGTTTAGCGCAAGAAATAGCTTCTTTAAATCCCGATGTTGTTGGATTACAAGAAATGACCATCTTCAGAACACAAAATGTTTCAGACTTTGCTCAGATACCAGTTCCTAATGCTCAAGATATTCAATTTGATTTTATTGAAATCTTAAATAATGCTTTGGTTGAGTTAAATCTAAATTATACAGTAGCTGCAAAAAACAAAAATACGGATATTGAATTTCCTATTCTCTTAAATCCAACTGATCCAACTAGTTTAGGTGATGGTAGAATGACAATGTTTGATGTTATTTTAATCAAAAATGGTATTGCATTTGATAACGTTAAAGAACGTAATTATTTATCTTTTGCATCTTTATCTGGTATCGGAGTTAGAAGAGGATATTCTTCTATTGATATAGAAATGGGTGATCAAACTACAACTTTTGTAAATACTCATTTAGAAAGTATTACTCAAGAAACAAGGTTAGCTCAAACACAGGAATTACTTACTTTTTTATCTCCTAATGCACATAATATTATTGTTACTGGTGATTTCAACTCTGATGCTATTACTAATCAGGCAGCTTATCAAACAATGATAGATGCTGGTTTTAATGATGCACATCAAGGTTCAACTGAAGCAACTTCTTTTGTTGACGAATTTTTACAAACTCCAAATTTCACGAATCGTATTGACTACATTTTTTATAAAGGAAATTTAAATTCAAGTAATAGTAGTGTTTTTGGAAATGCTACAACAGGTCCATGGGCTTCGGATCATGCTGGAGTATTTTCAATTATTAATAGATCTTAATTTTTCTCCTTTTGATGGCTTTTTCCTTAATGTAAAATGTTGTTTAAAAGGTAAAATATATTATAACAAAAAGGCTTTCTATTGATAGAAAGCCTTTTTGTGTTCACTTATTTCAAAATAAACCTTTAGTTGTAACAAACAATAGGAAACTACAATCTCTATACTTTCATTTCGTATTCTATTTACAAAAAACTCTTTCATAAATATTTTCTTTATAGAATTTGTGTTAAAAAAACAACAGCTATTTGATTATCATGCATTTAATCCCAAAACTAGGGGAATATCCCCATGATTTTTTATGGTATTACCTCAAACAAATTACTGATTCATTAACTAATTTAGTCATATCATAATCAAACAGTTAAACTCTAATTAAAATTATTTGATGCCCAACTATTTTTAATTTGATTTTAAATAAAGTAACATTTTAAAATATGACATTATGAAATTAAAACTAACCCTCATTATTTTTGGTCTCTTTTTTTATCAAAACATTACCGCTCAAAGTAGCATCCAGGAAACTGATGCTTCATTAATAGAAACACATATCGATGTCTCTATTTACACCCTCAAAAATGATTCTTTATCTTTCAAAAATTATGTTGATCTAAATAATGATGTACTCTCTCCATCAAATGATTTGGAACAATGGAAAGTAATAAAACAAAAATTAAAGAAAAATAAAGAGCAGGTTTTATCTAACAACAAGTTTTTTGTTACTAAAGTATTAGATACTATTTATGTTGAAATGAGGATAGAGCGAAAAAACACTAGTCTTACTGACTGGTAAAGTTTTATTTCATACATCTTTTAAAGTTATTTTTCCAACCAGATGCTCTCTTTAGCGTCTGGTTTTTATGTTATTGCTGCATTTTTAAATAGTAGTCTATCGAATGTTTACCTGATCCATAAAATGCAAAAAAAATGCAAAAAATCAATATGAGTAATGCTATAACTAAATTACTTATATTCATTTCTCCAACAAAATTAATTATTACAGCTCCAACTAATAATGGTAATTGTGCGTAAATAGCCCATCTAGTAAGTAATCCTACTATAATTAATAATCCTCCAATTAAATGCGCTGGTGCAACATAATGAATTACCAACATCGCACCTCCCAAACTTTGAACTGGTTTAATTAAATCTATTAATATTTGACTATTACTAATAAAGTCAACTCCTTTTAAAAATAAAAAAACACCTAATCCTACTCTTAAAATATCTATAGGGTAATATGTGTGCATATTTGCCCATTTATTTAACCTTTTTATAGAAATCATATCAATACATTTTATATTAACCCTATATAATATACTAATTTTCAGTCAAATAAAAAAGCATATTGGAATAACAATATGCTTTACTTTTTTTATTTTAAATCTTTTTTATTTCGTGATTACTTTATCTGTAATCATATTTAATGCTCCTTTTATTTTTTCCAATACTTCATCATTACCTTCTACTCCATGTCTTTCTTTTAAATATAACGGATTATTGTACGAAACTAAAACATTATCATCATCATCTTGATATACAAGAATTTTTTGTGGTAGGTCTAATCCTATTGATTGTGCATTTACCATTAATGGTGTTCCTAAATTAGGATTTCCAAACATAATAATTCTTGTTGGATTAAGGGTTTTCCCTACTCGCGCTGCATTAGCTTGATGATCTAACTCGGTTATAATTTTTAAATTCGGATTGTTTTCTAATATATTTTTAAGTTTTTGATAAGTGCTTTCAAAATCTTGTGTACTTTTTTTTGTAATAATTCCCTGTTCTAGCATAGCATTTTTAGTATAGTTTTTTTCTTTTATTGAGCACGAAGATGTCATTCCTATAAGCAAAGAAATTAACAACACATAAATTAAACGTGATTTCATATAATTGATCTTAATGAATTCGATATTTTCTATAGTCGTTATTATTCAAGCAACCCAACTACATTTTCTCATTTTATAATAATATTCACATTTAGCATTTATAAATTGTACTTAACACTTAATAACCAATACCTAGGCTGTACGACATAATTTGATGTACTATTATACAATTCATTGAAACTATCACTATTGATGCTTTCTGTATTTAAAATATTTGTTACCCCCAGCTTATACTCCCATTTACTTCCTTCTTTTTGATAATATATTTCTGCATCAAAAAAACTATACGAATTTAAAGTACTATTGGTATCGCTATAATCATAATAACTATAAGATGATTTTAATAAAAAGTTTTTTGCAAAAGACCAATCTAACTTTGCAAAAGGTTTGCTTGTATAAAAAGTATTTTTAGTCGAATTATTATCATAATCATTAATAGAAAGACTATATCCTATATCAAAATTAGGTCCTTTTTTAAAGTTTGTTGAAAATTCTCCTTTATAGGTTTGTGTCAAACTTTTACTTTCACTTGTATTGTTATTTACTATGTTATTAAAACTTGACCAATTTATAGATGCATTCAATCGCAATTTGAATTTTCTAAATGAACGATCGTATCTACCTGAAGCATATAAAACTTGATCTTCTAAATTTGAATTTATAGAGGTATTAACACGGTTTATCCCTTCGATTTCGGTATTATTTTTTATTGGATTTCGTTTATTATTATAGCCAATTTGCGCAAAAATATTAGTATAATTAAACATATTAAAATTAGAATAGTTTAATGAATAATTATCATATAAAGCCCCTTCTAGGTTTCGATTTCCTCTTGATAACGAACTATAATTATTAAACACATAACCTTGAGCTAAACGATTAATATCTGTATATTCTGCTGTCATACTATAATTCAATCTTAGACTCTCTGTTTTTTTCAAGTCAGCACCAATATAAACATTCGGTAGTAATCGCCATTCTTCTTGTTTTAATACTGTATTTAATTGTTCATCTCTTAATGTATAACGATGTATATTAATTCCTGGGTTGAATGTAAAAATTCCTGTTTTTAATTTATAATGTGCTCCTAAATATGAATCATTGAAGTTATAACTAACATCGTTATTAAATTGTTCATTGTTAAAATCATTTTGAGTGTTATCATCTAATATTTGAAAAATATTTGAATTAAATCGCTGTTTACTTGAAATTCCACCTAAAGTTATATTAATATGATTTCTCTTATTGATTATGTGATAATAATCTAATTTAGCATCAAATTTACTTGTTTTAATATTCCTTGATTGATTGATGTTGTATTGATTTGCTTCTTGTAGTGGATCATAAATATCTGCTTGAGTATTTGTTGGATCTAAAGGATCTATGGTAGTAAAAATACCTCTAAAAGGAATTTCTTCTCGTATAGCGTTATAAAAAGGATCTTCTTCTTGATATATATGGTTTGAAGTTAATGAGAATATATTTTTTTCACTTTGCGTGTAATATGCATTTAGTGATTGTTGAATTGAAAAAGGATTCTGATTCTGTTGTTCTTCAATATTTTCATTAATATCTCTAAATGATGTAAATATTGATGATTCCTGTTGATTAGAAAGTTTACCAAAAAAATCGTAATCCAATCTAAAATCTGCATTTGGTCTATAACTTGCATCCAACTTTAGCATTCCTAAATCAACACTTTGTGTTGTTTGATTTACAGTTCTTTCTATGGTATTATCGCTTTCATCTGTAGTTTCGTCTATATAGGTTCGAGTTGTATTGGTCAATAATTCTGTTTTCGAGCTATTAAAAATCCCAAACCCACTAATATCTAACTTCTTACTGGCTGCAACGCTAAAATTAGCGGCTCCAAATTTTGTATTGATATCACTAGCTTTATTATTTTGAAGCGTTGCAAAAGCTAAATCATTACCTCCAACATCGAATGAAGTTCCACTTCTACCTAAGTTTTTAAATCCTCCAGTAAATTTGAAATAATCACGAAAAGTAAACGGTACTTCTCCAATATTATTAATATCAGTAAGAATGTTTATACTATAATCTGGGCTATAATAAAATAGTTTAGGTTTCACTAAATAACGTTCATCTAATCCAACTCCTGCGGTTACATCTCCAAACCAAAAATTTTTCTTTCCTTCTTTCAATTTGATATTAATCGCTATTTCATCTTGTGTATTTCTTAGTCCTTTTAATTGACTTACATCATCAAAATTTTTCAATACTTCAACCTTATCCAAAGCATCTGCTGGAATGTTTTCTGTTGCTAATTTTGAATCACCGTCAAAGAACTCTTTTCCCTCAACCATTACTTTGGTTACTTTTTTACCTTCTACTTCGATCTCTCCATCATCGCTTACTTCAACTCCTGGTAACTTATCCAGTACATCCTTTAGCTTTTTTTCGGTCCCATTAGTAAAAGAATCTGTATTGTAAACCAGCGTATCTCCTTTAACAACTACTGGAATTTCGTATACCAATTCAACCTCATCAAGTAAATTTTTATCCTCGGTCATTTCAAAACTTAAGTTCTCTATATCTGCTTCGTGTATTTCCAATTTTTTATCATTAGTCGTCAACCCTATATAGCTTACCTTTAATAAATAATTATTATTTATTGGAACATCTAACCGAAATTCTCCATCATCATTCGTTATTCCATAAGAAACCATTGCATTGTCTACATTCTTATAAGCTATAACATTTGCTAGAGCTAGTGGTTTTCCTACAGAATCTTTAACTGTACCCGAAATCCTTACTTTTTGGGCAAAAGCAGTGCTACCTAATAATAATATTAGGAAAAATAATATATGTTTCATGTGTTTGTTTTAAATTTAAACTTCTACGCTAGAATCATTTTTCACTTTGTAGAGTTTACTTAGAATCTTTTATTACGACCAGATCTATTTCTATTATTAACTTCAGCTGCTATTTCTTCAATCTTCTGTTTTACAATAGACTCAAAATCTTCTTGATTTACTTTTTTCCCTTTTTTAGGAATTTTAATAACATCTTCTAATTGTGCATTAAGAACAATTTTATTACATAATAATGTTGTATTCTTTTCTTGTATTTCAAGAATCAACCCAGGCAATCCCCAGTATTCTCCAGGGCCTTGACTTATCGGGATCTCAGGACTATACCAAGCAACAACTTCGATATTTTTTATTTCTTTTGGTGATTTTATTTTCTCTGTTGTACTTTGATCTCTGGATTTTCTTATTTGACTACGTATTTCTCTAAAATTAAGCTGATCATCTTGCTTTATAGCCACAGCTTTAAAACAAATATATTTCCCTATTTTTTTAGTTTCATTAACTAATTTCCATTCCAAATTTGGCAAGGTATCTCTTATCAAAAAGTTTTTTCCATAAAATTCTCTTTGATCTAAATATACTTTTTCTTTAGTATTCTTATAATATTTATTAGATCTAAAACCATCCATCAATGCAGACCACCTTCCTCTATTATTTGTGCTATTTTTTAAGACTTCCTCTTCTTTATATATAGAACTTTCTTTATCAAAACTTAAAATGAATGTTTTTTCTAGATTAGTTTTCATTCGTTCTATCATAGCTTTTTTTTGAGCTTCTGACATTCCTTTTCTTCCAAAATTAGCAGGAGCCTTAGTCTTACTAAAATAATAAGCTTTACCTTGAAAATCCTGAGCCATTATCACACTATATAGGCTCGCAAAAATGCTAAAAAGTATTATTTTTTTCATGATGTCTAATTGTTTTATTAGGATTAGACATCATGATTTTAATAAAGTTTAATCTACTATTTTTTTATCCCCCTATTCTAATTTCGATATTTTCTCCATTATCTCTTCTATTTCTAGAACGTTCTTTTATCTCTTCAATTTTCTTTTTCATTATTTCTTCAAATTTTTCGCTCGTTATCTTCTTCCCTTTAGTAGGCTCTACTATATTTACTCCTTCTTTTGAATTTAAAACGATTTTCTTACATAAAATAGACTGAGTTCCATCATTAACTTCTAAAATTAAGCCTGGTAATCCCCAGTAATTCCCTGGTCCATTACTCACAGGTATTTCTGGTGTATACCAAGCAGTAATCGTAATTTCTTTTTCTTTAGAATCTCCATTTTTCGTAATTTCTTCTCTAATCTCTTTTCGTGTTGCTTTATAACAGGTATAATTCCCTATGTTTTTTGTTTCATTAACTAATTGCCAATCTGCCTTTTCCAACACATCTTTAATTAAAAACACTTTTCCATAAACTTCCTTTTGACTAACAAATCGTTGTTTTTCTATGTTTTTATACAAAGCATTAGATGCGTCTCCATTAATAGCAAAAACTCGAAAATTTGAATTTCCAGATGGTTTCTCTAATTTTTCTTCTTCTTTATATATTGATTCTTTATTAGAAAAATTTAATTTATAATCTTTCTGAAACTGTTTTCTTAGCATCGCTCTCATCTGTTCTTCCATACCTTTAGGTACAGAAGTACTATCTAACTTAAAATTTAATTTTCTACTTGTGCTATAAGTTGCTGTACCATGAAAATTTTGAGCAAATATCGTTTGTCCAATAAGTATTATTAATAAAAATAGTATACGTATCATTTTGTTTCTTTTTAAATTATCATTCAGTTATCGAATACAAAGATGTAGTCCTTAAATCGTTATAATGGTTAATGAGTGTTAACGTCTGTTAACCGATCTAGTCTATTTAAATAATGTGCTGTACTTTTGGTTTTTATATTAGAAAAATGATATTTATGAAGAAGCAATATCAAAAGCAATCACTATACTTAATCATTCTTGTCATCTTTATCACATTATTGATTCAGGTATATTGGAATTTCAAAAATTATCAAGCAAGTAAACAACAATTGGTCAATGAAGTTCAAATAGCTTTGGATAATGCTGTTGATCATTATTATACAGATTTAGCGAAAGAGCAATCATTGATATTTGTCATGGATATTGATACACCAAATAATGTTTCTAAATTAAATATTGACAGTATCAAAACTGTTATTTCTAATCGAAAAAAATTTATTGCAAACAACATGAGAAAAAGATATTCTTATCTAGAGTATGTCAAATCTCCTGAAGATTGTATCATATCACCTTTTTCTAAAACAGGTACTTCTTTTATTAGAAGACGACTTGATTCATCTAATAATGAAACCACTATAGAGTTTATTAAAGAAAATGATTCGTTAAATTCTAATATTAAAAATCTAATTAATAAAACTTTTAGTGCTGTTGTTACTGATTCTATAAATATAAAAAAGATAGATACTCTAGTTTCTCAAGAACTTAAAAGAAAAAACATTGATGTCTCTTATGGTATATCATTCAATTTTTTTAAAATAAAAGAAAAGAAAGTTCGTCCTGAATATAGTAGTCAAAATACCTTAACAACAACATCTAGATCAGCTTACTTACCTAAAAACAGTCCTTTAAAATTACATTTTACAAATACGACTCTTACTATTTTAAAAAGAAACCTATTTGGTATTTTCTTATCTACATTGTTAGTTTCATCAGTAATAGCTTGTCTTTTATATTTACTCAAAATAATTAACTATCAGAAACAACTTTCTGAAGTCAAAAATGATTTAATCAGTAATATTACACATGAGTTTAAAACTCCTATAGCTACTATTGGTGTTGCTTTAGAAGGAATAGTTAATTTCAATCAAAATAACGATTTACAAAAAACAAAAAAATATGTACAAATGTCATCTGAACAGCTTGAAAAACTCAATACAATGGTTGAAAAGCTTTTAGAAACAGCTACTCTTGATAGTGAAAATCTTGAATTAAACCTGGAAGATCATAATATTACAGAACTGTTAGAGCTTTTGGTAAAAAAGCATAAAAATACCGCTGGTAACAAGGTTCTTTCTTTTTCTAACATTCATGAAAATATCTGGAAGAAGGTTGATCTTTTCCACTTTGAGAACGCTCTAAACAATGTTATAGATAATGCTGTAAAATATGGTGGTGATCAAATCAACATTACTGTAGAAACAGTTGATACTGCTCTTATTATTTCAATCATTGATACTGGTAATACATTAACCCAAAATCATAAAGAAAAGATTTTTGAAAAATTCTACCGCATATCAAAAGGAAACACACATGATATAAAAGGTTTTGGAATTGGACTCTATTATACCAAAAAGATTATCGAAAAACATCACGGTTCTATCGAACTCATTTTATCAAACTCTAATACTCATTTTAAAATCACTATACCTAATGTCTAAAAAAACAACTATAATATTAGCCGAGGATGAACCTGCATTAGGGTTAATTATAAAAGAAAATTTAGAAACTCGTGACTTTATTGTTCATCACGCCAAAGATGGTGAACATGCAATTCAATTATACAAGAAGCATACCCCAAAACTACTTGTTTTAGATGTTATGATGCCCAAAAAAGATGGCTTTACTGTCGCTAAGGAGATACGTATTGAAGATGATACTATTCCAATATTATTTTTAACTGCAAAATCGCAAACTCAGGACGTTGTTGAAGGGTTTTCTGTTGGCGGAAATGATTATCTTAAAAAACCTTTTAGCATGGAAGAACTTATTGTACGTATGCATAATTTATTACAGCGAACAGGTCTACAAAAAGGTAGTGAACAGATTCAAATTGGTTTATATACATTTGATTTCCCTAAGCAACTCTTGATATTTGAGAATGAATCTCAACGGTTGACTCATAGAGAAGCTCATCTTCTATTTCATTTAACAAAAAATAAAAATCAAATTCTTGATCGTTCTTTAATTCTAAAAAAATTATGGGGAGATGATGATTTTTTTAATGCCAGAAGTATGGACGTTTTTATTACAAAACTTAGGAAAAAATTAAAAAACGATGCTTCTATACAAATTATTAACGTGCGTGGATATGGATATAAATTAACCTATTAAAAAATCATTTAAATTTGTATCACATAGTATAAACCTCAATATCGTGAATATTTCTTTCTTCTCTTTTATCTTTTTATTTGTTTTAATATTTCCAATAGTTGGTCATGCCCAAATAAAACTTACCGAAAATGGTGAAATTTTAACTGAAGAGATCGAAATTTTCAATGGTATCGATACTTTTGAAAATATTTATTATACGAATAAAAACATATTTTATAAAAAATCTTCTCAAAAAACATGGCAATATTCCGATTTTCAACTAGGAGAACTCACCCAGGTTTCTATAATCAATCCGTTGAAAATTATTTTATTCTACAAACAGACAAATACGATTGTACTAGTTGATAAATTTTTAAGTGAAATCAATCGAATTTCGTTTAATTTCGCCAATGATTTTAAAAGTGTCTCACAAGCTGCACCTGCCAATGATCAAACATTATGGATTTTTAATGATACTACATTACAACTAGAATTATTTAATTATTTAACAAATCAAACTACATTTATTTCTCAATCGTTTCAAGAAATACCATTTTACACTACTAGTAATTTTAACAATATTTGGTGTATTACTAAAAGCTCATTATTACATTATAATAGATATGGAAGCTTGTTACAACGTATAGAAAACACTGAATATAATAAACTTCATGAATATAATAATTATATAATTCTTCATAAAAACGATTCTTTGTATTCTATTGATCTAGAATCAAGTATAATTCAAAAATTAAAACTCCCAGAAATTCCAGTAAAACAGTTTTACGTTACTAACGAAATCCTGTATATTTACCACAAAAGTAAGATATACCGCTTTGGACTTAAGTCCTAACAAAAATAATTAATTATGCACGTAGCTATTGCTGGAAACATTGGTGCTGGAAAAACCACACTCACTAATTTACTTGCTAAACATTATAAATGGGAACCTGAATTTGAAGATGTTTTGGAAAACCCATATTTAGAAGATTTTTATAACCAAATGGAACGTTGGTCTTTTAATCTCCAAATATATTTTTTAAACAGTCGTTTTCGTCAAGTTTTAGATATTAGAAAAACTGGGAAAGATATTATTCAAGATAGAACAATTTATGAAGACGCACATATCTTCGCTCCTAACTTACATGCTATGGGCTTAATGACAAATCGTGATTTTGAAAATTACAAATCACTTTTTGAATTAATGGAAGATGTTGTTGAGGCTCCAGATTTATTAATTTATCTACGTAGCAGTATTCCTAATTTAGTATCTCATATACATAAACGTGGTAGAGATTATGAAAATTCTATAAGTATTGACTATTTAGGAAAATTAAATGAACGATATGAAACTTGGATTAAAGGATATGATAAAGGTAACTTATTAATCATTGATGTTGATAATATCAATTTTGTAGATAACCCTGAAGATTTAGGTTCTATTATTACAAAAATAGATGCACAACTTAACGGATTGTTTTAACAATCCGTTCTTTTTTCAATTAATCTACCCTTATGGATTTTAATGAACTTTTTTCATTCTTACACGATTTACAGAACAATAATAATAAAGAATGGTTAGATGCTAATCGTAAACAATATCAAAAAGTACGTTCTAACTTTATTTCTTGGTTAGATGATTTAGATACTACATTAGCTTCAATAGATCCCAATTATTATCATACTCCTGGTAAAAAAGGAATTAATCGAATTAATAACAATTTACTTTTCCATCCTAACAAACCTGTATATAAAGATCATTTTGGAGCTGGGTTAGATCAGCGTACCAAACAAGGAGATTTTTATATTCATATAGGATTATCTGAATGCCTTATTGCTGGTGGATATTGGAAACCCGAAAACAAAATATTGAAAAGTATAAGAGATGCGATTGATTATAATGGTGAAGAATTAGTTAAGATCATTACCAAAAAAAGTTTTAAAACTACATTTGGAGAAATGCATGACGATGGGGCTCGATTAAAATCTGCACCTAAAGGTTTTTCTAAAGATCATAAATATATAGATTTACTTCGCAATCGGACTTTTGCTGTAATGCATCCTTTACAACACAATATCGTTTTAACTCCTGATTTCAAAGATTATGTAATTTCAATTTATAAAGAAATGTTGCCATTTAGACGTTATCTAAACGAAGCTATTACGGTTTAACCATCTTTTGTTTTTAAATTCATTCTTCTTTTATTTTTTTTTTATATTTTTGTAATCAATCAATCAATCAATATAATAATGTTATTTTTCGATCAATTAATATCAGATACAATTTCTAGATATTTCACATCTATTTCTAGAATTACTTCCAATTTATTTAAAATCAATCATATCTTATAGAGTTCTCTCTATTAAATCATTTATTTTCAGTTTTATGAATACAAAAAAAATGCTTTTCATTGTTGTAACAATGATTATAAGTCTTAGCAAAACACAAGCACAAGATTCAAACATACTTTTAGGATTAGATGATCCTGCATACGGTGTCCAGATACGAACAAATTGGCCTGGAGCTACTTTGGGATGGGCTAGAGGCTTTTCTATTGTAAATCAAAATGCAACAGAACGTTTTATCACACTAGGGTCTAAAGGTCAATCTGATAATGGTATTTCTACATTACATTATAGCTGGATTGGTAAAGATTTTGATGACACTTATATGTCATTTTTGCCTAATGGTAATATAGGGATTGGGACTAATGCCCCTCAAAATAGTTTAAGCTTAGTTTTCAATGAAGACAATACCACTCTTGGTACTAATGTTAAATCTGCTATTAGAATTAGTAATCAGTTTGCTACTTCATTTGGTAGACGTTCAGAGATTCAATTTGGTCTAGATCAAAATTCGAATAGTAATCTTGCTGTTATAGCCTCAGAATATGCTTCATGGGATGGAGCTCCTGCTGGTGATTTAATATTTGGTACATCTCCTACTAGTTCTACTGATATTCTAGAACGTATGCGAGTAAAACATAACGGTAATGTAGGTATCGGTACTAATGATCCAAAATCAAAACTTCATGTCGAAGGTAAAGCTAGTTTTGGTAAATGGGGAGTATTACATGCGGATTGGACTAATGAGGCTAATTGGGGAGGTGCTTCTAATCTTTGGGCTGGATATATCGGTTTTAATGCGTATAGGAATAACGATGATGAAAAAGACATGTATTATGGTACTAATCCTTATACAGCCAAAGCTGCTTTTGAAGGATCAAATGCTGGATTTAGATGGATGTATCGTAAACGTATTAATGACGACTCTGAAAACCAACATACACTTAACGAATATATGCGTTTAACAAGAGATGGTAGTTTAGCATTAGGAACTGTAAACCCTGGAACTTCGAAATTAGCTATTGCTGGAGATGTATCTGTAGGTGCTAGTGGTAATGCTTCTTTATTCGCACGTCACATAAATGGTAAAAAATCTGATAGTTTTAATGCTGATGACCTTTATCTTAATTACGGAACAGGACATGATGTATTTATTGGAAATGAAACAGTTAGTGGTTCTGATTTATTTGTAATGAATGGAAATGTTGGTATTGCTACAACAAGTACTGGTAATCATAAACTTGCTGTTGAAGGTTCTATTGGAGCTAGAGAAATCAAAGTAGAAATTGGAGCATGGTCTGATTTTGTTTTTGAAAAAGAATACAATCTCCCTACACTTGAAGAAGTAGAATCTCATATAGCAGAAAAAGGTCATCTTGAAAATATCCCTAGTGCTATCGAAGTTGAGAAGAATGGGATTTTCTTAGGAGAAATGAATGCTAAACTACTTCAAAAAATTGAAGAGTTAACACTTTATACAATTGCTCAAGAGAAAAAAATTAAAGCTTTAGAATCTCAAAATACTCGCATTGAAAAATTAGAAAAAGAGAATGATGAATTAAAAAATCTTTTTTCAGAATTTAAAGCATTAAAAGCATCTATTGAAGCTTTAAAAAAATAATTCTTATTACTTCATAAAAAACAAAAAAGGTCTCATGAAGACCTTTTTTATTTTTTATATTTAAATATGTTTATCTATGAATGTCATTATTCGGTCTGTCGCTCCTGTGTTACTATTTATAAAATGTCCAGCAATCATTCCTGTTTGTTCTCTGTATTTTTTATTATCTACTAATTTTTTCAATACTTTATTAAACTCTTCTTTTGTAGTTATAGAAAATAATCCTGCTAACTTTTGTAATTGTTTAGCTTCTCTAAAATCGTCGAAGTTCTTCCCTATAACTATAGGCATTCCAAAAGTTGCGGGTTCTAAAATATTATGCAATCCAGAGGTTCCCATTCCTCCTCCTACATAAGCTATATCACCATAACTATATATCCTAGATAAGTATCCAACTGTATCAGCTATAAATACTTGATATGTATCTAATTTTTTATTTGTTCTATTCGAATATAAAACTGTCTTTTTTTCAATTTTATCAAACAAAGTCTTTATTCCTTGTTCTTTAATTTCATGAGGAGCTATAATAAAACAAATCTCTTCTGATGATCTATTTATAAAATCAATAAATACTTCTTCATCTTCTTTCCATGAACTACCAATAACAACACACAATCGGTTAGTAACAAATTCTGAGATGAAATCTACTTTATTATCCATCTCTATTTGATAAGCAACTCTGTCAAATCTAGTATCTCCACTTATAGTTACATTGTTGAATTTTATTTTCTCTAATAACTTTTTTGATATTTCATCCTGCACAAAAAAATGAGCTACACTTTTCAATGTATTTCTCATAAAGCTTCCATGTTTTTTGAAAAAGATTTGATTTTCTCTAAAAGCAGCTGAAATAATAATAGATGGTATTTTCTTTTTTTCAAGTTCTTTTAAATAATTAGGCCAAAACTCGTATTTAACAAATACAGCTAAATCTGGTTGAACAACATCAATAAATTTCCTTGCATTATTTGCAGTATCAATAGGTAGATAGCTTATAACATCTGCTATTTCACTATTTTTCTTAACTTCAAATCCTGACGGCGAAAAAAAAGTTACTAATAATTTATGTTTCGGATATTTAATCTTTAAAGCCTCCATCACTGGAACCCCTTGTTCATACTCTCCTAATGAAGCACAGTGAAACCAAATAATAGCATCTGTCGAAGCAATTTTTTTGTTTAGAATGTCAAACGTTTCTTTTCTTCCGTTTGCAAAAAGTTTCAATTTTGGGCTTATTAAACCTATTACTGGCAATAATAGGTTAAAAATAGAACTAAAGATATTATATAGAAAATGCACTTCTTTTTTAAGCAAAAATACTCTATTATTTCTTAAAAAAGATAAAACTAAAATCTATAAACTCCTTTTTCCATATTTTAGAGAACTTACTAATTAATCCTATTTTCATTTCTTTTTATATCTATTTCCATTTTGATATTTTGTATTTTCGTGGAGTTACAATTTTAAGAGTATATGAAGAAGATACAAATGGTTGACCTTAAAGGTCAATACGAACAAATTAAAGATCGTGTAAATAACTCTATACAAGAGGTAATAGAATCTACTGCTTTTATTAATGGACCAGAGGTTCATGCTTTTCAAAAAGAACTTGAAGATTACTTAGATGTAGCACATGTAATTCCATGTGCCAATGGTACAGATGCATTACAAATTGCAATGATGGGGTTAGGATTAAAACCTGGTGATGAAGTCATTACTGCTGATTTCACATTTGCTGCTACAGTTGAAGTGATCGCTTTACTAAACTTAACACCTGTATTAGTAGATGTCGAACCTGATACTTTTAATATAGATCCAGAAGCTATTAAAAAAGCAATCACTCCAAAAACTAAAGCTATTGTACCTGTTCACCTTTTTGGACAAAGTGCAAACATGGATGCTATTATGCAGATTGCAAAAGAACATAATCTATTTGTAATTGAAGATAATGCGCAGGGTATTGGAGCTAATTATCATGCTGCCAATGGAACCACTACTAAAACTGGAGCTATAGGTCATGTTGCTTCCACCTCATTTTTCCCATCTAAAAATTTAGGTTGCTATGGAGATGGTGGAGCTATATTCACAAATGATGCTGATCTTGCACATACGATTCGTGGAATTGTAAATCACGGAATGTACAAGCGTTACCATCATGATGTTGTAGGTGTAAATTCTCGTTTAGATTCAATTCAAGCAACTGTTTTAAGAGCTAAACTACCTCATTTAGATACTTATAATAATGCTCGTAAAAATGCTGCTGAAAAATACACTACAGCTCTAGCTAATCAAGAACATATTATTACTCCTTATATTCATAGCGAGTCTGATACACACGTATTTCATCAATATACATTAAGAATCACAAATGGAAAACGCGATGCATTAGCTGCTCATTTCCAAGAATTAGGAATTCCTCATGGTATTTATTATCCAATTCCTTTACACAGTCAAAAAGCATATGTAGATGATCGTTATGATGAAGCTAACTTTACTGTAACAAATCAATTAGTAAAAGAGGTTTTTTCGTTGCCTATGCATACTGAATTAGATGATGAACAAATCACTTACATAACTAAAACAATTATAGATTTTATTAATAAGTAATTTATATAAAATCCTTTAATTCAAAAAATAGAACTTCTCCCTCTTTAGGGAGTTGTTTGTTTTTAGTATTTATTTCTTCAATTATACACTCATATTTTAGATGTTTTGTATTTGCTATAATTTAATCCCAGTTACATATTCGACTGTTTATATTCCAATACCTTATATTGTTTCTTTACAGGAGTTACAAGGTAAATTAACTTTGGGATATATAGAAAAACAAGCACTCCCTGATATTTTAGACACCTATCATATCTCTTACAAAAATACAGAACATCAGCGCTTAATTAAAATTTGTAATGACCTAAAGCCCCAATCTTTAGCAATTCGCTTTCAACCTAAAGGAAAAAGGAAACAACGTTCTATTGAAGATTTAATTTTGTTTAATGATATTAATAAAACAATTACAAATTATATTACGCGCAAGCTTTCTATTTTTTATGATATAATATCTAAAGAACAATATCCATTATCATTCAATGCTATTCGTAAAAATCCTGTAGAAATAAAACGTATTGAATACAGTAAGAATCCTCTTGAAGCGATTTTATCTTTTTCAAAAACTGAAGATGGTATTGATTATTCTTTCTTCTTAAAAAAAGAACAAAAACATTTACTTCCTAGTAAGCATCATATCTCAATTTTATTAAATGATCCATCATGGATACTTATGGATCAGTGTTTATATCAATTAGATCAACTAAATGCTAATAAATTAAAACCTTTTTTGTCTAAAGATACGATTCATATTCCTGAAAAGAACACACGTCTTTATTTCGAAAAAGTAATTTCTACAGTAATAAAAAAAGTAGCCGTTATTTCTAAAGGTTTTGATATTATTTCAGAAGATACGATTCAATCATTCTCTTTTACTATTGTACATGATTTTTTAAATAACAAGTTGGTAGCCGAAATAACTTTTTCTTATAAATCTCATACTTTTCTATATCATAGCACACAAAACACTATATCTGAAGTTCTTTTTGATCCGAATAATAAGATACAACTAATTCAGACGAAAAGAAATCAATCTAATGAAGATACGATCATCAATAAACTTATTGATTTAGGGTTATCAGTATCTCAATCCCGTCATTTTGAAACAAATGATGATGATCCATTTTCTATCCTCATTTGGTATGCTCAACATAAAAGACAATTACAAGATTTTGGTTTTGAATTACTCCCTATTATTATTAACAATCAAGAAATTAATAGTGACACAGCATCAATAGCACTTGACAGCGTAAAACAAGATGATTGGTTTGATATTAGAGGTATTATAACTATAGGAAATATCGAAATTCCGTTCTCTAAATTCATTCCTTATATACGAGATCAAAAATCATATTTCCCCCTAGATGATGGGCGCTTTTTCATCATTCCGACCTCATGGATGCAACAGTACAAAAAATTAGTAGATTTTGTTTCTGTAAAAGAAAATAAAGTTCGATTACCAAAAAGTAATTATACATTACTTCATCATGTTATTGATCCAAATAGTATTGTTTATGATAAAGATCAAAAAAAAACATACACTGCATCTTCTTTATTAAAAGCAACTCTACGTCCTTATCAACAAGAAGGTGTAGAATGGTTGCTAAATCATTATGAGCAACAACTAGGTGCATGTCTTGCCGATGATATGGGATTAGGAAAGACATTACAAACAATTGCACTATTAGTACATACTAAAGAACAAATCATTCCTCGTGAAGCTTCTGTATCTACCATGCAATTTGATTTATTTGACACTCCTCTTGAAGTTAAGACTTATCTAAAAACTATTATCGTATTACCATCATCTTTGGTATTTAATTGGGCTCAAGAACTTAAAAAATTTGCTCCGCATTTTAGCATAGCTAATTATACTGGTAACGATCGAAAAAAACTAACACCATATCTAAATAATTATGATATTATTCTGACTACTTATCATACTATCTTAAGGGATATTGACCTTATAGAACGTTTTGATTTTTCGCATTTAATTATAGACGAAAGCCAGCAAATCAAGAATAAAAACTCAAAATTATTTAATAGCATTAATCGTATAAATGCTCATCACAAAATATCTCTTAGCGGTACTCCTATAGAAAATTCATTATCTGATTTATGGGCTCAAATGGAATTTATAAATCCTGGGATGCTAGGCACTTTCCCTTTTTTTAATAGATATTTTAAAATCCCTATCGAAAAAAATAAAAATTCAGACAAAATACATGAATTAAAAGAATTAATTGCTCCGTTTATTCTTAGAAGAACCAAAGAACAAGTAGCTAAAGATCTTCCTCAAATATCAGAACAAATTATATACACTGATATGTTAGTTGAACAGCAAAAAATATACGACACTGAAAAATCTGCTGCTCGAAATCACTTATTACAGATAGACAAGTTAGTTTCAAACAATAAAATACACATCATCAACACTTTAACAAAACTACGTCAACTATCTAATCACCCACAACTTTTAAACAAACCAATAGCATCTGGAAAATTTAATGATGTTACTCATTATTTGGACACACTACTTAAGGCTAATAAAAAAGTGCTAATTTTTAGTTCTTTTGTTTCTCATTTAGATATATACATGAAATGGTGTGATCAAAACCAGCATAAATATTCATCATTAACTGGAAAACATGATAGTAAGCAAAGAGAGCTAGCAGTAACAACTTTTAAAGAACAAAAAGATATTTTATTATTTTTTATTTCACTCAAAGCTGGTGGAACAGGGTTAAACCTTACAGAAGCATCTTATGTTGTATTATTAGATCCTTGGTGGAATCCTTTCATCGAAAAACAAGCTATCGCTAGAGCACATCGTATTGGACAAAAAAACAATGTAATTGTAACTAAGTTTATTACAAAGAATAGTATCGAAGAAAAAATAGTTCAACTTCAAGAAAAAAAGAAGCTTTTATCTGATGACATTATCACAATGGACTCCACCCCAGAATTCACTGATAAAGAACTAGATAGTATTTTGAATTAATTATTAAAACAGAAATATTTACTTAGCTATTATTTCATTTATATATCTTAATTTTATCCTACACACTTAACAACTTAGCATGAAAGCCATTACTAATAAATCAACACAAACTACTCCTATCCCGAAAAACCTACCTATCAAAGAGTCAGAGGCTCCTGGTATTTCAAAGAAAACCATCAAAGAGTTAAGTAACGAAATCAATAACATGATGGCTTTTGCTATTCGTAATGGAATCATTATCAATGTAGAAATCATAAAATTAGTTCAAAACAGTTCTGTAGATGATCTTATTCATGCTCATAATTTTTTATGTAAAAACATCGCTCCAGCAACTCCTAAATCTATAGAATACACCAAAGTTTTGAACGAAAATCAAAAAGACAAATCACTTTTCAGTAAACTTCCTTTAATTCGTAATTTAATTTTTTTATCTCTTTTATTTTTAATTATTTTCATTGTAACTGCATTATCTCCAGAAGTTAACAACAACTCATTAGATAAAGGCATCATGAATAACAATGGACTACCTTTGCTATTAAACTTAAGTTATTTAACTTCTATTTCAGGTTTAGGTGTTATTTTTTATTTACTAAAAAAAGTAAGTTCTTCAGTTAAAAAAGGAACCTTAGTTCAAGAGGACACGGTATATTATATTGCCTTAATAATACTTGGTATAATTTCTGGATTGATCATGTCCGAAATAATCTCTTTCTACAAAAAAGATCCTGTTGGTATCAATTTATTTAACAAAAGTATTTTAGCTCTCATTGGAGGGTTTTCTTCAGATGCAATTTTTAGTATTTTGGAAGGTACAATTAATCGTATCAAAAGCATTTTTACTTCTAATGATATCAGAAATTAAATCATACTCTCTGTAGTGATAGAGACATTTGCCTTGTTATAATTTATGAAGGTTCTTTAATTTTAACCTCCACCTATAAATCTAACCTACATGGCAATCATTGACAGCTCTCTCAATAAAAATAAAGCATATGGAATTTCTTCTAAAGTTATTTCAAAGTTATGCAAAGAAAACAATTCGATGTTAGCTTTTGCTGTTCATAATGGAATCGCAATCAACACCGAAATCATTGGATTGGTACAAAGCGACTCTATTGACGATTTAATTCATGCTCATAATCTCTTATGCAAAAACGTATCTCCGGCAACTCCTAAATCAATAAAATATAGTAAGCAATTATATCTATATCAAAAAGACAAGCCTATTTATAACAAGCTCCCGCTTGTAAGAAATTTAGTGATCTTAGCACTGTTTTTCTTAACAACCTTCGTTCTTACAGGTGTCTCTCCTTATGTTAACAATGACTCTTTGGATAAAGGAGTTATGCATAATCATGGTTTCCCTTTATTTCTTAATATGCTATACTTAACTTCTATTTCTGGTTTGGGAGCCATTTTTTACCTATTAAAAAAAGGAAGTTCCGCTATCAAAAATGGTACACTTGTTAGTGAAGATAGAATATATTATGTAACACTTATCATTTTAGGTATTATATCTGGCTTAGTGATGTCCGAAATTATATCTATGTATATAAAAGATCCTACTGGAATTAATTTATTTAATAAAAGTATGTTAGCTTTAATAGGAGGTTTTTCATCTGATGTTATTTTTTGCATCTTAGAGGGAACTATAGATCGTATTAAAATGGTATTACTTGCCAATGGAAATCAAAACAGAGGGGAAACATTTTAAACTTTTTTCAGTAATTAACTAAGAAAAAAACTCTTAGTTAATTACTATCTAATTCAAATAAATTTTCTTGTCTATAAATAGTTAATTCTTTTTATTCTGCTATTTTTGCATTCAATTCATCATCATCAAAAAACAAAATATGGGAATTATTATCGGTTACCTAATTCGTTTACTAACGTTTCCTGGGGTTATATTAAACACTTACATCCTTAAATTAACATGTCATTTTCTTGAAATAAAAATTGAACATCTTAATTATTTTTCTTTCGATTTTGAAGTAAAAAATGCTCCAGTTATTTTTGAAACTCCAACTAATTATATTAAATCTTTTGGATTAGCAATACTTCCTTTCTTAGCAATGTCTTCGATCGCGTCGATCTTTTTTTATATCTGTATTTATAGTATTCCAAGTATCCATATCTTATTTTTTTGGTTAGGTATATCCATTGCTGCTCATTCTTTTCCTGATACTATTATAGGAAAAACTCTTTGGACAAACAGTATTCTTGAAATTAAAGAAGGTAATTTTATTGCATTATTAGGGATCCCTCTTGTGGTCATTATATATATCGCTCAATTTTTACACATACTTTGGTTAGATATTATATATGGTTTTATATTATATATGTTAATTAAAGGAGATACTCCCATTCCATTTTAATTCAATTAATTAACATTTACTTTATATTTCTTTAAAAAAGAAAGGAGTATATTTTGTTTTAAAGAATCTATAACTAAATATCTCTAAGTTTATGAAATCAATTGTTACTCTCATAGTTGCTTTAATAACGACTATAAGTATTCAAGCACAGCAAACTTTTATTCAATGTGGGCATCTAATAGACACTAAATCGGGAACGATTGTAAAAGAAAAAACAATTATTGTCGAAGGAAATAAAATTATCAAAATTGAAAACGGTTTTCTATCTTCTAAAAAAAAGAATGATGTTGTCGTTAACTTAAAAGATAAAGTTGTAATGCCTGGTTTAATTGATATGCATGTACATCTGGAAGAAGAAACAAATCCTAATCGATATATTGAACGTTACACTAATAACGAAGCTGATCTAGCATATAATTCGGTTGGATTTGCTAAAACTACATTACTTTCTGGATTTACAACTGTTAGAGATTTAGGGGGAAGTGGTGTTAATATTTCTCTTAAAAAAGCTATCAACAAAGGTAAAATTGATGGACCTAGGGTTTTCACTGCTGGAAAATCGTTAGCCACAACTGGTGGTCATGCCGATCCTACTAACGGAAGTAGTAGAAAATTAATGGGTAATCCTGGTCCTAAAGAAGGAGTTGTAAATAGTATTGGTGATGCAAAAAAAGCTGTAAGGCAACGTTACAAAAATGGAGCTGACTTAATAAAAATAACTGCTACAGGAGGAGTACTTAGTGTTGCTAAAAGTAGTTCCAATCCACAATTTACTCTTGAAGAAATTAAAACAATCTGTGAAACAGCAAAAGATTATGGCTTTCATGTTGCAGCACATGCTCATGGAGATGAGGGAATGCAAAGAGCTGTAATAGGCGGAGTAAAAACAATTGAGCATGGTACATTAATGAGCGAAAAGACCATGGATCTAATGAAAAAACACGATGCTTATTTAGTCCCTACAATTACTGCTGGAAAAGAAGTTTCTGAAAAAGCTACTATCAAAGGGTATTATCCAGAAATTATAGTTCCAAAAGCTTTAGAAATTGGCCCTAAAATTCAGAGTACACTTAGTAAAGCTTATAAACGCGGAGTTGCTATTGCTTTTGGTACGGATGCTGGAGTTTATAAGCATGGAGAAAATGCAAAAGAGTTTGGTTTTATGGTTGAAGCAGGAATGCCCGCTATCGAAACGATTCAAAGTGCAACAATTACAAATGCTAAAATCCTAAATATGAGTGATCAATTAGGTCAATTAAAACCTGGTTTTCTAGCTGATATCATAGCTGTTAATGCTGATCCTACTAAAAAAATACAAACTATGGAAAATGTAGTTTTTGTCATGAAAGATGGTAAAATCTACAAGCGCTAAATTATTATGCAAGCTCAAACTATAGATGAAGTAATTTCTTTTTTAGAAATTATTATCAACGACTCAAAAAAAGATAACAGTCCATTAGGGTATTTTGCTGCTTTATACCATAAGGTCACCATTAGTGTACAACAAGGTATTAAAGATGGTATTTTTGAAGATGGCAAACGAATGGAGAAAATGGATGTGATTTTTGCTAATCGATATTTAGATGCTTACACTCTGTATAAAGAACAAAAAGAAACATCGATTTGCTGGACAATAGCCTTTAAAGAAAGTGTACACTTTTGGCCTATTGTTTTACAACACTTATTATTAGGTATGAATGCACACATCAACTTGGACCTAGGCATAGCGGCAGCGCAAGTAGCTCCTGGTTATAAAATTCACGACTTTAAAAACGATTTTAATAAAATAAATGAAATTCTATCCAATTTAGTTAATAGTGTCGAAAGTGATTTATCCAAAGTTTGGCCTACATTAAAATTTCTATTAAGGCTTACTAAAAAACTAGATTCTTTTCTTATTGATTTTAGCATGAAGTTAGCACGTGACGGAGCTTGGAAATTTGCTACTGAGTTAGCTACTGTTCCTCTTAATTCTCAAAAACAATTAATATCAATTAGAGATACGATTGTGTCAAAAAAAGCTTCTTTAATAATTCACCCAGGCTATATAGCAAGTACATTATTCAAAATCATTCGCTTAGGAGAAAAAGGAACTATTTCTAAAAGAATTGCTTGGCTCTCTCAAGTTAATTAAACAAAAATGCGGTTTGAAATTAAAAATTTTCAAACCGCACTTTTTTATTATAATTTAGAATATACTATTACAATGTCGCTGATGCTGTAGTAATACTTCTGTCAACTTTTTTCACTAATCCTTGTAATACTTTTCCTGGACCTACCTCTGTAAATGACGTTGCTCCATCTGTTAGCATTTGTTGTACACTTTGTGTCCACTTTACTGGAGCTGTTAATTGCAATATTAAATTTTTCTTAATCTCTTCTGGGTCTGTAACAGCTGTTGTAGTTACGTTTTGATAAATAGGACAGCTAGGTTTGTTAAATGTTGTCGCTTCAATTGCTGCTGCAAGTTCTTCTCTTGCAGGCTCCATTAATGGTGAATGAAAAGCTCCTCCTACAGGTAACATTAACGCTCTACGAGCCCCTTTCTCTTTCATAACTTCACAAGCTTTCTCTATAGCTTTTATTTCTCCTGAAATTACTAATTGCCCTGGACAATTATAATTAGCCGCTACAACAATCCCATCAATATCATTACATGCATCTTCAACAATTTTATCTTCTAGACCCAATACAGCAGCCATCGTTGATTCTTGAGCTTCACAAGCTTTTTGCATTGCCATAGCTCTTTTTGATACTAATGTTAGTCCATCTTCGAAGCTTAAAACTCCATTAGCGACTAATGCTGATAACTCTCCTAAAGAATGTCCTGCAACCATATCAGGTTTGAACGTATCTCCTAATACTTTACTTAAAATTACTGAATGTAGAAAAATTGCAGGTTGCGTAACTTTTGTTTGTTTAAGTTCTTCTGCTGTTCCTTCAAACATTATTTTAGTAATTTCAAAACCTAAAATCTCGTTTGCTTTGTCAAAAAGTTCTTTTCCTTCACTTGAGTTTTCATAAAGATCAAGTCCCATTCCTGTGAATTGTGCTCCTTGACCTGGAAATATATATGCATTCATTTTTTTCTATTTTAAAATTGCTGACAAAAATACACATTCTTATAAATCAAACAACTTTGATTTATTT
Source organism: uncultured Aquimarina sp. (assembly GCA_947498595.1). GTDB lineage: Bacteria > Bacteroidota > Bacteroidia > Flavobacteriales > Flavobacteriaceae > Aquimarina. Next base: position 185,292 of record CANMKX010000003.1, read on the forward strand.
TCTATGTCTTCTTATATAAGTAAGATATGTAAATGCTAATTCGTGTCTATCATCTTTATCATGAAATTCTTCTTTTATAACCTCCCATTCATTAGCATTTATCCTAGGAAAAAAAGCATCAGCATCTACATCTCCATGAACTCTTGTTAACTCTATACAAGCTGCATATTCCATTCCTAATTCATAAATTTCTCCTCCACCAATTATATAAGGCTGTTCATCATTTTCAACTTTCGCCAATGCATCTTCGAGCGTATGTACTACAATAACTTCTTCTTCAGCTTTATAATTTCTATCTCTAGTAATGACGATATGTGTTCTATTAGGTAATAATTTTGGAAAAGTTTCATATGTTTTCCTCCCCATGATTATATGATGTCCAGACGTTAATGTTTTAAATCGTTTAAAATCGTCCGGCAAGTGCCATACCAAATCGTTATCTTTCCCTAACCCATCATTTTCTGCTGCCGCAGCTATCATTGTTATCATACTTTTTCTAATTATTTATGATGTTTTGTTTTATCCTAAATGATTTTTCATTCTGACATAGAAGAATCAGGAATCATTATTTCTTTTTCCATCTGCTTAATCCGCTCTTTTTGTTTTGCTAACAATCGCTCCATCTGCTTCATTTCCCATTCTTTGTCCATAAACTTATGAAAAACAAAAACATTAAGTGCATGTAAAACTATAAAAAACGTCCAAAAAAGTACCGCATATACAAACCAATCAATTCCTAAAAGAGTTATTTCTTTCCCTATTTTAAGAAATAAATTAGAAAAAATCATAAATAATGTTCCTGTTAAGAACACTATAAAATGAAAAAACAATCTTTTCTTTTGCTTTATCCTTTGTTGAGCATGCTCAAATAATTCTTTTTGTTCTAAATCTATTTTAGGAACTTTTTTCTTTTTAAAAAACATAATATCTATATTAGATCATCTTAAGTTAAAGATAGTTTTTTTTATCTTTTCTTCTTTTATCAATTTAATGACTTCTTAATGAAAAAAATCAGAAAAGAATTTCCTATTCTATCTCAATATACATATCTCAATACTGCTTCTTCTGGAGTTTTATATGATTCTCTTTTAGATTTCAGACAAGAACATGATTTAGATTATTTACTAGGTGCTAGTTTATTTAGAAATGATCAAGCTTCTTTTCTAGATGGTGTTCGTAAAACTATTGCGACTTTTTTTGATGCTCCATCAAATTCTGTCACTCTAAATTCTAATTGTTCTATTGGTTTTAATGTATTATTAAACGGTTTATCGAAAAATCAAAAAATTTTACTTTTAGAAGGAGATTATCCTTCTATAAATTTTGCTGCTACTAGCAAAGGTTTTCCTATTTGTTTTGCTAATGTAAATGAACATTTAGAAGAGAATATATATACCGCCATAAAAACTCATAAACCAACTATTTTTATTTTTAGTTTAGTTCAATTTCTAACTGGTATTAGTATTGATTTATCCTTTTTAGATACCTTAAAAAAAGAATTCCCAGATATATTACTCATTGCTGATGGTACGCAATTTTGTGGAACTCAATCTTTTTCTTTTAACGATTCTGCTATCGACATCTTAGGTTGTAGTGGTTATAAATGGTTGTTAGGAGGATATGGTAATGGTTTTCTTTTATTTAAAGAAAATGTATTAGAACGAATAACTCCTGTTACTTATCAAAAAGATCCTTTAAAAGGTAACTATCCTCTATCCTATACGAGTTTACAAGCTCGCTTTGAACCAGGACATCTCGATACTTTTAATTTTGGTAGCTTAAAACATTCTCTTGATTTCCTAAATAAAATTGGTTTATCAAATATTGAATCCCAAAATAATGCATTAAAAAAGCATTTAAAATCTGGATTAGAAGACTTAGGTTTACTACCACCTTTTTCAATAAAAAGAGAAAATTATAGTACAATTTTTAACATTGATGGAAATACCTCTCTTCATAATTCTTTAATTAATAAAAACATTATTACTTCTTTAAAACCTAATGGGATTAGAGTTAGTGTACATTTTTATAATACAATACATGAAATTGATTATTTACTAAATGTTTTATCAACTACAAAAGCTATTACTAGTTAGTAATAGCTTTTGTTTAACACTTAAAATTCTAATTTTTTCCCTTTTCTTTAATCAAACATTTTAAAATTCTTTCCCATCAGAATTTTAAATTCCTGTCATATTTATTTACTAAAAATATAATTTTTATATTGATTATTAGTATCAGTATAAAAATCTATAATTCTTAGCCCTGCTTGGTCAGCCAACCAATTTACAATTTTATCGTCATATTTTTGAGAAATCTCTGTATGAATACTCTCCCAAGCTTCAAATTGAACTTCTAATGACAAACTCTCTATATATACTTTTTGAGCTTCAGTACTTAACAAATAACTCTTTGCTGTTCCTGTTTCTGGATCGTAAGTCTCCCAATGTTTAAATTTATTTATATCAAAAGTAGCTCCTAACTCATTATTCATCCTTGTCAGTACATTTTTATTAAAAGCTGCTGTAATTCCAGTAGGATCGTTATATGCATCTAAGATTTTTTGAGGGTCTTTTTTTTGATCCATCCCCATAAATAGCAAATCTTGATCATTCATAGCATCTTTTAATTGCCTTAAAAAATCTATCGCTTTGTTATGTAACAAGTTTCCTATATTTGAACCTAATACTACGATCACTTTTTTACGATTACTTATGGTATTTAATCTATCTAAAACTTGAAAATACTCCCCTTTTTCACCAGCAACATTTAAAGACGGAAACTCTATTGATAATGATTTCACTAATCCATCTATTGCATTTTGACTTATATCTATAGGTTTATATGTAAAATCTGATTCTTGTTTGATCAGTTCATCTAATAAAATTTTTGTTTTTTTACCATCACCGGCACCTAACTCAATTAAATCAAACCCTTCATTCGTGTTTTTAAATCCTTCTACAATTTCTTTTTTATTAGTATCTAATATGTCAAACTCTGTTCTTGTCAAATAGTATTCAGGTAATTCCATAATTGCCTGAAAAAGCTCATCCCCCTTTTTATCGTAAAAATATTTTGATGATATTTTCTTAGGATATGCTATTAATCCTTCGTAAACATCTCTTTTAAAAGTATTCTCTTTTTTTTCTTTTACATTACTCATTTTTGATTTTTTTAAATCATTTGATTAATCTCAACCCAGTAAATTGCCATCTTAATTGTGGATGAAAAAAATTACGATATGTATATCTCGTATGATTCGAAGGTGTTGCAATAGATCCACCTCTTAAAACTTTTTGATTCACCATAAACTTTCCATTATACTCCCCTAATGCTCCTGGAGCTTTCTCATAATTAGGATACGGACTATAAGCGCTTTCTGTCCATTCCCATCTTTCTCCCCAATCAAATTTACTTTGAGCTACTTCCCATTCAAATTCTGTCGGTAGTCGTTTTCCCGACCATGTCGCAAACGCAAAAGCTTCATAATATGATAAGTGTGTCACTGGTGCTTTCATATTTATTTTTTCTAAACCACTAAGAGCATATCGTTTCCATTCACCTCCAACTTTATGCCAATACAGAGGAGCTTTAATTTGATTATTTTGTATCCAATCCCAAGCTTCAGCATGCCATAACAATGCTTGTTGATAACCGTTATCTTCAATAAATTCTAAATATTCTTTATTACTAACCAATTCTCTGCTTATCTGAAAATCTTCTAGATATACTTTATGAATTCCCAATTCATTATCATAACAAAAATCATTTCCTAGATGTCCTATAGTATAAATTCCTTTATCGATATGTATGTAGTCGTCTTCGCCTTCGATTAATTTCGGATTTTCATCAAAAGATATATCGTAAGGAGGTAATAATGGGTTATTTCCTAAAATATATTTAATATCAGTAAATAGCAATTCTTGATGTTGTTTTTCATGATGAATCCCTATTTCTATCAATTCATTAATTTCGTCTGCTTGAATATCATTCTTCATTAATTCTAAAACAGCTTCTGTAACATAAGCTCGATAGCTATATATTTCATCAACGGTAGGTCTCGATAAATTCCCTCTGTTAGTTCGAACTACACGTTCCCCCATACTTTCATAATAACTGTTGAAGACAAACGAAAAATCTTTATGATATCTTTTATACTCATTTTGATATTTCACTAAAATAAATTCTTCAAAAAACCAAGTTGTATGTCCTAAGTGCCATTTAGGAGGAGAAACATCTACTATGGGTTGTACTACGTAATCTTCAATTTGTAAAGGGTTGCATATTTTTTCTGTATCTAATCTTGTTTCTTTAAATAAAGTAGCTAAATCTAATTCCATAAAAAAAGTGTGTACGTTATTATCGTACACACTCAAATTTAAGCTTTTTAAATTGCTCTATATTTTGTCGTTGAGTTAATCCCTTGTTAAAAAAATTAACTTATTGTGGTTTTCTAAAAGTAATAGGGGCTATATATGCTACAGAGATCGGTTTTTTACCCCATTTAGCAGGTTTCATTTTCGGAATTTTACGAATAATTCTAATAGCTTCTCTTTGTAAATAACGATGTGCACCTTTAACATCTATTATTTCAACTTTACCTTTTTGGTTTATCATAAACTCAACAGTAACTGTTCCTTCCAATCCATCTTTAATTGCTATTTCAGGATATTGAAATGTCCTTATAATATGAGAGCGTAATTTATTATCAAAACAAGTTGATGGGTTTTGTTTTGTCTTTTCACATTTAGGCCAAATTGGACTTACCCCTTTATCTTTTGCGCTTTCTTTAGATAGAATTATCCCTCCATCTTGGGCATTAAGTGTTCCACTACATAATATAATAAATAGTAATAATATCCTCATAACTGTTCATTTAATTTAGATTAAACCGCAACCTTTCCTCTAATATGTGGATGTGGATCATAGTTTTCTAAAATGAAATCATCAAAAACAAAGCCAAAAATATCTTTCACTTCTGGATTTATTTTTATAACAGGCAATACTCGAGGTTCTCTTTCTAATTGTAATTGAAGCTGTTCTATATGATTATTATAAATATGAGCATCTCCAAATGTGTGAATAAATTCTCCAACTTCATATCCACATACTTGAGCAATCATCATAGTTAATAAAGCATATGACGCAATATTAAATGGTACTCCAAGAAATATATCTGCGCTTCGTTGATACAATTGACAAGATAGCTTGTTATCTGCAACATAAAACTGAAAAAAAGCATGACAAGGTGGTAGTGCAGCTTTCCCTTGAGCTACATTTTCTGAAAATGATTTTGAAGTATCTGGAAGAACACTAGGATTCCATGCTGAAACAAGCATTCTTCGGCTATTTGGATTCTTTTTAAGGTTTTCTATAACCTCTTTAATTTGATCAATTTCCTCTCCATTCCAACTTCTCCATTGTTGACCATATACAGGTCCTAAATCACCATTTTCATCTGCCCAATCATTCCAAATACGAACTCCATTATTTTGTAAGTACTTTATATTTGTTTCTCCTTTTAAAAACCATAATAATTCATGTATAATAGATTTTAAATGAAGCTTTTTAGTAGTTACCATTGGAAAGCCTTCGCTTAAATCAAAACGCATTTGATAGCCAAAGACACTTTTAGTTCCTGTACCTGTTCGATCTCCTTTTTCGTTACCGTTTTCTAATACATGTTTTACAAGATCCAAGTATTGTTTCATTCGATAATCTATGGGGTTTAAAATGTTAATACTATGCTAATATATAAAAATTAAAGCTTTCTTCATTTTTTTTAACAATCAGATATCTATAAACATTCATAGTTTATCAAATTCTCAAAAAAAGCAACAAAAAACAATTTATCCTATAATCATACCAGCGATTGTTGCGGATAATAATGAAGCAATTGTACCTCCTAATAAAGCTTTCAATCCAAATTCTGACAAAGCCTTTCTTTGACCAGGTGCTAAAGACCCTATACCTCCTATTTGAATTCCTATAGAAGCAAAATTTGCAAAACCACATAACATGTATGTCGCCATTATTACCGATTTCTCATATGTTAAGCTAATTGCGCTTGCTGGATTCTTTAGTTCTGCTAATTGTATATATCCTACAAATTCACTTGCTGCTAATTTAATTCCTAATAATTGCCCCATTAACATCATATCTTCTTGAGCAACTCCGATCAACCACATTAAAGGTGCAAAAACGGTTCCTAATATAGCTTCTAAAGAAAATTTAGAATAAGGTGTATTATCTGCTAAAAAAGTATTTAAAGACGTAACGTCCCCTAAAGCGCCTAACATATGATTAATCATTGCTATAAATGCTATAAAAACTAACAACATTGCTCCAACATTGGCTGCTAGTTTCAATCCTTCTGTTGTTCCATTAGCTATAGCATCTAAAATATTAGAACCTATTTTATCTGATGATACATTTACGTCTGTATTAATTTCTTCTTGTTGTGGGTATAATAATTTAGAGATTACAATAGCTCCAGGTGCCGCCATTACTGACGCTGCTAATAAATGTTTTGCAAATTCTAATTTTAACACAGGATTATCTCCTCCTAAAAACCCTATATATGCTGCTAATACTCCACCTGCAACTGTAGCCATTCCTCCTATCATAACTAATAGAATTTCTGACTTTGTCATTTTTTCTAAATAAGCTTTTATCATTAATGGAGCTTCAGTTTGTCCCAAAAATATGTTTCCAGCAACACTTAAACTTTCTGAACCAGATATCCCCATTAATTTAGTTAGTACCCATGCCATTCCTTTTACAACAATCTGGATAATTCCTAAGTAAAATAATACTGAAGTTAGTGCTGAAAAGAAGATTATAGTTGGTAGTACTTGAAATAAGAAAACAAATCCAAAACTATTTACGTCCATCATTTTGTCTCCAAGTAAAAAGACACTTCCAGCTCTAGTAAAATCTAGTACCAATACAAATAATTGTCCTACAAATTCAAATACATTCTGAATAAATTCTATCCTTAGTACTCCTATAGCTAATAACAATTGAGCTAATAATCCGATTCCAACCGTTTTCCAATTAATTGCTTTTCTATTACTACTAAACAAAAATGCAATAAAAAGCAATGAAATCATCCCTAAGGCTCCTCTCCAAAAACTAGTAAATGAAAATCCTTGATTAGGTATCATTGTATTAGTTACAGATTCTGCCACAGGTACTATTTCTTTTTCAAGTACTTCTTTTTTTATAAAATTATATGAAACCCCTTTTTTCTTTAATATTAAGGTTGAATCAGTAAGTGTACTTACTCTATACTTTATAATAGAATCTTCGGCTATCGAAGGAAATAATATCAATATATTATTTTGTTGTAAGTAATCTCCATTTAAATTTTCTTTTTGATTTTTAAAAGAATATTCAAATTGACCATTTTTTAGGCTTAAAAAATCTTTTTCTCCTATTTCTTCACCTTGCTCTACCGTTTCTCCATGAATAGTTCTTAAGTTCCATTCTTTCTCAATCGTTTGAGCCATTGAAATATTTACCACCAATAATAGCGTAAATAAGGCTAGTACATTCTTTATCATCCTTATTTTTAATGAATTTAGTCGCGTAAGATATAAAATTGATTTGAATACTACAGTATTCTTCTATTGTCGTTTAGATATTTCGTCTCGAACTCTTGCTGCTAGCTCATAATCTTCTCCATGAACAGCTTGTTCCAACATTTTTTGTAACTCTGTTACCGAAAGATCTGTAAAGTTAGTTTCTTTACTTTCTTCAATTTCCTCTGCAATTAAGTCTTCTACAGAGAATTCATCTGTTTCTTCATCTTCTTTTGGATTTACTTTTAAATAAATCCCGGCTTGATCTAATATATTTTTATATGTAAAAATTGGAGCATGAAAACGCAATGCTAAAGCTATTGCATCACTAGTTCGCGCATCAATAATTTCTTCGATACCATCTCTTTCACATATAATACTAGAATAGAAAACACCATCTACAAGTTTGTGTATAATCACTTGCTTAACTACAATCTCAAATCGATCTGCAAAGTTTTTAAACAAGTCATGAGTAAGTGGCCTTGGAGGTTTTATTTCTTTTTCTAATGCAATAGCTATAGATTGTGCTTCAAAAGCACCTATTACAATAGGAAGTTTTCTTTCTCCATCAACCTCACTTAAAATCAATGCATATGCACCATTTTGTGTTTGACTATACGATATCCCTTTAATGTTCAGACGAACTAAGCTCATAGTTTTTCAAATATAAAAGGGCTGTTTGAACAATGGACTTTTACCTAAGTTCAAACAGCCCCAAATATGGGCACAATTTATAAAAAATTATGCGTTATTTGCTTTAAATTCTTTCAATTTTTCTATCAATTTTGGTAAGACTTCAAAAGCATCTCCTACAATTCCATAATCTGCAGCTTTAAAGAAAGGTGCTTCTGGATCAGAATTCACTACTACTTTTACCTTACTTGAGTTAATTCCTGCTAAATGTTGAATAGCTCCTGAGATACCTATAGCAATATATAAATTAGATGCAACCGGCTTACCTGTTTGACCAACATGCTCACTATGAGGCCTCCACCCCATATCACTAACTGGTTTTGAACAAGCTGTAGCTGCTCCTAAAACACCCGCTAATTCTTCTATCATTCCCCAATTTTCTGGTCCTTTTAATCCACGTCCTCCAGACACTACTACTTCTGCATCAGCTATAGACACTTTATCTGTAGCTTTATCTACAGCACTAACATTAACTGCAAAGTCACCTTCTGCTTTTCCTTCAAATGATTCTGCTGCAGCTGCTCCATTAGTTTCTTTTAATCCAAATGCATTATTTGATAATCCAATAATTTTCACATCTGTAGTAATCTCAGTAATATTAAATGCTTTGTTAGTAAACGCCATACGTTTTACTTTAAAAGGAGCTGTACTTTCTGGTAGAGCAACTGCATTAGATGCATATCCTGCATCTAATTTCACAGCCATTAATGGTGCTAAATATTTACTATCAGCACTCGAGCTAACTACGATTACTTTTGCTCCTTCTTTTTCTGCTGCTTGAGATATTACATCAGCATAAGCTTTTGCGTTAAATGTTGATAATTTATCGTCTTTTATCTCTAAAACTTTATCAACTCCATAATTCCCTAATACAGAAGTATCTTCTGCATTAATGGTAACGGCTGTTAAAGTTGTTCCTAATGATTGTGCGATTTCTTTTGCATATGATGCAATTTCAAAGGATGCTTTTTTTAATTTCCCTCCTTCGTTTTCTGTATATATTAAAACTGACATGTTTTTATGCTTTAATTTAGTATTATCGAAAAATATTTCGATGTTATTTTTAATTTTTCAATTCACTAAAACGATATAGTGATTTAAAAAAAATAAGATATTATTGAATCTAGATTACTTTTGCTTCGTTATGCAATAGATCTACTAATTCATCAATATTATCTGCTGAAACTAATTTCACTTCTCCTCGTGGAGCTGGTTTTTCAAACTGAACGCTCTTAGTTGCTTCTGTAGCAGCTACTGCATCTATAACCTTTAATGGTTTCTTACGAGCCATCATAATTCCTCTCATGTTAGGAATTCTTAAATCGCTTTCTTCCACTAATCCTTTTTGTCCACCAACTACTAATGGTAAAACTGTAGTTAATGTTTCTTTTCCTCCGTCAATCTCACGAGTAGCTGTTGCTGTAGTTCCTTCTATATCTAACCCTATACAAGTATTTACAAAATTAGCATCTATTATACCTGCTAATAAACCAGGTACCATACCTCCATTATAATCAATTGATTCTCTTCCAGCTATTACTAAGTCATATCCCCCATCTTTAACTACTTGTGCTAATTGTTTTGCTACAAACAATCCATCAGTTGCCTCTGCATTTACTCTAATAGCACTATCTGCACCAATCGCTAATGCTTTTCGTAATGTTGGTTCTGTTTCTGCTCCTCCTACATTTACTACATCTACACTAGCTCCTTGTTTTTCTTTAAACCACATTGCACGAGTTAAACCAAACTCATCATTAGGGTTAATTACAAACTGAACACCATTGGTGTCAAACTTAGTATCACTGTCAGTAAAATTGATTTTAGACGTTGTATCTGGTACGTGACTAATACACACTAATATTTTCATTTTATATGGGTGTTTTTTAAGAATTTAATAATAAGGACGAAAATACAAATAAAAAATCTAATTTACTATGCATGCATAATAAATTTTTAATCTTTCTTAGGAAGAAAAAAACTATTAATCGTTACTTTTGCTATCTTAATAAAGTCAAAGATAACTATAAAATAAATGAAAACGATACAATTCAGAGAAGCGATTTGCGAAGCAATGAGCGAAGAAATGCGCAAGGATGAGTCTATCTATCTAATGGGAGAAGAAGTAGCAGAATACAATGGTGCCTATAAAGCCAGTAAAGGAATGCTAGACGAATTCGGTCCTGATCGTGTACTTGACACTCCAATTGCAGAATTAGGATTTGCAGGTATCGGTGTTGGTAGTGCAATGAATGGTAACCGTCCAATCATTGAATTTATGACTTTTAATTTCTCATTAGTAGGTATTGATCAAATCATAAATAATGCTGCAAAAATGCGTCAAATGAGTGGAGGTCAATTCAACATACCTATGGTTTTTAGAGGTCCTACTGCTTCTGCTGGTCAATTAGGTGCTACACATTCTCAAGCTTTTGAAAATTGGTATGCTAACTGTCCTGGCCTAAAAGTTGTGGTACCTTCAACTCCAAAAGATGCTAAAGGTTTATTAAAATCTGCCATTAGAGATAATGATCCTGTTATATTTATGGAAAGTGAGCAGATGTATGGTGATAAAGGTGAAGTACCTGAAGGTGAATACACAATTCCATTAGGTGTTGCTGAAATTAAAAGAGAAGGAAAGGATGTTACTATTGTTTCTTTTGGAAAAATTATAAAAGAAGCATTTAAAGCTGCAGATGAGTTAGCTAAAGAAAATATTTCTTGTGAGATTATAGATTTAAGAACTGTAAGACCATTAGATTTAGATGCAATTTTTGCTTCAGTTAAAAAAACAAATAGATTAATTATTTTAGAAGAAGCTTGGCCTTTTGCTAATGTTGCTTCAGAGATTACGTATCAAGTTCAATCAACTATTTTTGATCACTTAGATGCACCAATATTAAAAATAAATACGGCCGATACACCTGCACCATATTCTCCATCTCTTTTAAAAGAATGGTTACCTAATAGTACAGATGTAGTAAGTGCTGTAAAAAAAGTGATGTACAAATAAAATGAATCTCTTTATTTAAAACTTCATCACATAGATGAAGTTTTTTTTTAGCCGATACTTTATGAAATATACAATTTTAGGAATCTTATTCATACTTAGTAGTTTTGCTCTCCAAGCGCAAACAAAAGTTAGCGGTCGCGTTTTTGACAGCAATAAACAACCCATACCTTTTGCCAATATTGTTTTTACAAATTCTACAGTAGGTACTATTACCGATGAAAACGGTAATTTCTATATGGAATCTGATAAAACTTATAAAAGTATTAAAATCTCATTTATTGGTTTTGCGACAAAGACAATTCCTTTAAAGCAACAAACGAATTATAAAATGGAAGTAGCTCTTGAAGAAGAAACTGCATCATTAGATGAAGTTGTAATATACAAAGGTAAAACCTCTAAAAAGAATAATCCTGCTATTGATATACTTCGAAAAATATGGAAAAACAGAAGGCAAAACGGAATTAAAAAATTCAAACAATACAAATACGATAAGTACGAAAAAATAGAATTTGATCTAAATACCATAGATAGCGCTCTTATCAATAGTCGAATTTTTAATGGTATGGAATTTATTTTTGAAGAAGTAGATACCTCAAGAATTACAGGAAAAACATACCTTCCTTTATTCCTTAACGAAGCTATTTCCAAAGTTTATGGAGATAATATTATCAACGAACAAAAGGAAGAACTTATTGGTAATAAAATTTCTGGCTTTAGCAATAATCAAACACTTATCGCTTTTGTAAAAGATCTATATTCAGATTATAATGTCTATGATAATTATTTAAAATTCTTCGATAAAAGTTTCACCAGTCCATTATCTAGAACAGGTATTAATGTTTATAATTATGTATTAACAGACAGTGCTTATATTGATAATAAATGGTGTTATAATATTGTATACTACCCACGCCGTAAAAATGAATTGACTTTTAAAGGAGACTTTTGGGTAAACGATACTACATGGGCTATAAAAGATATCAATCTTGAAGTTACCAAAAGTGCCAATATAAACTGGGTTAAAGATTTATATATAGAACAACAATTTGATGTTTTAAATGATTCCATCTTCTTGATTACTAAAGATTATTTCCAGTCTGATTTTGCTTTTAATAAAAAAGAAAAATCAAGAGGTGTTTATGGAAAACGTACAACATTGTATGATAAATACGAATTTGACGTCCCTAAAGACAAAAAATTCTATAAAGAACGTATAGATCCATACGATTATGACGTATATAATAGAGATGATCAATTTTGGAAAGAAAGTAGATTAGAAGAACTCAATAAGGACGAACGTAAAGTATACAAACTACTAGATACTCTTCAAAACGTAAAAGCTTTTAAACGTCTATACAATATCGGTAGTATACTGGCTACAGGATATATAGAGATGAATGGTTATGAATTTGGACCTTTGTTTAATACAATTGGATATAATAGTATTGAAGGTTTCAGATTACGTTTAGGAGGTCGAACTTATTTTACAAGGAATGATCAATGGCGTATTGAAGGATACGGAGCTTATGGTTTTAAAGATCAAAAATTTAAATATGGTCTATCCGGTAAATGGTTATTAAATCGTAAATCTAGACTTATTGTTTCTGCTGGTAACCGTAGAGATGTTGAGCAATTGGGTGCAAGTTTAACGAATACAAATGATGTGCAAGGGCGTAGTCTTGCCTCCTCTTCTATTGTATCTACAGGAGATAACTCCCGATTGACTTCTATTAATCTATCTGCACTATCACTACAAATTCAACCTTTTAAAAATTTCACTGTTGGACTAACAGGCTCGTATCGAACATTAAAGCCTGCTGATCGAGATTTGTTTAGTCTTGATTTTAATGATCCAAACAATCCTGGTGAAATTAAATCTGAAATAACACAAACTGAAGTTGCTGCTCAAGTATCATATTCTCCTGGAAGAAAAATTACTGGTTATGGTGTAGATCAAATAGTAGTTAATGAAGGAGATTTTGCAAGATTATTTTTGAATTTCAGTCTTGGATTAGAAGACCTTTTAGATAGTGATTTTGAATACCAAAAAGTTCAATTTTTCTACCAACAACCATGGAATATAGGTGGATTTGGAGTTTTAAGAAGTACACTAGAAGTCGGTAAAACATATGGAGAAGTACCTCTTGGATTACTTAGTGTAGTTCCTGGTAACCAAACTTATTTATCAATTTCAAATACATTTCCATTATTAAACTTTTATGAATTTGTAACAGATACTTATACTTCTTTACATATCGAACATAATTTTAATGGTCGTATTTTTTCTCGAATTCCTTTATTAAGAAAATTAAACTTAAGAGAACTTGTAGGTATTCGAGGAGTTTGGGGAGAATTATCTGATGAAAATATTGCTTTAGATGCTTCTGGTTTATTAAATACTGTAGGTGCCCCTAACGAAAAGATTTATTGGGAATATAGTTTAGGTGTCGGTAATATTTTTAAAATTTTCAGAATTGATTTTCATTTCAGAGGTAATTATTTTGAAAATCCTGATGCTCGTAAATTTGGAGTTACAGGATCTTTTGGATTCTATTTCTAAGAAAAAAGACATATTTTTTATAAAGCGTAAATATTATTATTTACGCTTTTTTGATTTTATGAAATGCCATTTAACGGTTATTTTTTAAGAAATCATCATGCTTTTATTAAAAAGACCATCATTTTAGTCTTTAGATTTTCTCTAATGCACACGAATGGCTATATTTGCCGCCCATTAAAAGAGAATTTAAATTATGAGCGCAGCAACTCGCGATACTTTTGACGTACTTGTCGAAATACCAAAAGGAAGTCGTAATAAGTATGAATATGACTTTGATATAAAAAAAATAAGATACGATCGTATGATTTTTTCATCGATGATGTATCCTGCAGATTACGGTTTCATTCCTGAAACTATGGCATTAGATGGTGATCCACTTGATGTATTAGTATTAGTAACAGAACCTACTTTCCCTGGATGTGTAATCGAAGTAAAACCTATTGGTGTATTTCACATGGCAGATGAAAAAGGTCCTGATGAAAAAATTCTTTGCGTTCCTGTTTCTGATCCTATTGCAAATCGCATTAGTGATTTAAGTGACTTAAACCCACACTTAATTAAAGAAATCGAACATTTTTTCCAAGTTTATAAAGATCTTGAAAACAAAAAAGTTGATGTTGGTGGATGGGGAGATGCTCAAGAATCTCGCGAAATCATCAAAGCTTGCGTTAAGCGTTTTGAAGAATTAGAAGATAAACCAAAAGGATTATTTAGTATTTACTAATCTCACTTTTGAGTATATAACATAAAAAAGAGTCTTATTATTAATAAGGCTCTTTTTTATGTAAAAAACTGTAAGACATTAAACATAAAATATTTACGGGTATTTTCTCTTTCATATTTTCATTTCTACTGGCATTTCTTACTTTTTAAGTCCTTTTAAAAAACTATTTCAACTTTTTTAAACACATATCCACCTAATACATAAGCATATAGAATTACCAGTAACTACAATAGCTCAGTACAAAAATGTCCCGAATACACATTGCTAATAAATAGACTAGTAATTCTATTCAAGCATCGCTACTTTTTCTTTTCATCTGATTTTCACTACATTTAAGTTCTAATTAACATAAATAAAACTAATTCTATGGAGTCAATTATGATGTACGCGCCAGCGATACTCGCCTTATTAGGTCTCATTTTTATGTGGGTAAAAAAAACTTGGGTCATGAAACAAGATTCAGGTGATGGAAAAATGAAAGAAATTTCATCTCATATATATGAAGGGGCTTTAGCATTTTTAAAAGCAGAATACAGGTTGTTAACATTGTTTGTTATTGGTGCTAGTATTGCTTTAGCAGGGATTTCTTATATCGTCCCTACAACACATATATTAATTGTAGTTGCTTTTATTTTCGGTGCAGTTTTTTCTGCTTTAGCAGGTAATATGGGAATGAAAATAGCAACGCAAACAAATGTTCGTACTACGCAAGCCGCACGAAACAGTTTACCACAAGCTTTAAAAATCTCTTTTGGAGGTGGAACTGTTATGGGATTGGGTGTTGCTGGATTGGCTGTTTTAGGATTAACTGCATTTTTTATTTTCTTCTTTCATTTCTTTATGGAAGGAACTTGGTCTAATACTGATCAAATGACTATTGTATTAGAAACTCTTGCTGGATTTTCATTAGGAGCGGAATCTATCGCTCTTTTTGCGCGTGTTGGTGGTGGTATTTATACCAAAGCTGCAGATGTTGGAGCTGATTTGGTTGGAAAAGTTGAAGCTGGTATTCCTGAAGATGATCCTCGCAATCCTGCTACTATTGCTGACAATGTAGGTGATAATGTGGGTGATGTTGCAGGAATGGGTGCCGATTTATTTGGTTCTTATGTTGCAACGGTACTAGCTGCAATGGTATTAGGTAATTATGTTATAAAAGATATGGGTGGAGATATTACTTCTTATGGTTTTGAAGGAATAGGTCCTATTTTGTTACCAATGGCAATTGCTGGATTTGGTATTATTATCTCTATAATAGGAACTTTATTAGTGAAAATTAAAAATAATCAGGCTAAAGAAACTCAAGTACAAGGTGCTTTAAATAAAGGAAACTGGGTCTCTATCATTTTAGTAGCAATATCAAGTTATATCCTAGTTAAATGGATGTTACCAGAAAACATGACGATGAGTTTCTTTGGAGAAGGATCCAAAACAATCTCTTCTCTTCGTGTTTTTTATGCTACATTAGTAGGTCTTATAGTTGGTGGTGTTATTTCTGCCGTAACAGAATATTATACTGGATTGGGTAAAAAGCCTATTTTACAAATTGTACAAAAATCAAGTACTGGTGCAGGTACAAATATTATTGCTGGACTTGCTACAGGAATGATTTCTACTTTCTCTTCTGTATTACTTTTTGCTGCTGCTATCTGGGCTTCTTATGCATTTGCTGGGTTTTATGGAGTTGCATTAGCTGCTTCTGCTATGATGGCTACTACTGCCATGCAATTAGCTATTGATGCTTTTGGTCCAATTGCTGATAATGCAGGAGGAATTGCAGAAATGAGTGAATTACCAGATATAGTAAGAGAACGCACAGATATCCTCGATTCAGTAGGAAATACAACTGCAGCTACAGGAAAAGGATTTGCTATTGCTTCTGCTGCTTTAACTTCTTTAGCGTTATTTGCCGCTTATGTGACTTTTACAGGAATAGATGGTATCAATATTTTTAAAGCCCCTGTATTGGCTATGCTATTTGTCGGCGGTATGATTCCTGTTGTTTTCTCTGCTTTGGCAATGAATTCAGTTGGAAAAGCTGCAATGGAAATGGTTTACGAAGTAAGAAGGCAATTCAAAGAAATTCCTGGAATTATGGAAGGTACTGGTAAACCAGAATACGATAAATGTGTTGAAATCTCTACAAAAGCTGCTCTTAAAGAAATGCTATTACCAGGTTTATTAACAATTGGATTTCCTATTGTAATTATTTTAATCCCTATGCTTTTTGGATATGACAATAAACTTATTGCAGAAATGCTTGGTGGATATATGGCTGGTGTAACAGTTAGTGGCGTTTTATGGGCTATTTTCCAAAATAATGCCGGTGGTGCATGGGATAATGCAAAAAAATCTTTTGAAGCTGGAGTAGAAATTAATGGAGAGATGACTTATAAAGGTTCTGATGCTCATAAAGCAGCAGTAACTGGAGATACCGTTGGTGATCCTTTTAAAGATACTTCTGGTCCTTCAATGAATATTCTAATCAAATTGACTTGCCTAATTGGATTAGTTATTGCTCCTATACTTGGTGGACATACAACAGATAGTCATGTTCAATTAATACAAGACGAAATTAATTCTAGCACAAAAGAGATAAGTTTTGCTATAGAAAAAAATGGTGATTTGGCCACAGCAACAATTACTACGATAGAAATTAAAAATGGAAATAAAGTTAAAAAAACACAAGAACTTAAAGGTTCTATTGCTATTGTTGAGAAAAAGATCGAGGCGATAAAAAATAATTTACCCTAAGTTATTAAAATAATACTCTAAAAAAAACCTCGCTCTATAGTGAGGTTTTTTATCTTTATCATTTTTCAATTATATAGTATTTCAAGTGTCCTAATTCTATGTTTAAAAAAGATCCATTACGTATCAATACATATCTTAGCTACGGAACTCCTAATAGGTTGCGAGCATTGGGTCGTGCACTTGAAGATGAAAATATTAAATTATCTACCAATCAAAGTTTTTTAAAGACATTAAAAAATATCTATAAGCAATTTGAAAGTGATGAAATTCCTGATATTTGTATTCATTTACAATTAGGATCCGAAATTATTTTAACAACACAAACAGATGCTGAAGGTTATTATCATTTTGATGCAAAAATTGATGATTTAAAAAAATATTGTGATGGTAGTGGATGGATTTCTTACTCATTATCATATGATACTACGGTTACCAAAAGACAAATCTCATCTAATAATATTTTCAAAGGAGAAATGTTAATTCCATCTTTAGAGGCTAATTATGGAGTCATTAGTGATATTGATGATACCATTTTACATACGGGTGTTGTTTCTCTTTTTAAATGGAAAGTTATTTTTAACACTTTTTTTAAAAATTTCGATAAAAGATTACCTCTTGAAGGTACTGTCGATTTTTATAGAAAATTACATAAAGGAAAAGCAAAAGCTCCAATTAATCCTATATTTTATGTAAGTAATAGTCCTTGGAATTTATTTGATTATCTACAAGCCTTTTTAGTAAAACATCGTTTTCCTAAAGGTCCTATTTTACTAAGAGATATTCGAACTTTCTTTGACAAAACACCTAAACCTAGTATCCCACATAAACAATCAGAAATTATAAACATTCTAGGTGTTTATGAAAATTTAAATTTCATTTTAATAGGAGATAGTGGCGAAAAAGATGCCGATATATATATGGAAATTGCGAAAAAATATCCTAATCGAATCATTGCTATTTACCTAAGAAGTGTTAATCATAAAAGGAAAGTAAAACGAATTCAAAAATTGATTTGTGATTTTACTATTTGCCCTATTTTATTAGTCAACACTTCTGACGAGGCTGTAAAACATGCAAAAAAACTAGGTTTTATTTCTTAAGACTCCTAACTTCATTCGTTAATTGTGCCATCGCATCTTGTAATTGCTGCAAACTAGAAGTATTGGTATGTGCATCAATATTAAAACTCAATTTACTATTAACCTCCCATAACTCAACCACTTGATGTGCTTCAATAACTACTGGAGGATATTCTGTATTTAATGATATTAATGTGATGGTATCGTCTTTATTTATTCTTATTTTTTTCACCAATACACTATCTTCTAATACGATAACGCAAATACTAGTATTCCCTATTTCTTTTATACTCGCCAACGCTTTACCTATCACCCATTCTTTAGGTTCAAAAGCTGGTAACATACTATCTCCTTCAACTTGAAACCCTCTATAGGTTGCATTTCTATATTCTGGTAAAGGAATATCAAAAGCTGGTAATTGCTGATACCAATCTAAATCTTGAACATTATGTGGATATCCTGCTGCTGCCTTCACATTAACAAGAACCATATTCTCATTATCTTGAGAATCTACAGTTACTACTTTGGGTGAAATATCAATTGTATTTGTTTTAAGTAATTTTTGCGTACTCTCTCCAAATAGCCATAAAGGATTAATTCCATAAACTTGTAATAATTTAGCCACAACCTTTCCTGATATTTTAGTTCTACCGCGTTCAATATCAGCAGTAGATTTTTTAATCCCTAAAATTTCAGCAAATTCAGATTGCGTAATGTGATGTTCCTCACGAATTTGTTTAAATCTTTTTATGATCATTGTATTACTATCATCCATAAGGCTTTTGTATTTGGAATATTTACATACAAATATACTTTATTTAGGAAATATTCCAATTTTTATATTCAAAAAGCTTGTGATGTTGGAATATTTCCATAAATTTGGAAAAAATACAAATCACTTTAAAAACTATATTATGTCAGCAGCAACTATAATGTTACATCAACCATCTCCAGAAAAGGTAATACGTCACTCACTTAACAGTTCTTATATGTCTACAGAAAAGTTATTTCATCAATTAAAAGCTAAAGGATATGATTTTATTAGAGATCAAAAAATAGGAAATTATACATTTGACTTTTACTGTCCGACATATAAATTAGCTATCGAAGTAGATAGTTACGCTCATGAATATGATGATGTATATAATAAAGATGATTTTAAGGTATTAAAGATAAATTCTTTAAACATTACAGTATTAAGAATTACAGATTATCAAATATTAATCGATAGTGATGAGATTTTCAGATACTTAAGACGTTATACAAATTCTTATTCGGCTACTTCATATTTAGTTTAAAATAAAGAATAGTGATTATCAATTTTTTCTTAATAGAAACGAATTCAAAAAAAAATGTTAAATTTGCAATTCAACCCATTAACCAAATTCTATTATGAAAAAAGTATTTTTAGGAGCAGCTGCATTAGCATTAGTATTATCTGTTACTTCTTGTAGAGAAACTGCAAAAGATGCAACTGAAAAAGCTGCTACAGAAGCTGTAGAGGTTGCAGGTGAAGCTGCCAAAGAAGCTACAGAAGCTGCAAACAGTGCTGTAGAAGCAGCAGGTGAAGCTGCAAAAGAGGCTACAGAAACTGCAACTGACGCTGTAAAAGATGCAACTGATGCTGCTGGAGAAGCAGTTGATGCCGCAAAAGAAGCTGCAGGTGATGCTGTAGATGCAACTAAAGAAGCTGCAAAAAATACAGTTGATGCTGCTGCAAAAGAAGCTGAAAAAGCAACTGAAAAAGCTAAAAAAGTGATTAACCAATAATTAGTTTTATCAGTTATCATAATATAAAAAGCGATTACTTTTAGTAAAGTAATCGCTTTTTGCTTGATTTAGATTAAAAGAACCTAGGTGTTATCATTCTATTGTACTTTTTAAACAATTCAAATCTTAAAAAGACTTCATAACTTCCATCATTAAATCTAGTGTTCCCTAATGCTGTTGTTTCTTTGTCGTATGAAAACCCTACCATCATTGAGTCTGATATTTGAAAACCGATTAGTGCACTTATAGCTGCACTCCATCTATAGCCAGCTCCTAATGTTAGTTTTTGGTTTATTAAAAAATTAGCTGAAAGGTCAACTTGTAAAGGTGCACCAGAGACCACTTTTGTTAAAATTGTTGGTTTAAATTTTAAATCTTGGTTGATATCAAACGCATATCCTGCTATCAAATAATAATTTACACGTTCTTTCGCTATAAAACTAGATGAATTATTATTATCAACGGTACTACTTTCATCAAAATGCTCTGTCTCTAAAATATTAGGAGCACTTAATCCTATATAATATTTATCTGTATGATAATATAATCCCACTCCTATATTAGGGCTAAATTTGTTATCAATAGATTCTTCAAAATTAGGATCATTAATATCAAATCTTGACAATTCATTAAAATTAATATTTAATAAATTACCTCCTGCTTTTAATCCAAAGCTCAGTTTTCCAATTTCTGATGTATTTATGGTATAAGAAAAATCAACATTTAAATATGTTTCATCTACAGGCCCTATTTCGTCCCTAATTATAGAAACTCCTAAACCTACTTTATTTTTTCTTCCAATAGGCGTATTTGCAGATAATGTTAACGTACGAGGTGCTCCATCAAGTCCAACCCATTGACTTCTATGCAATCCAACAATACTTAGCACTCCTCTACTACCAGCATATGCTGGATTTACACTTATAGTATTATATATATACTGTGTGTATTGAGCATCTTGTTGCCCATAACTTTTTTTACTAACACATGTAAAAAATAAAACAGCTAAAATTAAACTATATTTTAGTTTCATAAATATTACAAATTTGAGACTGAATACATAAGACATATTATAACTAATAAAATCTAGTATTATTCAACACTAATTTAATAATTCTTATCTTTAAAAAGTCATCATTTATCGATAAAACGTAAAAAACTGAATGTTTATATTCTTTTTAACTATTTCTTACAACCATTCTACTTTTGCCTGAACAGGCTTTCGTTTAATATTTGTTTCTAATCCTTCGTCATATTTTCCTAAATATAAAAACCCCAGGCAGCGTTCCCCTTTTTTCAAATTAACGAAATCTCCTAAATGTTTTATCAATGCTGGACTGCTCCAATAGCACCCCACTTTGTTAGCAGTACATGTTAGCCACATATTCTGAACAGCCATAGCTGTTGCAGCTATTTCTTCCCATTCTGGAATTCTTTCTTTTTCATCTCGTTGCATACAAATTGCTATTACTGCTCCAGATGCATTGCAATTATTCTGAATTTTTTGATATTTAGATTCCGAAAATTTATCTTCAGCAATATCTTTCTTGTATACTTTAGCTAAAAATGCTCCTAATTCCTTTTTACTATCATTCTGAAACACCTTAAATCTCCATGGTTCTGTTAATCTATGTGTTGGTGCCCAATTAGCATTTTCTAATAATGTTTTTAAAAATGCTTCTGAGATAGGTTCTTTATTATATTGTACAGGATAAATAGACCTTCTTTCTTTTATTAGTTCATTAATCATCAAATGCATATACTTTATTTTTTTGTAAAGTTATTACATCTTTTCTCGACTGATATATAATTAATGATATTTTAAATTTATTCTCTATTTTGAAATTTCGATCACATAGAAACGAACAATTAGATAATTTAAATCTAAACGGGCATATTTTATTTAACACATTAAAAAGCTTACAATTCATAAACTTCTATTTTGGAAATCGCAAGCAGTTATTAACAACAGTTCTCAAATTATGTAAAAAATCTTTTAGTAATTCTACAGTACATATTCTCGATTTAGGTTGTGGTGGCGGAGATTTGATTATTTCATTATTTAAATTATTTCAACAGAAAAAGATTTCTTCAAAATTTACAGGAATTGATGGTAATCAGCACAGTATTGCTTATGCATCTCAGCAAAAAAAAACAGCTCCAATAAATTTTATTACTGCTGATATTTTGAATTCAAATTTTAAAGTTCCTAAATGTGATATCTTAATCAGTAGTCATTTTATATATCATTTCAAGGATAGTGAATTAATATCATTTATTAATCAACTACATCATAGCTCTGTAAAAACAATTGTGTTAAGTGAATTAAGAAGAAAT
Organism: uncultured Aquimarina sp.; assembly: GCA_947498595.1. GTDB lineage: Bacteria > Bacteroidota > Bacteroidia > Flavobacteriales > Flavobacteriaceae > Aquimarina. The sequence continues at coordinate 207,805 of CANMKX010000003.1, forward strand.
ATTTTTAGCTTATATTTATTTAAATATACTCGGCATTTACTACCTATTTCAAAAATGGCTAAAAAAGATGGAATACTTGCTTTACAAAGAGCTTTTACTATTCAAGAATTAGATCATATTTTACAGCATTGTAATGTAACTAATTACATTATCAAAAGAAAACCATGGTTTCGTATGATAGCAATCATTACTATATAATTTATATATCTCTATTATGAAAAGTTTTTTATCTCAGTCTTTACTAAAAATCAAGCAAACACCTCGTTCATTAATTCTAGTTTATATGTTAGTATATTTTTTATGGGGGTTAGCTATGAATCGTTTTGGAGCTGAAGTTGAAATTGCAAAATTCACATATTGGTGGCAAGTAATAACTTGCTATATACTATATATGATTCCTATATCTATCATATTGAAGGATTATAATTTTTTTAATCAATATGCTTATGGTTTAGTTGCTATGGGAGTTTTAGAGTTTCTTGGATATGCTTTACATACTTCATATGCTTTCCCTAACAATATATTGGATCAATTATTTGACAGCAGAAATTTCAGTCTAGGGATGGCTTTATTTTTTGCACTATATTTTCCTTTAGGAAATTGGGGAGTTCATAAAATACATCAACTCATTTTTAAAAAATAAGCAAAAAAGGGAGGCTATTCGCCTCCCTTTTTTGCTTATTTTTTAGGAACAATTGTAAATTGCTTTTTTCCTTCGTACGTTCTTTTTATTAAATATCGATCTTCGATTGTATCTGCTCCTTTTATATCTAAAGAATCTGATACATAAGCAATCCAGTCTTTTCTCTCTACAATAGCGTTATCAAGTACTACTCCCGTTAAGTCTGTTTTCGAATTTAATTTGACTTGCCATAAAATTGCTTCAGATAAGTCTGCTTCTGTTAGGTTTGTTCCAGAAAAATTTGCTCCTGTAAGGTTTGCACTTAATAATTCTCCTTTATACAAATTAGCATTTGAAAAATTAGATTTTGACAAATCTCCATCAGAAAAATTAACTTGTTCTAATTCTCCATTTTTAAAATCTACTCCTCTCAAATTTGCATCAGGCATGTATACATTACTAAAATTTGAATTAGCTAGTCTAGCATATTTAAGAGCTACTTTTCTTCCCATATTAATTCCTTGCATATCTGCATACTCAAAATTTGAATTATCTAAAATATCTTGAAATGCTCTTGAAGTAAGATTACTTTTTATCAAACTATATAATAATTGCCCTCTTTCTGGACTCAATGGCTTGCTAATTAATTGATCATCTTGAATATACTTATAAGGTTTCATTGCCGTACAAAGACTTACTATTCTAGCTTCTAAGGTTCGACTTATTCTACGATCACCTAATCCTTTATACCTAAGTTCTTCGTTTAAATCACTTAATAAGTCTCCCATAACAAATACTAAAGAAGATCTTCTATCGGCTTCTACCAAATAAGTCTGTTGTTCTATTCTAGTATTCTGACTTCTAATTAATTTATTCTGGTTTAATAGTAGTTTGGTCTGAAAAATCAAAACTAAGGAAGGTATCAACCCCATCAAAATTGTAAATATTCCTATACGAGTAAATCTCCATACAATATTAGATGTTACATCTGACACTGTGTCTACAGAGACTGTTTTCTTTTCTTTGTATTCTAAAATTGCTTTTTGAATACTCTTTTTAAGCTTTGCTCCTAATAATGGATTACTCGATTTTTTAAATAACCATTTTCGAACTTTCTTTTTATTTTCTTTATCATTTTCTATTGCTTGGATTCGCTTTTTTAATGATTTATTTTCTTGAAGCAGTTCGTTTAATTGATTTTCTTGATTCACAGATACTATTTTTAGGGATATATTACATTTCTATTTAGAGTAGCTCAAGATATTAAAGTTATCTTTAATTCTAAGTATTTTATGTTTTTTCTAGTAACTAAAAAAGCGAAAGACAATGCCTTTCGCTTTTAAACTTAACTCATTAATTCCATCAAATATGAATCACTTATATAAGTAAATTCTATCTATTAACTCTGTCTGTGTTATCTTATTATCCTTACAATATTTATATTTTTTTATAAAAACAGTATAATTACGATGCCTAATACAATTGTATATATTAATATCAATATTATTTCTAATCGATATTTATCATATATTTTATTCATTTAGTAAATCTATAAGCTCAAAAACAATCAATCAATAGGTATATACCCCTATTTTATATTGTTTTCTCGCTTCCATTTACGTATTCTTGTTCTTGCATTTTTATAAGGAGACGATGTATTTAACTGTATCATCCTCCCTCTTGTCCAGGTTTTATACCATAAAACTCCATATAATTCACTTTGTGAATAACTCGTAATTAGCTTTATAATAGCTGCTATGGTTTCTTTAAACTTTTCTAACAAATCTACATAAGACAATTCTTGATAATCTGTATAAAACTTTTGAGCTAAATCTCCTAATTGATTCCATTTAAATCCCGTATCTGGAAAATCAATCTCCTCATTATTCGCATCTTTTTCATTCCATTTCAAAACTAACTCTCCCCAACCTACAAGATAAGAAACAGCGTTATGCACACTCATTTGGGTGTTTTTTTTATGTCCTTCTAGCGTTTTTATGTTAATATCATGTGTAGGTATCGATTTTAAATCTTGTTCTAATTTTTCGTATCCGTTTTTAATTGCAGTAATTAAATCATCTTTTGTTTGCGGAATAGGCATTTTGATATATCCTTTTATTGTTCTTCAATATATTTGACAGTATTCTATAATAAGTATTATTTTAATTCTTTTCGTTCTTTTAAATACTTATAGATTTTCTTATCAACTTCTGAAATAAGATCAAGATCTTTATATGTTAACCATTTTACTTCTTCTATTTCATTAGCTGCTTTTAATGTTCCTAAATACGCAGCACTATAGCATGTCATTTTTACTTTAATTCCATCTTTGTCTCCATCTGATTGTGCTATAAATGTTCCTATATATTTAATTGTTTTTGGTAAAATTTCAACACTTAATTCTTCTTTTATTTCTCGTATTAATGTTTCTTTATCGGATTCTCCTTTCTCTCGTTTTCCTCCAGGAATGTAATATTTGTTTTTTCCTATAGATTTTGTACTCAGTATTTTTCCTTCATTTAATTGTATCCAAGCTATTTTATCTATTTCCTTCATTTATTCTTTATCATTATATAATTTTATAAAAAGTTGTATTGTTTTATAGGAAGTAAAACAGTACAACTTTTTAGTTCTCTTTCTTTTTTCAAGTTTTATTTCCAACTTTTCATTCCTAATAATTTCGTTATTTTTTCTTAAAACGCAAAAATTCTTATCGAAATTAAAGTCCTATTAATAATGTTATTTATTTAGTATCATTATATTTAACTTAGTTCTAAATATAAAAAGTACTCTAAGTTAATTTTTCTTTATGATAAAGAGGTATAGTAAAATTATCACGGTCACTTCTGATGATCTAGATGATTTAAATCATGTTAATAATGTTCGTTATGTACAGTGGATACAAGATATATCCAAAGAGCATTGGGTCGAATCTATAAGGCATCGACTCTCAAAAGATTACATTTGGGTTGTATCTAGTCATTTTATAGAATATAAGAGACCTGCTTTATTAAATGATCAAGTATCTATAGAAACATTTATCGAAAAATTTGAAGGCTCAATTTCTCATCGGGTTGTTGAAATTAAAAATGCAATCAGTAATAAGATATATGTAAGGGCATTAACAAAATGGTGCTTACTCAATCCCGATAGTAAAAGGCCTTTAGCGATTCCTAAAGAAATTCTTGATTTATAAAAAAAGGACACTTTCTTTATTGAAAAGTGTCCTTTTTTATTATTTACTTAATCTTATTAATTTATAATATCAATTACTCTCCATTGTCCTCCATCAAAAATAGCAGTTATACTACTATATTGGTTTAATTGCAATGTAGGGAAATAAGTTCCTGGAAGGTTCATTACATTAAATGGAAAATTTAATGTAGAAGTTCCTTTATTAATAAACGTAATCTCCTGTCCAGTTTCGGCATTTAATATTCCTCCTATAGTTATAACTCCAGTTGTAGAATTGAATATAATTACACTTTTTCCTGCAACATCATAATTAAGAGTTGTTGCCCCATTAGTTGGGTCTTCGAATATTGAGGTAGATACACTTGAATTTAATTGCAAATTCTCTTCAATTTGCATTGAATCAAACTCGGATGTACCAGTTGCTTCTAATAATTGAGATGGATTTACAACTCCCATTCCAACATTTCCATTGTTTAACACCATCATTCTATTCAAATTAGATACTTGAAAATCTATCATCCCATTCAAATCAACATCTGTATCAGCTCCTATAGTAGTACTACCAGTATTTATTACAGAGGTTGTCCCTATTGTATTCACACCAGTCAATTTACTTCCATCTCCCGTAAACGAACTTGAAGTGATCTCCCCATTGATATCTAATTTTTCTTCTGGAGTATTCATATTTACTCCCATATTACCATTTTCATTAATAAAGATCGAATTAGTTGTTGCTCCTGCCATTACTTTAAAAGGAGTTCTATTCGTTGGTGCCAATACTTCGGAAATGGCAAAATAATTTTCACCTCCATCCTGTATATCATTTGCTTCTAATAGCCAATCACTTCTTGGAAAAGCAGACGTTACACTTGTATCAAAAAAGAATATTCTTGGCTCGTTATCAACTAATGCTAAATCATTATCATTGAATTCATATCCAGGTGTTATAGCTTCTCCCACTCCTAACGCACTATGTGTCGTTACATCTGTCACAAAAATGTTATTCCTTGTTATAAAATTTACATTTCTATTCCCAAAAGGTTTTAGTTCTCCCATATTATTATAATAAAAGAAAAAACCACTTCCTGCAGGGTCATAATACAACATTCCTGGTGTTATCACAGATGGTTCTCCATTTTGCAAAAGGCCACCATTAATATTTAACGGTGCTCTTGTGAAGTCTGTCGCATTGTTAAATCCAATACCTACATTTCCTGTATCATAATAAACATCATTATTTATCTTTTTCCATAGGATTTCAAATGCTGTTCCCGAAGTGACTCCAAATCCAGGAAAAGAGTTTTTAGCTGTATTTAAACTTATATTACTCTTATACTGTTCTAAATCTGTAGAAAGTGTCACATCAACATTATCTATTTTATTGGATTGTTCTGTCGTAATAACTGTTGGCAGATTTGTTAATGAATTATAATTTAATTCATTACTATAAGCTGTTCTGTTACTACTTAATGCATATGGTACATACAAAAATGGCTTAATAGATGTTATTGTATATGCAGTAGCACCAGTAATATCTATCTCTGTTTTAACATGAATATCTCCACTACTCCAATCAATCATTGATAAATTACCCGAAACTATTGTTCCGTTTCCTATTACAATCGTTATTAACCCATTATAATTACTTGATAAAGTTTGTTGTTCTGTATAAACGGCTGCTCCAGTACTTGATTCTAAAATGCTAATTTGAATTCCTAATTGTGTATTAGTAACTAAATCACCTGAATTATTCCTTACTATTTGTTGGTAGTTAATTTTTTCTTGCGCAGTTACTTTTGTCAAAATTAAAAAAAACAGCACTACTAATAATTGTCTTATTTTTTTCATGATCTTTTTTTTAGTTAGATAATCCTATGCAGTACCAAGAAGTTCCATCATATATAAAACTAGCACTAGTATTTGCGTTTAAAACAATATCAACACCTCCACTTAACAATATTGGCTGTGTTGCCGTACCGCTGTTGTGTACAAAGTTAACGGTGTTACCCCTTGTCGTTATTGTTATCTTTTGTCCAACAGTACCTGAAGCAAATCCATCTATAATTTGTGCTCCTGAAGAATTAAAAATAACATAACTTTTTCCTGTTACATCGTAGTTGATTGTACTAGGTGTATCATCAGTAAAGTCAGTTATATTATAATTTACTGTTTTCAATGAAGTACTTCCATCAACAATTACATTTTGAAACTTTGCCGTTCCTGCAACTTCTAATTCTTGGCTAGGGATTTGAGTTCCTATCCCTACTTTTCCGTCATTTGTAATTGTTACTCGCGTTGCATTTTGCGTTTGTAATGCTATTTCTCCAATATTATTTCCGTTTGTATCTGCTGCTATTATAGTTGTTTCTGTGTTTGTTACACCACCTGTTCCTGTTGCAATCCCAGTCAACCCTGAACCGTCTCCTATAAATGAATTTGCTTTTATATTTCCGTTTACTTCTAATCCTGTTGATGGAGTACTAGTACCTATACCAACATTTCCGTTCTCACTTACATAAATAGAATTAGTAGGAGCTCCTGCTAGTACTTTAAAAGGAGTTGTACCTCCTGTTATATCTAATATTGCAAAATGAGAAGTCCCTCCATTTCTAGATTCGTTGGCTTCTAATTGCCAATCGTTTGCTGGAAATGTTCCTGTAGGATCATTAGTATCATCAAATAATAATCTTGTATTATTTTCTTTTAAAATGATCGTATTAAACCCAAAGTTTTCACCATTAACGGCATCTGTTCCTACAGCTAAACTTTGTTGAATAATAACGTCATTATCAATAGTTGCATCTCCAGATTCAACAGTCCACATACCACCATTATATGTTGTTGTACCTCCGTCTAAAGCTATAGTTGTGTTCGTTTCATCTACATAGCGAAAAGCACCTGTACCAGAATTATCATAATATAATGTTCCTGGTGAAGTTGCTGCGGGTATACCATCAAATAAAATTCCTCCTCCAACATGAAGTTTTGCTCCTCCAAAACTTGATGTTTCGTCTACACCAATCCCTACATTTCCAGAGTTGTAAAATATATCTGTTGTTACATCTGCTTTAGACCATATTACAGTATCTCCTTCTAGAGCTGTTCCTGGAACAGTTCCAAATCCTGGAAAAGATACTTTTGCATTATTAGCTGTTATATCTATCCCCATTTGATCCAAATTTGTATTCGTAGTTACAGTAATAAGATCAATCTTAGTGATTTGTTCTGCTGTAATTATTGTTGGTCTATTCAGTAATGTATTATAGTCTGCACTTTCTGCAAAATCAGAAGTCTTACTATGCATAGCATAAGGCACTGTTAGAATCTCACTAGTTCCTGTTATTGTATAATCTGTTCCTCCTGTAGGATCAACTTCTATTTTCATAAAATAAGGTCCTGAAGACCAATCTATAGTAGTTAAATCTCCTGTTGTAGGAACCACATTTCCTATTTGCATTGTTATTAGTCCTACATTATTTGTTGTAGGTGTTTGTATTTCTTCATACATAGTAGTTCCTACATTTGAACCTTGCAAAATACTTACTTTTACACTTACTTGTGTATTTGCTATAACGGCATCGTTTACATCTCTGATAATTGATTGATAACTCATTTTTTCTGTAGATTGAGTCCACCCAACTGTCACTGTAAAAACAGTGATTAAAAAAGTAATTATATTTTTCATACTGCTTATTTTTTTACAATTTTAAACGACTTTAAAGCTTTGTTTCCTTGATTAATTTTCAAGATATAGATTCCTGAAGATGTATTATTTAAGTTTATTGGTGTTTCAATTTTTGTTATCGCTCCTTCATTAATAGCTTTTCCTCGCATATCATATAATCGATATGTTAGGTTTTTAAGGTTTTTATTATCCAGTTTTACCATTACTCTATCTATTACTGGATTTGGATATGTTATCGCTGATATATCTAACGTTTCGAACTCAGTATCACTTAATATAAATATTTCTATACTTTGTTGTACTCCTTGAGATATAGTTCCCGTATTACCTGTAATCGGTATATACGATAGTTGGCCTATGGAATAACTAATAGTTCCTCCACTACCTGTTAGTTCTCCTCCAGTAATCACTGGGGTTTCTTGAGCTTTTGCTATTTTGACATTGAAGAGTATCAAAATAAACATCGCTGTTGACATTATTTTCAAATTCATACTTAAGTTGTTTTTGGCAATTTAGTTAATAAGAAATCATTCTTCTTGAATTTCATTTTTATATTCATTATAAATTACAAAAACAATAATTAACTAAAAAACAACATCTTAACACAACAAAAAAGGTTTCATGAGTGATACTCATGAAACCTTTTTTTTATAAACAACTTCTTTTTATTTTTAAATTACTGCTTCGAATTTGTGTACTAACTCTAGTAATTCTCTCTGTTTCTCTTTGTTTTTAAGTCCTTCTTTTGACTCAAAATTTTCGTAAAAAGAACCTAAGGAATATTTTCCTATGATATTTTTATTTGAATAGCTGTAAAAGTCATAAGCAAAATTTAACACTGAATTGGCTCCTCTTTCTCCTGGAGATGTAGAAAGTAATAACATTGGTTTTTGCTCCCAGACATCCATATTTATTCTGGAAACCCAATCATAAATATTTTTATATCCAGATGTGAAAATCCCGTTATGTTCTGCGAAAGAAATTATAAATCCATTTGCTTTTTTTAGTTTGTCTTTAAACTCAATAGCCAATTGCGGGATCCCATGTTTTTCTTCTTTTTCTGCACTATAAATAGGCATTTCATAATCATTTAAATCCAATACCTCAACTACAACATTTTCTAATTGATTTGCTGCGTATATAGCAAATTGTTTATTAATTGATTTCTCACTTGTACTTGCTCCAAATACTATTATTCGCTTTTCCATTATAATATAGTCGTTATTAAGGTCCATTTTGAATATAATATAAAGCTTAGCATCCCTATAAAAAGAATACTTGGTATCATTTCTTTATACTCTTTTCTAACGCCATGAAGTCCAGCTGCTCCAATCATTAAGCTTATTAATAGTATAGTTGACAACACAAGGATTAAAGGGCTATTATCAGCAAAAATCGGAATAATCATCCCTAAGGCTCCTATAATTTCTAAAGCTCCGATTCCTCTTATATAAACCAAAGCTACTCTATCTACCCAACCTCCAATTTTTTCTTTTAACACCTCTTTAGATTGGCTTATTTTCATGAATCCAGCCATCAAAAATGCGAGTCCTAAAATCCCTTGAAAAATCCATATTACAACATTCATATTTATCTTGTTTTATATTGATAATGCAAATGTCTATAGATACATTCGTAAAAAAATTATCCTAGGATAAGAAATGAGATTTCATATATTTTAATTCTTTAATTGTTTTGATCTTATTTTGCTTAATGTTTCTTGTGTTATTCCTAAATAGGAAGCTATCATTTTTTTAGGGACACGATGTATCAATTGTGGATATGTTTCTATAAAATGATTGTATCGATCTATAGCTGAGGAGCTCATTAACATAATTACTCGTTTTTGAAGCGTTGCTACTCTGTTTAACAATTTTGTTAATTCAATATTTAAACTTTTTGAATTAGATTGCATTTCCTGAAAAGCTTTTCTGTCTATTATGACTACTTCGCTATCTTCAAGAGTCTCTATAAAGAGTGTTCCTGGAGTATTATATATTGAAGATTCTATGTCAGAAATCATCCAATCTTCTGGTGCAAATAAAAAAGTATATTCTTTTCCTTTTTCATCTATAAAATAACTCCTCAACAAGCCCTTTTTAACATAATATCCTTTAGTTATTATATCTCCTGGTCTCTGAATAATAGTTTTTTTAGCTATTACTTTGTTGATTACAACCTTTCTTAAATTTTCATTTAATGTTATTAACTCCTCAAGACTTTTCATTTCGCAATTGATTTTTATCTAACGGCTACTAATATTTCGGCTTCACCATTAGTTGGATCTGTAGCTTTTTCACCATAAATTTCTATATCTGTTGTATAAGCTCTTTTTAAATCCAGATTCCAGATATCAAGCCATGTTTTATATACAGCATCTTTTGTTAAATCTCCTGTTGCTATAAATGGGGAATATTCTGCTGCTTCAACCATTTTAACCGTTAAATCTTCATGAATATTATCTAGATCATTTATTTTATATCCTATAAGCATCGTATATGGTTTTGTATGATCTCCTTCATAATCAGTATAGATTGCATATATTGTATCGTCTACTCTATTTGGAACCTTGTTACGAATATTTTCTTCCATAAATCTATTCCATAACATTGGAATATCTTTTGTTGCTTTTCCTTCATTGTTTGATGTTCTTACTTCAATTCCTACGATTGTAAATGCTGGTTTTTTTGTGTTTTTCATTTTATTATTTTTAGATACACAAAAATATTTAAGAGTCGTGACAAGGGGGTGTCAGGGGTGCTTGATATTTTTCATAACATTTATTAAAATATTCTTTAAGCGTCATCTCATGTGATTCAAAATATAAATTTGTCTTTTGAATTTTCTGAATATGATCTATCCTAAAAGATCTGAATTCGTTTCGTAAACGACAAAAGGCTATCAAAAGCCAATTTTCTTGCGTACTATATAGTGCAAAGGGTTCTACCGTTCTTTCTGTAAATTTTTGCTGAAGAGAATAATATTCAATTTTAATCACTTCAAAATTGACTATAGACGATTGTATTTGCATTAAATATGTGCTCGTTTTCTCTTCTTCAAAGTTATTTCTAAAGTATATTCGTTCTTTTAATAAATCTATTTTATCCTTTTGATTATTCTTTAATATAGCTTTTATTTTTTGAATAGCTGTTTCGTAATTATCTACAAATGAAGCATCTTTATTTTTTATAATTAATTGCTGTGCTGTTATTAATGCATTGGCTTCTTCTTCTGTAAACATTACTGGTGGTAATCGATAGCCTTCCATTAATGAATACCCTTTCCCTTCTTCGACAATAATTGGCACACCAGACTTCTCTAAAGTTCTAATATCTCTATAAATCGTGCGTATACTTACTTCGTATTTTTCAGCAAGCATTTTTGCCGTCACTATTTTATGTGATTGTAATTGAGTAACAATGGCTGTTAATCTAGATATTCTAGGTTTTTCGTATACCTCCATAATACTAGTTATAAATTTTAATCAAAAAATAATCTTCTTTATTAATGATCCTAAATGAATATTACACCAATTGATTAGACTTAATTATCATCATATTCTTTATTTCATCTAAAAAAATACACATTAAATTTACAATCAATTATTTCGAATTTCATTTTGATATAAAACAAAAATACACCCTTTTATGGATGTATTTTTATTTAATATTTTTACGATACTTTTAAAATTCATTCAGTTTTCGAATTTCAATTTCATTGCTGATGAAATATTTTTATATTTTTTCCATTGACTTTGGCTTCCAAATTTATAATAATGTGTTGCAAATAATGACGGAATTGTAATGGGTAGAGACAATCTAGATCTTTTATCCCCTGTATAATCTATCCATTCTACAGCTATAATAACATCATTATTTGTTATTATATCGTATACTGTTAGGTCAACATCTATCCATCCTTTTTGGTGCTTTGCTATATTGACAATAATGTTTTCTTTATTGATTTTATGCGCTGGTTTATTTTTTTTAACAGCATATATATTGATTCTACATTTTATGCTTTCAAAAGTATTTTTATTAATATAAAAACTGAATTCCTCTAAAAAATTAGAAGTTCGTTTTTTTAACTTAAACCTCTTTCCTATCTCTGCTCCTAAATTTTGATTTTTTTTATTTGTAAGAGAAAAATTAACCGATCTCGATGTTTCTGTTTTAGTACTTCCTACTTCATGCTTTTTTGTTTTTTTAGGTAAAACCAAAACCTCATCTAATTCTTCTATTTTTTCTAATAACTGGATTGTTATTATCTCTTTTTTTTCTAGTGCATCAATTGAAATTATTTTAGATTCAAACCCTAAGCATGAAACTTTAAGCGTACTTTTATTATCTAATGGATCAATATATAATGTAAATTCTCCTTTTGTATTAGTAACTGTTCCTACCGCTTTATCAACTATCCCAATATTTACATAAGGTACTGGAATTTCTTTCTCATTAACAATAATACCTTTTAAAGTTATTTCTTGAGAAATCGATTTTGTGGTAATCAACATTAGTAAGACTAAAAGTACTCTCATTGTATTCTTTTTTGGGGATTATAATTGTCAAACACATTCAAATAACAGTCCAGTTTCTAGTGTATTACTTCTTTTTCTATTTTCTTATGTATTTTATCACTAACTACATAACTCAAATAAGTATTCTTATCTAAAAAATAACAGTCTTTTACTATTTTAAATGGAACTATATTTTCATAATTAGCTTGTACATGTTCTTTTACATTTTTATCTGTAATTTCATAGTCACATTTATCTGCATATTTATGAGGATTTATCCATTTATGCATATAAATCCATCCTTCCCATTGTGATGGGTATTTTTTTAGGTATGTTACAAAATTACTATAAATCGCTCCCATAGTTCTTTCTACAAAATCTTGTTTTGATTCATCTTCCTTTTGTAATTCTAAACTATCAAAAAAATGTAAATTGACATCATGTTCTTCTGTTTTATATGACAAAACTGGTGTGATTTTAGCTTTCAATAACAATGAAAGATAACTTACACCTACTCTACAGAAAATACTATCATTTAAGAAAGGGATTTCTAATAAATTCTCATTATCAGTTCCTTTATTCCCTCCTGTGTTTCCATCTAAATAAATAATCAAATTGCTATTTCCTTTTATAGCTTTCATTATTTTCCTGAATGAGTCCGGTTTTTCTGCATTGATAACATTAAATGTACTCCCGTTATTATAATATTCGTTAACCTTAGTATGCGTATCTATAAAATCTTGCCCTTGTTTTAAAAAGGCTTGTTCGTCTACTAATAACGTAATGTCAGTACCTAATTTTGTTAAATAAGAATTAAGCATTCTATAAGATCCCAAATGATAGGTAGCAAATATTTGAGATTGTAATGGTTTCTCTAGATTTACAGATGCTGGTTCTCTAATAATATTTACAGCATCTATTGCACTAAAATCTCCTTGTTGAAGTTTTGTAAAACTCTGGTAATAAACGATATTCTTATAATATTCTTTAACTGTTGGAATATTTATATCATGATCGTAAAAATTGAAGAGATTAGCATAGGTAAAAGCAAAATGTTTACTATGTCTATCTATATATTCTTTTGTTGGGTTAAATATGTTATTTCTTAATTCTTCAAGATTCATCGTTTGTGGTTTTTACATACGTTAAAAGCTTTATTAACAATTGAATTGCCAGACTTTGTGTTATCTCTCCAACATCTTTTTTAGGGTTTACTTCTACTAAATCAAATCCTATAATATTGATACCTTTTAACAGATAATCAAATAAATTATATAATTCTTGTAGTAATAATCCGTTAGGTTCTGGAGTAGCAGTTCCGGGCGCAATAGATGGATCCAAGACATCTATATCAAAGGTGATATAGTATTTTTTTGTTGGATCTAGCTTTTTTATATTTTCTAAATTATTCTTTATATGCGATGCGTATGTTATTTCTAACTTCTCATTTTTAGCAGTACGTAAATTACTTAATCCTCTTATTCCATATTGATGATATCTTTCAAGGTTTTGTAATTGCAATGCTTTTTTCACAAAATTACCATGATGATATCCTTCATTTAAACGTAAAATCGCATCATATTCTGAGGTATAAACATCTGTATGTGCATCAAAATGTAAAACACTAAATGGAGTTGAAAGTTGCTCATTTATTCCTTTTAGAATAGAGTATGTAACAGAATGATCTCCTCCTATAAAAAATGGTAATTGTTGTTCTTTTATTATTTTCTTAGAAAAAAACGTAATCTTATCATAAATATCTGGAATTGTTTCATGTTTATGAATAAAGATATCTCCTCCATCAGACAATTCGTTATTTCTAAATAATAAATTCAGTTTTTCAATATCATCTTCTTTTGTAATACCAATTGCATTAAAATTACTTCCTTTAAAATTGATATTATTTTTCTTTGATATATTCCTTAATGCATTCGGGAATGTTTTTGTTTCATCAGATGTATAATTACCACCTCCAAATGGAACTCCCATGAATACTATTTTTGCTTCTTTCTTATAATCTAGGAGATTAAATAATGTGTGATTGTATTCTACTGTCTTATATGCACTTTCTTTCATTCCACTTTTTTCAATCAAAATTTTCTTATTGATCAAAAAATCAGCATTATCAGTATTGATACTCTCGTGTAAATCAGTTATACTTAATTCTTTATTCCTACTTTCAATTAAAAAGTTTGAGATATATGGATCTGTGATCATAAATTTCTTTCCAGAAATTATATCTACAAGATTTATCTTTTCTTGATATTTTTTAATGGTAAAAAAAGGAGAGAGGATATAGGTATCGTTCATAAAATATTTGTTTTAACAAACCTAGTGGCAGCTCTAAATAATATTAAAAATATTCCTACAGATGCAATTCCCCATAGTAAGGTTATTAAATCAAAAGGTACTTCTTTACTATATATATTATTTATTGTTTTAGTAATATTATCTACTCCCCAGATGCTAACTTTTATATATATGAAAATCATAAAAAACATTCTTAAGATAGAATATAAAAACAATGCTGGTGAAGCAATTCCTTCTGGTTTTTTAAATTTCAGTAATTGAGAAATAACTGTATTTGATTTTTCACTTAAATTAATGATTCCTGTCATATCACTATATACCCAGTATCCATCAAATTTTAAAAATGGATTTAAGTTATATAGACATATTACCATATTCATCATAATGATATTATGTAATATGTATTGAATATTACCACTAAAATTGCCCAGAAAAATCATTGCAATTAAAAATATATTTACGATCAATTGTAAATATATTCCTCCCAAATTGGCTATCACTCTTTTTTTTCCTTCAAGTTTCCAAAGGGAATTCATGTCTGTATAAAATGCTGGAAAAATAAAGTACATACAAAAACCTACTTCTTTGGGCATTACTTTATACGAATACGCAGCAGTTGCGTGTCCTAATTCATGCACAAGTACAGATAATATTACTCCTATTGTTACTGGGATAAACGAATTGGATGTTGTCTCGTATAACGATGCATCTATTAAGTAAAAATATAATAAATTAGTAATCCCTATAATTGTTAATAACGAATAAAATAGTTTTTCTTTAAAAAGGAATACTAGTCCTTTCATAAGAAATTCTACACTTTTGGGTTTAAAAACAGTGAAGATTTTTTTGATAGATTTTTTTGTTGGTTTCTCTACCAACATCGGAATAATTTTATCGTCGATTAATGTTTCTAAATCATTCCGTGAAATGCTTACGAGTTTTTTGTTTTCGACCTCGTCAATTAAGTGATCTCTAGAATAAGAGTCTACCTTAATCATATCGAATATGTTTTTTACGGTTTCACCTATGAGATAGTGATTTCCGTCATTAACTTGTAGTAAAAACTGATCATTGTCCTCAGTTTTTTCAATTATAAATGTATTTAGTTTCATCATCCCCTATATCTGACACTGTTATTCATCTATATAGAAAAAAACTTATATAAATTTAAGTCACTTTCTACAACTCTCTAATTAATATGATGAACTTGTTGAGTATTAATCAATACTCATTGTATTACATATAGAATACTTCTTTGTTGATTATACATTGGTACTCGCATAATCAGACAAATAAGTATTCTAAAAATTCTTTGTTGAGTTTGTGTTAAGGTTATATTATAAATTAAAGACTTTATAATAACCTCATTTTGTTTTTTGGAACAACTCCAAAAAACTATAAATCTATTCAGATTTAAGTTATTTATACTCTGCCTAAGAAGAAATAGTTTCTATAATAGAGTAAAGTTAATTTTAATAAAGAAGGAGAAAAATAAAGAACAGATACCTTTCTCCTTCTTCATGAAATTATATACCTACATCAACAGTTACATCGATATCAGGATCATTCCCGCTACAACGTCCTGAACAACATCCACCGTCTGCTGCTGCTAATTCATGTCTGTCTTCTAATTCTACAATTGACAATCCGTTTTTCATGTCTTTAATAATTTTAATGTTTGTAATATACCTACTCTATGATGGCTTTTCGGTTTCCGCCTATATCTTTCAAGTTTCTTAATTCTTAAATTCTAACGCGATAATTATGTTATTTTTTAACTATCTCGATGCTAAAATATAAAAGAGAAGAGAAACTATTTGTGATGACCATCACAATCAAAAAGTTGTTACACATGCGTTATAACCGTAATCAAAAAAAGGTTTATTTACATATATCAAATATCACAGAATTGTTAAACCCTAACTAAAATAGACTTAAAAAACTAACAACAAGCACTTTAAATAAAATCTTGACTATTTGTTAAAATTTTCAAAAAACACCTTAATTTAAGAAACAAAATAAAATAAATTTTAACATTTTTTAACACACAAATAACATCAAAAAGTGACTAATCTTATTTTATTCTTCAATTATTAGTGATTTTACAACATAATCATCAACTCAATCTCTCTCTATTTTTAACATTAAAAAGTGACATTCCTTTTTTATTTATAATTTATTTTCAACACCCCTAATTAACCACAAAAAAACAACGGTTTACACGTACACTCAATCTTATTTTTTACTCTATAATTGTATATAAGAACAACCCAAATATTGCCTAGAAACAGCATTTTATCAACCCTTTAATTTTCAACTATATGGCATTAAAATTACCTACTTATTATTTTCGTATTCAATATGCAATATGCTTTTTGATGATGTTTTCTGTCTCAAAAATGCATTCTTTAACATATCATGACGCAACTTTATCCTTAGCTCCACCAACAGCAACAATAACACTTAGCGATTCTGATATTATCTCTGGAGAATCTCCTTCTGTTACAATTGTATTCTCTGAAATAGTTTTAGGTTTTGACAATACAGATGTTGTTGTTCCTAACGGCCAGCTATCAACTTTAAACACTAACGATGGAGGAATTACATTTACTGCAACTTATACTCCTAATAATGATGTTGATGATACAACCAACATTTTTTTACTAGATAATACAGGAGTAACAGATGCTAGTAATACTCCTGGTATTGGGACAAGTAGTTCTGCTAATTTTATTATTGATACGAGACCTCCTAATGCAACTATTACAATAAATGATGATACTCTTTCTATAGGGGAAACTTCTCTTATTACAATTACATTTACAGAAGCCGTTACAGGATTTGACAATGCAGATATTACAGTTCCAAATGGAAGTTTATCAGATGTTGTTTCTACAGATGGTGAAATCACATTTACAGCTACTTACACTCCAAATTCTAATATTGAAGATTTAATAAATACTATTTCTGTTAATAAATCTGGACTTACAGATAATAAAGGAAATTCTGGTTCTGGAAGTGCCAATTCTGATAATTTATCTATCGATACTAGACGACCTACTGTAGCTATTTCAATCTCTGACACAGAGATACTTGCTGGAAATACTACTACAATTACTTTTACATTTTCTGAAATTGTTACTGATTTTAGTAATACTGATCTTACAATTCCTGCTAGTGGTGCTTTATCAAATGTAATTTCTACGAATGGTAACAGCGTTTTTACAGCTGTTTTTACACCTACAGCAAATCTTGAAGATTTAACTAATATCGTTTCCATAGATAATTCGGGTATTAATGATATGAGTGGTAATGCTGGTGTCAATACAATTGATTCTGGAAACTTTATTATAGATACTGCTATACCACAATCTTCAATTATAATTGACGATACAGCTATTAACATAGGTGAAACTGCTTTAGTTACTATTCTTTTTTCAGAAGCTGTAACAGGATTTGACAATAGTGATCTTACTATCGCTAATGGTACCTTATCTCCAGTTACTTCTACTGATGGAAATATTAGCTTTACTGCTACTTATACTCCTAATATTACTGTTGAAGCTGCTACAAATTCAATTTCTATTGATAATTCAAGAGTAGAAGATACTCGTGGTAATACAGGAACAGGAATTATTAATTCTAATAATTTTGCTGTAGATACAGAGCGTCCTACAGTAATGGTATCAATCCAAGATACAGAGATAATGATTGGAGATACTAGTTTGATTACATTTACATTTTCTGAAGTTATAAATGGTTTTGATAATAGTGACCTTACTTTTTCTAATGGAAGCTTATCTGATGTAACTTCTACTGATGGTGGTATTACATATACTGCTACCTTTACTCCTACTAATGGTATTGAAGTTAATAATAATGCTTTTACTATCTTATTAACAGGAGTAGATGATCAAAATGGAAACTCGGGTATTAGTACATATACCTCTGGAGTTTTTAGTGTTGATACATTAGCTCCTATTGCTACTTTATCCTCTACTGCAAGTTCTACCACTGGTGAAAACCCTATTCCAGTTCGTATCACTTTCCCTGAGGTTGTTAGTGGTTTTGATATGAGTGATATTAGTGTTACTAATGGTACTATTAGCAATTTTACAGAAACTACAACAGGACTTTTATTTGATATAGAAATTACACCTGCTAGTAATGGGATCATTACTCTAAATATAGCTTCAGGCATAGCTTTGGATCTCAATAATAATGAAAATATTATGTCTTCTGAATTTTCTATTACATACGATAGTACACTAAGTTCTGAAGATTTCTTTATTGAAAACGGTTTTGCATTATATCCTAATCCTAATAGAGGTGCTTTCTCTATTAGAGGTAATTATAGTTTAGGCTTACAAAATTTTGCTATTTTCACTACTCAAGGTAAGTTAATCAAAAAACAGTCTTTTAATAAAAATCAACAATTACATCAAATCAATATTTCAGAAGTTCCAAGTGGAATTTATTTCATCAAAATAGATTCTGACAAAGGAAGTATTACTAAAAAATTGATCAAGCAATAATTCCATTAAATTCAATATACAAGGCTAAGATATATATCTTGGTCTTGTATATTATATAATAAAAACATATCCCAACTATTCTTCACCCAGATAAAATACCTAAAGAAACATTGAAGGTAATTATCGTGTTTTTATTTAATTTTCTTTTCAATCTTTATTTTTCTAGAACTACGATACATTAATGCAATTAGTATCAATCCTATTCCACTACCAACTAACGATCCGTTTATAAAATCTGATAACTCAAGAAAACGAGTAATTATTTGTGGAATCATTATTATTAATAATCCAATACCTAATAATACTATAGTTTTAGTTTTTAATCCCTTCATAAATCTAATTTTTAATTATTCTCACTGATCTTTATACAATTAGTATCGTATTTTAAGTTTTTGTTACAGATATGATTATTAATCAAATAGGGTTCCCTTTTATTCTCATTTACACGATAACTTATATGCTATTTACCTCTTTTTTTTATGAAGTTATAATTGGATGATTCAAATTCACTTTCTAATTATTGGTTTTAAATCATTAGTGATCTAATAAAAAATAGGACTATGAAAAATGATTTTTCACAGCCCTATTTTTAAAGTATATAAAGTTATTTTACTCTTTTAATTATTTAAACAATTCATACTGTCCTTTTAAGCGTATAGTAACTGTAATATCCTTCTTTTCATCATTTCTAAAATACCATCCATGTTTCCCTTCAAAAGGAGCTGTAAATGTTCCTGCCATATTATTAGAATATGCTAATGTATAGCTCTCATAAAACACATTTTTAGGAGGGTTATCTTGTTTTACTTCTCCATGAAAATCTATATATACAATACCTGCATCTGTTGCCCATTCATATTTAGTACTTCCATATTTAAGCATTTTAATTTTATATTCAATTCCTTTTCCTGCTGGTACTATTACTTCAATAGTATCTTCTCTTTCGACAAATTGCGTTACTGGAGGAGGGTTATTTGCTTCTATTGGTTTGGGTACATTTGCAGGAGATCCAACTTTTTCCATTTTTATTTTTTCGAAATTCAATATAGATGTTGGAGCATCTTTTTTAACCTCAATAACTTCTTCATTATTTTGATATAATTTTGAAAATCCAAAAAGCTTACCCGTTCCTACAGGGTCTATTCCGTATTCTGCAGGAAAAACAGCTGTTACCAATACCACTACTCCAATAATAAATGCTATTATTACTGATTTTATAATTTGTTTTTTGCCCATTATAGGCTGATTATCTGTACTCATATTATTTTTTTAAGAAATAAAATATCCCATTAATTGAAACCCTAGCAGCACAAACCCTGCTGCCATCAAAAATGTATTTGTTAATTTAGAAAACTTGATATAATTATCATATCGTCTCCAGATTCCAATAAGTAACAATACCAATCCCAAAGCTAAAAATTGACCTATTTCTACTCCTAAGTTGAAACCTAATAGGTTTACAAAAAGACCTTCTTGATCAAATTCAAATTCTTGTAGCTTAGTAGCTAATCCAAATCCATGAAACAATCCAAAAATTAATACTGCTATCTTAGTATTAGGTTGTTTCCCAAAAAATTGCTTAAATCCTCCTAAATTATCAAATCCTTTATAGACAATAGATAATGCAATTATCGCATCTATTAAATATGCATTCATATTAATATCTGCCATCACACCAAACAATAATGTAAGACTGTGTCCTATTGTAAAAAAGCTTACGTATGTAATAATTTCTTTGGTTTTATATAAAAAGAAAATTACACCAACCAGAAAAAGTAAGTGATCGTATCCTGTAATCATATGTTTTGCTCCTATATATAAAAAAGGGCCAAAAGCAACTCCTTTATTTCCTATTAAAAATGATTGTGTCTCATCGTCAACTCCATGCGCATAAGTTGTTACAGAAAGTAAACAACACACGATAAAGGTTAATAAAGTTGTTATTTGTTTTATTTTCATTATTAATTCTTTTTTTCGATCATTTAAAAATGCCTACCTCTCTCGCAGAGATAGGCATTTACTATTAATGAGCGTGTCCGTGCTCTTTTACTTGACGAATACTATCCTGTTTTCTCTTTGCATCTTCATCAATTTGAGTATTTGTCTCTGTTTTTACTTCAACTTTTTCTTCAACCTTTTTTTCTTCAGTTTTTTTAGTATCTGTACAAGCTGTTACAAAACCTAACGTTAATGTTAATGCAATAATTAATACTCTAGTTTT
The DNA here is from genome assembly GCA_947498595.1 of uncultured Aquimarina sp. Lineage (GTDB taxonomy): Bacteria > Bacteroidota > Bacteroidia > Flavobacteriales > Flavobacteriaceae > Aquimarina. The sequence goes on from CANMKX010000003.1 coordinate 228,889, forward strand.
CATGTTTGTATATTTAAATAGTTAATCTTTCTGTAATTAATTTTATTCTCCTCCTTCTTGCAAATTTTTATAGGCTGCGATGATAGTATACGCATTTTTTATCACTATTTTCTCTGTCTCTTCAATTTGTTTTTCTAAAAATGAAATCGCTGTATATACGCCCTCTGTAACTCCTCTTTCAACTCTAACTAAATCAAAATATATGCTCCCATTATTCTTATTTTGTTCCACGATTAAGTAGTCTACACCTTCAAATGTTACAATAGCTTTACTAGGTACGACTTGTTCATTTGATGTATTTGATTCTACCCAAGCTTTGACATACATTTCTGGTAATAATCCATTAAGATTTTTTTCGTCTATATCGCAATGTACTATAATCACGCGCTCGTTACCCGATGCTTTTCCTATTTGCTCAATAATCGCTATTCTATTAAAGTCAGTTTCATTTGCTAAAGAAAATCTAACTTTCTGTCCTACTGATAAAGCGCTCATCATACTTTCATAAACATTAAGTTCTAAATGTACTTTCTCTGTATTTACTATCTCAAAAATAATATCCCTTGGAGTTACATATCCGCCAATAATAGCGTTACTTGTTTTAATATATCCATCAATAGGTGCATATAAATTTGCTGTTCTTGATACGATTCCTTCTTTCACTTTGTTTTTATCAATTCCTATTAACCCTAATTTCTGTGATAGTGCATTTACTTTTGCTTGTAACATTTTATATTGAGAAGTTATTTTTTGATATGTTTTTTTAGCATTAATATCTTGAGCTCTCAATTCTTTTTGACGTTCATATTCTTTCGTTACAAACTCTAATTCGCTTACACTTTCTAAATAATTTTGTTGTATTGTTATAAACTCTACATTCTCTAAAGTTGCTAATAATTGTCCTTTTTTTACAGGTGTACCTATGATAAGTCCTGACGTTTTGATATATCCTCCTAATTGAGCTGAGACTACTGCTGTATTAGATGGATCAACTTCTATTTTACCATTTAACTTTATGATATTGCTAATAGCACGTTTCTCAATATTTCCTGTTTCTATTGCTGCTAATCTATATTGTTGCTCAGAAAAAGTGATTGTCTGTGTACTTACAGATTCTGTTTCATTATCGATCCTTATCTCTTGTCCTTTATTTTTCTTTTCATTACAAGAAATCAACAGATTAACAACCAATAAAACAATCGTTATATTTTTTATTATTTTATAATTCATTTTATAATCTTTATTTTTTTATTCTTTTTCACCTAATAATGTTTCTATAGCTATAATTGACTGATTATGTCTATACATAACATCTAGATATGTTGTTTTAATTGTTGTTGCTAAAGCTAAATTTTGAAGGTATTGCGTATACGAAATCTCTCCACTTTTAAAACTTTGAAGAGAAGTTTCTATTAAAGTTGTTGCTTGTGGTAATGCGGTTTCTTTATAATATGTTACTGCATTTATATACTTATTATAGGTATTAATGTGTTTTTTATAAGCATTTTCTTGCTCAACTTTCATTAATTCTAATCTACTATTAGAAATTTTTTCTTGCAATTTTGCTTGTTTAATTCTTGAACGATTTCCTCCTGGCAAAAGAGGAATTGCTATACCTATATCAAGTGACGAAAAATAGTCTGACCCATCATATTGTAATGCTGTATTGTTTAATCTTGAAGTTCCTACAAATGTCTGATGCGTATAACGTAAAGAAATATCAGGAAGCATTTTATTTCTCCTCAATTTTGTTTCTCGTTCATTAACAGTCACTTCTCTATCAAAATATCGAATTAATGGTATGTCATTATTTTTCTTTTGTAATAATGAAGGATTTAAGTCTTTCAACTTAAAAGCTTCAACTGTAACAATAATATCATCCGTAGTATGTAGTAAACTCTGTAATTTATTTTTAGCTATTTCAATATCCGAAACATTCTGTTGCAATTCATTTTGCATCTTCATCGCTTGTGTTTCAGAAGTTATATTCTCTAATTTTGTAGATTCTCCCGATTTATATCGCTGCAAGCTTATTCTAGATAAGTTTTGATAGATCGTTTCTTGCTGTAATAGTAATACTCGTTTCGCTACTTGTAAGCCATAATAATAAAAAGCTGTTTTCACTTTGCCTATCAACTCCGATATTTCTAATATTTTATATCGTTTTAAGGCTTCAATTTTTGCTTTTGCTAATTGATATTGAGCACTGTAAACTGTAGGAAATGCTATTTTCTGAGAAACCGAGTATTGTTGATCATCTATTCCGGGAGTATTGATCGTACCAAAACCATAAGAGAATTCTGTTTTAGGAATGTTAACCGCTGCATTTTTACCTACTTCTTCTATAGCTGTTTTATATGCTGCTATTTTAATACTATTATTATTTTCTAGCGCTTCTGCAATCGCTTTATCCAAAGTAATTATCCGTCCCTTAGCTTCTACTTGTGCTTGCAATTGCTCTATAGGAAATAACATCCCTAGTACTAATATTCCTGCAGCTATTGTTTTATGTTTCTTTAATGTTTCATGATTCCTATCTTCTGTAAAATACACATACAAAATTGGTAAAACAATCAATGTTAACACAGTAGCTGTAAATAGTCCTCCAATAACTACCGTTGCTAAAGGTCGTTGTACCTCTGCTCCAGAAGTATTAGACAATGCCATTGGTAAAAATCCAAATGATGCTACCATAGCTGTCATCAATACAGGGCGCAATCGTGTTTTTGTTCCTTGAATTACACGAGTATAAACATCTTTTATACCTTCTTTTTTTAGCCGATTAAATTCTGCTATCAAAACTATTCCATTGAGAACGGCGACTCCAAACAATGCTATAAAACCAATACCCGCAGAAATACTAAAAGGCATACCTCTCAATAGCAAAGCAAATACTCCTCCTATTGCTGATAGCGGTATAGCTGTAAAAATGAGCAAACTTTGTTTTATTGACTTAAAAGTAAAATACAGTAAAAACAAAATAAGTAATAAGGCTGCAGGCACTGCTATTCCCAAACGTTTATTAGCTTCTTGTAAATTTTTAAACTGCCCTCCGTAAGTAACATAATATCCAACAGGCATCTTCATTCTAACGTCTAAAATTCTTTTTATATCTGATACGATACTTTGGACATCTCTATTACGGACATTAAATCCTACTGTAATTCTTCGTTTTGCATTGTCACGTTGTATTTGAACAGGGCCAGGCTTATACGATATTTTAGCGATCTCGGATAAAGGTATTTGATGTCCCTTTGGAGTAGGCACAAAAATATTCGTTACATCACTAATATCTGTTCGATAAGATTTATCCAAGCGTACAACCAAATCAAAACGTCTTTCTGCCTCATATATAACCCCTGCTGATTTCCCAGCAAAAGATGTTTCTATTACGGTATTAATTGCTGCTACATTCATTCCGTATTGAGCAATTTTATCCCGATCCATTTCTATTTGGATTTGTGGCAGTCCGGTAACTTCTTCAATATATAAATCTTCTATTCCTGCTATATTTTTTATTGTTATTCCTACTTGATTAGCCAGTTCTGATAACCTATCTAGATCTTCTCCATAAATTTTTAAGACAACATCTTGTTTTGCTCCTGTTAACAACTCATTAAAACGCATCTGAATAGGTTGTTGAAATCCAAAAGTAGCATTTGGGATTACCGCTAGTTTTTCTTCCATTTTCGTTACCAATTCTTCTCGTGTAGTTACTACTTTCCAATCTGATTTTTCTTTTAAAATAATCATCATATCTCCAGCTTCAATCGGCATTGGATCTGTTGGAATTTCTCCTGATCCAATTTTATTAACTACTTGCTTTACCTCATCTGGAAAATTATTCAGTATAATTTTTTGTGCTTTAGTAGATACATCAATAGACTCTTGTATAGAGCTACCTACGGGTACGCGAGTTTCTACAGCAAAATCTCCTTCATCTAATTGAGGAATAAACTCACCTCCCATCGTATTAAATATAAATAATGTTATTACAAACAAGATGATGGTAACTCCTAATACGGCTTTTTTAAAATGTAAAGCTCCTTTAATAATTGGCATGTATAAACGTTGTAACGTTGCCATCATTCTATCAGAAAAGTTAGGTTTATGTGCTGTCTTTTTACTCAACACAAGTGCAGACATCATAGGAACGTAAGTTAATGATAGTAGAAAAGCTCCTAAAATAGCAAAAGATACTGTTTGTGCCATAGGCCCAAACATTTTTCCTTCGACCCCTACCAAAGCCAATATTGGTAAGTATACTATCAAAATAATAATTTCGCCAAAAGCTGCTGCCGATCGTATTTTACTAGATGATTGATATACTTCTTCATCCATTTGTATTTGTGTTAGTCTAGTTATTCCTGCATATTTAAACTTACTTAATACAATACCATGCATTACTGCTTCTACTATAATCACCGCTCCATCAACGATCAATCCAAAATCAATAGCTCCAAGACTCATTAAATTTCCAGAAACTCCAAAAAACCGCATCATTCCAATAGCAAATAGCATCGATAACGGGATCACTGATGCTACAACCAATCCTCCTCTAAGGTTTCCTAAAAAAAGAATTAATACAAAAATAACGATCAAAGCTCCTTCTGCTAAATTTGTAACAACTGTATTTATTGCATTGTCTACTAAGCTTTTTCTATCTAAAAAAGGAGCTATAAGTACTCCTTCTGGTAATGTTTCTTGGATTTGTTTTATCTTATCTTTAACATTGAGAATCACTTGAGAGGAGTTTGCTCCTTTTAGCATCATAACGATTCCTGTAACAACTTCTCCTTTCCCATTACTCGTAGCTGCTCCATAACGTATTCCTTCCCCTATTTCTACATGAGCAATATCTCTTACTAAAATAGGGAGATTGGTCGTTGTTGTTTTTACAACAATCTTTTCAATTTCATTAATATTTTTTAGCAATCCTTCACTTCGAATAAAAATAGCGTTTGGATTTTTATCTATGTATGCTCCTCCTGTATTTTGATTATTTTTTTCTAGTGCTTCAAACAATTCTTGCACTGTAACATTCATACTTTGTAATTTATTAGGATCTATTGCGATTTGATATTGCTTTATATAACCGCCAAAACCACTTACTTCAGCAACTCCTTCTGTTCCTAATAATTGCCGTTTAATAATCCAATCTTGAATAGTACGCAATTCTGTAGCATCGTATTGATCTTCGTATCCTTTTTTGGGCTTGATTACATATTGGTAAATCTCTCCTAATCCTGTTGTTACTGGTGCCATTTCTGGAGTTCCAATACCTCTTGGAATATCTTTTGCTGTTAATGTTAAGCGCTCTTGTACTTGTTGACGTGCCCAATATAAATCAACATCCTCTTCAAAGACAATGGTTACTATAGAGAGTCCAAAACGCGAAAAAGAACGCATTTCGTCAATATTAGGAATACTTACCATAGATTGTTCTACGGGAAAAGTGACCAATTGCTCAACCTCTTGAGCCGCTAATGTAGGAGATACAGTAATAACCATTACCTGATTATCTGTAATATCAGGTACTGCATCAATGGGTAGCTTCGTTAAGGAATATGATCCCCAAATAATCAAAGCCAATGTAAATAATCCAATAACCAATTTATTGGTTATCGAAAACTTTATTATTTTATCTAACATGTATGTTTATAGATTTAATTTTAAAAGACTATGCATACGATACCTTATTGCTGATAATAGCTAAGAAGTGCGTCAGCGATATCGAACACAAAATTTACATTGTAAAAACAGTTTTCAGTATCTCTGTTATATTAGGCATACTAAAACAACAGGTACCAAATATCCCTAGCAATTATTTTTACAATATTGCCAAGTCACCTATTTTTTACAATTGCATAAAATTAAATCACTGAAGGGGGACCCCGATAAGGAAAGGAATCTAGGTAAAACTTATCTTTGGCATTTACCGTGTAAATATACCTCGATGCATCTCGTTCTTTTAATGCTGCTATAAAGACTACAGCTCTAGAACGTATACCTATTACATTTTGTTTTTTTGCTACTACAAGTTGTTTTGACTCTTCTGTCAAAACAATCGTTTCATCAAGAGTGTATTGATGCGAATGCCCTTCAAAAAAATGACTTAAAAAACTAAACTCTTCATGATGATCTCCATCGTGTTCATCATGATCAGAAGACATTGTTGTCGTATCATAATGCTCATGAATCTCTGTATTAGCATGTCCATCCTCATGTGTATGATGTACATGTGGTAATAATGTATGAAGTATTGTTAAGCTAAAAATGCTCAACAATATCATAGGCGCTATTTTTCTTATAGAGTTCACTATGCGAAGTTATAAAATATATATTGAATATTATCTTATATAGTCTTTATCTCCTTTTGAACAGTTACTAAACTTTTCTTAAAAATTATATCAAAAACATTTCATGTATATTTTTTATTCTATAAAATTTTAAAAAATCAGAAAAGCATTGACGAAACAAAATCACCAATGCTTTTACTTATTTAAATAAGAACGATATCTTTTTATTCTTTTCGTATAGGAGATTGTCTATCTACAGGTATTTGAATGGTAAATGTAGGATAACTTTCTATAGTTCCTGCTGCATGACAGTTTGTACAATTAACTCGCATCATTTCAAATTTATCATTAAATATTTTCGGACTTTTAGTTTTTATTGCTTTTTCTACTTCTGGAATTACATATTCTAAAAAATGAGTAGCAGACTCCGCTCTATTAGGACGCCTTTGCAAACCTAAAATTAAAGCTTTGCGTATTTTTTTTAATTGATATGTTGCATATTCCCAGTTTTCGTCTTGTCCTCCCCAATACAATTCTTGATAGCGATATCCAATTTCGATCATCGCTTTATCCATTCCTCTAAATTGTTTTTCTATAGTTTTTATTTTTTCTTTCTCAGTTCCTTGTATCCAATTTCCTTCTATTACTTCTTTTTGTTGAGGTTGGTCACAGGCAACTAACATCAATATTAAAAGTATTAAAAATTTTATGTTACTTATTTTCTTCATCTTTCCTTTATTGAATATTTCCTCCTACTGGCAATCCACTTGGTACACTTTCTGGAATTGTTTTATCAAAATCATCATCATTTAGTGCCTGTAAAAAAGCGACTATAGAATCAATCATATCTCCATCAAAATTAAGTTCTCTAGCTGCGTCATCATTTATTTCGATGCGATTATAAAAACCTACTGCATCTCTTAATGTTTTTATGGTTCCGTTATGAAAATAAGGTCCTGTCTGAGGTAAATTACGTAAAGATGGAGTTCTAAACTTACCATTGATTCCATCATCAACTATTGCTAATTTAGAATTATCAGGTACTCCTAAATCATGTAATTCAAAATCTGTAAACATTGGTCCGCTATGACATGCAGTACATTTCGCTTCTACAAAGGCATTCATTCCTCTTACTTCTTCTTGAGTTAATGCAGCCGTATTACCTCTTGCATACTGATCAAACCTACTATTATTAGCTACTAAAGATCGTTCAAAAGCAGCTATCGCTTTACTGATTTTATCTCCATTAATTATTGTATTTGTTCCAAATGCAGCGTTAAACATAGTTACATATACAGGTATATCGCTCAATCTTTCAGAAACAATAGCGACAGCATTTTCTTCTGTATATACATCTCCTCGCATTTCTTCCATAGATAAAATAGGACCTAAAGATTGTTCTTCTAGTGATATAGATCGATTATCCCAAAACATTACTGTATTTAACGGATCATAAGTTCCTGTAACTCCAATACCATTAAAAGCTGTGTTCAGAATCGTTGGAGCATTTCTTTTTACAAGAGTTCCTCCTTCTCTGTTCTCAGACAATCCACGTCCTCCTACGCCTAAACTTAAGTCTATATGTTCTGCATATCCTTTACTAGGATGATGACAAGTAACACAGGCAACATCTTTATTCCCTGATAATATTGGATCCCAAAAAAGAGCTCTTCCCAAAGCTATCTTTTCTGGAGATGTTGGATTATTTATAGGGTCTATTATGATTTTTGGCAAAGCTCCTATGCGATCGTCAATAGGAATATACTCTGCTTCTGGCGTACATGAACTAAATATTATTAGTAAACAACACATCTTTATATATTGTAATAGATACTTAGATGTCCATTCGTTTTTTATTATATGTATATACATCGTTTTATGTTTTTAAAATAAATATGACACCCCTACTTCTATTGCAGTCCCTTTATTATTATATTGATTTACGCCTATGCGAAAGTTAATATCTCGCAATATCTTATAACCAACATATACTGCTCCTTGTACTCCAAATTCTGAAAAAGTACTCGCTATATTTTCCTTGATCAATTGTGTTGAAAACTGCTCTCGCAAGTATAATCCTCCTACATTTAATTGTATGAATACTGGTTTTTTCCAAAGAGATATTAAATCATATCGTGCACCTATCCCCATATTTATGGCTAATAAACTAGCTCCTTTTCCACCAATATCTGTTGCTACACTTCCTATTAACAAATAATTCATCTTAGGTTTTTTATAAAAAACATATTCTGCATCTACTCCTAGCATAGCATCATAGGTTGTTTTAAAATCACCTGCTACAAAATATCCACTATGTATTCCTAATTGAAATTTTGAAGTCTCGTTTTGTGAATATCCAATCACACTTAGTAACAAAAAGAGTATTCCTATCAAACTTTGTTTACTCCATACACACTCTAGTTTCATCATAGATTTCAGTATTTTTTTAACGAAAGAATTATATTCCCCTATGTAATCATAAACAAATCAACCAATCTGCTTTAAATTTCAGTTAATCATCTTATTAATTTAATTCTACCATTTAGAGAGAATTCATTTATGAATACACTCTTTTTATTGAAAATAAAGCACATTTCGTTGAATTTTTAAAGACACTTATTTACTTTCTTATATTTTTATATATTATTATGAAACAACAGTATAAACATCTTTTTTTTTGGTGTACTCATGCCCTTTTACTTTACCTTTTCTATGAGTATTTGTTAACTACTAAAGCAGCTATTATTCATACTGCTAGTTTCATCTTTCATCAACTTATTGCTTTTTATATCAATCTTTATTTTTTACTTCCAAAACTGTATCAAAAGCATCGTTATACATTTTTTATTTTCTACAATAGTATTTTGGTTATCGGGAGTTCTCTATTACACACATATATAGAAACTTTTTTTTCTCATAATAATGAAGGCAGTAATCATAGTATTAAACTAGAACCATTATTAGCACATGCATTACCTAGTTTATTAGCTGTTTTTGGAGCTTTTATCTTATATGCTTATTCTAAAAGAAAACAACAAGAACAGAAAGAATTAGAAATACTTAAAGCCGAAAAAAAATTCTTAATTCAACAGATCAATCCTCATTTTTTATTTAATACACTCAACAATATCTACTCACTTACTTTGGAAAATAATCCTAAAGCCTCTGAAGCGTTACTGCATTTATCTAAAATGCTAGATTATTCGTTATACGGAAATAAAAATGAGTTTGTTCCATTAACAAATGAGGTACTCTATATCAAAAATTTTATCGCTCTTTTTAAACTAAAGGATGACGAAATACAAAATATTATCTTCAATTGTGAAAACACTTCTCCTAGCAGTACTATAGCCCCCTTATTATTGCTCCCTTTTGTTGAAAATGCATTCAAACATGGTAATATTGAGGATTTAAAAAACGGTCGAATTAACATTCGTATCTCTTCAAACAATAATGAGATTGAATTTCATTGCTCTAATACTTATTGCAAAAACAAAAGCGTAGACGGTGTTGGTGGCATTGGTATTACTAATGTATCTAGAAGATTAGAATTATTATATCCAAAACAACATACTCTTACTATTTTTGATGAAAATCAAATATATAATGTAGTTCTAAAAATATATCCTAATGAAGTATAAATGTATTATTGTTGATGACGAACAACCTGCTAGAAAACTATTAGAAAATTACTGTAGTAAGTTATCTGAATTGGAACATGTAGGTAGTTTTAAATCTGCATTGGATGCTGCTCCTATCTTGAGAGAACAATCTATAGACATTTTATTTTTGGATATACAAATGCCAAATATCTCTGGAATTGATTTTTTAAAAACTTTAAAAAACCTAACAACTAAGGTCGTACTAACTACTGCTTATAGAGATTACGCAGTTGAAGGCTATGATCTTGATGCTATAGATTATTTATTAAAACCCATAGAATTTCATCGATTCTTAAGAGCTATCGACAAAATCAAAGATGTATATCCTAAAAGCAATAATCTCCAAATACAGGAAACTTCTCCCGATCTTATCATCAAATCAAATAAAAAATTATACAAAATTTCTCCTTCGGATATTTTATACATAAAATCTGAAAACGAGTATATCAAATACAATACTCTTAATCATGGAAACTTAATGGTTCATGGTGCATTAAAAGATATTTCTAATATGCTAAAAAAGCATGGAAATTTTATACGAATCCATCGCTCGTATGTTATCAATATGATACATATTTCTTATATCGAAGGAAATCGTATTGCTATTGGCCAACAGTTTTTTCCTGTTAGTGAGACATACAAAAATGATTTTCTTAAAGCTTGGAAAAACTAACTGATTGCATAAGGATACTTAGAAAGTCTTTGTTTATTGCCAATATCAATTTTGCTTGACTTTATTAAATGAAAAACCTCCGGTAATCAGCCGGAGGTCCATTCATCAATCAAAAAACGAACAGTTATGTTATAAAACTGTTGCAATCGTTACAGGAATTTTTATATCCTGTATATGTTGACACCATTGTGGTGTATTGTTTCATTCTTACACTATAATAGACGCTGAAGTTTCCATAAAATTACATCCGAATGTTAAAAAAAATCATTCATGATATCAGAAGTTCACTTTCCACACTTATAATCAACAATATAGCTTAATTAATTTATTTTAAAAAATTTTATTTTTATTTTCTTATCGCCTTTATGCCGTAATAGTTTTTATATTTTTGCGCTTATGAACAAAAATCGTAAATTAAAAAACAGCGAACTAAATCGTATTTCGGTTGATGAATTTAAATCAACATCTAAAACTCCTATTATTGTGATTTTGGATAATATCCGTAGTCTTAATAATATTGGATCTGTTTTTCGTACGTCGGATGCATTTTTGATTCAAAAAATTTATTTATGTGGTATTACCGCTTCACCTCCTCATAAGGATATTCAAAAAACAGCTCTTGGTGCTACTGATACCGTTGCTTGGGAACATGTAGAAGATACCATTACTCTAATTGATTCGCTACAACAAGATGATATACAAGTTTTAGCTATCGAACAAGCTGAAGATGCTGTAATGCTACAAGATTTTACTCCGCAACAAAATACAACTTACGCTGTTGTTTTTGGTAATGAAGTAAAGGGTGTGCAACAAACTGTTGTAACAGCTAGCAATACTGTTATCGAAATTCCTCAATACGGTACCAAACATTCTCTTAATATATCTGTGAGTGCTGGAGTAGTTCTTTGGGATTTATTTAGTAAAATTCAGCTATAATTGTATTGTTTTTATCGTTATTTCTAGTACTCGGTTAAGAGTAGGTATTTATAATATACAAAACCTATTTTCTTGGTTGTAAGCACTTTTACTTTCACCCAATCTCCTGTCATTGCTATAAGAGATAATTCTTCTCCTTTTTTTAATTTCGCTATAACTGGATACGAAATTCCCGGACCTAATCGCATATTTAAGCGTTTAGCATTTACTTCTACTTTTTTAAAATTGTATTTAGGCTTTGCAGTATTAGCTACGTTATATGTAGTATTACTGTAAGAATTATAATTAGTTGTGGTTGTATGCTTATTCTTTTTGGCTCCAGTAGTTGTAGTATTTCTATTATTATTTACTTGGTTACTAGTATATATTTTCTGTTTTTTACTTTTTCTTCTATACCTACTAGAACATACGCCACAGGAGCCTCCTCCACTGCAATGACGGCACCTACTACAGTTTTTACATGCACTACAATATGCAGATCCAGTACACCTTCCTTCAGCTGTATCGTTACATGATGTTACTAACGATGTTTCTTGTGCAGTTGTATTTATTATACAAAATAGTCCAAGACATAAACTTATAACTAATGGTAATGTTTTGTTTGTGTTTTTCATTTAATCGTAATTCTAAAGTTTTTCATAGTATTAATCTATGCAAAACTCAGAATTCTACCTTAGTCATATTATCATACTATTCATCGATTTTAATCCTTATTTCTGATGATTCTTGCTGAGGTATAAGTTTAAGTATGTTATATAAAAGATGAGGTATTTTTCCTTTTTCATATATATAAAGGAATAACAAAACTTGTCTATATGTTATGTAAGTTACTAAAGATCAATTTTGCAAAAAAAGATTTCATTAATAACTGAATCAAAAACATCTAAACTAAAAATGATGTCTTCGTCTTTTTTAAATTTAAAATTTGATTGACCACATCCAATATTTTAACCTCTGTATCGCTGTCTAGTAACGAGTTTTAATTGCTCTCTAAATCTGCTATTAAGTTTATTTTTTTTGATCTTCTGAATTATTAAAATATCAGTAAACAAACTGAAGCTCTTTATCAAATTTTATAATATGGTAAAAACAAATAGCCTGTCTCATCATCTATTTTAGTTATGATTTTCCATTTAAATAATTGACTTACTATCATTGATCTTTCTTTAATTGTTATATTCTTATTTAAAACATTCTTTTTAAAATATTTTCTTACAAGCTCTTTTTCACCTTTCTCTATGTCTTTTTTAACCGATTTAACATCAGATACTTTATTAAAATCCCATGAATCTAAATCAAAATTCTCGTCCTTTATTCTTATTTCACCTAAATTTCCATATATCTTTTTCATTGCCTCTTTATATTGAATTAAAGAGTATCCTTTCGTCTTTTTATAATAATAAAACAAATCATCATTTGTAGCTATAGCTTCACCTTTATAAGTATTTGAATTTATTTTAACATTAAGTAAAAGAGTGTGTGAGTTTGTTATTTTATTTATAAAATTATCATTTTCAACATTAGCTTTAATTGTAGGAAATTTATATATTTCTATAGCTTCTGCACTTATAAGTTGATTGGATTTTTCATTGTCCTTATCTATAGTGCATTCTAGAACTTTAGCTATTTTTTCTTCTTCTAGTATTTTCCTTAACCTACAAGAATCTTCCATATTAGATTTTTGCGAAAAAAGAAAAGAAGAAAGCAGTATATAGATTACTAAAAAAAATTTGTATCTCATTATTCTTTATTTATACATTTTGCAAATATTGTGGGATAATCTGGGTTAGCTCCAAATACAGTTTTCTCAAAACCATAACCCAATTCTACATTTACTGCTTTACCCACATCGTTTAAAATTTAATATCTTCTCCTTTCGTAAAGTTTAAACCATTCATTAATACTATTATTTAGATCAATAGACTGGAAATATTTCATTTCATCTTCTATAACTAGAATATTACTTTTCAAAGAACATATTCAATCTTCAACACTAACTTGTATAGTAGGAGATTTATATAAAAAATAATTATACAGATCTAATAAATAATTTTCTTTATAATAGTTTTCAACATATATCAAACTCCCATAAAAACTATTTGAAAATTCCAATATGCCGTTTTTATAATAATCACTCCTTATTGTTGCACACTTATTTGATCTACCATTAAATCCATTATTGCACTCCTCTTCCTTAATTAATTTCAATAAGCTTCTATTTTTAATGCATTTACGAAATAAATGATATTGTTTTCTATTCATTTTCCCCACTTTTCTTTTGACTTTTTTATTTTTCCCTTGAAAAATTCTCACATATTTTTTTTCTGAAATAATCAAAATATTTTTCTGATCATCCTGAAATACAATTAAATCAGAAAAAGATCTCTCAAAAATCTTTAACTCAGAGTTTATAATACTATCATTCTTAGATTCGATAATAGTATTGTTTCTATCCTGAGAGAATACAACAATAGAAAAACAAGTACAAATTAATAGCAAATAAGCTTTCATATTATTTAAATTAGCTTTAGTATTCATTACCATAATACTCAGGAAACTATAGTTTTTTTTTCTTCTTCTTTATTATAAAAAGGTTTTAATAACCTGTTAACCCGATTCTAGGATGCTTTTTAATGTAAAAACAAGTATTTTAAAGCATAAAAATATCAGCTACAAATCTTTGTAACTGATACTTTTCTTATTTTTTATTCTTACTTATCAAACTTTGACGACATCCGAAAAAACTCAGTCGCTAGCTAAGGAAATGAAATCTTCCCGTCAGGCCATTGTTCAATTGTACAACTATTATCATATACAACTTTTTTAATTTTCTTTTTATCTGAATCCAAAAAGACAATAAATGAATTTATAGAATATAAGTTATTTTGAAAATCAAAGTTTTCAGTCAAGTCTTCTTTTGAAATTGCATCATAATACCAGTACAAGTTTACAAAAATTAAATTTTTACTTAAACCTGAAAATGTAAACATCAATGTACTTTCATTTCCAATTGATAAGTCATAGAGATTATCAGAATACAATTCTTTATATTTTTGATTTACTCCTTTTTTAATTTTGACAAATTCTTTTATATCAATATCTAATCTTGTAAAAATATCTTTTGCTATTTTTTCTCTAGAAGGGTGATTTTCCATTTTTTTTGATAGAAAATCACTAAAATCAAAGTCAACATAGTAAGGATAAACAAGATAATTACCACCTAACTTTTCAGGATATTCACTAATAATTTTAGCATCTAATATTTCTAAAAAAAAACTCCTTTCTTCATTATTATCAACTCCACCACAACTAACTGTTATAATAGTAAGTAAAATAAACAAGTTCAATTTCATAGTCTTATTTTTCAAGTTTAATATCTCCTTGGGGAATCAAATAGTCATTCCTATCTTTTTTAAACTTAAGACTTGATTGACCATATCCTGTATTCTGTCCTCTCTCTAATAGTAAGTATGTTTACTTCCATCCATCACATTATTATATCCTTTATGTTACAATCCAAATGAATATTAGTTTTTCTCTTCTCGAATTTGTAATACATCTACATCTTGTGGAATTATCTCTACATAATTCACTCTAAAAAACTGACCTTCTTCTGTATAAACACCATCTCTCATTCGTAAATTAAAACGATAGATTCTTGTTTTTTCTAATGTAAAATAAACATTAGAAAAACATAAAAATACCAGCTACAAATCTTTACATCTGATACTTATTTTTATTTTCTTACTCTTATCGTTGCGAAATTAAAACTATCGCCTTTACTGAGCAATTACTCTTCAACGAACTAGCATTCACTGAGCAATTACTTACTCTTCTGATAGCAAGTTGTATTAGAATCAATTTCTACTTAAATCTATATCTCTAAAATTTAATTTACTGTTCTTATCATACCACTTAAAACTCAACTTTGAATTATTGATATAAACAGTATCAATAGCTAAACTCGGGGGGATTTTTGTTTCATCAAATTCTTCATTGACATTTTTAATTTTTAAATTATTCAAATCAATAATAGAGAGTAAAACCCCTTCTTCATTACCTTTGGCAACTAAATAACCTGACTTTATATTTTTTACTAAAGGATACATTGCGGTTATTCCTTTCTTATTTTTAACTATGGGCATTATTAAAGAATAAGAACAAGCTGAACCACAACTACTAGTGTAAATAAAACTATTTTTTATTTTGATTATATCTCTGTCGATGAAATCTAAATATAAACTGTCTTTATTACTACTATCGAACTGATTAATAATCCCCCAATGGAAAACACCATACCCATCTGAATTACTATTAAATTTTAAGATCGTATCATTTTTAAAAAAAATAGTATCAATAGATATTTCTTTTGAAACGTCGACTATTTTTTCTATTTCTGAAAATTTAGTTTCGTTCTTCTTTTTATCTCGGCAAGCACAAAACATAGTAAAAACCAAAATTATTGCTATATAATTTTTCATTCTTTGAATTTATAAAATTTGAAATAACTTCTACTATCCCCCTTGAACACCTACTTCTTGAAAATGACTTTTTTCAACTTGGGGCTGGAATTAAAGGAGGAAAAAATATGTTTCACTCCAAATGAATAACAGTTCTTCTCTTCTTGGATTTGTAATACATCTTGTGGAATTATCTTTACATATTCTATTTTAAAAAATTGATTTTCTCCTGTATAGGCACCATCTCTCATTCGTAAAACAAACATTATAAAATATAAAAGTACCAGTTACATTTATTTGCAACTGGTACTTCTTTTTATTTTTTACTCTTGCTTATCAAACTTTGACGGTACCCGAAAAAACTTTGTCGCTAGCTGCATTCATTCGCGCACCATCTGGGAGGAGTTACAAGAATCAAAAGAATATATAGCCTCTTGTATTTCTCCTAACTCATCAGTATACTGAAATTTAATTTGTAATTCATATCTCCAAATTCCACTCTTAAAACTCTTAGCCTCACCGCCAAAATAAAAACTGTGATAAATATTTATATTTTTTCGATCTAGTTCATATAAATAATTAAGTATATTTTTTTTAGCATCAAGATAAATATTAATATGCTTAATATCTTTTTTATGTCTATGTACAATAAAAACAATTCCCTTTGTTATAAAATTGTTTTGTCTTGCATAGCTATTATAGCATCTTAATTTTTTTTTTGCCTCTGGGGATAACACTGATTTATAATCTTCAAAGCTCAAATGCCTATCTCCTCCAAAGGAATCTCCTTCCAAAAGATCTTTAAATGTCTCCTTTTCTTGTGCATTACTATAACAACAAGTTAACAAAAAGCAATACATCAAAATTTTGATATTTATCATATTATTGATTTTTTACAACTTCAAGACCAGACGCTGGGTTTGGACTAATAGTTTGATATATCCTTGTACCTCCATTTTTGGATTCGCTTGGATTATTTGATAATAAGAATTGCCCCAAAATATTAAAATGTGATTGATGTATGAATAAATTTGGATTTTGATAAGTTCCTCCATTATCTAAGATACTCTCTCCTCCTCTCAAAATAAGTATGCTTACGCCCATTCACAACATTATTATACCTTTTATGTTACAATTCAAATAAATAATAACTCTTCCCGAATTTGTAATACATCAATATCTTCCGCGCTATCTTTACATAATTCACTTTGAAAAATCGATTTCATAACATATAGAATACATTTCCCATTCGTAAATTAAAACGATAGGTTCATATTTCTTCTAATATAAAAATAGACATTCTAAAACATAAAATACCAGCTACAAATATTTGTAACTGGTATTTAATCTTATTTTCTTACTCTTACCGCCACTAGTTTTGAAAACTAGCGGTAGCGATCATTCTAGCGGTATCTGGGGGTATACTAATTTTAGATGCCTTGTAAAAGGCAAGACAGAAGGTTTGGTTAGTAAAGTAAAAAATTATTCATTTAAAATTTCTGGTGTTAAAGCTGTAATGGAAAACAATGAGGTAATTGGCTTGAACCTCGATAATATGACGATATTTCATTATAGTTAGAACATAAAAAAACCGCCACTTGGGCGGTTTCCTACTTTACTCTTTTTTGACTTTTACTTTCTGTTCTTGGTCATCCCAATACAAAAGATGTTTATTCTCTTTATACCAAGTCTCCCATTTTTTTAAATCATTCTCTGTTGGTGGATAAGCTCCATCAAATCCAAAATCAGCTTCAGATTCTATCTGGGTAGTTTTCTCAAGAAAAATTCTAGCCACTTCTAATTTATTCCCATCAACCTCCTTTTGTTCGTGATAATTTTTAACTAACAATATATTGCTTTCAAAAAACCCACAAGCCTTATAATCAATAGTTTGTTTAGATCCACTACAAAATATTAATGTGGGAAACATTAATATTAGTAATATATATTGATATCTTGATTTATTATTTTTTAATTCTCTTAACTGATGTAACATTGGCATTGGTATAATTATATTGAACGACTATTGTCTTATTACCTTTAGTAAGTGTAACGTTTACAGTTCCTGATATTGAAGCACGACCATTTCTATTACCTAAAGTTTGAGTTCCAGGAACATATGTTTTAGTGATATTACGATCTGTTTCTCCTCTCTGATATCCAGAAACATTATTCTCTGCTTTTACACCTTCAGCGTGTGCTACAGAAGGATTTTTTTCTCCTCCGATTTGTTTAGTATGCTGCTCTTTAACTTCGTGAGCAAGTACTGAACCTTGATTAATACCTTCTCCGTTTCCAAAAGCATTTACATCATCAATATCAACTCTACCGCTTTTAAATCCTGCTATTGGAACTTGATCATTACTTTCTACAACTCCAATCTCTACAACACCATCTGCATTAACACTTTCTTCTATAGTTCCTAAAAATGCACTCTGTTCTTCTGTTAAATTAGCTCTTTGTTCATCAGTAATATTTACACTTACGTTACCATCACTATCTACTGTAGCTATTCCAGCAGTTCCTATACTAGCATCAAGATTATCTTGAACTTTTTGCTGTGCAGATTCTGTTTCAAATTTAAATCGTAAATCTTCTGGAGCCATTCCATCAGGATCAATAAATCGCAATGGATTGTTAAATGCATAATTATATGGACTATGTCTTGTCATTAACTCGGCAAGTGGATCAAGGTTCATCCATCTACCCAAAGCAGGATCATAGTTTCTAGCACCGAAGTCCAACCACTCTAAACCAAGTTCGTTTTGCTCTTCTTTACCGTTATATCCGTAATTATGTTTACGTCCTGTAATAGTATTGTTGTATCCTTTGTGTTCGAGCCCGAAGGGATAATAATTCTTCTCTTCTCGGATTTGTAATGCTTCAACATCTTACGAATTTATCTTTACATATTCTATTTGAAAAAACTGATCTTCTCCTGTACAGATACTATCTCTCATCCGTAAATTAAAACGATAAGTTTTTATTTCTTCTAATGTAAAATAAACATTATAAAAACATAAAATACCAGCTACAATTTTTTGTAACTGGTACTTTTTCTTATTTTTTCACTCTTACCGTAATGATAATTTATTTCCTACACTAGTCCTATTTTTGAAATATGTAAATAATATTAATAAAACCAAAGAAATCAACATTATATCCCCTATCCAAAATGTATCTGTAGTAGAGCTTCTTTTGTCAATATCTTTGAATATAATTTTCAAATAACTAAATCTTAAAATATAAAAAAGAAGTACAAATAATAGAATCGTAATTTTTTGTTTAAACTTATTTACTTTACTAAATAATATTGTAAAGAAAAATGAAAATGCTATTGAAAAAATTAAACGATCACTAAAAGTTGAATAGTTTTTAGTACTAAAATAATTAGTACTTATAAAATTATTGGTCAAATTTATTAGTTTTAAAATTAAATTTGGATATACTAAATGATAGCCTACAAAATAGCTTAAAATAAAAACTATCAATGAATTAATTTTTTTTCTCATAATCAGAAAATATATAAATTGTTGGTTTTTGTTGTGTAGAATAAATTATTGCTTCAGAATTACCCATACCCAAAATGTTTCTACCAATTTGACTAATAGTCCTTGGGTAAGCTAGGTATGTTTTTCTAGTTCCAACATTTGTGCGGTTACTTTGTAATTCGGCACGAAACTCATTCATTTTTTCAACTAATTTACCAGGAATATTCTCATTGGACACCTCTTCTTTATGATTGAAATAGCTTCCTTTTTCACCAAAATATGATGCTCCTACATCGGTATGCCCAAGTTCATGTAAAACAGCAAAACCATAACCATCAGTTAATGGGTCTACATCATTATTAAGAAGTTGTTCTATACTACTATCTGTTTCATCACTATTTATATTTATAAGATTCTCTTTAGCTTCGGTTGACTTATCGTTATTTCCACCTATTGTAACAACTTCTTTATGTCCAATGGCATTTGATAAAAAATCAAAAGCTCCTTTACTACCTTTATCTTTATTTCTCTTACCAATAGTTAACATTCCTTCATCATTATAATCAACAATTGCTCCAGTAATTTCAGATAATTCATTCAAGATCTTACTCAATATCTCTTTACCTTGATCTGTTTTTAATAAATCACTAATATCTACTTCTCTTCCATCTGGATCTATAAAAAACGCAGGATTATTCAAACCATAAGTAAAAGGTGATTGATCATAGTATTTTTCCGCCAACGGATCAACATTCATCCAACGACCTAATGCAGGATCATAATTTCGAGCACCAAAATCTAAAGTTCCTAGTCCTAACTCATCATTCTCTTCTTTACCGTTATACCCATAAGTATGCTTACGTCCAGTTATCACATTATTATACCCCATGTGTTGCAATCCAAATGGATAATAACTTTTCTCTTCTCGGATTTGTAATGCATCGATATCTTCTGGAATTATCCTTACATAATTCACTCTAAAAAACTGATCGTCTCCTACATAAGCACCATCTCTCATTCGTAAATTAAAACGATAGGTTCTTGTTTCTTCTGGTGTAAAAATAGATATTCTAAAGCATAAAATACCAGCTACAAATATTTGTAACTGGTATTTAATCTTATTTTCTTATTCTTACCGCCACTAGTTTTGAAAACTAGCGGTAGCGATCATTCTAGCGGTATCTGGGGGAATGTTTTCCTCCCCAATCAATTACAGTAGTTCCAAATTGAGCATCGTGGTCTGATTTTTTACTATTTTATCTTATAATCGGAATTCAATATCACGCCCATCGTGATACACAACTTCTTTAATAAGTTTTTCTTCTGAATCTAAAAAAACAATAAATGAATCTACCGAAGCTAAGTTGTCACTAAAATCAAAATCTTTTAGAAGAGTTTCCTTTGAAATTGTATTATGATATAGATAGAGGTTTATAAAAACTAAGTATTCATTAAGTCCAGAAAATGTAATTACCATATGACTTTTATCTCTAATTGATAAATCACCTAATAGATCAGAATGAACTCCTTTGTACTTCAAGTTTATTTCGTTTCTGATTTTAGCAAATTGATTCTCATCAATATCCAGCTTTGAAAAAACCTTTTTTTTAATCTCTTTTCTTGAAGGATGGTTGAGCGTTTTTTTTGATAAAAAATCACTAAAATTAAAATCTATATAATACGGGTAAACAATATAACCACTATCTAGTTTTTCAGGGTATTCACTTATAATTTTACTATTTAAAATTCCTGAAAAAATTCTCTTCTCATCTTTTTTATCAAAACCATTATTGCAGGAAAATACTACAATAATGCAGAATACATAAATATTAGTTCTCAATCTCATTATTTCTATTTTTTAGGTTTGATATTTCTACTTTGGATTATATATTCATTACCATCTTTTTTAAACAATAAAGTAGGATTTAATTTATTGTCATATTCTTCAAAATATCTTTCTCTTGTTGCCAATTCTAATTGTTCTCTAAATCGATTTATTCTTGATACAACATTCCCTGGTCTTTTACTCCCTCGAAAAGGATCTTTAAAACGTCCACCTATTTTACTTTTTTGATCTTCTGCACTACTAAAAAAGCTAGCCCCAAATTTAGTGTGTAATGTCTCATGTAAAAAAATCATCCCAACTCCATAAGTTGCTGGATCTAGTCCTTGATCTTTTAAACCTTGTTGAACTCCATTTATTTCAGATGCATTTAAATAAAGTGTAATTCCTATTGCTTCTGTAGTTCCGTTAGTACCTTTAACATATATCGTTTCTTCACTCTCTAAAAGATGTGATATATAAGTACTAGCTTCAGTACAATTTTCTCCACATTCATTAGAACCTTCAAGAAGAGTTCTTCCATCTTTGGTTTCTTTTCTCGATATTACTTGACCAGAAATATCTGCCAATTCTACCATAAGGTTGATCAATAACCAAGCATCTCTATTTTGTTGATCTTCATCTTTATCTTTATTATTAGTTAAATAAGTTACATCAACTTCTTCTCCATTGGGGTCAATAAAATATATCGGATTATTCAAACCATAAGTAAAAGGTGAATGATCATAGTATTTTTCTACTTGCGGATCAACGTTCATCCAGCGACCTAATGCAGGATCATAATTCCTAGCTCCAAAATCTAACCATTCTAAACCTAACTCATCGTTTTCTTCTTTACCGTTATACCCATAAGTATGCTTACGTCCAGTTACCACATTATTATACCCTTTATGTTGTAGTCCAAATGGATAATAATTTTTCTCTTCTCGGATTTGTAATGCATCGATATCTTCTGGAATTATCTTTACATAATTCACTCTAAAAAACTGATCGTTTCCTGTATAAGATGCATCTCTCATTCGTAAATTAAAACGATAGGTTCTTGTTTCTTCTGGTGTAAAAACAATTTGTAATATAACACGTCCTCCGCTTTCTACATAATGATCTCCATATGCTTTACGATTGCCTTTCCAAATACTGAACTCTAAAGGGGATGGAAAATCTGTTCGATCAACATCCACCTCTATTTTATAAGTAATTCCTTCTTGTAAAGCATAATAGCCATTAATTCCGTTCAGATGTTTTTTTGTTCCTACTACCAACCATCCTGCTGCATCTATAGTCATACTAGAAGTATTGCTACTCTTTTTCCATGGATTTGCAATTCCATCATCAAATGTCGTTTCATAAGAGTTGGCTACTGCTGCATCATTTTTAGTATAACTTAATCGAATGTTTCCTAAATGATCCTTGTATTGATATGTATATTGATAGTGCGTTGTTGGAGTTCCTTGAGCATCTACAACGGTATAAGGTTCTAGATAACCTTCGGGATGATTTATAAATTCTAAATTTCCGTTTTTATAGCTATAATTACCATCATAAGTTGTGGTAGTAGTATCGTATTCTTCTCTTACTTTCTTTTCTAATTTTGCTCCTGTTGCATCGTATACATATTCTATAGTACCTATATGTGGCGAGTTATTAATATGCACTTGTGATGGTAAATTCAAATAATTATAATTGATAGTATTGATCCCTTTATGTACGTCTTGTATCAGGTTTCCGTTAACGTCATAAAGATACTCATTATCTAATAACGATCGGTCATGAAATCCTTGAATATTGCCTGATTGATCTTCTACGCTTTTCAATTGATTTCCGTTACTATAGGTATATACTAGTTTATCCATTATACCATAACTGGTTGCATTATCGTCATGATGACCTGTACGTTCTAATGCTTGGATGTTTCCATTTTTATCATAGGTTACTTCTAGTAAACTAAATTTACCTGTATCATCAATTCCTTTGGTGATTCGGTTAAGTGCATCATAACTATAAGCATAAGAGCGCTTGGTTTGATCATTACTCGTTTTCCATGTTGTGCTAGAAATATTACCATTATATAGGGGTGTTATTCCTGCTGCTGGAGTATCATACGTGATTCCGAAGGCAAACAAATCATCTCCTAGATTATTAGGGTCGTTGATATTTTTTAACCATCCTCGAACCGTATATTTATAATTAATCAATTGCAGCGGTTGCATTTCACTCGTTTTTCCTCCAACACCTTTGGCTATTAACTGTCCTATCTCATCGTATTGATTGCTAACAATTCGTTCTTTGGCTTGATTGTTTATTTGTTGTTCTTGTGTTAACAAACGCCCCATATGATCATAGGTAAAGCTATCCTTAATAATCACGGGAGCTTGTCCTTCTTTTCGGTGTGTACTTTTGCTTTTCAACACTTTCCCTACAAAATCCAATTGGGTTTCTATGATGTTTAAACTTTGTAGGTAT
>CANMKX010000004.1 GCA_947498595.1 uncultured Aquimarina sp.
TAGAGCACAATTTAGAGGTGTTAAAAATGTTGAATTCTTTCTTTTTAGATTAACTCAAATTTTTGCATAAACACAACAATTGTTCTTGATCCCTCAAATTTTTGCATAAACACAACAATTGTTCTTGATCCTGTATTATCCTTAAAAATCCTTATATATACAAACGAGGTTCCTGTAAACAGGAACCTCGTTAAAAAGATTGTGTCAAAATTGTAATTTTAAAAACTATAAATAGTCATTTATTATTGCTGTCCTAAAATTTTAGTAATTTGACTAAACATTATATTTTCTCTGTCTTCTTGTGTATATGATATTAATGAATCAGAATTAATTACTATTAGGCTTCCTACATTTCCATTTTCTTCTGGATTACGCGCTCCAGCAGGTGGACTTAAACGTCCGATATTCATTAATGGTAAATAAGAAATTGCTACATCAGGAACATGCGATGCATTACTTGTTCTAATAAAGAAAGTAAAATTAACTTCTGGAATAACAGGTATAATTGAACTCAATTCTTCCCATCGAGCCATAGCTGCTTCTGTAGCATCTTTCCATTCACTAGGCACATCTGCTCCAGGTCCTCCAAATGTATAAAATATATTATCTGTAAATTCTGGTAATGCTGGTCCTATAAACTCATTATCTATAGCTGCATCAAATGTTATGCTCTTTGTTGTTACTTCTTTTGTCGTTCCTTCTATTCCTAATTCGTCTTCATTGCTTGCTGTTTCACAAGAAATAAACGAAAGAGAAAAAGCCATTGCTAATGTAAAAAAGTGCTTGTTCATGTTTAAAATGTTGTTCATTTGTTTTGTATTTAAATTAAATTTGTGGGTCAAAAGTATTCGATTGACCCCATTAAAAATACACTTGTAAGGCTGGTCACATTTTGATTTTTATGATATCCTTCATAATAGAATACACTTATAAATCAAGCACGTATCATTTATCAATACGCAATTACCGTATACTATTTATTTATATGACATTCAATTTATTTTAAAAGAATAACAATCTTTAACAATAGATGTTAATAAAAGTAAAAGTCAGTTGTTTTTAAAACAAAAAAAAATCCTCACAAACATTTGTTTATGAGAATTTCGTACTGAAGGCGGGACTTGAACCCGCACGACCTAATGGTCATTGGATTTTAAGTCCAACGTGTCTACCAATTCCACCACTTCAGCATTTTATGTAAAATGCTATAAAGAACATTTCAGTACTCAAGGTGGGAATCGAACCCACACTCCCGAAGGAACTGGATTTTGAATCCAGCGCGTCTACCAATTCCGCCACTTGAGCAATACGGGTGCAAAACTAATAAAATATTCCGATCTACAAGAAAATAATTGAAAAAATTTGTCTTATGCTTGAAATAAATTTCTAAATTTGCACCTAATTTTTAAAGAGAGCCACAATAACTCACTAAAAAACAACTCCTTAATCATGCCTATTTCGACAACAGAAGCTAAGTTTTTTTCTTGTACACAAAGTACAGAATTAGCAAAAAAGATTGCCTTGGTATATGGTGCTAAGTTAGGAAATGTGATCACTTCGACCTACAGTGATGGTGAGTTTCAGCCTTCTTTTGAAGAATCTGTAAGAGGATCAAGAGTTTTTATTATTGGATCTACACATCCAAGTTCTGATCATCTTATGGAAATGCTCTTAATGCTTGACGCAGCAAAAAGAGCTTCTGCTAGACACATCACAGCTGTTATGCCTTATTATGGATGGGCACGACAAGATCGCAAAGACAAACCTAGAGTTCCTATTGCCGCAAAATTAGTAGCAAAGATGCTTGAAACTGCAGGTGCAACTCGTATAATTACGATGGATTTGCACGCTGATCAAATTCAAGGATTTTTTGAAAAGCCCGTAGATCATTTATTTGCTTCTACTATCTTTTTACCTTATTTAAAATCACTAAACCTTGACAATTTAATGATTGCTTCTCCAGATATGGGGGGATCAAAAAGAGCATACGCTTATGCAAAAGCATTAGAAAGCGATGTTGTTATTTGTTACAAGCAACGTGCTAAAGCGAATATAATTTCGCACATGGAATTAATTGGAGATGTAACTGGTAAAAATGTAGTTTTGGTAGATGATATGGTAGATACTGCTGGAACGTTGACCAAAGCTGCTGATGTAATGATAGAAAAAGGTGCGAAAAGTGTAAGAGCAATTTGTACGCATCCATTACTATCTGGTGAAGCTTATGAGCGTATTGAAAACTCTCAATTACTAGAATTAATTGTAACAGATTCTATTCCTTTAAAGAAAGAATCTAAAAAAGTTAGAGTAGTTAGTTGTGCAAATTTATTTGCCGATGTTATGTCAAGAGTACATAATAACGAATCTATCAGCTCTAAATTTCTTATGTAAATTATTAACTATATATATTTTAAACAATGAAATCATTAACAATCAATGCATCTCAAAGAGAAAGCGTAGGTAAAAAATCAACTAAAGCCTTACGTAATGCTGGACAGGTACCTTGTGTTATTTACGGTGGAGATACTGTTATACACTTTACAGCGCCTGAAATCGCTTTTAAAAATTTAGTATACACTCCAGACGTTCACACAGTGGTAATAGCATTGGATAATGGTACTAGCGTAAATGCAATTTTACAAGACATCCAATTTCACCCAGTAACTGATAAGATCTTACATATTGATTTTGTACAGATTTTTGACGATAAAGCTATTACTATGGAAATTCCTTTCCGTACTGTAGGTAATTCTAAAGGTGTTCTTAACGGTGGTGTTTTACGTTTTAACTTACGTCGTATTAAAGTAAAAGGTCTTCCTGCTAATCTTCCAGATGTAATCGAAGGTGATATTACTGAATTAAAGATTGGTAACAAATTGTATGTTACTGATGTTGCTAATGACGCATATTCTATCTTACATCCTGATAATACTGTATTATGTCAAGTTAAAACTTCTCGTAACGCAGTTAAAGAAGAGGAAACTGAAGAAGATGCATAGTCTTCTTTTATAGTATAATTAAAAAGCATTCTGAAATTCAGGATGCTTTTTTTTATTTTTGCACAAAATTTAAAAATATGCTTTCGTTTTTAAAGAAATTATTCCTCAATAATATCCCTAAAGAAACCCCAGAAGAGCTCATGAAAAAATTTCTTATTGTTGGACTTGGTAATATCGGCCCTAAATACACGAATACGCGTCATAATATTGGTTTTAAAGTTTTAGATTTTTTAGCTAAGAAAGAAGATCTTTCTTTTGAAACTCAAAAACTAGGAGATATCACTACATACAAATTTAAAGGAAGGACTTTTATCTTATTAAAGCCTAATACCTACATGAATTTAAGTGGTAAAGCTGTTCGCTATTGGATGGAAAAAGAAAAAATAGCCATTGACAATGTATTAATCATTACCGATGATATTAATTTACCTTTTGGAACCATTAGACTTAAAGCCAAAGGAAGTGCTGGTGGTCATAATGGATTAAAAGATATAGAAGAGAAATTAAACACCTCAAAATACACGCGTTTTCGTTTTGGTGTTGGTGCAGATTTTGGTGTTGGTAGACAAGTAGATTACGTATTAGGAGACTGGAACACAGAAGAAGAAATATCCTTAACAGAACGTTTGGATAAATCAATTGCCATTATCAAATCATTTGGAACAGCGGGATTAGCTAATACCATGAATACCTTTAACGGAAAATAACATTTTTAATTCCGTACATTTATTTATTTTTATACCAAATAAAACCCATTTCTTGAAACGTTATACACACGCCAGTACATATGATCATCAAATTCCTTCAGCTATTACTATTGGAACTTTTGATGGTGTACATATTGGACATAAAAAAATAATTGACAGATTAATTGAATCTGCCAAAGAACGAGATTTAGCATCAACCTTACTTACCTTTTTTCCTCATCCTAGAATGGTATTACAAAAAGATACTGATATTAAATTAATTAATACGATAGAGGAACGTATACAGATTCTTGAAAAAACAGGATTAAATCATCTGGTTATTCATCCTTTTACCAAAGAGTTCTCTAGATTTACTGCAGAAGAATATGTAAAAAAATTACTACTAGATCAACTTAATGCAAAGAACATTATTATAGGATATGATCATCGTTTTGGCCGTAATCGTACAGCCAATATTAGTTCATTACGAACGTTTGGTCAAGACTATAATTTTGATGTAGAAGAAATTCCACAACAAGATATAGAAGACGTAGCAGTTAGTTCTACCAAAATTAGAAAAGCATTATCTGAAGGAGCTATACAAACAGCAAATAGTTATTTAGGTTATAACTTCATGCTTACAGGTACTGTTGTAAAAGGAAAAGAATTGGGCCGTACTCTTAATTATCCTACGGCAAATTTACACATCAAAGAATCTTACAAGTTAATTCCTAAACAAGGAGTTTATGTAATCAAGGCATGTATTGATAATAAAATTTATTTTGGAATGATGAATATTGGTATCAATCCAACTGTAAATGGTACTCAGCAAAGTATCGAAGCTCATTTTTTCGACACTTCTTTCAATCTATATGACAAAAATATCCAAATTGAAATCTTGGAATACATTAGAGATGAACAAAAATTCTCTTCGATAGATGCCTTAAAAACGGTAATGCAACAAGATGAAGATTTTTCTCGCGATTACATTAATTCTATGTTATGATAAAAAAATGGTTATTCACCCAGATTGATAATAGTGCGCTTATTATTTTTAGAATTATTTTTGGTTTTTTAATAGCAGCAGAGGCTATTGGGTCCATTTTTACGGGTTGGATTAATCGCACTTTAATTGAACCTAATTTCACTTTTAATTTTTTAGGCTTTGATTTTCTACAACCATTACCTGGCAATGGGATGTATTACTATTATTTGGTAATGGGGATTATTGGTATCTGCGTTATGATTGGTTATAAATATCGATGGAGCATGTCTTTATTTACCATACTATGGGCTGGTGTATACTTCATGCAAAAAACATCCTACAATAACCATTATTATTTATTACTACTCCTTTGCTTTATTATGTGCTTTCTACCTGCGGCAGATTACCTCTCTTGGGATGCCAAAAAATCACAAAAAACAAAGATTGCAATGCCTCGATGGTGTTCTCTTATTATCATTTTACAGCTATGGATTGTATATACATACGCTTCTGTCGCTAAATTTTATCCTGATTGGTTAGATTTTACTGTTGCAAAAAACTTGATGGCTGCAAAAGCATCATATCCAGTTATAGGAACTATTCTTCAACAACATTGGTCACATGTTACTATCGCATATACGGGTATTCTATTTGATTTATTAATCATTCCTCTATTATTATGGAAACGTACGCGTATTTATGCTTTTGGGATTAGTATCTTTTTTCATTTATTTAATTCGATTGTATTACAAATAGGAATTTTCCCATACCTCTCATTATCATTTAGTTTATTTTTCTTCTCAGCAGAAAAGATTCATTCTTTATTTTTAAAACGAAAACCTTTTTACAACCAACAGGAACTTATCGTTCCGTCATATCAAAAGGCTATAACGGTTGTTATTTCTGTTTGGCTGATCATTCAAGTAGGTTTACCACTAAGACATTGGGTAATTCCAGGAGATGTATTATGGACAGAAGAAGGTCATCGACTAAGTTGGCGTATGATGTTGCGTAGCCGTGCTGGATTTACCGATTTTTACATTGTAGATAAAAATGATCCAGAAGCTAAGAGAAAACACGTTGACAAAAAGCAATATTTATCAAAAAAACAACACCGTACTGTATCTAGTAAACCTGATGCAATATGGCAATTTGCTCAATACTTGAAGAAAGAATACGCTAGTGAAGGTAAGGATATTGCTGTTTTTGTAAAGAGTAGGGTTTCTATTAATGGCAGGAAGTATAAAACTTTTATTGATCCCGAAGTGGATCTTGCTTCTGTACCTTGGAATTACTTCAAAACAAACCCTTGGATATTAAAATATTCATCAATTGACAGTACTGAAAAAAAATAAGTTAAATTTCATAGTTTTTCTATTGTTAAAAAAACTTGGTTTTGTTTAAATTTGCTCGACATCGCGTTAGGGATAGCAGCGACATCCTTTAATGTTATAATTATAGCATTAAAGATATAGCGAATAGCCCGCTCATACATTTGTATGAGAACGCCCAAAACAAATATCATGTTATTAATTCAGAAAATCGCAGAACACAAAGAGGCTTATATTGAAGCATTAAAAAAGCGTAATTTTGACGCTGCTCCAGTATTTGAAAAAGCCATTGCACTTGATGAAGAACGTCGTGCAACGCAAGCAAAATTAGACAACATCCTTGCTGATTCTAATCGATTATCCAAAGAAATTGGGCAACTATTTAAGAACGGTGAGCAACAAAAAGCAACACTTCTTAAAGAAAAAACAGGGCAATTAAAAGAAAGTTCCAAAGAATTATCTATTACATTAACCAATGTACAAGAAGAATTAATTGAGCTATTATATACCATCCCTAACATTCCTCATGACTCTGTTCCTGAAGGAAAAAGTGATGAAGATAATGAAGAAATCTTTAGAGAAGGTGATATCCCTACATTGGATGAAGGTGCCTTACCGCATTGGGAATTAGCTAAAAAATATGACATCATTGACTTTGAGCTTGGTGTAAAGATTACAGGTGCTGGTTTTCCTGTATACAAAGGAAAAGGAGCTCGTTTACAGCGTGCATTGATTAATTATTTTCTAGATAAGAACACTGCTGCTGGGTATCAAGAAGTACAAGTACCACACCTTGTTAATGAAGCGTCTGGATATGGTACAGGACAGTTGCCTGATAAAGAAGGTCAAATGTATCATGTTACTGGAGATGATTTATACCTAATACCTACAGCTGAGGTACCTGTTACCAACATGTTTAGAGGAGATTTATTAAACCACAGCGTTTTACCAATAAAACATACGGGATATACTCCTTGTTTTAGAAGAGAAGCTGGGTCTTATGGTGCTCATGTACGTGGTTTAAATAGATTACATCAATTTGATAAGGTAGAGATTGTACGTGTAGAGAAAGCTGAAGATTCTTATGCTGCTCTTGATCAAATGGTCGCTCATGTAAAAGATCTTTTAATTGACTTAAAATTACCGTATCGTATTTTACGTTTATGTGGTGGTGATTTAGGATTTACTTCTGTATTGACATATGATTTTGAAGTATTTTCGACAGCACAGGATCGTTGGTTAGAAATTAGTTCTATTTCTAATTTTGAAACTTTTCAAGCAAATCGTTTAAAATTACGTTACAAAGATAAAGATGGTAAAAAACAGTTAGCACACACCTTAAATGGTAGCTCTCTTGCATTACCTAGAGTTCTTGCTGGAATTTTGGAAAACTATCAAACTCCTAACGGAATAAAAATTCCAGATGTTTTAGTTCCTTATTGTGGTTTTGAATACATAGATTAACGTTTCTACAACAACATAAAAAAGCGTATTTTGCATATCTTTACATAAAAACTTGCAGAATGCGCTTTATTTATTTCATTTTAATATTCTTTTTCTCTTTTTCTGCGATCAGTCAATCTGAACAACTGGCAAAGAATTATATGGATCAAGGTGCTTATGAAAAAGCGCTTACTGTATATCAACGTTTGTATCAAAAACAACCCAATCGTACTCGTTACTTACTGGGTATCGTAGCTAATCATCAACAATTAGAGCAATTTGATACTGCTGAAAAATTATTATTAGAACAATTAAAAAAATCTGCGAATAACTCTACTTTTTATGTAGAGGTGGGACATCATTATGATGTGCAAGGAAAAAAAGAAAAAGCCACTACTTATTATCAAAAGGCTATTGAAATACATCAACTTCATACGAATCAAACATATATTCTTGCTCGAACTTTTGAAAAATATAGTCTATTAGATCAAGCTGCTATTGTATACGAAAAAGGAATGGAAATCAATCCTTCTTCTAATTACATGCTGAATCTCGCTAAAATATATGGAGAGCAAGGACATCTTGCCAAAATGTTTAAAAGCTACCTCGTACTTATTAACAAGCAACCTAATTATATGATCATGGTACAACGTTATTTTAACGATTTTATCACCGAAGATCCCTTAAACGATGCGAATAGCATTTTGAGAAAATTGCTTATTAAAGAATTACAATTGCAACCCAATTTATTATACAACCAGATGCTAAGCTGGTTATTTATTCAACAAAAAAATTATAAAAAAGCATTTATTCAAGAAAAAGCTATTTATAAAAGAAATTCTGAAAGTTTACAGAACATCATGGAACTTGCATTGATTTCTAGTGATAAAGGATATTATACCGTTGCCGAAGAAATCCTTACTTATGTAATCAATCTTCCTGTACAAAATAGTACTAAGATCTATGCCAATCAATTATTACTAAGAGCCAAAATAAAACAAGACAATCCAGATAAAAATGCTAGTATCGTTGAAGCATATCATCAATTATTTGAGACTTTTGGCACTGACAAAAATACATTGCCTTTACAAATTGATTATGCCCATTTTTTAGCTTTTACGCTTGATCAAAAAAAAGAAGGAAGTTCGTTTCTAAAAAAATTATTAAAGAAACGCCTTACTCGTTTTCAAACGGCTAGGGTTAAGATGGAAATTGCTGATATACTTGTTCTAGACGAAAAATTTAATCAAGCTTTAATTTACTATACGCAAATTCAAAATGCCATAAAAAATAATTCATTAGCGCAAGAAGCTCGTTTTAAAGTTGCTAAGACTAGTTATTACAAAGGTGATTTTGCTTGGGCTCAAACACAACTAAATATCTTAAAATCATCAACATCTCAACTTATTGCAAATGATGCTATGGAGTTAAGTCTTGTTATTAGTGACAATTCTCTTGAGGATTCTACACAAACTGCTTTAAAGATATTTGCAAAGGCTGATTTACTTTCTTTTCAAAAAAACAATACTGCAGCAATCGCAAAATACAATGAGATTTTAACGGTTCATAAAGGAGAAAAAATTGAAGATGAAGCCTTATTACGACAAGCTAAGTTATTAGAGAAAACGGGACAATATGAGCAAGCTAAAGATAATTATCTTAAAATATTGGCTTTTTATAAAGACGATATCCTTGCAGATGATGCTTATTATCACTTAGCCGAGTTATATGCTACACATCTTCACCAACCAGAAAAAGCTAAAGAATATTACGAGCAGTTAATTTTTAATCACGCAGACAGTATCTTTTTTGTAGAAGCTCGTAAAAAGTACAGAACACTAAGAGGAGACGCTATTAATTGATTCTAACTATTAATTAGTTTCACAAAACATCTTACATAAAAAGCATTTTCGTATGGGGTTTCATAACAGCACTGATGTTTTACTCAAACTATCCTATTCTCTTTTTTGCAAACATACTTAAAATCAATTTTTTATTTTCAAAACAGGTCGATTTAATAAAAAAAAGCACTTAATTTAAAATCCTGATTTATATTTCATAATTAGATTTATCTTTGCTCTCTTAATGATTTCGTATCATACATTAATTTACTTAAGAATTTATATCAATTATGTATATCTATAATGTCACTATCAATATAGAAGATGAAGTTCATAACGAATGGATAACGTGGATGCAAAAAGAACATATACCAGCTATGATAGCAACTGGTAAATTTTCTAAAGCTTTAATGACTCGTGTTGTAATTGACGAGGAAATGGGAGGAACTACATATTCTATTCAATATACAACAGAAAGCAAAGCTATGTTAGAACGTTATTATGAAGAAAATGCAGAAGAGTTAAGAGCAGAATCTAATCGATTTGCAGGAAAATTTGTTGCTTTTAGAACAGAATTAGCTGTTGTAAGTGAACATTAATGGCTTTGTATTTTCATAAACAACAACAATTCAATTCATATCATTTTTATGAGCTCTAAATTCAAAAAAAACAAAAAATACAATTCATCTCGTGAGCATGTTCAGCAAGAAAAAACGGCTGTTCGTGCAAAAAAACATTTAGGACAACATTTCTTAAAGGATGAAGGTATAGCAAGAGACATAGGAGACACTCTTACTTTGGAGAAGTACAAAAATGTTATTGAAATTGGCCCTGGTATGGGAGTACTTACAAAATACATTCTACAAAAAGACTTGAATGTTGTTGCCATGGATTTAGACACCGAGTCTATAGCATATCTCAATACTCAATTTCAGATCGAGCATCCTGAAATTCGTACAGCAAAAAGCACTTTCAAAGTAATTGAAGCTGATTTCCTTAAGTTTGATATTAATTCATTATTCAACGGGGAACCTTATGCCATCACGGGTAATTTCCCTTATAACATCTCTAGTCAAATTGTATTTAAAACCATAGAGAACAAAGAGCACATTCCAGAATTTACAGGAATGTTTCAAAAAGAAGTTGCACAACGTATCTGTGAACCTTCTGGCTCTAAGGCTTACGGTATTTTATCGGTACTTACACAAGCATTTTTTGATGTTGAATATCTTTTTACGGTTCCACCAACAGTTTTTAATCCACCTCCAAAGGTTGACAGTGGTGTTTTGCGTTTGCGTAGAAGGGCTGATTACGATCAACTTCCTTGTACAGAAAAACAGCTTTTTACGGTAGTTAAAACTGCTTTTGGTCAGCGTAGAAAAACATTACGAAACAGCTTAAAATCCTTGAATCTT
The DNA here is from genome assembly GCA_947498595.1 of uncultured Aquimarina sp. GTDB lineage: Bacteria > Bacteroidota > Bacteroidia > Flavobacteriales > Flavobacteriaceae > Aquimarina. Next base: position 10,701 of record CANMKX010000004.1, read on the forward strand.
TCAGACGAATTAAGAGCGCAAGAGTTATTTTCTAAACGTCCTGAACAATTAAATGTTCAAGATTTTATAGCACTTACTGTTGCCATTCAAAACGATCGAGCATAAACATCCTTTTTTTGTTAATTCATTTAACAGTTATATAAAACTCTATCCAATTGTTTACTTATCTTTGCGTGAACTAAGAGGGTAATTTCTTTAAAAAATCTTCCTATGCAATTTCAACTTTCTAGTGAATTTATTGAGCATTTAAAATCGTTAATTAATGCCAAGGATAATACTCGTTTATTAGAAATTTTTAATGATTTACATTTTGCCGATGTAGCAGAAACGCTGGATGAGTTAAATTCTAAAGAGGCTATATATATTGTTAAATTAATTGATAGTGAAAAATCTTCTGATGCCTTAATGGAATTAGAAGAGGATGTACGAGAACGTATTTTAAACAAATTATCAGCCAAAGAGATTGCTGAAGAAATTGAAGAATTAGACACAGATGATGCTGCTGATATTATAGCTGAATTACCTGAAGATCGTGCTGAAAATGTAATTTCGGAAATTGAAGATGAAGAGCATGCTGAACATATTGTAGAATTATTACGATATGATGAAGATACAGCCGGTGGATTAATGGCTAAAGAGCTCGTTAAAGTTGATGAAAACTGGACTGTTACAAGTTGTGTTCGCGAAATGCGAAAACAAGCTGAGAACGTAACACGAGTACATTCTATATATGTAGTTGATAAAAACGATAAACTTAAAGGTCGTTTATCATTAAAGGATTTACTTACTGCTTCTAGTAAAACTTATATTAAAGAAGTATACATCCCTAAAGTTGATTTTGTTCGAGTTGATACTGAAGGAGAAGAAGTTGCTCGTATCATGACTAAATATGATTTAGAAGCGATTCCTGTAATCGATAATGATGGAACTCTTGTGGGACGCATTACTATTGATGATATTGTTGATTTCATTAAAGATGAAGCTGAAAAAGATTATCAAATGGCTGCTGGTATATCTCAAGATGTAGAAGCAGATGATAATATTTGGGAGCTCACAAAAGCTCGTTTGCCTTGGTTGGTACTTGGATTGTTTGGAGGACTTGGCAGTGTATTCATCATGGAAGGGTATGAAGATATTATGACCGATGATAAGTATAAAAGTTTATTTTTCTATACTCCACTAATTGCCGCTATGGCTGGTAATGTAGGGGTTCAATCTTCAGCTATTATTGTACAAGGATTGGCTAATGACATTGTTAAAGGTAGTTTATGGAGTCGATTACTTAAAGAAGTTGGCCTGAGTTTAATTAATGGTAGCGCTTTAGCGGTTCTAATTATCGTTTTTGGTTTCTTTATGAATTATGATATATCTTTTAGTTTAACCATAGCGATTGCATTAATGAGTGTTATCATTGTTGCTGCTTTGATAGGTACTTTTGTTCCTATCATTTTAGACAAAAAAGGAATAGATCCTGCTATTGCGACAGGCCCTTTTATTACTACTAGTAATGATATTTTTGGAATATTTTTATTCTTCTATATAGCTAAAATCATACTACATATATAATCAAAAAAAATCGCCACTGTATTTGATCTTATACAATGGCAATTTTCTCTATCAACTTAGTTTGTTAAGGAGTTTTAATTCCTAAAATTCTTCTTGACAAGTGTATACTTGTGTACAAGCAAATCCGATTAAGCAAAATGCTGGTCCTGTAACTGCTCCTCTACAATCACATCCGCATAAAGAATAATCTATTTTTGCACTCCCTTTAATTGTGCGTTGATTTTCTTTGCTTAATACGGTAACACCTGGCAAGTTTAAAAAATTAGTTTTCATGTAATAATATATTTATTAGGTTTATTTCTTTAAAATTAACATAAATAAACTAAGGTTAAACCTCTTTTTTAACAACTTTAACATTTACTAGTATTTTTAAATACTACACTTTCATAAAGTCTATACTCCTATAAATCAATTCATAATTAATAATAAAGAAACGTTAAGGGGTTATATCACTTTTACAGAAATAAGTATCTTGTTTTTTTATAAACAAAACTCTTGATTAACTTATAATAAGAGCATATTCAAAAAAGTTATGGAAGCAATAAATATTAAGGAAAAATTATCGCAGTTTGACAAACAATGGCATCCACATCGTATAGCTATGGTTGATGATAATCAAATTTATCTAGCAAAACTATGCGGGGATTTTATTTGGCATAAACATGACAATGAAGACGAATTGTTTCAGGTCATTAAAGGCACTTTAATCATGAAATTCAGAGATAAAGTTGTAAAAGTTAATCCCGGTGAATTAATCGTAGTTCCTAAAGGGGTAGAACATTGTCCATCGACTGAAAATGGAGAAGAAGTACATGTTCTATTATTTGAAAAAGCAGCTACCAAACATACTGGAGAAATAGATAGTGATCGCACAGTAGCTCAATATATAGATTTATAAAATCACATATAAAAAGAGGCCGTTTTAATAGTATTAAAACGACCTCTTTTTACAGTAATCTTTTTCTTAGTTAATCACCATTTTCTTGGTGTCAATTTTCTTCCCATCTGTATATAATGTATAATAATAAACTGCTGCTGGCAACCCATCACTATTAACATTCAGTTCTCCTTCTCCCCTATCTTCTAAAGTAACTTTTGAAACTATTTGTCCCACCGTATTATTAAACACCAATACTGCTTTTGTAATTGTAGTAGGTAAATAATATTTGATTGTTGATGTATTTTTAAATGGATTGGGAATATTTTGATACAAAATAGCCTTTCTTCCGCTCCCATTTAATTCATCATGAATGCTCAATTGACATGCACATGCTTCAATAGCTTCCATCCTAGCTATCAAATCGTCAATTTGAGTTTGTTGTGTTATATTTTCGTCTTGAAGCGGTGTAAGAATTGCTGATAAATCAACCGTTACAGGGGTTCCGTTTTCAATTGTAATTGTTAACTCATTATTTGTCAAAATAGCCGATGTCAGATTTTGATCATCATTCGTTGTTATCACAGAAGATAAATCAACTGTGTTTCCTCCTGTAATACCTAATGTCGCATTATTTAAAGTCAATTCTTGCGCATCCGTATTATCAAGGTATGATGCTAAGTCTACTGTTGTTCCATCATTTGTAAGACTTAAAACATTATTTGTTAACGATAAATCTTGTGCGTCTGTATTATCTAGATATGTTGACAAATCTACCGTCCCTCCATTTTCTATTGTCAAAGTATTGTTTGTAAGACTTATAACTTGATCATCTGTGGGCGTTATCCATTGCGTTCCATCCCAAGTATACAATTTATTTTCTTCATTATCATACACCATCATTCCATTTTCATTAGCTCCTAAACTTGCTTCAAAAGTTCCACGTTCTGCGGTAGTCATTCTATTGACTAGAATTCCTTTATCAGTTGCACTCATATGAATTGAGGCATTAGTATTAGGCGAAAATGTTCCCACTCCTACTGTACCACTAGCTCTTAATGTTATCGTATTATCGGGTGTATTAGGTTGGATTCTAAAAGGTAATCTACTACCATTCGTTACATCTCTTATAAAAAAATTAGCCTCATTACCTGCTAAATCCCACGATTGTGGTGTAAATCCACTAGAACCATCTTGTTCTAATCGTAATGTTGGCGTATTTCCTTCTACATTATGCAAGTTAACTGCTGGATTGTTTGTTCCAAATCCAACATTTCCACCTGATTCTATATATAATGAATTGTTGGTTGCACCAGCATCTATTCTAAAAGGGCTTCTTCCTCCAGTAACATCGTCTATTGAGAAAAAATTACTCCCACCATTACTAGAATCATTAAATGTAAATCGCCAATCATTAGCTGGAAAAGAACCTGAAGCTGATGTGTCATCAAAATACATTCTTAAATTATCTTCTGTCATCACAAACGTATCAAATCCAAAGTTATATCCAGATGCTGCTCCAGTTCCAATTTGCAAAGATCCTTCTATATGTACATCCGAATTAAATACTTGTTGGTTATAACCTCTAGTTATATTGAATAAAGTAAAAGATAAAATCAATAATCGTATCTGTATATTCATAGTTGTTGGTTTTAGGAGTTATGTTACAAAACTAACAATTTAATTAACAGAATTACTGTTTTACCACATCTAATTTAAAACACAATATTTTAACAATCAAATAATTATGCATACATAACTTTTCATCGAAACTATTTCTCTTCTTATCGAATTTAATTACAAAAAACATCTTTTTTTATTATTTAGGTATCTTTGAACCGTACCATTAAAAAAAGGAAATAATCATGTCGTATTCATATAATAAAATAATACTTACTCTTATTTTGATGTCTTCTGTATTTTCTTTTTCACAACAAAAATCAAATTTTTCTGATATCATTCAAAAGATACATGAATTAGAAAAAAATAAAGATCCAAAATGCTATGCTACAGCTAACCGCTTAGAAGACTTTATGTATGGTACTCCACTTGACGAACAAGCAAGAAATTTAAAAATTGAAATTCAGAAAGAAATCATATTATATCTCAAACAATCTAGTAGCAATAATGCAATTAAAGATACATCTCACAAGATATTACCTAAACATTTACATGAAGTTATTACTAAAATCTCTGAATATAAAAAACTCAGTAATGGCAATTATAGCTACAACATTAATGATATTGACATTCTAATTTCTAAATTAGATTTCGATCAATATTCTTCGGTATCCTACAGTTATCGATCCTTATTATCTGTTGAACAAGATTTATTATTCACCAGTACATCCAAACTTCTTTCTTTTTCTTCTGAATCGATACAATTAGTCAACAATTATATTAATTTACTTTCTCTCGTAGCTTTAAAAAAAGCAGACGAACAAGCTAGGATACTAAACAAAAAAGTTATTTCTGCAAAAATGATAAAAAATAGTTGGGTTGAATTATTTAAAAAGGAAAGTGTTTTTTCTCATGAATATCCTAAATTATCATTAAAAAATGTTTCTAACAACGATTTGATTCATGAAATTATTAAACAAAAAAAAGCCTCTTACGATCATTATAATCATGTTAACCCAAGCTTATTTTTACGTAATATTCAAGTTTATTTTGCACGTCAAAAATGGCCTACAAATGCATCCTCTTCTAAAGAATTAAAAAATTACTATTTAGAGTCATTAATTCAGTTTTCAACTTCTTTATTAAATCTTGCAAGTCAAAAAGCCACAAAAAACAAACATTCTATCATTCGCATTTCTGATATTCAAGAATCTTTAATTGCTTTTTTACCTTCATCTACTAATTCATTTGAAGACGTTTCTTTTTTTCCTAATAACACAAAAAAGCGTATTTCTATTGAATCATATGATCTAGATGCATTTAGAGATAGTGGTTTTCATTGGCAAATCTTAGAATACTCACTTTCTGACCATTCCTCTATTGCTATAAAAACTTTAGATCCTAATGCCGCAGAATTAGTAGTAGAAAGCATAGCTCAAATGGGAGTTTTAGTTTTAAGAATTGCAGGAAGTATATCAAAAACATCTCACAAAAAACAGCTAGACATTGAAGATATCAATCAAGCTTTTCTAAAAATACAAACGTTAATCAATTCTTATTCTTCTTACACTAAACAAAATATACAAACATCGATTAACTCTTCTTCATCTAGTAATAATCATCATGATTTTTTTGAGGATAAAACAACTGAACTGGGTATTGATTTTACTCATAAATCAGCTGATTGGTTGAGTAGACATATCAGGAGTTACACAACAAGTTATAACGAAAATAAGATTAAATTAGCTATCCCACCTGCTTTTGGTGGTTCTGGAGTAGCTTGTGAAGATATTAACAACGATGGATTAATTGATATCTTATTACTTAGCGGCTTTGGTAACAAATTATTCATAAATACGCCTAATCATACTTTTGAGGAAATTACAGCAACAAGTGGCATTAATTATTGGAATGATTCGTTACACTCCTTTAATGAGCCTAGACAACCTATTATTGCTGACTTCAACAACGATGGCCTGCAAGATATTTTTATTACCTATGTAAACGCTCCTCATAAAATGTATCAAAACACAGATGGCACACATTTTACGGATGTTAGTACTACTACTAATTTAAAAGGTATTAATGCTGTTGCTGGTCCTGCTACAACTTTTGATTATGATAATGACGGCTTATTGGATATATTTATTGGTTATTTTGGAAATTACATCCAAGGGGATCTACCTACTTTAAGTAGAGATAATCAAAATGGAATGCCTAATAAGTTATACAAAAATTTAGGAAACTTTCTTTTTAAAGAAGTTTCTTTTCTTGATACTTCAACAATAAATTCTGGTTGGACACAAGCTGTTGGTCATAGCGATATCAATCAAGATGGTTTACAAGATCTAATTATAGGAAATGATTTTGGTGTTAATAAATATTTACTAAATACTCCTTCTGGATTCTTTAAAGAAGTTAGTAAACAACTAAAAACTGATAAACCTTCGTATACTATGAATATTGGGATCACTGATTTGAATAATGATTTATTTCCTGATTTATATGTTTCCAACATTGTTGTTATGCAAAAAGATGAAAAATATGTCAATCCTAATAAGGATACTCAAATGAAATTTGATCCTAAAAAAATGGCTACTATCCGAACTATTGAAGCTAATGACTTATTCATTTCTAAGGTTAAAAACAACGAACTAAACACCTATCAATTATCGACCAATATAGGTAGAGGCTACTCTTCTACTGGTTGGTCATGGGATGCTGATTTTTTTGATTTTGATAATGATGGTGATGAAGATTTATATTGTATTAACGGGATGAATGATTTTAGTGTTTATTCTAGTGAGAATCCTTTTTATTTTGAAAGAGCTGAAGCCTCCAAATCGATCACTTATGCAGAAAGTAATAGAGAAAAAAATGTGTTTTTTGTAAACGATCAAGGAACGCTGATCAACAAAGCCTCTGAATTAGGTGCTGATTTATATAGCAATGCTAGAAGTGCTAGTTATCTAGATTATGACAAAGACGGTGATTTAGATATTATCATTAACAATTATCACGATAAAGCTAATTTCTTAGAAAATAAAACATCTTCAACAAATCATTGGATTAAAATCAAACTTATAGGAAACGCTGACTTTAAAATTAACCGAGATGCTATTGGGTCTTCTTTAATACTAAACAGTAAACATCATAAAAATATCTGGAGAGAAATTCATAGTACAACGGGTTATCTTTCTGTACATCCCAAAATTCAACATTTTGGGCTAGGCAAAGATACTAACGCAAATGTTACTATTAAATGGAGTAATGGGGAGACGTATATGCTCAAAAATTTAGAAGCAAATCAATCTTATCAAATTACATATCCAAAAACATTAAAAAAAATATGATTGATCTATTTCTTTAAGATTTATGTTATAGTCAAACTTTTTCACTTCTATAAGCTACTTTTATATATGGCTAAACAAAGAATAATCTATCTTGTTATTAGTCTTTATTAAGATTTCCTTAATTTTGAGTATCAATACCAATTAATTACAGCAATGCATATTCTTCATTTAGATAATAATCACCCTTTATTAATTAAACAGTTAAACGATTTAGGTCATACAAATCACGAAGATTACACTTCCTCCAGAGAAGAAGTAATATCTAAAATTGAGCAATATGATGGTATCGTCATCCGAAGTCGTTTTAAAATAGATGCTACTTTTATGGATGCAGCTATTAATTTAAAGTTTATTGCTAGAGTTGGAGCTGGTTTAGAAAGCATTGACATTGAATATGCTGATCAAAAGGGAATTGCACTTTTTTCTGCTCCAGAAGGGAATCGAAATGCCGTAGGAGAACATTCTTTAGGTATGTTATTATCATTATTCAACAAATTAAATAGCGCTAATACTCAAGTTAAAAATGGTCAATGGTTACGAGAAGCTAATCGCGGAATTGAAGTCGATGGAAAAACTGTAGGTATTATTGGTTATGGTAATATGGGACGTGCATTTGCTAGAAAATTGCGTGGTTTTAATGTAGAAGTGATTTGTTATGATATTAAAAAAAATGTTGAGAATAGTGATGCCACTCAAGTAGAAATAGAAGAGTTGTTTGAAAAAACAGATATTCTGAGTTTACATACTCCATGGACTCCTCTTACTGATAAAATGATCAACAGCAATTTTATTAATCAATTTAAAAAACCTTTTTGGTTATTAAACACTGCTAGAGGTAAAAGCGTAGTTACAGAAGATCTTGTAAAAGCTCTAAAATCTGGAAAAATCTTGGGCGCTGGCTTGGATGTTTTAGAATATGAAAAATTATCTTTTGAAAGTTTATTTAGCGACGAAAATCAAATGCCAGAAGCTTTAAAAGAATTATTACAGCTAGACAATGTTCTTTTAACACCACATGTTGCTGGATGGACAATAGAGTCTAAAGAGAAGCTAGCACAAACTATTGTTCATAAAATCAAAACTGCATTTTGTTAAAAAAAGTTTTTATTGATCTTTTAAAGTCATATTCAATTTCTAATAATGAAATTGATCGTTTATGGCTTGACATTGAACTACAGCACGCTAGTAAAGATCGTTATTATCATAACCTGAAACATCTTGAAAATCTATATAAACAACTTATAAAAGTGAAGAATGAAATTCAAGATTGGAACATGCTATTATTTGCACTTTTTTATCATGACTACATTTATAACATCTTTAAAAATGATAATGAAAAACAATCTGGAATATATGCTACTAAAATATTAACTTCTCTACAATTAGATATTAATTCTATTTCTTTTTGCAACGAAATTATTCTTGCAACTCAAGGTCATCAGATTTCTACCAATCCAGACATTAATTATTTTACAGACGCGGATTTATCTATTTTAGGAAGTGATTGGGAAACATATACTCAATATTATAAAGATGTAAGAAAAGAATATAAGTTTTATCCTGATTTCATATACCAAAAAGGGAGGATTAAAGTTTTACAATCTTTCTTAAAAATGCCCCGTATCTATAAAACGAAATCCTTTTATTCTTTTTACGAACTTCAAGCTAAAGAAAATATTCAGAAAGAACTTCGCATCCTTTTATCAATTTGAACATTATTTTTAAAACATTTATTAGTGATTCTTTTTCCTTTCTACACTTCTTATTTCTCATAAAATCAATTCTTTTTTATTATTATAAAACAAATAAACCTATTATCGATTTTCAAAAAAAGGACACTTTTAAACAACTATGACTCAACACATAAATTTCACTAAAAAAAACACAACAAACTTAAAAACCTAAACACAAAGCATTTAAAAATATATTAATGACAAAACACATCTAAATATTAGACAAAGTGGCACTACTTTAGTATAGAAAACCTTATCTTTAGTTTATTCTCCTTTTTATCAAAAAACCAACAAACATGACATCTGATGCCAAAACTCCTCAAGAATATATTGACAGTCTACCTGATAACAGAAAATCAGCCATGATTAAATTAAGAGAAACCATACAACAACATATCCCAAAAGGTTTTGTTGAAGTAATGAGTTATGGAATGATTGGATATGTAGTACCACATACAATATATCCTGATGGATATCATTGCAATCCTAAACTCCCTTTACCGTTTATGAATATTGCCTCGCAAAAAAACTTTATTGCGGTATATCATGCAGGGATCTACTCTCAACCAGCTTTATTAGATTGGTTTGTATCCGAATATCCTAAATATTGCAAAACAAAATTAGATATGGGAAAAAGCTGTATTCGATTTAAAAAAACAGCTCAAATTCCTTTTGAATTAATTGCTTCATTATCTTCTAAAATGACTCCTGATCAATGGATTAAAATTTATGAAGAAAGTCGCACAAAAAACAAATAAATATGAAACGAGTTACTGGTATTGGAGGTATCTTTTTTAAAAGTACTGATCCAAAAAAAACAAAAGAATGGTATAAAAACCATTTGGGATTCAACACCGATGATTATGGTTGTACATTCTGGTGGAAAGATGAACATGAAAATAAATGTTCAACACAATGGAGTCCTTTCTCTAAGGACACGACATATTTTGAGCCTAGTCAAAAAGATTTCATGATGAATTTTAGAGTGGATAACTTAGTAGAACTCTTAGAGGTTTTAAAAGCTGAAGGAGTCACTGTTATTGATAAAATTGAGGAATACGAATATGGAAAATTTGGTTGGATCATTGATCCCGAAGGCAATAAAATAGAATTATGGGAACCAAAAGACGCTGCTTTTTTATAAAAGAATGGTTGCAAAATAGCAACCATTTTTTATTTATTTAGCTATCCATGTATTTAGATCATCATCTTCTATTTTTGGATCTGCGCCATACTGATTTCTTCCTTGATCTCCCTCAGTAATGGTTAGTATTAACAACCATATTCCTCCTACAAAAGGAATCATAGAAACTAAGTACATCCATCCACTATTACCTGTATCGTGTAGTCTACGTACGGTAACTGCTAATGTTGGAATAATCATCCCTACTATATAAAGAAAGAAAATTCCCCATAAAATCATTGCTATAACAGAAAGTTCTACTTCTGCAGTAATAGCTGTTAATGCGATTAAAATAGCGATAATTCCAAAATTGATAAGCATATTAAACAACGTGAACATCCAATACTCTTTACGTCTTGCTCTACCTTCAAAATTAGCATAATTTTTTAATACTTTTAAATACCATTCCATTTTCTAATCTGTTTTTTGATTTTTAAATAATTTAAATTCAAAGATACTTTCTTTATGAATTAATATCTTCTTAAACTTATATTTCCTGTTGGTATTCTCACATTTTTTCCTAATTTAGAAAAAATTAAATATCGAACAACCATGAATAACGAAAAAGATAATCTTGGTGATGATTTAAAAAACAAAGCTTCTGAAGCCTTTGATGCAGCCAAAGAAAAAACTGAGGATTTTGCTGAAGATGCTAAAGAATCTTTTCAAGAATTTACTGTAGAAGCCAAACAAACTTATCAAGAAATGAACGGAGAAAACAAAAAAATATTAGCTGGGATTTTAGCCCTATTATTTGGATTTTTTGGAGTACACAAATTTATCTTAGGATACACAAAAGAAGGTATCATACAAATTATTATTTCTTTTGTTACTTGCGGTGTCGCGAGTATAATCCCTTTTATAGAAGGAATTATCTATTTAACCAAAACAGATGAGGAATTCTATCAAATGTATCAAGTAAATAAAAAACCTTGGTTTTAATACCGCTATAAAGTCAAGAAACAATCTCTTGGCTTTTTTATTCTTTATTATTATCGTAATATTGCAATATTAAATTTTTAAATGGGAATTACTAAAACTCAGATTTTCGATACAGAACAAAATGAACTAGCACATATTTTTAAAGTCTTAGGTCATCCTGCTCGTATTGCTATCTTACAATACATTAGTCAACAAAATGCTTGTATTTGTAATGATCTAGTCGAAGAAATTGGGCTGGCTCAAGCTACTATATCCCAACATTTACGTGAATTAAAAAGTATTGATTTATTAAAAGGAGAAATCGAAGGAAAACGTATATGCTATTGCATTAATTTAATTAGATATCATGAGCTTCAATCTATTATTAATTCTTTTTTTAATACGATTAAACCAACTACTTGTTGCTAAAACAGTATCAAAATATTTTGGAATTGCAAGCAGGGTCAAAGTCAAAAATGCACTGATTTGATTTTATTATTGACAACATATTGACCCTGCATTTTTTACATTTAAAGGATATTCTCTTACCTATAATAAGTTTTACAAATAGACAACTTTCAAAATAATTCAAACAATAGATTGCTCAACTATTTTTTAATAGTTTTCATTAAGCTCTTCTATTCTTCAGAATTAGGATTTTCTCTTATCAACAATATCATTATTAAAATCTATGAATAAATTCTGAATACAGAATACTATTAACCAATATGATTTCTATTTACCTAAAGTAATACAGAAACTAAATTAAAACACCTTTTTCTCTAATTCTGCTTGAAATTCTTCCATCACGGGTTTAACCGTACTCTCTGGCAAGTCTGCTATACGTATATACATCAATCCATCTACTGCATTATTAAATAGTGGATCTACATTAAAAGCAACTACTTTGGCATTTTGCTTTATATACTTTTTAATCAATACAGGAATTCTAAGACTTCCTGGTTCAATTTCGTCTATAATTTTATCAAACTTATTAAGATCGCTTCTACTCTCATCAAAGACAAAGTCTTTATCCGCATCTTTCAATTTGACTTTAAATTCTTTTTTAGGTCTTACATATTGTGCCACATAAGGATCGTAATAGTGAGACTTCATAAATTCAATCATTAATGATTTTGAAAAACTACTAAACTTATTACTAATACTTACACCTCCTATTAAATACTTATGTTCTGGAAAACGTAATGTACAATGTACAATCCCTTTCCAAAGCAAAAACAGTGGCATTGGTCGTTGTTGGTATTCTTTAATGATAAAAGCTCTTCCCATTTCTATAGATTCACTCATCATTTTATAAAGTTCAGGTTCAAACCTGAACAAATCTTGAAGGTAGAAACCATCAATACCAAAACGTGAATATATTTCTGAACCTATTCCCATACGGTAGGCTCCAGCTAATTTATTTTCTTTACTATCCCATAAAAACATGTGATGATAATAATCATCAAAAGGATCTAAATCTGTAGATTGATTCGTTCCTTCCCCAATAGCTCTGAATGTGATTTCTCTTAAACGTCCTATTTCATGAAGAATATTTGGTATACATTCTTTTTTCGCTAAAAAAACTTCGTAATTTTTACTAGCTAATAATCGTTTATCATTTTCTCTACAATAATTCAATTCAGCTTCAATAGCATCATAATTACCTTCTCCCGCAATTTCTTTTGGTGATTTTGGTAATTTCAAATTCTGAGGAATACTTTCAAACAGAGGCTTTTTTTCATAAGGATTTGCTAACATATACGTCTTCTTACGCAAAAAACTGGTTAACTCTTCTAAGGTTGCATGTTCTTCTTGATCTTTAACTGAGATTGGATTTCCTATTCTTATTTTTATGACTTTATTTTCTTGAGAAAATAATTCACTTGGTAATTTTGCTGTTCTTAAAGTTCCGCTTAAGGATGCCAATTGGTAAAACAATCGACTATTACGTGCATGAAAATAAATAGGTATTACAGGCACTTTTGCTTTTTGTACTAATTTCATTATCGATGGTTCCCACGGTCTATCGACAATATCTTTACCATCTTTACTTGTAGAAACCTCTCCTGCTGGAAAAATCCCTAGAGGCATGTCCTTTTTTAAATGAAGTATTGCTTCTTTTATTCCTTGTAAACTTGATTTAGATTTTTTATGATTTTCAAATGGGTTTACTGGAATTACAAATGGTTTTAATGGTACAAAACTGTGTAGTAAAAAATTAGCTATTACTTTATAGTCTGCTCGATGTTCAAGTAATATTTTTAATAAAATGGCTCCATCAAGTCCTCCTAATGGATGATTTGATAACGTTATAAATGCTCCTTTTTTAGGTAGTCTCTTTAAATCTTCTTCTGGAATTTCAAAAGTTACACCATAAAGTTCTAGAGATTTATTAATAAAATCCAGGCCTTTATACTGATCAACAGCTTCATAATAGCGATTAATTTTGGATATTCTTGTAACTTTAAGAATCATCCATCCCATCCATGTACCTATAAATCCAAATCTATCTAACTTTAGCCCTTTGGCTATATCTTTTGCGGTAACTATCGCCATTCAATATTTTTTCTGCTAACTACAAATATAGTAAATTCAACGAATAGACTCTCTTCTTATTTTGCAATCATTTGATATGTCTCTCCTACAACTTGTTTTAATAAAATTTCTTTATCCTTTTCTATCTCAAAAATTGCTTGATCTGTAAAATGTCTTATCGTAAATAACGTTACCTTTTTTTGGCATTTAACTTTAAAATTTGTTGCTAACTTATCCAATAAACACTCCAACGTATTAAACTTATTATCAACACATACAGAAAAACTTATAGCAGAATTCTGAATCAAATCTACTTTTATTTGATGTTCATGAAACAGGTTAAAAATCTCACTAATACGATGCTCTACAATGAAAGAAAAATCCAATGATGATAAGGAAATCATGACTTGATTTTTTTTAACAATAAAACAAGGGATTTTTGGATTCAAAGCTTGTCCTTTAGTTACAATCGTTCCTTTTTCTTCTAAATTTTTGAAAGATTTTACGTACAAAGGAATTTCTTTACGTTGTAATGGCTGTAATGTTTTAGGATGTATTACTGATGCTCCATAAAAAGCTAGTTCTATCGCTTCTTCATAAGAAATACTATGTAACAATGTGGTTTTATCAAAAACTCTTGGATCTGCATTCAATACACCAGGAACATCTTTCCAAATACTCACACTCTCTGCATTTAAACAATATGCAAAAATGGCTGCCGTATAATCACTTCCTTCTCTACCAAGAGTAGTCATAAAATTATTAGCATCAGACGCTATAAATCCTTGAGTAATGGTTAGTGCTTCTTCATTTACTAATGCTGTTATTTTTTTAGCTGTCTTATTCCAATCAACTACTGCATCTCGATAAGTTTGATTTGTTTTTATAGCTTCTCCTGCAGCTAACCAATTATTATGGATTCCAATACTTATCAAATATTCACTAACAATAGTTGTTGACACAATTTCTCCATAACCAACTATCTGATCATATACAAAATCATATTTCGAAGATTTATTTACTTTTAATGTAGTATCTAATGCCTCAAATATTTTTGCAACTTTAGTTAAAACAACATGTTTATTTTCTTCAAACAATTCAGAAACAATCGTTTTATGATATTCTTTGATATCTGCTAATGAACTTTGAAGCGCCTTTGTATCATTTTCTAAGTAATTAGAAACAACTATTTCAAAAGCATTTGTCATTTTACCCATTGCAGAAATGACAACCAACGTTTTTTCTTTTCCTACCTTTTCTAATATGCGTCCTATATTCCGTACTCCTTCTGCATCTTTTACAGATGCTCCACCAAACTTAAAAACCTCCATGTTTTTCTATATTTCTTAGAATATTTTATTTAGGCCCTAGCTATAAAAGCATTCAAGCCCTTCTCATCCATTTGCACTAAATACCAATCTTTTAGTAAATTCGCGCCACTTCTTTCATAAAATTCTACAGCATTAGTATTCCAATCAAGAACTACCCATTCTACTCTTTTAACTCCTTTTTCTTGCGCATATTTCATGACCTTTGTATACAACGCTTTTCCTATTCCTTTATTTCTCATAGAATCTTTAACAATTAAGTCTTCTAGATGTATCGTTCGACCTTTCCATGTTGAAAATCGATAATAAACAATTGCAGCTCCTATAATTTTAGTATCAGACACTGCTACAAAACAATGAAACAAGGGCTGTTCTCCAAAGCCTTCTCGTAATAAATCCTCAACCTTGATATCAACAGCATCTGGTTCTTTTTCAAAATCAGCAAGTTCTTGTATTAAATCTAATACCTGAGGCATGTCCTCTTTTATAGCTTCTCTTATTGTAAATTCCATTAGGTAAAAAGTTTATCAAATCTATAAAATTAATAGACGCATCTAATATAATAATGCTACAACTATTCTAGGTTTTCTTAAAAAATGGGTAGGTAATTAATCCATCGAAAACGTTATAGTTGATAAAAAAGTAATATTTTTGCAAAAACACTTAAATTCATCATTATAATGGCTAGAAAAAACCAAACGTTAGGAGAATTTATTATAGAGAATCAAGCAGAATTCCCATATGCTAATGGAGAATTATCGCGTTTGATTAACTCTATTCGACTTGCTGCTAAAATGGTGAATCATGAAGTTAACAAAGCTGGACTTGTTGATATTACTGGAGCAGTTGGAGAAGTTAATGTTCAAGGTGAGGACCAACAAAAGTTAGATGTACTTGCTAATGAAACATTTATAAAAACACTAACCAACCGAGAAATTGTTTGTGGAATTGCGTCTGAAGAAAATGATGATTTTATCACTATTACAGGACAAAAAAACGATAATAAAAACAAATACGTTGTTTTAATTGATCCGCTTGATGGAAGTTCTAATATCGATGTTAATGTATCAGTAGGTACTATCTTTTCGGTATACCGTAGAGTTACTCCAGTAGGAACACCTGTAACTATCGACGATTTTTTACAACCAGGGAACCTACAAGTAGCAGCAGGTTATATTATTTATGGAACATCTACTATGCTTGTATTTACAACTGGTCACGGTGTTAATGGTTTTACATTAAATCCTGCACTAGGTACATATTATCTTTCGCATCCAAATATGCAATTTCCAGTAGATGGTAATATTTATTCTGTTAATGAAGGTAATTATGTGCATTTTCCACAAGGTATAAAAAACTACATCAAATACTGTCAAGAAGAGAAAGACGATCGTCCGTACACCTCTAGATATATAGGTTCGTTAGTTAGTGATATCCATAGAAATATGATCAAAGGTGGTATATACATGTATCCTAGCACAGCAAAATCTCCAAATGGAAAACTCCGTTTATTATACGAATGTAACCCTGTTGCTTTCATAGCTGAACAAGCTGGTGGAAAAGCTAGTGATGGTTATCGAAGAATCATGGATATAAAACCTGAAGAATTACATCAAAGAATACCTTTTAT
Organism: uncultured Aquimarina sp.; assembly: GCA_947498595.1. Taxonomy (GTDB): domain Bacteria; phylum Bacteroidota; class Bacteroidia; order Flavobacteriales; family Flavobacteriaceae; genus Aquimarina. Next base: position 27,450 of record CANMKX010000004.1, read on the forward strand.
TTGTGGAAGTAAAAATATGGTAGAAAAGGCTGAGTACTTTATGCAAGAAAACCAATAATTGCATAGTTTACTCTTGTGTATGTCTTTTTTATAGTTATTTTTACATAGATAACACTATAATTGAATCCAAATGGCTAAAAACCAAAAAGCTACAGTGGAACAGGTATCCAGTAACGAAGCAAATTCAAAAATCGAAGCTATTAAAAACCTCATTTTTGGGGAAAATATAGCAGAATATAATTCTGAATTTGACACAATCAAAAAAGATCTTGAAGCTAAAAAACGAGATCTTGAAGATTTTATTGAAGATATAAGAAAAGAATTACTTCAAAACATAGATAATTTAAATACGGATATCAATATAAGAATCACTGCATTAGAAGATTCTCTTACTGATAAAATAGACAATCTTGAAGATAAAAAAGTAGATCGAAAATTATTAGGAGATCTATTAATCACTATGGGTGAAAAAATTAATAAATAATCTTATTCACCCAAGGTTATGGAGCAAAAGGATAAACTTACTTTACTTAAATCTCTTCTTCTAACAGAAGAGAAAGAGTTTGCTGATTCTATTGCTGAAAAAGTAAGCATTCTTAACCAAACAATTAATCAAAAAGATCAACTGTCTCAAAAAGTTGATCCTATTATCGATGATCGTTTAGAAGTTTTTGTAAAGGAGATTCCAGCTACGTTAGGACCTACAATTACAAAAACATTAAAAGAAGAAATCAAGAATTCTCAAGATGCTGTTGTAGAAGCGTTATTCCCTATCATTGGTAAAATGATAAAAAAATACATCGCTCATGAAATCAAAATTTTAAGTGAGAACATTACTAAGAAAACAAAAAGTGCTTTCTCTTTTAAAAATTGGTTCAAAAAAACAAAAGCAAAAGCTCAAGGCGTTAGTGCTGGAGATTTAGCAATTACAGAATACTCAAAACCACGATTAATTCAGATGTTTGTAATCGAAAAAAACTCTGGTCTTTTAATTGCCGATTACAGTCCTATTGGAAAAGAAACTGTAGACAAAGATATGATTGCTGGTATGCTTACCGCTATCAAAAGTTTTGTTGAAGATGCTTTTGAAGGTGGCAATCAAAACCTAGAATCTATTGATTATGAACTCTATAAAATACACGTTCAAAATTTTTACTCATACTATATTGCCTCAGTTATTTCTGGTACCTATAATATAATGTTTAAAGAGGTTCTAGAAGATCAAATATTAAATTTCGCAAAAAACCATATCTCACGAAGGGATTTAGAAGACAGCGAATTATTTACACAAAAATTAAAAAAACATTTTGCAGATGAAATTGTCTAAAAAAGTAGTGCTTTTAGGACATTTTGGAGTAGGAAAAACATCGTTATTTAGAAGATTTATCGACGATGCCTTTTCAGAAGATTATAAAGTAACTTTAGGAGTTCAAATAAAAAAGAAAGTTATACAACTTCCTAGTGGTATTGAGTTATCAATGGTTATTTGGGATACCGAAGGTCATCAAGAAATAGAAAATACTCGCAAATCTTACTTATTAGGGTCTCATGCCTTTATATATGTATTTGATTTGACTCGAAAAGATACATATATCAATTTGAATGCAGACATAGCTTATCTGAAACAACACCACCCTAAAGTTCACATTCGTATCATAGGCAACAAGCTCGATAAAGTAAGTGAACGGGAAATTAAAAAAGAATTAAAGCAAGAAAGCATTCCATTTGATTGTTTAACTAGTGCTAAAACTAATAAAAACGTTTCAACTTTTTTCAACGAATTAGCAGAAGAGCTTACAAAATAACTACTATGACTGGTCTAGAAGGAAAATTACATTTTAATCAAAAAATACAATTTATTACATTATCATTTGACGGTGTAATTATAGATACTGATAACAATTTATTTTCTTGGCCAAAAAACACTTCGATATATGATGCTCACCCATTTTTTGAAATCATAAAAGGATTTCTCGAAAATGATGCTATAACTCAAAACGAATATAGCTTTCCTTGTATTCATATCGAAGAAGATAATCTTGAGCGTATTTGTGATGTTTCTATTAAAATTGATTTGAAAGAAATCGTCGTTCTATTATTCGATTATACTCAAAAATACAACGAGTTAAATCAAATTGCACAACAAAAAAACGAATCAATTCTAAAATCGCGCGAACTTCAACTTAAAAATGAATATTTATTAGAGAAAGAAAATTTCAAAAATAATTTTATTGCCAATATCAATCATGAAATTAGAACTCCACTAACTGGTATTATTGGTTTTACAGAAGTATTAGAAAAAACAAAACTTTCTTTTGAACAAGAAGAACTCGTACGCATTATTAAACGCGAAAGTAATCACCTAGGTTCTTTAATCGAAGATATGGTTGATATTTCAAAGATCGAAGCTGGTCAACTCAATATTATTAATGAGCGATTTCTATTTCTAGATATTGTCAAGGGATTTAAAGAAACCTATAATCGTATAGCCGAAGAAAAAGGAATTGATTTTGAAATCATTGTTGATCCTAATATTCAAGAATATATTATCGGAGATAAGACTAGAGTACATCAAATATTAAATAATGTACTTAATAATGCTTTTAAATTTACCGACGAAGGTAAAATAACATTTTCTATTACAAAGAATTACCAACGTACTAATAAGGTAAGTATTAACTTCAAAATAACAGATACTGGCATTGGTATTTTAAATAAAGATTTAGACGAGATTTTTAAACGATTCACTCGTGTTGAACATGCTAAAAACCGCCCAGGAACGGGATTAGGATTAGCTATTGTAAAGAACTTAGTGGATACTTTACATGGGGAAATTAAACTTATTAGCGAACCAGATAAAGGAAGTACTTTTAGTATTAATCTTCCTTTTCAATTTGACATCTTAAAAACTAGTATTCCTAAAATTAAAAAGAAAAAAAAATACAAATTACCATCTACAAAAAAGAAATTCAAAATTTTACTCGTTGATGATGAAGAAGTAAATCAATATCTAGTCATGAAAATCTTAATCAATCACGGTAGCTTTTATGTAGATGTCGCTATTAGTGGTGAACAAGCTATTAATTATATAGAAAAACGTTTTTACGATCTTGTATTAATGGATCTCAAATTGGGAGTCATGGATGGTTATAAAGCGACACACATTATAAGAAATCATTATGGCGATAAGCAAATTGCAGATGTACCCATTATAGGATTTACGGCAAAAGCAACTGAAATTGAACGCGAAAAGTGTTTAAAATCCGGAATGGATGATTTTATTAGTAAGCCTTTCGAACAAGAAGATTTACTACAAAAAATAGCAAAGAATATACAAAAAAAGACTACCGTTTAGGATAGTCTTTTTTTGTATGATATTTCAATATATTTATTTCTTATTCTTTTTCTAATAAGTATAAATAATCTTCGTAAGGAATTTGTCCTCCGAATATTTTTTCAGATTTCTTGATGATTTCACCAGCTTCCTCTTCAGCAAATCCTAATCCTATTGCATAACGATTAATCAATATACATTCTTGATCATCCATTCTATGGTCTGCATATATAATTTTAAATAAATCATAAATACGTTCCAAACGTTTCCCTTTAGAATTAGGTGGATTGATAGGGTATCCTGTTGGATTCTCTAATATCTCCTTATATTCTGCTTTGTTAATATTTAATTTACGAGCAAAACGATCTATTAATGTTTGCTCTTTTTCGCTAATTGTACCATTACTAGTAGCCAACGTTACGATAGCCGCAAAGTGCCCTACGTGACGTCTGTGTTTTCCACTTTCAAATAAATCGTTAAAAGACATATCTTAATTTTTGTGCAGCAAATATAATCATTCTATTTCCTATTTAAAATGTAAAACGTCTCATTTCCATTTTTTTTAGCAATTCTAACATTTCTTTTTGATCAAACCTCAACCCCTCCTTTTTTATAGCATCTTTAACACAATCAAGCTATTAAACTCACAAAATAATACGGTAATTTTAGCAATTAAAAATCATATGTTAACGAATCAAAAACACCTTTTTAGTATTCCTGATTCTGTAACCTATCTTAACGGTGCTTATATGGGCCCACAGCTTAAAGCAGTAAGTCAAGTAGGTATAGAAAGTGTACAACGTAAAAACACTCCTTTTCAAATATCGGATATTGATTTCTTTACCGAAAAAACTATTTTAAAGAAACGTTTCGCTACACTAATAGAAGCTGAAGATTATCAAAACACTGCTATTATTCCCTCTGTCTCATACGGTATTGCCAATGCTGCTAACAATATTTCTTTACAAGCTGGAGACGAAATCATACTAGTAGATCAACAGTTCCCAAGCAATGTATACATTTGGAAAGAAGTTGCTACAAAAAATGGTGCGACTATAACAGTAATCACACCTCCGGATTCTTTAAAAAATAGAGGTGCCATATGGAATCAAAACATTTTAAATGCTATCAACTCTAAAACAGCTGTAGTTGCAATGCCTCATGTCCATTGGGCAGACGGAACTTTATTTGATTTAAAAACTATTAGAGAGAAAACTTTAGCCCACAAAATTTCCCTTATTATTGACGGAACTCAAAGTGTAGGTGCTTTACCTTTTTCTATAAAAGAATTGCAACCCGATGCATTAATCTGTGGCGGTTACAAATGGCTACTTGGCCCTTATTCTATTGGTATGGCATATTATAGTGATGCCTTTAACAATGGTATTCCTCTGGAACATAATTGGATGAATCGATTAGGAAGTGAGGATTTTTCTACGTTAACTCAATACCAAGAGTCATATCAACCTAAAGCTGGGCGATACTCTGTAGGCGAATCCAGCAATTTTGTATTAACTCCTATGTTTATTAAAGCATTAGATCAATTAATTGAATGGCAACCAAAAAACATTCAAGAGTATTGCAATGCGATCTCTTATAAAGCAATTGAACAACTCAAAGCTAAAGGTTGTTTTATCGAAGAATCAGCATATCGAGCACATCATTTATTCGGTGTCTATTTACCAAATAATTATTCTTTAGATACATTAAAAAAACGTTTCAAAGAAAAGAACATTCATGTCTCCTATAGAGGTAACGCTATTCGCATTTCGCCAAACGTTTACAATACTTCTGAAGATTTTGACACTTTATTAAAATGCTTTTAAAAGCTTTAACAAATACTTATCATTTCTTTATTGAACATATCTAAATAGTCTCATTTATTATTGCGCAGAAATAAAGTATCTTTGCCTTCTTTAAAAATTCAATCTCGTGAGTAAAACAATCATCTCGCAGGCGCTTTCTCAGTCTTTGCAACAGCAAAAACTAGGGAAACTTATATCCAAACCTTTCGATGCTTCTAATACCAATCAAATTCATATTAAAGGATTAATCGGTTCTTCTCTATCATATGTAATTTCTAATACATTTGAGACAGCAGGTAAACCATTGATTTTGATTTTAGATAATAAAGAAGAAGCTGCTTACTATCTTAATGATCTTGAACAATTAATAGATAAAGACCGTGTTTTATTCTACCCTGGTAGCTACCGTCGTCCATATCAAATAGAAGAAACTGATAATGCAAATGTATTATTACGTGCCGAAGTATTGAATCGTATTAATTCGAAAAAGAAACCGGCACTTATTGTTACGTATCCAGATGCATTATTTGAAAAAGTAGTCACTCGTAAAGAACTAGAGAAAAACACTTTAAAAATCAATATCAATGATACGATTTCAATCGATTTTGTCAACGAAGTACTCTTTGAATACAGTTTTAAACGTGTAGATTTTGTTACGGAACCAGGTGAATTTTCGGTTCGTGGAGGAATTGTTGATGTCTTCTCTTTTAGTAATGACGAACCATATCGCATCGAATTTTTTGGAGATGAAGTAGATAGTATTCGCGCTTTTGATGTCGAAACACAACTTTCTACACATCAAATTAAAAAAATAACCATCATTCCGAATGTCGAGAATAAAGCAATGCAAGAGACCCGTGAAAGTTTCTTAAAATATGTTGCTTCTAAGACCGTAATATTTTGCAAAGATTTAGAAGTTCTTTCTAATAGGATTGATAAAAACTTTGAAAAAGCTGAAATTACTTTCGACAAACTTGATAATGAAATCAGGCGTAATACTCCTGAAGAATTATTTTGTAATTCAACTTTAATACGTCAACAATTATTAAGTTTTGATATTGTTGAACTAAATACCCAACCATTACTAAAAGCTGATTTCACTTTTAAATTTAACATACAACCACAACCTTCTTTTAACAAACAATTTGATTTACTAATTGAAAATCTGAATCAAAATCATCAAGAAGGATATAGTAATTATATCTTTTGCGTAAGCGAACAACAAGCTAAACGCTTCAAGGATATTTTTGACGATGTGGAAGAAGAGGTTCATTACAAAACAATTGTTTTACCAATGTATCAAGGTTTTATTGATGAATCTTCTAAAATTGCTTGTTATACTGATCATCAAATTTTTGAACGTTACCATAAGTTTCATCTTAAAAATGGGTATGCAAAAAAACAATCTATTACTCTCAAAGAACTTACAAACCTTGAAGTAGGTGATTATGTTACGCATATTGATCATGGTATTGGTAAGTTTGGAGGTTTACAAAAAATTGATGTGGAAGGTAGAAAACAGGAAGCTATTAAGTTAATCTATGGGGAGCGAGACGTATTATATCTAAGCATACATTCTTTACATAAAATTTCAAAGTTTAATGGAAAAGATGGAAAAACGCCTCAATTATATAAATTAGGTTCAAAAGCATGGAAAACTTTAAAGCAAAAAACCAAAGCACGTGTTAAACATATTGCTTTTAATTTAATTCAGTTATACGCAAAACGCAGATTACAAAAAGGATTTCAATATGCTCCAGACAGTTATTTACAACATGAATTAGAAGCTTCTTTTATCTATGAAGACACTCCTGACCAAAGTACTGCTACTGCTGACGTTAAAGTTGATATGGAAAGTGAACGACCTATGGATCGCCTCGTTTGTGGAGATGTAGGTTTTGGTAAAACAGAAGTTGCTATTCGTGCCGCTTTTAAAGCCGTAGATAATGGCAAACAAGTTGCTATTTTGGTTCCAACAACTATATTAGCATTTCAACACGCAAAAACATTTAGAGATCGACTGAAAGATTTTCCCGTTACTGTAGATTATCTTAATCGCTTTAAAACTGCTAAGCAAAAGAAAGAAACTTTATCTGAGCTTGCTTCTGGTAAAATTGATATTATTATAGGAACCCATCAATTGGTTAATAAGGCTGTTCAATTTAAAGATTTAGGGCTATTAATTATTGATGAAGAGCAAAAATTTGGTGTTTCTGTAAAAGATAAACTTAAAACAATTAAGGAAAATGTAGACACTTTAACACTTACTGCAACTCCTATCCCTCGTACATTACAGTTTAGTCTAATGGCTGCACGTGATTTATCAACCATAACAACACCTCCACCTAATCGCTACCCTATCGAAACAAATGTCATTCGCTTTAATGAGGAAGCTATTAGAGATGCTGTTTCATATGAAATACAACGAGGTGGGCAAATCTTCTTTATTCATAATCGCATAGAGAACATTAAAGAGGTAGCAGGAATGCTTCAACGTTTAGTACCTGATGCAAAAATAGCAATCGGTCATGGACAAATGGAAGGTAAAAAACTAGAAGAATTAATGCTTTCTTTTATGAATGGCGAATTTGATATATTAGTTTCTACTACCATTATTGAAAGTGGTCTTGATGTACCTAATGCAAACACTATTTTTATCAATAGTGCTAATAACTTTGGACTTTCTGATCTACACCAAATGCGTGGTCGTGTTGGACGTAGTAATAAAAAAGCATTTTGTTATTTCATCACTCCTCCGTATACAGCAATGACTGAGGATGCTAGAAAAAGAATTACTGCATTAGAACAATTTTCTTCTCTTGGTAGCGGCTTTAATATAGCCATGAAAGATTTAGAAATTAGAGGTGCTGGAGATATTTTAGGAGGTGAACAAAGTGGTTTCATGAATGAAATTGGTTTTGACACTTATCAAAAAATATTAAACGAAGCTATTCAGGAATTAAAAGAAAATGAGTTCAAAGAATTATATAAAGACGAAGTAAAAGAAAAGGTATACTTAAAAGACACTCAGATCGATACCGATTTTTCTCTATTATTCCCCGACGATTATATTAATAATATTGCAGAACGTCTCAATTTATATACAGAACTCAATAATATTAAGGAAGAAAAAGAATTGCAAGCATATGAAACTCGATTGGTAGATCGTTTTGGCGAATTGCCCACTCAAGCGGCAGATTTACTAAATAGTGTACGTATTAAATGGATTGCTACTGCTATTGGTATCGAGAAAATAATCATGAAGCAAGATCGCATGATTGGTTATTTCATTAGTGATCAACAATCTGATTTTTACCAAAGTAATGCATTTACTACAGTATTACATTTTGTACAGTCTAGCGCCAGTACCTGTACCATGAAAGAGAAACAAACACGTAATGGTTTACGTTTATTATTAACTTTTGATAAAGTTACTACAGTAGACAAAGCACTCAAAGCATTACAACCATTATCAGAATTACTACATAGAATCACACAATAAATATACAGTACAAGTCCCTCTTTTAGCAATTAAAAGAGGGACTAAACAATTAACTTAAAAATCTAAATTTCTAATTCTTAACAATTCTCTTAACAGTTACAATTCCTGTAATTGCATCTGTAACTTTTAATAAATAAACACCTTGTATATAAGTTGTCATATTTATTATATTAGTTCCTTTGTTTAAAATTAAGCTTTCTATTTCCTGCCCTTGTATGTTATAAACTCTACCTAGGCTTTCTTGTGATAAATTTAAATTCACATATAAAATATCTTGAACTGGATTAGGGTATAATTGTATTGTTTTATTACTAACTGTATCATAATCCGTATTTGTATCAATACTATTTGATGGGTTTTTCCCTACAAAAATCAAATCATTAAACAAGAAATCTCTAGTTTTCGTTCCTGATCTATCATACTTAAATCGAACAACTTCAATCTTAGTTAAATCTATTTCTGTATATGCAGATAATGGTATACGTACTGTATTGAGTAATATTTTAGGAGTAACTTTAGCTGTACTTCCTCGAGGAATAAACAATGCTCTACTATAATCACTAACAGCTACAGATTGAGTCTCTCCATCTTCATCCTCAATTTCTATACTAAAATCAAGATGAGTCTCATCTCCATAATCGTTATTAAAAATAGGAGCTCCTCTAAATTGTAATGCAGTATATCCACTAACATCTTTATTAGCATCTGTTACTATGTTTTCATAAACAGCACTTGGCTTATTAAAGAAATTAGCTACCTGACGAAATACCTTTCCTGTACCAAGGCGACGTAAAATAGAATAAGTGTGAGGCTCTTGCGTTTCAATTACTCCTGAAATACAAGAATCATCATGATCTTTATCTGTATTCGACGGAGTCGTTTCACAAATAGCGTAAGTATTCAAATTACTAGTACTAATAGCACCTCCTTGAGTATTAACAAGACCTTCTGTCGACTCAATTGTATTTAATGCTAAACTTTGATTTACTGGTGCATGGTATGATACATGCAACTGGTTTTTATCTATACCTATAGATCTTGGTGGTATTGAATCTTCTAAATTAAGTAGTGGTGCAAACTGATTTTCATTCTTTAAATACAATCTAAAAAAAGCGGTTCCATAAGCATTTAATATCTCTCGCTGCTTTACTGGTGCTAATCTTTTATTACTTGATATAATAGTTCCACAGTAAGTATCCACTTGAAAATTATCTTGAATTCCCCAATCATCAGCCCCTACTTCAAAACCAATATTAGTTTCTATTCTCTTAGGTGTCCATATAGAATTAAAATAATTATGATTTGCTCCTAAAACCGTAATATTATGTAGAGCATTGGTACGATTAGCTACATTACGAGAATCATCATAATAATGCAATCCTAGCACTTCAAATACATCTCCATCACAATAAGGTGTAATATTTAATAAATTAATATGTCCAAGAACTGAATCTCTAAAAATATTTTGAGGAGCCAACGTTAATATTGCTTTAATTCCGTAAGGAGATCCTAAACTTTCATTAAGTATTGCTTGCTTTACAATTCCTTCACCTCCTCTAGAATGCCCCATCAATCCTATATTTTGCAAATCTAATTTCCCTACAAATCGGTTATTAATACCATTAGGTGCATTACCAGTAGTATTCCATTTATTCAATAAATCAAAGTGATGTTGTATTAACTCTGCTCTTGCATCTTGTCCAAAGTTTTCCTCTGGTCTTGAATCATTTGCATTAATTCCATTAGTACTTATAGAAATCACTACATACCCATGGCTAGCTAATAATTCACCTAATTCCTTATATCCTCTAAGACTTGGGATCTCGGTAAAATCTCTTACGACCTCTGTTACTCCTTGGTTTTCATCTGCAGTTGCAGGAGTATTATAAGGCCATCTAAAATAAGGCACTATTATGCTTTCATTAGGACTATCTTCTGTTTTTATTTCTCTAAAAGCAGTAGCATGTCTACCATGAACCAACATCACTACTGGGAGTTTTTTATTAGGTAAAGTAGTCGGCGCATATATGATCCCTTTAACATCAACTGCTGCATTTCTAAAATTAGTTGGTACAAACGCCTCATTACCCAAATCGTACATAGTTTCACTAACTGTAAAACTACCTAAAACATCTGGAGCTGGGGTTGTTTGTGCCATTAAAAGATATGGCAAACAGAATAATATATATTTTGTAATAGTTTTCATAATATTTCTTTTTTAATTATTTTTAAATTCTAACTGCCATATTCCGTTAGCTCCTTGATTTGTTTTAGAATTTTCTTTAGCTCTATTTACTTCTTCTTTTGATCTCATCCCATAGGTCAATACCATTTGATTTCCATTTTTCATGGTTACATAATCTTTTGTTTGAATTGTAAAAATCAATTGATCTTTACTTCCCACCTTTTTACGTTCATAGCTATTAAAAATCTTATCTCCAATTCTTAATACATAAAAATTAGCTCCCATATAGAAAGAATCATTTTCTATCACTATATGTGTTTCATTTTTTGCTGTCGCTACTTCTACAATTTTTGCTGTTTGTGCTTGCATCCAAGTACAGGATCCTAAAAGCATTGCCCCTAAAAGGATTTTTCTAATTTTCTTTTTCATTGTTAATGGTTTATTTTTTATTATTAACAATAAATTTAGCATTAGCTTCTTTCTCAAATACCATACATTGTATGAACGTTCATTACTGTTACACGTAATTCCTTTTTTGACGTATCACACGTTTTTAAAATTATTTTTTATTGTACATTTCTATCATAATTTCAATTTTTAAAAAAGTATGATTCCTAATGCCCTCCGAAATACCGATATCTTTCTATTAGATCAAATAATGAAAGATCGCTATCCTCAAGGAGCTAAGATTCTAGATGCAGGTTGTGGTCATGGTCGTAACTTACATTGGTTTTATCAACAAGGATATGACATTAACGGTATTGATATTTCTGAAAATGCTATTGAATATTGTAAAACCACTTTCTCTAAACAAGCTGCGAATTTTTCAGTTTCTGATTTAAAGACTATTCCTTTTAAGGAGGATACATTTGATCATGTTATCTGTAATGCCGTATTACATTTTGCAGATAACAAAACGCATTTTCATCAAATGTTTTCTGAATTAATACGAGTATTAAAACCTAACGGATCTCTTTTTATAAGAACTACTTCTTTAATTGGTTTAAAAAAATACATTCGTATTCGTGAAGATATTTATGAAACTCCTGATGGTTCCACTTGGTTATTAATTTCTGAAAGTTTTATTGAGGAATTATTACAAACTTATCATATCTCCAAACTGAATCCTATTAAAACCACTGTTGTAGAAAACCTACGTTGCATGACTACTTTAGTGCTACAAAAAAATGCCTTTAGAAAATTCTAAAGGCATCATTGACAGGCCTAATCATTGGGGTTATTAAGCTTATTATTTAATTGCATCCAAATTGATCTTTAACAGATTGTGGTGCAAAAACAAGGAAATCGCAGATATCAAAATCTCCATCTCCATTCCCTGTAGTATCACCGCCTCCTGTAGTTATACTACCACAGCCATTAATACTAATTCCCCCTCTTTGGTTACATTCAAAACGTTGTAACTCTGCTCCAGTAGCTTGATTCGTTACAATTATAAATCCTGGAGTACTTCTACTATCTACAGATACACTAGTACCTGCTGGATATGTTCCTGTTTGTCCACATCCTGTTGTTACTGTACATTGAGCATTTACAACTCCTGTGAAAGCGAAAGCAATAATTGCTATTAAAAATTTAGTTTTCATAGTATTTGATTTTTATTATTTCTTCAAATCTACTATCCCAATGAATATTTTTTCTCTCGGTTTGTAGCTAACTATCTTTTCAATGTACCAACTACATAAAATCTGTATAAAGTGTTTTATCTATTACTACTATATCCTGAAAATATTTTAAATTGGTGCTTTTGTTCATATATCTTTTTCTTATCATCAACATACTTAGGTACTAGATATAACTCTTTTCGCATTTTCGATACAAGTTTCATGTTCATTTTTTTAGGGTAGGTCGCATATTGATCAATATAATACGCTTGATAATCTTTAAATCCACTACAATAAGGACGTTCTCTATTGTATCCAAAAAGCATATCATAAAACATTGCTATATCTCTTGGATGAATATTCCCTTTTAGCATTTCTGATTTCAACATATCTTTATACATAAAATAAGAACATGGATTATTAATAAATAATACAATAGCTGCGCTTTCAGACATACTCTTTTCATTAGATTTCATATACCATAAATCTTCATGCTTTTTTACTTGTCTATATAGATCTAGATGCGGTTTATTTATTTCTTTAAAGATGGTACTATCAGAAATTCCTATGACACGATCTCCAGGAAACCCTCTTGTTGGAATTGAGTCTAATATTTGCTTGATTTTTGTACGCACGTCTTTCCTAAATTTATAAATGCTCTCTCTTAGTGTTTTTTTTAACTGACTTCTTATAGCTATTTTATAAATAAAATCTAAATATTTAAAATCTATTTTTTTCAAATACTTCTTTCTATATTTTTTATACAACGCATTTAGTTTTTTATCTTCTTTTTTTTCATCATAAAATTTCTTTAACAAAGGATATCTTTTAAGATGGTCTATTTTTAAACCATATAAAAAACCTTTTTCAATATATTTCTGAAAAGGTTTCTTTGTATGTACTGCTATTTGCGCTGCATTTAAAATATCTTTTACAAAAATGAAATCATATTCTTCAAATACGGTATCATAGTAAAACAATGCACTATCAACTTTTTCTTCTACAAAAAAAAGTTCTTCTGCTTTATTTATAGAAGTGTGATATTTTGCATAGTTTTCTGATTGTCCCAAAAAGAAAACGCTTTGCATTAAACAAAGAGATAATAAGATTTTTTTCATGTTATTTTGATTATGAATAATTATTTTACATTGTTTATCTAAACGTTCATCCTATTTTTTTATTTTTAAGCTATAATTATCTAATAGCTCAAAACCATTGATTTTGCTACAATGTCAGGTAAATGACGGGGCAAATACGATTCAAAAAGTTTGAGTTATTTTACTTGAAACCTAATATTGCTGTTATAAATGAAAATCAATTCACTTCCTTCTTTATTCAACTTAAATATTAATAATAAGGATAAGAAAACTAAAACTATATTCATTATGAAACAACCAGCATTAGGTCAAAAAATTATAGCTCTACGTAAAGAAAAAGGGTTAACTCAAGAAGAACTTGTCGAAAAATGTAACATCAGTGTTCGTACCATTCAACGCATCGAAGCTGGTGAGGTTAGTCCAAGATCCTATACCATAAAAACTATTCTTGAAGCTTTAGATTATGATTTAGATCAAATTAAAGAAGATACTCCAAAAGCTACTCAAGAATTCAAAAAAATGTTACTTCTAGATATTGATGATTCAAAAGGAGCTGACTTTTTAATTAAACAACTTAATATTTCTTGGATTAGCGGAATTATATATTTCGTATTAGGTTTTATTGAAGTTACATTAGATTTCTTTAGATATAAAGAGGATGAACTAATAATCAATCCTTTCTTATATGGTTTCTTCAAGATTTGCGTGCTAGCTGCTATTATTTTATACATAAGAGGGTTTGTATTATCTGGCAAGCTTTTTAAAAATTATCTATTGCGTATTACAGCATTTATAATGATTGTTCTTTCAGGGTTCTTTTATATATATGATATCGCATCATTATTTATAGGCAATTTTGATTACCAATTCATTTTAGGTGCACAATCTATCAGTTACGGAATTATAGGAATCTTACTTGGTATTAGCGTATTACGATTACAAAAATCTTTAGGTACTATTGCAACTGTTACTGGAATTTTCGAAATCATAACTTATGGACTTATGACTACAATTATCTTAGCTATTGTTGGTCTGTTCTTAATCTCGCCAATGCTAATTCTTGAGGTTATTCTGCTTTATAAAATCACTGCGATGCTAAAAGCTAAAATTGCAATCAATAAAAAGTAATATTTTATCCAAACAATCTATCATCTATATTTAGACACAACACTTATACAATCAAAATCAATACTTTACACAAAAAATCATCCAATCTTATTTATTGGGTGATTTTTGTATTAAAAACTATCTATCGTTTAAAAATAATAAAAAGCATCTTCTAAATGTTCAATCTGTACTCCTCGTTTATTTTTAACGATTGCTATAATATCAAACCTTATTTCTACATCAAAATCATTTGTTGTAATATATTGATCGATAGCTTTTACCAATTGTTGAATTTGTTTTGGCTTTACAAAATCTTGTGGATTTCCAAAATCAGGTGTACTACGTGTTTTAACTTCTACCACTACAACTGTGTCTTCTATTTGTGCTATAATGTCAATTTCGGCTTTTAGGTATCGGTAATTTTTTTCTAAAATTATATACCCTTTAGAAAGTAGTAATTGTATTGCCAATTGTTCCCCTTCTTTACCTAAATCGTTGTGTATTGCCATAATAACTATCTCCTTTTGTATCAAGATACGTTATTTCACAAATATCATTTTCGTTATACCTTAAAAACACTTTCAATACTTAATCATAAACTCTCTTATTTATATATCACATTTACTTTATCTGCGGATACATCAACCTCAACTTCTCTCCCTAATAACAACGTATGATTTGCTTCAACATGTCCCGCTGGAAATTCAAAAACTACAGGGTAATCATATTCTTTTACTGTATCTAATATAATTTCTTCTGCAGTTTTTCCAAAAGGAATCGTATTATCATGCATCTTGGTCATTCCTCCAACAATTAGTGCTTCTAAATTTTCTAACATCCCAGATCGTTTCATATTTTGAAGCATACGATCAATATGGTATAAATACTCATCCAGATCTTCTATAAAAAGTACCTTTCCTTTCGTATCCATTTGCGATGGCGATCCACATACCGAGTATAGTATTGATAAATTACCTCCTATCAATTGTCCATTTCCTTTCCCTTTTCTATTATAAGAAACTGGCTTCAATTTATATTGAATTGACTTTCCTATTAACGCATTATGCAATGTATTTCTTGCGACTAGTATAGTATTCAATAAATCTATCGCCATAGGCCCATGTAATGTCGCAATACCCATTTTATGAATATGCGAATGTAATATCGTAACATCTGAATATCCTATAATCCACTTTGGATGTTTTTTAAATTCAGTAAAATCTAAAGCATCAATAATACGTACCGTTCCATAGCCACCACGAGCACACCATATTGCATCAATAGTATTATCATCTAATAATCGTTGGAGATCTTCGCTCCTCATAAGATCTGTCCCCGCAAATTGATGCGCTTCTTTCTCTATAGTTTCACCTAATACAGTTTTAAACCCTTGTTCATGCATCCATTCGATAGCCCCTTTTATCTCTCGCATGCTAATTTTACGAGCTGTAGCAACAATTCCTATTCTAGCTCCTTTAGTAAGGTATGGTGGTAATATCATATTCATTTTATTGATCGTAGTTACCCTCAAAATACGCGCTTCTTTTTTATCTATACAAACAAATTTCTATGCTGTATAAAAGATGCTTATAATTCGGGGGCATTTGTTACCTTTGTGCCTCTATTTTTATATTGATTATGAGTACACCTAAAAGATATACTATTACAGCCGCATTACCGTATACTAACGGTCCTATACACATCGGTCATTTAGCAGGAGTTTATGTTCCTGCCGACATCTATTCTCGTTTTATGCGAATTACAGGAAATGATGTTGCTTACATCTGTGGAAGTGACGAGCACGGAGCAGCAATACCAATGCGTGCTAAAAAAGAAGGGGTATCTCCTCAAGTAATTATAGATAAATATCACAAAATCATAAAACAATCTTTTGCTGATTTTGGAATATCATTTGATAATTATTCGCGTACTTCTTCTGCTATACATCATGAAACTGCTTCTGAGTTTTTTAAGAAAATGTATGAGGATGGTAAATTTATCGAAGAAGTTACAGAACAACTATATGATGATGAAGCTAAACAGTTTTTAGCAGACCGTTTTGTTACGGGTACTTGTCCAAAATGTGCACATGAAGAAGCATATGGAGATCAGTGTGAAAAATGTGGTAGTTCATTAAACGCTACAGATTTAATCAACCCTATATCTACAATCTCTGGAGCTGTCCCTACTTTAAAACAAACAAAGCATTGGTTTTTACCTTTAGATCAATACGAAGATTTCATGAAAGAATGGGTCATCGAAGGTCATAAAAAAGATTGGAAACCTAATGTGTATGGTCAAGTTAAATCTTGGGTAGATGAAGGTTTACGTCCTCGTGCAGTAACACGAGATCTAGACTGGGGAATTCCTGTACCTGTAGATGGAGCCGAAGGAAAAGTATTATATGTTTGGTTTGATGCTCCTGTTGGATATATCTCTTCAACAAAAGAATGGGCAGCTAGAGAAGGGAAAGATTGGGAACCATATTGGAAAGATAAAGACACCAAACTGGTTCACTTTATAGGAAAAGATAACATTGTATTTCACTGTATTATTTTCCCTAGTATGCTAAAAGCTGAAGGGAGTTATATTTTACCTGAAAATGTTCCTGCAAACGAATTTCTGAACCTTGAAGGGAATAAACTTTCAACTTCAAAAAACTGGGCTGTTTGGCTACATGAATATCTTGAAGAATTTCCAGGGAAGCAAGATGTATTGCGCTATGCATTAACAGCAAATGCTCCCGAATCTAAGGATAATGATTTTACTTGGAAAGATTTTCAAGCACGTAATAACAACGAATTGGTTGCTATTTTTGGTAATTTCATCAACCGTGTAATCGTACTAACCAATAAGTATTATAATGGTATTGTTCCTACACCATCGGCATTGTCTGATGTGGATACACAAACCCTTACAGAATTACGCGCATATCCAGCTGTCATAGCTAGTTCTATTGAACGTTATCGATTTAGAGAAGCTAGTCAAGAATTGATGAATGTAGCTCGATTAGGAAATAAATATCTAGCTGACGAAGAACCTTGGAAATTAATTAAAACGGATGAAGAACGCACTCGAACAGTAATGTATGTAGCGTTACAAATTGCATCAACTTTAGCGACCTTAGCAGAACCGTTTTTACCTTTCACAAGTGCAAAGCTTACTACGATGCTAAATCATACTCCTATAGCATGGAATGCGATTGCGACCGAAGAAACATTGCTAGCTGCTGGACATCAAATTGAAAAAGCTCAATTATTATTCGATAAAGTTGAAGATGCTGATGTTCAAAAACAACTAGATAAATTAGAAGCAACTAAAAAAGCTAATGAAATTGCTAATAAAACCGTAGAACCTCAAAAAGAGACTGCTACTTTTGATGATTTCACAAAATTAGATTTACGTGTTGGGACTATTATTGAAGCTGAAAAAATGCCAAAAGCCAAAAAGCTTTTAGTATTAAAAGTTGATACTGGGATTAATGTCCGCACCATTGTTTCTGGTATTGCAGAACATTTTTCGCCAGAAGAAATTCTTGGTAAAAAAGTAACTGTATTAGTTAATTTAGCTCCTAGAAAACTACGCGGTGTAGAAAGTGAAGGAATGATCTTAATGACCGAAACTCCTGATGGTTCTCTTGTTTTTGTGAATCCTGATGATGCAACTGTAACTTCTGGAGCTACGATCAATTAAATCACATTAGATCTTTATCAAAAGATTATATTAAATATACAATAAAGAGCGTTTGTTACATTTTTGTACATTCGCTCTTATTTTATACTACAATTACATCAATCAAATGAAAAATCTTTTTTACGTATGCTATTTATTTTTAAGCATACAAACCTTAACTGGACAAGAGCTCGTTACAGAAATAACTACTGCTTTTACTAATACAAAAAACAGTAATCACAAAAAATCTTTTGCTATACCAAACAATAACAACAAAGATGTTTTATATCTTTTTGAAGCGAAAAAAGAATTACGTGCACATCTTTACGATAAAAATCATGTTTCAAAAGCAACTACTTCAACAACACCTCTTCCTAAAAAGTATCAAAATTTATTAGGACATTCTATTAACGAAAATCATTACAATCTCTTTTTTTCAAATGAGTATTACGATAAATTTGGTGTATTATCATTTGATTTTGAAACTCAATCAGCAACTCAAAACCTTTTAAAATTTAAATTCAAGAAAGAACGTTTTATTGAGAGTCTCAATTATAACAATAATATATATATACTAACGATTAGTAAATTTTCTTCAAATCTTAATATTTATACTTTTGATAAAGATTTTGTCGCGACAAAAAGAACAATTTCTCTTAAAAATGCTGAATACAAGAGCACATTACGTTCGTACAAATACTCTGTCTATGATTTATTAATGGCATCCGATTCTAACACTTCATATCGTTATATTAATATCGGAACTATTAAACACACCCATCCTAATGTCTTAAATACTGCTTCAAAAAAGATAAAATTGTATCACCTAAACAATCAACTTATTTTTAGTTTTGATATCTCCATGGATGAAACTCATGTTTACACGATCAACTTAGATGATTTTACCTCTTCGTATAATAGTTATGATAAACCTAGTAAAAATGATAGTGAATTTAAGGAGAGTAATTCCTTTATTTTTGATCAAAAAATCTTTCACATTGCTAGTTCTCTTGAAAAAATGATATTTACTATTAGTGATTTACAAACAAGAGAGGTTTTAAAAACTTATTCAGCTCAAAAGGAAAAACCTATCGATTTTAAAAACACTCCTATCATACAAGAAGGTGGTAGTTATTATACTTGGAATAAAAAGAAGGTAAGAGAAATGGAAAAAACTTCGAAATACCTCAGAAAAATCTCAAATTCAAACATAGGTGTTTCTGTTTATAAGATCAATGGTTTTTATAATGTACTACTTGGTGGAACTGAAAAAATTCAACGTTATAAACCTCCAACGTTAAATACCGGAAGTGTTTCTAATTCGACTCTTCAATTTACATCACTATACTTCAACCCTTTGTTAACTGATTTTTATCAATACACAACAACAAAATCGACTTACATCAATTCTCTTTTAGATAAAAACCTTGAGCATACTACCAGAGAAATCCCTAAAAACACCTATGATAAGATAAATGATTTTGAAAGTAACATTAGTAAAATAACTGCTAAAAATATATTTAAATACGATGGTAAAGTTTTTTATGGTTATTACGATCTTACATCTAAAAAATACCTCATTTATAAATTTTAATATTCATCAATTTACATCAAATGAAAAATCTTTTTAACTTATTACTATTCATCTGTATACTTCCTGGCTTTTCTCAGGAAAAAGTTTTTGAGATCGAAAAACCTTTTCTAGATTTAAGAAGCTATGAAAAAAACACTATCAAGCTTACTAATCAAGAAACAAATAATATTGTATTTCTTTTAGAAGAGAAAAAACAAATAAAAGCACTTTTAATCGATCAAGATTACAACCTAAAAAAAATCATTACTATTTCTAAATTTCCTAAAAAACTAAATGTTTTATTAGGTTATAATATCACAGATGGACGATACCATCTCTTTTATAGCAATACGCGTTTTAAAAAGTCAGCGGTTTTAACCTTAGACTTCAACAATCAAACTCATCATATTAAAGATGTTACTTATAATATCAAAGGAGAACGTTTCTTAGATAGTTTTATTCACAATAATAAAGTTTATTTATGCACTATAACAAATCATTCTAACACTCTTAATTTCTATAATATAAATAATGCTTTTGAATTACAAAAAAAGAAAACAGTAGCTTTAAATAATGTTATTTATCGCTCTTTAAATCCTGCTAAAGATTATTATTTCTTGAGTGATGTTTTTAACGGTGATTATGTCAATCATCATAAAATACTTACACATACCAAAATCGATCAAATTTCGCAGCATTCTCTTAAAGAAGCATCAAAACTCATTAAGTTTTATCCTAATAAGGATCATTTGTTTTTAACCTTCGATGTAGACAAAACAACTACACAGGTTTTTGAATTTAATTGGGATACTTTTGAAGGTTTAAGTAAAATATTCCCTAAACCATTAATGAAAAACAGATCTCCTTTTCAACGAACAAATTCTTTCTTCTTTGATGATAAACTTTTCCAAATTGTAGCACACCCCAAAGAAATACAATTATTAATTAAAGATTATACTACTAATAAAACTCTTAAAGTATATCAAGCAACAAAAAAAGATTCTATTGACTTTAAAAATTCAGCTATAATCGTAGAAGAAAAAAATAATATTTCAACCAAAGAATCTAAAACTTCTAGGTTTCTTAGAAACATCTCTCAAAGAGATCTTGGTATCTATGCTCAAAAAATAAATGATCACTATATACTAACTTATGGAGGCGTTAAAATTAAAGAAAATACTTCTCAAGCAAACATGAATTTCAATTTCTTACCTATACCTTATTCAAGCATAACAATTAGCGCCCCTGTATTTACTTTTACTGATTTTTCTTCTTTCAATTATCTAAATACTACTTACATCAAAAGCGTTTTTTCTTCTAATTTTGAACATGAGAATATCCCTGTACCTCAAAACTCACAGGACAAATTATTAGTTTATAACAAAAAAGAAGTTAAACAACTTCCTGCAAAAGTCATTTTTGAACATAATAATAGTATCCATTTTGGTTATTATGATTTTTATAGAAAAAAATTCATACTTTTTCGCTTTTAAAAAATTGCTCCATGCTTAAAATAGCATATCATCCTATCTATAAACACCCTTTGCCAGAGGGACATCGATTTCCGATGCTTAAATATGAATTACTTCCTCAGCAATTATTACACGAAGGAACTTGTGAAGTTTCTAATTTTTTTGAACCAACCTTTCCAGAAACAAAACATATTCTCGCAGCACATACTAAAACTTATTATGAGCGATTAATTTCGCTATCTCTAGATACTAAGGAGATTCGAAAGAATGGATTCCCATTAAGTCAGGAATTAGTAGATCGAGAATTATTAATTGCAAACGGAACGATACAGGCTTCTATATACGCATTAGAACATGGTATTGCCATGAATATTGCAGGTGGTACACATCACGCCTATTCTGATCATGGTGAAGCTTTTTGTTTATTAAATGATCAAGCTATCGGAGCTCATTATTTATTAGAAAATACCTTTATCAATAAAATTTTAATTGTTGATCTCGATGTACATCAAGGTAATGGCACCGCAGAAATTTTCACTCAAGAGTCAAATGTTTTTACTTTTTCAATGCATGGTGACAAAAACTATCCGTTCAAAAAAGAAAAATCGGATCTAGACATTGCTTTACCTAATGATACTAAAGATCAAGAATACCTTTCTATTTTAAAAAGCACACTACCTAAATTGATAGAAGAACAACAGCCTGATTTTATATATTATCTTTCTGGTGTTGATATTCTAGCAAGCGATAAACTTGGTAAACTAGGTTGTTCTATAATAGGATGTAAAGAACGAGATCGTTTTGTATTACAATTGTGCAAAGACCATAAGATTCCTGTAGTTTGCTCTATGGGAGGAGGATATTCTCCAGATATAAAAATAATTATCGAAGCACATGCTAATACGTATAGACTAGCACAGGATTTGTTCTTTTGATGTAATATTATACAAACTATTTAATTTATATAAAATAATTCTGAAATCAACTTCTGAGTCATTAAAAAATAATCCTTCGACTCAAAAAAAGAACTGGATGAATTAAAAACTATAGAATCAATTTATTATTTAGAAGAAGTTTTCAAGGAAATTTAATTCCTTCATAATAATTCTCTTTTTTCAACTATAACAAACTCTAAAATCACCCTTTTTTATTTCCTTTCATTTTATATCGTATCTTAGATTACACATATAACTAATAGTTTATGAGATTTTTATATATTATATTCTTCTATTTTAGTGTATTCTCACTGCAAGCTCAAAACACACTTAAATACCAAGAAGGTAACACTACCCCTAATGTTTCACTACAAGATATTTCATGGATTAGTGGATATTGGACTGGAGAAGCTTTTGGAGGACAAGTAGAAGAAATCTGGAGTAATCCTTTAGGAAACTCTATGATGTTTTCTTTTAAATTGGTTGTTGATCATAAGGTTAAATTCTATGAACTAGGAGGTATTACCGAAAAAGACAACACTCTTCTATTACAACTTAAACATTTTGATAGCGAGTTTCGTGGTTGGGAAGAAAAAGAAGAAACTGTTGATTTCAAATTCATTAAAATAGAAGGAAACAAAATATATTTTGATCAATTTACTTTTGAAAAAGTCAGTGCTACTCAAATGAATATTTATATAATGCTTGACAACCATAAAGAAGAAGTAAAATTTGTCTATCACAAACAATAATATATATGAAAAAAACATGCTTAGAATGTGATGATGAAATTATAGGACGGATTGACAAAAAATTCTGTAATGATTATTGTCGTAATGCCTATAATAACAAATTGAATAAGGATAGTAAAAATCTTGTTCGAAATATCAATAATCGCTTGCGAAAAAACTATCGAATTTTAGAGACATTAAACCCAAATAACAAAAGCAAAACCACTCGTAACAAATTAATCGCAAAGGGATTTGATTTTAATTACATCACCAGTATCTATACAACTAAATCAGGTACCATATATTATTTTGTATATGATCAAGGATACTTACCTTTAGAAAATGAATATTATGCTTTAGTCAAACGCTCAAGTTAATTTTCCATTCTATGTAATTGTTTTCTACAAAAGCATAAATTCATTTAGTAGTTTTCTAGAATGGTATTGCAAAAAAAAATCGTTCTAAAGTAGCAACCTTAGAACGATCATATCTTCAACTTAATTTCACTTATCCTCTCCATTGTTGTCCATTGATTTTCAATACGGCCTTCAAAATATCTTTTTGACTTATTTGTCCTATCAATTTTCCTTCTTGAATTATAGGGAAACGTCTTCTTTTAGACTCTAAAAACTTATTAGCTGCATCAAAAATACTGACATTACCTTGAATTGTTTCCACTTCTTTCACCATGAATTTCTCCACATTAAAATTCTCCATAGGCATATTATAATAACGACTTTCATTTATTTGTTTGATACAGTCCCCTTCAGATATAATACCTAACAATTCTTTATTCCGTCCTACTACTGGTCCACCAGATATTTTATGTTTTATCAACGTTTCCATCACTTCCAATACAGATTGCTCTGGCTTAAAAGTGATTAATTTTTTTGACATATAATCTGATACTTGAATAGATTCGCCTGTTTTCTTTTTTGTTTTGGAGCGTGCTCCTTGAAAGTTAAATATTCCCATAGTATAGCTTTTCTTTTAAATATAGTGATTAATAGCCACTTAAGCAACCTTTATCAACTCACTTATCTTTATTTAATCTTAATTTATTATTTTTAATACCGCTATAAAACATAATACAATACTCTTGAAACAATTCAAACCATCCCCTATGAAAAAATCTTCCTCGTTCATATCTCTATTGCTTCTTGTCATAGCTACTTGGTATAGTTTATATAGAAGTACGCCTCATCAGATAGTTGATCTTGACGCTCCTCAACAGGAGTTTTCAACGCTTAGGGCATTAGAACATGTAAAGCATATTGCAAGAGCTCCTCATTATGTAGGCAGTAAAGCTCATGAACAGAGTAAACAATATATTATTCAAGAACTTCAAAAATTAGGTCTCGAAACAGAAATACAAGAGGGATTTTCTATTTTTAAAACTGGTGAATTAAGTAAGCCTCAAAATATTCTTGCACGTATTAAAGGACATGATAGTAAAAAAGCATTGGTTGTATTATCTCATTATGATAGTGATCCACATGCCTCACCAGGCGCTAGTGATGCAGCCAGCGGAGTTGCAACCATATTAGAAGCTGTACGCGCCTTTATAGCAACTCATAAAACACCAAAAAATGATATTATTATCTGCTTTACGGATAGTGAGGAATTAGGGTTAAATGGGGCTGATTTATTTGTAAATAAACATCCTTGGGCAAAAGATGTAGGGATGGTTCTCAACTTTGAGGCTCGAGGCAGCGGTGGCGAATCTTATATGTTGGTTGAAACAGATGCAAAAAATGGACGCCTTATTGAAGAATTTTCGAATGCCAATGTTTCTCATCCTGTCGCAAATTCTCTATCGTATAGTATTTACAAAATGCTTCCTAATGACACCGATCTTACCGTTTTTAGAAAAGATGGTGATATTGATGGTTTTAATTTTGCTTTTATCGGAGATCATTTTGATTATCATACAGCAAACGATACTTGGGAAAATTTAGATCTAAATACATTACAGCATCAGGGAAGTTATCTAATGCCATTAATGAATCACTTTTCGGAAATCGATCTTACAACACTAAAGTCTGATAAAGATTATATTTATTTTGACATTCCTATTTTTAAAATTATCAAATATCCTTTTGATTGGATTTATTTTTTACTCTGGGGTGCGATATTATTATTTTTCGCCCTCATAATATATGGTGGAGTGCGCCATAGAATTCATGTAAAATCCGTATTAAAAGGAACTGTTGCGTTACTACTATCTCTTATTTTGGCTGGTAGTATCGGTTTTGGCTTATGGAAATTCATTATATATTTATATCCTCATTATAACGAGATTCAACACGGATTTACATATAATGGCTATACTTATATTTACGTTTTCGTTTTTCTTGCTATCGCAATTTCTTTCAGAATATATAGTAAGTTTCATGATCCCGAAAACCTTCCTAGCCTATTAATCGCACCTTTTTTTTTATGGCTTTGCGTCTGTGTTATAGTAGCTTTATATCTAAAAGGAGCTAGTTATTTTATAATACTTGCATATTTTGGCTTATTGAGTCTCTTTATTATCCTTAGACAAAAACAACCCAATCCTTATGTGCTCATTTTATTAGGTTTACCTGCAATTTTCATTCTTGTTCCTTTTATCAAAAGTTTCCCAATTGCACTTGGTTTAAAAATCGTCTTTGCTTCTAGTATTTTAACTGTTTTTCTATTTTCGTTACTATTACCTATACTAGGGTTTTACAGACGTAAAAAGAGTTTGAGTTATATTGCTTTAGGACTTACTATTCTATTTTTTATAATAGGACACACTACAGCTAGTTTTTCTAAAGAGAGACAAAAACCTAACAGTCTTGTTTATGTATTGGATACAGATGAAAATAAAGCTGTTTGGGGAACTTATGATACTACATTAGACACATGGACTAAAAATTATATAAACCCTACAGAAAACGTAGCTAAAGCATATAATGGGGTCGCTTTACAAAGTAAATATGGTACTCGATTTACTTTTGCTACTAAGGCTCCTATTAAAAACATAGATGCCCCAGAATTTCACATCCTACATGATACAATTATCAATACGCAACGAACTGTCAAGTTGTCCATTATCCCACAACGCACAGCACAACGTATGGATGTATATACAAAAACACTTTTCAATTTTGACGCCCTAACTGTAAATGGAGTAACTGTTAATGATTTTTCCTATCGAAAAGAACGTGTAAATGCTTTCACAAAACGTTGGAAATTAGAACTACTAACATATCATATTACTAATAACGAACCTTTGGAGTTATCAATGCAGTTCCATAAAGATTCTGTACCTGTTTTTACTGTCTTTGAATCTTCCTATGACCTTTTAGAAAACACTCAGTTTTCAATTCCTGCGAGAGAAAAAACAATGATGCCAAAACCGTTTATAGTAAATGATGCTGTTATCTTAAAAAAGAGTTTTATTTTACACTATACACCTCCTAAGAAAATGATAGATTCTATACCTTCGCAAATTCAAGAAAATTAACTTTATGAATCAAAATATTCATCGTCAAATCAAAGATATTCAAGTACAAGCGGATCGTTTAATTAATGAAAAACCAAATCTTGAAGATATTAAACAATTTAAACAATATGCTGAAGAGCTTAAATCCTTTTTAATCAACAATGTTAATGATGATTTCATTTTAAATTACTTAAAGGAATTTCCTGATATTGATCTTAACAAAAGAAACACAGGTCGTCGAATTTTAGTCGTTCTTATAAGTCTTTTTTCTGGGTCTCTATTTAGTGTATCTTATCAAGAACAAGATACTATTAATCAAGCATTAGTAACGATTAAGGAGATTCGAAATAAATATTCTTCAGCAGAATTTATGTTAAAGAATTATTTCTCATAAAGCGATACGATCTCAAAATGTTTTTTGAGATCGTATCATTTTTATAAGTATTCTAAATGGAGTTTGTAAAATAATTTTATTATAGTCTGTTTATTATTTGATATTATATTTTTTCATTGCAATCAACTACTGTTTGACAAAAGTTAGTGTTTTACTAATCTTTTCACTTCTTATTTTAATAAAGAAAAGACCCCTATTTAGCAAACTTACATTTAGCTTCACTTCAGTTACATTCAGTTTTTGCTTATTCATATAAACATTTCCTAGAGCGTCTAATATCTCTACATCAAACACACCGCAATCAGCACACATTATATTTACATGATCTGAACTTGGGTTTGGATAAACTTTTAACTGATTAACTTCTAACTTATAACTTACTTTAGCGGTGCTACTATTTATTTCATAACAACCTATATCTCTATCTGAATCTCTAACCCTACCATTAATATCCTTAACAACATAAATATAATCATTAATAGTTGCATTATTTTTAACTATAGAGTTATCCTGTGGAATATATTCGCCTAAATCATTAGTCAACATAGGATCTTCATAATAGTTAGAAATAAATGGTGTATCAAACCCATTTATATTGACATTTGCTTTATTTATTTCACTATAAAGAATATTATTGTTTATAATATTCGTATCCCAACGACTTAAATCTGACGTAACAAATGCATCGTTCGGGTATACTAGAACAAATGATTTTTTGTTCTCTGCATTAAAATGAAAAATATTATTTTCAATTTTCGAATTCTTAGGGACAATTATAGCTTCTTGTTTTGGAAATTTTCTGATCAATATATTATAATCACAATTTACAAATGTATTAAATGTCATTTCTAAATTTTCTACAGGACGATAGCTAAAATCTTTATTTTCAGCTCTTAAATTCCCCGAATTTAAAGTAATAGGATATTGCGTTAAATTTTCGAAATAATTATTAAAAACCTTATGGTTCTTACCATTAATATCCACTCCATCCATATATTTATTAGTTCTATCTATCCCTATAAATCTATTATTTTCAACAGTACAACTATTTCCACATCTTAAACGTATTCCTCCATTACAATCTTCAAATGTATTTCTCACAAAAAAGTTCCCAGATGATTTATTAGAGATCACTTCGTAGTACGGATTTTGATCTAGGTTATAGTTTTTAAACAAATTACCTTCTACTCTAATTCCAGTATTCACATCTGATGTAGGATTATCACCACCACAGCTTCCTAGTTTTATAAAACTTGCCCGGTATTTTTCTCCGTGTTCTAAATTTTCAAAATGATTATTCTTTATTAAATGCCCACTTACAATATTACGATCATAAACAGAAGCATCTACATAGTTCCCATAAATACGCTTTCTTCCAAAAAAATTATTGACAGCCTCATTATTTTGTCCTTTATTAAAATTCACATATGCTACGTTAGCTTCAAATTTACCGTACAAAGGTTCTTCAAGAGTATCAACATAATCCTCTGGGTTCTCTGTAAAATTACTAGACGTAACTACATTGTCAGTTCCTCCATAGAAATTAACATAAAATCCTTTTGTTTTTTTAGAATAAAAATCACAATTACTAACTAATGATTTCTTAGTATTTCCCAAAGAAATAAATTCTCTATTCTTATACCATCTCATCTCACCTTCAGTTAGCACTCCTTGTTCAGAAAACGTACATTTTAAGATTTTATTCCCCGTAGACTGATGCATATTAACATATGTACCATTACTATATTTCGTTTCAAAAACACACGATTTTATAGTATTATTTATACCTGCTGCATGTATATAGTAATTAATATCATTTGTTGGATCTGGGTCTTCAAAAAAGTCTCCAGTTATTGTTGGAATATGTGTTTTAAATTCTTTAAAAACACAATCACTTATTGTAATATTTTCACTATTTCCAGAAATATCAACGAGCCCTTCTGCAAAAAACTTCCTTGTCTTTATAAAATTTATTCCTCTAATTGTTAAATCTCTAGCATCTCTTATTCTCCAAAGTAACTTACCAAATAAAGTCACATTATTATTAGTTTCAGCCTTAATTTCGCATGGACAACCACCTTTGGGGCTAATATCTCTCCATAAGCCTATTTCTTCTGAATCACTCCAATGGATATCTTTGTTACCGTATTCTCCATTACCCAATATAATAGTTGTTGAAAATGTTGAGGAATTAGAAACAAGAAAATCTATTTTTTGATTAAGGTCAGCTAAATTATCGACATGAAATATTTTCTTTTCGCATGACGATTTAGCGGTGACAGTATAAAATGATAACATTAATAAGGTAAACAATAGTGTTCTTTTCATATTCAATTGTATTGATTAACAAACACCTACTCTATTTCAAAAGGATTTTCGGCTTACTCCTGATTGTTGCTTAATCAATCCTATCATAGATACAAACACATCTACAACAATCATATATTCAAAAAATCTAAATATTAGGAGTTCATACCATAAGGAAGTATAATTGATTGATGATTTTGATTGATAATTTTAAACGTAGAAAAGCAATTAGTTTCTACATTACGAATATACTTGAAAAATTATATTCTTTAATAGACTATAATAATAAATTATGAATCTTATTATTAATGAAGGATTGATTACTTCTTCTTTAAATTCATTAATAATTATATTTCTTGCTTTTTTTACGATTGTAATTTCCATATATCATTCTCCCTATAAACTTTCCACATTTTCAAAATACAATACTCTTTTTTATTTGAAAAACAACATAAATCATTTCATTTAAAATCACCCTAAACGGGTGAAATGAAACCTATTATTGTTTTCTAGTTTTGGTATTATCTTAAAAATAATTAAACAATGAGAAACAAATTCAACTTTCCAAAAACGGCAATTTTATCCAAAGAAGATCAAAAACAAATCCATGGAGGTTTAAATGTACGCTACTGCGCACACTCAAGTGAAGGTGGCTTAGATGTACGATTGTATACGGGAGCAGGATCTTGCGATACTTCTACTAGTTGTTTAGGCTGTTGGTGGGAGGCCATCTAGTATAGACATTTATCTAACTTTATTATAAACACAAAAAAGGGGAATCGAAATCGATTCCCCTTTTATATAATAAGCTTTTTTTTGCTTTTATCCTTTTAAGCTTGCTTTTAAATATTCACGATTCATACGTGCAATATTTTCTAAAGAAATTCCTTTAGGACATTCTATCTCACAAGCTCCTGTGTTGGTACAGTTTCCGAATCCTTCTAGATCCATTTGATTTACCATAGCCATTACACGATCTGCTGCTTCTACTTGTCCTTGTGGTAACAATGCATATTGAGATACTTTTGCTCCAACAAATAACATTGCAGAAGCATTTTTACATGTTGCTACACAAGCTCCACACCCGATACATGTTGCTGCATCCATAGCTTCATCTGCAGCTTCTTTTGCAATCGGAATTGCATTAGCATCTTGTGTATTTCCTGAAGTATTTACAGAAATATACCCTCCAGCATGTTGTATACGATCAAAAGCTGTACGATCTACTACTAAATCCTTTATTACAGGAAATGCTTTTGCTCTAAATGGTTCAATAGTAATTGTATCCCCATCTTTAAACATACGCATGTGTAACTGACATGTAGTTACTCCTCTATCTGGTCCATGTGCTTCTCCGTTGATATACATAGAGCACATTCCGCAGATTCCTTCTCTACAGTCATGATCAAAAGCTACAGGTTCATCACCTTCGGCTATTAATTGTTCGTTAAGTACGTCCATCATTTCTAAGAATGACATATGCTCTGAAATCTCAGACACTTTGTACTCAATCATCTGTCCTTTATCGGCTGAACTTTTCTGCCTCCAAATTTTAAGTGTTAAATTCATAGTCAATTCTTATTTGTACGAACGTTGCTTTAATTCGATATCTTTAAACTCTAATTCTTCTTTGTGTAACACAGCTTCAGCTGGTTCTCCTTTATATTCCCAAGCAGCAACATAAGCATAATCTTTATCATTACGTTTTGCTTCTCCTTTTTGTAATCCATCTAATTCTACAGATTCTTCACGGAAATGTCCACCGCATGATTCATTACGTTCTAATGCATCTTTAGCGAATAATTCTCCTAACTCTAAGAAATCTGCTACTCTTCCTGCTTTTTCTAATTCAGGATTCATTTCATTAGAGGCTCCTGGTACAGTTACATTTTTCCAGAAATCTTCACGCAATGCTTTAATTTCTTTCATTGCATCTTTCAATCCTGCTTCATTACGAGACATACCACATTTTTCCCACATGATTTTACCTAATTTCTTATGGTAATAATCTACAGAATGATTTCCTTTATTATTGATAAAGAAATCTAAACGTTCAGTCACTGCTTTTTCAGCTGCATCAAATTCTTTAGTTTCTGTTGATATTTTCCCTGTACGAATATCATTTGATAAGTAATTACCTATTGTATATGGTAATACAAAATATCCATCTGCCAATCCTTGCATCAATGCAGAAGCTCCTAAACGGTTCGCTCCGTGATCAGAGAAGTTTGCTTCTCCAATAGCATAACAACCAGGAATTGTCGTCATCAAGTTATAATCTACCCAGATACCACCCATCGTGTAGTGCGTTGCTGGATATATCATCATTGGTGTTTTGTATGGGTTTTCATCTACGATTTTCTCATACATTTGGAATAAGTTACCATATTTTGCTTCTACGATTGCTTCTCCTAATTCAATGATTTTTGCAGCAGAAGGGTTATCTATCCCTTGTAATTTTGCTTGCTCTTTTCCGTAACGTTGTATTGCTGATTTAAAATCAAGGTATACTGCTTCTCCTGTTGCATTCACACCGTATCCTGCGTCACAACGTTCTTTTGCTGCACGAGAGGCTACATCACGAGGTACTAAGTTACCAAAGGCTGGATATCTTCTTTCTAAATAATAATCTCTTTCATCTTCAGTCAATTCTGTTGGTTTTTTACGACCTTCTCGAATTGCCATTACATCGTCCATATTTTTAGGCACCCATATACGACCATCATTACGCAAAGACTCAGACATCAATGTTAATTTTGACTGATAATCTCCAGAACGAGGAATACAAGTTGGGTGAATTTGCGTATAACATGGATTTGCAAAATACGCTCCTTTTTTATGGATTTTCCATGCTGCTGTTGCATTAGATCCCATCGCATTTGTCGATAAGAAATATACGTTACCGTATCCTCCTGATCCAATAACTACAGCGTGAGCAGAGTGTCGTTCGATTTCTCCTGTCACTAAATTACGTGCAATAATACCACGTGCTTTACCATCCACGATAACTACATCTAGCATTTCGTGACGGTTAAACATTTCTATTTTTCCACGAGCGATCTGGCGGTTCATTGCCGAGTATGCTCCTAATAATAATTGCTGTCCAGTTTGTCCTTTTGCATAAAAAGTACGAGATACTAATACTCCTCCAAAAGAACGGTTATCTAATAATCCACCATAGTCACGAGCAAAAGGAACTCCTTGTGCTACACATTGATCGATGATATTAGCTGATACCTCTGCTAATCTGTATACGTTAGCTTCACGAGAACGGTAATCTCCTCCTTTTACCGTATCATAAAATAATCGGTAAGCAGAATCTCCATCTCCTTGGTAATTTTTTGCGGCATTGATTCCTCCTTGTGCTGCAATCGAATGCGCTCTACGTGGAGAATCTTGATATGCAAATGCCTTTACATTATATCCTAGTTCTGCAAGGGTCGCTGCTGCGGATCCTCCAGCTAGTCCTGTTCCTACAACAATAACATCAATAAGACGTTTATTGGCAGGGTTTACTAAATCAATTTTATCTTTATAAGTAGTCCATTTATCCTTTAATGGCACTCCTTGTGGTACTTTTGAATCTAATATTGCCATGTCGTCGTAATATTAATGTGATTGATTGAAAAAGTGAAACAATGCTATAATCACAAATCCTGCTGGAATCGCAATTGCATATATTTTTCCAAAAGTTTTCAATCCGTTTGTATACTTATTGTTTGCTCCTACAGATTGAAATGCAGAATTAAACCCGTGTAATAAGTGTAATCCTAAGAATACAAATCCTACACAATACAAGGCAACTCTCCATGCAGCTGTAAATTTATGTTGCAATTCATGGAAATATCTTAGTTCTCCATTATGCATTCCAGTCCAATCACCTTTGATAAACTTAGTGTTGATTTCTGGAAACCAAAAATCAATAAAATGAATCACAATAAAGATTAAGATAAACAACCCACTGTATATCATATTTCTTGACATCCAAGTAGAGTTCGCTCCACCATTATTTTTTGCATACTTAACTGCTCTCGCATTCTTGTTCTTTATTTCTAAAATGAATCCCATAACAAAATGAAAAACCACTCCAAAAATCAATACTGGTTGTAATGCGTATTGTACTAAGGGGTTAGTTCCCATAAAATGAGACAACTCATTAAAAGTTGCTCCGTTATTAGGAAAAATTGATGTTAGGTTAATTGCAAAATGTTGCAATAAAAAGAACATTAGGAAGAAAGCAGAAAGTGCCATAGCCACTTTCCTGGCGATCGAAGATTTTAATAATCCACCCATTATTTATAATTATTTTTAATTGTGTTCGAGTAACAAAAGTACGGCTCAACATGGTTAATACCAAGCTTTCTAAATGGTTTGTAAGTATATTACAATTATTTATAATGAATATAAAGAAGTCTTTTTTCTTTTCAATTCATTGATTTCGAAAACGTTTGAATTCTTGAAATATCGTTTCAATAATATTCTTTGAATTTTCTTATAATTGTTTCTATTTACAAATCAATCGTACTTAAATTGTGTCGTAACAATAGCTGTTTTCTTTACAATAATTCTCTTTTTTCTTCCTTTCTTTTTGCAATTCTTTTTTGTTTCTTTATCCAACTAAATGATATTTTATGGCTACAATTACTTCAAAATTACCCAATGTTGGCACTACTATTTTCACGGTAATGAGTCAATTAGCACAACAAGAAAATGCTCTCAATTTATCCCAAGGATTCCCTAATTTTGAGGTAAGCCCTCGATTGATGGATTTGGTTAATAAAGCCATGCGCAAAGGCTATAATCAATATGCCCCTATGGCTGGAATTGCTGATTTACGTGAAATTATTATCGAAAAAACCAATCGTTTATATGGTAGTAATTATCATCCAGCTCATGATATCACAATTACTGCAGGTGCTACTCAGGCTATTTTTACAATCATCGCTGCTTTTGTTCACCCAGGCGACGAGGTAATGATTTTAAAACCAGCTTATGATTCTTATGAACCTGCTATCGAATTGTATGGAGGTACAACAGTTCCTATACAATTGTCTGCTCCTAATTTTTCTGTAGATTGGGATGAGGTTCGCCAAAAAATTTCATCAAAAACACGAATGCTTATTATCAATACACCGCACAATCCTAGCGGTACTGTTTTAAGTAAAGAAGATATGCAAACCTTAGCGACCATTCTTGAAGGTACTGATATCATTTTGCTAAGCGATGAAGTGTATGAACATATTATTTTTGATGGAGTATCACATCAAAGTGCTGCACGATTTTCTAGCTTACGCGAACGAACTTTTATTACTGCGTCTTTTGGTAAAACATTTCATACTACTGGCTGGAAAATGGGCTATTGTATCGCTCCAGAAGCCTTGATGAATGAGTTCAGGAAAGTGCATCAATTTAATGTTTTTTGTAGCAATCATCCAATCCAGCAGGCATTAGCCATTTATCTAAAGACTCCTGAGCATTATGAATCATTGCCTGATTTTTATCAACAAAAACGGGATTATTTTTTATCCTTGATCAAAGATTCTCGTTTTACATGTACTCCTGCAGCTGGAACTTATTTTCAACTATTGGATTATAGCGCAATTACAACAGAAAACGATGTGGATTTTGCCAAGCGTTTGACTCGTGAGCATAAAATTGCATCTATACCTGTTTCCGTATTTAATCTTGATCAACAGGATGATAAAGTACTTCGCTTTTGTTTTGCTAAAACAGATGAAACGCTAGAACGTGCCGCAGCAATACTTAATAAAATTTGAATATTGATTACATTATAAATTTCACATCCAAAACGATGCTCGATAATTGACTTAAAGAATATAACTCGAACAGTTGTTTTGGATGTGAGTTTTTAGTTATTATGAGATACATCTTTTATTTCATAGTTATCATCCTCACAAAATTTAATAAATTGTAATATATTATCATCCAATGTATATTCTCGTTTTGAAATCCAACTAGAAATAATATCTTCTGTTATTTCTGGATACTCACCTCTTACGATATTATACATTTTCCCAATAACCTCTTTAGCAATTATTTCATCTATTTCGGTATAACACTCGTTTGTTATTTGTCGAAAATACCGTGACTCATTATGTGCAAAATTAAAGTGTTTTATAAATACTTTTACATCTTTCACATTTTTTATCTCACTCATCAGATACACTTTAAAACTCTCTCTATCAATACGACACCATAAACGAAAAATTTCAACTATATTATAAGAATCAATAGATTCATTTAAAAAAGAAGATTTTTCTTTAAATTCATTAATTTTTTTCAAATACATTTCTTTCAATATATCTCCTACACCATCTGCCTTTTTAAATTTATTAATATAATCATAAGCTTCAAAACAGTCTAACTTTTCATAAAACTTAAAAATCAACAAATTCCCATTCAATCTTTTCTCAAACTCAAGTCTTGCAAAAAAACCTCCTATCTGTCCTATTAACTCTTTTTTTTCTTCACGAAAAAAATCTTTATTCCTTATCAATTCATTAATAATCGATTCAATTTCACTTTCAGTTAAAATAGTTACATCTGCTTCAATTTTCCTAAAAATCCTTGATACGGCTCTTTTTCTATCCTCTCTTAAAATTTCTTTTAATATAAATTCACCTCGAAGAACTTCTTTATTTTTGAAAGCATTTATAAGCAATCTAATTTTATTTTCAATCAATTCCGCTTCACTGTCTGAATATGTAAAATATTTATTAAAATACTCTATATGATTAATTCTTTTATTTCTTTTGATTTCATTTTCTATAGTATCAGTTAAATAATCTCTTTTTTCAGCAAATAATATATTATTGATAATATCTCTTGTATTCCTATCATCATCAAAAAGATTGTTTTTTACACAAATTATTTCACTTCCATAATCATTAATATCTTTTAAATAATTGTAATATTTTGGCTTTTTAATTTTCAAATATTCCACCCAATATAAATCTCTTAAATTCACCTTATCACCAATAGAAAACATTGCAATAAAAAAACCATTAAGTATTCTCGCTGTTTCTCTAGGGGTTTTTAATTCATTTAAGTCATATCCATCTATAATATCTTGGATTTCTTCTCTCTTAATCTTGTCATTTGTTTCATTGTAAATACGATTAAAAACATTCCATAATCCAGCTTCAAAGATTTTTTTTAAACCTAAACTATCAACTCTAGGCACATGAATAGGAATATTGATAATCTTTTCAAGATACGCATATCCGTCTTCTATAGTATTACCATATCGTCCTTGAATGGCTTTGGCAATTTGCTCTGGATCCATTGCCACCAAGTACAACACATTGCTAAAACTAGCATTGAGTTTGATCAATTTTAACATCGCATAAACCTCATCTTTATCCAATCGATCTAGATCATCAATCGTGATCAAAACTTTGTATTTTTTTTTTTTTAAAGCTTCATCGATTTTATCTTTAAAAGCTTCTAAGGATAATTCTTCTCCTTTTAAATCCTCTCCTAACGCTTCAAAAATCTGACTTGGCTCAAAGGATACTTTCGTAGCCCCTTCCACTGGAATCCCAACAGATGCTGATAGTTTAACAGCTTTAAGATACCGACTAAATTTCAAAATATATTTACCTGCTTCCCGTAAATTATCTTCAATTTTCAATATCATAAATTGGGCTAAACCATCAAAAAAAGCATGCAACATTTCATCTTCTGTAGTATAACGCCACGGATTGAAATCGTAGATCAAAATTCTTTGCCCGTTGTTTTTTTTAAAATCTATCCCTTTTTTTATTAAATTTAAAAAAGATGTTTTCCCTTCTCCCCATTTTCCATAAATCCCAATTGTTAAAGGACTTGTGTCGTCTGCCGTATTTTGATTTTGTATAATACGTTGTACTTTTTCGGCATAAGGCAGGAAGTTAAGTTGATCTTGATCAGGATTTTCTATAGGCTCGTTAGAAATAAAAGTGCTATTCTTTGCTGTAGGCATGGGTATTGGCGTATTTTGATTTTTATGATATGATCAAAAATACTTCAATATTTATTTTCTTTTTTACGGAAACTCGTAATAATATTTTTAATTTACTTCAAACTCATAAAAACCTTCTTCATTATCTCCTTGAATGCTAGTTCTAATCAAAAGATATTCATCAAAATTTGTCTGTTCTATCTCAATGAAATTATTATTATAATACACTCCACCCCTTCTTAATTGATACCTTCCTGTTGCTAATAATTTCAATGATATTGAGCTTCTAAAAACGGAATCATTTTCTAATACACTAGTTATAAAAAGTCGTCCAAATTCAACTTGAACCTCTCCCATTTGGGCTACTAGATTTTCTTCAGAATCAGTAAGATTGATTCTATCATATTCTCCATAAGCATTCATTTTATATAAATCTAAGCCATATTCTATTTCTTGTGTAGATAAATTGGATATAAAATCCGAAATCAACAATTCGTTTTCATTTATATCTCTTTGTGCATCTTCAATAACTGTCTGTATAGTAATGAAATCACCTACAACAAATGTATTTTCGTTGTTTTCGACCATCAGTAGGTCAGGGTTTTCTACGATAGTACTCGAAAAATTCACTTCATCATCATCATAACACTGTGTTGCCATTAGCACATTTGCTATTAACACACAAATAATAATCTTTTTAAACACTTTAATTCTACTCATCTTATTTAAGCTTTTCAGTTCATTAATAAGATGTTAGTTTCTTAAAAGGTTGCGTATTTAGAATCATTAAGAATAAAAGACGTACTTTTAAACCTTCAAAATTCAAATTTCAATTGAATAATTTCAACTTCATCCTTGATTTTCTCTTTCTTTTTTGCAGTGTTTAAATTAGAAAGTGAAATTCCTAAAAGCCGTACTGAATTCCGTAAGGTATCTTGATATAATAACTCTTTGGCTGTTTCTAATAAAATAGCCGCATCACTGATATAGTAAGGAAGTGTTTTACTACGTGTTTGCAAGGAAAAGTCGCTATATTTAATTTTCAATGTAACTGTTTTACCTGCTACTTTACTCTTTTTCAAACGCCTTTGTAATTCTTCTGCTATATTCTCAAGCCGTTCAATCATAAAAATTTCTGAAGAAATGTTTTCGACAAAAGTTCGCTCGGCTGCTAAGGATTTACGCTCTCTATTGGGTTTTACAGGACTCAGATGTATCCCTCGTACAATTTTATAATAATGCCCTCCTGCTTTGCCAAAATTTTGTGTTAGGTACTCTTCAGTTTTGGATTTCAAATCTTTCCCTGTATAGATCCCTAATCCATACATTTTGGTTTTAGTTACCTTTCCTACACCGTAGAACTTCTTAACATCAAGCCCTTCCAAAAATTCAACCACCTCATGAGGTGGCACTGTTTTTTGTCCGTTAGGCTTGTTATAATCACTTGCAATTTTAGCTACAAATTTATTTATCGAAATTCCAGCAGATGCCGTTAATCCAACTTCTTCAAATATTCGTTGTCGGATCTCTTGTGCTAACATGGATGCACTCGGGTTTCCTTTTTTATTTTGTGTAACGTCAAGATAAGCCTCATCTAAAGATAAAGGTTCTACCAAATCTGTATATTCATAAAAAACCTTTCTAATTCGTTTAGAGATTTCGCTATATCGCTCAAATCTTGGTCGTACAAAAATTAGGTCTGGGCAATTACGCCTTGCTGCCATACCACTCATTGCAGATCGCACTCCATATTTTCGTGCTTCATAACTTGCAGCACTAACCACTCCTCTTTTTCCACCGCCACCAACAGCTAATGGTTTTCCTTTTAATTCAGGATTATCCATTTGCTCTACAGAAGCGTAAAAGGCGTCCATGTCTACATGAATGATCTTTCTATGTTCTTTGATTTCTTCCAAAAACCCTTATAATTTCCCTTCATACAAATTTAAAAAATTCTATGCTTTACTGACTCTTTTTATAGGATACAAATCTTTTTATTATCTTTAATAGGCTTTCTTTTTAAGAGGTTATTTATTATATGTCTATTTTTATCATACATATATAACTATGCAAAAAACAGCTATTTTATTGGGAGCTACAGGAGTTACTGGAAGTATTTTATTACAGAAGTTACTTCAAGATCCTGATTATTCAAGTGTCCTTTTATTTTCTCGAAATTCGTGTAATATCACACATCCAAAAATCACTGAATATTGCATTGATTTATTACAACTCGACAAAGAAGCAGATCGGTTTAAAGCTGATGTCGTTTTTTGTTGTATTGGAACAACATTAGCTAAAACTCCTGATAAAAAATTATATGAAGCCATTGATTATGGAATTCCAACTACTGCTGCTAAATTATGTAAACAACATAAGATACCATCATTTATTGTTATTTCGTCTCTAGGTGCCGATCCGGTGAGTCGTTTTTTTTACAATCGAATTAAAGGTAAAATGGAAAAGGAAGTAAGTTCTTATTATATTCCGAAAACATATATTTTACGTCCTTCATTAATAAGTGGTATTCGTACCGAAAAACGTTTAGGAGAATCAATTTCAAAAATTCTATTTAAGTTTTTAAATCCTTTTTTGTTAGGATCTCTGAAGAAATATCGTTCTATATCTCCTTATAGTATTGCTACAACAATGCATTGGTTAGCAAGTTATGATTTTCATCAAAAAATAATTGCTTCGGATATGATACAGGCTATTGCTAAAAAGTAATTAATTCTTTTATTTGCGCTGGATTTTAAACTCGCACTATGATCGAAATTGAACGTAAATTTTTAGTCACTTCTACCAATTTTACAACTCCTAACACTATACATACTCGAATCGTACAAGGATACCTTAATTCTCACCCTGAACGTGCTGTAAGAATCCGTATTAAAGGAACTAGTGGTTATCTAACTATTAAAGGTAAGGGAAATGAAACGGGAGTTTCAAGATTTGAATGGGAAAAAGAAATTCCTTTAGAAGAGGCGGAGCAGTTATTAGCGTTATGCGAAAAAGGAGTTATTGAAAAAACACGTTATGAAATTCCAGTCGATGGACATCTTTTTGAAGTAGATGTTTTTGAGGGAGCTAATAAAGGTTTGATTGTTGCTGAAATAGAACTACAACATGAAAATGAATCTTTTACAATTCCATCTTGGTTAGGAAACGAGGTTACTGGGAATCCTCGTTATTATAATTCTCAATTAAGTTTACATCCTTATAATCAATGGAAATAGTATCTTTGACATAAGGAAAACAGTATCTTTATGAAAAACTTCATACTATCAATCAGTATTTTAGCTTTAATTTCTTGTCAATCTAATCAAGATAAATCAAAACATCTTATGGAGGAAGAAATTACAGAAATTACGACTCCTAATCCTCCATCTGTTGCAAGTATTAAAATGTCTTTAGAAAAAGACGGATTTAAAATATTTGATTATGTGGACGAAAAAACTGGTGATACTATAATTATGCAACAATATTTCATTGCTTTTCTAAAAAAAGGTCCTAATCGCTCTCAAAACAAAGCGGAAGCAGATAGTTTACAACAACTACATCTTGAGCATTTGGGAAAAATGTATGAAGCTGGTTATGCTGATATCTCTGGTCCTTTTGGAGATAATGGTCAGATAAGAGGGATTACTATCTACAATACTCCTACTCTCAAAATGGCTGATAGTCTAGCTAATATGGATCCAATGGTAAAAGCTGGGCGATTGATAATCGAAATACATCCATGGTGGGCTGCAAAAGGTTTTAACTTACGGTAATCACTCAGTTAACATCTCTTTAACAGTACTATTTCACTTTTTATTTCCCTACCTAACACATAGGCTTTAAGACTATTGCATCAATGGTTAACATATATTTCTAAATCATTAAGATTTTCATAACATTTTTCTTTGTTAAGGTGTTAAAATTAGAATCGTCTAACGGCGATAACCATAAAACACTAACAACTATGAAATTTTTTAACACTTCAAAGAAATCCTTGATAGGAGTCGTCGCACTTTGTGCATTTCCTATATTGAGTATAGCGCAAACTCCTGTAAGCGGCTTCTATCCTCAAAAAAATGAGATTACTGTTGCAGTCGGGCATACATATAAAAGCAATGACGAATTTTATCTAGGAAATAGACTTGTTCCTGGTAACCCTGCTGATTTTGGCGAAATATCATCTAATATCTATAGTATTTATGGAGAATATGGAATCACAAATTGGTTATCTGCTGTAGCGACATTACCTTATATTGAAACAAAGAATGAAGAAAATATTATTGACCCAATACAAGGAAAAAGTGAAATTAGTGGAGTACAAGATTTAGGAGTCTTTGTAAAGGCTAGAGTATACCAAAAGAAATTCCATAGTCTCGGAAAAATAGAATTAGGTGCAGCTACTGGTGCTAACATCCCTGTAGGCGGATATGATGGGAGAGGAATTCTTTCTATTGGTGGTGACGCTACCACTATTGATGGACTTGCAATAGCACAATTTACTACTTATAATAACTTTTTTGCAGAAGCACAGGTTGGTTATAGCTTAAGAGATAATTCTGATTATGATGTTCCAAATGCAATGTTGTATAGTTTCAAAATCGGATATTTTCATCAGTATTTTTACCTACATACTCAACTAGGTATTCAAAATTCTTTAAGTGGTTTTGATATAGGATCTGATGAATTTGCTGCTGCTGGAGGGCCTGCTGCATTACCACAAACTGAGGTTGATTATACCAAAATAAATGTAGCAATATATGTTCCTGTTATTAGAAACTTAGGGTTATCTGCTGGATATGGTACAACTATAGACGGTCGTAATGCTAATAAAGAAACTGGTTATAATTTTGGATTAGTTTTCAAACATTATTAATGGTACTTAATTGTAGTCAATACAATTACACAAATTCATTTATATAGTATTAAAGGAAGTAGCATTTAAATTTAGTTTCAACTATTTGAGGTCATTTTATATAACTACTACTATTTTTTTATCATTAAAGCCTCCATATGTTATGCATAAGGAGGCTTTATTTTTTGTTGATTTTTTTCTTTACAGATCAATATGTCCATCTGGCATTAACCATTCTGGTGGTCTGTGTGTTCGCAAAGTCGAATTAAGGCTACCTTGTTGATAAGCACTTCCAT
The DNA here is from genome assembly GCA_947498595.1 of uncultured Aquimarina sp. GTDB lineage: Bacteria > Bacteroidota > Bacteroidia > Flavobacteriales > Flavobacteriaceae > Aquimarina. The sequence goes on from CANMKX010000004.1 coordinate 69,769, forward strand.
TCTCTCCAAAAAGAGCTTTCTCTTTTGCCATAGCTTCATGCACTGTTGTTCTTCCTACACTGTAGGTTTCTTCTAATGCTTCTCGCTCTCTAGGTAATAATGTAACTTTATTATGGTCACAATACATATTTACCCAAATCAAGTGATTTACCCACCCTTTACTTTGTGCATTACCTGGGTTTAGGCTTTCTAAATGTTGATGAAATTTTTGTCTTTCTTCGTCCTCAAATCGATGAGAATCTCGATGAATCATTCCATAAGGGATACTTTTGCCTAAAAACGCAGTTGTTTTCAAAACGCCCCATATCTTATCAAATGGCATAGTTTAATTTTTTAAGATTTATATATACGAAACCTATTCGCAAATGAAAAAACACTTGCAATAGTTAGGTTCATTTTTATTAGGTGTTACTTAAAAAAAACTATCAATTATGTTTACTAAAAATACGACTATTAATACAAAATATACATGGAACTTCAAATATTTTTAACAACCAAAACAACCTCCTTTAAATCAAATATTTACACACAATTTACTAGCATTTTCAAAAACTATACTATTCTTTAACTTCTAAATCTCGTCTTATTTCATTACCATTTTCGTCTAAAACAGTAATCAAATGTTTTCCTATTGTAGGTAAAACTGGCATTTCATGAAATTGTTCTGTAGTTCCTAGAAATTGTTTATCTAAATACCAAAACACTTTAGTTCGTGGTTGTGTATGTGCTATTTTCAAGACTATCTCATTGATTTTACCTTCAAAGTCTTTTGCCAAAAAAACACTTCCTCTTTCTTTTGGAAATATAAAATCCATTGTTGCTATACTTTCTTGCTGACAATCATATCTATATGGTGGTAATGGTTTATATGTTGCATCAGTGTTTTTAAAATAATACGCCATTAGTGGAGGTAATACGAACCATGATTCTTGATGAATATTAGTTAATGATTCACACGAGGAATTAACTTGGTATTGATTTTTTATATCTAAATGAACTTGTTTATGGTAAATACAAGGTTTCATTTTGGTTCCCAGTGACGGGATATATACTTTTTTTGGAGGGCAAATATTACTTGCTAAAAAACCGCTCTTTGCACATACAGTCACTTCTGTAAGGTCATCATAAGGAGGGGCAAACCATTCAGATTTAGGTAAGAGATTAAATACATCGAATAAAACTGGTGCGGCTGCATATAATCCTGTTAAATCTGGACGTCCTTCACCATCTGCATTCCCTACCCACACTCCTACTACATATTCTTTTGTTGTTCCTATTGCCCATGCATCTCTATTTCCAAAACTTGTTCCTGTTTTCCAAGCAATTTTCCGAGAAGAGTCATAAAATTCCCAAGCTTCATCTCCATCAGGACGGTTTACTGTTTTCATTGCTTCATAGGTTAACCAAATACTTCCTGCTCCAAAGACTGGTTCTTCTTTCGTAAGTTTTCCTATTTCTATGGCTTTACTTTTAATTAACTTAGGCTCTACAAACTCATTTGTATAATATTCACTTGAGGTTTCTTGATAGTGATTTAATGTGCTCGATAACCCTGCATAAGTTTTACATAAATCCCAAAGACTAGCTTCTGCTCCTCCAAGAATAAGAGAAAGCCCGTAATGATCTGCATTAAATTTGATTCCTTTAATTTTAAAAGTATTTAACTCCTCTCTAAATCTAGGCAAACCATATTGCTGTAACAATCGTACTGCTGGAATATTTAAGGAACGAGCTAAGGCTCTATTAGCAGCTACAGCTCCAGTATAAGTTTGATCATAATTCTCGGGACTATACCCTGCTATAACGGTTGGTATATCAGCCACCATCTGCTCTGGCAGTAATTCTCCTTTGTTAAGCATTGCTGCATACAATAGAGGTTTTAAAGTACTTCCTGTGCTGCGAAGAGCCTGAATGATATCAACATCCTTTTGATGTGTAACATCAGTAGGAGTATTCCCAACATAACTAACAATTTCTCTCGTATTAACATTTAGCACTAATACAGCCATGTTATGCACTTCGTTTTGTCGTTGTAATTCGTACTGAGTTTTTACAATTTGATTTACTTGTTTCTGTATTGTAAAATCTATCGTGGTTTTTATTCGTTCGCCTTTATTTTTTAATGCTATTTTATCTAATGCATGCGGTGCATATTGTGGTACTGCAAAAGGTTTTTGAGGCAATATTTCTTTTATTGACAACTCATATGTCAATTGGTCTAATATCCCTTGATCGTATAGTCTTTTTAACAATCGATCTCTTTTTCTCTTCAGTATTATCTGATTTTTACCTGGATAAATCAATGATGGAGCATTGGGGAGTACGGCTAAAGTAGCACTTTCTGCCCATGATAATTGATATGCTGGTAACCCAAAATATCGCCAAGCAGCCATATCTAGCCCAACCACGTTTCCGCCATATGGTGCATGAGATGCATATAATGTCAGTATTTCTTTTTTACTTTTCTTTAGCTCTAATCGAGTTGCTAATATCAACTCGATGGATTTTTCTAAATATGTTCTTTTTTTCCCTTTACGTGCTAAACGTATTACTTGTTGTGTTAAAGTACTTCCTCCTCGCACAACATGCCCAGCTTGCATGTTTTGTACTAAAGCTTGTAGCATCGTTATTGGATTAAATCCAAAATGGTGGTAAAATTGTTGATCTTCAAATGCCAGAACGCTTTTTTCAAACTTATAAGGAACGCTATCTATGGCTGGAAATCTCCATTGTCCGTCTGCTGCGATTTTTGCTCCTAAAAGTATTCCTTCTTTACTCTCAATTACCGTAGCTGTTGGATCTTTAAACAATGGAGTTGGTAAAGAGAAGTAATATAATATTAATAAAACTCCTACTACAAAAAATCGTTTGGGATGTTGTTTTATATATCTGATAATTTTTTTCAAATGATTTGATTGACTTCTCATTAATTCATTTACACTATTCGTTTCCCAAATTCGTATTCTTTCTCTAGTAAACAAATTTATATTTTATACCAACTATATTAATCTACTTGCTTTTCCTATGTTGCTATTACTTCTTTGTTTTCCGATAAGAAATAGTAATCCTTATAGTATTTCGCACACTTTTGATCTCTATATGTTCTGATTGTTTTTATGCTAATTCTTACAACTTTGTTACTATTTACGTGTACTCTTTACCATCATTAACTCGCGATACTGTAAAACAACAATATAACAAGGTATTGCTGTTTTCATTTTCTCAAGGGTATATATTGCCAAATAAGTATCAAAACAATCAACTAAATTTAATTGGTATGGTTTTTAAAATTTATATTCTTTTAATTATGTTTTTCTAGGTATTTAAACAAAAGGAGCTAAAAAAACTCTAGCTCCTTTTTATTTTTTTATTTAATAACAGTTACCCATTTTCCTTGGTTACGTACCAAATAAGTATGGTCATACATGGCTTCACTCTGAATCCCTGGCAAATAATATTTCCCTAGATACGATGCGTTTAACAATAATGTAACTGTTTTACTTTCTTTAGCTTTTAAATCAAAATAAAAGTTTACTCGATCATCTCTGATATCTGTATAACTTACTTGGTTTGCTTTAAAATCACCAAAATCTGTAAATCGTGTATTTACAATTTCCCAACCAGAAGGGAACACCTCTGTTAATGCTATATCTTTTACAGTAGTTCCAGTAGTATTTGTGATCGTCACTTCGGCTACAAAGTCTGTTCCTTGTGTTATTTGCGTCACATCCATTATTTTACCATCCTTGGTTTTATAATCAACAATGGCATTTAATTTACTTTGTATTCTTTTTTCTTTTCCTACTGGTAAAATCCCTTTTGTATTCAATTGTACAAAAACTGTATTTCCTTTAGTGTTTTTGAATTTTAATTTATTTTGATCTTGTATCGATAACCCTTCAACTAATGCGATTGCTTTTTCTGTTTTTACAGTTCCTGACACTCCATTAAGCGTATAGTTCAATTCGATTCCTTTCCCTCCTATTTCCTTAGCAAATTTTGCCATTGCTAATAATCCATAAGATGTTGTTTGCGTACTCATCCATTTTTTTGAAGATAATTCTGCTGCTAGAGTAACTGCTACTTCTTGTGCTTTTATCTTATCTCCAAGGCTTAATAATGTCTCTAATGCCATCGCTCTATCACGATTTACGGATCCATAGGTATTATAACGATCTCTTTCTGTAAAATCAATTGTAGTCATTTGTAATAATGCTCTTGCAGCTTTTTCTTGTCCAACCAATCCATAGGTCGCTGCAAGTCTTAATTTTGCATCATTTGACAAATCTTTCGTTTCTCTCAATCGATTCATAGACGCTAAATCTGGACTACCTGCCAATGCTAACGTATATAACCTATATGCTTGTGCTAAATCTGAATGACTATGTTTTCTCCAACTTTTTGCTTGTTGCTGTTGGTAATTAATCCAATTATTTTTAAATCCTATTGGTAATACATATCCTTTTTTACTTGCCTCTATTAAAAAGTGTCCTGCATAGGTAGTTCCCCAATCATTAGCACTTAAATTACTTGGCCAATATGACATTCCTCCATTAGGTCGAATAAATTGTTTTAATCGATTGATAGCTGCTTCTATGTTATATTGAATACGTTGCTTTTTATCTGCTGTTAATGTAAATATCTCTTCTAAATATAATTGCGGGAATACTGATGAGGTTGTTTGTTCTATACATCCATGTGGATATTTTATTAAATATTGCAAACGTCCATCAAAATTCATTGGAGGTAAAGATGAAAACTCTAATGCCACTTCATTACTTCCTATAACTCCAAATGCGCTAAAATCTATTTCTTTTTCACTGTTGGGACCCAGTACTATTCCTGTTGTTTCTATTGTCACAGGATTTGGATTTATTATACTTATAGGCACTCCATAAGTAGCTTTTTCGCCATTTCCTCTCGCCTCAACTTCTATTTGTGTCATCTCAACTCCATCTTGAACTTCGATTTCAAAATAAAGCATTTTTTCATCTGGGTTCGAAAACTTTAATTGTTGTTCACTAGCTCCTATAATTTTAAAACCTTTATTTGGTTTTAATCGTACTGTTACATTTTTAACTTTTTTCTCCATAGCGAATACAGTTACTGGAATCGTAACTTTTTCGCCTGGTGTAATTTTTCTTGGTACAGAACTCAATACCATTAATGGTTTACGAACGGGAGTTGTTTTTTCTGTTTCTCCATAAGCTCCGTTATTAGCATTTGACGCAACGATCATGGTACGCACTGATCCAATATATTTAGGAATTTTAATTTCGTGCGTCTTTGTTTTTCCTTTTTCTAGTGTAAAAGGTCCAACATATACTACCATAGGTTTAAACCTATTTGCTTTTTTAGATTTACTTCCGGCTGCTGCTCCGTCTCCTCCGATACTAAAAATCTGATTTACACTACCTCCAAAAGCACCTATTACATCATCATAAATATCCCATGTTTTTACTCCCAATGCTTCTCGTGCATAAAAAGTATTCCATGGTTGAGGTGTTTTAAATCTTGTTAAGTCTAATAGTCCTTCATCAACAATTGCTAATGAATACGTCATTGCTTTCCCTTCTTGCTCGCTCACTTTAACTTGTATTGTTTCTTCTGGTCTCAATACGTCTGGCATTGCGATTTTAGGATTCAATCGTGTTTGTGGATCTTCTACAGAAATTGGTACAACTCCGTATAATCGAATCGGCAAATCATTTGCTGTACTTGCATGTGGTTGTAATAATGTAATATGTATATAGACATTAGGTGTATATATAGCTTCTATTGGTAATTCAAATTTGGTTTCTCCTTTTTGTACTATTACCCATTGAGAGGCTACTACTTCTGTTCCGTTTTCTACAGTTACTAGCGCTCTACCATTTTCGCTTGACGGAAATGTTACAATTGCTTTTTCTCCTACATTATATGTTTTTTTATCTGTAGAGAACATTAACATTGTTGCCGCAGAAGGATCGTTTTTTCTTGACTTACCTGCCCAACCTGGCCAATCTATATAAATAGTTTTACCTGTTGCGTGTCCTCCATTTGGATCTTCTATACGTACTAAATAACGTCCCCATTCTGGGTATTTTAAATTAAAGTCAAAAGTAGCCTTCCCGTTGCTATTTGTATTTATTGTTGTTTTAAATACCTCATTGTGATATGTACTACGGCTATATGATGACAAGTTATCTTCAGAGGTATCCCACCACCATCTCCAATTTACTTTGTATATGCGTACTTTTAGGTTCTTTGTTGCTTTTGGATTTCCGTTTGCATCAACACTTACAACCTCAAATTTGTGATTGGTATCTGTTAGTAGCATTCCTCTAGCTTTATCTCCTTTTGGCACATTAACTCCAATATATGTATCGTATGGTGAATATTCTTTACTTATTACATCTGTGCTAAAATCGCCTCCATTTTCGTATACTTTTGTGATAAAAGATGCTTTAAGCATTCCAGCAGCAGCAGCTGTTAATTCTGGTTTTAATCTAAAGTTTGCTTTTCCTTCATTTGATATTTTCCCATCAAATACTACTTGCTCTTCTGTATTAAATTTTCTTGCTGGATCGTCAAAAACATATCCTGGAAACTTTTTAAATTTTGTTGCTTTTTGACTAAACCTAACATTAATATCTGCTTTTAGATTTCGTGCAATTGCTCCATGAAGCCATACTACTTCTAAATTCCCATTAATATCATCATCTCCTTTTAGCACTTCATCATCAAAAGTTGTTTTAATCTTTAATCGATTAGGTTTAATGGTTTCTATCTTTATATTTTTACTAAAACTCGCTCCTCCTACATGCACTTTTGCTTGCCAATTTCCTGTAGGTGCTTCTGGTTCTGTATTTACTATAAATTTATAAAAATTATTAGTCCCATTCATTGTTGTTGTTTGATACACAACTTTACCATAAGGGTCTTTCAACTCAAATTTCACCGGATGTTTAACAGGCAATTTATTTGCATTATCGTTTAGCATAAATGACAAAAACAACGTGTCTCCTGGTCTCCACACTCCTCTTTCTCCGTATAGGTATCCTTTTATTCCTTTTTGTAATTTGACTCCTGCTACATCGAATTTACTTACTGACAATGCGTTTCCGTCATTCAGTTTCACATAGCTTTGTTGTTTTCCTGAGCTTACAATGGCAAAATAGGCCGGCTTATCTGCATCAAATACTGTTATTCCTGCTGCATCTGTTTTGGATATTCCCACTTCTTGTTGCTGATAATTATAAAACTTAACCGTAGCATTAGCTATCGGACTTGTTGTTATAATATCATTTACCGCTATAGTATAAGAATGGTTCAATCCTTTTTTAATAATTACACCTAGATTAGAAGCTAACACATTTGCACTTATCTTTTTATCTCTAAAAAATGATACTGTACAAGGATTTTTTCTGTCGCTCCAACTGTAACCTTCATAATCCTCATAATAATATTGTGAGCTATCCCAATAACTAGTTTCTTCCTCTTCATCAAAGTTTTCTTCTAATATTTCAAGGGCAGTTTCGCTTGTTTCACTTCCTTCACATTTGTATAATGAGTATTGTTTTCTATATCGTAATTCAACTCTATAAATAGCTCCTGGATCTGGCGTAATCAATTCTTTTAAATCTATAGCAAATGCATTCCATTTTCCTAAATTCAAAGAGCTATTTTCTTGAAGATTAATTAATTTTCGTGCTACTGGTCGTGCTACAGTTCTAAGGTTACCACTTCCATTTAAATTATTATTTTGTAAGAATTGTAAAACATTATTTTCAAAAATCTTTACGACTTCTACTTCTACAGCTCTTAGATTTACTGCTTCAAAGTTAAACTTAAGGTTATCTGATGTCGGTAAAATAACCCCATTTTGTAACAAACGAACTTCTGGATTTACTTGTTGAAAAGAGACATACTCTGTAAATGTTTTTTTCAACTTATAATCATCAACACTTTTTATTCCTTCAAAAACCGTTACCTCTAATGTTCCTTTAAGTTCTCCTTTAGGGTATACTCTTAGATCATTACCAACCACAGTATATTTCAATCGTTTAGCTCCAGCAACTGTTACCAATCCATCAAAATTTTGATTCTTTTTCAACGGATCAGAAAAATTAATATTAATGTACTGTTTATCTATATTAGAAACGGAAAAACTAAGTACTGAGAAATTGTTTTTCCCTGGAATGTGCAATACATCTTTTCCTTCGGTATTGATATCAAATTGTGTCCCTGACCATGCTACTTTAACTTCGGAATCTTCGGTCAATCTTTTTATACTATCTATTCTAAAACTAAATTGACGACTTTTTGAAATCCCCTCTTCAATCTTTATTGAAAGATTTTCATCTTCTTGCGTTGCCGTTATTAATTGCCTTGCAGTTTCTAAAGATAGTTGATCACTTGAAGTAAGAGTTCCATCAATATATTGCCAATCTTTACTATAGGATTGTAAACTATTGGTTATTATTGAAAATTGTTGCTTGATAGTTTTTACTCCAAAAACAAATTCTTCAAACTCATCAGGAATATCTGCTACTACTTTTGACAAATTTAATTTGAATGTATACTCAGTATCTGCTTTAAATTTGTCTTCTGGTTGAAAAGAGATTGTTCTATTATTTACTGCAAATATTCTTCCTTTTATTTTGGGAGTTACAGTAAGGAAATCACTCGACAGTTCTTGATTATCATCCCATCCTGCCACTGGATCTTGTAATACGACAAAAACATTATCTAATACTGATATTCTTCCAGAGGAAACGTCTGAAACGTATGTGCTATACTTTTGAAGTTCTGAAGCATTTGTCTCTGTTAAATTTCCTGTTTCTTTTTTACCGCAGGAAAATAGGATTCCTACTAAAAATACAACCCAAATAAAATGATGGTTTCGCATGGTTTTGTTGTTTTGAATGATGTTGTTATTTGTTACTTATTAAAAAATGCAACGAATAAATAGATTGATCAAATATTCGTTGCTTATTATTTCTATACTATAATTGATTTTCCGTTAGCAGTTTTAGTTCCATCGTTGTGCAGATAAAAATCTATTTGTCCCATGTAAACCCCGCTCTTTCCGCATTGATTAATTAAAACATTTTCTCCTGCTATATTCTTCTCAATCGTTGGTTTTGGTAATAATGTATGTGTATGTCCTCCAATAATTAAGTCAATATCTTTAGTTCTTTTGGCTAATTTTAAATCAGACACTGTTTCCGGACTATTTTTATAGTCATATCCTATATGAGAAAGACAAATTACTAAATCACATTGTTCATCTTCTTTCAATGTTTTTGACATTTGTTGTGCCAATTCTATTGGATCTAGGTATTTTGTTTCTTTATACAAATCTTTTTTAACAAGTCCTTTTAATGCAACTCCTAATCCAAATACTCCTATTTTAATGTCGTCTTTTATAAAAACTTTATATGGTTTTACTAAACCGTCTAGAACAGTATTTTTAAAATCATAATTAGCTGACACAAAATCAAATGAGGCATTTGGCAATTGTGCTAAAAACCCATCGATTCCATTATCGAAATCGTGATTCCCTAATGTCGCTAAATCGTATTGTAATTTTGACATTAGTTTAAATTCTAATTCCCCTCCATAATAATTAAAATATGGGGTTCCTTGAAAAATATCTCCCGCATCTAACAATAATGTATTTGGATTTTCTTGTCGTATCTGGTGTATTACAGATGCTCTCCTTGCAAACCCTCCTAATCCTGGATATCTTGTATTACTAATTGGTAATGGATCTATTTGACTGTGTACATCATTGGTATGCAAAATCGTTATTCTCTTATTTTTAACTTGATTACATGATTGTAATGTCAATCCTCCTAATCCAACAAATGCTGCTGCAGCACCTGTTTGTTTTATAAAATTCCTTCTATTTTGCATAACTTACTCTATTATCTAAAACCCCTTGTAATGTATCTGTTTTCTTAAAATTATCAATCAGTACATTTCTTAGTTTATAACCTGTTTTGTATAATTGAATTGGTTCTGTAAAAAAGTACATACGATCTCCTCCATCTTGTAAATAATCTGTCGTTAATACTAGATATGTTTCTCCTTTTACTACTTCTCGATTATTTATTTTTAAGTGCTCTATTGCATTAGTTCCTTTATTAACTATAAGTTCCATTTTTGCTGTTGGATGTGCCTTCTTTTCCTTAATAAAATACAGCACTAGCTCTAATATTTTTTCATAACTCAGCTCAGTAACTACTAATTCATTTTCAAAAGGCATTACTTGAAAAGCGTTACGTGCAGAAATATTTCCTTTAGGTAGTGATGCTCTAACTCCACCATGGTTAAAAAGAACCATATCGATTTCTTTTCCAAACTTTTTCTTAAAGAATTCTTTTGTTTCTGCAAGACTAATATCAGCCATTAAATTCCCCATAGAGGTTTCAAGAGCTCCATCGGTTTTTGAAAAACTGAATGCCGAGATACATAGTGTTGAATCTAATTGTTTGTTAAGATTTTCTCTAAATGGTTTTACAAAATCATCAATTGAGGTATCCATTGCTATGGTAGAATCAATTGGTACTTGAATTGCTTTTATTTTTTCTACTTTGAATTGTTCGTTTTTACACGAAAAAAACGATAATGCTACTGCAAGCATTATAAATGAAATGTGTGTTTTCACTAACTTTTAATTTAACTGATTATTAATTTCCCTATGGGTTACTTTGAGTTCGCTTTTTTATATATCCCAATTTCAAGTTCATCATTAGCATTCATTGTTGCACGATACATTCCTGCTGTATTAAATTCCATAGCAATATTTCCTTCGTGATCAATAGCAACAATACCACCTGTTCCTCCTAATGCTGTGAGTTTTTTTTGAATTACTAATGTTGCAGCTTCTTGTAATGATAATTCTTTATACTCCATTAATGCTGAAATATCATGAGCTACCATTCCTCTAATAAAATATTCTCCCCATCCTGTACTTGATACAGCACAAGTTGCATTATTTGCATAAGTTCCTGCTCCAATAATTGGAGAGTCTCCTATCCTATTCCATTTTTTATTGGTCATTCCTCCTGTGGATGTGCCGGCAGCCAAATTCCCTTGTTTGTCCAATGCTACACATCCTACGGTGCCAAATTTAGAATCTTTTATGTCAGCATCATAGAAAACCGCTGTTTTTTCTGATGCTTGTTTCATTGCTATTTTTTCTTTCACTTTTTTCAAAGAGTTCATTCTATTCTCTGTATAAAAATAAGATGGTTCTACTAACTCTATTCCTTTTTCTTTTGCAAATTGTTCAGCTCCTTTTCCAGATAATAATACGTGTGGTGAATTACTCATCACTTCTCGTGCCAAATTAATCGGATTTTTAATTATTGTTACTCCTGCAACTGCTCCAGCGTTAAGTGTAGCTCCATCCATTATCGAGGCATCTAACTCATTACGTTCTTCATTTGTAAAAACAGCACCTTTACCAGCATTAAAAAGTGGTGAATTTTCTAATACATTTATTGTTTTCTGTACAGCATCCATACTCGTTCTTCCATTTTTAAGAATGGTATGTCCGATACGAATTGCTTCTTCCAGTTTTGCTTTATAAGCTGCTTCTTTTTCAGCTGTCATGTTTTTTTTGAAAATAGTTCCTGCTCCTCCATGAATTACAATTCCAAAAGTAGGTTTCGCTTCCTGTTTTTCTATTTTAATTGATGTATCATCAGAAATTTCTTGGACTTTATTTTTACAGCTATAAAGTATTCCTAGACATAGAATACTTAGGATTATTTTTTTCATCAGTACTTTAATTATTAGTCATTTGCTTCTATAAATCATTTATTTATAAAACAAATACTCTGTGATCTTTAAAGGTACTTATTTTTAAAAATATTCTTATTCAATACTATTTTTTATTATAAAAATAGGAAATAATCCATTTCTAATTGGATTATTTCCTATTTTTGCATTTATATTTTACATTTTTTGAAGCAAAATACTTACATAAAAGGAAGAGGTGCTCAAGATACTTCTGACAATCGATTTTCTGCATTGAACTACGAAATGCGAGATGATTTTCTTAATTTTTGTGCTCTTGAAGGGGAAGCTACTAGGGATCATCGTACATCTTTTATAGATACTTTCCCTAAAACTATTATCAATAAGGTTAATAGTCCCGATGTAGGTATGAGCTATTCTCTTAATCCATATCAAGGTTGCGAACATGGTTGTATTTATTGTTATGCTCGTAACTCTCATGAATATTGGGGATATGGAGCTGGGTTAGATTTTGAGCAAAAAATATTAGTTAAAAAAAATGCTCCTGAATTATTAATTAAAAAAATTTGTCATAAAAATTGGGAGGCACGCCCTATAGTCCTTTCTGGTAATACAGATTGCTACCAACCAATAGAAAAGCAATTAAAAATTACGAGACGATTACTTGAGATTTTCTTAAAATATAAACATCCAGTTGGTATAATAACCAAGAATGCGCTGATTCAAAGAGATATTGATATTTTGAGTGAATTGGCTAAGGATCGCCTCGTTTCTGTGTATATTTCGATTACGTCTTTGGAGGAAAAGACTCGTAGAATTCTTGAACCTAGAACTGCTAGTATAGCAAAACGTTTGGCCACTGTTGAACAATTGAATGCTAAAGGAATTCCAACTAATGTGATGATGGCACCTATCATCCCATCCATTAATAGTCATGAAATTTTACCTCTTGTTAAAGAAGTTGCTAATAGAGGAGCTACACAAGTAGGTTATACTGTTGTTCGTCTTAATGGGGCTATTGGTGAAATTTTCTCCAAATGGTTAGAGAAAACATTACCTGATCGCAAAGAGAAAGTATTACATCAAATAGCTGATTGTCATAATGGGACTTTACATGACACTAACTTTAAGACTCGTATGGTAGGTTCTGGTATTATCGCAGATCAAATTAAACAACAATTCGATATTGCTAGAAAAAAATATCTTCCTATTAAGGAGAAGTCTACACTTAATTGTTCTTTACATCATCTGCATAAAAACGATCAATTGCGGTTATTCTAATTTTTTTAGTTAATTTGGTTGTTTTATAGTTAGTATTTTAACAATAGAACAGAAATAACTGTTATCAACATCGATCTAAAAAATGAGAATCCCCCTATTTCATTATGTATTTGTTTTCTTTCTGTACTGCCAACTTTCTTATACACAGACACCTGACTCTTTAGCTTTTAAAAGTATAAAACAACTTCATGAACTAATAGCAAAAAGTGATAATAGTAATACTGCAAATATTATCACATTAACAAATCAGTTATATCAAACTGCTATTAAGGAAAAAGATTTTGAAAATGCAGCAAGAGCTTATATTATACAAAGCGTACATTTTTTAGATATTGGTCAAAATAAAAATGCGCTTCATGCAATTGATCAAGCAATCGAAATTTCTCAAAAATATGATTTAGATCCATTATTATTAGCCGCTACTAATCTTAAAGGGAATCACTATTTTGACATTGAAGCCTATGATATGGCTACTCAACAATATTACAAAGCTCAAAAACTTGCTCAAGATTTAAATTCTAAAGGTTATCAAATTGCTATTAAAGCTAACCTTGGACTTGTTATGTCTAGAACTGGAGATCTAGATACTGCTTTAAAAGAATTACACGAAAGTCTTGCTTTAATGGGAACTCCAAAGAATGGATCTTCTCAAAATCAAGCTTTGACACATACTCGAATTAGCGAAATATTTATAAAAAAAAATGAATTAGATTCGGCTTTATTTCACAATACTATAGGCCATACTCTTGCCAAAAATGATAGCGTAACTAATATTGTAATTGATGCACTAATGCATCGTGGTATTATTTTCTTAAATAAAAAAGAGTTGGTTACTGCTTTGGAACATTTAGAAGAAGCAAAAAAAATAAGTCATGAAACCAATGACTTTGTTTTCATTCATAAAATATCCAATCTCATAGCTGAATGTAAGTATGAGCAGGGATTGTATCAAGAAAGTATTCGTTTATTAACTGATTCTCTCTCAAATTTAGAAAAAAGCGATTACAATTCTGATGAACTTAGTAGGTGTTATAAACTACTAGGAAAAGCATATAATAAGATTGGTAATCATGAGCAATCCAATATCTATTACGAAAAACATATTTTAAGTCTATCTGTTTTGAATAATAAAAATGCGAAAGCAAATCATGAAATTTCGGATAAATCAAAAACAAATTACGAAAATGCAATTCAGTCTCTTGAAAAACAAAAGAAAAAACAAAAGAACTCTCTGACTTTCTTAACTATTTCTTTAACTATTTTGGGAGTTGCTTTAATTATTTTTCTGATCATACTTATTAGATCTAAAAAAAAGAATCAAGCAAAATTCAAAAATTTACTTCAAAGAATAGAATCTTACGAGCAAAAAATGGAAGCCTCCAGACTTGAAAAAAAGAATACTCCTACACTTATTTCTGTAATTGACACAAAAGATTCTACTTTATCAACTGTTACAACTCCTGAAGTTGAAATTAATCAAAACACATTTGATCATATAATCGAAGGATTAAAAAAACTAGAGGAACAAGAGTTCTATTTAAAAAAAGAATGCAATCTTTATAATGTTGCCAAAAAAATTAAAACAAATACTTCTTATCTTTCTAAAACTATCAATTCTCATTTTCAAAAAAATTTCAACACTTACATTAATGATTTAAGAATTAACTATGCTATTGTTCGTTTAAAAAATGATGCTAAATTTCGTTCTTATTCTATTAAATCAATAGCTCATGAATTGGGATATAAAAGTGCTGATTCGTTTTCAAAATACTTTAAAATCCACACTGGTTTATTACCTTCTTTTTACATAAAACAATTCAAATCTTAAGTTTTTCATCAAAAAACACTCCTTAATTTATAAAAAAAGGGTTCTTCATATTTTGTGTTTCAAGAAACACACAAACAACACAAAACACTATATATAAGCTATTTAAAAACAAAAACACCACCCTTTTTTCTTAAAAATGGGGTAACAACTGTTGTTTGTTTGATTTTTAAACAAGTACTTTGTATCACAATCAAGAAACGGATTAATTAATTTGTAATAACTGAGATAATGAAAAAACTTATTGGAGTATTTGTACTTGGAATGGCGATAGGTTTAAGTTTATATTCTTGGTCATTAATAACTGTTGAAGAAGATAAATCTAGTGCTATTTTAAATGCATTAACATCGAATTGTGAGTGTGAAGAAATAAAGCAGTTTTTATATGTTAAAGGGGTAGGAATTTCTCCTGAAGAAATTTCTACAGAAACTGCTGAATACAGCCTTAAAAATTGTTCTTATACAAACTTGGATTCTGAAGTACTAAGAATCCATTCTATATTATTAAAAGAAGTACACGGGTATACTGATATTGATCAATTATCATTAGAATTCGTAAAAAACAACAAACATACATTAATCACTATACGTAACGGTATAATCAATTAAAAACAACATTATGATTGCTTTATTAAAAATAATATTGGTTCTTATTTTAAAGTATTTAGTTTTTGCAGTTAACTATTTAATTAATTTATTTTAAAAACCAATAATCAAAAAAACGAAAGTGTGTTACTCCATGGGGTAAGGAGTAAGGGGAATTGTTTTATTGGTAATGGTAGTCTATTATTAAAGACTACCATTCCATTCCTTGTAAAATTGTTCTAAAAACTGTTCCATAAACAGATGGCGTTTATTCGCTATCTGTTTTCCTGTTTTTGTATTCATCCTATCCTTAAGCAACAATAGCTTCTCATAAAAATGATTTATAGTAGGTGTTTTTGACGCTTTATACTCCTCCTTAGTCATATTCATCTGCGGATCAATTTCGGGATCATAGAGCGCTCTATTCTTAAACCCTCCATAATTAAAGCATCTAGCAATACCTATCGCTCCAATAGCATCTAATCGATCTGCATCTTGAACAACATCTAACTCTAAGGATTTAAACTGTTGCTTTACATTTCCTCCTTTGAATGAAATATTTTCAATAATTTTTACAACATGCTCGATCGTTTCTTCCGAAACTTTAATTTCTTCTAAAAACACTCTTGCTTTTCTAGGCCCTACAGTTTCGTCTCCATTATGAAACTTAGAATCGGCTATATCATGTAACAATGCTCCTAAAGAAACAACAAGCGAATCTACAGATTCGCTTGCCGCTATTAATTGTGTATTTTTAAAAACTCTTTCTATATGAAACCAGTCATGTCCTCCTTCAGCTCCTTTCAAGGTTTCTTTTACAAAAGAAATCGTTTTTTCAACAATATCTTTTTCAATCATTCTTCAATTTATCGTATTAATGATGGTTCATTAACCCATTTAAATTTATAAACTTCGTCTGGAATTACCAATCGATCATTTATACGTTGCATTCTAGATGGCAATCTCATTAAATAATCTCTTGCTTTTTCAGCTTCATCTGTAAGCTCTGTTATTTTATCTATTTCCCAACGATCTATCAATTTTTTCATAATATCGATATAATCTTGAGATGTATATACTCCTATACGTTGTGCTGCGTATGAAAATTCTTCAAACGCTGTACCTATAGACTCTCCAGACTCTCTTAAAAAATGTGCTGGCATTACTATTTTACGTTTCATCATATCGCAAAACGCCAACATCATTTGACTTGGATCAACTTCAAATATATTTTTAACAAATTCACTATATGCATGGTGATGACGCATTTCATCTCCAGCAATAATCTTACACATTTTTGACAATGCCTTGTTAGAATACTGTTTAGCCATTTTTGCAACACGATTGTGCGATACATATGTTGCTAATTCTTGGAAACTTGTATAGACAAAGTTTTTATATGGGTCTCTATCTGTTCCAATATCAAATCCATCACTAATCAAATGTTGCGTTGTACGTTCAACTTCAATCATATTTACACGACCTGACAAGTATAGATATTTATTAAGAACATCTCCGTGTCTATTTTCTTCTCCTGTCCAATAACGAACCCACTTTGCCCATCCGTTATCTTTACCATCTTCATGTTGGTTCACCCCTTGAACATCCATTAACCAAGATTCGTAAGTAGGTAACGCTTCTTCAGTAATAGTATCTCCTACTAAAACTACCCAAAAATCATATGGTAGTTCTTTTGCTAATTCTCTAAGTTCTTTTACTTCATCAAAAAATGTATCTTCATTTTGAGAGTCTGGTAAAAAATCTGTTGGTTGCCATATTTTGTCTACAGGTATTAAAAATTTTTCTACGAAAGAATCAACTTTCTTTTCTAATAACTGCATTACTTCTAATCTAATGTTATCTAAAGCCATTGCATGTGGGGTTAATTTTTTATTCTCGCCGTTACGCGGTTTTCAACTTTTTCGAGTAGTTCTCCTACTTCATAATCGTCTATCTCAAGGGGTTCTTGAACTTCTAGAGATAGTTTCACACCTACTCCCATCGGGAAGTTTCCAAATCTAACTAATTTCCAGCTATTGTTTATTGTTACAGGTACTACTAAAGCTTTTGGAGCTTTTTTAAATAATATTTTAAGTCCTGTATGCGCAAACTTTTTAGGTGTTCCGTCTTTACTTCTTGTACCTTCAGGAAAAATCACTGCTGCAAACTTATTTTTTGCTATATATTTACCAAAACCAGATAAAGCTGGTAATGATTGTTTTGGATTTCTTCTATCTATTAATACAGATCCACCGTTTCTCAAATTAAACGAAATACTTGGTAATCCTTTTCCTAATTCAATTTTAGAAATAAATTTCGGCGAATTTTTATGCATTTTCCATGATATTAATGGAATATCAAACATGCTTTGGTGATTCGCTGCTATAATCAGTGGCCTATCTACTGGTAAATTATGTTTATTCTTATATGTAATAGAAGTTCCTAAAATGTGTAAACATCTCAGCAACATCAAGTTCATATAATTTACAATTGTTTTATGCCCTTTAGCTCCACCTATCTTTAAACCTATCCATTGTAAAGGGTGAAACACTAGTAATGTTAATCCAAAAAACAAATAAAATAATATTGTTAGTGGATATGATATTATTTTTTTAATTAGTTCCATCGTCTTAATTAAGCACTAATTAGAATTATTATAAATTAAATTTCGCGCAAGGTCGAACTTTATTTTCAGTAAACCAATCTTTTTAAGAAAATAAAAACCGTCTGTAAATCAAACGGTTTTCTTCTAATAATCTTACTAGAATTGTTTTTCTTAACAATGCTCGTTATAAGCATCTTTTAAGTTTTCCGCTATCATTTCAGCTGGTCGTCCTTCAATATGGTGACGTTCTAACATATGTACTAATTCTCCATCTTTAAATAACGCCATAGATGGTGATGATGGAGGAAAAGGAATCATATATCCTCTAGCTGTATTTACTGCTTCTTTATCAACTCCAGCAAAAACAGTTACTAAATTATCTGGCTTTTTATCATTATTCAATGATTCTCTTGCTCCTGGTCTTGCATTTGCAGCGGCACATCCACATACTGAATTTACAACTACTAAAGTTGTTCCTTTTTCTGTCATAGCTCCTTCTACATCTGCAACTGTATGCAATTCTTTAAAACCAATATTTGTTAAATCTTCGCGCATTGGCTTTACTAAATCTGCTGGGTACATATTATATTTTTATTTTGTTATCAAATTGTATTACAAAGATACGAATTATCTATTACACCTAGAACTACTGCCATGTCGTCATTAATTTTGCATCTCTATTTGTTATTTCATGAATTTCTGGTAACAAACTCCTTATAATATATACTTATTTATACATCAAAAATACTATGGCAAGGTTATCGTAGTTATTAAATTTATATTTGTTAAAAAATTATTTATGGTAAAATGGATTGCTGCCCTACTTGGTTTTACTTTTTTTAGACTTCCAGGTGCTATTCTAGGTTTTATTTTAGGAACTCTTATCGATAATACACTAAGTGGTCATAAAAAAACTTCTGTAAAATCGGTTTTTGATCAAAAGCCAAAAGTAAGTCCTGGAGATTTTGAATTAAATCTATTATCGTTGGCTTCAATTGTTATTAAAGCTGACGGAAAAGTTAATCAAACTGAATTAGATTATGTTCGTCAATACTTCGTTAATTCATATGGTAAGGATCATGCCAATGCAATTTTTAAAACGTTTAATGAAATCATAAAAAAACGGGAGATTTCCTCTCATCGTATTTGTTTGTATCTAACACAACGTACTCGATATGCATCTCGTTTACAAATTTTACATTTTTTATTTGGCATTGCTAAGGCTGATGGTCTTGTTAGTGAAGCTGAAGCATCGGAAATAGAAAAGATGGCTGGTTTTTTAAGAGTTAATCACAGTGATTTTAAAAGTATTAAGGCTATGTTTTTTCAAACAGCTGATACTGCTTATAAAATTTTAGAAATTGATAAATCTGCCTCTAATGCTGAAGTTAAAAAAGCTTTTAGAAATATGGCTAAAAAACATCATCCTGATAAAGTTCAACATTTGGGAGAAGTATACGCCAAAGGAGCTGAAGCTAAATTTAGAGAAGTACAAAAAGCATATGAGCAAATTCAAAAAGAAAGAGGTTTATAATCGTATCAAATGTCTATATCTATTCTAAAATACTCATGAATCCTACTTTTTTTCTTTATCTTTAATCTTAAGAATTATCACACATCTATCACTCATAAATCATTTTCTCTATGAAGGCTATTTTATATTTTTTGTTTTTTTTCGTGTTTACTTTCTCTATTCATGCGCAACAATATGATGCAATACAAACATCGACTACAAAAACGAATCAATCAGAATCTAAATCGCCTTTAATTATTACTAAAATTGCTTTAGGTGAAACTTTGCATTTTTCTGATCAAAGCATAAAATTTATAAAAGTAATAGAAGACTCTCGTTGTCCTAAATACACAAACTGCATTTGGGAAGGTCAAGCGAAAGCTGTTCTTAGTATTTATAAAGGAAAAAAAGTCAGCAAAGAGATTACGGTTAATTTTGGCTCTAAAGATGTTCATCCTGAAAATAAAAAAGAATTATTTAAAGCTGATGATAATACTATTTTAGCTTATAATTTGACTCCATATCCTGTTTCTGGAAAAAAAATCAATAGTAAAAAATACGTTTTAGAATTGATCGTTAAATAATTGTTAGTTAGCCTATCATTACACTAGATTTTAGCATCTTTGCGAGATGATTTCAAATAACATCAAAGCTCACAGTGCTTTATTGAGTGTCAATATTATTTATGGTGCCAACTATTTAATTGCAAAAGGATTGATGCCAGACAGAATCGGTGCTTCTGCTCTTGTTTTTCTACGAATTGCGGGTGCTGGGATATTATTTTTTATCTTAAAGTTTTTTATTAAAGAAAAGCTCGATAAAAAAGATCTGAAGCTTTTAGCACTATGCGGTTTATTAGGAGTTTGTATGAATCAGCTCTTTTCGATGAACGGCTTGAGTTTAACATCTCCTGTCGATGCTTCAATTATCGTAACAGCAATTCCCATATTTACGGTAATTATTAGTTATTTTTTATTAAAAGAACCTTTAACTACGCAACGTATCTTAGGAGTATCTTTAGGTGCTTTAGGTGCTATCCTTTTAATTTACTTAGGAAACTCTAGTTTAGGATCTGGTTCTATTACGGGTAACATTTTTGTTTTTATCAATGCACTATCTTATTCGTTTTATCTGGTTCTAGTAAAACCGCTAATGCAAAAATATAAACCTGTTACTGTAATTTGTTGGGTGTTTTTATTTGGTTTTATTTTCATGTTCCCTTTTGGTATTTCTCAATTAATTACAACAGACTTCTCTGTATACCAAGCAACAGACTGGACTTCTTTGTTTTATGTAATTGTTGGCCCTACGTTTCTAGCATATTTACTTAATATGTATGCTTTACAATATGTTAAACCATCTGTTTCTGGAAGTTATATTTATGTACAACCTGTAGTCGCTATGTTATTAGTTGCTATTGTAACTTATCTATACGCTACTAGTAATTACAAAGGTGATATTACTTTTGAAAAATTACTATGCTGTATTCTTATTTTTATAGGCGTATTTTTAATTAGTAGTAAGCCTCTATCTTATTTTAAAAAATCTTAATAATACGACACATTTAATGGCATCCACAATCACCCGAATTACAAGCTGTTTTATCTTTCTTAGTTTTAGGTTTTATTCCAAATTTCTTTACTAAAAAGATAACTGCAATTGCAAAAGTAATTACGACTAATAGTTCTTGGATTTCCATTTTTATAATTTTATCGATTTCTTTATATTATATAAGATATTCCAGATCTTATGTTCTTTTTCTTGTGGTGAAACCAGTGTAATTAATATCGTTTTATCGTTCTTTTTCACAACGTCCATTTCCATTTTAAGATCAACTATCCTTCCGTCGGTAAATGGATCAAAGAAATGTATTTTAGAAATAAATTGTTGATTGATTTTTTGTGTCTCAACTGTTATTTTATCCAAATCAATTGTCATTTTTTTTGAATTCATTACAGCATTGCATAATCCTTTAAAATAAATTGTTAAGAATGTTTCCATTTCTTTTATTGAAAATTCATCTTCTTTTTCTAGTGCTATCACAAATGCATATGTAAAATATTCTTCTGAGGTAACATCAAACATCCCTGGAGAAAAACGCAATTCTTCAAATCCTTTATAAGAGATTTCTGGAGCAAAGTCTAAAGGAAAGTCTATTTTTTCGTACCTCCAATTTAAAGGTTCCTTTAAAAATATTATCCCCTCTTGAGCTTTCCCTAATGTTATTTGCAAAAAGCACGCTATCAATACTACTAATTTCATTCTTAATTATTTCATTAATTGATATACTACTAACGCGACTATATATGCCAATCCGCTCATTACTATTAATTGTAATGATGGCCATTTCCATGAGTTAGTTTCTCTTTTAACAATGGCAAGTGTACTCATACATTGCATTGCAAATGCATAAAACAACAGTAAAGACATTCCGCTTGCTAACGTAAATACAGGTTTTCCTGACGCATGAACTTCTGTTGCCATACGATCTTTGATTTTTTCTTCATCTTCACTTCCCACACTATAAATTGTTGCGAGCGTTCCTACAAATACTTCTCTTGCTGCAAATGAACTAACAATAGCGATTCCTATTTTCCAATCGTATCCTAAGGGTGCTACTAGTGGTTCTATTCCTTTTCCCATATATCCTATATAAGAATGTTCTAATTGATAGGATGCTATTTTTTCATTCAACTCATCTTCAGACAGGTTTTTGTCTTCATACGTTTGGGTTATATATGTTTCGGCATTTTCAAATTTGCTTCCTGGACCATAACTTGCTAACACCCACAAGATAATTGAAATTGCAAGAATAATTTTACCTGCTCCAAAAACAAATGCTTTTGTTTTTTCTAAAACTGTAATCAATACATTTTTAGGTAATGGCATTTTATAGTTTGGCATTTCAATAATAAAAATATTCCTGCTCTTTATTTTCAACATTTTATTCAACATCCATGAAGCTCCTATTGCGGTTCCAAACCCAAGTAGGTATAAAAACATCAAGGTTAAACTTTGATATCCTATAATCCCTACGACTCTTTCTTCTGGAATTACTAATGCTATAATTATTAAGTATACTGGTAATCGTGCAGAACAGGTTGTAAATGGTACAATTAAAATAGTGATTAATCGTTCTTTCCAGTTTTCTATATTTCGAGCAGCCATTACTGCTGGGATAGCACAAGCTGTTCCTGAAACTAAAGGCACTACACTTTTACCACTTAATCCAAAACGCCTCATTACTCTATCCATCAAAAAAACAACCCTGCTCATATATCCGCTCTCTTCTAGTATCGAAATAAATAAAAACAAGAATGCTATTTGAGGAATAAAAATAACAACTCCTCCAATACCTGGTATTATTCCTTCTGCAATAAGGTTTGTAAATACTCCTGGAGGTAAAACATCTTTTACTATTTCACTTAAACTGGCAAATGATGCATCAATCAAATCCATTGGATAAGATGACCAATCATAAATTGCTTGAAAGATCAATAATAGAATAGCAAAAAAGATAACATATCCCCATATCTTATGTGTTAGTATATTATCTAATTTTGTTCGTAATCCTGTTGCTTTTTGAGGATCAATTTCTACACCTTTTTTTAATGCATTATTTATAAATTGGTATCTCTTTATGGTCTCTTTATGCTGTATTTTCTTTTGTAGAGTTTTATCTGTAAATTTTGATTCAGTATGAACGATCTCACTTTCGTTCTCTTTTTGAATTTCGCTATCTTTAGTTAATTGCAACCATGATCGATATACCGATTGTTTTGGTGTTATTTGTTGCAGTTCATCAAAATACTCTTTGTTAATTGATGAAATATCCAAAGTTGTGGACTTTGTTAATTCTTTATATTCTAAAATTGCTGCCTTTAGCTCTTCTATTCCTGTATTTGCACGAGTACTTGCTAAAATTATTTTTGTATCTAGTTCTTTTTCAAGAGCGGGAATATTCAATTCTATTCCTTTTTTAATCATTCGATCTGCCATGTTCACGACTAAAATTGTCGGTAATTCTAGATCTTTAATTTGTGTAAACAATAATAGGTTTCGCTTCAAATTTTCAACATCACAAACTACTACTGCTACATCTGGATAGAATTTATTTTGAGTATCTAATAGTACATCTACTACTACATTTTCGTCTAGAGATGATGCATTAAGGCTATATGTTCCAGGTAGATCAAGTACTTCTGCTTTTATACCTTCAGAGAGTTTACTTATTCCTTTTTTCTTTTCTACAGTAATTCCTGGATAATTCCCTACTTGCTGGTTTAATCCTGTAAGGTTATTAAATAAGGATGTTTTACCTGTATTAGGATTTCCTATTAAGGCAACTTTAATTCTAGTACTCATATTTTATTAGTAGTAATTTACAACAACTCTATCTCAATATATTCTGCCATTTCTTTTCGCATCGCCAGATGGCTTCCGTTAATTGACAAATACATAGGGCATTTATAAGGTGCTGTATGCAATAATTCAACTTCATTACCAGGCAAGCATCCCATTTCTAGAAGTTTCAACGGAATTTCATCTATAGAGAACTCTTTTATAATTCCTTTTTGCCCAATATCAAGTGTTGCTATCGTATTCTTCAAGCTTATTTAGATTAATTAAAAGGTTAAAAGTACTCAAAAAAATTCCTTTTACTATCTTTTTAACGTATTAATAGCGTTCTTATTTATTCTTAAAAGTTTCTTTTTTTAAGATTTCAATTTCTTCTAATAATTTTTCAATCTCTTCGGGATTCGTTCCATCATAAAAGCCTCTTATACGTTTTTTTGTATCAACTAATACAAAATTTTCTGTATGTACCATATCGTATGGTCCACCATCTCCTTCAGATTCTGCTACCAAATATGATTTTCTAGCTAGGTCGTATATTTGTTTTTTATCTCCTGTAACAAGATTCCATTTACTATCTATTACTCCTTTTTTGAGTGCATACTTTTTTAATTGAGCTATCGTATCAATTTCTGGTGTTACTGTATGTGATAAAAGTAATATCGCTGCATCATTTTTTAGTTCTTCTTGAATCTTCACCATATTTCCTGTCATAATGGGACAAATTGTTTGACAAGTAGTAAAGAAAAAATCTGCTACATAAATTTTCCCCTCATAATC
This sequence comes from uncultured Aquimarina sp., assembly GCA_947498595.1. GTDB lineage: Bacteria > Bacteroidota > Bacteroidia > Flavobacteriales > Flavobacteriaceae > Aquimarina. Next base: position 94,465 of record CANMKX010000004.1, read on the forward strand.
TTCTTGAGTTATTGTTTTCCCATTTTGATTTACCAATTCAAAATCTTTAATCGTGTGATATTTGCGAACATGCTGTACCGTTGTATCTACTAATTTATTATTAACCATATAAGGTTCATAAACAGGTAAAACTTTTACTGGTTTTAGAATTGAATAAATAATACTGATGATAATTACAGATAATACAAAAAGGACAATGGCAAAGAATTTGTATTTAGAAAAAAACTGAAGCATATAATCATTTTTAATGTCTACAAAATTACAAGGATTGAAATTGATTATACTCCTTTTTAAGCTAAAAAAGTATTAAATCTAATGAACTATAGATCGAATACTTTTTAAACCAATGCTAAAAGGTTACTTTTGCGTGATTTAAATTTGAAAAAAGATACATGAGTCCATTTTTTGTAAAAGCAGTACAACTGCTATTAAGTTTATCCTTCTTAATCATTTTACATGAGTTAGGTCATTTTATTCCTGCGAAACTCTTTAAAACTAGGGTTGAAAAATTTTATTTGTTTTTTGACGTAAAATATTCTCTCTTCAAAAAGAAGATAGGTGAAACCGTCTATGGTATTGGTTGGTTACCTTTAGGAGGTTACGTAAAAATTGCTGGAATGATGGATGAGAGTATGGATAAAGAACAACTTGCTAAACCACCTCAACCATGGGAGTTTAGGTCTAAACCTGCTTGGCAACGTTTAATAATTATGATTGGTGGTGTAACTGTAAATATCATCCTTGGGGTACTTATATATATTTGTATAATAGCTGTATGGGGTCAAAACTATGCAAAAGGCGATGATATAAAATACGGTTTTGGTGTTAGTAAAACTTTAGAAGATTTAGGTTTTAGACAAGGTGATTTATTAGTAACTGTAAATGGTGAAGAGTTGTTTGACGATACCGATATTGGTCATCATCTAATGATGCGATCTATCCAAACTGTAACGGTAAAGCATAGTGATGGAACTCAAGAAACTATTAATATTCCTGATAATATTGGTAGCAAAATTTTTGAATCTGGTCATTACCCAGCTATGTCTCCTCGTTTTCCTTTTGTACTAGATTCTATTGTAGAAGGTAGTATTGCAGAAAAAGCTGGTTTATTAAAAAGTGATAAGGTTCTTAAAATAGGTAATAGACCTATCAAATATCAAACAGATTTCACATATGCATTACATAATAATAGAAGAAATGATAGCACCGCTGTTATTACTTATGAACGTAATGGTAATTTAAAACAAGTAGAGCTTTCTCTTGCTAGTAAAAAGACTATTGGAGTGCATATGGTGGCTTCAGAAAAGAATCCTGTAAAATTTAATCATATAGATTATAGTTTTGGTGAAAGTATTTCTAAAGGTCTTTCTTTGGGATATTGGACATTGCATGATTATGTAGCGCAATTCAAATACGTATTTACTAAAAAAGGAGCTTCTCAAGTTGGAGGTTTTGCTGCTATTGGAGGATTATTTCCTGATACATGGGACTGGAAAGCCTTTTGGGGAACAACTGCATTTATCTCAATCATCTTAGCATTTATGAATATTTTGCCAATTCCTGCTCTTGATGGTGGACATGTTATGTTTTTATTATATGAAATTATTTCTGGTAGAAAACCTAATGACAAATTCATGGAATACGCGCAATTAACTGGTTTTATTCTACTTATATCGTTATTATTGTTTGCAAATGGTAATGATGTTTATCGTTGGTTATTCGAGTAGAAAAAAAAATTAAAAAAAAGTCTGTTTTTTTTGTTGTATAAACTAAAAACATCCTTATATTTGCAACCGCAAAAAAGATGATAATCTTTGAGTGTTACAACACTCCTCCTTAGCTCAGTTGGTTAGAGCATCTGACTGTTAATCAGAGGGTCCTTGGTTCGAGCCCAAGAGGAGGAGCAAAAAAACAAAGGCTAATCGGAAGCCGATAATTTCCGAAATAAATATATTGAGTTCTTTATGAACATTCCTCCTTAGCTCAGTTGGTTAGAGCATCTGACTGTTAATCAGAGGGTCCTTGGTTCGAGCCCAAGAGGAGGAGCTTTAAAACCCTTACTATTTTTAGTAAGGGTTTTTAGTTTTTAATACTTTTGCTTTTCTATTTTTAGATTATTTTCAGGATCAAGAGCAATTCTTATTTTATCATATAAATAAACCTCTATAAAATATAGAGGTTTTGATTTATTAATCTAATTTTCTTAATAATTGAATTGCTTCTTTGTGATGATACAATTCTTTATCAATTATATATTGTAATCGTTCTCGAGCTCTTTTAATATCCTTCTTTTTTAGAGATATTAATGCCTTATACCAATATCCTTTGGATGCATCAATTAAATCACTCGTGATCATTGTATCAAAAGTTTTTTCTGCTTCAGAGTATTTTTCTAATTCTAGTTGCGATATTCCTATATAAACTTGTAAAATTCCTCTTTGGTATTTAGTTTCTTCTACTTCTTTAAATAATCTCAGTGCACTTTTGTAATTCTTTACCTCAAACTCTTGCTGTGCTTTTATCAAATTATTTGGATCATTATTCCCTCTAGAGACCAAAGATGGTAATGTTTTCAATTGTAAATATTCTACATACAATTCATCTGTAGTAACTTTATTTAAATTTATAAAAATGGTTCCGATAATAAGTACTACAATTACAGCTGCAACATATATATAATTTTTATTTGTCTTTTTATATCGTGTTGCTTGATATTCTTCGTTTACATTTTTCAGCACTTTTTTTAGGTTTAAAGCCTTTTCACCTTTGAATAATTTCACATACTCGTTTACCTCATCTATAGATGACTCTTCTTCATTATAATTCCATTTTTCATTATGTAATGTTTCTAGAAGTTGTTTTTCAAAAATTACCTTTTCTTTAAAATCATTTTCATTTTTAATTCGCTCTAAAATCGCTTCTTCTTCTTTTTCAGAAAGAGTTTTATTCAAAAACTTTTCTATTAAAATATCATCTTCTAAACTCATATCTCCTTCAACGATTTATATCGTTTATCTTTTTTAATTAGCGTTGTTAGTTTTGCTTTACATTTAAAAACTCTTTGTCTTGCTACTGTTTCAGAATTATACCCCATTTCTTCAACCATTTTGGTATATGGGATTCGATTAAAAAACATTTTTAAAATTTTCTTACAATTCTCGGATATTAACTCTAATGCTTCTGCAAATAACTCCCATCTTTTTTGCTCTACTAAAGCCTCTGCAAGATTAAACTCTTCTTCATTAAGTGCCACAACGTCATTATTTGTTACCCAATTCTTATTTGCATTCAACTCTCTACGCCACATATTTCTACAGACCGTAAAAAGATAAGCTTCAAAATTACTTTTGATAATAAACTTTTCTTTTTGATATCTAATTGTTATTTGTAGCAATGCTTTTTGAAAAATATCTTCTGCATCATGGAATGTTCCTTTGTTCTTTAAAAGAAATTTTTCAACTTTAGGAAAGCACTCTTCATACAGTTTCTTTATTTTTTTTGAATCTTGATTTATTAGAGCTTCAAGGTAATAGGAGTTATCTTTCATTCATTTATTTTATTCTACTAACAAAAATAATCTTTTATCTTCATAGGGGTAACAAAAACAGCAATTCTGAACATTTCTACACTTATATATATTAAAAAAACAGCTTATGAATGCCTTTAAATTTTTAAAACATTTTATTTTTGCATTAACAATTATCCTTGTATTTAGTTGCGATCCTAATCAAAATATTGATACCGAAATTATTGAATTAGAATCTCTTTCTCAAAAAAGAAACTCTCATTTAATATACGACACAATGTTAATCCAATACAAGAGAGGATTGAGTGATAAAGAAAAACAACGAATAAGAGATTATTATCGTAAAATAAACTTTCTAGTTTCTTGGGAATCTTGTGATGAAAATCATGAAGATTTTGAAACTTGGGTTATTTTACCTCAAAAAGATTCAGACATCCCTATTGAACCAGAGGAAGATGAAGATGATGTAGAGAGAAGCGTACAAGGGGCTACTTGTAGAGCATTATGACACGATTAAAATCGATTTTATTTTTTTGGCTATATCTATTGTTTTTTACATGCAATTTATATAGCCAAACTTATTTTAAAACATATCCCAACAATCAACATTATTCGATTAGTACCTCTCCCATTGATAGTATTATTAATCATTCTCTTAAAAACAAAAAATTTAACGATGCTATAAAAGTTGCGCACCAACACTCTGTTGTATTTTATAAAAAAAAAGAATACAAGAAAGCTATACATTATGCGCTTTTAGAAATCAAAATTTGTGATACTCTACATCTCATTAACAAGTCGTATGTTGATGCTTTATACAATATAGCTAAATCATATAATAAGCTTCATCAGCTATCAAACTCTTATATATATTATCAAAAAATCATTGATCTCAATACTGATGTCAATTTACCAAAAACAGCGTTATCGTATTCGGCTTTGGGTGCTAATTACTCAATAACTAACGATTATTATAAGGCTGCGGATTATTATAAAAAGAGCATTTTTATATTGGAGCAATTAAATAAGCCTAAATGGTTATTTAAACGTTACATTAGTTTAGCCAACGTTTATGAGCGTATCAATACAAGCACAACGATAACTTCCAAATTAACTCTTCTCAATAAAGCTTTGGCATTAAGTGAGTCTTTAGCTTTAACTCGAAAAGATTATTATAGTTTATACAATGCTTTCGCATCTTATTATAACAATCCTGAAACATTTAATTTTGAGACTTCAAAGCAATATCAATTTAAGTATCTTAATACTGCTATATCTCATAAAGATTCTAGTGCAATTTCTATCGCTTATGGTAACTTAGGAAATTTATACAATGAAGTTAAGAATGATAGCGCATTCTATTTTTTAGAAAAAAGTTTATGCTATAGCAACGATAAAAGTGTACGTATTAAATCACTTAATTTTATTGCTGATTATCATCTCTTAAAAAATCAGTATCATCATGTTATAAAAAACACTGATTCTTCATTATCTATCAATAGATCATTAAATAGTTCTATTACTGATATTTCGTCTAAAAAACAATTTATCAATACGATTGATAAATTTTCTGCACTGCAATCCTTGCATATCAAATCGACTGCTTTAATTAATCTTTATCAACAAAAAGATAGTATTCATTATATAGAAAAGGCTTTACAAAATCTTAAAGCAGCAGATTTTTTGATTGATATTCTTTTAAACAGTAGTAACGATGATCAATCCAAATTATATTGGCAAAATAGAGCTCCATCTATTTATAGCAAAGCTGTTTTTTGTGCACAAATTTTAGGAAAACCATCTTTAGCATTTTATTTTATCGAAAAAAACAAATCTGTATTATTAACTAAAAGTATTTTGGCTAATGCCACAAAGGCTAAACTTCCTTTTAATCTTTCATCAAAGGAAAGAAATCTTAAACGTCAAATCTTACATTTAGAAAATCAATTAAAAGAGGAAAAAGATGTTATTCTTAAAAATATTCGATCTAATAAGCTCTTTGATATCAAAACCTCATATCAAAAACTTAATGATTCTTTACGTCTTGCTTATCCTCAATATTACAAAAGAAAATCAAAGAGTACTCTTTTTTCTTTAGATACAATTCAAGCCACATTACCTCCTGATACTATTATTCTTTCTTATATCTGGGATACAAGTACTCAGAATAGCTTTAATGATTTTTATGGTATATTTATTTCTCCACAAAAAACTATTCAGTTTAAGGTTTCTGATATTAATACGCTAAAGCCTTTGATACGTCAATACCACTCTTTAATTTCTAGGCCTTTTGAAACACAGCATGATCAGAAACTTTTTAATAGAATTTCGCATCAATTATACAACCGTTTATTTCCTGAAGAAATACGATCTCAATTAACGAACAAGCATGTCCTTTTAATTCCTGATGGAGATCTACAAAGTATTCCTTTTGAATCCTTATTAACTAGCCCCATTGCCAATCACTACCTTATTAAAGAAACGATAATTAGTTATGCTTATTCGATGTCTTTTTTAAAACATAACGAAGCTATTAAAAGAACATCTAAAAATGATTTCATTGGTTTTTCTCCTGAAACTTTTAATTATAAACAATTAGATAAGCTTCCTGATGCTACTCTTGAGATCAATACTATTGAAAATATGATCGATGGTACTATTTTTATAAAAGAAAATAGTACTGTTAATCGTTTTAGAGAAAATAGTCGTAGTCATAAAATCATTCATTTAGCTACGCATGCTAACGCTACATCGGATCCTTGGGTTGCATTTTATGATACTACTTTAAAATTACACCAACTCTATACAATCCCAAATCAAGCCGAATTAGTTGTACTTAGTTCTTGTAATTCATCTTTAGGTACGACTATTAACGGAGAAGGGATTTTTAGCCTTGTTAGGGGGTTTTTCTATGCTGGCTCTAATGCTGTGATATCATCTCTATGGGAAGTAAATGATAAGGCTTCTTCTTATTTAATGGTTGATTTTTATAAAAATTTAAAAAAAGGAGCTTCAAAAGCTCATGCATTACATAGTGCTAAATTAAATTATTTAGCTTCTCATAATTTATCCGAATCCTCTCCTTACTATTGGGCTTCTTTTATACTAATAGGGCATCCAAAAAAAATCACATTTTCAAAAGACTATTCTTCTATAGTAATATTTTTCGTTCTTCTAATACTAGTTTTTTCGTTCTTCATTTACAAAAAAAAACATTTTTCATTTTTTAGGGTAACAAGCTATTTCTAATTGACACATTATATAAAACGAGAGTACTCATTGTATTAAGAAGTTTTAAATTGATTGTTATAATCAATTACTCGCTCTTTATATATTAGAATGCGTGCTTATTTAATATTGTTTTTTTAAGAACATTAAAATACGGTTTAAAAAATTCTTTCGCGAAGAATAGACTTAGCAATGGTGGTCTATAAATATCCATTATATAACTTTATTAATATTCATTAAAAATTATGTTACGAAACATTTCAAATTTAGGGACAGTTTTAACTAAACAAGAACAAAAAAGTATCGAAGGTGGTATACAGTTTGTAAAATGTGCATTTAGTGCAGATCCTTCTACTGATTGGTGCTGTCATCTACCGCAAGGATGCCCTAGTAATAATAATTAAAATAGGCATCGGATACTATATCAAGAAACTATAAGTTCTTGATATAGTATCGTATATTAATTTCAGAGATCAATTGGATATTAATAAACCCATCATTAATTATTATTCAAAACCTCAATATCAAGCGTTTTTTATATAAATATATTTTTTAGTTAATTCATAAAATTTTTATATCATGTTAAAAAAACTTTCTAGATTAGGGACTACTCTTAGCTCCAAAGAATTAAAAGAAATCAACGGAGGATTCTCTTCTGGATGTACTTCGGATTGTGATTGTTGGTATTCTTATGGAGGCAATCTTTCTTATGGATATGTATGTAATTTCAACACGTCTCACAGCTCTACTGGAACTTGCGTTCCTGGAATTTATATAGAACCTCCTTGTGACTTCTAATATTTAACGAATATTAAATTCGTTTCTATTTCTTTATAAAGCTTTCCTTTATAGTAGCATAAAGGAAAGTTTGTCTTTTTAAATAATTCCTAAATCTTTTATAATTGCAATTAAGTGAATTACATTTTTCGCTTTAAACATATCTTTTAAGATATTCAATCTTTTTTCTATAGAACTTTTACTGTATGGTTTAGTTCCTTCTTTTTTAAACAATTCTCCTATTTGATTTTGTGTCATTCCTTTTGATAAATAATCTACTAGTTTAATATCATACTCATTAAGTTCTGTTACATGTTTACTCGTTAAAGCACCAGAAACCTGAGGAGACACATACTCTTTATCTTGATAAACTTCTTTTACACAATCGACTAATTCTCTCAAGCCATTACGTCCTTTACAAACATATCCATCAATACCATAATGATTGAACAAGGTTTTTATTTTTAAAGGTCTATCTTCTATAGAATATCCTATGATTTTAGTTTCAGGGTATTTATTTTTAATAATCTTAATCAAATCTGGTCCTGATTGTAATTTTTGCTCTCTATGATCTTTTTTAAACGACAAATCAGTTATTAATAATTCATAAGGAGTATTATCTGATGAGGCTTTTTGAATCTTTAAATATGCATCATCACAATATTGCACTTCTTCTATTTTTTCGCATGACAATTCTTCTTCAAAAAAAGTCATATTTCCTTGATTAATGCTATCTATATCTTCTGCTATTAAAATTTTTTTAAACATCAATTTTTTAGATTAAGAGGGAAAGGCAATACCAACTTTGATTCCTTTACCAGGTTGAGATTCAAAAGTAATTTTTCCATTTATGCTTTCAATACGGTTTTCCACATTTTGCCAACCATTTCTATTTTTTATATCAGAAACTTCTACTCCTATTCCATTATCGACATACTTCACCTCAACATTTCTTTTGCGCTGATTTACAGTAACAACGACTAAACTAGCTTTGCTATGTTTCTTCATATTTGTCATTAATTCTTGTAATATTCTGTATAGAATTATTTTTTTATGTTTTTCGATATTTTCCCATTTAAGACTATCAACTCCATTTATTATTACATTCGTTTCTGAAGTTGCATATCCTCCTAACAATTCTTTAATTTCGTCAATAAACCCTATTTCTGTATTGATTGTATTATTTTCATGAGAAATATCCCTTGTTCTTTTATAAATACTCTCTATTCTATCTAAAAGGTTATTGCTTATATCTGTATCTAATTCGGATTCTTTTTCTAAGGAGATCATTACATTGTAAATATCGTTAGCTAGTTCGTCATGTAATTTTTTTGCAATTCTCTTTTCTGTATTATAACTAATCTCTATTTTTTCTTTTTTATGTTTATAATAGAGGTAGTAAATCACAAAAACAGCTGTAATTAAAATAATAATTCCTAAAAGTACCATCATTCTTTTTTGAAGTTTTTCTCTGGCATTCTTCTCTTTTTCTATTAAATATTTTTCTCTTTCTTTTTTATTTTGATATTTAATTTCTGCAAATTCATTGTTCACTTGTAGGCGTACTTTCTCTAAACTATCACTTAGTATTATATAACGGTCCCTAGCGTTTATATCTTGCTTGAGTACTTCCATTTTAAGTTTGAGTATATCCAGCTCAGCCTTAGGCATTTTTATGCTCTTTGCGATTCGTACGCCTTCATTTATTGCGGTTAATGCTTTTGATATTTCTTTTTCTTTAATGTAATATTCAATGAGATGTGTATAACTTGCTATTAATCCTTTAGTATCTTTTTTCTCTTTTCTTATATCTAAAGCTACTTTATAATCGTTTAATATTCCTATTTGGATCCCGCTTCTCCATCTTGCATATGCCAAATTATCTATAACTCTGGCTTTTCTTATTTTATCAGTATCTGCTAATGTATTAATTGTGGCTAATAAAAGATCAATTGCTTTTTGATACTCTTCTTTATCGATATAGGTTGCTCCTAAATTATTTTTAAATTTTAATTCAGTTTTTTCTTCTACGGCTAGCTCGATTGCTTCTTTATACATTTCTATTGCTTTATCATAGTGATTTAGCTTTCGATATGTAGTGCCTAAGATATTATAGGTAGAGGCTATATATTTATTTTCTGTTGATTTTAAAAGGTATTGTAAGGCTTCAATTGCCGTTTCTTGACTTGCGTGATAATTAGCGAATTCCTTTTCTATTGTCGCCATACTCAATAGTTTTTTTCCTATTTCAAGGCTATCACTAATCTTTAAAAAATTTTCTTTTGATCTTGCGTAGTAATAATAAGCACTATCATACCTACCTCTCTTATATAAAAAATCTGCTAAATTAAAATTAGCTTTCCCCATGTATTTAAAATCCTTCAAGCGCAAGCTTTCTCTTAACAGCAACATATCCATCAACTTACTACTGTCTTTTTCTTTATTCTTATAGTATAAAAAACTCTTTTTAGCTAAAATTTTTAAATATAGTGTATCTGTTTTCTTACTGACTCTTTCTGCTTTTTTTAAGTAAAATAATTGCTTTTCATAAGTATATTCTTTTTCCTTGCTTAATGAAAAATAATACTGCACCGAATCTTTTGCATTTTCATTGATATCCATCAATCTTGATTGATTGCATGAAAAAGCAAATACAATAAACAAAAGTAGATATTTATACATGTTTTTATTTATATTTTTAACAACATTTAAAAATATAAAAGAAAAAGATGCTATAATATGATATAGCATCTTTTATTATTTATTCATTCAATAATCCGTCACTTAGATTGCTATTGATTATGCTCTCCTCATCCTCTCTTTCTTCAATCACATCTTCATCATCTCCCTCGGTTGCTTGTGTTGTATATGCAGTTTCATCTATAATATTATCTGCTGTACAAGCTGTTAAATTAATTCCAAAAACTATAATTATAATTATAGAAAATACTTGTTGTTTCATTTTTATTTGCTTAAAATTTTGACATAGGAATGCCTGTCTGATTTTTTTTCAGAAATTTTCAGTCTATTGACTATGCAGGTATACCGTTTGATTGTGTAGGAAGTGGGAAAGTGAAATACAATAAAAAATATTCCTTCCTGAAAATATTTTTCATCATATTACGGTTTTCCGTAAAATCTAATCTCATACAATTATTATGTTAGCAACACATAATTGGGACTAGTTGCTGAAGCAAATTTACAGCCGTTAATCCTTTTGTTTACAATGAATTCCGAAGATTCCGATTAATTCCGAAGATTCCGATTAATTCCAACAGATGGAGAAAAATATCATGAAATTACAAACACTCGATGCTTACAAAAAGGCAATTTTAATTCATTATCAAAATACTAATGATGGAGATTTATATCATTATTTATCTAATCCGACTCCTAAAAGTTTAAAGAATGCTTGTGAAGATCTTTATCATTACGAGTTACCAAATAGCGATCGGTTGATCTTACAAGCTTTCTTCCGTTTTAAACCTACAGAAGATCCAATTACTGCTATTAAAAAATTTGATATTGATAAGTTTAGACCTATTCAAAACTTCTTAAAAGAAAAAACTTCCGACACTAATAAGATTAATTTAAACTTAATTGCTTTATTAATTAATTTCACTCCAAGGTCTCATGTCAATTTTCTACAATCAAAACCAATTGATCTTGATAATGATTTTCTAGATATCGGTAATCTTGATAATAATTCTAGCGAACTTGAATCTTCTTATCTTATTTCAGAGACACAACAACCTGTAAATCTTATAGCCTTATTTTTCATTTTTATACTCATGATCGGAACCATCTATCAAATGTCATTAGATTCAAATCCTATTCTTACATCAAATTCTGCGAATTTGAATTTTCATAAAAACAACTTAGAATCATTAAAAATCTTAAATAAGTATCCTATTAATACAAAGGAGCATCCATTTAATTCTGTTCCTTTTAATAATTTTTATTCTCAAGGCAAGTCATTCATTATTCAAGACAAATAGTATAAACTAGTAAATAACATTAATTTTACACAGTAAACATTAGGGTGATAATTAGTTAATGTACATACAATATGTGCATAAAATGAGATAATGGATTATGAAATACTTTTGCAAAAAACTCACACAATCATGAAAAATTATCTCAAATTTATCACACTATTCTTTATTATACTCGTCATTTCATGCCAAAATGATGACAACAACACTTCTCCTAATGGAGATGCAATTGAATTAAAACAGCATTCAATTTCGCCTGTTTTATTAAAAAAAACACCCGATTTTTCTAATATAGAGATTTATACGTTATTATCATCTGAAGATACTTATGTTCCTAATTTCACATATGGTTCTATGGCAGATGGTGCAGGTTTACTACGTAATACTGATGGAACATTTACTTTAATCAATAATATTGAAGCTGATTATTCTATCGCTAGAATTACTTTGGACGAAACTTTTAAACCTATAAAAGGAGAGCATATATTAAATGCTATAGCTTCTGCCGAAACTGCTCAATGTTCTGGCTCTTTAATTACTCTAGAAGAGCATGGTTTTGGACCATTATATCTATCAGGAGGTGAATGGGGTGGTAATTCAAAAGGTGTTTTTGTTACAGATCCTTTTAAACACATATCTGTTGCTGCTGTTCCAGAAATGCTACCTTCTTTGGGGCAATGGTCCACAGAAAATGCAGTAGTTATTGGTAAAGATGCATATCCTGATAAAACAGTTATTTTTATTGGTGATGACAATGCTAATAACGAGATTCCATCAGGACAATTAGGGATGTATGTAGGAGATCGAGGAGATCTTTCTGGCGGAAGGTTGTATGGTTTAAAAGTCACTTCTCCTAACGTAACTTATGAAATGGATATGGAGGAAGGTGTTCCTTATAATATCGAATTTGTAGAATTATTCGAGAAAAACATTGATTTACTTGATGCAGAAGCTAAACAAAAGGGAGTTCTTGGCTTTTCAAGATTAGAAGATATTGATTGGAGAAGAGGTTCTGGTTCTAATAATAGAGAGATTTATTTTTGTGTAACTGGACGTGACAAACCTGGTTTGATAGGAAAAGGTACTCGTTCTGGACGAGTATACAAAGTAAATTTAAATCCTAATAATCCTACTGGTTTAGGAACTATTACTTGTGTATTGGATGGTGATAAACCTAACGGAAAAGCCATAGATTTTCATAGCCCTGATAATATAGTCGTAACAGAAAATTACGCTTATATACAAGAAGATCCTAATGGTATAGAAGATTTTAAACCTACTGCTGATCACTTTCCAAGATTATATCAATATAATTTAAATAATGGAGCGATTAAAACGGTTCTCGAATGTGATCAAATCACAGCTGCTTCAGTTGGTTATGGAACTACAAATAAAATTTGGGAAATCACTGGTATGATCGACATCTCTGAAACCATTGGTGCTAATAACACTTTTTTATTAATCACTCAAAATCATGGATGGGAAAAAGCTGATGGCACTCCTTTTACTGATCCAACAGCAAATCCAGATATTGCAAATAGTCGTAAAGAAGGGAGTATGTTATATGTTATTAAAGGTTTAGAAAGATAATATGTCAATATCAATGTTTAATCTATTTAAGGGGGTTTGTTTTTTAACAAGTCTCCTTATCGTTCTATTATTGTATTCTTGCAAAAGTGACCCAAACAATGCTGTAGTATCTCATAATAATCAAATGCATCTTCAATTTGATCACAATATAAGATTCGCAATGATGCATCTAGATAGTATTACTTATAACACAAAACATGCAGAGAAACATTTTAAAGCATCAAGACGGTACTTTAAAAAAATAGAACCTGTGTTATCATTTCTAGATACCGAAAACTATGCTTATTTAAATCAACCCAACATTCTAAAAATTGAAGAAGAAGCTTTTACTGATATTAAAATTAAATCTCCTAGTGGCTATCAAGTTCTAGAAGAAACAATCTTTAACGATTCTGTTGATACTTTACTAATTTCAAAACATGTAAATTTAATTAACCATCGTTTAAAGTTAATTCAAAAAAACACTCAGTTTAATCATTTAAAACCTTATCATTTTTTATGGTTGTTTAGAAAAGCTATTCATAGAGTTGCTTTAACAGGCATAACAGGTTTTGATTCTCCTGTATTAGAGAATTCTCTTAATGATGCACAAAATGTTTACACTAGCTTAAAAGAATCATTATCCTTCTTTGAACCACAATTTAAAGACTCTGAGTTGTATAAAAAATGGTTACTTGAGATTGATTTAACAATACGAGAACTTTCTGGTAGTTTTAATAATTTTGATCGGTATTTGTTTATCAAAAAACACACTCACTATCAAATGGTTTTATGGAATGAAACTGTAGCGGATTGGAATAGCAGTTTTCCTTTTGAACTTGCAATTAAAAACAATGCTTCTTCATTATTTTCTACTTCAACTTTTAATATAGCATATTTCTCTGATCCTAATTTTGGTGATATTACTCTTGAAAAAGTTAATCTAGGAAAGCGCCTGTTTTATGACAAAAATCTTTCTGGAGATGGATCAATGAGTTGTGCTAGTTGTCATCTTCCTGAAAAGGCATTTGCTGATGGAAAAAAAACACCAAAAGAAGGTTTTCGTAATAGTCCTACCTTATTATATGCTGCATTACAAAAAGCTTTCTTTTATGACAAAAGGGCTGGAAGCCTTGAGGGGCAAATCATTGGCGTTATCGAAAATAAAAAAGAGTTTCATACTGATTTAGAAACGCTTGAGAAGGTGATTAAAAAAGACACTAATTACTTACTTAGTTTCGCAAAAAACTATCCTAATAAGAAAGTTAACAACCTCGTTATTCGTAATGCCATTGCATCTTATATTCGGAGTTTAATTCCTTTCAATTCCAAATTTGATCGTAATATATCTAATATAGAAAACACTCTATCTCAAAATGAAATTAATGGTTTTAATTTATTTAGCGGAAAAGCTAAATGTGCTACTTGCCTTTTCGCTCCACTTTTTAATGGAACGGTTCCCCCTGATTATAAAGAATCTGAGTTAGAGCTTATTGGTGTACCTAAAGAAAACGATACGATCAATGCCCGTATTAGTGAAGATTTAGGCCGTTATAATGTATTTAAAACAAATGAACGAAAACACTTTTTTAAAACTCCAACTATTAGAAATGCTAATAAAACTGCTCCTTATATGCATAATGGCGTATTTAATACATTAGATGAAGTTATTGATTTTTATAATCGTGGTGGTGGTACTGGTATAGGAATACATGAACCCCTTCAAACGCTTCCTTCAGATTCGTTAAGGCTTAATGCGCAAGAAATAAAAAACCTCATTAGTTTTATAAAAACACTTGATGACACTTATTAACATCAAAATAATCAACTAATTTATATTTTCTTTATACTTCAATATAAAATAACACTGTAGTTATAGTTACATTTCCTATTTTATTTAAAGAAGTTATAGTTTTGATTTACAATTAATCGCTTTAAAGTTTAATTGATATAAGTGATTATCATAATACTGCATAAAAAAACAGGTTTTACTATAAATTAGTAAAACCTGTTTTTTTTATTTCTTAATTATACTCTATTTAATATCTAAAAACACTCCTCCAGAGTATGTTGGACTTGCATAAATAATTCTACCATCAATAGTAGAGGCATACGTAAACGAAATCCCTAATTTTTTAGTCAAATAATAAGCTACCTCTCCACTAACACTTGTATATTCTACATTGTTTGCAAAGATACTTCCTTGACTATTAGTTTGCGCTGACAAGTCTCCATTATCAAATGATCTTACTCCATTTAATCGTCCGATAAGCCATAATCTACTTGTTAAAAAACCGATTCCTGCTTCTGCTCCAAAATGAAATTCGTCCGAAAAGTCTTTCGTTCTATTATTAAAACCTACATAAGTTTTACCATATGCTGATGCGGATTTAATTTTAAACGGAATCCCTAGATCTACTTGCAATTGTTGATTAAATTCTCCATCTCCTGTTTGAAAACTACCGTCACTTCCTCCTGAATCATCTCCTGTTGGTAATCCAAATTTTAAAGTACTCGATAATGCTATTTTTCCAGTATCAAGAATTCCATAACGGATAGAAATATCACTATCTCCTATTGAATTCAGACTTTCTCCTTCTTGTAATATTTGACCTGTTGTTCCTGATACTTGTTCATTTTGATAGGTTCTCGAAAAGAAAGGAATATAAGCTATTACATCAATTTTATCTGTAATCCCATATTCTCCATAAAAATTCAGATTAAAAAACCCTCTTGTTGCATTGGGATCTATATCTCCTGTATCTGTATAGTGCTCGTCAGATACTAATGACCAAGCCGACAATTTATAATATCCTTTTCCTTTTCCTTTAGTCCACTGCGCTTGTAGTCCACTCGTTACCATCAAAATAGCAACGAATAATATAATTATTTGTTTGTTCATTGTTATTTTTTTAATTGATATCTCCTCCACCTACTTTTATAGAAAACGGTCTACACCAGTATAACACATAGTTATATTGGTTTAACGTAGCCTCATCTAATGGTATGTCATACATATGTACTCCGCTAAAAGTTGTTACAGGACCAATTTCTAACGCATCACTAATCGAATTTGGATTGTTTGTTAAATATATATACAATCCAGGAAGGCTTGTTGATGCTGCATAATCTTGAGACAAAGAAAGTCTTATAATGTTTTCATTTGTTATTTCTTCAAGTGTGAAATCACCTTTTAACAAATAGCTACTTGTTGCAGCAATTGTTCCGGTTCTTATCATAGTTGTAACAACGGTTTCATCTGTAATTTCTAATGAATTTTCTACTAAAATTTCATTTTCTCCTACAGTAGTTTTTGCCGAAATTACAGCTTCTCCTTCTTGTAATGCAGTTGCTAGTCCTGTAGTTTCATTAATAGAAACAATGGTTTCATCAGAGCTTGACCATTGAACATCGACCGCTTCTTCTTGCCCTACATTATTTAAATAGGTAATTTCAAATTGATACGTTTCATTTACCGCTAAGGATTCTAATGGATTGTTAATACGTAGCTGCGGTTCGACCGTGTCTTGTATGATATCTTCTCCTATACAAGAAGTCAAGATACCTGCTACTACAAAAAAGATAATAAGCAGTTTAATTTTCATGTTGATGTTAAGTTAAATTTGGGTTAGTATGTTCAAATGCGTCGTACAGCCCAGCATTTCCTTACATTTTATATTTAAAAATCTATCCTAAAAACTAAATTCGGTGTGATTCCTAAGGATGTTTTATTGACCTCTCTCAACCTCAATCCAGACGTATTTATATCATTATCAACACCTCTGTTTAACTCATACACTCTACTCAATTCATTTTCTCTATTATATAAATTAAGTAGTGAAAATCCTATTTTACCTCTCCATTTACTATTCTCTCTAAAAGAGAATTTATACGATGCAGACATATCCAATCGATGATAACTAGCCAATCTTGCACTATTCACTTCTCCATAATTAATTTCATCATCTCCATTCACCTCTCTTACGCCATCAGCAGGTGTATACGGAATTCCTGTTCTAAAGTTCCATCCTAAAGAAGCTTCAAAATTATTCCATTGATATGAATGCGACCAGGACAAACTATGACGAACATCAAAATTACCAAAGAAAGATTCTCCATTATTTAGTTCATCAAACGTAAATAGATTTTGAGCAAATGAATAACTCACCCAACTTCTATAATTCTCAATTCTTTTTTTTATTAAAAAATCGATTCCGATAGCTTCACTACTTCCTATAAAAGGATCATCACTTTGAGAAATATTAAACCCTCTTGTAAAAGATGTTAGTCCTTTGGTATTTTTATAATATGATTCGATATCAACATCCCACCCATGATTTGAATATAAAATTCCTCCCGAAAATTGATACCCTTTCTGTACTGGGATAAAATCTTCTCCAGAGAGTACCCATACTTGATTCTCTAAACCAAAATCTCTAGTTTCAAACTCTAATACTTGACTAATTACTTGCTCTTTTCTTTCTGCAGTAATTCTTGCTTTGGTATTTTTAAATAAGTTAATTTCTGTATTAATTCTTGGTTCGATTGAGAAACGATTTAGTTCTGAAAAATAATTACCTCGTATCCCTACATTTAGTTTTATGGCATTATTTTGATACCTGTATTCGCTATACATAGCGTGTGTAAGATTTTCTATATTTCTATCTTGCTGATAGCTATCCTCGTTTTCTAATCCAAATTCTCTCCCTATCAAAAACGATACGTTATTAGATGAAAAATGATATCCTCCAGATACTTTATGATCTTTATTTATTTTCCAATTTAAATCAAATCCAATTCCTGCATCTAAAATTACATTTTCTTTAAAAGTTTTATCTTGAACATCAGTAGCCACAGTATTGATTCCTAAATAATTCAAATCATAATTGGATATATAACTTCTAATATTATAATGTAATTCTGGCATTATTTCTTTTTCCCATGTTACACTAAGTCCCTGATTTTCTATATTCAAAACATCTTGAATTCCATCAACAATTCCTCCTATTTCTGCTATGTAATTAAGGCTATTTCTTGTATGCAATCCACTAAATGTCCATTTATTTTTTTCATCTGGTTCGTAAATAGCTTTAAATGTTGAATCTAAAAAGTAAAATAAATTATTCGTTTCAGAAAAACTCTCATCAAACGTTCCTTCATCTTCTATAATTCGAGTATTTTGAAAAACTCGTTCTGAAAATTGATTATAAGTAATGGTTTCTATAAAATCTGTAAAAGCTCTTCTCGAAGAAAAAATCAGTCCTAATTTTGAATTTACAGGGATATTTGCATACGCATCAGCATGTGTCATATTAATTCCACCTCCACCACTAAATCGCTGTGGAATTTCTGATTTTGAGACGATATCAATAACACCAGATACTCTTCCTCCATATTTTGCTTCTGTTCCGCTTCTTGAAACATTTACATGGTCTATTATATATGGATTAAATGCAGATAATAATCCAAAAAAATGTCCTGAATGATACATTGTAATACCATCCCATAAAATAAGATTTTGATCTGGAGTTCCTGATCGTATATACAATCCTGATGCTGTTTCTGTAGGACTTTGTATTCCTGGTAAAAACTGAATTGTTTGTAATACATCTGGCTCTATCAATCTTGGTAGTATTCCTAATTGATTAGGAGTAATTTTTACTGCTCCTCCTTCTTCTCTTGTAACTCCAGAGGTTAAATATTCGGTAATAACAACTTCACTTAATTCTTCTACTATTGGAGGCACCCAAAGCTTTCGACATTTTTTTGTATTTAAAGAATTAGCTTTTATAACCGTTTTTACATAGCCTAATGCATTAATTTCTATTAGGTCTGTAGGCGCAACTCTGAACATTTCAAAATAACCTTCCTCCAAAACTTCAAACCTCTCCTTTGTTCTTTTATTAACCAATATCGCTTTGGATATAAATACTCCCGTTTCTTCATCTACAAGGTAGCCACATAAAGAATTTGTCCCTTCTTTATATTTATTCTTTAATACATAATATCGGTCGCTTATTTTTTCAAAGACTAATGAAGTTTGTTTTTGAATTTGCTTCAAAAAAAATGCTAATGATTTAATTTCAGGAATATCAATCTCTTCACTTTTAATTTGATCAGAATCAAAAGAAAATTTTATTTCGTATTTATGCTCTACTTTTTGTAGAACCTGGAGTAATGTTTCTTGTTTTACACCAATAGAGTCCTTGTCTTGTGCGTACACACAAAAGGCTATTAACAAACAACATACATTACATAATATCTTCATTTACTCTTTAACGAGAATAATCTTATTTTCGTTTTTAAAGGTAAATTTTATTTCCATAGGAACAAAAACTGTTTTTAATGCTAATTCTAGGTCATTATGAGTGAAACTTCCTGTAAATCTCTTTTTTAAATCAATTCCCTTTTTATCAAAAACAACATTAAATTGTTTTTCTAATGCAGTTATTACTTGCTCTAAAGGAACTCTATTAAATGAACTTTCTCCCGTTATCCAATTAGGTTTTTTATCAACGACTTTCCATGTTTCAATTTTATCATTAATAACCCGTATTCCATCTCCTATTGTTAATGTATTTTCGATCCCTTTTGTTGTTTGTGTTTTCACTTTTCCTTCGTGGCAACTTACTTCAAAATAGTCGTTATTTACGCTTATATTAAACTGTGTTCCTAATACCTCTACAGTTCCTTTATTGGTTTTTACTGTAAACTTTTCACCTTTACTTACTTCAAAAAAAGCTTCTCCTGTTAAATGTACATTTCGGTCTTCTTGCCAATTATCTTCATTAAACTCTAAGATTGATTTTGCATTTAAAAAAACTTTAGATCCATCTGGCAATGCTACTGTTAAATGCTCTCCATAATTGGTATTATAAACCGTGGTTGTATTCCAGAAATAAGAAATTCCAAAAAGTACAACAAAAACAGAAGCTACAGCATATACCCAATATGGTACTAATCGTTTAACCTTAGTTTCTGAAATATTAGAAGTATCATTTTTTATTTTCTGAAACAATTCTTGTTTCTGAAATTCTGGTTTTTCGAATTTTGCCATTGCAGCAATAATTCGTTTGTATTCTTTGCTTTCTGGGGTTTTCTGAAACGCTTCTTCTTCTTCTGGAGAAAGAGTTTTATCCATCCATCGTGCTAAAAAAGTATCCTTTGAGTAATTTTTTTTCACATCTTTATTTTTTATAGTTTAGGATTATTAATCCCAATACTTTTCTTCTCTATTCTTTCCTTACTTATACAACAGTTATATAAGCCTCTACCCTACTTTTTTATATTTTTCCAACTTTCGCTCTTAAAATCTCTAAAGCTTTGTGCATTCTTTTTTCTACTGCTTTAACCGAAATCCCTACTATTTCTGCAATCTCTTTATAAGTCTTTTTATCTATTCTAGATAATAAAAAAACTTCTCTTTGTCTAGTAGGTAAATTACTAATTGCTTTTTGTAATTTATCCATAAACTCCTTTTCTTCTAATACGTATTCTGGAGTTTCTTTATTGACTATATTGGTTGTTTGTTGCTGATATTTAAGAACTACTTTTTGATGCGCAATCTCATTTAAAAATTGATTATTAGCAACTGTATATAAAAACGACTTTGCTTTTTCAAAAATAACTTTAGTACAATTTCGCCATAATTTAACAAACGCTTCTTGTACAATATCTTCTGCTTGTTGCTTATCGCCACATTTATAAAACACAAAATTATGCAATGTCTCAGAATGATTATTAAAAATCATTTCATAGTTCTTTTGTTCACAAACAGACTTCTCTTCTCTAGGCATTAAAAATAGCATTGATCAATGTGTTTCAAATCTAACTCTTTTTTAACAAAGTAGGGTATTTTATAATTCGCTTGTTTAATTATCAGAACAAATGATGAACTTAAAACCCTAAATTATGTTAAAACATTTTTTAAAATTTATTTTTTTTATCGTCCTGATTGCTAGTATTTCCGTTTCGTGTTCTACTGATAATGATGACGAGGTTACTCCTACATCTACTGTTAAACAATCATTAAAAACAGGGCTCTCAAATTTAACAAATCCTAATCCATCAAACCCTGATAATAGCGGTGAAGAAGATGCTACAGATGATTGTCTTAATGAGCTAGATTGTTTTGATTTTGTATTTCCTATTACGCTTAATGATGGTAATGGCAACATGACTACTGTAGCGAACGAACAAGAATTATTTGCATTCTTCGAACAATTACCTGATACTGCAAATCCAGAATTTCAATTTCCACTTACTATCGAATTAGAGAATGGAACACAAGAAACTATCAGTTCTCAACAAGAATTAGAACAAGCTTATGAAAATTGTTTAAATGATTTTGAATGTTTCACCATCCATTTTCCAATTCAAGTACTTGATAGTTCTAATAATGAAATTGCGGTTAATAGTTTATCTGAACTGATTACTTATTTTGAATCACTTTCTGAGGATGATGACCCACGCTTCGTTTTCCCTATCACAGTAACCTTAAATGAAACAAACGAGGATCTTGTTTTAAATAATGATGAGGATCTTGATGAATTATTTAATGAATGTTTTGGTATCGAAGATCATGAAGATTTTGAAAATTTTGAGTGTTTTAGTTTTTCTTACCCTATAAATGCAGCTAGTAATGGTAATGAAATAACCATCAATAATAATCAAGAATTAGTTAATTACTTTGAAAATTTACCTGAAGATACAATCCCTCAATTTTCTTTTCCGATTACTATTATTTATGAAAATAATGATGAAGAGGTTATATCATCTTTAGAAGAATTAGAAGAGGCTTTTGAAGATTGCTATTATGATGATTGTGAAGATTGTGAAGAAGAAGATTTTAATGAAAATTGTTTTGAAATCACTTATCCAATTAACCTTATTAAAGAAGACAACTCTACAGTTACTGTTAATAACGATGATGCTTTATTCGATTTTATAGACGGATTATCCGAAAACGAATATTTTGATATTGGCTATCCTCTTAACGTAGTTTTAGAAAACGGAAACTCAGCAACTCTAAATAATGATGATGAACTAATTACTTTATTAGACCAATGCTCTAATGCTAGTAATTAAATTATAAGTAATTACTTATAAATGTGTTTTCAACCTCGTCAGTTTTGCCATTGACGGGGTTATTTTTCATCTTTTTTTACCCACATTTTATCTGTATTCAAAACAAAAGTTCCTAAATATTCAAAATTACATTCCTGTGGCGCTATTAAAGAAAGAAAAACATCTCCATTTTTACTTTCGTATAAATAATATGTTTCTCCGATTACTGGCTCAAAGCTAAACTTTGCACTATAAATAAGATTATTATACTCATATTGCTCCATCATAGCTTCATAGGATGCTCTTATCGTTTCAAACCTAGTTTTAAACTGATGATTTACTTTATTAATGTTAGCATTCTTCCAAGTTGTTACATCATCTGTTGAAATCGCTGGTGCTCCTACATTTGTTGAATATTCTTTAAGCTTAGCATCATATTGTTTCTTTTCAGAATCATATACCACTTGATCTGGTTTCTTTTTCATCTTCTTTTCTTTTTAAACAAAATTAATAAGAAACTTTTAAAGAATCTCTATTCTTTATTGCTTGTTCTATTTTAGCTTGTAATCTACTAGCATCTAAATTTCTATGATCTATTTTCATTGCTTTATTAGCATAAAGTCTTGCGCTATCTAAATCTCCTTTCTTAAAATAAATATCTCCCAATGTTACAACTGGCTTTGCTACTTTTTTTTCTTTATATATTTTATTTAGAATTTTTGCTTTCTTCAATGCTTTATCAAAATGCCCCAGTTCAGCTTCCATCGTTGCTTCGTATCCTAGTAAAAAAGGGTTTTCTATTTGCGTTGGCAGTATTAATTTGTGCAAAGAATCTAGTGCTCGTTTAGCTCCATAATTAGCATGTAAAATCTCGATATATTCTGATTTCAAATAAACTTCTTGAGGATATTTATTGACAATTTTCCTTAAATTATTTTCCCCTACTGTTAAAGCTTCTCTTAAAACTTCTTCTATATTTATAGCTTTTTGATCTCTTAAATTTGTATATTCTACCAAAGCTAGATATACTTCCAAAATTAATTTTTCATCCCCTATCAAACGTTCTTTATGCTTTTCTATATTTTTATAGAGAATCAACCGTTCTTCTAAATCTAAAGTTAATCGAGCTAAAACGCTTTGACCTATAAGAAACTCTGAATCAAAACTCAATGCTTTTCTATACGATTTTTCTGCTTTTGCATAATCTCCTTGATCCATAATCTCCTCCCAACCTTTTTTATAATAATACGCTGTAGAATCAGATGTAATAGAATAATGAATTTCAGTCTTCTTCATCGGATTAGAGCAAGCTATTATTACTAAACTATATAGGATAAGGATGCTAATTATTTTATTGGACATAATTTCATTTTATAAGACTTATCAAAAATAAAAAAGAAGCTTACAAAAACAGGATTCTTTTAACAACTATCGTTTTATTATTTATTATTTTTAGAAACATCAAAATTATTTAACAACATTATCATTATATATGAATTTCCAAAAGAACCTTCAATTAAAATCTTTTGCTGAATATAAAAAGGCTTATCAAGAAAGTATTAAAGATCCTGAAACTTTTTGGGATAGCGTTGCAGATACATTCTATTGGCATAAAAAATGGGACAAAACACTAGAATGGGATTTTAGCACCCCTGAAGTTAAATGGTTTCAAGGTGGAAAATTAAATATTACAGAAAATTGTTTAGATAGACATTTAGATACTTTAGGAAATAAAACAGCCATTATTTGGGAACCTAATGATCCTGATGAAGAATCAAGACATATTACATACCGTCAACTTTTTGTCAAAGTTTCTCATTTTGCCAATGTTTTAAAAAACAACGGGATCAAAAAAGGAGATCGAGTTTGCTTATATATGCCTATGATTCCTGAATTAGCAATTGCAATGTTAGCCTGCGCTCGTATAGGAGCTGTTCATTCAATTGTTTTTGCAGGTTTTTCTAGCACTGCTATTGCTAGTAGAATTAATGATTCTAATTGCAAAATGCTCATTACTGCAAATGAAGTATATAGAGGTACTAAAAAGGTGAATCTAAAAACTATTTGTGATGAAGCACTACAAAACACTCCATCTATAGAAACTGTAATTGTATATCGTCGTACAGTTGAACCAACACCTATGACGGCTGGTCGTGATGTTTTTTGGTTTGATGAATTGCAAAAAGCAACTAAGGAATGTCCTGCAGAGGTTATGGATGCAGAAGATATGTTGTTTATCTTATATACTTCTGGATCTACAGGTAAACCTAAAGGAATGGTACATACTACTGGAGGATACATGGTCGGTACCACTTTTACATTTCAGAATGTTTTTCAAATGGATCCTGATGATATCTATTGGTGTACAGCAGATATTGGTTGGATTACTGGGCATAGCTATATTATATATGGTCCTCTAGCTGCTGGAGCTACTACAGTAATGTTTGAAGGAGTGCCTAGTTATCCTGATTATGGTCGTTTTTGGGAAATCTGTGATAAATTAAACGTTACTCATTTTTACACAGCCCCAACAGCAATTAGAGCACTGGCAAAACAACCATTAGAGTTAGTTCATCAGCACAACTTAACTTCTTTAAAAGTATTAGGCTCTGTTGGAGAACCTATTAATGAGGAAGCATGGCATTGGTATAACGATAATATAGGAAAAAGCAATTGCCCAATCGTCGATACTTGGTGGCAAACAGAAACTGGAGGAATTATGATTTCTCCTATAGCAGGAATTACACCTACTCGACCAACATTTGCTACATTACCATTACCTGGTGTACAGCCTATATTAATGGATGAAAAAGGAAATGAATTAGAATTAAAAGCGGAAAAAGCTGAAGGTAGACTTGCCATTAAATTTCCTTGGCCGTCAATGGCTCGAACTATTTACGGAAACCATGAACGCTATAAAGATGTGTACTTTTCTGCATATCCAAACAAATATTTCACAGGGGATGGTGCATATAGAGATGCTACTGGTAACTATAGAATTACAGGAAGAGTCGATGATGTCGTTATTGTTTCTGGCCATAACTTAGGAACAGCTCCTATAGAAAATGCTATCAACGAGCATGAAGCGATCGTTGAAAGTGCTGTAGTTGGGTTTCCTCATGATATAAAAGGAAATGCCTTGTATGCTTATGTAACATTATACAACGGTATTTCTCCTAATGATACGCTCACCAAAGAAATTAAAGAATTAGTTTCTAAATCCATTGGAGCTATTGCTAAACCTGACAAAATTCAATTTGTTAGTGGATTACCTAAAACTAGAAGTGGTAAAATCATGCGTAGAATTTTAAGAAAAATAGCCTCTAAAGATGTTTCTAATTTAGGAGACACTTCCACTTTGTTAAATCCCGAAATTATTAACAAAATAATAAGTAATTCGTTATAATTTTCTTAATTAATCAAACATTCACAATAAAAAAAATAAGTTCTTGTTTGTATTGCTCAGTAACTAGTAAACACAAACTAAAATGAAAAAAAATGGATTTTTCATGTTAATGACAGCCCTAACTGTTGTTGCATGTTCTGACAACGATTCTTTAACCGACTCGACTGGTATTCAAGAATCAGATTCGAAAGTATTTAATGGCGCAGAAAAAGCTTACAATGACGATAATGGTATTGTAAACAAAGCGTATTTCAATGGTACTCAAGTATCGTATGAAACAATCAATAATGAATTCATATTTGAAGGAGATATCATTATTCCAGAAAACCATCTCTATGCAAACAATGATAACATTATTTTAGAACCTGGTCAAATTGCTTCTATAAGTAAAAGTGTTGGTCGAACTTCTGGTAGATGGCCTAACAATACTGTTTATTATAGTATCAATCCTAATTTACCTAACCAGGCTAGGGTTACAGATGCCATAGCTCACTGGGAAAGTAATACAGACATGAAATTTGTTGCTAGATCAAATGAATCTAATTATGTATATTTTACTACTGGAGGTGGATGTAGCTCTAGTGTAGGAATGGTAGGTGGAAGACAAAACATTTCACTTAGTAGTAGTTGTAGTACCGGAAACACGATCCATGAAATAGGTCATGCTGTAGGGTTATGGCATGAGCAAAGTAGAGTTGATAGAGATGATTTTCTAGATATCAACTTTAATAATATTTCAAGTGGAAAAGAACACAATTTCCAAACTTACGCTGAGCGCAGACGAGACGGAGAAGAAAATACAAATACGTTGGATTTTGGTTCTATTATGATGTATGGTTCTTTTGCTTTTTCTAAAAACAATCAACCAACAATCGTCAAGAAAAATGGCGATACCTTTAGAGGTCAACGTAACGGATTATCAGACGGTGATATCTCTGGTATAGCAAAAATGTATCCAGCTAGTGATGGTGGAAACAATGGTGGTGGAAATAATGGCGGTGGAGAACCTACTTATGAAAACAATCAATACCACACAGTCTATGGATTAAGAGTATATCGTTTTAACGATACTTGGTTTTATTATGATGCTTCGAATGGATGGAGAGAAGTTGAATATAGAGATGGTGCATGGTATTATGCATAACCTCCCTTTTTCTTAATAAACAGAAAACCTCAAAGAACTAACTTTGAGGTTTTTTTATATCTAATTGTAATTTTCTAAAAAAGAAAGTTCAAATTATGAAAAACACATAAATGGAATCGTTTTAAAAAACGGTGTAAATATAAAAAAGCTGTATTTTTCATTTCTTTTCCCTCCTTCATTTTTTTCACCTTAATCACATAGAAACAAACATTATACATCTATCCAAAGTCATTCTTTAGAAAAAAATAAAAAGTTAATTATAGAATTTTCATAAATTTACGTACTATCTTTATCTATTAACTTTCTTTTATCCTTGAAAAGCGAAAACAAAATAACATCACATTTCTTTATCAAAAGAATCAATAATGGAGACGAAGAAGCTTTCAAAATTCTTTTTAAACTTTATTATAACAAATTATTCTATATAATTCAAAGTTATATCTCTAGCAAAGAAGATTCAGAAGAAATATTGCAAGAAATATTTATTACTATTTGGAAAAAAAGAAAAAATATCACTTCTAATATCAATGGATATATACTCACTACAACAAAAAATGCATGCATTGATTACTTAAGATCTAAGAAAAGAAAATTAAGTACTACATCTAATTACTCTCAAATAGAATCACTTATAAATCACAAAGCACTTACTAGTCCAGAAACATCAAAAATTATAGAGCAAGAATTAAATAATAAAATTAATCAAGCTATAAGTTCATTACCTAATAAATGTAAAGTAGTTTTTATTAAAAGTCGTGTTAATGGTCTAAAAAACAAAGAAATATCTGAAGAATTAAATATATCGATTAAGACAGTAGAAAATCATATTACTAAAGCTCTCAAACACATGAAATTTCATTTACGTGAGTTTTTATCAATCTTTTAAGAAATAATTTAAAAATAAAATAGGGGGTAACATATTTTTTTACGTCTTAATAGTAAAGAGATTATTTCTTATGCAACAAAAAGATCTTATTAGATACATTCAGAAAAAAACTACTACAGATGAGAGTATAAAAATTCTCAATTGGATACGAGAAGATAAAGATCATCAAAATCTATATAATAAACTCAAAGCAGCACATGTAGCTTCAAATCTAGATAACAATATTTCTATAGATATTAATAAAAAGTATGATCAATTCGTTCAGTCTAAAAATACGTCTCAAAAACTCTATTATTATTCAATAGCTACTATTTTAATTCTTTTTTTAATCTCGTGGAAATTTAATGTTTTCACGCAGAATAATGATATTAAAAAAACCTCATTTCATTTTGTTGAAGTAATAACTGGAAAAGGAGATCATAGATCTATAAGTCTGCCTGATGGTTCTTTTATCACATTGAATTCAAAAAGCAAATTAACATATCCTTCAGTATTTAATGATAGTATTAGAGAAGTTACTTTAAGCGGTGAAGCTTTTTTTGATATTAAAAAAAACGTAAAAAAACCATTTATAGTAAAAACAGATTCTTTAAAAATAAAAGTTTTAGGGACATCTTTTAATGTCAAATCTTATCCAAAGGATAATTTAATTCAGACTACTTTAGTTACTGGTAAAGTTAAAATATTAGATAATACTAATAATTCTTCTTTATTATCCCCTTCTGAGCAAAGCATCTTCGATAAATCAAAAAACAACTCATCTATAAACATAGTTGACACTAATGATATTATCGCATGGAAAACAGGTAAAATGATTTTTAATCAAACAAGATTAGATCAAGTTCTTAGAGATTTAAGTAGAATGTATGATGTTGATTTTGTAATTAAATCAAAAAAACTATTAAATTATAGATATACTGGAGAATTCGACAATCTCTCTTTAGAAGATGCTTTAACTTTCTTAAGCCTATCTTCCTCAATTAGTTACAAATACATTGATTCAAAAATAGTCACAATAGATACTAAAACATTTTAATAAAAAAGAGAATGCTGCAACATTCCCTTTTTATTTATTTATTCAATTAAAATCGATAATTATTAATTAAACTAAACCAAAATTATGAAAAAAATATTTGGAAAGATTCTTCTATACGAAAAATCCATTTCAAGAGTTATGAAAACTTATTTCTTTCTCTTTTTCTTTTCCTTATCCAAATTGTTTTGTAGCGACATCTATTCTCAAAATATCACTATTTCTAAGCAAGATGTCTCATTATTAACAATAATAAAAGAGCTAGAGCACAAAAGCAATTACATCTTTTTCTATAACAATAACTTAATAGATACTTCAACAAAAACATCTATTAATATTTATGAAAAATCAATTGATAAAATATTAGACAAACTATTTAAAAACACAAAAATAAAGTATCTAATGCGTAAAAAAAGCATTGTACTTTATTTAAAATCATCTACGCCACATAAGCAAAAACATTCAAGTATTCCCAATGAAATAATTAATCAGATTGTGGATGTATCTAATGAATATCCAATCCCTTTTTCGACTATTCGTTTTAAAAATAAAAATAATGGTTTAATTGCTGATGAAAATGGTTATTTCAGAATTCCTTATATATATAAAACTCAAAAAGACACTTTATTAATTTCATCTATAGGATATATTACTAAAGAAATCCCTGTAGAATCTTTATTAGATGATAAACTTAACTTCATAAAGCTTAATCCAAAAATTGAAGCTTTAGAAACGGTAATGCTTATTGCTAAAAAGCAAAAATCTGATAAATATATCCCTCCTCTGCAGTTTGTTGAAAAAGCAATCAATAAAATCACAAAAAATTACCCGATAAAGCCATACTCGTATATTGGTTATTATAGAGATTATCAACTATTAAATAATCAACATATAAATCTTAACGAAAGCATTATTAAAGTTTTTGACGAAGGGTTTCATACCGATAAAATAAATCATAATAATAATCAAACGGCTTTATTCAATTATATAGAAAATTCTGATTTTGCTCGTGATTCAATATTGGGGATCGCATATGATAATAATTATAAAAAATATATTAAAGATGCCAAGATCTCTCCTATAGGTGGTAATGAGCTTAATTTACTGAATGCCAGTAATGCTATTAGAAATTTCAATAAAAACTCGTTCTCTTTTGTTTCCATTTTTAAAGATCATTTTATTTACAATCATGAATTCCGATACGGTGAAACTCATTTTTTAAATGATGAACCTATTTACGAAATCACTTTCAAAGCAAAGAAAAGGGTCTCTGGTAAAAAGCATAACGCTTCAGGAAGTATTTTCATTTCACCTAAAAACTATGCGATCTATAAATTATTATATAATACTTATAGAGTCAATGAAGAAACGCCAATATATTCTGTAAAAATTGAATATGCTCCTAAAGGGGATCGTATGTTTATTAATTATATTTCATTTAATAATTTATTTGAAATAAAAAGCAATAACAATTTCATAGTAAAGGATGTTACTTTTGATAAAAGTAAAAATTCGTTTTTCATTACTTTCAGTAATCAAGTAAAAGAAGCTTCAATTCACAAGAAAAACTTTAAGTTTATTTATCAGAATAAAAAACTAAGTATTAGCAAAATACAATTAATTGACAAAAATATTTTAAAGGTAAATTTAGTCCAAGGAACTATTCCTAATTTAAAATCTATTGATGATCAAAAAATGGATGATTTTACTTATAAAATCAAAAAAGTAAAAGATATAGCTAATAGAAAATTAAACAAGTTCACTCTTGTTAAAGTTAATCAATTCAGAGAACTTTTTGTTCAAGAGGTTTTTCCTAACACTTCATTATCTAGAAAATATAAATTAGCTAGAAAATCTCTTCCTCTTTCAATGTCACCTATAAATATTTTAGAAAACAAGTCTAAATATTGGGTAAATACACCATTAAAAAACACTAAAAAATAACTTCTTCATGAAACATCTATATTTTATTTTTACTATTCTATTTTGCATAGTAAGTAACGCGCAACATAATTTCAACACAAAAAACACTCTTTCTTCATATCAAGAATATTCAGAATTACCAAGAGAAGTAGCTTATCTACATCTTAACAAATCTACTTATATAAAAGGAGAAGAAATCGGTTTTTCTGCTTATATTTTAGATAAAAACAATAAGACGCTATCTGAAAAAACAAATAATCTTTACTGTGTAATTTTAGATGAAAATCAAAAAATCATCAAACAAAAAATGATTTTTGTAAATCAAGGTATTGCAAGAGGGAGTTTTTCTGTAGATAGTACTTTTCAAAATGGTAATCATTCATTAATAGCCTATACAAATTGGATGAATAATTTTAAAGAAAATAATTTTTTCTCTCAAGAAATTAAAATTATTGATCCGAACACCAGCACAGCTAAAAAAGAAAATTCAAATATCGCTAATACTATTGATATTCAAATTTTACCTGAAAGTGGACATTTTATTTATAATGCAATCAACACTGCTGGTGTAATTCTCAAGAATACTAATGGTAAAGGAATTCCTAATGCTCAAGGGTATATAATTAACGAGCAGCGAGACACTATAAATTCACTTAAAACCAATCATTTAGGCATTACAAAATTCACATTTACTCCACAAAACAATCATAATTACAAAGCTATTTTTAATATTAATAATAAAGAGCATGCATATCTAATAGAAAATATAGAAAATACAGGGGTTAACCTTTCTTTACAAAATGCTAAGTCCAAAATAATTCTTTCTTTTAAGACGAATACCACTACATTACCATCTATAAAAAATAAGTTTTTTAATTTAGCTATTCATAATGGAAAAGATTACAAGGAATTAGATATTCTATTTGACGATGCAACTACAGTAAACAAAGTTATTTCTCTTAAAGATTTATCACCTGGAATCAATATTTTCACTCTTTTTGACGAACAAAACAATCCAATATTAGAGCGCTTATACTTTAACCATGAAGGTATTACTTTAAAAGAGTCTAGTAAAATAAGTCACAACATAGTAAAAGACTCTATAGCTATACAATTAGACTATAAAGACATAAACTTAAAAGCAGCTAACAATATTAGTATATCTGTATTACCTAAAGAAACTAAATCTTATAATTATAAAGAAACAATAGCTTCATACCTATTAGTTAAACCATACATAAATAGCTCTATCGAAAACCCATCATATTATTTTTCTGAAGTTACCCCTAAGAAAATATATGATTTAGATAATTTATTAATCACTCAAGGATGGAGTAGTTACGATTGGAATACAATTTTTAATAATCCACCTGATTACAATTATAATTTTGAAAATGGAATTAGTTTTTCTGTAAGAAATAATGATCCAACAATTAAAAATTTATTATTATATCCTAATGATTATAGTAAATCAGAAATAATCAATCTAAATTCTGGTGAATCAATTTTTGAAAGAAATAATTTTTTCCTTTTCGAAGAAGAAAAGATTAGAATCGGTAAGGTCAAAGCTAATGGGAAGGTCGCAAAACCTAATTTAACTGTTAATTTTTACCCTTCAAGCATTCCTCCTTTACAAATTAGTTTAAAAAATAACTTCTCTAGTGAGCAACAATCTAAATTATTTCTAAATACAAACAATATTATTGATTTTGAGGAGACTGAAAAATTAGACGAAGTATTTATAATCAAGAAGAAAAAATATTCTAAAATTGAGAAAATCAAAAATACTTCATTAGGAAAGATTGAAGAGTTTGATGAAAAGAAAAAGCGCTTCTATAGATATTTCGGAAATTACATTAATACCCAAGGATTTATAGTTGATGAAAGTCCATCTTATCAAGCTCAAAATGATAGAACTGTTTTTTTTAGAATATCAAATAGAAATCCTATTTTCCCAAATAATACTATTCCAACTATATATTTAGATAATGTATTACTAACTACTTTTGACATTCTTCAAAATTTCAAATTAGATATAGTTGATTACATTGAGATTAATAAAACAGGTCTAGGTTCTGGAATAAAAGGGGGAGCAGGTGTCATTAAAATCTTCACAGATCCATATAAATCTAATAGCTATTCTTCTAAAACAAAAAAAGCATATCGCGAATATCAAGTACCTTTAACTTTTAGTACTCCTAAGCGATTTTATATACCAAAATATAAATCATATGAAGATAATCTATTTAAAGAATATGGAGTTATTGATTGGCTTCCTCTTTTATCTATAGACGAAAAAGGTCTTGTTAATTTCAAAATTCTTAACACTAAGTTACCTTCAATCAAATTATTTATTCAAGGGATTATTAATGATAAAACTTTCATATCAGAAGTAAAAGTTTTGAATATTAATCAATCAAATTAAATATCATTACAAATAATAAAAAATATCACCTTCGATTCTATTACAAATTTCTATGATAGATTGAATTTAATTATTTCGAATAAAGATGATCTAAAGCAGAACACCTATGTAGTATATTCATAGGTATTCTCTTTGTTTCCTTTTTTAATTAAGCTATTTTTGAGTTTCAAATACAACTACTTATAATGAAACATTTTCTCTTATTTACTTTTATCGTACTAAGTATTATTAGCTGTAATAAAGATCAAAAAAAAACTCCCCTATCTGATCAAACGATTATTGTTAAACTAGATAGTCTTTCTACTCAAAAAGCTGATACTAGTTTATTAAAATTATCTCCTGACGCGAAAAAAGATTTAGTGGGGGCAAAAGAATTTCAAATTCTACATAAAAAAATACAACAGATAGCTATTGCAAATCCCTTCAGCATTAAAAAAGAAGTTGATAGCGTTCATAAAGCTCTATTAGCATTTGAAGAGCATTTACGCCCAGAACATGATACCAATCCCATACGAACACGTATTGTTATTTTAACTACAGAAATCGGCTTATTTAAAGAAATACTTGATACTCCAAATCTAAGTCCTGAAAAAGTATTAAAACATAACAATAGATTAATCACTGCATACAATAGTTTTATCATTCAATTAAATGAAATTTCTTTAGCTATTCCTGAAAATATTGAAAATGAACTATTAAAAGATAGTGAAGATTATAGAGATTCTATTCCTTAATATTCTTCTGTAAAATATATAAACACTATTTCATTAGACATCTAAAATGTAGCTTCAAATTCATAATCAATATATGAATTTGAAGCTATTTTTTTTTACTATCCTCAAAACTCGAATTACTACAGCTTATCATTATAGCAATATCCTTTTTAATCCTTTGTTAAATTGAGTTAACGAAGACTTAAAAAAAATACTCTTAACCTCATATCTAATCGTAAGTTTATTGTACAATTAATTCTATAATCACTTATTGATTCAAATCACAACATACCCTTTTTATATTCAAAACACTTCTCATAAAACGCATTATTATCTATTTTAAAAGACTCTCATAAAGCTATCTTCATATAAATCGATAAACTCTCCTATCTCACTTGTGGTCGCTATTTAAAGCGTATTCCAGTGTTATTTCCTTTTGTATTTAAAACAGTATTAAAATACCTTTTCTCTCAATTGTGATGTTCGTCATTCAGTGATTACAATCAATCGCTCGCTCTTTAGTTTCTTCTAATTTTGCCAAACGAGCTCGTAACTTATATTCTGCATTTTATAACCCCAATTTAACAATTATAAATGCATGAATTAATAACCAAAAATATTAAACGTAATGAAAAACAAAAATGTATACATGATATTAGCCGCTTTAGCTATCGTGTCATGTACTAAAAACAATCCTTCTGAAGATACTTTTGATCAAAATTCAAGTATCAACGTACAACAAGAATTACAAGAGGGTTTTTATAGAGGTCAAAAAATATCTTATTTAACGACTGATAAGCATAATATTTTTGAAGGAGATATTATTATCCCTAATGATCAGATATCATCTGTACGCAGTAAATCTGTTGCTTATAATAGTCAAGATTTTTTATGGCCAAACGCAACAGTTTATTATCAAATAACAGATGAGAATGCCGCAATAGAAGCGAGTATCCGTCAAGCAATTGATAATATTGATTCTAATACAGAATTAACTTTTATTGAGAAAACTGATGGAGATAATGTTATTGACTTTGTAGGTTTTGAAATTGGTAATGCTAATAGTGCTCCAATAGGATATTTTGCTGGTGATGGTAATCATACGATCACTTTAACAGCTACAGCAAGTGTAGGAGACATTACTCATGAATTAGGACATGTTATTGGCCTAGAACATGAAGTATTTAGAGAAGATAGAGATGAGTTTATCAATATTGACTGGCAAAATATTGACCGTAGACTTAGGTTCAATTTTAATACTCGTAATGCTTTTGGCGATAATGGTACAGTTTTAATTGGAGATTTTGATGCAAACTCAATTATGATGTATAGAGCTAATGATTTTGCTCTAGATCCTAGTCGTCCTGTTATTACTTTAAGTGACGGTTCTGAGTTTGTAAGAGCTGAGGAATTATCTGAGCAAGACATTACTACTATTAATACAATATATTAATATAGGCCCCAAATCTATACATAATATATACCCCGGACATCCAAATATGCTAGCTATTTGGATGTTTTTTATTTTTATATTAATTCTTTATGCAAAGCATCTATGTCTTGATACCATTTTTCTGCTTCAAGAGATAAAAGTTTTTCTTTATTTTTTTTACCTATTCCGATAAAATCTAACCCAAGGTTTCTGGCTGTTTTTAAATCCCATACACCATCTCCAACAGAGATTATTTTATCAAATTTTTCAATATTATAAAAGGCCGATGATTTTGCTATAGCTTCTTTTACAAATCCTTCTCTATCATCATGTCCTTTTGAAGTTGCTATTAAATCCTCATGATACCAAATACTACATTGATCTAGTTTCTGCATAGCAGGGATAGGTAAAGATCCTGTAGCAAAACAAAATGGTTTTTTAATTACTTTTAAAGCTTCTATTAAAGTCTTAGCTCCATTAATTTCAGAAATAGGAGTTCTTTTATTTATTTCGCTTTCTAATGCTTTTTCAAAGTCTTCGGTAGTTTCTACCGGCATAGCTTTCTTAAAATTACGCTCATAATTAAACCTTAGTGCATATCTATCTGTATGATGCTTGTAATCATTAAAATTAGTATCAATATCTGTTATACCTAATGATTTC
This sequence comes from uncultured Aquimarina sp., assembly GCA_947498595.1. Taxonomy (GTDB): domain Bacteria; phylum Bacteroidota; class Bacteroidia; order Flavobacteriales; family Flavobacteriaceae; genus Aquimarina. The sequence continues at coordinate 130,251 of CANMKX010000004.1, forward strand.
ATTGCTTCAATAACAACATTGTGATACATTTCTACACTATTTGTAAGTGTACCATCAATATCAAATACAATAAGTTCATTAGTCATCATATTATAAGCTATATTTAAGAGAAACTATAAAATTTCTTCCCGCTGCAGCAATTCCAGAGGAGTAAGTTCTATATCGTTGATCAGTTATATTTTCTAATGTAGCTGTTGCTAATAATTTTTTATTAATTTGATATTGACTACGAAAATTTAAAGTATACCATGAAGGTGAGTAAGGGTTTCCATTCTCATCTATAGCATAAAAATTATCCTTTACGATTTCTGTAGGTGATAAATCTTCAAAACTAAATTCTCCATTATACATTGCGTAAGCATCAAATTTCCATGTATCTGTTGTGAATATAAAATGAGAATTTCCAAATTGAGGAGCTACATGTCTTGCAGGAGCTACATCACCATTATCTAGTTCTTCTTCTCCACCAGTAATCGTGTAATTTGTTGTAAACTTTAATTGATCCGTAAATTTCAGTGTACCACCAAATTCAAATCCATAAATTCTAGACTGTGCTGCATTTTGAATTGCTTGAATATTACTTAATTCTCCTTGAAATTCAATCTGACTCTCCCCATTTAGATTAAAGTCTCGTCTCACTAATGCATTGTTTAACAATGTATAGTACGTTGCAAAATCGAGTGTTATTGCTTTTCCTGCATTTACACGTAAACCTAACTCCCCATTATATGCATATTCATGTTTTAAATCTGGATTAGGCACGACTACTGAGCCTGGTTCAGAATCAAAAATTTTCCCTACATCATCTACATTAGGTGCTCTAAAGGCTGTTGCAAAATTTAATTTCCAATGCAATATATCATTTGGCAACCAACTTAAACCTACATTTCCTGTTAAAGCTCCTGTATCTATATTAGCTTCATCAAAAGGAAAATTAAAGAACCTGTTATCAAATTGAGAATATAAGATCACATGATTATATCTAGCTCCTGTTTGTAATGTCAATTTTTCTGTAAACTTATGCTGTAGACTCACATAAGCTGCAATAGATTGCCAAGTAGATCCATCAGGATAACGAGATGCTGCTTCCACACTTTGATTTGAAACAATATCAAGCTCACTCCCTTCTGATGTTATTTCATTTATTATGTATTCAAATCCATAATAAAGAGCCGTTTTATCTATTAACTTTTTTTCAAAATCGGCATTAAATGAATATGCATCTACTTTTTCTTTGGTTTTTGATAAAATATCTCGTCCTATTCTTCTATTATTTCGACTTTCTTCAAAATGCTGATATGCTGCAGTTAATTTCACTTCATCATAAAGTTTTGTATTTCTTTTTTGTAAAGCTTGAATATTCCCCATCAACCATCGTTGTGGTCCATAATACCACTCTGCAAATCTTAAATCTCCATTTCTTCGCTGCGTTAGTCGATCATATCTAGAATAATCTGAGGTTGTTGTATAAATAAAACTTGCATCAAAATCCCATTCTTCATTAGGAGAAAATTTAATTTTTTGCATCAAGTTTATTTGGTCATATCCTGTATATACTTGTTTTTTTGGATCGTCATTTTGAATGACGATATCTTCTCCATTAATTCTATCGACATATTCAGTTCTTAAATATTCATCAGGCCCATGACTTCCCATTGTTAAATCATCAAAATCTGAATAACTAATACTCGTTAAAAAAGCCCATTTATCTAACCCTATATTAAAATCTACATGTCCTGTTTTTTCTTGATTTGCCGAAGCATATCTCAATAAAGCATTACCAGAATAATGAATTTCTTTTCCTTTTTTCAAGGTTGGTTTTTTTGTATAAAAATTCATTACACCACCGATAGCATCACTACCATATACAATCGACCCTGGTCCTAAAATAACTTCTGTTCTATCTATTGAAAGAGGATCAATCGATATTACATTTTGCACATTACCTCCTCTAAAAATAGCAGTATTCATTCGAACTCCATCAACCGTTAATAGTAGCCTATTGGTTGAAAAACCTCTTATAATTGGGCTCCCTCCTCCTAATTGACTTTTCTGAATATAAACTTGCCCACTACTTTGCAACAAATCTGCAGAGGTTTGAGGACTTGAAAGTATGATATCTTCCGAAGATAGACTTACAATTTTTTGTGAAATATCATTCGCATTTTGCTTCCATTTTGAAACTGATATTACAATTTCGGACAATTCGTTTTCACTACTTTCTAAAAAAACTTTAGCTTCTATTTCCGAATTTTTCACTCTTCGTGTTATATGCGAAACATGCTTAAAAATTAATATTTCATCTTTTGAAAAAATTGAAATATCTGCTTTTCCGTCAAAATCTGTTATTGTACTTTTTGATTTCTTTTTATTATAAATAGCTACACTAGGAATAGGGCTATTCGTTATTTTATTAACAACTATAATTTCTTGTCCTTGAAGGTTTCCTATATAGATAATGAAAATAAAAATAATCGTAATTAATCGCATTTTTTCAATATTCCTTAATTATAAATTTCGTTTAAAATAGCTAATGATTTCAGGTTCTTAAAACCGTGCAAATGTAATTCAAAATATGTTAAAAGAGTATTAACTAAATTACTTCTTATCACTTTGCTAAGTTTTATGTTCATACCCTCATCAAATGTCGTACCTAAAAACTCTTTTAAATAGGAAACTTGTAGTCCTTCAATATTATGGATATGCCTTCTACTAATACCAAACGTTCCTTCTTCTAAATTAAAACAAGGCAAATCTATTTGAGAAGTATCTGGGTAAAATCCTAAATACTGTGTCAGTTTTATCATAAAAACAATATGAAAATTTGCTATTTCATCGTGGGTATCTAACCAAAGGAGTGTTGCTTCTAAATATTCGTATAATGCTTCATTCTCTTCTTCTTCTTGAATTGAATTCTTCAATACCTCAGAAATAAAAAGGACTATTGAGCTTTTTAATATTTGAGTATGTAAACTTACGTATGCTGTTTTTATTTTAGCTTCTTTTAGTCTTTCTAAGCCGCCTTTATTTTTATGTACAGCTTCAATTTCTAGCTGAGTTAAAGGTTGAAAAAGGGCAGCCCTTAATTTTCCTTTTTTCGATTTTAAGATTCCTCTTAGTAAATACGATTTTAAACCGTTTGATCTTGTAAAAAGCTTTACTATTAGATCTGTTTCTCCATAGCGTAATGCATGGATTACTATGGCTTCAGTTTGTAATGTCATTATTAACGAATAATCATCAATTTAGATACCGTAGTTTCTTCTTGTTCGTCTCCCGTCACCAATATTAAATACACTCCAGAAGCAACTCTATGTTTACCAAAAGCCGTGGTATCCCATTGTATACTTCCTCCTTCTGCTATTTGTTCGTATACTAAATTACCTTCAATATCTGTAATTTTCACATTTGCGCGTGTTGTCAAACCTTTTATAGTCACGACACCGCTATAGTTTGGTTTTACTGGATTAGGAAATGCTATAACATTTTCTAAATTTTCCTCAGGATCTGTTGCAGTTCCTTTAAACTCTATCAATCCATTAACTGTTGCAAAATAAACACTTCCTGTGTTTCCGTCAATTGCTATATCTTGAACAGTATTGGATGGTAAAGGCGAATTTTCGATCGTATAATGTGCTAATGTTTCTTGTCCATCTGGTGACAAATAAAAGACTCCAGATGATCCTGTTGCAACCCATTTATTATTAGATCCATCAACTTCAATATCTGATATAAATTGTTCAAACAGTAATTCTTGTGGAACACCATTGTCCAAAATAACAATATTACTACTCGATGGGTTTATCTGCTCAAATACATTAGCAGTATTAAAAAACACTCGCAAACCACCTCTTGTTCCTATCCATAATTGGTTATTTTGATCAACTGCCAACGATCTTACATCTTCTAATGCAAAGCTTGAATCATTTCCTGCATTAATTTTTCTTACTATTCCATCAGAAGGATTGTATCCAATCACACCATTACTACCTGATCCAAAAAACACATTACCTCTTCTGTCCAATACTAATTTACTAAATCCAGGGTCAGCGATAGGATTCGCTATTACACCATTAATATTAATATTTTCAATTTCTTTGGTTTCAGGATTAAACAATTTTAATCCATTATTAATTCTTGAATTTACAATCCACAAATTTCCATCGCTGTTAAATGCAGCTCCATTAAGCCTTGTATTTTCTGTTCCTGGAGTAAAAGTTTCAAACCCACTATTTACTGAGTTATATAAATTTGTTGCTACATTCTCGTTTAATTCTAATAACCCATCTTGAAAACTACTTACAAAAACTTGCTCGGTATCAAAAGGGTTCACCGCAATATGCACTAAAGAAGTAGCTCCTAAAACATTTTCTCTTAATATATTTGTCCACGACTCTCCTATTGTCAACTTACTTATTCCTTCTCTTTTTAAAGGGAAAGGATTAAAAAGCACATCATGTTCTCCATAAGAAACCCATAAGTTATTATCCGAAAATGTGATTCCGAAAGGAGAATTAGCTAAAGGACCTAGAGGTGTTCTACTTACAAATGTAGTCCCATTAACGGCAGTTGTTTCCAACATTCCATTTCTATTCGTTCCTATATATATTTGATCATCGACTACTGTCGCTATAGTTGGTCCAAAATCGTCTACACTTGTATTAGTTATAGTAGATATCTCTTGAAAATTTGTATTATATACCAATACTCTATCTGATAATGTAACCGTAAAATATACATCACTTGATCTATTACTTTCGATTGTAGACGGCAACGTCAATACTGTTGAAAGTGTATTCCCTACCAACCGTCTAATTAAATTAGTATTTTGTTGTACGTATAAATTATTATTAAAAACTTGAATTGTTCTAAAATCACCTGTAGCAATAGTTGTCCATTGACTAAAATCAACTAAATTAGGATTATTTTCTTCTGCTCTTAAAATACCATTTCCGGGTGTTACTGCATAAATATTGTTTTCAAAAAAAATCGATTGAAGAACATTAATTTGCGTTCCTCCTGCTCCAATAAAAAAGGTATCTCCAAATTCGACATTATCCAATCTCAGTTCAACTATTCCAAATCCCGTGGCAACTAAAACTCGACCTTCTTTTTCAACAAAATGATTAATTCTCTTTCTATCTGGATCTATCGTTGGTTTTTCTCTTATATCAATAAGGGTTGTTACATTTTCTACATCATCTTGAATTACCTCTATCAATCCATTTTCATATCCAATAATCGTGGCGCTAAATTCCTCACTTCTATGTATTGCCGAAATCGATTGTCCAGACAACCCATTAATACTTGAGAATGTTTCTAAATCTTGAGTTGCTATATCATACTTATATATAGAATTTTCTGAAGCTACATATATATCTGTATTTGTAGCGCTTATATCGTTTATATGCGAATAAGAATAATGACCTACCCATTGGTTATTAAAACTTTGGGCTGTACTATAAAACGATATTAAACATATCAGGATATAATATAAGAATCTCATATATATTAACTTTTGATGGTATTAACTATTCTACACTGCATTATTTCACTCTTCATATTCTAAAACATGCTAAAATACTAATTATTATAACTAACTATATTCTTATTTCTTTTGATTTTAAAAAGTTCTCACTTCTTTTTCAACAAAAAAACCACTCAAAATGAGTGGTTTTTTTATATTTATATCTAAAAAGGGTAATTATACTACTCCTTGAGCTAACATAGCATCTGCTACTTTTACAAACCCTGCAATATTTGCACCTTTAACATAATTAATAAATCCGTCTTCTTCTGTACCATATTCGACACATTTTTCGTGAATATCACTCATGATGGCACGTAACTTATTATCAACTTCTTCTGCTGTCCAGTTATAACGTAATGAATTTTGAGACATTTCTAATCCTGAAGTTGCAACTCCTCCAGCATTTGATGCTTTTCCTGGTGAGAATAAGATTTTAGCTTCGATAAAAATTTCAATAGCGTCTGCAGTACAAGGCATGTTTGCTCCTTCACCGATGCATATACATCCATTAGCAACCAATGCTTTCGCATCTTCTTCTTGTAGTTCATTTTGAGTTGCACATGGCAATGCTATATCACATACAACATTCCAAGGAGTTTTTCCTTCAACATAAGTTGCACTAGGATATTGAGTCACATATTCTTTAATACGTCCTCTTTTTACATTTTTCAACTCCATAACGAATGCTAATTTCTCTGCATCGATTCCTGCTTCGTCATAAATATATCCTGAAGAATCTGATAAAGTAACTACTTTACCTCCTAATTGGATCACTTTTTCTGTAGCAAATTGAGCAACATTTCCTGAACCAGAAACTACTACTGTTTTACCTTCAAAAGATTCTCCTCTAGTTTTCAACATACTATCCGCAAAATATACATTCCCGTATCCTGTTGCTTCTGGTCTTATTAATGATCCTCCATATTCAAGTCCTTTACCAGTAAGTACACCAGTAAATTCATCTCTTAATCTCTTGTATTGTCCGAATAAATATCCTATTTCTCTTCCTCCAACACCTATATCTCCAGCTGGTACATCTGTATTCGCTCCAATATATTTTGACAATTCTGTCATAAAGCTTTGACAAAAACGCATAACTTCAGCATCTGACTTTCCTTTTGGATTAAAATCAGATCCACCTTTTCCACCACCCATTGGCAATGTTGTTAAGCTATTTTTGAATGTTTGTTCAAATGCTAAAAACTTAAGGATACTTAAGTTTACAGATGGATGAAAACGTAATCCACCTTTGTATGGTCCAATTGCCGAATTCATCTGGACACGGTAACCTCTATTTATTTCAATTCCTCCTTGATCATTTGTCCAAGGCACTCTAAACATGAAAACACGTTCTGGTTCAACCATACGCTCAAGAAGTGTTTGATTCTGATACTTCTTATTCTTTTCGATAAAAGGTATTACTGTTTCTGCTACTTCTTGTACTGCCTGCATAAATTCTGGTTCATTTGCATTACGTTGCGCTACAGAATTAATGAAATTTTCGATACTTTCTTTCATTATCAAATTAGTTATGTTGTAATTCTTTTTTATTTCTCAAAATCACTATAAAATCCTTTTTTTTGCAAAAAAATCTTATCGTAATATCTATTTTATTTTATGGTACAAATATATGTATCTTAAAATTTAAAGCTGCATTTTTTATGAATTTTGCATTACGAAAACGTTTTTGTCTTTCGTATTCATAATTCTTTTAAAATCAACTCAAAAAAATTAAGTCAATGCTTGTTCAATATCTGCTATTAGATCGTTAACATCTTCGATTCCTACACTTAAACGAATTAAAGAATCTTTAACCCCTATTTTCTCTCTTTCTTTTTTAGGTATTGAAGCATGAGTCATACTTGCAGGATGTCCTGCTAAACTTTCTACTCCTCCTAAAGATTCTGCCAGCGTAAATATTTTCAATTTTTCTACAAAACTCATTGCGCCTTGCAATGAATCATCTTTTGTAGTAAAAGAAATCATTCCTCCAAAATCATCCATTTGTTGCTTCGCAATTTCGTGATTTGGATGATCTTCAAATCCTGGCCAATATACGTTATCTACTTTCTTGTGTTCTTTTAAATACATTGCTATTATTCTTCCATTTTCACAATGTCGCTGCATACGCACATGCAATGTTTTTATTCCTCTTAAAACCAAAAAACTATCTTGCGGGCCACATATTGCTCCACTTGCATTTTGTATAAAATATAGGCGATTTGCCAGCTCTTGATCTTTTACAATTAAAGCCCCCATAACAACATCACTATGACCACCCATATATTTAGTTGCACTATGCATAACAATATCTGCTCCTAAATCTAATGGTCTCTGCAAATAAGGTGTGGCGAACGTATTATCTACCGCTAATAAAACGGCATGTTTTTTTGCTACTGTAGCTATTTGTTTTATGTCAATGATATTCATCATTGGATTTGTCGGTGTTTCTACCCAAATTAGCTTTGTTTTTTCATTGATAAAATGCGCTACATTCGAAGCATTTTGCATTCCTATAAAATGAAATTTAATTCCGAAATCCTCAAAAATCTTAGTAAACAATCTATAAGTACCTCCATACAAATCATTTGTCGAGATCACCTCATCTCCAGGCTTTAATAGTTTTATAACAGCATCTATTGCTGCTAATCCAGAACCAAACGCTAATCCAAAAGCTCCATTTTCAATACTTGCAAATGATTTTTCTAATGCATCTCTCGTTGGATTATGAGTTCTACTATATTCGTATCCTTTATGTCCACCTGGTGTTGTTTGAGCATACGTAGAAGTCTGATATATAGGTGGCATTACCGCTCCATAAGCAGCATCATGCTTTTGTCCACCGTGTATCGTTTTTGTATTAAATTTCATGAACTCCTTATTTATATCTAGTTGCAGGTATCTCTTATAACAAAGACAGCTATTTTATTTTTTATTCTTCTGATTTAACTAGGTTAATCAGGGTTTAAACTTTACTTTTATTTTTTATATGAACTACGCATTTTTAAACGTGTGGCAAATTTATCATTTTTAATTTACTCCAATCGTTTACTACTTCACCTTTAGTAGATGATTAACACTAAACCTAACATTTTGCGAAATTTACTTTATATAGCATTTATCATTTCTTTATTATACAGTTGTAATACTATTGAGAAAATTGATTTTGAAAGCATCAAAATTGATACTTCTTCATTAGAAAATTGTGAGACTATTGGATGTGCTGAAATTGATATCTCATTAATTTCAAGCCTTTCAGACGATGCTGTCTCGGTAATTATTAATAAAGAGATAGAGCGATTTGCTTGTTACACATTAGACATAGGAGACGATGCTTCCTCAATAACAAACATTAATACAGCTATACAACATTTCAACACTTCGTATCAAAATTTAAAACAAGAATTCCCTGATTCGGTTATAGGTTATGAAGCTGCTGTTGATAGTGAAATCTTACATCAAGATTCTGATATTGTTTCTGTTTATATTTCAACGTACTTATATACTGGTGGAGCTCATGGGTCTCAAAACTCTCACTTTTTAAATTTTAATCGAAAAACAGGGCATCTATTAACACATCGTGATCTCTTCAAGAATTTAGACCGATTTACTAAATATGTAGAAATGATTTTCAGAGATACGTATAATATATCTAATTCAGATAACATTAATAGTACTGGATTCTTTTTTGATGATGACGTTTTTGTATTACCTCAAAATATAGGGTTCAATCAAGATAGCATTATCCTATTATACAATCAATATGAGATTGCTTCATATGCTGAAGGCCCTATCGAAATCAAACTCTCAAAAGAATCCATTACTAAATATTTAAAATTATAATGATTTTTTTAAAGCCAAGATATACCCTAAATGGATTCCTTCATGGTAATTATTAAAAGCAATTGCATCTGAAATTGATTTCAAAACAAATCCTGTACTAGTAGCGTATTCTGTATAGTTTGCAAACAATTTACTATCTATATCTGCTTCTGTTTGATCTAATGTTGTAAATAATAATTCTTTAATTTCTGCAACTTCATTTGCTGTCACATCTTTTGTTGCCTTTGTTCCTTTTTTATATCGTTCAACCATAGCTTCATCTAACATCATAGGCAGACCACTTAATTTATATGCCAATAATTGCTGTGTCACTATAATATGTGCGATATTCCAAATTAAATTATTAGAAAAACCTTCTGGAATTTCATTTAATTTTTCTATTGAATACGATTCTAATATTTTAGCTATTGTATTCCTATTAACTCTTGTTATTAACAATTGATCCTTCATCTTTTATCTTTTTATTTAAGGCTCAAAAATATCATTTTAATCGACATCCAATTTTCTTTTTATTATAGGTTTAACATCCTATTATTTCTGTCTAAAAAATACGCTACTTTTACAAAAAAATACAACTATGAAAAAAATTTATCACTTATCCACTTGCGATACTTGTAAACGTATTATCAAAGAATTAAATCCATCTTCTGATTACATTCTACAAGACATCAAGAGTGAAGCTATTACCGAAGATCAATTAGTAGAAATGAAATTACTTTCTGGTAGTTACGAAAGTTTATTTAGCAAACGAGCTCGTTTATATAAAGAACGAGATTTAAAAAACCAAGTATTGTCTGAAGATGATTATAAAAATCTTATTTTAGAACACTATACTTTTTTAAAGAGACCTGTGATTATTGTTGAGAATACAATTTTTGTTGGAAATTCAAAAAAGACTGTCGAAGCAGCCAAAGAAATTGTTTAATCAATGAGTAAAAGAGCTTTTGCAATTCTAGCAGCTAGTTTAGTTGCTATTTTTTATGCTATAAATTATACTATAGCAAAAGATGTTATGCCTCATTATATAGAACCATTGGGGTTTATTATTTTTAGGGTTTTAGGTACCATGATATTATTTTGGTTTGTTGGCCTCTTTGGACCTAAAGAAAAAATTCAGAAAAAGGATTTTATAAGAATTACGGCTGCAGCATTTTTTGGTGTAGCTCTAAACATGCTTGCATTTTTTGAAGGCTTAAATTTAACTACTCCGATCAGTGCTTCTGTAATCATGGTAACCTCACCTATGATTGTATTAATTCTTTCCGTCATTTTTTTGAAGGAAAAGCTATTGCCATCAAAAATTTTGGGAGTTCTTATTGGTTTAAGTGGAACAGTACTTATCATTTTATATGGAAAAGGGAATAGTAGTACCGCTACTAACCCTGTTTTAGGTAACTTTTTAATTTTTGTTAATGCAGCTTCTTATGCATGCTATATCATTACTGTAAAAAAAATCACGCAAAAGTACCACCCATTTACTTTTATGAAATGGATGTATACAATTGGTTTCCTTTTTGTCTTGCCATTTGGTTTTTCTCAGGTAATGAGAATGCCTTATGACATTGTTCCTCTTGAAGGCTATCTCAAGATTGGATATGTAGTTTTATTTGCAACTTTTGGAACTTATATTTTAAACATTTTTGCTATTAAAGAATTAAAACCTACAACAGTATCCGTTTTCATTTATTTACAACCATTATTAGCAACTTTATTTGCTGTTGCTTTGGGAAGTGATCATTTAGATCCAATTAAAATCATTGCAGCAATTTTAATTTTCATAGGTGTTTTTCTGGTAACTAAATCTCCTAAAAAATCTATATAATTGTATCTCCTTAGTGCTATTCAGAATAAGCTCCTGAAGAGTAGGTTAACTCGTAACTATGTGTGTATATCTCAAAGACAATTCCAAATGGATCTTCTACATAACACATTTTGTATGGTTTTTCATTTGGATAATACTCTTTTATAGGCATTCGTTGCTTACCTCCAGCTAAAACAATTTCGTTTACGAGCTCTTCAATATTAGGATCTTGTACGCAGAAATGAAACAACCCTGTTTTAAATGGTTCAAACTTTGATGCTGTTGTTTTTGTTGAAAGAAAAGAGAATAACTCTATTCCTATTCCATCTGAAGTAGATAAATGAGCTATTTCAAATGTTCCCCATCCTTTTCCAAATACATCTATACACATTTGTCCTATTGCAGTTTCGTTTTCTTCTTTAATTAAAGATGGTTTCATAATCACATACCATCCCATTACTTCAGAATAAAATTTTATGGCTTTTTTTAAATCTGGTACTGTAAGTCCTATATGAGAAAACGATCTAGGATATTTTTCCATTATATTCATAATATTATTTTTCTATTGATATAATATCACAAAATTAATTTATATTCCACTCAACAACAATAACTTACCAATAAGCAACATAGTTACCAAAAACAGTAAAATATTATTAAACAGTATTTTATAAAATCTTAAATAATGAAAAAAAATATTTGTCCATTGCATTTCACAATGAATATTATAGGAAATAAATGGAAGCCGCTTATTTTATTCCATCTCTTAAATGGTCCCCTTCGATCTGGTCATTTACAAAAAACTGTACCTAGCATTTCTAATAAGATGTTTACTCAAACAGTAAGGGAATTAGAACGAGATCATCTCTTATCTAGAAGAATATACCCTACTGTTCCTCCTAAAGTAGAATATGAATTAACCGAATTAGGAAAATCTCTAAAGTCTATTTTAATAGATATGGATCAATGGGGAAAATACGCAATGTCCTATCTCTAATAGTGCTATTATATAAAAAATAGCATAAAGGAATCTATGAGTTTCTTAAAAACACTATAACGCAGAAAGTTTTTCTTGTTTTACAGAAATCAAAGCAATAATGTTTATCATCTAACAATTAATCTTTCTAACTTTTCCTTAGTAAAGTTTTATATAGAAACTTTACTTTTTTTCAGATGCTCCAGTAAGAAAAGATAGAATAATTGATATATTTCAAGTATTTACCTATCCACTTTTACTTATTTGATAAATGTTCACTAATCTATAGTTATAATACTAGAACAAAAAAGCCCTTTTATTAAAAGGGCTTTTTTGTTCTAGTATTATAACTCTTCAGGTGATATATCTTTAGGAATTCTTCCGTGTTTTCTTGTATCTTCTTTTGTTAATACTTTAAAATCTTTGGCTTTAGGAAACTCCTTAATCAATTCTGCTAAAGCTTCTGGCAATGCGGTAATTTTTCTTTCTCTTAAATTCATCCAAGCACCTAACATTTCACATTGAGCTAAATGTCTTCCTTTATAATCATAAAAATTATGTTTAAATTCAAAAAAACATCCATCTTCGCTCATTCCTGTTACCTCAACACTTACCGTAATTGGTTTTCCTTGAAAAACTTCTTTAAAATAATAGATATGTTCATAAAATATAACGGGACCAACTTCAAATTGAGCCATTTCTTTTTGCCCAAATCCATTTGCTATCAAAAATGCCATACGCGTATGACTCATAAAATTTTGATAAGCACTATTTGCTAGATGTCTATTAGCATCTAAATCACTCCAGCGTATGTCAAACTTTTTTGTATACATAATTATTTTATCTAATTCTTCTTTTCAAAAATACGATATATTAATTATGCATGCATATTACTTTTTTCAAATTCTATATGAATATGTTTACAAAGTAAAAAACCTTTAATATTTTTACATTTATTCTATTTTATATACTATCATGCCAATTATACCTTCAACTTATAAACCTTCATTATTTTTCAGGAATGGTCATTTATCTACTATTTATCCTAATTTAACTAGAAAGGTAAAAGGTGTAAAACAAACACGCGAGCGAGTAGAGTTGGAAGATCATGATTTTATTGATTTGGATTGGAGTTATTCTACCAGTAAAACGAGTAATCTTTTAATTTTGATACATGGATTAGAAGGAAATGGTCAACGACAATATATTTTAGGAATTGCTAAACATGTTAATCAAAATAACTGGGATGCAGTTGCTATTAACCTCAGAAATTGTAGTGGAGAAATAAATCGTCTTTATCGTTCATATAACGCTGGAGCTTCTGATGATTTAAGAAGAATCGTTAATCATATTACTTCAAAATATTCTTATAACAATATTGCACTTAACGGATTTAGTCTTGGTGGTAACTTAATTTTAAAATACCTAGGAGAATCCTCTCATATCCCTTCAGTCATAAAAGCTGCTGTTGCTATCTCGGTTCCTTGTGATCTTCATAATTCATTAAACGAATTAAATAAACCTAAAAACAAATTATATGCTTTGCGATTTATTAAGCATTTAAAAGAGAAGTTATATGAAAGAGCTCTTTCATTTCCTGAGAAAATAACTAAAAAAGATATTGATAATTGTAAAACTCTTCAAGACATCGATGACTTATATACCAGTAAAGCCCATGGCTATAAAAATGCTTTAGAATACTACAAAAAATGCAGTAGCAAGCAGTTTTTATCTCAAATTAACATTCCGACTTTAATTATTAATGCTAAAAATGATTCCTTCCTTGGAGAGCATTGTTACCCTATTCATGAGGCTTCACAAAGTTCTTCTTTATTTTTAGAAATGCCAAAATATGGAGGACACGTAGGCTTCGTAAGCAATTCCCATATATTTTATAATGAACACAAAACTTTAGAGTTCATTTCCAGTATTTTAAAATAATTATACATTTATTTAATTCTGTAGGAAAAAACCTCTAAACAAAATCAATATAAATACAAATTTATGCTACAAAGACACACTTTATCGACTATAATAGCATTTTATCTAAAATAAAAATATGTCATGTTTAATTTTTAGAAATTTAACTAATTCTTTATCTAACTAATGAAGAATTGAAATAATTACTATCACAAACTCATTAAACATGAAAAAAAATTACAAGAATGCGATTTTACTATCTGCATTCGGTTTTTCTTTTCTTGGTGCAATTGCGCAAGAATCTACAGAAAAGAATTACTTAAGACAAACCCCGAGTCTAATTACTATAGACCAATCTGAAAATGTACAGCTGAAAAATACTCAGAGTATTTTTGATCGCTATTTAAACCTTTCACAAAACAATAGTTTTAAAACACTAACAAGTAAAACAGATCAATTAAATTACCTTCATCAAAAATTCCAACAAACATATAAAGGGATTAAAGTTGAATTTGGAGCAACCGTACTCCATTCTAAAAATGGGAAAGTCATCTCTATTAGTGGTGAATCTTATGATATTAAAGATATCTCTATAATTCCATCTATTTCTAAACAAGAGGCTTTCAATAAAGCTATAGCTCATATGGGAGCCTCTGCTTATTTATGGGAAGATGAAGCTGCTTCTAAAGAACTTGATTATAAAAAGCCTGAAGGAGAACTTGTACTTCTTCCGATGTTTGAACAAAATAATTCTGAAGTTAAATTAGCCTACAAATTTGACATTTATTCTATCGCGCCAATGGGTGGAGGTGATTTATATATAGATGCTATTACTGGTAATGCATTATTTTTTAATAATAAAGTTAGACATATCGATAATTTTGGACATGATGGTCGAGCACATAAAACATCAAATACTAGTGTTTTAGAAACTACAGCTTCAAATACTGCTGATTTTTTTGAAACTTTTATCTCTGGAACAGCACAAACTAGGTATAGTGGAAATCGTTCTATAGAGACAACACAATCAGGAGGAAATTATACGCTTAATGATGCCTCTCGAAAAGTATATACAAGGAATGCAAATAACATTGCTCCTGTAGGAAATTCATTACCATATATTGCTAATTATACTGAGTTTATTGATAATGATAATAATTGGACTGCTGCTGAGTATGACAATTCAAATAAAGACAATGCTGCTTTAGATGCGCATTGGGGAGCTGCAAGCACTTATGATTATTTTCAAAATGTTCACAACAGAGATAGCTATGATGGTAATGGCGCTCAATTAAGAAATTATATTCATGTAGATAATAATTTTGATAATGCTTTCTGGTTCTTAAATGTGATGTCATACGGTGACGGATCTTCTAATGGAAATGAAGGTAATGGTACTTTTGATGCTTTAACTAGTATTGATGTAGCTGCTCATGAAATAGGTCATGCAGTAACCGAGTTTACAGCCAATCTTGCATATCAAAGAGAATCTGGTGGAATGAATGAAGGATTTTCTGATATTTGGGGAGCTGCGGTAGAACATTATGCCAAAGGAAATGGTAATGATGCAGCGCCTGATGCTTCAATATGGCTAATTGGTGACGAAATTGATAGAAGAAACGGTGTTTCTGCTTTACGATCTATGAGTGATCCTAAATCAAGAAATCAACCTGATACATATGGTGGAACTTTTTGGAGAAATCCTAATTGTGGGGTTCCTACCCAAAATGGTAATGATTTTTGTGGTGTACATACAAATTCAGGAGTTTTAAATTACTGGTTCTATTTAGCTACTGCAGGTGGTAATGGAACAAATGATGTTGGTGATGTATATAATGTTGCTGGTATTGGAATGGAAAAAGCTTCTAAAATCGCATATCGAACACTCAATATATATCTATCTGCTAACTCGACATATGCAAATGCTAGAACAGCAGCAATCCAAGCTACAAGAGATTTATACGGTGCTGGCGGTGCCGAAGAAATGACTATAACTAACGCTTGGTACGCAGTTAATGTTGGTGATGCATATAACGCTGGAGGAAACCCTACTGTTTGTGCTTCTACAATAAATACTTTTCCATATGATGAAAGTTTTGAAAATACACTAGGAGCTTGGACTCAAGGTTCTGGAGACGATTTCGACTGGGCTATTAGAACCAATGGTACACCATCTAGCGGAACAGGGCCATCAAATGCGGTAGAAGGTTCTTATTATATATATGTAGAGACATCTGATCCTAATAACCCATCAAAGACAACTATTTTAAATTCTCCTTGTTTCGATCTTTCCGGACAAACTACTGCAAGCTTTACTTTTAAATACCATATGAATGGTACTGCAGTTGGAAGTTTAAAACTTGAAGCTAGTACTGATGGAACTACTTGGAATCAAGTATGGTCAAGATCTGGTAGTCAAGGTGATTCTTGGGAAAATGCAACTATTGATTTAGCATCGTATACAGGAGCTAATGTTCGTCTACGCTATACAGGAACTTCTGGAGCATCTTGGTCTGGTGATATGGCTATTGATGCATTAAATTTAAGTACTTCTGGAGGGGGAACAGATCCTGCTCCAACAGAATATTGCGCATCTAATGGAAATGATGTTAGCGACGAATATATCCAACGAGTACAATTAGGAAGTATTGATAACTCTACTGGAGCAACTAGTGGTGGGTATGCTGATTATACTTCATTATCAACTACATTAGGAGCTACAAACTCAATTACAATTACGCCCGCTTGGACAGGAAGCCCATTTAGTGAAGGGTATGCAGTTTGGATAGATTTTAATAGAGACGGCGATTTCAATGATCCAGAGGAGCAAGTATTATCTCAATCTCCAACTCAGTCGACTTCTATTAATGGGTCTTTTTCCATTCCAACTGGAGCATCAACTGGAGCTACAAGGATGAGGGTTTCTATGAAATATAATGGAATACCGACTACTTGTGAATCATTTAGTTATGGTGAAGTAGAAGATTATAGTGTTACTATCAATGCGAATGCAGCTATTAACAATATTACATCTGATTCAACTGTTATAACTGATGATATACTTAGCATATACCCTAACCCACTTAAAGGTACTATTCTAAATATTTCATTAACATCTAATACTACTCCATTAACTTATAACATCGTAAACATACTTGGTCAACAAGTACAAACGGGCCAAATAAAGAACAATCAAATTGAAGCTTCGTCGTTAGAATCTGGCGTATACATTCTTCAAATAAAAACTAATAATCAAGTACATACAAAAAGATTTGTAAAGGAATAAAAATTACATTTCAAAAGTCAAGATTCGTTTCTTGGCTTTTGATTCTTTTTTATCAAAAACATATACTTGTTAATACAGAACTATCTTTTTAGCTATCAATAAGACTGTATAAAGACATAATAACACAAGTATTATTCGGTAAAACTACGTGAAAACAGTACTATTTTTCCTACTTAAACATATTTATCACATAAAATAATTCGCTTAAGAACAACTCACAAAGTGATTTTCAATCACTTAATCGATTTCTTTTTTCTTATTAACATTTATTTAAGACTTTTACATTCGTTGATATGAAATAACTAACATATTAGCAATAATGTTAACAAAAACTCAATTAAAATGAAAAAAAACTACCGAAGAGGTATTCAATTACCCAAATTCTCTTCAAGTAAATCAAAGTTCATTACTAAAGGTTTATTTTTTACACTGTTAGGTTTATCTGTAAACACATTTGCGCAAACACAAACTCAAAAAACGCAGATTACCAAAAACTACAATAAAAGTGAACTTTCTTCACTACAACAGAAATACAATAAACAATCATTATTAGAAAAGCAAAATGCAATCAAAGCTGCAAAAGAAAATGGTTGGGATATCATTGTTAATCTTCCTAACAATGGTGGTTTTGCAGAATTACAACGCTTAACTCCTGATGGTAAACCTGTATACTACACTATTTCAAATGTTGATGCAGCACGTTCCACAAGAACAAATCATATCAACTCTGGAGGTTCTTTAGGACTAAATCTAGATGGACAAAATATGACTGCCCATGTATGGGATGGTGGAGGAACCCGTATTACTCATCAAGAATTCGATGGCCCTGGAGGAAATAATCGTGTTTCAATTATTGATGGTTCAACGTTAAACAGTAATAGTTTCCATGCTCAACATGTTACAGGTACAATAGTAGCTTCTGGTGTTCAAGCCAATGCCAAAGGAATGGCACCACAAGCAAAAGCAAAAACTAGTGATTGGTCCAATGACAAAGCAGAAGCTACGGCAGAAG
Source organism: uncultured Aquimarina sp. (assembly GCA_947498595.1). Taxonomy (GTDB): domain Bacteria; phylum Bacteroidota; class Bacteroidia; order Flavobacteriales; family Flavobacteriaceae; genus Aquimarina. The sequence goes on from CANMKX010000004.1 coordinate 148,619, forward strand.
CTTCTAATGGAATGTTAATTTCAAATCACTCTTATGGTTTCGCTTTTAGAAATCAACAAGGACAAGTGCAGTTACCTCAACATTACTTTGGAGGATATATCGACGAATCTAGAGATTGGGACGAAATACTATTTAATGCACCTAACTATTTAATGGTAGTTGCTGCTGGTAACGATGGTAATGATAATAGTGCTAATAATAATCCAACTGGTGGAGCTGGTTTTGATAAATTAACAGGGCATTCTACTTCTAAAAACAATTTAGTAGTTGCCAATGCTCAAGATGCAAATATCAATGCTAGTGGAGATCTCGTTTCTGTTGCTATTAACAGCTCTAGTAGTGAAGGTCCAACGGATGATTTCCGTATTAAACCAGATATAACTGGTAATGGTACAGGAGTTTATTCTACTTATGACAATAGTGATACTGCCTATAATTCTATTTCAGGAACATCAATGGCGTCTCCAAATGTAACTGGTTCGTTATTATTATTACAGCAACATTATAACAATTTAAACAATACATATATGAAAGCAGCTACCTTAAAAGGTATTGCTTTGCATACAGCTAGTGATGCTGGTGTTAATGGTCCTGATGCAGTATTTGGATGGGGATTATTAAATGCTAAAGCTGCTGCTGAAACGATCACAAACAGAGGTGACGAATCTAAAATTGAAGAATTAACGTTATCATCTGGACAAACATATACTATTACTGTAGATGCTGATGGATCAACCCCTTTATTAGCCTCAATATCTTGGACTGATCGCCCTGGAACATCTAACACTACCGTGAATTCAACTACTCCAGTATTAGTAAATGACTTAGACATTAGAGTTTCTAAAGGAGGAACTACTCATCTACCATACAAACTAACTGGTGCTTTATCAAACTCTAAAGCAGATAACAATGTAGATCCATATGAGCGTGTAGATGTAGCAAACGCATCAGGTACATATATTATCACTGTAACTCACAAAGGTAGTTTAACTGGTGGTAGTCAAGATTTCTCTTTAATTGTATCTGGATTAACAGGTACTCCTGTAGTATGTAATGCTACAACTCCAACAGGAGTTTCTTCGACTGATATAACTGCTACAAGCGCAACGATAAACTGGACTGCAGTTGCAGGCGCTAGTTATGATGTTAGACATCGTATACTTGGAAGTTCTTCATGGACTACCAATGCTGTTAATACAGCAACTGCTTCTTTAACTGGATTAACTGCTTCAAGTCAATATGAAGTACAAGTACGTAGTAAATGTTCTAGTGGTAACTCATCGTTTAGTTCTTCTATAAACTTTACAACTCCTCAAGTACAATTAAATTATTGTACTTCTAATGGAGATAGCGTTTCTGACGAATATATTGGTCGTGTACAAATAGGTAGTATAAATAACGCCTCTAATGGAGCTTCTAGTGGATATGCTGATTTTACTTCTATTTCTACAAACTTAGCAAAAGGAGAAGCTCATACAATTACAATCACTCCTACTTGGACAGGAACAACTTATGATGAAGGATATGGTGTTTGGATTGATTATAATAAAGATGGGGATTTTAATGATCCTAATGAACAAGTTTATACAGCAGCTGCATCAAAAACAACTCCTGTAAGTGGTTCATTTAACATTCCTGATAATGCTACAGAAGGTGCAACAAGAATGCGTGTTATCTTAAGATACAATACAACGCCTACTTCTTGTGGAAACTATAACTATGGTGAAACAGAAGATTATACTGTTGTTATTGAATCTGCACAAGCAGATACACAAGCACCAACTATTCCAACAAATTTAGCTATATCTAATATTACGCAAACAACAGCTACTCTAAACTGGGCTGCTTCGACAGATAATGTAGGAGTTACTGGTTATGAAATATTTAGTGGAGCTACAAGTATTGGAACAGTTACTGGAACTTCAACTAATATCACTTCATTAACAGCAAATACTTCATATTCATATACTATAAAAGCTAAAGATGCTGCAGGTAATATCTCAGCTTCTAGCAATGCTATTACATTTACAACATTACCTAATGCTGTTACATATTGTGCTTCTAGCGGAAATAGAACTACTTATGAGTGGATTGATTATGTAGCTTTAGGAGGAATGACTAATAGTACTGGTGCAAATGGAGGTTATGGTGATTTTACATCAAAAGTTGCTACAATCGCTAAAGGAAGTGCTCAACAAATTACTTTAAGTGCTGGTTTTAGTAGTACTGCATATACTGAATTCTGGAAAGTATGGATTGATTATAATCAAAATGGTACTTTTGAAAACAATGAAGAAGTAGCTACAGGTTCTTCTTCTAGTGCTGCAAATTTAACAGGAGATTTTACTGTACCAAGTAACGCTATTACTGGACAAACTAGAATGAGAGTATCAATGAAATATAATGCTGCACCAACATCTTGTGAAGCATTTGGAGATGGAGAAGTTGAAGATTATACTGTGAATATCACAAATACTACTACAGCAATTGCTTCTACTGATATTACATCTATAGACAGTACTGAATTAGGTAATGAAGGTATTTCATTTGATTTTGCAATGTATCCAAACCCAGCTACTCAAAATACAATTAGTATTAACTTAACTGGTGCTAAGAATGTTTCTTATACAATAAAAAACATGCTTGGTCAAACGGTTAAATCTAATTCATTATCAAATACATCAATATATATTGGTGAATTACAATCTGGATTGTATTTAGTAGAGATATCTGATGGTCAAAAATCAATTACTAAAAAGCTACTTAAGCAATAAAAAATAATTAAATTAGTTAATATAGAGGGGATTAAGTCATTTTAATCCCCTCTAAATATTTTTAAACCTTTTACACCCCCTTAAACAATGAATAACTATTCTTTACACACAAATCATTATGAAAAAAATTATTTCAATGACCATTGTAATAGCTATTACGATGATTACCCAAAACTCATTTTCGCAACGTTCTAATATTAAAAAACACACTTTTAATGAGAGTTTACAAGAAAGAGAAGCTATTTCTAAATTTCTATCTCTTGAAAAGTTCTCCTCTAACAATACTTTCGAACTTATTCGTTCTACAGTTGATAAAGCAGGCTTCACTCACAATCGATATCAACAATTCTACAAAGGCATTAAAGTCGAATTTGGAACTTTAATCACCCATAGTCAACACGGGAATGTAATTCAATTAGATGCCGAAATATACAATCCATCAAGAATAAATCTCTCCCCATCTATTGACACCAATACTTCTTTAACCAAAGCTATCCAGCACTTACATATTCAAGAATCTAAATGGTATAGTAACGGCAATTTTAAAAACAATACAACTCTTCCTCAATCAGAATTATTACTTGTTCCAGATTATACAAATAATCTTAGCTCGTTAATTTTAGCCTATAAAATAGCAGTAGATGCTAGTACTCCTAATTTAAAAGGGGACGTCTACATAGATGCTAATAGCGGAATTAAAATTTTGTTTAATCCTAAAATGAAGCATTTTAATCGCAGCTTTAAAAACAATAAACAACCAAACTCTAATAAAAAAAATAGATTCAGTACCAGTGGGGCTGCAGAAACAAGATATCTAGGAACTCAAAATATTGAAACAAGAGAAGAAAGTAACGGTACTTATACTTTAAATGATGACGCGAATCAAATTTTCACCAAAGATGCATTGCATGGAGATGAAAATAATAGAGAGTATTATACTGTATATGAAGAATTCTCGGATAATGACAATAATTGGACTAGTGCTGAATACGATAACTCTAACCAAGATAATGCTGCTTTAGATGCTCATTATGGCGCTATGAAAGTAAAAGAATACTGGTCTACTATTCACAATCGTAATAGTTATGATGACAATGGTGCTTCCATTTTTAGTTTCGTTCATGTTGGAACAAATTATTTCAACGCTTTTTGGGATGGAACAGCTATGTCTTATGGAGATGGTAACTCTAACCCATTAACTACTTTTGATATTTGTGCACATGAAATTGGTCATGCTGTTACTTCAAATACAGCTAATCTTGTATATGCAAATCAATCTGGCGCATTAAACGAAGGATACTCGGACATATGGGGAGCTGCAATACAACATTATGTATACGGAACAGGAACTGATACAGCACCTGACAATGATGTTTGGGCTATCGGTGAAGATATTGGAGCTATCAGATCCATGAATAATCCTAATATTTATGGGCACCCAGATACTTATTTAGGTTCTTATTGGAGAGAAACTGGTGATGAAGGAAACTGTAGTCCTAATAATAATAATGATCAATGTGGTGTACATTCAAATAGTGGCGTATTTAATCATTGGTTTTATATTCTTGTAAGTGGAAAAACTGGTACAAATGATGTTGGAAATTCATACAATGTTACTGGTATAGGAATGCAAAAAGCTGAAGAAATTGCATATCTAACTCTTCGAGATTATTTAACTCCTAATGCTACTCTTGAACAAGCTAGAGAAGCGACATTAACCGTTGCTTCAAATTTATACTGTTATAATAGTTTCGAGGTTCAAAATTTGCAAAACGCTTGGTTTGCAATCAATGTTGGAGATGAATATCAAGGTGCTGACGATGATATCTCTTTAACAAGCATTACAGAAGGAACTGACATCTCATGTGGTTCTTCTTTTTCTCCAGAGATACGTTTAGAAAATGCAGGACTTAACCCAATATCTTCTATTGATATCGAATATAGTATCGATGGAGGCGACGCAATTGATAGCACTATCAACTTAGCAATCGATCCATGTCAATCAGCAACACATACTTTTGATCTACCTGTTCTGGATCCTGGAGTTCATATTATCGATATCACAACGACTGTTTTAAATGATGGTAGAGCTAATAATAACACTAGATCTACAGTTGCTTTTAGTAATGAAGCAGGAGAAAACAATGACATTAATACCTTTGAAACTACAAGCGATAATCTTATTGCTTATAACGAAGGAAATGCAATTAACTCTTTATGGAATCGTGGTATAGTAACCACTCCTCTTTTAGGTGATAGTGCCAATAATGTATATGCTACAAGTCTTACTGCCAATTATCCTAACAACACTAAAACATATTTAGTAAGCAAATGTTATGATTTAACAAGTACTGATGATGCTATTCTTAGGTTTAAAATGGCATTTGACCTTGAAACAAACTGGGACATTATGTATGTCGAATATACTGTTAACGGAGGGACAGATTGGTCTATATTAGGTACTGCAAATGATCCTAATTGGTATAATAGTGACCGAACACCTAGTAGTGATTGTATTAACTGTCCAGGTTCACAATGGACTGGTGTTGGAGAAAACACAAACTCTGATGGAGTTACCAATGCTACATTACAAGAGTACAGCTATATTTTAAGTGATTTTGATCTTAACTCGTCTTCTCCTGCTTCTGATATTATTTTTAGGTTTACATTTCACGCAGACGAAGCTGTAAACGAAGAAGGGGTTATTATTGATGATTTTAGTATTGAAGGCACTACTTTAGGAATTAAAGAAGATGTTTTTCAAAATTTCTCATATATTCCGAACCCTACTACTGGAATATTAAATATTGCTTTTACACCTAGTACATCTAATAAAGATATCCTTATTGATTTATATGATATTAGCGGTCGTAAGGTGTACTCGGAATCATATAAAACTACTGCTCGTTTTAATACTATTTTAAATCTAAATAATCTTAATACAGGAATGTATTTAATAAAAGTGAGTCAAGGAAATCTTCAGCAGATTGCTAAAGTGGTATTACAATAATTCGATCAAACATCTAAAAAGTACTTATTTGTTTAAAAACTTATAAGTACTTTTTTATATATCTTTTTGTTTATACAGAAGTTATTTCACTATCAACTAACAATGTTTCTTGTCTTAATTTCAGTACAATTTGAGCAACAGCGATCGTATCTTTTTCGCAATAAATAATAATACGATCAATATTCTTCTCTTTATAAAACACATCCTTTACTTCGCTACCATCAATATCATCTTTAGGTGAAGGAACTCCTAATACATGAGTAAGTAATTTTAATGATGTATAGTGTTTATAATCTCCGAACTTCCATAAATCCAGTGTATCCAAATGAGGGATTTCCCATGGTTTTTTCCCAAAAAGATTCAATTTATAAGGCAATACGATATCATTGATAATCATTCTCCTTGCAATAAAAGGAAAATCAAACTCTTTTCCATTATGAGCACATAATACATGTTGGGGTTTACTAAAATGTGTTTCTAAAACATTTTTAAACGCTAATAACAATTCTTTTTCTTCTCCATAAAAAGATGTTGTTCTAAAAGAGCGTATATCTCCTTTAAATGAAAAGTATCCTACCGAAATACACACAATCTTCCCAAATTCTGCCCAAATACCTGCTCTGTCATAAAACTCCTCTGCAGTATATTCTTCTTTTCTTTGATAAGCTGTTTTCTTCTCCCACAAAGATTGCATATCAGAATCTAACTGATCAAATTCTTCGTATTCAGGAACAGTTTCAATATCTAAAAACAAGATATTTTCTAAATTGAGTTTGTGAAGCATTTTTTTAATTTATAATAGTCTAACAAATATTCTTTGGTAAGATAAACCACTCCTCTTAGGGCAATTTTATTTATTTTGCTGCGCTAACATTTCATACGCTTCATCAATATATACATAAAAATCCTCTCTAAAAGATTCTCCTGGAAGGTATTCTCCTAATTTATGTCCTAATCGAACAATGATAAGATTATCTTCTGGTATTGATATAACATACTGTCCTAAAATCCCTCTCATTACAGAGATTTCTTTTCCTAAATAATTCGATAACCAGACTCCATACCCATACATTTCTCCATTGTCATATTTAGCTTTCGTTATTTTTTCCACAAAAGATCGAGGTAATAATTGACTTTTACCAAATGCTCCTTTATGATTCAATAAGCTTCCAAAACGCGCAAAATCCCTAGCATTACTCGACACACAACAATATGCTTTTTCTAAACCACTTTCTTCACTATCCAATTGCCATAAAGCATCTTCTTCCATTCCCATTGGTCTCCAAAAATGTTGTGTCATATACGCTGTTAATGTTTTTCCTGTAGCTTTCTCAATCACCATCCCCAAAAGCTGTGTATTACCACTTAGGTATTCAAACTCTTGACCGGGTTTATTTACCACTTCTAAACCTAGCATAATTTTTCTCAAGTCTGTACCCAAATATGCTCTAGCAGTTACTGAAAAAGGGCTTTTATAAGATTCATCCCAATTTAACCCAGATGCCATGGAGGATAAATCTCCTACAGTTAATTGAGAAGCTAATCCAGTAGAAAATTCTGGTATAAAATCTCCTACTGGTTGCTGCAACCCTTTAATTTCTCCATTCATTATAGCTTTACCTAACATTAATGTCACTAAGCTCTTTGCCATTGAGAATGAATTTGTCTTGGATGTTTTTCCATAGCCATCTGCATATGTTTCATACCAAATGCTATCATTCTTAATAATCAAATATGCTATAGTCCCAAGTTCTTTATTGATTGTTTTTAATCGGTCTGTTGCAGCTATACTATTATATTCTTGATGCAATTGCCAAGGAATAGGATTTTCACTTTTAGTAATTACTCTATTATCAAAATGAGAATAATCATCAATATACGCCGATGTATGTCCTGTAAAGTAAACTACTTCTATGCCTTTTAAAACATATCCATATCCAAAAAGATATAATAAAGCAATAGTACAGAGTAGAAAAAGTGAGATACTTAAAATAGTCTTTTTAAGGAATTTCATAAAAACGAAATTTAAATGATGAATGCTACTAAGTTAAAAAACATTCTTTTAATCCACCACTCTATCTTAAATTTATGACAAGTTTGGGTTTGTATTCCTTATAATCTTTAATAATATATATCGTATATACAATATATCAAAACAATGATTGTTGCTTTGCAGGGCTTTCATGCTCTAAAAGCCATTTTTTACGCCATAATCCTCCTGCATATCCTGTTAATGAACCATCACTACCAATTACTCTATGACAAGGGATAATCACCCACAATGGGTTTTTTCCATTCGCTGATGCTGCTGCTCTTATAGTTTTTACATCCCCTAAACGCTTTGCTATCTCTAAGTATGAAACAGTTTTCCCAAAAGAAATTTTTTCTAATTCTTTCCATACTTTTTTCTGAAAATCTGTTCCTTGCGGATTTAATGTCAAATTAAATGTGGTTCGCTCTCCATTAAAATATTCTTTTACCTGTTTTACTCCTTCCATCAAAATATCTGGAATTTCTTCTTTCAATTCTTTTTTATCAATATCAGATTGAATAGAAATCCGAGTAATTCCTTCATTATTACCTTCTAAAATGGCAATTCCTAATGGTGTTTCAATATAAGCTGTTTGTATTTCCATTATTGAACAGTATCATCATCTCCAAGAATCCCCATACGTTTTGCTCTAATTTTCCAATTTTTTCGTGCAATAGTTTGAAGATCTTCATCTGCATCACTCTCATCCATAATTTCGAGTCCTAATAATGTTTCAATAACATCCTCCATACTCAATAAACCACTAATTGACCCATACTCATCAACTACAAGAGCAACATGCTCTTTATGCGCTATTAATTTTTCAAACAAATCAGGAACAGCTACATTTCTTTCTACCACAAACATTTTGCGTTTCAGGTCTTTTAGCAATAATGAATCTTTATCCTCTGCTAGATTTTTATACACCTCATCTTTTAAAACATATCCTGTAATATTATCTGGATTATCTTGATATATTGGAATTCTAGAAAAGCGTAATTCTTTATTTTCTTCAAAAAATACTTTTATGTTTTGAGTTTCCGAAGCTATTTTCAAAATGCTGCGAGGCGTCATAATATCCTTGGCTAAAATAGCTTTGAAGTTTAATAGGTTTTTAATAACAGTTGATTCTGAAGCTTCAAACACACCTTCTTCTTGAGCTATTTCTGCCATTGCAGAAAAGTCCTCTCTGCTTAACACGCTTCCATGTCCACTCTTCCCTATTAACTTAGTTGTTAATTGTAATAACCATAAAATACCTGTCCATTTTAATGGAAAAATCAAAACTGTTAGTGCTTTTGACGTAAAATTGGTTAATTGCTTCCAATAAGTTGCTCCAATTGTTTTTGGAATAATTTCTGACGCTACTAAAATAAAGATCGTCATAATTGAAGATACAATCCCAACCATTAAATCTTCAGTCATTTGCATCCCTAGAAAAGATCGAGAAGTTTCTCCATACATTTCTGCATAAGCAACTTTAGCTTGTACTCCCACTAATATTGCTCCTACTGTATGCGCTATTGTGTTTAAAGTTAATATTGCTATTAAGGGTCTATCTACATCTTTCTTTAAATCTTCTAATGTAGTTGCATATGCTTTTCCTTCTTTCTTTTTTACATTAATAAATGTAGCAGTAACGCTAAGCAGCACTGCTTCTAAAATTGAACATAAAAATGAAAAAAAAATCGAAACGATTCCGTATACAAAAAGTAATGTCATAATAATATTATAGATTGATTATGCTAAATTAGTGTGAGTTCTGGTATAATCCAAAATTAGCGTTTTAATATCTCATATTCTGACATTAATTCTGTAAAATTTAATATTTTTAATGAACTAACACATCGATATGTTTTTCTATTTATTACTATCCTTTATCTTTTTTATCTTAGGGCTTATCCACTTAAATTGGGGAATTGGAGGTAAATTTGGTTTCAATCAATCTTTACCAACAAAAGAAAATGGAGAACGTGTTTTAAATCCAAAAAAGATTGATAGTATTATTGTAGGTATGGGCTTATTATTTCTTGCTTTTTTCTACATTTCGTTATTTGGTCTATTTTCATTAAATCTACCTGAATGGTTATTCAAATACGGTTCATGGGGTATCCCTTCATTTTTTACCATAAGAGCAATAGGAGATTTTCATTATGTAGGTTTCTTTAAGAAAATCAAACAAACTGAATTTAGTCGGTTAGACTCTAAACTATTTTCTCCTTTGTGTTTAATTATTGCAATAATCGGTTTTGTTATAGCCTTTAATCATCATTCATTTTTAGAATAATAATAAAAGGCCGTCTTTAAGACAGCCTTTTACACATACAATAAACATACAAACAACCATTAATTGATAAACCTACGAATGGCTTCGTTCGCATTATTTTGAAAAGACTCGTTACTCAAATTACTAAAGATTGTACTTTGATCAACAATAGGTCCTGTTAGAACATTTTCTTTACTAGCATAAAAAACTCCACTTTCCAATGAGTCATCATTGATACTTTCTACAAATCTTTCGGCACCTTTACTTAATTTATGAGATAGTCCCATAAGTGGCATAAAAATAGGCATCCCAACATATTTGAATAGTATTCGCTTAACAAAAGGAAGGTCATTCATTCCATCTGTTCCTCGTGTTCCTCCTGGACTTACACTTATAAATTTTATTGAGGGATGTTTTCTTGCCATATAAGACATCCACAAAGTCCCTCCGTATTTAACAACTCCATAAACTTGTAATGGATCAAATTTATCTCCAAACAATTCTCCGTTAAATACAGCTTCAAATTCACTAACTGAAGAATTCTTTAAATCAGGTCGTTTCATACCTGTTTGTTTGATTCCTCTTGCAGCTTCAGAACTTGCATACAAAACAACATTATTTAACTTATTTTCTCTAAGTAACTCGTCTACTAAAACAACATGTCCTAAAAGATTTACTGCTGTAATTGTTGTAACTCCTTCTTTTGTTAATTTCTTTGGTGTTTTTCCTCCAACACCTCCTGCATTTAGGATCAAAGCATCTATTGACTCGTCTAATTGGCGAACCGCCTTCTTTACAGATTCTGGGTTAGACACATCCATTATCACGATTTCAAAAATTGTCCTTCCAGTTATAGCTTCTAATTCTTTTTTTGCTGCTATTGCTTTCGTTTTATTTCTACACGCTAAAAAGATTTTCTCTGTTGTCGTCAACAATGCTAATTGTCTTGCTGTATCTTTTCCAATTCCAGCATTAGCTCCTGTAATTAGTATTGTTCTATTTTTTTTTCTTAAATTTTTCATAGCATTCTTCGTAAATTCTACTTACTATATTTTTTCTTAATTTCTTTAAAATTATCTTTCGTTACATTTTCACCAGTAAGTACATGGTGTTCTACTGCTAATAAATAATCACTAATGTCTTTTTTAAAACTTCCTTTTGCTAATGGCCCTAAAAATGCAGGTTTTGTTCTTACTCCCATAGTCATTGATAGCATACAAGAATTATCATCAATTGGAGTTACTTTATAAATTCCGTAGCTATAATCTGTATTTAATGGAACTTTTCCTGAATGGTAAATCTGCACTTTAAAGGTGTAATTATCGGGATCATAAGACACTTGTTTTTCTTTTAAAAACTTTGTTCCTTTTTTGTTAAAATTACACGTTCTCATAGCGTTTTCTCCTCCAGTTATAAACCCTTGATCATAATTAGAGCTCACAATTTTAGGGTGCGAATTAGCAATAGCTCCAAAATCTTCGCCTACAACCTTCCATACATTTTTTGCCGGAGCATTAATTTTTCTCTTTACAGTAAATGTGATTACTTTTTTATCTTTTTTTTGTGCAATTACATTCACACTTAACATCATTATCATTACTGATAATCCTAATTTAACTAACATTTTCATATCTTCTTTTTTTTATATTTCGATTAGACTTAACGAGCATTAAACTGATCGATTAAACTTTTTTGGTATTATTCTTTATGTTTCACAAATAATAGTGTTCCTATAATTCCAAAAACAAACTCTAACATTGTTGCTTTTGTTAAACCATCTACTGGCATACCATCCATTAAAATACTAAGTAATCTACCTCCTCCTAGAGAAAGAAATAACATGGAAGAAATTAATATGGATGTATAGGTTAATTTGTGAGTAAACGCTCCTAATATCGTTAAAACACCGACTGTAAATAATAGCGCACTAAATGCTCTAATATCATTTATAACACTAATATTTTGGGCTATATCAATCCCAGCGCTAGCTTTCATTTCAACTGGGATAAATAATGTTGTCCCACCAATAAAGGTTAGTAGTAATCCTGATAGGATTAGAAAAGCTTTTAATACTTTTGAATTTTTCATAACGTGCTCTTTTTATTTTACAGAGCAAATGTCATGAAAGAAATGTGTTTTGATTTCTCGTTTTAGTTCAAAGACATATCATTTTAGCTCAAACGATATTCTGAAGGAGATTTCTTGAAGATATTCGTGAAGTTTCTATTAAAAGTGGCTAAAGAATCGAATCCTACATCGTAAGCTATGTCTGAAATTCGTAAATCGTTTGATTTTAATAATGCTGCTGCTTTTTCTACTTTCTTTTTTACGATATAGCGCTTAGGACTCTCATTATAAACTAGTTTAAATTTCCTTTTAAATGAAGAGATACTTAAATGGCATAGGGCTGCTAATTCTTCTAATGATAAGTTTGCATACAAATTATGTTGTATCGTTGTTTTAAAATCTACTTCATTAGGTTTAAATAACGCTGATAAGAAATCTAATTGCGAAGGTGCTTGTTGAGATTTTGACATCAACAAAATGAATTCTTTCAATTTTGTTTTTATCATGTTTTCATCCGCTAGTTCTGGATTGTCTAATAAAATATTGATGCTTTTCTTGTAGTTATCTAATAATAGGTCTACTTCTATTTTCTTTAAATTAAAATCAAACGTATAATTTGAAGTCGTAATATCAAACTCAAACAATTCTTTTATCATTGATGGATAAAGAAAAACACCTGTAGACTCTACTCCATCATCACATTTTTTTTGTTGATCATTTGTTTCGTAAAAATAATTCAAGCACTTAGCCAAAACTGCACTATCCTTATTCAAGTTCATATAATCATCTTGAGATCGAATAGAAAATGCTCCTTTATTAACAAACATAAAACAAGCTTCATCTTTTATATACTGCTTTTGAACTCTATCAAAATATGGCATCGACAGTTTCATAAAAACAATTTGATCTTTATATTTTATAACCTTTTGTTTGTAGCCTTGTTTTAACTCCATTCGTATAATTAAGATTTTATCTTAGATTACAAATTAAATAGAAATACTCAGTAATTAATGTCTTTTTGTAAAAAAACAATTTCTTTTATCTTTTTTAAATAAAAAATGCTGCATTCTTCTATTTAGAACACAGCATTGTATTTCTCTATTTCTTAATTACTACCATCCTACAAAACGTGGAGGTGTAACTTCATTAAGGTTTAAATATACTATAAGTTGTCCTCTATGATGTGTTACGTGATCTTGAATTAAGTTTAAGATTTGTAATTTTGATTTTGGCCCAGCAAAAAACTTCACTTCATCTTTAAACTCTTTGGGGTCTGTATTTTTTATAATCGTAGCAACGTCATTAAACGCTTTACGGATTGCTTCAACAAGTTCTTCTTTATTTTTAAACTCTTGTTTTTCAATTGCTTTACGGTCAAATTTCTTATCTGTAAAATATGTTGTACTTAACCATAAAGAATTTTCTCGTATGTGTAATAATTGTTCCTTAAAATCCATTTCGCGTTCTGTTGGTTTATACCCATATTTATCTATAGGCATGGCTTCTGCTATTTGGATTAAGTAATTTTTAGAGTTTTCCCATTTCTCCAAAAACGCTGTCTTTACTGTATTTTGTTGAGCAGTCATTTTAAGAGAGTTTATTATTAAAAGTATTAAAATTATTTTCTTCATAATAGTTTAATCGTAATTATTGTTTTTTCATATAAGCTTCCAAAGCTTCTAATTCTTGATCTGTAAACGTTTTCAAAATGGCATAATTCGTCTTCATCACTGCAAAACTCTCTGGTGCTACAATAGGCCCATCTTCTTCTTTCATAAAACGTATTAGGTCTCCATTTTTTTCCTTATAAACCTTTGCTATTTCTTTTATGCTAGGGCCTATAGACTTTTTACTAACTTGGTGACATGAAAAACATTTTCCTTTTCCATTAAATATTTTTTTACCTAATATTTCTGGAGTTACTTTAGTCTGTTTTTTTCCTATTACAATCTCTTCTTTCTCTTCTTGTTTAGATTGACAAGAAAATAATAATGTTGTAATCAACAGTGTTACAATTAATTTCATACTCATTTAGTTTTGAGATAACAATTTTACTGCATCTTTTGCAAAATATGTTGCAATTAGATTTGCCCCAGCTCTTTTAAAAGCCATTAACTGCTCCATCATTACTGCATCATGATCTAACCATCCTTTTTCTGCTGCTGCTTTTACCATTGCATATTCTCCACTAACTTGATATACTGCGACCGGAACATCTACTGCATCTTGTACATCTCTTACAATGTCCAGGTAAGACAACCCTGGTTTAACCATCACAATATCGGCTCCTTCTTCTACATCCATCATTACTTCTTTTATCGCCTCTTTTCTATTAGAGAAATCCATTTGGTATGTTTTTTTATCTCCAAAACCTGGTGCCGAATCTAGCGCATCTCTAAAAGGTCCATAAAATGCAGAAGCATATTTAGCGCTATAACTCATGATGCCGGTATTTTTAAATCCTTCGGCTTCTAACAATGCTCTCATAGCAAAAATACGACCGTCCATCATATCACTAGGAGCCACAAAATCTGCTCCAGCTCTTGCATGAGATAACGCCATTTTGGCTAATACATCCGTTGTTTCATCATTTATGATATATCCATCTTCGACAATCCCATCATGACCATAAGACGAATATGGGTCTAACGCCACATCTGTCATGACAAGCATTTCTGGTCTTGTTTCTTTTATCATTCTTACTCCTCGTTGCATTAACCCTTCTGGATTGATTGCCTCAGTTCCTTTATTATCTTTTAATGCATCTGGTACTTTTACAAATAACAAAACAGATTTTAACCCCAATGCCCATAATTCTTCTATTTCATTTCGTAATAGGTCTAAACTATATCGATAATAACCAGGCATTGATGCTATTTCTTCTTTAATTCCTTCTCCTTCTACGGCAAATAATGGCACTAAAAAATCGTTAACTGTCAATATATTTTCCCTTACTATTGAACGAATAGTTTCATTGGTACGTAATCTTCTATTTCTTCGTAAATGTTGCATAATTCGGTATTCATTTTTGTAGAAACAAAGATACATATATCTTGGTTTCCGCTCTTTTATAAATTATAACAAACTGCTCTTAAAAACATCGTTAAAAGTTCATTTTTTTGTTTCAAAAATTAATTCTCTTTTTTTAGTTTGTAACAATTATTAGCTAACGACGTCTTATCCACAGTATTAATATTGACTGAAAATAAAAACGATATTCTCATGCTTAAAATCAATAACCTCAACAAAACGTATCCTAATGGAACACAAGCTTTAAAAAATGTTTCTTTAACTCTCGAAAATGGAATGTTTGGTTTATTAGGCCCAAACGGTGCTGGTAAATCTTCTTTAATGCGTACCATAGCTACATTACAAATGGCTGATACGGGTTCTATACATTTTGATGATATTGATGTTTTTAAACAACCAGAAGAATTACGTAAAGTATTAGGGTACCTCCCTCAAGATTTTGGAGTATATCCTAAAGTTTCTGCCGAGATGATGCTTAATCATATAGCAAAAGTAAAAGGTATTACAAATGCAGCCGAACGTAAGGGCTATGTTGCTGATTTACTGAACAAAGTCAATTTATATAAGTTTAGAAATCGTAATCTAGGGGATTACTCAGGTGGAATGCGTCAGCGTTTTGGGATTGCACAAGCTTTAATTGGTAATCCAAAATTAATCATCGTTGATGAGCCTACAGCTGGTTTGGATCCTTTAGAACGAAATCGTTTCCATAATCTATTAAGTGAATTGGGAGAAAACGCCGTTGTTATCTTATCTACTCATATTGTAGATGATGTTACTAATTTATGTAAAAACATGGCTGTATTTGCTCAAGGAGAAATTCTTGTACAAGGAAATCCTCAAGAGTTATCTGATACTTTAAACAATAAAGTCTTTAGAAAAAGTATAGAAAAAGGAACGTTAGAAACGTATAACGAATCTCATACAGTACTTTCTAATTATCTTAGAGGAGGTAGTCTTAACATTAATATTTTTAGTGATGAGAATCCTGGCGATGACTTTGAACCTATTAATAATAATTTAGAAGATTTTTATTTCTATACAATTAATCAAAAACAAGCCTAACGATGAAAGAGATATTTTTATTTGAATTACAATACCGGTTTCGTAGGCCTGCAACATGGATCTATGCTTTTTTGATGCTTGTTATCGCGGCTTTGTTAGCTGCTTTTGATCAGTCATCAACAGCAGAATTTATCAATAGCCCTAATAATATTACGGGACTTTTTATTCCTATTTCTGTCTTTGCTATTTTCTTTTATGCAGCAATTATGGGAGTTCCTATTTTTAGGGATCAAGATCATAAAACTGCTCAAACATATTTTACATTTCCTATTACTGAAAAACAATATGTATTAGGTCGTTACTTTGGAAGTTTTACAATTGTTAGTTTAATTAATGTTTTTGCTGTAATAGGTATTTTAATTGGTTACGGGATTGGAATCTTTTTAGACCGTCCAGATTATGGAACTTATACTGGTTTTAACCTTTCTTCATACATACTTCCTTTTCTATTTTTATTACAAATTAATGCTTTCCTTATAGGTTCTTTATTCTTTTGTTTAATGGCTTTTTTCAAAAAAATGCCAATAATTTATCTTGGAGGAATTTCTTTATTAATGCTTAACACTATTTCTTCTCAATTACTAGGAGATCTAGATAATCAATGGTTAAGTATTTATTTAGATCCATATGGAGGTGAGGCTTTTAGTTATGTTAAAAAATATTGGTCTATTAATGAGTTAAATAACAATCAACTTCCTATTTCTGGTAAATTTTTATTGAACAGGTTGTTATGGTTAGCAATTGGGTTTGCTTTATTTTTTACAACGCTTTTTAGATTTAATTACAAACGTTTTTTCATCTCTAAAAAGAAGAGTAGTCAAAAACTTTTAAACGAAAAGTACATTCCATCTGGAATACAAAACATACAACAGGTATTTTCAAAAAGTGCATCTAGACAGCATTTATGGTCACTAAGTAAAATTGAATTTTTATCTATTATTAAAGATACTATATTCATTATACTAATCATTATCGGTATTATTATTAGCATGATTGCTATTATACAAGGTAATGAACTTTATGGAACGCCACACCTACCATTAACTCGCTATATCGCTACTTTTGTTGCTGGAGGTACTAGTTTATTTGCCACAATTATTTTAGTGATATATGCTGGAGAAGCTGTACATCGTACTCGAAAAAATAAGACTTTTACTTTTTATGATGCATTACCTATTAGTAACAATAGCATGTATTTTTCTAAAGTTATCTCTCTTGTTGGTATTGCTATTGTTCTTGCTTTTCTTAATGTAGTTGTAGGGGTAGTATATCAATTAGTAAGAGGATATTTTGACATTGATCTAGGAATGCATTTTACATATCAATTTGCATTAATATTACCTAATTATCTTATTTCTTTACTACTAGCATTTTTTGTTCATGTACTAGTTAATAATAAGTTTTTAGGTCATTTTATCGCTATTCTTATTTATATAGGACTACCTCTTCTAATAGGCTTTGCATTTAAAAGCAGTAATCCTCTATTAACGTTAGGAGCAACTCCTCCAAGTTTTTTAAGTGACTTAAATGGTTTTGGTCATTACTTAACAGGAATCACTTGGATGAATTTATACTGGATACTACTAACTATGATTTTGATGGTAGTCGGAAAAGTATTTTGGAACAGAGGTTTCATTTCTTCTGCAAAAGAACGTTTAAAATTAGCTGGTCAGCGTTTTAATACAAAAACTAGTATTTCTATTGCCCTTTTAGTTATTTGTTTTTCTGCTGTAGCTGGGTATAACTATTACAATTTAAAAGTTTTAAATACTATTAATAGTAGTGATTATGGTGAAAAAGTTGCTGCTGATGCTGAAAAGAAATATGGAAAATATATAGGAGCTCCAAAACCACAAGTAACAGACTTAAAAGCATATATTGATATTTTTCCAAATAAGAGAGATGTTAAAGCTAAAGGTGAATTCAAAATCATTAACAATTTTGACACTCCTATTGACACTTTATTATTAGAAATTCAATATCCTGTTGCAAAAACACATTTAAAGAAAGTTGTTTATAACGGAACTACTCTTGAACCTGTAGAACGTGATTCGGTATATAGATTCTATAAATATAAGTTACCTCAACCATTAACTCCGCAAGAAACGGCGTCATTAACTATTGATGTATTTGCCGAGACAAAAGGTTTTGCTAACAGACTAGAAACAGAAGTACTTACAAATGGTTCTTTTTTAAACAACTCTATATTCCCTCGTTTTCATTATGACAGAAGTTTAAGCGATAATGGTGTGCGTCAAAAGTATGGTTTAGAAAAATTAGATTATTTATTTCCTCCTCGTACAGATTCTACGGCCTTGAAACAAAACTTATTCAATGAGGATGCTAATTATATCAATTTTGAAGCAATTGTTAGTACTACAAAAGAGCAAACAGCTATTGCTCCAGGTAAATTAATAAAAGAGTGGACAGAGAATGATCGTAGTTATTATCATTATAAATTGGATGCTCCTACAGATTATTTCTTTAATGTAGTTTCTGCTGCTTATGATGTAAAAACATCCAATTGGACAGCACCGAGTGGTAAAGATGTAGCAATACAGATTTTTCATTCTTCAAAACACAAACGTAACCTTGATTATTTTATCAATGGTATTAAAGCTGCTTTAGAGTATTGTTCTACTAATTTTATTGAATATCCTAATTCGGTAATAAGAATTGTAGAGTTTCCGGCACATTCTACTTTTGCTCAATCATTTGCTACAACAATTCCTTATTCGGAGAATTTTGGATTTGTAGCTGACTTCTCTAAAGAAGAAGATTTCAATTATGCATTTAGAGTAACCACTCATGAAGTTGCTCACCAATGGTGGGGGCATTTAGTTGTACCTAGTAAAACTACAGGAGCTAATATTATTTCTGAAACTTTGGCTGAGTATACTTCGCTAATGACAATGAAACATGAATATGGAGAAAATGGAATTAAGAATTTCCTAAAAAACTCACTTGATTCATATTTAAGAGCTAGAGCATTTAGTTTTAAGCCTGAGCGTTCTTTATTAAACGTTGAAACAGGTCAACATATTTGGTATAGAAAAGGATCTATGGTTATGTATGAATTACAAGATATTATCGGAGAAGATAAAATAAACCATGCCCTTAGAGAGTTTATGCATGAATATAAAAACTTTGATAAAGGAGTATATGCAACTTCAGAAAATCTATATGATGCTATATATAAAGCAGCACCAGATTCTCTAAAATACGCTGTTAATGATGGCTTTAAAGAGATTGTATTGTATGAAAACCTCGTAAAAGATGCCAAAACTAAGGCATTAGACAACGGTTCTTATGAAACTACTTTTACTGTTGATTCTAAAAAAATATACTATGATGATAAAGGGAAAGAAGAAAAAGTCGATTCAAATACAAATTATATAGAAATTGGTCTTTTTGGAGAAGATATCAAAGATGAAAAAGATGTGACTCTTAAAAATCCATATTACCTAGAACGTAAATGGCTACAACCTGGTAAAAATACGTTTACCGTAATTACAAAAGAAAAACCATTAAAAGCTGGTATTGATCCTTATAATAAATTAATTGACAGAAACTCTGATGATAATCTAAAATCTGTCGACGAATAGTTTAAATTATTATATAAATTTTCAGAAAAGTCACCGATTGTGTAAGTTATTTATGCAATCGGTGACTTTTTATTTGTAACACCTCTTATATTAAATCGTCTTCTTTACAGAAACATGCATAACTTTTTTTAAATACTAACTAACAGAAGTTATCAATCGATTTTCATCACCAAATCAATGCATTATGATCAAATCATTACTCTTATTTCTATTCCTTATTTTCATTCAAATTCCATTACAAGCGCAGCATATTACAGCTAAAGTTCTTGATAAAAAAACAAACGAACCTATCCCTTATGCAACTATACAATTTTCTACACATACAGGAATCATTACAAATGATGAAGGTCGTTTTAATTATACATTAACCAAAACTCCGCAGGAACAAGACTCTCTAATAATATCTTCTGTAGGATATACTAGAACTGCATATTCTTTAACTAGTCCTATAGATAGTATCCTCTATATAGAGCCTAAAGCTATAGAATTAAAAAGTGTATTTATTTCTAATAAAAACTTAACGGTTGATGAAATCGTTGATCAAGTTGAAGAACGCCTAACAGAAAATTACAATCGTGACTTAACTCAAAAGAAAATATTTCTAAGAGAATCTTTCACCAACGATATTCATAAGACGAATATTAAAGTTAAAAAATCATCGATCAAAGAACTTAATAAAGAATTGATAGATAGTATTGTTAACAGCATTCCTAAAAAAGCATATGCTTATACAGAGTCATTAGCTACATTATATGGAAACTTCGAAAAACAGAAATTAAATATCATAAAAGCTGCTAGGTTATATGATAAAAACAATGAAGGTACAATTAAACAAATGTCTGACCGTGTTCAAGCTATTTTGAAGAAAAATGTAAAACCAAATTCATATTTAAAAATTAAGTCTGGTTGGTTTTTAGGAACCAAAGTTCAAGTGGATTCTATATTAAAAGATAATGAAGAAGCTTCTAAGCTAAAGGACGATGTAGAAAAGAAGAATCAAAATAATCATTTCTTAGACTATAAAAAACGTACTCTTAAATATTTACTCTCTGAAGCTTTCTTTGAAGAAGATGCTAAATTAAATTTTATAGATCGAAGCAGTCGTTATAATTTTGAATTAAAAGATTATACCTATATAGATGATAGTAGTGCTTATATCATAGAGTTCACTCCTAAAGGAAGTCAAGATTTTAAAGGAACATTTTATGTAAATACAGAGGACTTTGCTATCATGCGTATAGAGTATCAAAATATAAAGCCTTTACGTAACGTCAATCTTTTTGGCTTTCATTACCAAGAATCCATTTTTAGAGGAAAAATAACTTTTAAGAAGAGTCCTATCTCAAAAAAATATGAACTTCAATTTATCGAACATCAAACTGGAGGAAGTGCTGGTGTCGATAGACCTCTTAAAATTATTGAAAAAAACAAGTTTGTTAAGGGGCGTCGTAAACAAAACGAATTATCTCTTAATATTGATATAGGAACGTCTAATGTAACGAAATACGAATTAGTTGTATATGACTCTCAACCTATTACAGAAGCTGTTTATAATAGTAGTAAAGAGAATAAAAATATTAAAGCAGAATACCTCTCTAAATACAATCCTGATTTCTGGAAAGGTTACAATGTAATGGAGCCTAACGCAGCTATTAAACAATTTGAAGTAATTGAAGAGGAAACTTTTTAAGGTTTCATTATTTACTTAATAAAACAGGGAGCTTTATTGATAAAGCTCCCTGTTTTATTTGTATCCTATTTCTTCTGTTAAAGGCGTTTTACTTTTAGCAAAATGCCCTGTTCCAAATGCAATCTCTTTTCCTTGTTCGTTTATTAAAGTACTTTCTGCTATAAATAAATTTCTCGATTTAAATTTCACTTTACCTATAGCGGTAATAATTCCTGTATTAACTGGTCTAATTAGATTGATATTAAAATTTGTAGTCAAAACAAAAGCATCTCTCACAATTGAATTTACTGCAAAGAATGCAGCATCATCAAGCAGCTTAAAGTAAACAGATCCATGTATAGCTCCTAATGCATGAAAATACTTAGGTTCGATTGTTAATCCTATTTTTGCTATTTCTTCCTCTATAGAAACTGTGGTACTTTGATAAATCTCAGTATTCATATTTGCACTGAGATACATTCGTTCTAATTTTTTATAATGTTCCATGAATATAATGCTATTCTATTTTTAGTTTTTCTAGCATTTCAAGATAAGCTTTATTTGTCGTATTGGGAATTATTAAAACCTCATAACTAACATTTTTTATAATATACGATATACTATTCTCTATAGACGCTCCTTCTTCATGAGTGTTCATAATACTTTGAATAAACTCGTTTATCATAACCACTTCTCTATACGTAATTTCTCTACGATAGGTATTTAAAGAATCTTTATAAACAAAATATCCATTTACAAAACTCAATGTTATTTTTTCTTGAGATGGATCATTAATTTCTAAAGTAAAATCTTGAGAAGAAAATATCTTATTAACATTATCAATAGTAGTTGGTAACTGTTGTCCACAACTATACAACAATAGTGTTAACATTAATATTTTTATATAACGCATTCTTTTTTATAGAGTTAGTACTCTTAATTTAACATACATTACATTTTTTATTCGATTTACTAACTTTTCTCAAAATAACTCATATAACCACATATATTTCAATCATATTACAAATTAATTCAAACAAAATACAAAAATAATCATGTAAAATGTTGTAACAAACAAACAATTGTTTTATATTTGCAGTGTACTACTTAATTAAGATTACATTATTTAAGGAAATCGCGACCCTTAATGCATTATTACACAAAACTAGGAGTAAACCGAAAAGCCTAAATCAAAAGAGTAGGTCAATCATTTAATCAAAATTATTATGCCAGTAAATCCAAACGAAATCGCAAACATCAACTTCAGTGCAATGTTAGGTAGACCATTAACTGCCGTTATCGATGCTCAAGCTGCTGCAGCTTTATCAACTGTAGACTTTATCAACGAAGTTGGCTTAGACGATGATGGAAATGTGAAAAATGTAAATTTCACATACAACAAGTTAGTAGACGGTACACCATCTGCCGTTACTCTATCTACTCCTTTACTTACAATCATACCTATTCCTTATTTAAGAGTAGCAGATACAACTATTGATTTCAATGCTAAAATCTCTAGTGTAACAGAATCTTCTACGTCAAGCTCTCACAAATTAAATCTTAGTGCTGACCTTAGATTAAGATGGGGATTTGGTCGATTAAATTTCAAAGGTAGTTATGCATACCAAAAGAAAACTAGCTACGCAGACGAAGCTAGAAGATCGTATAGTATGAATATCAAAATCCATGCTGTACAAGATGAAATGCCAGCTGGTATGGGACGTGTTTTAGACATTCTTGAAGAAGTTATTACAGAAGCTTAAATCTCAATAATTATAACTTGAAATTAATTAAGAAACCTCTACGGAGGTTTCTTTTCTCAAAACATCGAAATTATGATTACACTAAAAGATTATATTGGTAATATCCAAAAAGAAATTACAAATGCCAGAGTTCAGGCTGACTTAGAAACTTTATTAATTGCAAAAGAGTATGCTAACAATCCACTACTAAAACATTTTTCTGTCCCTAATATCAGAATGAAAGATGTTGAACTAAACATACCAGTAGCAATAGATAGAGTCAATGCCACTCCTGTAAACAAACTTACTCTTGAAGGAGCGAATAATGTATATATAAAATCATTCCAAAAGGCTTACACTTATTTCAATGCAACAAATCCAGAGATCCCTAGAGAAATTAATCTTCAAGTAGAAGAAAAAACAAGAGCTCTTGCTGAGCGATTTATTGCCGAAATAAACAACCCTAGAGCTAGAATTGACATCCCAGGATTAATAGAATCTTATGCAATACGTTATGCTGAAACAACCTTCCCTTTTGTTGAAAAAACAACTAGGTTAGAACCTTATCAAAATTATATTGTTCCTGTAATAAAAAATGATTTTGAAAAAGATGAAACTTCTATAGAAGATATTCCTGTAATAGTAGAGACATTACGCTTAAAAGAGATTAATGATCGTGAAAACATGATTACAATCAAAATGAATATCCGCGATGATGCTATGGAGTGGTCTACAGAAACAAATGAAGATGGCTCAACTAGCCAAGTCCTTATTTATGAATAATAACTTTTTTTAAACATTTCTATTATGAGAACTAGCATCATCGAAAAACACATCTTTTTTGAATCTTCAATTTTTAAAGTTGGTCTTTTATCAGAACTCTATCGTTCTAAATCATCACGTTTTCATACTGAATTATCATTATGGTTATCAGAAAATGAAACAGTATTAAAACAGTTTGGTTTCTCTGAGTCTAGTCAGTTTAGTTTACTAAGAAATCAGCTCTTTGCAACTAACTTAAAGAGAACTTCTCTTAAAAGAAAACAACAGTTTTTAATCATGGGAGAGTGTCTTGAAAAAGCACACGAAATTTTAACTAGATTATACGATCCTATTAAAGCTAAAATTGAACAAGGAAAAGAAACTGTACAACAAGTTTTGATTATAATTCAAGAAACGCCAGAGTTTGCTAAATCAAAAAAAGAGGATTTCAATAATTATATCAAAAGAATTTGGAGTGTTCTTAAAAAAAATGCACAATTCAAATCAATTACAATTCAGTTGCGTACCATATTACCTGAAGTTGATATTTTAAGAATCATTGCTGAAAAAATCGAATTATAAAATCAATTTTTCATCATTCAAAAAACAAACAGTACACGTAAACACACTCAACTTTGCATTTCAATCAACAAACAATAGTTGTATTTCATGAAATAGCTATTACTATTTCATAAAAAAAGCGTAGTTCTCATCAAACTACGCTTTTATTTTAATCAAAAAAATTGTTCCGATTTATTCTGTTTTATATCCAATCAATAGGTTTTTGTAAAACTTTAATTAATTTTTCTTCTTCACTACCTTCTATTGGATGGTAATCATATCTCCATTGTACATGTGGTGGTAAACTCATTAAGATACTTTCGATTCGTCCATTAGTTTTTAAACCAAACAAAGTTCCTTTATCATGTACCAGATTAAACTCTACATAACGTCCTCTTCGTATTTCCTGCCAATCTCTTTGCTCTTTGGTATATGGTAATTCTTTTCTTTTCTCTACAATAGGCACATACGCCTCTAAAAAGCTATTCCCTACCTCAGTTACAAAGTTATACCACTGCTGCATAGACATACTCTCAGTTTCTTTACAGTAATCAAAAAACAACCCTCCTATACCTCTTCCTTCTCCTCTATGGCTATTGTAAAAATACGTGTCGCATCGTTTTTTATAGTTTTCATAAAAACTAGTATCATGCTTATCACAAGCATTTTTACAAACAGTATGAAAATGAATCGCATCTTCATCAAATAAATAATAAGGCGTTAAATCTTGTCCTCCACCAAACCATTGCTTAATAACTTCTCCCGTTTTATCATACATTTCAAAATAACGCCAATTAGCATGCACCGTAGGGATCATAGGATTTTTAGGGTGTAACACCAAAGACAATCCACAAGCAAAAAAATCACAATCTTCTACTTGAAAATATTTTTGCATTGCTTCTGGTAAAGCCCCATGTACAGCTGATATATTAACTCCTCCTTTTTCAAATACATCTCCATTTTCTATCACACGAGTTCTTCCACCTCCACCTTCTGGGCGTTTCCACAAATCTTCTTGAAACGTAGCTTTTCCATCAATAGCTTCTAATCCAGAAGTTATTGTATCTTGTAATTCTTGTATATATTGATAAAACTGATCTTTCACGGTTTCTATTGTTTATCTATTGAATGTGGTACAGGTTTTATATCTGCAACAACAGTTAGTAATTCTTCCTCTTTTAATATCGAAATGGTTTCTGTAGAAGCTGCTACTACAGCTATTGGTAAAGTAACAATAATTCCTATTACCGGAATAAAAAGCATTAATACAAATATAATTCCGTTTCCTATAGCTGTTCCCCTATTCTTTTTTACAAAGGCTATACTTTCTTTATACGAAAAATGTCGTTCCATTGTATAATCCATGTTTCCAAAGCCTACGTAATATGCTTGTATTACAAAAATTAATATTGTTGTAATAATCCCTACTCCAGGTATAATCCCTAATAATAATAACGGAATAATATATAATAATTCTTTTATTAGATTTCGTACATTAATACGGATACCACGCATTAATTGCTCTCCAAAAGAAGTTTTTCTATGCTTATATACTTTATCTCCTCTAAAATGAGCTTCTATTTTTTCTGAAACTGGACTCATAAATGGTGCAGACAATGCTAATACAATATGTTTATATAAGATAAGACCTAAAATCAAAACTATAAATCCACCTATAAATTTACTGATAGTAGTAAAAGTCTCTGATCCCCATTCCCATACCCAAGCATTGGCTATGAAATTACCAATAGGTGATGCTAAAAAATACGCTAGTGTTATAAATAATATTGCTGTTACAATACTAATCATGATAGGTATTGCAAAATATTTCCAAAGCTTTAATTTTGACAATAATCCAAAAGCTCCAAAATAAGCTTTAATTCCATTAAAAACTGCTTTTAACATTTTCTTCTTTTTGATTACCTCTATTAGTAGCTAAATCATATATAATGTTTCAGATTTTTATAAAAAAACCACTATCAATTCTTTATAAGGTTTATGATAGTGGTTCTATTTTTTATAGCTATCTAATCTTAATTCCCATAAGACTTTACTGCTTCAACAAATGCTTTTGCATTATCAACAGGGATATTAGGTAAAATACCGTGTCCTAAGTTTGCGATATAACGATCTTTTCCAAATTCGTTTATCATTTGTACTGCCATTTTTTTAATCTCCGCTGGTGGAGATAATAATCTCGAAGGATCGAAATTACCTTGTAGAGTAATCTTCCCTCCTGTTAAATATCTAGCATTACGAGCAGAGCATGTCCAATCTACTCCTAAGGCTGAAGCTCCTGATTGCGCCATTTCTTGTAACGCAAACCAACATCCTTTACCAAAAGCAATAACTGGAGTTTCATCCTTTAATGCATCAATTATTTGCTGTATATATTTCCAAGAAAACTCTTGATAATCTGTAGGTGATAACATACCTCCCCAACTATCAAATACTTGAACTGCATCTACTCCAGCAACCACTTTTGCTTTTAAATATGCAATAGTAGTATCCGTTATTTTCTGTAATAATGTATGTGCTGCTATTGGATTGGTAAAACAAAACTCTTTAGCTTTATCAAAATTCTTTGATCCTTGACCTTGTACAGCATAACATAATATAGTCCATGGAGATCCAGCAAAACCAATCAATGGCACTTCATCATTCAATGCTTCTTTGGTCATCTTAACAGCCTCTAGAACATACCCTAAAGCTTCTTCTATATTGGGTACTATAACTTGATCAACATCTGCTTGAGTACGAACAGGATTGGGTAACCATGGTCCAATACCATCTTTCATTTGCACTTCAATGTTCATTGCTTGAGGTACTACCAAAATATCGCTGAAAAGAATAGCTGCATCTGTTCCCACTTGATGAATAGGCATTACTGTAATTTCAGTAGCTAATTCTGGAGTACGACATCTTGTAAAGAAGTCATATTTTGCTTTTAATTTCATAAAATCAGGTAAATACCTTCCTGCTTGTCTCATCATCCATACTGGCGGACGTTCTACAGTTTCTCCTTTTAATGCTCTTAAAAATAAGTCGTTCTTTATCATAATTATGGTAGTATTCGCTATCTCTTTTATTAATTTTTAAAATGCTTTATTGCTTGCACAATCACATTTTCTATAGTAGGCGTAGTGGCTACAACTACTTTATTTGTATGTTTTCTTGCTGTTCTTGCTGTAGTTTCTCCTATGCAAAAAGCAACAGATTCTCCTATTAAATTTTGCTCTAAAAAACTATCAACCCCTGATGGACTAAAAAATAGTATTCCATCAAAAGTACGTTCTATTTTTTTAGACCTTAAATATGTTTTATATATTTCTGTTTCCTCAAAATCAACATCGTATTGTTTCAATAATTGAGGTAGCTCATCTCTTCTTTTATTTCCGCAAAAAAAATGAAATTGCTCATTCTTACAATATTCTATAATAAAAACTGCTAATTCTTTTGCTGCTTTAGCTACATATCGAACTTGAATTCCTTTTTTTTCAAATAACAGTTTTGATTTATTCCCTACACAAAAAACAGTTTTCTTATTCAACTCTTTAATAGGTATCTCTTCTATCAAAATTGATGCTGCATATTGACTGGTTACAATAATATTCTCTGCAACAATAGGTGAATATAAAAATGATTTTTCTTTTTGTATAAAACTAAATGAAACAAAACTTAAGTGAGCATTTAATAATAATTCCTGCTGCGCTATAGTCATTTTTTTGGTCACCAATACTGTCACTTGCTCCTTATTAAAAGATTCTTTTTCAGCATTTTGATGTATCGCAGTATCCAAAATCAGTTATTATTTATCCAATGCTTCTTTTATTCGGCGCATTAAATCTGCCGCACCATCATTTAATAATTCTTCAGCACATTTCTTCCCAAAGCCTTTACTCTCTTCAGTCTTTATTGATTTTTTCAATGTAAACTTCTCAGTCCCATCAAGGCTAAAGACTGCACCTTCAAAATGAATATCATCTCCTTCAATTACCGCTAATGCTCCAATAGGTGCTGTACATCCACCTTCAAGAGTTCTTAAAAACTCTCGTTCAATATGTACTGCTAATTGAGAAGGTTTATCGTTTAGTTTTTCTAGAGCTTCTCTACAATAGGCATCTGTTTCCATAGCAACTACTAACATTGCTCCTTGAGCTGGTGCTGGAATCATCCAATCCAAATCAATAAACGATTCTGGCTTCAGGTTAATTCGTTCTAATCCTGCTGCTGCAAAAATAGCTCCATTCCAATCACCATCATTTAATTTTTGCATTCGTGTATTTACATTTCCTCTTAAATCAACAACTTGATGAGAAGGGTATTTATGTAGCCATTGAGCTTTACGTCTTAAACTTCCAGTAGCAATAGTCCCGTTATTATCAAGAAAGTCAGTTCCTTTATGCACTAAGATATCCTGTACATTTGCTCGTTCTAACACTGCTGCTTCTACAATTCCTTTAGGTAATGCCGTTGGTACATCTTTCATGGAATGAACAGCAATATCAATAGACCCTTGCAACATTGCAACATCTAATGTTTTTGTAAAAATTCCTGTAATTCCTAATTCGTATAACGGTTTATCCAAAATTAAATCACCTGTAGATTTTACAGGAAGTAATTCTGTTTTATATCCCAGTTCTTCTAATTGTCGTTGTACAGTATGTGCTTGCCACATGGCAAGTTCACTATCTCTAGTACCTATGCGAATCGTTTTATTCACGATTTTATGAGTTTTGTAATTGGAAAACTTTTTGGATCAACTCAATACTATCACTTGCTGAAGCGACATCATCTTTAAGGTGATTTGCAAAATGAGTTGTTATTTTTTGTATAATACGATCACTTATAATCGTTGCTTGCTCTTCATTAAAATCAGAAATCTTTTTACGCTGAAAATCAATCTCTGCTGTTTTTAAATCTGTAAGCTTATTTTTTAAAGCTTTAATAGTAGGTGCAAACTTTCTAGTTTCTAACCAACTATCAAATTCCCCTCTAATTTCTTCAATAATAGCCTCTGCTTGTGGTATATACTGTTTTCTTCTTTCTAAAGTATCATCAGTCATTTGCGATAAATGATCCAAATGTACTAAAGTAACATTTGATAGTTCTGTTACATCATCAGCCACATTTTTAGGTATAGAAAGATCTAATATCAATAATGGCTTTTCTCTATAAATTAATTCTTTTGAAATTGTTGGGTTTTGAGCTCCTGTTGCAACAATCAAAATATCGGTATTCGAAATCTCAGATTGAATATTCGCATAATCTTTTACGATTAAATTAAACTTCCCTGCTATTTCTTCTGCTTTCGTTTTTGTACGATTTATTAGCGTAATATGCTCATTTTTGGTATGTTTAATTAAATTCTCACAGGTATTACGCCCTATTTTCCCTGTACCAAAAAGTAAAATGTTTTTTTCTGAAATATTTTCTACATTATTTAAAATATAATGTACCGATGCAAAAGAAACTGAAGTTGCTCCTGAAGATATCTCCGTTTCGTTTTTAATACGTTTACTTGCCTGGATTACAGCATTAATCAATCGCTCTGTAAAAGGATTTGTCATCCCAATAGCTTTAGATTCTCTAAAACTTTTTTTAAGTTGACTAATAATTTCAAAATCCCCAAGAATTTGACTATCTAAACCTGTCCCCACTTTGAATAAATGCGCTATAGCTTGACTATTTTTATGTACATAAGCTACTTTCTCAAACTCTTCTACAGTACCATGTGTATGCTCACATAATAATTTTATCAATTGGAAAGGATGCTGAGCAAAACCATATAACTCTGTACGATTACATGTTGATGTAATCAATAATGAATCAATACCTTCTTTTTTGGCTTGTTCTAAAATTACTTGCTTAGCTTCATCACTCACACTAAAGTGACCTCGAATTTTAGCATCAGCTTTTTTATAACTAAGTCCTATGGTATAAAAATTTTTTCCTCTAGCTTTTAAATGGGGCTCCATGAATCTTTTCTAAATTTTCCTCAACAAAAATATCGCAGATCACTTCATAAAAATAACGCTGAAAGAATTTTTAATATCGATAAGCGTTATTTTAAATGCTTTTTGATCAAAATCCCGTATAAACCCCTATTTTTGTAGTGTTCACAAGAATCCCTTTATCGATAGTTTAGATTCAATCTAAATAGTAAACTTTAAAATAACATGGAAATCTTACAAAAAAATAACGCTGAAAGAATTATACAAGAGACTAAAGTTGAAGATGGTTTTTGTATTTTAAAAATTCAAAATGAATCTAATGAGACACAACATGTTATCAGAGAAATAGACAGTAGTTTTATACAATTTCACTTTGGGTTAAAAGGAGAAACTGTTTTTAATTTTAACAATGGAAGTTATACGATTAACTTACCCGAAGAAAGTTCACTTCTTTTATACAACCCTCAACGTGATTTACCCATGAACATAGAAATGACTCCTAATTCATGGTTAATCTCTATGTTAATTTCTATAAAAAAGTTTCATTCTTTATTTTCTTCTGAAGCTAGTTACATTCCATTTTTAGGAGATGGAAATCGCGATAAAAAATATTATAGTGATGGTAAAATATCACCTTCAATGGCTGTTGTTCTAAATCAATTAATGAATTACAACCTCCACAATTCTATAAAGCCTTTATATTTTAAAGGAAAAGCTTATGAACTTCTAAGCTTATATTTTAATAGACCCGAAGATGCTGATATAGAACAATGTCCTTTTCTTGTTGATGAAGAAAATGTTTTAAAAATCAGAAAAGCTAAAGATATTATCATTGCTAGAATGGCTGAACCTCCTACTCTACAAGAATTATCAAATGAGATTGCATTACCTCTAAAGAAACTAAAAGAAGGTTTTAAGCAAATCTATGGAGACCCTGTTTATACTTTTTTATTTGATTATAAAATGGAAGTTGCACGTCAACTACTTGCAAAAGGTTCTTTTAATGTAAATGAAGTAGGCCTAAAGGTAGGATATAGCACTGCAAGTCACTTCATTGCAGCTTTCAAAAAGAAATACGGAACAACCCCAAAGAAATATATCATGGGGCTTAAGTAATATCAAACGAACATCAAAATGATCGATTAAACTCGTTTCTATTTCTAAATAAAAGAATGCCATAATCATGCTTATATTATTCTATCTAAAGAAAATATAACTCAAATTTATAAGCAATCATTTTAAAACTTGTTTGGCACAAGTCTAACTTATTTCTTTGCCTTGTTGTAAAGAGATTATTGCATCGTACATTCCTCTAGTTTTCTCTTCTAGTGTATCCTCTTCTATAGAAGCAAAATCTAAACTTTGGATTAATTCTATAAAAAAAGGTAATTTATGTTCTTCAACATCAACTGTAATTCGTTTCATCTTGTTTGCTTTTATTTTTTCTCTTTATAAAAATATTAGTTTTTATTGTTAATTCTTAAGAATATCGCTTTTTTACT
Source organism: uncultured Aquimarina sp. (assembly GCA_947498595.1). GTDB lineage: Bacteria > Bacteroidota > Bacteroidia > Flavobacteriales > Flavobacteriaceae > Aquimarina. Next base: position 180,658 of record CANMKX010000004.1, read on the forward strand.
TAGTTAAAATTCAGTTAAACCAATATCAATCATAAAAAACATAAGAATTGTTTATAAAAACAAAAGAGTGCTTAATTGAAATAATTAAACACTCTTTTATTATATTCTTTAAAAAAATTATTTAGATTCTACTCTTAAATAATTGCTACTTCCAATCGTAAGATAATACAAATAATAAATGCCAAAACCTCCACATACAATATAAGTAAAAGCTTCTGTCCATCCGTTATTTATTGTAGTTCCAAAAATGGCTATTAAAAATAATACTATTAAACTTAAGTACATCTTCTTTGTCATCATCCATGCTACTCTTAATTCGCAATCTTGATCAATTATTTGTACGTTATAAGCTTTAGTTTTACCCCAAAAAAATGACATTCTAACACTTACATCATAATCACCCTGCTCTAAAGAAATATTTAATTCTTCGTCATCTTTAAGAACGTATTTTTTATCATTAATAAAAACGTAATAATCGTTTATTGGACTAAAACCAGTTCTAGTTATTTTTAAATTTCTCATTATACTACTTTTTTAGCTTCATTCAACACACGAAGCATCAGTAATTAAAGACGATATTGCTCCACCTATAATAGATAAAGGACCACTAGCTACAAGTATTAAAGAAGTACCTGCATCTGCAATAATAGTTCTCTGACTACATACCCCTTTATAAGATCTACTTTTTTCTCCAAACCATAAATCATTAGATCCTATTAAAACAGATTTAAAAACATCCTTATTATCACTCTCAACATCCATCTGATCTAACTTATTCAATATAGTTTCAAAATCATAATTACGATCTAATGATTCATTTACTAAACTAATAAGTTCAGGTTCTAATCTAGTTTCAAAACGTTTTTGAGTAGTCATTTGTTGCCAATGTACTTCAAAATCATAATCTCGACCTTTTTCAAAGGAAGAAAAACTACTTTTTAAGACTTCTAAATCAATTTCCGCGAACAGTTTAGGATATTTTTCTTGAATTGCTAATGTCATATCATTAATAAGTACTAATACATCTTGATTTAAAATATCTGTAGCCTCACTTTTTTTGCCTGATTTTTTCTTATAATAATCGTAATAACTTTTTAAAGCTTCATTATGATAAAAACCATATTCTTTTGCTATAATTTGATTTGTACTTTCTAATAATAGAATCTCTTCTTCTGTTTTACAAGATTGAATAAAAAATGTCGTTATTAAAATTCCTATTAAGGCTATTTTCAATCTATATTTATTCATCTTATTCTTTTTAGCATTTCTTAAAACAAAAATAAAAAAACAAAAACAAAACTGTTTACTCAAAACAATCAAAAACATTACGCAAAAGCCACAATAACACGAGCAAAAAACATCACAAGTCACTACACAAAAACTATTTACATACCAACAAAAGGCTAACAAAAAAAAATCTTATCCTATAAAAAAAATATAAACACTTTTATTTACAACATACATCATAGACTAATTACATACTATTATTTACAACTCTTATTATTATAGCTAACACTTAATTTATATTTGTTTGTATTTTTGTATTCTAAAAACAACTGAGCATGGGTAAAGGAGTACTCCTTGTTAATTTAGGATCACCAGATAGTACAGATCCAAAAGACGTAAAAAAATATTTAGGTGAGTTTTTAATGGACCCTCGTGTAATCGATGTTCCATTGTGGGCTCGTACACTACTAGTTAAAGGTATTATTTTAAATACGCGACCAAAAAAATCTGCTACTGCTTATAAAAAGATATGGTGGGAAGAAGGTTCTCCATTAATTGTTTTATCTGAACGATTACAGCAAAAAGTTGCTAATCAAACCCAAATTCCTATAGCATTAGCAATGCGTTATGGAGCTATGAATATTCAAAAAGGGTTACAAGAGCTACATGAGAAAGGCATTGATGAGGTTTTAATCATTCCATTATATCCTCAATTTGCAATGGCAACAACAGAAACTATTTTAGTCTTAGCTGAAAAATTAAGAAAAGAGCATTTCCCTCATATGAAATTTTCTGATCTTCCTGCTTTTTTCAATCAAGATGCATATATAGATGTTTTATCAAATAGCATTGCAGAGAAATTAAAAGACCTAGATTACGAACATCTTTTATTCTCATATCATGGTGTTCCTGAAAGACATATTAGAAAAAGTGATATCACAAAATCTCATTGTCAAATAGATGGTTCTTGTTGCAAAACTGCATCTGATGCACATCAATTTTGTTACCGTCATCAATGTTACGAAACTACTAGGCTCGTTGCAGAAAAATTAAATCTAAAAGAAGATCATTACTCTACATCCTTTCAATCTCGTTTAGGTTTTGATCCGTGGTTACAACCATATACAGATCGTACCATCGAAAGATTGGGAAAAAATGGCACCAAAAAAATGGCCATAGTAACACCTGCTTTTGTTTCGGATTGTCTTGAAACATTAGAAGAGATAGCAATGGAAGGTGAAGAAATTTTCCATGAAGTTGGCGGAAAAGAATTTACTACAATTCCTTGTATTAACGATAGAGATGATTGGGTAGAAGTACTTTCAACATGGGTTAACGATTGGGAAACCACTAATAAGATACCTCAATAATGTCTAGTCCAAAAGCAGCCGCTTTAGGTACAGAATCTATTGGTAAACTTTTGATAAAACAGGCTGTTCCTGCCTCAATAGGAATTCTTGTGATGTCATTAAATATTCTTATCGATTCCATTTTTGTTGGAAAATGGATTGGTTCGATAGCTATTGCTGCTATCAATATTGTATTGCCTGTATCATTTTTTATTGCTGCTTTAGGGATGTCAATAGGTATTGGGGGTTCTAGTATTATTTCAAGAGCATTAGGTGCTAACGAAAAAGGAAAAGCCTTAATTGCTTTTGGAAATCAAATTACTCTAACACTCTTTTGCACCATTAGTCTTGCTATTATAGGACTTCTTTTTGTAGACGATATTATCCCTAAGTTTGGAGGAAGAGGTGCAATTTTTGATCCTGCAAAAACATATTATACTATTATATTATACGGTGTTCCTATTTTAGCTTTTGCTATGATGGGAAACACTGTTATTAGAGCTGAAGGTAAACCTAAGTTTGCCATGACTGCTATGATTATTCCTACGGTTGGTAACCTTGTAATGGATTATATCTTTATTTTAAAAATGGATATGGGAATGCAAGGTGCCGCATGGGCTACAACAGGTTCATACATTCTTTGTTTCAGTTATATTCTTTGGTTTTTTCTCTCTAAAAATTCTGAACTCAAAATACAATTATCTCATCTAAAACTAAGAAAAGAAATTGTTTCCGAAATAGCTTCTCTTGGTGGAGTAACTCTTGCTAGACAAGCAGTCGTTAGCATTACGTATTTATTAATGAATAACATTCTTTTTAATATAGGAGCCGAAGCTCTAGTTGCTATTTATGCTATTATCAGCCGTATGCTAATGTTTGCTTTATTTCCTGTTTTTGGTGTTACTCAAGGTTTTCTTCCGATAGCTAGTTATAATTATGGAGCAAAACAGTATCAACGTGTTATAACTACGATTAATACAGCTATTAAGTATGCAGCTTTAGTCGCTACTGTTATTTTTATTTTTTTGATGATCTTTCCTTCAGAAATGATTCTTTTATTTATCAAAAATAGCACTGATTTATCTCCAGAAGAATTAAAAGTCAACACATATGTAGTAACACATGCTCCTGCTGCAATGCGCTGGGTCTTTTTAGCCACACCAATCATAGCTTTATAGTTAATAGGTGCTGCATATTTTCAAGCTGTCGGCAAAGCTATTCCTGCATTAATATTAACGCTTTCTAGACAAGGTTTTTTCTTTATTCCATTGATATTAATTCTTCCTCAATACTATGGAGCACTAGGGGTATGGATTGCATTTCCTATTTCTGATGTACTATCAACTATTGTTACTGCATATTTTTTAAACAGAGAGATCAAGTTAAAATTACGTAAAAATCTTTCTGAATACATTTAATTTGTTGATTTTAGTATGCAATCATCTCATTTTTACAGAAATGAATGATTTAAACTAAAAATCAACTCACATGCAATCTTTTTATTCAAAGCTTATCGCAATGCTTTTCCTCTTTACGATAAGTATTACATCTGTACATGCACAACACAACGATTCAAAATTATACGATGCATTAGAATATCGTTTAATTGGCCCTTTTAGAGGTGGTCGTAGCGCTGCTGTAACTGGAGTTCCTGGAAAACCTAACCTATTCTATTTTGGCGCCACAGGAGGAGGAATTTGGAAAACTACTGATGGAGGGCGTACTTGGGGGAATATATCTGATGGCTTTTTTGGTGGTTCTATAGGAGCTATAAACATTTCAAAAAGTGATCCTAACGTAATTTATGTTGGTGGTGGAGAAAAAACACTTAGAGGTAATGTGTCTTCAGGATATGGAGTTTGGAAAAGTGTAGATGCTGGTAAAACATGGGTAGCTTCAGGTTTACCTAAGAGTAGACATATACCAAGAGTTTCTATACACCCAACCAACCCTGATATTGTGTACGCTGCTGTATTAGGAAATATATACAAACCTACTCAAGAAAGAGGAGTTTATAAGAGTATTGATGGGGGTAAAAATTGGACTAAAGTTTTATTTGCAAATGAAAATGCTGGAGCAATTGATTTAATTCTAGACCCTAATAACCCAAGAATCATATATGCCTCTACTTGGAATGCTAGACGTACTCCATATAGTTTAAGTTCTGGTGGTGAGGGTTCTGCTTTATGGAAAAGTACAGATAGTGGAAAAACATGGAAAGAAATTTCTAAAAATAAGGGCTTTGCGAAAGATACTTTAGGAATTATAGGAGTAACTGTCTCTCCTGCTAACAGTAATCGTATTTGGGCTATTGTAGAAAATAAAGAAAAAGGTGGTGTTTATCGCAGTGATGATGGTGGTGAATCATGGAACTTACTTAATAGCGACCGAAGTTTACGCCAACGTGCTTGGTATTACAGCAGAATATATGCCGATCCAAAGGATAAAGACATCGTATATGTAGTTAATGTTTCGTATCATAAAAGTAAAGATGGCGGAAAAAACTTTACTGCTGCTAGAGCACCTCATGGAGATCACCACGATTTATGGATTGCTCCAGAAAACCCACAACGTATGATTATGGGAGATGATGGTGGTGCGCAAATCACTTATGATGGCGGACAAACATGGAGTACATATCACAATCAACCAACGTCTCAATTCTATAGAGTAACAACGGATAATCATTTTCCATATCGTATTTATGCAGCACAACAAGATAATTCAACTATCCGAATTAATCATAGGAGTACTGGTTTTTCTATTTCTGAAAATGATTGGCAATCAACTGCAGGTGGAGAATCTGCTCACATTGCTGTTGATCCTAAAGATAATGATATTGTTTATGGTGGTAGTTACGATGGTTTTTTAACTCGAGTAAATCATAGAACAGAAACAGTTCGCTCCATTAGTGTATGGCCTGATAATCCTATGGGACATGGCGCAGAAGATATGAAATATCGTTTTCAATGGAATTTCCCAATTTTATTCTCTAAGCACAACCCTAAACGTTTATATACTTTTTCAAATCATGTTCATGTTACAGAAAATGAAGGTCAAAATTGGGATGTTATTAGCCCAGATTTAACTCGTAATGACAGTACTAAACTTAAATCCTCTGGAGGCCCTATTACTCAAGACAATACTTCTGTTGAATATTACGGAACTATCTTTGCAGCAGCAGAAAGTCCTTTACAAGAAGGCGTATTATGGACAGGTAGTGATGATGGACTATTGCATATAAGTAAAGATGGTGGTAAAAATTGGAAGAACGTTACTCCAAAAGGAATCCCAGAATGGGTACTATTTAATAGCATAGAACCTAGTTCATTTGATGCAGGAACTTGTTATGTAGCTGGTACACGCTATAAACTAGGAGATTTCACTCCTTATCTCTACAAGACAACTGATTACGGAGCTTCTTGGACAAAAATCACAAATGGTATTCAAAACGAACATTTTACACGTGTACTACGCCACGATCCTAAACAAAAAGGGTTATTGTATGCAGGTACAGAAACAGGGATGTATATTTCTTTTAATGACGGAAAAAACTGGGAATCATTTCAGTTAAATTTACCTATAGTTCCTATTACAGATTTAACAATTAAGAATAATAATTTAATTGTAGCGACACAAGGAAGAAGTTTATGGATCATCGACGATCTTACAGTTTTACATCAATTGAATACAATTCAAAAAAACAACAATCCTGTTTTATTTAAACCTAAAGATACTTACCGCATGCGTGGCGGTGCTCGTAAAGGATCTAAAACCGAAGGAACAAACCATCCATCTGGTGTCATGACTTATTTTTATTTAAAAGAATATGATAAAAAGAAAGATACCATTTCTTTGACTTACTTTAATTCAGAAAATGATACTATTAAGTCTTTCAGTAACAAAGCAAAAGAGGAAAAAGACAAATTAAAGAACCTTAAAAAAGGAAGCAATCAATTTAATTGGAATATGAGAGGCGATGGTGCCGAACGTTTAAAAGGAATGATATTATGGTGGGCAAACCTTAGTGGTCCAAAAGTGGTTCCTGGAAATTACAAAGTACATCTAAATGTTAATGGATCAGAAGTTTCTCAACCTATCACTATTATTGCCGATCCAAGAGCTGAATCTACTCTTCAGCAAATGCAATCACAATTCGATTTTATCACTAGCGTAAATGAAACTGTCGATAAAGCACATAAATCCATTAAAAAAATTCGCAAAATCAACACACAACTTAAATCATTTGTAAAGCAATACAAAAACAATTCTGCTACCGAAGAACTTGTCAAAAAAGCAACAGATTTGCAGAAGCAATTAAGTGAAGTTGAAAAAGCATTGTATCAGACTAAAAACCGAAGTGGACAAGACCCTTTAAATTTCCCTATACGATTGACCAATAAACTTGGCCATCTAAACTCGTTAGTTGGTATGGGAGATTTCGGTCCAACTGCACAAGATATTGCTGTAAAAAACGAATTAACTCAAAAAATAAACAAACAACTAAATACTTTTGACAAACTCATTTCAGAAGAAATTAAAAGTTTCAACACTCAATTCAATGCGTTACAATTAAACTATTTATCGATTAAAGAATAATAAAACAAATATGCAATAGCATTAAATATTATTCTACAAAAAAGAGGTTGAATTCTAAGTTACATCTTAAAGAATTCAACCTCTTTTTATATCGTGTCTTAATTTAGAATTTTGTACAAGTAGCCCCTTGACCAAAACAAACTTCTGCTGCGAGTGTTAACGCATCTTGTATTGAATCTTGATAAAGTGTAAATATTTCATCCTGACCAGATCCTCCAACAAAACCACAATAACAGATATAACGATCATGAAGTACTTGTGAGGCTTCTTCTCCCCCTTTGATATTTTTTTGATTTTCCTTCGAAAGTTTTTTTACTCCTTTTAGGTTTAAAATTTGATCCATCATCTTATAATATTAGGTTAATAAATATTTGTTCAAACTATTTACTCAAATATAATATCCTATATTATTACACCTCTCACCCTAAATGGGTGGTTTTTCAGAAGAATAAAATCTGACTTCACCTCTAACATTACTAGAATAAATCGGCTCAGATTTCTTATTTTTGAAACTAAATTTTATCGTTTACTATCTTAAATACAAAGAATGTTAGAATATTATCCATATATAAAATCCCTACACCTAATTTTTGTAATCACATGGTTTGCGGGGCTTTTTTATATTCCTAGATTGTTTATTTATCATATTGAGGCTAATGATAAGCCGTCCCCAGAAAAAGAAATTTTAATCAAACAATTTAAATTAATGACAAAACGCTTATGGTTCATCATTACATGGCCATCTGCTATATTAGCTATATTTTTTGCGATAATATTATTAATAATTTTACCTAGTTGGTTACAACAACCTTGGATGCATCTTAAATTAGGTTTTGTAGTTTTATTAATCATTTATCATTTAAAATCGCATCAAATCTATGCACAATTACAAAATGATGTCATCAAATGGACTTCTACAAAAATGCGTTTCTGGAACGAAGGTTCTACAATGATTCTTTTTTCTATAATATTTTTGGTCATTATAAAAGATACTGTCAATTGGATTTATGGAGTTATTGGTTTATTTCTTCTTGCTATTTTACTAATGCTAGGAATACGATTATACAAACGTATTCGCGATAAAAATCCTGAAGCATAATTATGGGGGTAGAAAAATACGTTTTATTAAAATCTAATGTTGAGGTACTGATTCGAGAAGTTACTAGCAAAGATGCCCCACAGTTATTACAACTTAAATTATCATATCTCAAAAACACACGTACAATCCCATTATTTGAATCTGAATATGGTAACTCTATAGCAGACGAACTTGCTTTAATACATCGATATATAACCCAATCAAATAGTTTTTTATTAGTAGCTGAATATAATGGAACACTTATCGGCAATATTGATCTTACAGGAAACCAACGAAAAAAAATATTTCATACAGCAGTTATTGGTATGGGAATCTCTCCTGAATGGCAACAACAAGGCTTAGGTTCTTTTTTATTACAAAATACAATTGATTGGGCTCATAAAAATGTTTTTCTTAAGATCGTTTGGCTAGAAGTATATGCTTCAAATCTAGGTGGTATCGCTTTATACACTAAGAAAGGCTTTAAGGAAACTGGAAGAATTGTTAGTTTTTCCCAAGAAAAAGATCAATTCGTTGATAAAATCACGATGAGTTTAACCGTATAACTCAATTAATTGTAAAACCTATCGTATATTCGACAAAACCTATTTGTACCTTTATACTTTTGTGTATCTTCGTGCAACTTTTTCTATAAAACTTATGATAAAATCAATGACTGGTTTCGGAAAGTCTGTTATACAACTTCCGAATAAAAAGATTACCATAGAAGTTAAGTCTTTAAACAGCAAAAATCTAGACCTAAATGCAAGAATGCCGGGTCAATACAGAGAGAAAGAATTGCAATTACGTACTACAATTGCTAAAGCTCTAGTTCGTGGTAAAGTTGATTTTGGACTGTATGTTGAGATCACTGGTGAAGAGACAACAACGATTATCAATCAAGCTGTTGTAAAGGAATACATGTCTCAATTGACACAAATACACAATGCCGAGGCTTCTGATTTATTAAAAATGGCTATTCGCATGCCTGACGCTCTTAAAACGGAGCGAGAAGAAATTAATCCTGAAGAGTTTATTGCTATAGAAAAAGCATTACAAGAAGCTTTAGTTGCGTTAGAAAATTATAGAATTGATGAAGGGAAAGCATTAGAAAATGATTTCACTACTCGTATACTTAATATCCACAATACACTTCAAGAAGTTATTAAAATCGATCCTGAACGTATTGAAGCAGTAAAGGAACGTTTACACAAAGCTATCGAAGAACTTAAAGAAGATGTAGATGAAAATCGCTTTGAACAAGAGTTAGTTTACTACATTGAAAAATATGATATTACTGAAGAAAAAGTACGTCTTACAAATCATTTAGATTATTTCTCAAAAACTCTTAACACCAATGAGTCTAATGGAAAAAAATTAGGATTCATTGCTCAGGAAATCGGAAGAGAAATCAACACTATAGGAAGTAAATCTAATTATGCTCCAATGCAACAATTAGTAGTGCAAATGAAGGATGAATTAGAAAAAATAAAAGAACAATTATTAAACGTACTGTAATGAATACAGGGAAACTTATCGTTCTTTCAGCACCTTCGGGAAGTGGAAAAACAACTTTAGTTAAACATTTACTTCATAAAGAAGAACTTTCATTAGGTTTTTCTATTTCTGCTGCTTCTAGAGATCCTAGAGGAGAAGAAGTAAATGGAAAAGATTACTACTTTTTATCCTTAAGAGAATTCAAAGACAAAATCAAAGCAGATGAGTTTTTGGAATGGGAAGAAGTTTATCGTGATAATTTTTACGGCACTCTAAAAACTGAAATACAGCGTCTCTGGGATAGCGGAAAACATGTCATCTTTGACATTGATGTTGTTGGAGGATTAACTATTAAAAATATTTATCCAGACGAAACATTAGCTATTTTTGTAAAACCACCTAGTATTGACGAATTGAAGATCCGTTTGAAGAAACGCAAAACTGAATCTGAAGATAAAATCAATATGCGCATTGCAAAAGCTTCGGCAGAACTTGCTACTGCCCCTCAATTTGATGCTATCATTATGAATGATAATTTAGAACATGCTAAAGAAGAATCGTATCAATTGGTACGTAAGTTTCTTGTAAGCTAAAACAATATTATATACTATGAATTCCATTCAAAATTATTGTTATTATAATTTTGAATGGAATTCACATTTTATGTTACTATGAAAAAAATAGGATTATACTTTGGCACATTTAATCCCATACACATTGGTCATCTTACTATTGCCAATCATATGGCTGAATATTCTAATCTAGATGAAATCTGGATGGTAGTCACTCCTCATAATCCTTTTAAAAAGAAAAGTTCTTTATTAGACAATCATCATCGTATCGAAATGGTTTATCAAGCCACCGAGTCTTACGATAAAATTAAACCTAGTGATATAGAGTTTAAACTTCCACAACCAAACTATACGTCTAATACACTAATACACCTAGAAGAAAAGTACCCTAATTATCATTTCAACTTGATTATGGGAGAAGATAATTTAAAAGGATTTCATAAATGGAAGAACTATGAGGTAATTCTAGAAAATCATGAAATTTATGTATATCCTAGAATCTCTGAAGGAGTAATAGAACATCAATTTACTAATCATCCAAAGATTCACAGAGTAGATGCCCCTATTATGGAAATTTCATCTACTATGATTCGTAAATCTATTAGTGCTCAAAAAAATATTAGACCATTATTACCTCCATCTGTATGGGAGTATATTGATGAAATGAATTTTTACAAATAGCTTTTTTATTAAACTTGTTATTTTCATAAAGCAATAATTCACTACAAATCATACTATAGATATTTGGGCTATTCCTAATTCGTTATTATATTTAAATATAAATTTTTTAAGTAAAACGTATCTTAATAGAATTATATAATGATCTCTAATATATTATCCATATTCATTTATTGTATTCTTGTTTTACTTTCATTTATATCATTATCTAATCCTCTTCAAGTAAATAAAAAGGCAAATCTATGGTTCGGTTTTTTTCTTTTTTTGTGGTCAACTTATTGGCTTGATGAAATAATTCTTTTAAAGTAGACTCTTTTGTAATTATAAAGTTTGTACAATTCCTAACTCCACTTTTTTTTTACATTAGTGTTCTTTTTTTTATCAATCCAAATTTCAAATTTAAATTAGCATCTATAAAGTATATCATTGCTCCTTTTCTTTATTTAACTCTTCTTATCATACAAGAATTATTTTTTATTGATTTTGAGTTTCTATTATTATGTTTATTACTTATTCATTCTTTAGCATGTGCTGCTATTGCTCTTTTTAAAATCAAAAAGCATCAAAAGCAAGTTCAATTATTTTCTTCTAATGCTATTGAAATTGATCTTCGATGGTTAGAATACATTATCATTTCAATATTAGTTATCTCGTCATTACTTACTTTTTCAAGTATTTTTTTTAATCACGTACCGTTAACAGTATCTAGAAATATAATTCTTTTAACAATCATTCTTATCATTACTTATTATACGTTGAAGCAAAAGGAAATATTTCCTTTAAACCTAAAACATAGAGATGATGTTATCTCTATCAAAAATCACTCTCCTCAAAACATATCAAAACGAAAGATCATTTCTTCAGAAAAATTATTAGAATTAAAACATCAACTTAATCAATTAATGCTTCATGAAGAGCCTTATTTAAATACCGACATTAATCTTGCTAGTTTAGCTGAACTACTTAAAATTACTCCACATCAATTATCATATGTTATAAATAATGGTTTTAATCAAAACTTTTTCAGTTTATCAATAAGTATAGAGTAGAAAAAGCTAAAAAACTCCTCCTTGATAAAAATTATCAAAAACTATCCATTTTAGGGATTGCTTTTGAATCTGGTTTTAAATCTAAGACATCATTTAACACAACTTTCAAAAAAGTTACTGGACAAACTCCTTCTATTTTCAAACAAAAGAGTTCGAGTTTATAGCCTCGAACACATATTTATCCAAAAACACTAAAAACCAACACCTTACAAAAAAGTCATTCTTTATAACCCTGAACATTTTAGACTGTTACTTCCTATAGTTTTGTGATTGAATTTTAAATTTCGATTATTAATGTCTAAAGTTTCAAAAGAATTATTTGCTGTTGTAACTGGAGCTAGTCAAGGCCTCGGTAAAGCATTTGCTATCGCCTTAGCAAAAAGAAAAATTAATGTTATACTAATTAGTTTACCCAATCAAGGACTAGCTAAAATTGCTGCTGATATTTCGCAAACTTATAATATAAAAACTGATTATTTTGAAACTGATTTTTCTTCAGATCAAAATATAATATCTGCTGCAGATTGGATTAACTCTAACTACAATACTTATATTCTAATCAATAATGCAGGTACTGGAGGTGCTAAAAAATTCGACTCAGCTTCTATTAATTACATCAATACAATCATTCAAGTCAATACTAAAGCACCTGCTTTACTTATACGATCGTTATTACCTAATTTCAAAAAACAAAAACAAGCATATATTCTCAATGTTTCAAGCATAGCTGCTTTTTCTCCTGTTGGATATAAAACAGTTTATCCTGCATCAAAAACATTTATTCATTCACTTTCTATTGGGTTATCTGAAGAATTAAAATACACTAATATTTCTGTAAGTGTTATTAATCCTGGAGCTATGAAAACAAACCCCGAAGTTACCTCACGAATTGAAAAGCAAGGTTTTTTAGGTAAATTAACATTATTAGACACGACGAAAGTAGCTCAATCTTCGCTTCAGCAAATGTTTCAAAAACGCACTTTCATTCTCTTAAATCCCATTAGTTGGCTTACTTCAATTTTATTACCTAATTGGATCAAAGTTCCTTTAATAACAAATGCTATCAAAAAAGAAATCGTCCATGAATAATATATTTGTAACAGGTATTAATGGTCTTCTGGGTACTAATTTATGTAATAATTTATTAGATCATAATTTTAAAGTAAAAGGACTTATTAGAGATAAAACAAAATTTGAAGGAGTCAAACACCACAATTTAGAGTTAATTCAAGGAGATCTTTTCGATGATTTTACTTCAATTTTACAAAACATAGATTGCATCGTACATATTGCTGCTATTACTGATCAAAACCTCAACAACTATTCTCCTTATTGGAAAATTAATTACAATGCAACTATGCAGTTATTTCATACTGCTATTAAGGCAAAAGTAAAACGCTTCATCTTTGTGAGTACTGCTAATACTATAGGGTATGGAAATCTCAATGATTTGGGATCAGAATTAAATGGTATAAAATCTCCATTTAAATTTTCCTTTTATGCCATGAGTAAACTAGAAGCTGAACAACAATTATTGCAAAATAAAAAGAAAATAGATACGATCATTATCAACCCTACTTTTATGCTCGGTGCATTTGATACCAAACCTAGTTCTGGGAAAATCATCTTAATGTCGTGGAAAAAAAAGATTCTTTTTTATCCTCCTGGAGGCAAAAACTTTGTTCATGTGCGAGATGTATCTAATGGCATTATCAATAGTATTCATAAAGGTATTAGTGGAGAAAAGTATTTATTAGCTAATGAAAATATCACCTATCTAGATTTCTTTAAAAAAATAAATACCTATACATATCAATCTCCTATAATGATAAAAGTTCCTAAAATAATTTTACTTATAATGGGATATCTCGGAGATTTATTAAGGCTCTTCAATTTTAAGACAAATCTAAGTACTATAAATATGAAAGCTTTATGTATTCAAAATTATTATTCTAACAAAAAATCAATCAAACACTTAGATCTCAACTATCAACCCATAGAAAATGCGATTGCCGATGCTATTCAATATTTTAGTTCGACAAAAAAAAGATAGCCTTCCTTATTCTTTTTCTTTATTAAAATCAAATAGCGTGAATCTTAAAATTAAAAAGGTAGTAATTTTAAATTACTACCTTTTTAACTCAATCCATATCACCTATTGCGACTGGGATTATGTTTTTTTATTTAATCATTAATTTGTAATCGTATCATTTGTTTTTGTTTCTTCTTATTTCTACCAAAAACAATAATCTCTCCCTCATCACCTAATATTGCGTCTTTCACCAAAAAGCCCATTTTAACATCCTCATTAACTGTTATTTTTTGATATTCCAATTCTCCTTCCAAATCACATGAAACCAACATCAATCCTTTGTTTTTGAATATTGACCCTCTAAAAGTAACTTTTTCTTTTTTATCTTGTGTTACTGTTCTAGTTGCATTCATTAGGTAATATATTTTATTTCCTTTAACGACATGTACAAAAGAGGCGTGTCCTGCAAGTCCTTTAGGAGCTATATGCTTTTTCTCTATTTTAGCTACTTTCTTTAAGTTTCCATCCTTATCCATTATTATTACTAACATGTTATTATAAGATACCATTGGAGGTGCATTCGTATTTCCTCCCATCATCATTGTAGCTCCTCCTACATTAAACCCTGTTGGTACACTTGAATAAGATGCCTTTCCACCTGTTTCATAAAACTCTTCGGCTGTTAATACAAATTCATCATTAGCTAATTTATCAAAAGTCTTAACTTCATAATTCATTTTTTTAAAACTAAAAATGGGACTATTCAAAACCCAACGAGTATTCTTCGAAAACATTTCTTTAAAAATCGTAGGCGTCTTTTTATTTTTCAATTCAAATGTATTTCTATCAATCACAAAAAGGGCAACTCCTCCTTTTTTACTTTTTTTATGATAATACATTGATGTCAAATACAGTTCTTCATTAACAAATGCAGGGTAAAGAGGGGTTATATAACTATCCTTCATATTCATATTTAAAGAAATATTATCATCCTTAGTTAATTTATAAACTTTATAGTTAATAGGCTTCCCGATATCTCCTTTTAATCCAATCTTTTTATTCAACCTTCCTACTAGATAAACCGATTGATCTCTTTCATCTATTGCCAGACTGTCAAAATTAAAATTTTCTTTCTTTGGATTTAAAACAATTTCATTTTCATATACTTTATTCAATTCTCTATCGTATACCCCTATAAAATGATGCTCCTTTCCTTTTACTATTAAATTATAATTAAGTGCAAAGTATTCTTTATTTTCTGATACTTTAAATTTCAAAAAATCATGATTCAAATCATCCTCATCATCTTCAAAAAAATCCATTACATGCCCATACTTATCATTAAGATTAATCTTAATTTCCTTTTTTTCAACAAACTTGAATGTATCCAATGGACTCTCTAGCAACCTAAAAGAAACGGTTTTGTTACGAATTCTTATCACATCTACAGAACCATCAATAACAAATAACTTGTTCTCTTTAATATAAGCACCATAAATATTTGTCATTTTATCCCCATAAGGTATAGACGCTATAAGCTCGTTGTTTTTATTAAAATGGTCTATATAATATCCTTTTATTTTATACTTACTTTGCATTTTAGACACATAAAAAGGTCTAAAAAAGAAATACCCTCCTTGATTGTCAGATAATGTAAAGTTTAGATATGTACGTTTTTTCTCATCTTTATAAACCTTACTTTTTTCTAATGAGATATTAGCTTGTTGGCTAAAAATTGTAGTTACTATAAAAAATAGTATTCCAAATACTTTAAATTTCATTTTATTCTTGATTGATTAATTAAAAAAATACCCTCCAATTTCTTGAAGAGTATTTTGATTATTTATTTGATAATTTATTATTTCCCTGGAAAAACAGCTTTTCGTTTCTCTAAAAATGCTGTTGTTCCTTCTTTAAAATCTTCAGTCCCGAAACAATTTCCAAACTCATTTATCTCTGCTTCAAATCCATTTACACCATCTTCAAAACAAGCATTTACAGCTCTAATTGCTGCTCCAATTGCTACTGAAGAGTTTTTCATGATCTTACTGGCTATTTTTTCTGCTAACGGAATCAATTCTTCTTGAGCTACTACATGATTTGTCAATCCGTATTGCAATGCTGTAGCAGCATCAATCATTTCGGCTGTCATCACCAATTCCATCGCTCTTCCTTTACCAATTAATTGCGGTAAACGTTGCGTACCACCATAACCCGGTATTACTCCCAAAGATACTTCTGGCAATCCCATCCTAGCATTATCACTTGCTATTCTAAAATGTGCTGCCATAGCTAACTCTAATCCACCTCCTAAGGCAAACCCATTAACAGCTGCAATAACTGGAGTTGATAAGTTTGCTACAAAATCAAACAATAATGCTTGTCCTTGAGCAGCTAATTTACCTCCTTCTTCTACAGAAAAATCTGCAAATTCGCTAATATCTGCACCTGCAACAAACGCTTTCTCTCCACTACCGGTAATAATAATCACCTTTGTTGCTACATCTTCATTTGCTGTTTTAAAAGCAGTATGTAATTCTTGAATAGTTTCTTTATTAAGAGCATTAAGCTTTGATGGTCGATTAATTGTAATCGTTGTTATTCCGTTATTTTTTGCTGTAAGAATGTTTGTGTACATAATCTTATTTTTTTCTATACGAAGTTCTACTCTTTAGGGAACATTACTTTAAATACAGTTCCTCTATTTTTTGCAGAAGTAAAGGTAATATTTCCATTATAGGTTTCCACAATATTTTTAACCATTCCGAGCCCAAGTCCCATTCCACTAGTTTTAGTAGTAAACTTAGGTTCAAATATCTTCTTTTTATTCTCTTCTGTTATTCCTATACCATTATCTGCCACAGTTATAGAAACCATTTCTCCAATAGTAGTTACATTAACTAATATTTTAGGAATTCTATCTTCGGGGATTGCTTGAATTCCATTTTTAACAAGGTTAGTTACCACTCGTATTAACTGTGTTCTATCAAACTTTGCAATTACCTGTTCTCCTTCTGCTGGATATACGATATAATCTTCATTAAAAATGTCCAATGCCAATCCTACTATTTTTGCTACATCTAATGTTTCACTTTTTTGGGCTGGCATTTTCGCAAAATTAGAAAACGCAGATGCTATAGAGCTCATTGTATCAATTTGCTGAATCAATGTATCACTATATTCTTTTAATTTTTGATGAATATTAGGATCTTCTGGATCAAATTTTCTTTGAAAGCTCTGCACAGTAAGTCGCATAGGTGTTAACGGATTTTTGATTTCATGAGCTACTTGTTTAGCCATTTCTCTCCAAGCTGCTTCTCGTTCACTTTTTGCTAACATGGCTGCACTCTCTTCTAATTCATCAATCATACTATTATATGCATTCACTAATGAATATATTTCTTCGCTCGCTCCTTCAATTTCAATACGTTTATTTCGTTTATCTAACCTCGTTTGGTCTATCTTCTCTGAAATAGTTTTTAAGGACCTTGTAATGTATTTAGATAAAAAATACGCCATCGCAATAGCGATTAATAACATAAATAAATAGACCTCACTTAATCGTCTTAAAAATTCTTTCAATTCTCTTGTTATAAACTCATCATCTTGTAAATATGGTAAGTTTAAAATCGCCAAGGGTTTTGCTTTATTATCTGATATATAAGTATATGATGTTTGAAACTTCTTTCCATCTTTCTCGTATCGAACTAAATACCGTTTATCGTATAATGATTCTAATTCATAAATAATCTTCTTAGGTACTTGTTCTACATTATTAACAAAAGTTCCTTTAGATTTAATTAATAAATTCCCGTCTAAATCATAAATCTTAATTGGTAAGTTGTGTATTTCGGATAATTCAAATATTTTTTCTTTAAAAATTAAAGGAATTTTCTCTGTACTAACTTCGTAAGTCGTATAGCGTAATGTATAATTAATACTTTTTTTAATCGCTTCCTCTTTACGTGCTAATCGTTCTTTATGATAATCCTCTGCTTCTTCTTTATATTGAAACACAGAAACCCCAGCAATTAAAACAGATGCTACCAGAATTAGAAGTGTCATCGTAATAAATATTCTAATTCTTAAGGACAGTTTTGATAATTTCATTCTGATCTTCGTTTTTCCTATTAGCTAAAAAACTAATGGTTGTAAAAATAGCAAATATCACACCAAATCTACGACAACCTCTTTGTATAGAATTAAGATATGTTTCATAATTTTTAAGTAGATTTGAATATGAAGCATTCTCCCCTATTAAGCATACAAAATTTATCATTGTCTTTTGCGTCTGAAGGTAATTTACATGAAGTATTACAAGAAGTTTCATTTGATGTATTACCCAATCAGATTTTAGGAATTGTTGGAGAATCTGGTAGTGGTAAATCGGTTACTTCACTAGCAATATTAGGGTTGCTTCCTAAAAATACAGCACGCATTACTCAAGGAACTATCTTTTATAAGAATACAAATCTTTTACAATTATCATCTCGAAATTTCAGAAAATTAAGAGGAAATGACATTGCTATGATTTTTCAGGAACCTATGAGTTCACTCAATCCTTCTATGAAATGTGGCAAACAAGTTTTAGAAATTTTAATACAACATACAAGCCTCTCAAAACGTGATGCAAAAAATGAAGTATTAGACTTATTTGACAAAGTAAAGCTTCCTGATAATAAACGCGCATATAATGCGTATCCTCATCAATTAAGTGGTGGTCAAAAACAACGTATCATGATCGCTATGGCTATTGCTTGTAAACCCAAGGTATTAATTGCTGATGAACCAACAACTGCTTTGGATGTGACTGTTCAAAAAGAAATTATTTTGCTTTTAAAGGAGTTACAATCAACCTCTGAAATGAGTATTATTTTTATCTCACATGATTTATCTTTAGTTTCTGAAATCGCTGATCGTGTTTTGGTAATGTATAAAGGTAAAATTGTGGAGCAAGGGTCGACACAATCTATTTTCAAAAGTCCACAACAAGAGTATACCAAAGCGCTCATTCACGCTCGTCCATCATTAGATGTTAGAGTAAAGCGTTTACCTACAATTAAAGATTACCTAGAAGCTACTACCGATCAAAGTCTTATCTCTAAGGAACAACGTATTATATCTCACAAAAAAATATATAGTAAGCCTCCATTATTAGAAGTCGTGGATGTTACAAAATCATATATTACTCCTGTTGGACTTTTTTCTGAAACAACTTTTAATGCTGTAGATGCGGTAAGTTTTCAACTTTATGAAGGCGAAACTTTAGGTTTGGTTGGTGAATCTGGTTGCGGTAAATCTACTTTAGGAAACGTTATTTTACAATTAGATCGTGCAACCAAAGGTCATATCTTATATAAAGGTCAGGATTTAACTTCTTTGTCTTCTACAGAGGTTAGAAGGTTACGTAGAGAGATTCAACTAATTTTTCAAGATCCTTTTGCTTCATTAAATCCTAAAATCACTATTGGAAATGCTATTATGGAACCAATGGAAGCTCATAATCTATACAAAAACACTGCAGCTAGAAAAGCTAAAGTTATTGAATTATTAGAACGTGTTGGTCTATCCGAAGATTACTATGATAGATATCCTCATGAATTTAGCGGTGGACAACGTCAACGAATAGGAATTGCCCGTACTATTGCCTTACAACCTAAATTAATTATTTGCGATGAATCTGTTAGTGCCTTAGATATTTCTGTTCAGGCACAGGTTCTTAATTTATTAAATGAACTCAAAGAAAGTTTTGGATTCACTTATATTTTTATCTCCCATGATTTAGCAGTAGTAAAATACATGGCAGATCAATTATTAGTTATGAATAAAGGTCGTATAGAAGAAATAGGAGAAGCAGATCACATCTACAAAAACCCTACAAGTTCCTACACAAAAAGTCTTATTAATGCTATTCCAAAAGGTATTTAAGTACAACTAACTTATGTCAATAAGAAAATCTTTTTAGCTAAATAAATACAGTTAGAAATAAATTCGACAGTGGGTTGTACCATTTTTTGGATACGATTATATGAATTCTTCATTGCGGGGTAATATGATTTACAGTTTATTATGAGTGTTTTTTATTGTTTTTCCTTTTAAAAGGATCGCTAATATGCAATTTTTTTCACACATTAACGATTAAATACACAGTAATTCGACACAAAATATTAATTTTTAACATTTTTATAGAATTCTGTCAGTTTTTATTTAAAAAATTAACATTCAATCACAAAGAAACAAGTAAAAAATTATTAATCAACACATTACATACAAAAGTCATAGTATTAATATTTAATTATTTTCTTGAAATACTATATTAGATAAAATTATTATTGTCTTATCTTCTTTGTCTCTAAATGATCCAAATAATATTCTAATTGACCTAAAACAGAACCACTATAAGAGTATTCTGTTCCTTTGATCCATTCAAGTTTTGGTAATTTCTTGTCTATATAATTCAGTTCATTACTTGTAAATAATGTTATTCCCCCTCCCATTGAAAGCTCGTAAATTTGCCTTGATACAACCTCTGTCAATTCAAAAGTATCGATTAACTCAGTACAATGCCCTGCCTCTTTATTTTCTTTAACTGGCAATACTAAATTTGTTAATTCTCCTTCTTGCCTATATAGAGAGTGAGGAATATGTGTTGATTTATATCTTATACCATCAAGCTGATCATTATCTCTAACCCATTGAAGTAATAACTGAGGTATTACATATTCAGGCTTAAAAGTATTTGAATAATCTTTTACTTTAACGGAACAACAAGCAATCAACGGCCATGTCATAAAATAACGATAAACTTCAATTGAATTAATGTTTTCTTCTGTAATTATAGGAGGTGTTAAATCTAGGACTTTAACTTTTTTTATATTTTTAAGTCTTACAGCTTGAAATGAATTTATTTGGGGTCTATTTAATTCTTCCCAACAAACATATAAAGTCCTACCCAAATAAAGTGAAGGAAAACCGGGTATACTAAATCTTTGTGTTGTAACTTTTTCTCGCATTTGAAATGGAATATGAAACATTTCTGAAACTTTAAAAAGAAAATTATCTTCCTTATATCTAATACGATAAAAATTCTCATCTAAAGAATATTCTTTTTGCTTTAAAATAGCATATAAATCTTTTATTTCATTTCTTAACGTTCTGTCTAAATACGTATATGATTTAAAAGGAAATCCATTATAATATTCTTTCAAAGTATTAATCAATCCTTCAACAATCACTTTCTGTGTCTTTTTTATAAATTGAATATTAATGCTTTCTCCATCATTAAACTGCAATTTATCACCATCTAATTGATTCACTATATTCAAGAAGTCATTTAATAGTTTTTCAATATATTTATCAAAACTTAAATCTGTTGATTGAATCTTTGGAAGCTTCAATATTTCATTTTTTAATAGTTCTTGAAACGTCATAATATTATTATTTATTAAATCTTTAGTTAATATGGCCTCATGAAATGATATTTCGACATAGCTCAGCAACTAGATTTGTATTGAAGCTCTTATATTATAGCTCCTCATTAACAAAAAAAGCTACGCAATGCGCAGCTTTTTTTGTTAGTAAGAAGGTGAAATTAATCTAATTTCATTTCTGGTATGTCTCCTTCAACAATAAGGTTTCCTTCTGTTGCATTTTTTATTTCTTCTACACTAACTCCAGGTGCTCTCTCTAGTAATTTAAACCCTTGTGTTGTTATTTCTAAAACAGCCAAGTTTGTTACTACTCGTTTAACACATTTAACACCTGTAAGAGGAAGTGAACACTCTTTAAGTAATTTAGACTGTCCAGCTCTATTAGTATGCATCATTGCAACTATAATATTCTCTGCACTGGCAACTAAATCCATAGCTCCTCCCATTCCTTTTACCATTTTTCCAGGAATTTTCCAATTGGCTATATCTCCTGTTTCAGCTACTTCCATAGCTCCTAAAATAGTTAAATCTACATGTTTTCCTCTAATCATGTTAAAACTCGTAGCCGAATCAAAAAAAGAAGCTCCAGGAAGTGTTGTAATCGTTTGTTTACCTGCATTAATAATATCCGCATCTTCTTCTCCATCTACAGGAAAAGGTCCCATTCCTAGCACTCCATTTTCACTCTGGAATTCTACATCAATACCTTCAGGAATATAATTAGCTACCAAAGTTGGTATTCCAATTCCTAAATTAACGAAATATCCGTCTTCTAGTTCTTGAGCTATTCGTTTCGCTATTCCATTTTTATCTAACATATTTTATGTTTTTTTAATCCAAATTAGGCTGTGGAGTCATCCTTAAATATGGCTTAACTTCCTTATGTCCTTTTGGGAATAATTCTGGGATTTGTTCATTTGTAACTCCTGGTACAATAACACAATCATCTCCATGATTCCAATTAGCTGGTGTTGCTACTTTATGGTATGAAGTTAATTGTAAAGAATCTATCACCCTTAATAATTCATCAAAATTACGCCCTGTTGATGCTGGATATGTAATCGTTAATTTTATTTTTTTATCTGGACCTATCACAAAAACTGAACGTACTGTTAACTGACTATCTGCATTAGGATGAATCATATCATACAATACTGATACTTTTCTATCTTCGTCTGCTATAATAGGGAAATTCACTGTTGTATTTTGAGTTTCGTTGATATCTTTTATCCATCCATGATGAGAAGCTACTCCATCAACACTCAATGCTGCAACTTTTACATTACGTTTATTAAACTCTTCGGTATATTTTGCTACTGTACCTAGTTCTGTTGTACAAACAGGTGTGTAATCTGCTGGATGTGAAAACAAAACGCCCCAGCTTTCTCCTAACCAGTTATGAAAATCAATTTGTCCTTCTGTTGTTTCTGCTATAAAATTTGGTGCTTCATCACCTAAACGCAATACTGCCATAATCTTCTTTTTTAATTTTTTATTTTCTTTTTCTAACTGTACGTTGCTCTATTCTTTTTTCAAAATGCGCTCCTTGAAAAATACGTTGTACAAAAATCCCTGGGATATGTATTTGATCTGGATCTAGTGTACCTGCTGGTACTAATTCTTCTACCTCCGCTACTGTTATTTTTGCAGCACCACACATACATGGATTAAAGTTACGAGCAGTACCTTTAAATATTAGGTTCCCAGCTTCGTCTCCTTTCCATGCTTTTACAAATGCAAAATCTGCCTTAAAAGCTTCTTCTAAGACATACATTTTCCCATTAAATTCTCTTGTTTCTTTTCCTTCGGCTACTTCTGTACCGTATCCAGCTGGAGTATAAAAAGCTGGAAAACCTCCTTGTGCTGCTTTGCATCGCTCTGCAAGGGTTCCTTGTGGAATTAATTCTACATCAAGCTCACCACTAAGCATTTGACGTTCAAACTCATCATTCTCTCCTACATAAGAAGAGATCATTTTATTGATTTGTTTTTTCTGAAGTAAGAGTCCTAAACCAAAATCATCGACTCCTGCATTATTAGATATACAGGTAAGTCCTTTTATAGTACGTTTTACAAGTTCTGCTATTGCATTTTCTGGAATACCGCAAAGACCAAAACCTCCTAACATAAGAGTCATGTTATCTTCTACTCCATCTAATGCTTCTGTAACACTTGCTACCGTTTTACGAATCATAGTGTGCTATTTTATTGAGTACTAAAAGTACTAAAAAAATAGCGCACTATATCGTTTGAAAATGCTTTCTTTATGGATATTAATATTATTTTAAGAAGCTATTTAATTCTTAGAATTCTTCTTCTCCTGTTTCGTCAACTCCTTGAGTTACCTTAAATTTATTACAATCAACTTCTATAGATAAGTCTTCTGGTTTTTCAAAATTACCTTTAGAAACATGCAAACTCTTATCTTCATAACATTTTCTCATAAACAACGCCCAAATAGGCAATGCCATTGCAGCTCCTTGACCGTATCGTACTGTAGGGAAATGAACCGCACGATCGTCCGCTCCAACCCATACTCCAGTTGTTAAGTTTGGAACAATCCCCATAAACCAACCGTCACTTTGATTTTGTGTAGTTCCTGTTTTACCTGCGATTGGATTTGTAAACTGATATGGGTATCCTGTAATTACATTTTTATAATCATATCGTTCTGAAGGGCCTGTACGCAAACGTACACCTGATCCAGATTGCGTAACTCCTTCCATTAAGTTAAGTGTTACATATGCTGCCTCTTTACTAATTACATCTTTAGTTTCTGGAATAAATTGATATAATATAGTTCCATTTTTATCTTCTATACTTGTTACCATTACTGGTTTTGTATAAATACCTTTATTAGCAAAAGTACTATATGCTCCAACCATTTCTGATAATTTTAAATCTACAGATCCTAAACATATAGATGCTACTGGCGGGATTTCTGACTTTACTCCCATCTTGTTAGCTAATCTAATAATAGGTTCTGGCCCTATACGATCCATAAGTCTAGCAGAAACTGTATTTACTGATTTTGCTAAAGCTGTTTTTAAATTTAAGTACCCTCCATAATCTCCATCACTGTTTTTAGGTGTCCAATCTTCGGTTACTCCAAATTTTCCTTTAGGTATTGTTATTTGAGTATTAGGTAATGTATCACAAGGAGATAATTTTAATTGATCTATTGCTGTTGCATATACAAAAGGTTTAAATGTTGATCCCACTTGACGTACACCTTGATTTACTTGATCATATTGAAAGTGCTTGTAATCTAATCCTCCTACCCATGCTTTTACTTGTCCTGTTTGAGGCTCCATAGACATCAATCCTGTTCGGAAAAATGATTTATAATATAATATCGAATCTCTTGGAGTCATAATTGTATCTTTTTCTCCTTGCCAAGAAAAGATTTTCATATCTCTTTCCACATCAAAAGATGCCAAGATTTCTGCTTCGCTTTTTCCTTGTTTAAGCATTTTTCTTCGACGTGTAGAAGAATGAATAGCTCGATTCATAATTCCTTCTATTTCCCCTTCAGTTAAATCTCTAAAAGGTGCTGTCTTATTCTTTTCATTTTGCTTAACAAACTCTTTTTGTAATCTAGGTAAGTGCTCTGCTACTGCTTCTTCTGCATATCGCTGCATACGAGAATCAATAGTAACATTAACTTTTAAACCATCTCTATAAATATCATAATAAATTGTTTTACCTTCTTCATCTTGTCCTATTGGGTTTGCTTGAACCCATTCATCCATCCATTTTCTTAAATATTCTCTGAAATAAGTTGCTAAACCATCACTATGTCCCTCTGGAGAAAAATCTAAAGTCATTGGTAAGCTTTTTAGGCTATCTCTATCTTTAACTGTTAGATATCCGTATTTCTCCATTTGATCCAATACTGTGTTTCTTCTTCTTAATGATTTTTTCTTAGAAACTTTTCTATGTGGATTAAACTGTCTCGGATTTTTAAGCATTCCAACAATGACTGCTGCTTCTTCTACTTTTAAATCTCCTACATTTTTATTAAAATAAATACGTGACGCGGAACTTACTCCTATTGCTTGAAACAAGAAGTCTTGTTTATTAAGGTACATTGCAATAATTTCATTCTTGGTATATTGACGTTCTAATCTCGTAGCAATTACCCACTCTTTTATTTTTTGTGTGTATTTTTTCCAACCTTTAGCTCTTTCTCCATGAAATAACAATTTCGCTAACTGTTGTGTGATCGTACTTGCTCCTCCTTTTGTACCTAAAAAAGTAAATGCTCTTAAAGTACCTCTACCATCTATCCCTGAGTGCTCATAGAAACGCGCATCTTCTGTTGCGACTAATGCATCTACTAAGTTTTTTGGAAGTTCTTCATAATCAACAGGAGTTCTATTTTCTTTAAAATATGTTCCTATAATCTTACCATCAGAAGATATAATTTGTGTTGCTAAATCATTTTTAGGGTTCTCTAGTTCTTTAAAATCTGGCATAGGACCAAAATACTCCCAGCTTGCCATCATAAAAACTAAGGTTGCAATTCCTAATCCAGCAATGAATAGTCCCCAGAACCATCCTATATACTTCCACTTACTTTTAGATTTCTGTATTATATCTTCCATTATTGTATGCTATCTTCTTTACTTACGGATTTATATTTTCAATTCTAAATCCTACTTCTGTAACTCCTTCTAAAAGGTCAATCCCATATACTTTACCATTTTTTCGCATGGCATGTTGTATCGTAATTTTATAATCTCCTTTTTCTGTAAATCTTATTTTTTCTTTGTACCACAGTTTATTTTCTTTAAGATCTGTAAATCCTGTACCTAACCATTCTCCATTAGCCTGAGCCATCTCATATTGTAAAGTATCTATTAACGTTTTACCTTCTGGAAATTCCATCTTAGTTATGAGGTATAAATTACTAAACGGATACTCATTAGTATTTCTCAAGGTCAAAAACAAATTGTATTGTTTAAGAGAGTCTAATTGTGGTAAATTAAATTCGGTTAACGAATCCTTATGCCATCCATCTGGCATACTTTTATATTGATCAAAAACTCGGTTTTGATCACATGATACCAAACCTAACATCAATAATAGTATGATAAAAATATTATGCTTTGTCATTTTTCTTATTATCCTGCTGTGGTTTTCGTTTATTATTATTTTGGTTTTTTCTTCTTGGCTTAGGCTTATTTTGATTTGTTTTTGCCTTTGTATTTGGTCTTTTAGATTGTTGTTCTTTTACCTCTCCTCCTTGAGTTTTCTTTCTTCTTGTTGTATTGTTTGAAGTGTTTTTTTGTTCCCCTTTAGGTTTTGGCTTTGGTTTCGGTTTTGGCTTTGGCTTCGGTTTATTATTATTATTCGAAACCGTTCGTTTATTATTTGAAGTATTTTTTTTGGTTCTATTTCTCTTACGTCTATTAGTCTTTTTAGGTTGATCAAATCGTGTTAAACTATCTTGACCTACAACGTTTTCAAAATCAACTTTGGCATCTTCTAGTAATTCTGATGCAAATTCTTCTAAACTTACTACCTTTTCACCAGCTTCATTAGCTGCTATAATTTCATTAGCATGTTCTATTGTAATTTTATGCCAATTCATCCATTCTCCTTCATAGGCATACCACATATACCCTTTAAAAATGTCTGTTTTTTGGCAAACAGCAGTTCCTTTTTCTGTTCTAAGTTTGATTTCAGTTTTAGGAAATTCTTGTAAAGCATCTACATAAGCATCTAACTCATAGTTCAAACAGCATTTCAATTTTCCACATTGTCCTGCTAATTTTTGAGGATTCAAAGATAATTGCTGATATCTAGCTGCGCTGGTTGTTACTGATCTAAAATCTGACAACCAAGTAGAACAACATAATTCTCGCCCACAAGACCCTATACCACCTAATCTAGCTGCTTCTTGTCTAAATCCGATTTGTCGCATTTCTATTCGCGTACTAAATTCGTGCGCAAACTCTTTTATCAATTGTCGAAAATCTACTCTATCTTCTGCTGTATAATAGAATGTCGCTTTTGATCCATCTCCTTGAAATTCAATATCAGAAATTTTCATCTGAAGTTCTAATCGAATAGCAATTTCTCTGGCTCTAACTTTCATTGCATCTTCTCGATCTCTAGCTTTTTGCCAGAGATCGATATCTTTTTGCGATGCTTTTCTATATATTTTTTTTGTATCCTCTCCGTCGATCTCAATGTTTTTCTTTTTCATTTGGATGCGCACTAACTCACCTGTTAGTGTTACCATTCCTACATCATGACCTGGAGAAGCTTCTGTAGCTACTATATCTCCTATACTGAGCGTTAAATTCTCTGGATTTTTGTAATATTGTTTTCTTCCGTTTTTAAATCGTATTTCCACATAATTAAATGGTGCCATACCTCCTGGCAATGCCATATTTGACAACCAATCAAAAACTGTTAATTTATTACATCCATCTGTGCCACAGGTTCCATTATTCTTACAACCTTTAGGTTGTCCATCCTTACCTGAAGAACAACTACTACACCCCATATTATTTGTCTATATTGTAATTTGTTTACGTTAAATAACGTAACAAAAACGGTTCGTACTCTATCTATTTTTATTCAAACATCTCCCGTATCTTCTTGATCCTATCAAACGATTTCATATATTAAACTAATATCTAAGATATGTTTTAATCATTTTTTATCAAAAAAATAGAATTGGTTAAAGATAGTATGATTTTTCTACAAACGAATACATTTGAAGTAAATTACCACTACTTCTTAAATTTCAACACTTCTGAACGCCCTTTCTTAAAGATTTTATTACTATTAGATTTCCCTTTTCTAAGAGCTTTTTGTTCTTCAAAAGGCAAGCTATTAATTTCTTTACAAGTATCAGAACAACATGTATCCATAGCTGAAGCACATTCTTCACATTGTATAAACAACAAATGACAAGCTTCATTAGCACAATTTACATGTGTATCACAAGGCTTTCCGCACTGGTGACAATTTGAAATAATATCATCAGATATTTTTTCTCCTTTTCTATGGTCAAAAACAAAGTTTTTACCTTTAAACTTGTTATCTAAACCTTCGGCTTCTACTTGCCTTGCATATTCTATAATTCCACCTTCTAATTGAAATACTTTTTTAAACCCTTTGTGTTTATAATACGCACTTGCTTTTTCACAACGAATTCCTCCAGTACAATACATCACTAAGTTTTTATCTTCTTTGTGATCTTTTAAATCTTCTTCTATAATATCTAAAGAATCTCTAAATGTATCTACATCAGGTACAATTGCTCCTTCAAAATGACCAATCTCACTTTCATAATGATTTCGCATATCAACTAATATTGTATTAGGATCTGCGATAATATCATTAAATTCTTTTGCTCTTAAATGTTTCCCTTTATTCGTAACATCAAAAGATTCATCATTTAATCCATCTGCTAGGATTTTTGTACGAACTTTCACTTTTAATTTCAAGAATGATTTTGTGTCTTGCTCTCTCGCGATATTTAAACGAATTCCATTTAAAAAAGAAATACTATCTAAATGTTCTTTAAAAGCATTGAAATTAGGAGCTGGTACAGATAATTGGGCATTAATTCCTTCTTTTGCGACATAAATACGTCCTAGAACGTCTAATTTATCCCAATTAAGATATAAGTGATTCCTAAAAATTTCTGGGTTTCCAATATTAGCATATTGGTAAAAAGAAATCGTTATACGCTCTAATCCAGCTTCATCTATTAATTCTGCTCTTTCTTTTGCGCTTAGTTTATTGTACAGTTGCATGCTATACTAATGTTTTTTTAATGTTAAAAGAAATATTTGTTAGCGCAAAAATACAAATACTAATATAATAGGAAATAAAAAATGCCTCGAAAACCACTTCAAGGCATTTTTTTGGTTAATCCGTTATTTAAAATTTATTCGAAATATTAAATTCTATAATAACGGAAGCTAACCTCCATCAAAAATACAACTGCCAATAGAGACAATTGTAATTCCTTTTAAGTTATTTGAGATAACTCTTTTAAGAAACTTCATCTTCTTCTCCTAACTTCAATTGTTCAAAACTCTTGCTTTTATACTATAGATGCTATTATTTTAAAAAGGTTGCGTCATTATAAAAAAACTTCAAAAAACATTTTTATTCAGAAGTTATTTAAATTGGTATGCACAAAAAGTTATAGTATTTTAGCAGCAATCATTAATAAAAAGAAAAGCAACGCATGAGTACTGATAAAGAGAAAGATGCTAAATTAAAAGCGCTAAAACTTACTTTAGATAAATTAGATAAAGCATATGGAAAAGGAACAGTAATGAAGATGGGAGATAGTGCTATTGTAGAAGTAGAAGCTATCTCGACTGGATCTTTAGGTTTGGATTTAGCTTTAGGTGTAGGTGGTTACCCTAGAGGAAGGGTTATAGAAATATATGGACCTGAATCTTCTGGTAAAACGACTCTTACATTACATGCTATAGCACAAGCTCAAAAAGCTGGAGGTATCGCTGCTTTTATAGATGCTGAGCATGCTTTTGATCGTTTTTATGCTGAAAAACTACATGTAGATGTTGAAAACTTGATTATATCTCAACCGGATAACGGAGAACAAGCTTTAGAAATCGCCGATAACTTAATTCGTTCTGGTGCTATTGATATTATAGTTATTGATTCTGTTGCTGCTTTAACTCCAAAAAGCGAGATTGAAGGAGAAATGGGAGATTCTAAAATGGGATTACAAGCTCGTTTAATGTCTCAAGCTTTACGTAAACTAACTAGTTCTATAAACAAAACCAATTGTACTGTTATCTTTATTAACCAATTACGTGAAAAGATTGGGGTAATGTTTGGAAATCCAGAAACTACTACAGGTGGTAATGCGTTAAAGTTTTACTCTTCTGTTCGTTTAGACATTCGTCGTTCTACTCAAATTAAGAATAGTAATAGCGAGGTTATGGGAAATAAAACAAGGGTTAAAGTTGTTAAAAACAAAGTAGCTCCACCGTTTAGAACCGCCGAGTTTGACATCATGTATGGTGAAGGTGTTTCAAAAGTTGGTGAAATCATCGATATAGGTGTTGATTATGAAATCGTTAAAAAGAGTGGTTCATGGTTTAGTTATCAAGACACTAAATTAGGACAAGGTCGTGATGCTGTTAAAGCTTTACTACTGGATAACCCTGAATTAATGGAAGAATTAGAAGTAAAAATAAAAGAAGCAATAAAAATTGCAAAAGACTAATAATTAAAACATTACAAGTCGATTCAAAAATTAAATCCCGATTTCTTCGGGATTTTTTTTATACCTTAACGCAACCTTTTAGTTTTTTTTCATCTAATAATTAGACAGCTACAATTTGAATGATTAAAGATCACTCATTATAAAGCATGTAAATTTTATACTCTAATTATTTTATTTAATGAAAAAAGGAATTTTGATACTTGCAGTTCTATTCTCTTTAATGAGTTGCAGTTCAGACGATGGAATCAATTTTTTTTATGAGCCTATAGCTATAGAAAATATTGAGATTGCAGACGAGTTTATTCGAGGACAAACTCATGAAATTACGGTAACATACTTTAGACCTAGTAGTTGTCATAATTTTGATGGTTTTGATTATAATCGAAATAATAACGAACGATTTGTTGCTATTATTAGCACTGTTTTTAATGATAGAGCTTGTGATGATCTTGCTGAAACAGACTCAAGAGAAGCAACAATTAATTTTTTAGCCGGATCAGAAGAATCTTATATTTTTAATTTTTGGCAAGGTCGTGATGCAAATGGAGAAAATCAATTTTTAACAATTGAAGTACCAGTAGTTGAAGTGTCAACAAACGATTAATTAATTAAAAAAACTGCTATTAGTGAGTTTAGATCAACTCATAAAAAAATGTAAAAAGCAAGATGCTAAGGCACAAGAGCAATTATTTAAACTCTATGGAGCTAAATTATTCTCACTGTGTCTTAAGTATTCTCGTGATCAAGCTAGTGCAGAAGACACTTTGCAAGATTCGTTTATTATTATCTTTGAAAAAATAAAGCAGTATAAAGGAAATGGTTCTTTTGAAGGGTGGTTAAAACGAATAACAATTAACACTGCATTACAAAAATATCGTAAACAAAAAGTTTTTGAAATTGTAAATGAAGATCAAATCGAAGATGTCGAAATCGAAATTGATGATGAAGATATCTCTTTAGATTACTTATTAAATATCATACAAGAACTCCCCGACAGATATAGGTTAGTTTTTAATTTATATGTTCTTGATGGTTATTCACATAAGGAGATAGCAAACATGCTTTCTATATCTACAGGGACTTCAAAATCTAACTTGGCTAGAGCTCGATATATTCTAAAAGAAAAGTTACAAAATACAGAAGAACATTACTTTCAAAACATTGAAGGATGAAGATGAGTGAAAAGAAAAATATAGATCGCATTTTTCAAGAGCGCTTTAAAGATTTTGAAGTTGCTCCTAGTGATGCTGTCTGGCAAAAAATTAAAGAAAAAAAGAAAGAAGATCGAAAACCTATACCTCTTATTCCTATTTGGGGCAAAATAGGTAGTGGTGTTGCCGCAGCTATCACCTTATTATTCATTGTTGGTTTTTTATGGAACAAAAACAGGTCATCTTCTACAAACCAACAATTTACAACGATTACTAGTTCTGATAACAAAGAATCAATTCCACTTTATGATAAGGATAGTATTACTACTTATAAAACTAACACCCCTGCAATAACTAATAACATTATTAGTAATACATCTATTATAGATAGTATCAATATTTTAAAAACTAATGCTGCTGCAATTACAATTTTAAATAATGATGAAAAATCTAAAAACGAAGAGCGTACAAACGTCACTGATTCTTCTATAAAATCATATTCAACTACAAACCCTATTATTCAAAAAACCAAATCAAATGATATTATTAGGGAACAAGAAAAACAAAAAGCATTATTAGCTAATATTAATTCTTCCAAGAAAAAAAAATCTGATCAGTTAAACAATAAAAAATTCTTAAGTCCTGAAAAAAAAGACAATCATTCTTCGTATGCAAAAAATACTTTACTTGCGAAGAGTAATCCATCTCAGCCATTAAATAACGATTCGACAACAACGTCTAATTTTATTGATAAGACGTCTATTTTTGACTTAACTAATAATAGAAAAAACTCTGAAAAAGCTTTTATAGCTGAAAATAAAACGTCCTTTCCTTTGGATAAAGATTCTACAAAAACCTCCAATTCTATTAAAAAGAAATCAATTTTTGATGCAATTAAAGAGAACGAAGATGCAGAGGAAATTGTTATAGCTGAAAATACGAAAAGATGGGGTGTTGCACCAAACGTAGCTCCCATTTATTATAATTCTATTAATGGAGGATCTTCAATTGACTCTGAGTTTTCTGACAACAATAAAAATGGAGGGGTTAATCTTAGCTATGGTATCCAAGTTACGTACGCTATAAATAACAAATTGAGTATTCGTTCGGGAATTAGTAATGTCGCACTTAGTTACGCTACTGAAGATGTTGGTTTTGGCCCTTCAATTACTGCCAAAAACATTTCTAATATTAATTACAGTACTAATGCTACAACTATTAATGTTAGTGATTATCAAAATACACCTTCTACGAATAGTATTAGCGCTGAGGTCGATAATAGAGCTGCTAATTTAGATCAAAATTTAGGTTTCCTTAATCAAGAAATAGATTATATCGAAGTTCCTTTAGAAGCTAAATATTCTTTAATTAACAATAAAATTGGTTTAGACATGATCGGAGGGGTTAGCACCTTATTTTTAAAAGATAATTCGATCTCGATTAATGCTGGTGATTTTACCACTCCCATTGGAGAAGCTAATAATTTAAATAATATAAGTTTTAGTGGTAATATCGGATTAGGGTTAAATTATAAATTAAATACTCAATTTCAGATCAATCTTGAGCCTATATTCAAATATCAATTAAACGCATTTAATAATAACTCTGGAAATTTCAAACCATATTATTTTGGGGTCTATACTGGAGTAAGTTTTAAGTTTTAGGTTAGTTAGTCTTTGCTTCACCATAGAGCAATGAATGTAAAAGCCGTTTCTGGGGAGAAACGGCTTTTGTCTTTTATTTATAGGATGTTAATTTTTCTAAAATAAGATTTCTTGCTTGTTCTCTAAGTTCTTTTTTTTGATCGAGTAAGTATCCTATTGTCGGTATTTCTTTATGTATATATGCCCTCATTACGCCTATACTTCCGCTAAAAAAAGTATAAGAAAAACGCTTTTTATTATCCACAAAAGTTAAGGGTAAGATAGGAATTTGATGATCTATAGCCAATCTAAATGCTCCATCTTTAAATGCGTCTAAAATAATACTTTCATCATCTGGGACTCCACCCTCAGGAAAAATACATATGCTAATACCTTGTTTCAATCTTGCTTGCGCACTTTCAAAAACTTCCTTTCTACTTTTTTGACTATTTCTATCAACAAGAATACAAGTTCGTTTATAAAAAAAGCCAAAAACAGGAATCTTAGTCAATTCTTTTTTTCCAACAAAAACAAACGGGTTTTTTACACAATATAACATCAACATGATATCTGTCATAGAGGTGTGATTAGCTATAAACATATAACTCTTTTTCCGATCTATAGCTTCTTCTTTTTCTATTTTAGGATAAAAACCTGAACCATATAAGCATATCATTGCCCAACATCTTGCTACCACAAAAAATTGAGGATATAATCGTTCACTTGAAGTTAATATCAACAATAATGGAAAAAATAATATTAATGGTACTCCCATTAATATATAAAACCATATCCGCCATAATAAGATCAGTAGATTTTTAAGTATCGTCATACTCCCAAAAATACATAATTGGTTTGAGCTATGTGTACAAAAAAATTACCTTTGTGAAAAATCAAAAAGTACTATGTCAAGAATTCTTACAGGAGTCCAAAGTACAGGAACTCCTCATTTAGGAAATTTGCTTGGAGCTATTATCCCTGCAATAAAAATGTCTAATCAGCCAGAAAATGAATCTTTCTTATTCATTGCAGATATGCACTCTCTTACACAGATAAAAGATGCTAAAACGTTAAGAGATAATACATACTCTACTGCTGCTACTTGGCTTGCATTTGGTCTTGATATAGAAAAAACTGTTTTTTACAGACAGAGTGATATTCCTCAAGTTACCGAATTAACTTGGTATCTTAATTGCTTTTTCCCGTACCAGCGTTTAACATTAGCGCATTCATTTAAAGATAAAGCTGATAGACTTGATGATGTAAATGCTGGATTATTTACATATCCTATGCTAATGGCTGCAGATATTTTATTATACGACGCTGAAATTATTCCTGTTGGAAAAGATCAGTTACAACATCTTGAAATGACTAGAGATGTAGCTACGCGTATGCACGCTCAATTAGGGGAATTATTTGTTATCCCAGAAGCTCAAGTCCAAGAAGGCACTATGTATATACCTGGAACTGACGGTAGTAAAATGAGTAAATCAAAAGAAAATACGATTAACTTATTTTTACCTGACAAAAAATTACGAAAGCAAATTATGGGGATCGCTACTGATAGCACTCCTATGGAAGAACCTAAAAATCCTGATACTTGTAATGTATTTGCTATTTATAAGCTAATTGCTAATCAAGAACAAATTGATACTATGCGAGGTAATTATACTGGTGGTAACTATGGATATGGTCATGCTAAACAAGCGCTTTTTGAATTATTAGTCGAAACGTTTTCTAAAGAACGTGAGCGCTATCATTATTATATGGACAATCTTAATGAAATTGACATTGCCTTGGCCAAAGGTGCTGAAAAGGCTTCAAAAGTTGCCAATAAAGTATTATTAAAAGTAAGAAAGAAAGTTGGTTATTAACTTATATTTCTGAGCAGGACAAAATTCATAAAAAAAGGAACCTCATCGGGTTCCTTTTTTTATGAATTTATTATTTCATCATAACACCTTTTAGTTCCATTACTGGCAAATCTTGAAGTGCATTTTCGTTAATTGTATTTTTTCTGAAGAGGTATTTTTTATCATAAAGCTTGCTATCTTTAAAATACGTAACAACAAACTCATTATTCATTGCTAAAACCTTTTCTTGTAACATTTCGATTTTAGCAAAAGATTTCCCTTCAACATCTCCAATCACATGTCGTAACAATGTTGTTTTTTGATCTCCTTCATACCCTTTTGTTACTACTATAGCTGTTTCGATAGTCTCTTCTGTATCATTAATGATATACGAGTTCCAATCGTGACATAAAAACTCTTCATTCCATTCTTTTACTACTACTACATATACTCCTTCTACTACTGGAATTTCTATATCTTTTTTCATTTTTTATCTTATCTAAATATTCAACTTTATTGTAAAGCAAAAAATGCGCCTTATAGCGCATTTTTAAATTGTTCAAGGAAACGCACATCGTTTTCATAAAACATGCGTATATCTCCTATTTGGTATAATAACATAGCGATACGCTCTATCCCCATACCAAATGCAAATCCTGAATATTCTGTTGGATCAATATTACAATTCTTTAGTACGTTAGGGTCTACCATCCCACATCCCATAATCTCTAACCATCCTGTACCTTTAGTAATGCGATAATCTGTTTCCGTTTTCAGACCCCAATAAATATCTACTTCTGCACTAGGTTCTGTAAAAGGGAAGTAAGAAGGTCTTAATCGTATTTTACTTTTACCAAACATTTCTTTAGTAAAATATAATAATGTTTGTTTTAAATCTGCAAAAGACACATCTTTATCAATATACAACCCTTCTACTTGATGAAAGATACAATGTGATCTTGCTGAAATCGCTTCATTTCTAAATACTCTTCCAGGAGAGATTGTTCTCACCGGTGGCTTATTTTCTTCCATATATCGAACTTGCACCGATGATGTATGCGTACGCAATAAGATATCTGGATCTGTTTGTATAAAGAATGTATCCTGCATATCTCTTGCTGGATGATACTCCGGTAAGTTTAATGCTGTAAAATTATGCCAATCATCTTCTATTTCTGGCCCTTCACTCACATTAAATCCTATTCGCGAAAACACATCTATTATTTCATTTTTAACTAATGATATTGGGTGACGTGCTCCTATATTAATTGGTTCAGACGGACGACTTAAGTCTCCGTAAACTCCTCTTTCTTCTTCTTTAGATTCAAGTGTATCTTTTAGTGCGTCTATTTTCTCTTGAACCTTTTTTTGAAGACTATTTATCGTTTGACCAAATTCTTTCTTTTGGTCATTAGCAACATTCTTTAATTCTCCATAAAAATCTTTTAGAATTCCTTTTCTTCCTAGAAATTTTATTCTAAAAGCTTCTACTTCTTCTTTAGTTTTTGCTTGAAACTTTTCAGCTTCTACGATGTAGTCTTTAATCTTATCGATCATAGTCGTTTTCTTAATAGAAGCGCAAATTTAAACAATTCGTCTAAAATTCTTTATATTCTTAAGAGTTGTTTGCTATTTTTTAATCTTTCTATTTAATTTCTTTTCTTTCTAGATTATCTTCATAGATATATTTCATTAAATAGAATACTGATATTCCTCCAAAAAAATGCCATAACCAATGTGTTCCCATTTGTAAGAAGGCAAGTTCTTTGAATGTATCAATACTTCTGAAAATAATTGCAATTCCAAAGCATAAGAAAGCCAAGAATACTATATTTCTATTATAGCCTTTAGTTTTAATTAAATATCCAATTATAGGAAATAGTATTGTAATCGACGTTATTATATACCCTAAAGATATTCTTAATCCTGCTGGCATTGGCACTAAGCGTATTCCAAAAGAAAAACCTAAGATTATTACTAGTGCTAATAATCTTGCTACCCAAGTCTCGTATAATTTAAAAACAAAATAAAAAACTACCGATAAACATAAAATCATTATAGGCATCCAATCCATTAAAAGCCAAACTTCATGACTTCTTGTTGCATGATAGATAGTTCCTCCTATATAACCTATGGTTAAAATTGGTATTGCGAAGGCTAAAAAACGATGTTTATGAATACTAGGGTATACACGTATTGAAAAATATACAATCGCAAATAGAAATACTAAATTACTAAATGTGTTAAACGGCTCTACAGGGAACCTTCCCATTAGTGTTTCTCTATATATAGGGCCTGTATCCAATGGTCTTTGCAATATACTTTTTAATACTAAAATCATATATTATATAATATAATTACTCTCTAAAAAATAATTAACAATAGCTTCTTTCATTAATACAGATTGTTCTCCTGCTCTAAGGTTGGGTAGTTTTTCTTTAACTTTATAATGCGGCCATTTTTCTTCATCATAATAATCAAACTCGTAATATCCATAAGGTTCCAGCAACCTACATATTGCTATATGCATTAAATCTAACTTTTCGTCTTTTTTAAATTTTTTATGTAGCTGTCCTAATTCTTGAATTCCTATAAGGTAAATAATACTATCTAAATCTAATATATCTCCGTCTGCAAATTGATTGGATAATTTATGTATTAAAATATCCCATCGTTCTTTCAACTGTTCATCTCTTGCCATATTCTTAATTTTCAACTGCAAAAATACAACACTTAATTGCATTTAATCCATCATTATTTCATCAAAGCTTTAAAAATCGTATCTCTATGCAATAGTCTCATTAATATCATTTTATTTTTATCATCTTTCAATAATACCAATGTATAAAATCCAACACTAATTCTATAGGCGTTCTTGTTTCCTTGTATCGTTTTTAATATTGATAATTCGCTAACTGCATCAACACTTTTTACACTATCAATAATATCTTTTATCTTATTTTTCAGTCCTTGATCTTTAACTATTTTAAAATCTGAAGCAAAAGTATCCGTTATTTTAATTTCCATTTTTATTCTTTTCCTTTAAACAACTCTTCTTCACTTATAGTTTTATCAATAGCAGCTTGTTGCATCAATAATAGCAAGCCTAAATCTTCTTTTTCTTCAGCACTCATACTTTGTATTCGTTCTTGTTGTTTGTAATCTAAATACCACTCAACAGATTTTTCCATAAGTTTTTTCACACTAACACCTTCAATGGCTGCTAATAGCTTTAACTTTGGCAATAAGGCTTCATCAATATCAATAATTTTTCTCATCACTATTATATATACAGTATGTTAAATATACATATTTTAAATTTTAATAAAAACTGTATCTTTGAGTCGTAAAAACAACACTAATGAACTACATTGACATTCTTTTAAGTATTCTTTTATTATGGGGACTCATCCGTGGAATTACTAAGGGCTTGTTAGTTTCTTTAGCTTCTCTTATTGCATTAGTTGCTGGGATTTATTTTGCGGTTCATTTCTCACATATTGTTGGAGGCTATTTAAGTCAATATGTTAATTGGCAAGAAAATGTTATGAAATTAACTGCTTTTGCTATCACTTTTATTTTAGTTGTCATCTTAGTGAATCTAGTTGGGAAAATTTTGACCAAAATAGCCGATTTTGCTGCTTTAGGTATTCTTAATAAATTATTAGGAGCTGCTTTTGGGGTTTTAAAAATGGCTTTTATCACTAGTGTTATTATTATGATTTTTGATATCGGTAATCAAAAATTAAATTTAATAGAAGAAGAAACTCTTGACAATTCAATTTTATATCCTCAAGTCCAAAAAATTGCTCCTATGGTACTTCCTAGTATCCTCGAAGAAGTTAAAAAGGAGCGAACTACTGAAGTTTAAAAACTACTTTCTAAATATTCCTTAGGAATCTTAATCATTCTCTTCATATTCACCACTCAAAGAATTAACTTTTCTTTAAGAATATTGCTGTGTTTTCATTTCAAAAAACAACTGACTGATATCTAGACTCCTACCCGAATTTTAGTTAAAATTCATAAAAAAAAGCAGTTTACAGCCTTTTAAACACTTGTAAAAGTATTTATTTATGAAATTATTTTACATAGTTTTGATCAATTAAGTTAATAATTAATAAAAACAGCAATTTTTTATGAAAAAATTAATTACCCTGCTATTGCTTGCAAATTCTTCTTTTTTGCTTGCACAAGAAAAACATGAAATAATATGGAAAGAAGACTTTAGTGATTACCAAATCCCTACCGGAATCGAGGGAGAAAATGACGGAGATACTAATACAAATGCAATTTACAACCTTGGAGATTACCCTGCATCTGTAACTAAATGGACTCTTGACGCATCTAATGCTGATTTACAAAATTTCGCAGATTATGCAGCTGTATTCAGAAATGGAGCACATATAAACGCTCATCTTAGAGTTCAAGATACGGGTGGTGATGGAATATCGTGGACAACAGAAACTATTGACGTAAGTACTCACAACAATACTACTGTAAGTTTATCATTACAAGAAAATGGAGATCATGAAACTTCTGATTATGTCGATATTCTTTATAGTATTGATGGAAATGATTTTATAAGAATTCCTAATTGGAAAAACTTTGGAAATGATGATCATACTTTCACTGGTAATAGTACTGATGCAGATAATTGTTTAGACGCAGATTGGAAACATGAAAATGTTTATTTTTCAATTCCTGATGATGCTATGTCTTTAGCTATAAAAGTTACTTTCAAAAATGGAGCTACTTCTGAGAATTTCTACCTTGATGATGTAGTT
This sequence comes from uncultured Aquimarina sp., assembly GCA_947498595.1. Taxonomy (GTDB): domain Bacteria; phylum Bacteroidota; class Bacteroidia; order Flavobacteriales; family Flavobacteriaceae; genus Aquimarina. The sequence goes on from CANMKX010000004.1 coordinate 220,835, forward strand.
GTTATGGGACAAGAAGATCAAGTATTAAGTATTTCTGATTTAAACGATGTTACTTTTAACACCTATCCTAATCCTGCTTCAGAACATATAATGGTTACTTCTAATAAAACAATTAGTAGAATTGAACTATATAGTATTACTGGTCAAAAAGTTTTTAATGAAGAAACAAGTACTTCTTCTTACAAATTACCTCTTACAGAATATGTAGACGGAGTCTATTTCTTAAGAATGTATAATGGTAAACAATCTTTTAGTGTTCAAAAAATCATCATAAACAAAAAATAAAATGAAAAATATATTAACTATCCTTTTATTAACAATCGGATTTTCGACATACGCACAACAAACAACAGATTTTTTTCCTGCTTCTACCTCTATTTGGGTTGAAGATTTTATAGGGTATGATGATCAAACAGGATTTTTAGGTACTGGTGACGGAAACTTAAGTACTAGTGGTGAATATCCTTCAAATGTAACCAAATGGACATTGGATGGCTCTAACATTACATTAACAAATGCACATAAAGCATATGTTAACAACATGGAAAACAGTAGTATTTATAGCCCAAGTTTTCTAGTTGAAAATACTCAAGGTGAAATTATATGGGAAACTGAAAGTATTGATGTATCTGGTAACACAAATGTCTATTTAAAAGTAAATCTAGAAGAATTGGGAGATCATTCGCCTGGTGATTACATTGATGTGTATTGGCAAATTGTTGGTGTAAGTAACTTTATTAAAATAGACGATGATGGCCTTGGGCATACAGTTCTAGGTAGCGATGATGATGCTAATGATTGTAATGACGATGACTGGAGAAGTATTATTATTACTAGGGATTTAACAGTAACAGATAATCAAGCTGTAAAAATTAGAGTTGTTTTTAACTCGACAGCAGCAGATCGTATCTTAAAATTAAAGCAAGTTCAGATTTCAGGATCTAACTAGTAAATAAAAAAAAACACCTCTAAGTATATAACTCAGAGGTGTATTTAATATCTCTTTATAGAAAGCAGTTTATAAGATAATACCATTCCCCAATAAATATAACCCTAACTTTTTTTCTAATATCTTAAAGAGACCACAAACACATTAAAGTTTTGAAGTTGTTTTTTGAAATCGTTTACCCCTATCATTCATAATAAAACTTCTATTCAAATATACCTCAACACCTTACATTTTTTTTTGCCTTTTGTATAATTGGTTTAAAATCATGTATAACTTGCTTTCATATCTTTAATTTGTTGATTTTATCATTTTACAAATCAACAGATTACACATGTTTTAGTACCAATGACACGTAGCTTAAATTAACTTCACTAATAAAGTTCTATCTTTAGTATAATATAAATATGTATCTATGCTAAAAGCTATAATAATAGATGATGAACCCAAAGCTATCGAAAGTTTATCTTGGGAATTAGATAATTTTAACTCCGAAATCGAAGTTGTTGCAAAATTTACGGATCCCGAAAAAGCTTTAAAACATATTAAAAACGCATCTTTTGATTGTATATTTTTAGATATTGAAATGCCAACAATGGACGGTTTCCAATTTCTAAATAAAATTGAAATTAAAGATTTCGCTGTTGTTATTACAACAGCTTATAATGAGTATGCTATAAAAGCTCTCAAACATGAAGCTATAGATTATTTACTAAAACCTATAGACATGGACGATCTTAAAGTAACCGTTAATAAAATAAAAAAGTTTGTAGCTCGAAATGATTTTGCTACAGAACGCTTTGAGCGATTACTGTCAAACTATAATAGTCGTTATAATAAGAAAAGAATCACGATTAGTACTGACGGAAAATTAATTTTTCTAGATCTGGATGATTTATTATTTGTAGAATCTGATGGTAATTATAGCACTCTCCATTTAGAAAACTCCAAAAAGATAGTGCTTACCAAAAAGCTTAAAGAAGTAAATACTTTACTGCCTGAAGAACGCTTCTTTAGAATTCACAACTCATACATTGTACATCTGGATAAAATCAAAGAATATTTCAAATCAGATGGATATGTTGTTCTAGTTTCTAATCATAAAATCCCATTATCAAGGCAACGCAAAGCTGCTTTTTTACAAAAACTCTAATTATTGATTTATGACTTATAAATCTTTCCTATTTATAATCACGACTCTTTGTTTTTCTTTTGCTCATAACGCTCAAGAAATAGATCTTACTTATTTAAAAAAAGTCGATAGCTTATTACTCCATAAACCAAAAGATTATGGTGCTATTGATAAGGTATTAAAATCTCGAAATAAAGATTCTATCCACTTGGCTTTTCTCAGCAATTACTTTTCTAAGAATGATTATCCTTCTGGAAAGAGTTATGTAATCAATATGATGGGAGTATATTGTAGAAATACTTCTCAGTACCCTAAAGCTATAACACTACATAAAAATGGATTAAAAATAGCTAACAAGGCTCAAAACATTGAACTCAAAATCATTAGTTTAAATATGTTAGGGGTTGTTTATAGGCGAAAAGATGCTATTAGAACAGCATTAGATTATCATCATGAAGCGTTAACTCTTGCAGAGAGTGCTAAAACAGTTTCTAAATCTATCAAGCATAGTATTGCTGTTTCTTTAAACAGCATGGGAAATATTTATTTGACCTTAAAACAATTTGATCTAGCTATACAAAAGTTTACTAGGTCACTCAAGATTGAAAAAGACATCAATAATAAGCTTGGATTAGCTATTAATTATCATAATATTGGATATGCAAAAGAATCTATAGGAAATCTAGAAGGAGCATTAAAGGATTATGCTAGTTCATTAGAATTTAATGAAGCTATTAATTCTACATTAGGAAAAGTAATCTGTTACAATAGTATTGGTAGAGTATATGTAAAACAAAATAAATTTCGTGAAGCAGTCGATATCATTACTCCTATTCTAAACAATGCTAAAGATTTAAGAGATAAATTTCATCTTACTAGAATCCATAATAATTTAGGTAGGGCTCATATAGGTACCGAAGAACTTAAGCTTGCTAGAACTCATTTATTACAGGCTTTAAATACAGCTAAAAAACATAATTTCACTAGCGCTATAAAAACGGCTTATTCACATTTATCACTTTTATCTGAAAAAGAATTTGATTTTAAAAAAGCGCTTTTCTTTCATAAAAAATCGGAAGAATATAATCAAAAAATCAACAATGAAAAGAACTTCCAATATGTAACCGACTTATTAATTAAATATGATACTGAAAAGATCAACAGTCAATTAAGAGTTTTAGAAAAAGAAAATGAAATTGTAAAATTAAAACTACGTAGAGATCGTACAATCTGGATTGTAAGCTCAATTATTCTAACATTATTAATTGTTCTTGTTTACATTTTATACCGACAACGCTTATTGAATAATGAGAAAAAGATCCTTACTCTCGAACAGGATATGTTAAGGAGTCAAATGAATCCTCATTTCATTTTCAACTCTCTTAATTCAATTAAACAATATATTATTAGTAAAGAACAAAAAAACGCTGTTCATTATCTTAATAAGTTCGCGAAATTAATTCGTAAAATCCTTGAAGCCTCAAGAATCAAAGAAGTTTCACTTGCCGAAGAACTAGAGACTATCGATCTTTATATGAGCATTGAAAATATTCGGTTCTCTAATGAAATCGATTATCAAGTTGAAATTCATGATGATCTCGACTTAGAGGCTATTAAAATTCCTTCTTTAATTCTACAACCTTTCTTAGAAAACGCATTATGGCATGGTCTTTCTGCTAAAAAAGGAGATAAAAAAATAGCTCTTTCTGTACATAAAAAAGGAAAGAATTTTGTCTCTATTATTATATCCGACAATGGTATAGGTAGAAAAGAAGCTCAGCGAATTCGAAAAAACAAAACCATTAAAAGAAGCTCTATCGGGGTTGCCATTACTAAAACTCGTCTAGCTAATTTTGTTAAAAACTTTGATTATACTTATACATTAGATTTTATTGATTTGAAAGAAAATAACCGTTCGACTGGAACCAAGGTGATTCTACAAATCCCATTAAAATATGAAGCATAAAAAAGAGGTCCTTCAAAATTTGAAGAACCTCTTTTATAATTTCTCATGTATTATCAACTCTATTTGTCTATAATTTTATGAAGAGCATTTACACATTCATCAAAATCATCAAATATCCTATCTTCAGAAATTAAATCTGGAATAATATCAATATTTTTCAAAAGGTATAATGGTTGATTTTGTACATCAACAAGGTAACTCTTAATATTTCTTTGTTCTAAATCTAATAGTATGTCTTCAATTGCATACAATCCTGATTGATCAATATAAGGTACTTTTCCCATTCTTATTATAACATGTGAAGCAGAACTTGGTATCTGTTGTGCTAACGCTTGAAACTCGCTTGTAAAGCCAAAAAATACGGGGCCATTAAGATGTTTTACAAACACCTTTTCTTTTAATTGTTCTGGTAATTTAATTTCATCCATCCAAGTTTCACCTTTTTCTTCGGATTCTTTTAAATTTTCAATTTTAGACCTTTCAGCTGTTACATCTCCCATCTTTTTCATAAACATTAATGAGGCTAATAACAATCCTATACCAACAGCATATACTAAATCCCAAAAGACCGATAATAATAATACTACTAACATTATTACTACTTCAACTTTTGGTATTACAGGAATCGCTTTTAGTCCTTTATAATCCATTACTCCAATTCCGACAGTTATCAAAATACCAGCTAATACTGCTGCTGGTATTTGAGATGCAATAGGTCCCAACGCTAATAAGATTACTAATAACATTATTCCAGCAATCATACCTGATAGTTTTGTTCGTCCTCCTGCATTGATGTTTACAACAGTACGTATTGTTGCTCCAGCTCCAGGAATTCCACCAAATATGGCTGCAATACTATTACCTATCCCTTGCCCAATAAGTTCTTTATTGGGTTTATGATTGGTTTTAGTCATATTATCTGCTATTACAGACGTTAATAAAGAGTCTATCGCTCCTAAAAATGCTAATGATAAAGCTGTAAAAATATAAGGAGTAATTTCGCCTAAATTAAATCCTGTAAAGATTTTCATATTAGGTAACGGGAAACCACTAGGGATTTGCTGAATTGCTCGGTATTCGATTCCGCCAAAATACGCAGCACAAGAAACAATTAATAAAGCTACTAATGTACTTGGTATGATTGTCGTGATCCGTTTAAAACCGTAAATTATTAAAATTGTAATTAATGTTAGTATGACTTCTATCCATTTAATATTTTTAATAGCTAACGGCAATACTTTTAACGTTCCCAATACTCCTGAAGAATGTGACGAAACTAGTGTTGTTGCTTCTTTGTATATTTCTTCTGGTGTGATTTCTTGAGCTCTTCTAATTGTCTCCTTGAAATCTTCTAGAACCAATATCTTTTCTTCTGCTTCTTTTCGTAAAATACTTTCTAAAATTACTTCTTCGGCTTGTGGTTTAAATTTATTTATCAAAGATTCATCTTCTTTGGGGTCATACCCTAAACCTGGCAAAATTTGTGTTATTAAAATCATAACTCCTATAGCTGTCATGAATCCAGAAACTACAGGATAAGGAATATATCTAACATATTTCCCTATACCGATTAAGCCTAAACCTATCTGAAATATCCCTCCTAATAAAAACACTGTTAAAATGGCTGGTAAAGCTGCTTCAACATCTCCATTGTAAGTTCCGATAATTCCAGCAATAACAATCATACTTACTGCTGTCATTGGAGCAGTAGGTCCTGATATTTGTGTAGAAGTACCTCCAAAAAGAGCGGCAAAAAAAGCTATAAAAATAGCTCCATATAATCCAGCACTAGGTCCTAAACCTGAAGAAACTCCAAATGCCAATGCTAACGGCAAAGCTACAATACCTGCTGTTAATCCTCCAAAGAGATCTCCTCTTACATTACTAAATAATCCTTTAAAGTCATTCATATGGCATTTGTTTTTTAATTTTTAGTAAAACTCTACAACTCCACTGTCGATGTGATACATTGCTCCAACAATTTTTATTTCTCCTTTTGATTCCATTTCTCTTAAGACTTCACTGTCATCTTTCATTTTTTCTAGAATCAAGTTAACGTTTGTTTTAGATACTTCGTTTACAAAGTCTATATTACTTGAATTTCTTAATGCAGCATCAGCTGGTTCTTTTACTGCTTCTACAGCTGGTTGTATCTTACTTATTAATGCTGTGATATTACCTAGCTCTACATGATCACATGCTCCTTTTACAGCACCACAAGCTGTGTGTCCTAAAACAACAACCAATCTTGTTCCTGCTACTTTACATGCATATTCTATACTTCCTAGTACATCTTCATTTACAATATTACCTGCTACACGAGCACTAAAAATATCTCCTATCCCTTGATCAAAAACAGTTTCTGCTGGTACTCTAGAATCTATACAACTTAAAACTGTTGCGAAAGGATATTGTCCAGACTGCGTATCAGACACTTGCTCTAACAAATCTCTTTTTACTTTATTATTTTCTAAAAATCTCTTATTTCCTTCTTTTAAAGCTTCTAATCCTTTTTCTGGAGTCATTAAAGCTTGTGTGTTTTGCGTATGTGCTTTCATTTTATCTATTATATTAATCTTTAATTTCATTTTTTAATTCACTCATTTTTAAGCCATATCATTAAAAACAATACACTTAGAGTAATTTAAAAAACGAATAATTTATGCTATTTTATGTAGTTAATATTGAAGGTTTCTTCAATATTAATTTATTCTTAAGACAATAATTCTATCCTAGGGGGGGGAGTTGTATATTCTAAAAATACTATTTTTTTAGATAAATAATAGTATGGGTATGTCATGTTATACCTATCTAGAATTTTCATTGTATTTTTTTCTTGAAAAACAGAAATCAGATTTTTTTCTGTACTATCTTTTTTCTCTGAACTTTCTTCTTCAGAGTTTTCTTCTTTAGAATCTATATCATCTAAAGCTGTAATACTATCATTATCAACACATATATCTGTAATTACATCAACCACATACGATGTAATACTCAGTAAAAAACCAAGTATTATAAGGTATTTTATCATATGTTGTTTGGTTAACATCATTCCATTTTCAATAAAAATAGGATAGTTTTTTTATGTATACTAATTTAATTGTAAACTCAAAAAAAGTTTTTCAATTTAAATGATACTTTTTCATAATTCTTTAACATCACTACTTGGAATCCAACCGATTTTACCATCAGCTAATTTAATTTTTTTCCAATTATTTAATGTTTCTGTTATTTTTACTTTCGTTCCTTCATGTAATTCAAAAACAGCATCACTTCTTAAATTAGGTTCACTTTTAATTGTAGCAGCCTCAGACATAACAATTGCAAACTGGTTGTTTTTTACGTAATCATACTGACTAAAAGCGAAAAACACACTTAATAACGCGATTCCTAAACTACCTAGCATTATGGTAAAGAATGTTCTTTTTTGACCTGTAGTTACTGCTCTATAATACAGAACAAATAATACTACCATTAATACAATACTAAAGATAGACAACCAAGCCCATCCATCAAAACTAAATGCATTAATAATTGCTTTAAATGTTCTTGAAAACACTCCTTCAGGTAAAACATCTATTTGATCAATGCTTGCATTTTTAGCAAAAACCAAGTTATTCTTAACATCCTCGTCGTTGGGAGATAATGTCAATGCTTTTTCATAATAATAAATACTTTCTCCAATGTTACTTAATTTATAATATGCATTTCCTAAATTATAGTACACTCCTACAGATTCTTGTTCTTGATTTAGAATAGATTTATAAAGAGCTATTGCTTCTTGATATTCTTCTGTATTATATAATGCATTGGCTTTTTCGAAGGTTGTTTCTATTTGTGCAGATACAACATTAGTAAGGCATATAATTAATATAATTAAAATCTTCTTCATGATCATTTTCATATTATAATTGTTTATCTATTGCAGAAATTACCTTTGATGCTTTTTCATAATCCTGTTGCATTGTCGTACTTGATGCTGGTGTATACCTAGCAAACTCACAACTTTCTAATAGTCCTATAAAACTACTCATGCTTGTTTTATCAACGCCTTTTTGATCTAACAATTCTTGTACACGATCTTTGCTCATATCGCTTGTTTGAATATGTAGTTTAGCTTTTAAGTAATTATGCAAAGCACGTTCCATTGCAATATAGAATTCCTTTTGGTTTCCTAAATTTTTCTTTGCTTCAGATAAATATTTTTTAGCAAGCTTATCTGCTTTTCTAATTCTATTTCCACTTACATCATTTAATCGCTCTTCACGCTTTTTTCCAAAAAAGATGAATAATGGAATTACTGCTAATGGTGTAAATAAGCTCAACCAATATCCTGTTGTTTTAAAAAAGTATTTTTTATTAATTGACTCAAAGTTTGCATCTGACTTAATAAATCTAAATTGATCGCTTGTTTGTGTTACTACTTGTTTATTTGTCCCTCCTGTTCCATTATTTGGTACATTAACAACATCGCCACTATTTGGGCCATTTTTAACATCAATTATAATGTCTGAAGAATTAATCTCTTTATATTTTTCAGTTTTCAAATCAAAGTATGAAAACGAAATTGAAGGAATTGGATATTTCCCTTTAAACTGAGGTACTAAGGTATAAGTATCTGCTATTGTCCCGTTCATTCCTCCTAAGTTAGTTCTTACGTGCTCATTATGTTCAGGTTCGTATTGTTCTAATCCATTAGGGACATTCAATTTAGGTAAATCAAATAATTTTAAATTCCCATTACCTGTTACTGATACTTTAGCTTCTAATGACTCGGTCGCATCTAATGCTGTTTTATTGGTTGTTACCTTAAAGTCAAATTTACCGACTGCTCCCGTAAAACTAGTTGGTTTTCCTTCTTCTGGTAACGGTTTTACGTTAATCGTTCTTTTTCCAGCTGCGACTGTTTTATTTACTGTAGAATATAATCTTCCTCCAAAAATATCTCTTCTATTGGTTGGTACATCAACTGCTACAGATAATGTTAAAGGCTCAATGGTTAGTTTACCTGTTTTTTGAGGATATAATACTGTTCGCCCACATACAACAACATTATAAGGTTCTCCTTTGTATTCTCCTCTTTCCATTTTCAGTTGTTTGATCTCTATATTCTGACTCCAGAAATCACTAAACTTAGGGTCATCTATTCTCCTTAAATCACTAATTTGTACGCGCTGACCAACGTATAGCTTATATACAATTGTTATTGCTTCATTTAAATAGGGATTGGCTTTAGATACCTCGGCTACTAAATGCAAGTTTTCATTGGCTACATATTCTGTATTATCTCCCCCTTTAGGTTTATCTACAGCAGCAGTTACTTCTATTTGTACAGGTAAGGTTTTATATGTCTCACCATTGATAACTATTGTTGCTTGTTTAATTGTAAACTTCCCTCTCTTGGTAGGAGATAAATAATAGCTAAATGTTTTTGCATAAGATCTTTTTCCATTAATCCATGAATTGCTAATCGACTGGTTAGGGCCACCTACAACCGTAAAACCACGAAAACTTGGTGGGCTAAAATTATCCCCATCTTGGTTTATTTCAAAATCTACGCGCAATCGTTCATTAATTCCTAGTTTTTTCTTGCTTACTTTAGCTTCAAACTTTACTTGAGCCATCATAACATTAGAAATCACTACAAATAGTGTTAGAAAATATATCTTTAGTTTCACTTAGTTATCGTTTTATATTTGAAGATCAAAGCAAATATCGTTCTTGATCTCAATTTTATTATTCTTTTATTTTTACAAAATTAGAATTCTTTTATTGTTTGCAAAAAGTATCTACAAGGTATTATACTTAAATAGACATCAAAATAATCGGCTAAATTTATTTCTATTCCTTTATGTTCAATATAAAATAAGACCTCAGCAATGATTAAGACTGTATTTTCTATTTGTATCTAAAGGAAGTATGCTTTTAATTTGTAATCAATTATTTTAAATTTAATTGGTATTACCAATCTTTTTCTGATTTAACTTTAGCTCCTTTTGCTTTTTTAGCATTCATCTTTTGTTGTACTTTTTTCTCTTGGTTATTCATAGCCTCCAACAAACTTTTTATTTGCTGTGGTGATAATTGTCCTTGAACTTGCTGTGGTTTTTGCTGCTCTTTTTTATCTCCTTGACCTCCGTCTTTCTTCTCTTCTTTCTTTTTATCTTTCTCGTCTCCTTCTTGGTCTTTTGGCTTATTTTGTTCTTCTTTCTTGTCGTCTCCTTCTTTCTTTTCTTCTTTTTTATCTTTTTTATCGCCTTCTTGATCTTTTTTCTGATCCTTTTTATCTTGATCTTTTTTATCTTTCTGGTCTTTTTTATCCTTATTCTTATCTTGATTTTTATCGTCTCCTCCTCCGTCTTGATCTTGATTTTTTTGTTCTTGCTCTAGCATTTTTTTAGCCAAGGCTAAATTATATCTAGTTTCATCATCTTTAGGATTATTACGCAAAGCATTTTTATAAGAACCTACAGCTTCTTTGTATTTTTTTTGCTCCATATAAACATTTCCTTGATTATGAAAGGCTTTGTGCTTATCTAATTTATTTGTAGCTACTTTTGCTGTTTCGGCATATCTCATATGTGCTTCATCATATTTTTCTGTATTAAAATATGCATTTGCTAAATTGTATCGTGCTATCGCACTTTCTCCATTTTTATTAATAGCTTTTCGATATTCTCCTTCAGCTTTAGGAAAATTAGCATCTTTTACCAATACCTCATTTCCGTTGGCAATAAAACTTGTTGCTTCAGCTTTTGCTTTAATCTCCTCTTCATTTTGTGCAAAAAGTATTCCTCCTTGAAGTACGACTAATATTACTATCAAAAATTGCTTCATCATCCGTTTATTTTTTTTCGTTAAATAAATCCAATCGTTTTATCCACGATGTTTTTCTTTCAAGCAAGAATACATCTAACAATAAGAATAAAAATGCCCCAGCTAACAGCCATTGAAATTGATCTTTAAAGTCTGCTACTTGCTTTGCTTCAAATTCCTTTTTATTCATTCCTCCTAATATCTCTTTTACTTGATCTATTACGCTACTAGTGTTTCTACCATCAATATACACTCCATTCGCATTTTTGGCGATTTCTTGAAGCGTTGTTGTATTTAGTCTTGTTATTACTGTTTCTCCTTGATTATTCTTTTTATAACTCTGTACTACGCCATTTCTTTTTATAGGGATAGGTCCACCTTTTTGAGTTCCTACTCCTATGGTATAAATTTTAATACCTTCTTTTGCTGCTTCTTCTGCTATATTAGATACATTTCCTTCATGGTCTTCTCCATCACTAATGATAAATAAAACTCTATTAGTTTGTTCTTCATCATTATAATAAGTTTTTGCCAATTCTATTGCTTCATTAATTGCAGTTCCTTGAGAAGATACCATATCTGTATTCATGGCTTGTAGAAACATTTTTGCTGATGCATAATCTGTAGTAATTGGCAATTGTGGAAATGCACTTCCTGCATAAGCTATAATTCCTATTCTATCGCTTGCTAAATTATTAATTATCTGCGTTACTAATTGTTGTGATTTTTGCAAACGATTAGGCGCAATATCTTCTGCTAACATGCTCTTTGAAATATCTATCGCAAAAACAACATCTACTCCTTCTCTTTTTACTGTTTCTAGCTTAGTCCCGATTTTAGGGTTTACTAATCCTACTACTAAACATGCTATAGCTAAACACACTATTAATATTTTTAGTGCCGGTTTAAATCTAGATTTATCAGGACTTAATCTTTTAAGTAATTCTTTATCTGCAAATTTATTTTGTATGCTTTTTTTCCATAGCAATACTCCCATAAACAATAGGATTACAACTGGTATAAGTAGTAAAAGCCAAAAATATGCGGTCTCTTCAAATAAATGCATAAAAGTCTATTCTTTATATGATAGATTCTGCTTTTTAATATTTGCAGAATAGTTTCAATTTATATTTTTCTCTTCTTTTTATTTTATCTTAAATAAAACTTCTGAAAATGGTATTTCTTAATAAAATTTCGAATATTAAAAGTCCTAATGCTAGAAAAACAAGGGGTCTAAATTTCTCTTCGTAATTATAAAACTTAAATTCTTCTACATCAGTTTTCTCTAATTTATCTATCTCTGCATAGATATCTTGCAATTTTTTATTATTGGTAGCTCTAAAATATTTACCTCCTGTAACTTTAGCGATTTCTTTTAGGAGTTTTTCATCTATTTCAACTTTTACATTTCCATATTGAAAAGTTCCGTTTGGTCTAATCGCTACTGGTGCTAACGCCGTTCCGTTAGTTCCTATACCTATAGTGTAGGTTTTAATTCCGTATTCTAGTGCTAATTCTGATGCTATTTTAGGATCTATAAATCCAGCATTATTAGATCCATCTGTTAATAAGATAATCACCTTGCTTTTTGCTTTACTGTCTTTTAATCTGTTAACAGAAGTAGCAAGCCCCATTCCTATCGCTGTTCCGTTTTCTAGGATATTGTTATATACTACATTTTTAAGTGCGCTCAAGACTATTGATTTATCACTAGTAATAGGTGTTTTTGTAAAACTTTCTCCAGCATATACAACCAACCCAATACGATCACTTGGTCTATCTTGAATAAATTCTGCCGCTACTTTTTTAAGTGCATCCAATCTATTAGGTCTCAAATCTTTTGCTAACATACTAGCTGAGACATCAATTGCCATTACTATATCTATCCCTTTGGTTGTTTTTGTTTTTGAAGACACATCAACTGTTCGTGGTCTTGCCAAAGCAGTTATTACAAGTGCTAATGTAATTAATCGTACTACAAGTAATAAGGGTTTTAATTTTGCCAGCCAACTCCCTGAAACCTTAAAACCTTTGATACTTGACATTTTTAAGGCTGCTTGTTGTTCTTTTCTTTTCCAGATATACCATGCAATCACCAATGGTAATGTTAAGAATAACCAGAAAAACTGTGGATTTTCGAATGTAAAATTTTCAAACATATTTACTCTACACTTTTTAGTTCAACTGAATTTGCTATTCTATCTACTATATTTTTCACATAACGATCTTCACTATCGCTTACAATAATGACTTGTTGAAATCCTCCTTTTTCTGCAAAATTCAACATAACATATTCTCTTTTCTCAGTATTGTGTGTTGCTGCATTTTCTATATCAAACTCTCCAAAAATTCGTATCCCTTCTGCTCCTCCTAATGTTTTATATTCTTCATCCTTTACCGAAATATTTTTTGCTCCTCTAGATTCAAATTGACCAACAACGGCTTCTACTGTTTTATTCAAATCTATTTCTGTATCTTTTTCATATTTCACAGTACTCACTTCTACAAATAGATTTTTCAAAATATCTCCATATACAAAAGTTTCATTTCCTTTTAAAACTTGCTTTTGTTCTTCGGTAAGCTGATAATTATTACGAATTAATACTTCTGGTGTTGCCACTGTTACACTAGGCAATCCGTATGAACTACTAATCCATTCTTGTTCTGATAGTTTTTTAGATGGATGCCCCATGATTGTATCTTTTACATTATGGAATCCGTTAATATAAACAAGAATACTCAATACTATTATTAAGGTTCCTAAGATTCCCGATCCTATATATAAAAGTTGTTTTTTCTTCTTTTTACTAGCAATTACATTTTTATATTCTTCATCATCTAGCAATTCTTCTTCGGTTGGTTCTGGTATTGCTTCTTTTGTTTCGTTTATAATTTGCTCTATACTATTACGATCTGCCTTAGCTGTTCCTTGATCTGTAATAGTCTTTGCAAATTTTGCTAAATCTGCTGTTTGTAAAACTCGTTTTAACTCCTTAATTGTTTCTTTATCTAATTGTAAAGCACCCGATTTACTTTGTTCTTCTAGAATTGTTATCAATTCTTCGGTAGTACTTTCCATCGCATGATCGTATACTTCTTCATTTAAGTATTTACGAGCTGCATCTGTAACTATCGAATAATATTCTTTATAGGAATCCTCTTCTAATAAACTAGATTCATCTACTTTTTTAAGCGTAAGCATGGCTCTCTCATAAGGAGGCAATTCTTCTTCTAATTTTTCTTCTTTTTTCTTTTTCCAGAAAAAAACTATTGCTGCAATCAATGCTATTACAACTACTATAATTATACCCCATGTAAAGTTAATTCCACCAAAAGGAGCTTCTACCGCTATCATTGGCTTAATTTCATATAGTTTCTGCTTGGTCGTATCAACAATTACATCTCTTATTTCTATTTTTAACGAATCCGTGTAGGCTATTTGGTCTCCTATTAAAACTTTTTGTCTTGGTATCGTATAATGTCCAGAGTCAAATTGCGTTAAAGCATACTCTTTTATAAGTTGTAATTTATTTTCTTTCTTGGTCGTATCTACTTTAAATGACTCTATAACCTCTAATGGCATAAATGTTTTCCCTTCAGGAAAAACTACCATTGTTGTAGAGTCTACCTCAACTTGCATTTTATATGTAATTGCTTCTCCTATCTTAACTGTAGTTGAATCTACATTGGATGTAATTACAGGAATACTTTGAGCATTACTTATCTGTATCATACAGATAGCTAACACGATATATATAATTGTCTTTTTTATCATTATTATCCTCTTCTCTTAAAGTATCCTAATAATTTTTTAACATAACTTTCATCTACACGGCTACTTAAAGAACCTGCTCCGCTTCTATTAAAACTATCTTTAAAATAAGTTACTCGTTCTTTATAATATGCACCATATTGAGTTCGTATTTTTTTCGAACCTGTGTTTACTAACAATGTTTCTCCTGATTCTTCGTCTTCCATAGGGACCATTCCTAAATTAGGAATTTCCTCTTCTCTTCTATCATATACTCGAATTCCTGTCACATCGTGTTTGCTTCCTACTATTTTAAGTGTTTGTTGATAATCATCTGCTATAAAATCAGAAAGAACAAATACAATCGCTTTCTTTTTCATTACATTACTTAAGTATTTAAGTGCAAACGATAAATCTGTTTTTTTACTTTTAGGTTGGAATTCTAATAATTCTCTAATAATTCGCAAAACGTGAGATCTTCCTTTTTTAGGCGGAATAAATAGTTCTATTTGATCCGTAAAAAGAATCAATCCTATTTTATCATTATTTTGAGTTGCAGAAAAAGCTAATGTTGCTGCTATTTCTGTAATCACTTCTTTTTTGAATTGCTGTTGCGTTCCAAAAAACTGAGAACCAGAAACATCCACCATTAGCATCATAGTGAGTTCTCTTTCTTCTTCAAAAACTTTTATATAGGGTTCGTTATACCTCGCAGTTACATTCCAATCAATATTACGTACATCATCACCAAATTGATATTGACGTACTTCACTAAAGGTCATCCCCCTACCTTTAAAAGTAGAGTGGTATTCTCCTCCAAATATATGATCACTTAACCTACGGGTCTTTATTTCTATTTTACGAACTTTCTTTAAGAGTTCTTTTGTATCCATGCGCTACACTCTTTTCTTTACAATACTCTCATAAAATGTAATTACATTTTACTTTTAATCATCAAAATTTGATAGTATGACTATGGCACTTCTATCTCATTTACAATCTTACTTATGATATCTTCTGAAGTAATATTCTCTGCTTCTGCTTCATAAGTAATTCCGATACGGTGACGTAAAATATCATATACAACTGCTCTAACATCTTCTGGTATTACATATCCTCTTCTTTTTATAAACGCATAACATTTTGCTGCTGTAGCTAAGTTTATACTTCCACGTGGTGATGCTCCAAAATTAATTAAAGGTTTTAAGTCTGCTAAATTGTATTTTTCTGGATAACGAGTAGCGAAAATAATATCAAGGATATATTTCTCGATTTTCTCGTCCATATATACTTCTTTAACTGCTGCTTGTGCTCTTTTTATTTGTTCTACAGAAACAACTGCATTTACTTTCTCAAAACTTCCTTTAAGATTTGCTCTAACAATTAATTGCTCCTCTTCTAATTTAGGGTAATCAATTACCGTTTTTAACATAAAACGATCGACCTGTGCTTCTGGTAAAGGGTATGTTCCTTCTTGTTCAACAGGGTTTTGAGTTGCCATTACTAAAAATGGTTTATCTAAAACAAAAGTTTCATCACCAATTGTCACTTGCTTTTCCTGCATTGCTTCTAACAAAGCACTTTGTACTTTTGCTGGAGCACGGTTGATCTCATCTGCTAAAACAAAATTCGCAAATATTGGTCCCTTTTTGATAGAGAAATCATTCTCTTTCATATTATATATTAGAGTACCTACAACATCGGCTGGTAATAAATCTGGCGTAAACTGTACACGACTAAAAGAACCTTGAACTGCTTTTGACAATGTATTAATTGCCAATGTTTTTGCTAATCCTGGAACTCCTTCAAGTAAAATATGTCCTTGTCCTAAAAGTCCTATTAACAAGCGTTCTACCATATGTTTTTGCCCTACGATTACTTTATTCATTTCCATCGTAAGTAAATCAACAAAAGCTGATTCTCTTTCTATCTTTTCGTTAATCGATTTAATGTCAACAGAACTGTTTTCTTCCATCTATATCTTATTTTAAAAGCGTGAATTTAATATTCCTATTCAAACATTGCAAATTCTAGCTTTTTTTTACAATGTCTTGTTAATTCTTGGTTAAAATCAATTGATTTAGTCGTACATATGCTTTTTTAATTTCTATCTTAATCCAATATTTTCTGTCATATTGGGGTATATAGAGAGCTAGCGCACTTTGCACTATAGTATTTCAAAGACGAACACCTTTTTTGAGTGTTGCACAGAATTTTATAATTTCTCTATTTTGAACTTTATTTATTCGAATATTATATTATTATGAAAACAGCTTTAATTACTGGAGCCACTAGTGGTATAGGTAGAGCCACTGCTATTGAATTTGCAAAACACAATATCAATTTAATTTTGTGTGGTAGAAGACAAGATCGACTAGATCAATTGCATCAGCAATTATCACCATCTGTAAAAGTACACACATTATCCTTTGATGTTAGAGATAAAAAGGCCATTAACACTGTTATAGAAAATCTTCCAGAACCGTTTCAGAACATTGATATTCTTATTAATAATGCTGGAAATGCTCATGGATTAGATCCAATTCAACACGGAGACACAGAAGATTGGGATGCTATGATGGATATCAATGTTAAAGGGCTTTTATATGTTTCAAAAGCTATTATTCCTAAAATGATTGAGAATAAAGCTGGGCATATCATTAATATTGGTTCTACAGCAGGTAAAGAAGTTTATCCCAATGGTAATGTTTATTGTGCTAGCAAACATGCCGTTGATGCCATCAATAAAGGAATGCGTATCGATTTAAATCCTTTTGGAATCAGAGTAGGTGCCATTCATCCTGGATTAGTTTCAACGGAGTTTAGCAATGTGCGTTTTAAAGGGGATGATCAAAAAGCTGACAATGTTTATAAAGGTTTTGATCCTTTACAACCTGAAGATATTGCCGACATTATTGCTTTTGTTGTTACACGTCCTTATCATGTTAACATTGCAGATCTAATTGTACTACCTACTGCACAAGCAAATAGCACAATCGTTAACAAAGAACTTCTTTAATTCTTATAATTAAAGATAAAACTTATTAAACAAATTATCATACCTTAGTTACTAGTATTTAAAATATACTATGTTTCAATAGTAAGGATTATGATCAACAAACGCCTTCTTATCAAGAATCTTCTTGCTCACAATGATGAAAACAGTTTCTATGATAAAAAGCGTAAATTAAATATTAGCGAAAAAGAAGGGAAAGCAAAATTAATTAAACACATTTGTGCTTTAGCCAATTCTAATCCTAAAAACAATTCTTACATCGTTATTGGTGTAGAAGATGAAGATAATACAATTATAGGCGTTGATTTTTTTGATGATAGTAAAATTCAAAACCTCATCAACGCTTTTATTACAAATCCTCCTATTGTTACTTATGAAAACATTCCCTTTCCACATCTTCCTAGTGACAAAGTAGTAGGATTGGTTTCTATTAGATCATTAGGAAATCAAATCTGCTCTCTACGTAAAAATATCTGGAAGTATTATGGCGGTATGGTTTTCTTTAGAGAAGGAAGTATTAGCTTGCCTAAAAATTTTGACATCAAGATTGAAGACATCAATTCGAAAACTGTTGATGCGATTGAAAATCATTCTCAAAATAACCTGAAACTTACACTTGATAGTATTTTCGATTTCATGAATTCTAAAGCGGATTACAATCCGACTTATAAAGTTTTTAAAGAATATTTTGTTGTTTGTTGGGCTAGTAAAGAAAAAAAAATCGAGAATACGATATATCATTCTAGAGTAGATATTGAACTAATTAATGAACAGGTGAGACTTTTCTACTCAACATTTGACGATGTAAGCATCTCTATTACAGAGGATTCTTTTAAAATAACAGAATATATTCATTTAGGGCTTCCTAATCATCATAAATTCTATCCATTAGAAGAAGTGACTATCACTTTTAAGGATAGCGCTAGATATGATATCGAAAATAAAATTGTTTTTCAACCACCTCAATTTGATCGAAAAACATTGTATCATTTATACAATACAAATGATATTCTTTTTGAAAAATTAAAAAAAAACATCAAACTAACTGAACAAGAACAACAAGATCTTATTAATTTGCCTGCCACTTATTTGGTCTGTTATTTCAATGGTTTTCAAGAAGCTAAAAACAAACTAGAAGAAGCGAAGCCTTATTTAAAAAACTACAATAAAAATTTATATACCTTGTACAAGGAAAACATGCGTGTTTTACGTAAAATACGTTACAATTAAATATATGGGTCGTACTTTAGTTTTTGGAGATATACATGGAGGTCTTAAAGCGTTACAGCAATTAATAAACCGTGCAAAAATTGATATTGAAGATACTCTTATTTTTCTAGGAGATTATGTAGATGGCTGGAATGATAGTGCTAATGTAATTTCGTTTTTAATTCGTTTAAACACAACAAATCGTTGTGTGTTTTTAAAAGGGAATCACGATCAATTATGTTACGATTGGCTTATTACTAAAAAAGACAATCCAAAATGGTTAGCTCACGGTGGCTTATCAACGATTGCTGCTTATAAGACGATTTCTTTAAAAGAAATAGATACACATCTAGAGTTTTACCAATGTTTAAAAGATTATTATATCGATGATCAAAATCGTTTATTTCTACATGCAGGTTTTACTAATCTTAAAGGGCCTGCATATGAATATTTTCCAAAAATGTGTTATTGGGATCGTACTTTATGGGAAACAGCTTTAGCGTTAGATCCTAGTATTCAAAAAACTGACATTCTATATCCTAAACGGTTACTATTATTCCCTGAAGTATATATTGGTCATACTCCAGTTACTCGAATTGGAAAAACTACTCCCGTAAAAGCAACTTGCGTTTGGAATCTTGATACTGGTGCCGCTTTTAAAGGTTCTTTAACTTGTATGGATATCAATTCTAAAGAATTTTGGCAAAGTGATCCTGTTTATACTTTATATCCAAATGAAAATGGACGAAATTAAATATAGAATTATTATCCAAAAAGTAATTATTCATTTATTCATAAAATCGTAAGGCAATAAGCTATTTTATAAATCTTTTCTTTGAACGAAACATTTTTTAATTTCTTTGAATTTTACATTCTGCATAAGAAACATTGTTGTTGTTTACATAATTCTCATTTTCTTAATCTGTACACTAGTTATCAGCATTTTAACTTTCTCATCTTACTGAATTATATACATTATCTTCAAAGAATCCTTTCTTAAGAAAAGAATTAGATATAATATTTTGAATAGTTAATGAAAGATATTGGAGGCTTTTACAGAAAAATAACTCCTTAAAATCTATGGTTTGATTGATATAGCTATCTCTTACCATAAAACTAAAAAAGCCTACCCATAAAAATACCAGCTACAATTTTTTGTAACTGGTACTTATTCTTATTTTTTTACTCTCACCTCCCAAACTGATACGGTACTAGTTACAAACTAACACTAGCACATACTAGGACGAGCTCGGGGGATGTCAGATTTTATTCGACTTTCGTAAATGTAGTTTGGTCTAATAGTTCAATATCCTTTTGATACGCATCTATTGGACTAAAAACTAACTTGTTTTTATCTTTAATTTTAATTAAATGTTTCTCTACTGTATTGTTTCTATACATCTTTAAAGTATCTTTTTCCACAACATAATTATCATATTCTATCTTTTTATTATTTTCGGTTCTATAAATAACATTCTCTGAAATCTGTAATCTTATAAATTCACTTTCCCAAACTCCTATCAAATCTTCATTTGTCAACCCTTGATTATTAGCACAAGAAATAATAACAAAAGTTATAAGTAAAATACTTTTTCTCATTTTAATTAGTTTTATTTCCGTTTTCATCTACTTCTGATTTCCAATCTGGATTTTTCCTTTTTTTAACGGTTACATTAATATCTGTTCCTTTTTTAGCTTTTTTGTTTTTGTTTCTTCTATTAACAATGTCTTTAATGAATTTTTTAACACCGTTATTTCCAGAGTCTTTACTACATAAGCCAAAACAACCAAAAGAGCCAACTAAATATGTACGTCCATCATTCTTTTGATAACTTCCTCCTACATGAATCATAACTCCAGTAGCCTTATCTTCTTTCCCTTTTTCTCTTTCAGGGCTATCATTTGGTTCAGCATCCAATTCAGATGAACCATCTTCATTTCGTAAAGCTAACGCTTCTAAATCTGTTCCTGGAGGATATTGTAAAGCTAGAGCTTTATATTCACCATCTCCATTAGCTGGTTCAAATGCAGTATTTGTTATATTGTATGTCTCTTCATCCATTTCGAAAAACTCTAAAATTGGATTAGCATTGTTCGTAGATTCATAAACTGGAGCATCACGAGTTACATTGTATGTCGATGTTGTTCCAGTCACATCATCCGTCACCGTCATTTCATATA
The DNA here is from genome assembly GCA_947498595.1 of uncultured Aquimarina sp. Lineage (GTDB taxonomy): Bacteria > Bacteroidota > Bacteroidia > Flavobacteriales > Flavobacteriaceae > Aquimarina. The sequence goes on from CANMKX010000004.1 coordinate 241,852, forward strand.
CTGCAACTTTTATCTCTTGAGGTGCTTCTCCAGGAGCTCCAATTACTCTAATTGAAGTTGTCCCTACAGGTTTATTACCTATTGAAATATGTACATCTTCACCATCTGGGTCAACAAATAATATTGGATTATTTGATGCATATACATAAGGAGAAGCACCACTATATTTCTCTGCCAAAGGGTCGATATTAAACCATCTACCAATTGCAGCATCATAGTTTCTTGCCCCAAAATCAAACCATTGTAGAGTACCATTAAATTCGTTCTGTTCCTCTTTACCATTATACCCATAGTTGTGCTCCCGACCAGTAATAGTATTATTATACCCTTTATGTTGCAGTCCAAATGGATAATAATTCTTCTCTTCTTTAATTAACAACTCTCCTCTGCTTACAGTTACATTGTCTATATAAAATTGTGTTTCTGTAACTAATGTCTCTTCTATATCTATTTTTAAATAGATACTCGCTGTGTTCGCATTTTTAATCTCATGTTTTCCTAAAAAATCCCCATTCTCTGTCCCTCCTACATAATACCATCCTAAACTATTATTATCTATATCTCGCTCACTTATGTTACCTCTGACTTTTTAATAAGTGGATCTAACGAAGAACAAGCTCAAGCATCTTTAAACTACCGTGAACGCTTTTTAAAAGAGCAACAATTCCCTGAAGACAAAAAACATTGTAAAAGAACTCTTAGACTCTTTTTCACTTAAATACGACCTACAAAAACGTATTATTTAAAAACATAAAAAACCAGCAATTAATTTCCATGTTAATTACTGGTTTTAAACACTCTAAAGTCACAATTTATATATTAATGCATGACCTATTTAACTACATTATCTTAATCCTGAAAGCTATTACCTTTTAACTCATAATTGTGAATTTTATCTACTGCTTTTACAATAATAACTTTTTCATCATCATCATCATCACAAAAGATATCATAAATTAACTTACTGCCTAAATCTATTTGATATTGAGCGTCCCAATTCTTCATATCAATTACAATAATTTTATTTTTTGGCAATGCATATATAATAGAACTATTCTTAGACCTTTGATTTAATGCAGAAATAACAATAAAGCGATCATTAAAAAGTTCATAAATACAATAATTAAAATCTCCTGAAGGTTCAAACTTTAAATCACTATTATAATATAATTTATTTTCAACATCCAATTCAACATTATATTTAGGCAAAACACGTCTTTTAGTTACCTTATCAAAATAACCACCTTCAACATCATATAAACGGGTTAATATTTGAGAGAAACAACTCGTACTAAACATTACAAATCCTAATGTAATAAAAACAATTTTTAATCTCATATCTATATTATTTTTTTGTGAATGTAGAAGAACCTCCATTAATACCTGTTCTTTTTCCATAAGGAGCTTCAAGAGTTTTTTCATAAAGAATTTGCCATTTCACACCAAACCCATTTTTCGAAAAAACCTGTGTACCTTTATCATTTTTTAACAGAAATGTTGCAAAATGACTAGTTCCTCCTTTTTTATCTCCAGAACTTGGAAGGTAAAGGACATTTCTTCTAATTGTTTCATCTATATCATTAACTATGCCATCACCGTTGAGATCTATACCTTTATATCCGTCTTTATGAGCATATCTAATAACATCTCCTGTTTTAGGAGTATTAGTTTCTTTAAATTTTCTTCTTAATTGTTTATCTGCATCTCCAGGCAAATCAATCCCTGTATTTGGATCTACCTCTCCTGTTAACCCATATTCTATTGACGAACTCCAACAATTACATTTACTAGTTTCTGATTCATTGAGAGCTTCATTAATACCTTTAAAATACCCTCCAAAACTATCCAATGATTTTACACTACCTTTTTGAAGACCCGCAATTGTTTCTTCTCCATAGAACCCTTTAAGTTCATCAATAGAAAAACCCGTTTGTTCAGATAAAGTATCAAGATTATCTCCTTCTTGAGCTACTAAAGACACACTGAAATTACCTTTTTTATCTTCATTAATTTTATACTCCCATAATCCATCAGGATCTGTATATAATATTGGGCTATTGTAACCATATCTGTATGGTGTCCAGTCATAATCTAATTCTGCTAATGGATCAAGATTCATCCAACGTCCTAAGTCCGCTTGATAGTTTCTTGCTCCGTAATCGTACCAATCTAATCCAAGCTCTTCATTTAATTCCTTTCCATTGTATTTGTAATTCTGTGCTGGATTCGTTGAAGTTACTACGTTGTTGTACCCCTTGTGTTGTAAACCAAATGGATAATAATTCTTCTCTTCTACAATTTCATGGTGATTGTCATTATCTCCATCAATATCAGTATTATTTCTAAGAACGTCTACTTTTCCATCATTGTCACGGTCTGAGTATGACAATCGTATGTTCCCTAAATGATCTTTGTATTGGTATACATAGTCAAAGTTTCCGTCAACTGTTGGTTCTATATATCCTTCGGCATGATTGAAAAACTCCAAACTTCCATTTTTATAGATGTAATTACCTGCATACTCGGTTGTTATCATCGTACTTCCTTCTGTAACGATTTTCTTTTGTTTTACTCCTGTCGCATCGTAAATATAGTTAATATTTCCCGTATGGACTGCATTGGCTATAGCAACTCCTGTTGGTAAATTTAAATGATTGTAGTTTATATTACTGATTCCTTTGTTTTGATCTACAATCATGTTACCATTTACATCATAACTATAGTCATTTCCTGTTGTGTTTCCATCACGGAATCCTTCTACATTTGTGCTTATATCTGTTACTGCTTCTAGCTTATTACCTGCATCATAGCTATACGTTAGGTTATCCATCATTCCAAATGTAGTTGCTCCTTCGTTGGTATGCCCTGTACGTTGCAACTGTGTAATATTTCCCATTGTATCATAAGCAACTAATCCTAGATCGTATCGTCCTGTTTCACTTTTGGCTTTGGTGATACGGTTTAAAGCATCGTATTGGTATCCATAAGCGTGTTGTACACTTTCATTAGCTGTTTTCCAATAGGTCTCACTTATATTTCCGTTATAAAGAGCTGATGCTTCTAATCCGTGAGTCACCGTGTCATAATTGATTCCGAAGCTAAATAAATCATTTCCTAGTGTCGCTACATCATTGATTTCTGTTAACCATCCTCGTACATTGTATTGATAATCTACTTGTTGTAACGCTGTTACTGCTGTTGTTTTTCCTCCTACATCTTTTCTGATCAGTTGCCCGATTTCGTCGTATTGATTACTTACCAATCGTTCTATAGGTTGACTGTTAATTTGTTGTTCTTGTGTTAACAATCGCCCTACATGATCGTAGGTAAATGTATCGGTAGTGCATAATAATACTCCGTCTTTAATATGTTTGGTAAAAGTCTTTAATGGTTTTCCTACAAAATCTAACTTACTTAATATCCAATCGTCTACTCCTAGGTAATCATTTTTTATATGTGTTTCCCATGGTCGTCCTTTTTCATCATAATAGTTTGTGGTAGTTATCCATTTATCAGTATCAAGTACGCGCACTTGTGACACGGTGGATAATCCTTTTACCTTTGCTACTGCTGTCATACCTTCCCATGTTAAGTCGGTTGTTTCTGGACTTAAAGTTACAATGGATGGTAATCGATAATCATCATAATAATTGATCGTTAGCAAAGTAATATCGGTTGTCGGAAATGCAGTATTGCTATAGTATACATTCTTTGCATCAATCGTAGCACTTGCAACACGTGCTTCCCACAGATGATTTGACTGACTTACTTGTGCTTGCATCGCTATACGATCTTGATTGTCTGTTACTTTTCCTGTATACACTACACGTCCGATTGCATCGTATTTGGTAAACAACCATATTCCTGCCGCTTTTAAATTAGCATCTTGGGTTAATACAGGTTGATCTAATTTGTTATACACTATAGACTCCCAGCCTTTCCCTGGAATTTTCTTCTCGATCAATCGGTTACGTGAATCGTATTTATATTGGTAACTCAGTTCGATTAGTTCACTCTCACTCACCCCATCAATAGTTGTTACTTTTGGAGGTAATACATAGCTTAGATTTCCAAAATCATCATACACATAATAAGTATCATGTGGGATATTGCTATTGAAAGTTCTTTTTAAAACTACTTGTCCTTTTTTGTTTTTAAATTCCTGAGTAGTATGGTCATTCCCTGCTGTCCAATTTTCGTCTTTGGTAATTGTTTTGTATAATTCGTTGGGAGCATACATTCCTTCTTTTATTAAAGTCGGTTTCTCTGTATCCTCATCGTTAAAAGCAACTCTAAAGTATACTACTTCATTAAGTACATTAGCTTCCCATCCAAATTTAATCGTATGATCGGTATCGTTTTCTTTATTTAACAACCAAGATTTTCCTGGTGCAGCTTGCTCTAATACTCTATTCAACGGTGATGCTTCATAATGCATTTGCGAATAAGCATTCACTGTTGTTGTAGGCATTCCGTCGAAATCCGCTGGATACTTAGTTTGATAATAAGCCTGTATATCTTGCGCTATATCTACTGATTTATAACTCCCCACTGCTGTTTGTGAACTATAAGGTAAATACTCTTTTTCTTGTCTTCCTAAGGGATCATATGCGATATGAGTAACAACATCTTTTTTGGTAGGAGAACCTTTGATTGCTATCTGTTGTTTTGGTCTTCCTAATCCGTCTAAATAAGTGACATTTTCTATCACATCACTATTATAAGTTATATCAGCTACTGTTTCAATAGGGTTTTGAAACGTTTGTGTATAAACATAATTATGATTACTTAATTGTGGGCTTATATATTGATCTGGTAAACATCCATTTTCTGTTCCTGCTACTATAGGACATGTATCTTGATTATTAGCTACATATCCTGTAGGCTGTGTACAACTATTTTGAGTCTCATTTGGATCTCCAAATCCATCTCCATCTGTATCAGCATACCATACAGTACTATTTTGTATACTATAATTTATCGTTTGGGCTGTACCCCAACAACCTGCATTGCTTCTTGATCGCAAATACACGACTGTACCACTGTCTTTATTTAAATACGTTGCTGTATTGGCTGTACTTGTTCCTGTTGCGGTATCTTGCCAATACCATGTCTCTCCTGCTGGTGGATTATTTCTAGTTATTTTTGTATAATCGCAATAGGTAGTGATTGCTGGTAATGCAGGGACTGCGGGTATTGTTTTGATCGCATAATTTACCACTCTTGTTGGCCCCCAACATCCTGTACTATTGTTACGAGCTCGTAAATAATAACGACTCCCTGATGTACGTGTTATAGTACTCGTATTGGTACTC